>DATHBD010000066.1:0-5283 GCA_035296325.1 Micromonosporaceae bacterium | reverse complement strand
CGAAACCCACCACCGCCGGCCCCGGACGCCCACCAGGCTCACGAAACCGCCGACCCGCACCCCGCCACGACGTCGGCAAAACCATCAAACGCGACCTCAGCATCACCGCCCGTAAGCAACGCAAAGGTTAAAGAACAAGCTTAAGTGCCGTTGCAGTACTAACGCGGTCTTGCTCAACCCTGGTTTACGCGACAAAGGGTTCAGCCGGATGTCGACCAGCCGGGAGACGCCCAGCGCGTGTAGTTGCGCGATGAGTTCCTCGATCGTGCGGCCCTCGTAGCCGACGCCGACCAGACCCGCGGGCTCCTGTTGCCTCGACGTCACGCGATCAACCCTTCACTCTCGACCCTGACGGACATCACCGGTCACCGGGCCGGGGCCGCGCCCGCGGCGGTGCGCCGGTAGCCGTAGAGGGTCCCGCGGCTGATCTTGTATTCGCGGGCCAGCGGGTACGCCGTGTCGGCGAAAGACCCGCTCGACGTCGACGTGGTCGAGCTGCCGGACGGGTGCCGGAATCCACCACGGCTTTTTCAGGAACTCGTTCTCCATCCTCAGCCCGCCGGATCTCGTCTTCCATCCCGTTCACCCGGGCCCGTTCCACCGGTGTGATTCCAGGTTCGGGCGCCGGGTGCTCACGGCGCCAGGTATTGACCCAGTTCCCCAGAGTGCCGTCGCCGTCATGAATGCCAAGGGTCACGGGCGACCTCGCCGACCGGTTTGCCGGTCTCCAGGCCATCTGGACGGCCGCGGCCTTGAACTGGGCACTGAACCGACGACGATGCTCGGGCATGTTCCCATCCTCTCAAACTGGAGGACATGTCCAAGATCGTTGGTACAGCTCAGCTGCACGGTGCCGTTCAGGTTTCGGTGCGACTCAAGCGCGACACACACCCTGTGTACTGACGCGGCCGTCGAACGAGGGTTCCGACGGGCTCGGAGGGACGATGAAGGTCGTATCCGTCATCAACTTCAAGGGCGGCGTCGGCAAGACGACCGTGACGGCCAACCTGGGCGCCGAGCTGGCCCGGCGTGGGTACCGGGTGCTGCTCATCGACCTTGACCCGCAGGCCAGCCTGACGTTCTCGTTCTACCGGCCCAAGGAGTGGCTCGACGGGCTGGCCGACGAGAAGACGATCATGCGCTGGTTCGGCGAGTTCGTCGCCGGCCAAGGCGAAACTGTCCTGACCGATCTCATCACGACGCCGCCGATGGTCAATGCCAAGGTCGGTCGGCGCGGTGGCCGGCTGGACCTGATCGCGTCGCACCTCGGCCTTGTCAACATCGACCTGGCGCTCGCGCCCGAGCTGGTGGCGATGACGCCGGTGCAGTCCAGTGAGAAATTCGTCAAGGTCTACAGCCGGCTCCTGGACGGGCTGGCGGCGGACGCGTTCGTCGCTTACGACATCGTTCTCATCGATTGTCCGCCCAACTTCAACATCGTGACCAAGGCCGCAATGATCGCCAGTACCCACTATCTCGTGCCGGCTCGCGCAGACGATCTGTCGACCCTCGGCATCCAGTACCTGCGTAAGGGCATCAGCGATTTGGTCAGCGACTACAACGAGAGCCTCACTGTGGCGCCGGGCGACCGGGCCAAGGCGGAACCGGTCATGGCCGGGGTCGTCTTCACCATGGTCGAGATGCGCAACGGGCGGCCAACCCTGATCAACCAGGACTTCATCCAGCGTGTGAGAAGTCAGCCGGGCCTGTGCGTGCTCGACACGACGATCCGGCACAACCAACGCCTCCATGCGGGCGCGACGGCCAGCGGGGTCCCGCTGGCCGTCACCGGCGGCGTGCCGACCGACATCGCGGCCGAACTCGCCGCTCTGGCAACCGAGTTCCTTCAGACGCTCGACATGACAGGAGGTCCCGCCGGTGGACGCTAAAGGCACGTTCGTCGCTCTGCTGAGAGACGTCGCCACCACGATCAACAAGCTGAGCCCCGAACAGTTCGACCAGGTGGCCGCCGGCGACGCTCGGCTGGCCTTCGTACCGCCCGGCGGCAAGGTGGTCGTCGCCGGACCCGACGCGGGGCCGATCCGGGCCAAGCTGGCGGCGACGGAGAGCCGGCAGACCGCCGTCGCCTATCTCGACGGCCTCGGCCTCAAGAATGACGAGCTAAAGTCGCTGGCCAAGCAGCTGAGCGTGGCCGTGCTTAGCAAGGACCCCAAGCCGACGCTTGTCCAGAAGATCATTGACGCCACGGCCGGCGCGCGGGAGGACACGGCCGCCATCCACAGCCCTAAGTGGCGCTGAGGTTCAGGCCTACGCATCGAGTACGACGAGGACCGCCGCCGCCAACTGTTCGATCCAGTCGATGGTCTGTGTGACCACGGCGGAGTCGATCGCCCGCTTGTTCGGCGGGTCGTCGGGGTCCTCGTCGTACTCGTGGGCGATCTTGTTGCGGCGCCGGACGATGCGGATCAGCTGCTCGCGGACCTCGGGGCCGGTACTGACCGATCCCTGGCCGGCCCGCTCGCTCAGGACAGTCGCGACGGCGGCCCAGATGTTGGCGACGTTGCTCACCAGTGAGAACGCCTCTCTTATCTTGTCCGGGTGCTGGTAGGCCATGTGCCCGCGCGACTGGCCCAGCCGTTCGTCGACCACTTCTACCAGGGTCGCCCGCGACTGGAGAACCCTCTCGATGTCTTCGAGCGGGATCTGGAACGTCGCGTATCCCTTGGGCCGGGGCAGCCCGGTCGGACGCGCCGCCAGGTTCAGCATCCGGCCGCGGACCTCTTGCCGGACCCATTGGTCGAGCGCGGCGACGCACTGTACCCAGGCCGCCCGGAACACGTCCGACACCTCGAATGAGCCCACCTCGAGCTGGGCCAGGTGCTGACCGGCCGTGGCCAGGTTGCGCGCGTAGTTGAGGTTGCGCTGCAGGCTAGCGAACGGCGTGACCGGTTGATCGGCGGCGGGCCCGCGACCGTCCAGGTTCTTGTCGTCCACCAGGGCCAGGATCCGCTCCATCACCGCGCTGGCTGCACCGGTCTCGAACACCATGGTGAGCGGCGGTAAGCTGGGCAATTCGCGCTCCACCACGGAGCGCGGCAGATCCCGGCGCAACCACCGGACGGGGCGGACGTGACGGACTTCGTCGCGCAGGTCGAGACGGTAGCCGTAGTCGCCCGTGATCCAGCCGACAGCCACGTCCGGGCGGCTGCGCCGCAGCAGCAGTACCAGGTCGTCGGGGCCGATGACGCTGCGGAACTGGAACAGCTCGACGGCGTAGGCGTCGGCCGAGGCCGGCTCCACGAAGGGGTATGCGGCCTTGACCCGGGCCCGGATGTTGGCCTGATCCGCCACTGCGGTCAGATCACCCACGGCGACCCAGCCCACGGCGACCAGGCCCTCGCGGAAGGCGATCTCCTCGTAGGCCTCGGCGCGTAGCGAACGGATGATCCACAACCTGGCCATCGCGGTCCCCCGGATCAAGCGGTGCACATGTTTGATCAACGTTTCCCGTGCTTTCGCGGCAACCTTCGACGTCGACCAACTCCGTTCCACTGAATACGATGGTTGTCGCGCTAAGGTCGCACGGCGGGGGCCGGCGCTCGGCGATCATTCCGCACAGGATCGGGCGGTCGGAGGTCTTTCGTTGCCAACACGTCAAGCCGCCGACGCCGGTGCCGTCGCGGCCTTGTTGCGGGAGTTGCTCGTCGGCGACGAGCGGTACCGCCGGCAATGGAAAAAATACAGCCGGCGCCGATCGTCGTCGCTGCACCAGGCCGCGGTTGCCCAGGTGCTCGCCCTCCATTTGTGGGACCGTGGTGAACGTAGCGATGCCGCGGTGTCGTTGCCACGGGAGCTCAAGGACAGGGTGTCGCGCGCGTTGAACGGCACGGCGATCTCGGTCGAAACGCTGACCTGGGTCATCGCCGCGTTCGCCATCGATCAGGTGGACCAGGCACGGCTGTGGGAAACGTTCGACGGGTACCGCGACCCGCGGGGTGTCTCTCGAACGCTACGCAGGCAACGGCAACTGGCGCGCCGTCAGCGGCACCACACCGTCAGCCTGTTCGAGCGGTACCTGGTGACCGGCGATCGTTCGCTGGTCATGCGCAGCACCGCCCACACCATTCAGGCGGCCGAGGAGGGCGTCGCCGCGTACATCTTCAACCACGAACCCACGGCCGACCGGGTCGAAGTGATCTACGGCGGACGCCTCGGCGAGCGGCTGCAGTACGGCGACGGGCTCCAAGCGGTCGAAATAGTCTTGGACCATGAACTGCGCCAGTGGGAAAGCACCAGCATCGAGTACCGGACGCACTTCCGGGCCGGCACGCAGTTCCCCACCGAGGTACGCCGGCCCGCCTTCGCGCGGGCTCGGAACATCGATCTCGCGGTGCATTTCGCCGGAGCGCCGCCGCGCCACGCGTGGTGGTGCGTGTGGTCTGATCATGTCGACGGCAATCCGCTCCGGCAAGCGCCCGAGACAATACGTCGGGCATCGATCCGGCGTTACGTGCCGTTCATTGAGCAGACGGTTGTCGGTTTCCGCTGGGAGTGGTGATACGCCCACGAAGATAAGGCGTCGGTGGGATGGTGGGGCCCGGTCGTGGTGAGCGGTGAAGTCAAGAAACTGTCGGGCCACGATGCCGATCAGCGCTGATGCGTAGCGTGTGATCGTTCGTCGTTCTTCGGCGAGCACCGCAGCCCGGCGTGGGTTGTAGCAGGTAGTCATAGGGGTCGACGCCGGCCAGTAAAAGATACGCCGCGGTGTTGTGACCGACGAAGGCACGCAGCGCGTTGACGTCAACTGCGGGATCGAGCCGTTGCACCAGCTATCCGGTGAAGTCCTAGACGCGGGCCGAGATTGGCACGATGTCATCGTCCGCTACTCGCCGGCCGAGCCGATCCTGCGAGTGGCCTCACTCCCTTGGGAAGGCTTCGCCGACGTACCCGCTTTGCCGCTGACATTGCGCCAGTTCGGAATAGGAGTCATCGTCCGTGTCCGTGGGCCGACGAGCGCGTACGCGGATCTGCCGCAGACCGCGCTCGTCAGCCCGTCGTTGGTGACAAGGAGTGGCCGGAGTCCAGACGGACCCCGCACTGAACTGCCATTGAAGCCGTTCTGCTAAGGCGGCGACGACCAGGCACAGGCACTGCCGGGATCCGCCGCTACCGATGCGAGATGGTGACTGATCAGGTGCTCGTCGGCGGGTTGGCTTGACTTGCGGGCCAGGAGTTGGATCATGGTTGGGTGTCCGGATTGCCGTCCATCGTGGAGCTGCTGGAGCGGCTTGCCCGGATGGAAGCCCGGATCGGTGGGCTTGA
>DATHBD010000065.1:0-23687 GCA_035296325.1 Micromonosporaceae bacterium | reverse complement strand
CTGGATTTTGAGGGTGTCGGAGTTCTTTCCGCCTTTGCCGTCTTCGGTGGCGACGAAGAAGGCGGGTGCCGGTGCGGGGTCGGGTGCGTTGTCCTCGGAGGAGAGCATCCGGCAGGCGGTGTGGAAGTGCCCGCGGACCAGTCCCTGGGGGTTGAGGAAGGAGCTTTCCAGGTAGTACCCGCCGGCGGCGGCGCCGAGGAACCGGTCGCGGACGAGGTTGCGGGTGGCGACGGAGATGGTGAAGGCCTGGCCGACCTTGACGGTCTCGGGTGCGTCGGTGATCAGCAGGGACGGGTTGTTGGCGGCGTTGCCGACCTCACCGAACTCCGTGTCCACGCAGCGGTTGCCCTTCTGGAGCCCGTCATGCTTGGCGAGCTTCGTCTTGGCGCAGGAATCGCCGAGGATGTTGAGGCCATTGTTTGGCTGCTTGGCGGGTTCGGCTGGTTTGGCGGATTCGGCCACGACGTTGTTGTTCGCCGCCGCCACCGTCGCTTTGCACTTGGCGAGATCATCGAGTCCGCTCGGCCGGGCGGCGACCCGGTCGATGGCAACGGCCATCCGGTCGATGGTGGCCTTACGCTGACTGGCCAGTGGCGCGAGAAGTGCGCTGTCGACGTATCGCTGCCCGTGCTCCTGCTCCTTGCTGAATCGTTTGTTCATCGCGGCGAGTTGCGTGTCCAGTTCGGCCAGATTGCGGTCCACCTCCGCTTTTGCCTCGCGCGGGACGGTGCCCAGCCGGTTCGCCACTGTCGGGCACGAAATGCCGGTGTCGGCGGCGGCCGTCGTCGCCCGGGTGGTGACGCAGTCGGCCGCTCGGGCCTGCCCGTCATCACGGTAGTTGCGCACCTCTCGACCGTTCTGCCAGCTCGTGGTCATGCCGGCCGGGCGCGCGCCGGCGCTCGGGGCGGTGCACTGTGCCGCCGTGGTCGCCGCCTTGCGCGCCCGGGTCTGCGCGGAGGAGACCTGTGCCACGGCGACCAGACCGGCGAACAGGGCCACTGCCCCCAGCATCGCGGCGGCGCGTTTGCGACCGCCGCCGCGCTTGGATATCGAGCTGCGCATAGGACCGGCTCCCTAACCGTGAGGATTGGCGGCAGGGGTGTTCCGCGCGCCTTCACGACGGAAGGTAAGTCATTTCAATGAGCACCGTCAAGCAATCAAGAAAGAACTAAGAAACTCGGTGACGAACAATTAAGAATGATTATCTGAATGCTTTGAACTACTCCCATCGGCCGTTCGGCTGATGTCGGGGGTTCAATGTTCCGCGAACTTTTTTCTGACTTTTCGCGCTGCTATGCGGTCGCAGGGAATGCTAAGGCACGCAGCCATTTCGCAACAGTCCGGATGTGTGGCGGAGGGTCAGCCGCGGAGCCGCAGACCCCGCGGGGTGGCCCGGAAGCCGGCCGAGGACAGCGCGTCCCGCAGCGGCGACGCATGGATCGACTCCCCGTCGGCACGCTCCACCGAGAGCGCGCCGAGCGCTCCGGCATGCACCGCGTCCGCGAGCGCCTTGGCGGCCACGGCAAGGATGTCGGTGTCGTCGGTGTAGGACAGCAGGGTCCGGCCGCCCCGCTCGACGTAGAGCACCAGATCGCCGTCCACGAGCAGGACGAGTGCGCCGGCCTTGCGCCCGGCGCGGTGCCCGGCGGCCGGGCCCGGCTCACCGCCCGAGTCGACCACCCGGTCCGGCCAGGGCAGCGCGGCGCCGTAGGGGTTGGCCGGGTCGGTGGCGGCGATGACCACGCCTTCGGTGCGGCTCGCCTCGGTGAGGCCGCGCAGCCGGTCGACAGCGCCCGGCAGGGCGAACTGCGCGGCGCCCAGGCCCTCCACGAAGTACCCGCGCCGCGCGGCGCCCCGCTCCTCCATCGCGGCCAGGACCGGGTACACCGCCGCGAAGCCGCCCGCGACGCCCTCGGCCATCACCGCGCCGCGGGTCAGCACACCGTGGCGCTCCAGCAGCGCATCCGCCAGCGCCGCGCCCCGCCTGGTGGGGTCGGTGTCGCGTTCCGCCAGCCGGTACCACCGCCCGGCGAGCGTGGGCGGGCCGGATCTGGTCACGGCCGATGCCGCCGCGCGGGGGCGACGGTACCGGGACCGGCCGGGGATCGCCTTCGACCGATGGGTGCCGCTCCCGGCGAGCCGCGCCCGCAGCGGCGCGAGCGTGTCGTTGGCCAGCCACCCGCCCCAGACCAGGTCCCAGAGCGCCGCCCCCAGGTCGGCGTCCGAGCCGTCCACGCGGTCGGCGAGGGAGCGGAAGAACAGTGCCTGGCCCCCGTCGAGGGCGGCAAGGATGGCCTCGTGCAGCGGGCCGCTGACCGCGGCGGCGTCCGGTGGTGCGAGCACGAGGGGTGCGGCGTCGGTGAAGGCCAGGCTCACCCAGCCGTCGCCTCCGGAGATGGCGCCGGCACCGGCCCAGACGACCTCGCCGGAGGCGCACAGCTCGTCCAGGTACGCCGGCGTGTAGTCGGCCACCCGCCCGGCGAGGACCAGTCGTTCCAGCGCGGAGGCCGGCAACGGGATGCCCTGCAACTGCTCGATCGCGGTGACCACCGCGTCCACGCCACGGGCCCGGCCCGACCCGACCTGGTGCCAGAGCGGCAGGAACCGGGCCAGCACCCGTGGCGGCACCGGCTCGATCTCGCGCCGCAGGGCCGCCAGTGAGCGGCGGCGCAGGACCCGGAGCACCTCGGCGTCGCACCACTCCGGCCCGGTCCGGCCCGGGGAGAACTCGCCAGCGGTCACCCGGCCGGTGGCGGCGAGTCGCCGCAGCGTCTGCTCCACCACGAACACGCCGAGGCCGAACCGGGCCGCACAGGTCGACGCCTGGAACGGCGCATGGGTGCGGGCGTACCGCGCGATCAGATCCCCGAGCGGATCGGCCACCGGTTCCAGGTGGGCCAGGGCGATACCGACCGGCAGCGCGGCGCCCAGTGCGTCGCGCACCCGGGCGGCGTCCTCGACGGCGAGCCACCGCTGCTCCCCGGCGATCCGCACGCCGATCGCCCGTCGCGCGGCGGCCAGATCGTGCAGCCAGGCCGGGTCGGCACCGCGCTGCGAGGCCTCCGCCTCGGAAAGGTCCCCCAGCAGCCGGAGCATCTCGGCCATGTCCTCCACGTCGCGTGGGTTGCGCTCCTCGGTGAGCCACTGCAGCCGCCGCTCGGTGTCGAGGACCACCGCCGGGTCGAGCAGCTCGCGCAGCTCCACCCGGCCGAGCAACTCCGCCAGCAGCGTCGGGTCCAGCGACAGCGCGGCGGCCCGGCGCTCGGCGAGCGGGGTGTCGTCGCCGTAGAGAAAGGCGCCGACATAGCCGAAGAGCAGTGATCGGGCGAACGGCGACGGTGCCGGGGTCTCCACCTCGACCAGCTTCATCTTCCGGGCCGCCACCTCGCGCATGACGCCCACCAGGCCCGGCACGTCGAAGATGTCCTGCAGGCACTCCCGGGCCGCCTCCAGGGTGACCGGGAAGTCGGCGAACTCGCGGGCCACATCGAGGAGCTGGGCCGAGCGCTGGCGCTGCTGCCACAGCGGTTGGCGGCGGCGCGGGTCGCGCCGGGGGAGCAGCAGCGCCCGCGCCGCGCACTCCCGGAACCGGGCCGCGAACATCGCCGACGTGCCCACGGTCTCTTCGACGATCGCCGCGATCTCATCCGGCTCAAACGCCACCAGGTCCGCGCCGGGGGGCTCTTCCACGACGTCGGGCAGGCGCACCACGATCCCGTCGTCGCTGGGCAGCACCTGGCCGTCGACGCCGTACCGCTCGGTTAACCGCCGGCCGATCGCCAGCGCCCACGGTGCGTTGACCCGCGCGCCGAGGACACAGTGCACGGCCAGGCGCCAGTCGCCGAGCTCATCGCGGAAGCGTTCGACCAGGATCGTCCGGTCATCGGGCAGGTGGCGGGTGGCCTCGCGCTGGTCACGCAGGTAGGCCAGGAGATTGTCCGCCGCCCAGTCGTCCAGGCCGCTGGCGACCAACCGGCCCCGGCCGACCTCGTCGCCGGCCCGGGTCAGCTCGCGCAGCCGGGCGCCGATCGCCCGGCCGAGCTCGACCGGGCGGCCGGGCGCGTCGCCCTTCCAGAACGGCATCCGGGCCGGCGCACCGGGGGCGGGGGACACCAGCACCCGGTCCGGCGTGATGTCCTCGATCCGCCAGCAGGTGGAGCCGAGCAGGAAGGTGTCGCCGACGCGCGACTCGTACACCATCTCCTCGTCCAGCTCACCGACCCGCTTGCCACTGTCCGCGCCGGCGAGGAACACGCCGAAGAGGCCGCGGTCGGGGATGGTGCCGCCGCTGGTCACGGCGAGCCGCTGCGCACCCGGCCGGCCGGTGAGGGTGTCCGCGGCCCGGTCCCACACCAGGCGGGGGCGCAGCTCCGCGAAGGCGGTGGACGGGTAACGCCCGGCCAGCATGTCCAGCACGGCGTGCAGCGCGGAATCCGGCAGCTCGGCGTATGGCGCGGCGCGGCGGACCAGCGCCGCCACGTCGTCCACCTGCCAGGCGTCCAGCGCGACCATCGCCACCACCTGCTGGGCCAGCACGTCGAGCGGGTTGCGCGGGTAACGCAGCTCCTCGATCCCGCCGTCGCGCATCCGCTCCGCGACCACGGCGCAGGACACCAGGTCGCCGCGGTGCTTCGGAAAGACCACGCCGCGGGACACCGCCCCGACCTGGTGCCCGGCCCGGCCGATCCGCTGCAGGCCGGACGCGACGCTGGGCGGTGCCTCGATCTGCACGACCAGGTCGACCGCGCCCATGTCGATGCCGAGCTCCAGGCTGGACGTGGCGACCACGGCGGGGAGCTGGCCGGACTTGAGCGCCTCCTCGATGTGCTTGCGCTCCTCCCGGGAGACGCTGCCGTGGTGCGCCCGCGCGATCACCGGTGCCGCGCCGGAGAACTCCTGGGACTGGGCCATGATCTCGGCCGGTGGGCGGCGCCGGCCGGGCTGCTCCGGCTCCGCCGGTGCGGCGGGGGCCCGGCGCGCCTCGGCCAGCTCGTTGAGGCGTGCGCACAGGCGCTCGGCGCCGCGGCGCGAGTTGGTGAACACGATGGTCGAGCGGTGCGCCTCGATGAGGTCGAGCACGCGCTCCTCGACCGCGGGCCAGATCGATGCCCGGCGCGGGCCCTCGTCGTCGTCGCCCTCACGGACCTCGTCCAGGCGCGTCATGTCCTCCACCGGGACCTGCACCGACACCTCGATGGTCTTGGTGCTGGGCGGCTGCACCACCTCCACCGCCGCGGCACCGCCGAGGAAGCGGGCGGTTTCGTCGATCGGCCGCACCGTGGCGGAGAGCCCGACCCGCTGCGCTGGGCGGTCGAGCAGCGCGTCTAGGCGCTCCAGGGACAACGCCAGGTGCGCGCCCCGCTTGGTGGCACACACGGCGTGCACCTCGTCGATGATCACCGTCTCGACGCCGCGGAGGGACTCCCGCGCCGCCGAGGTGAGCAGCAGGAACAGCGACTCCGGGGTGGTGATCAGAATGTCCGGCGGCGTGCGGCTGAAGGCGCGACGCTCATCGGCCGGGGTGTCGCCGGTCCGCATGCCGACGGTGATGTCCGGCATCGGCTCGGCCAGGCGCGCGGCTGCCTGCCGCATCCCGGCCAGGGGTGTGCGCAGGTTGCGCTCCACATCGACGGCCAGGGCCTTGAGCGGGCTCACGTACAGGACCCGGCACCGCCGTGCCGGGTCGGCCGGTGACCCGGCGGTCGCCAGCCGATCGAGGGACCACAGGAACGCGGCGAGGGTCTTGCCCGAGCCGGTTGGCGCCACGACCAGGGCGTGCCGGCCCGCGCTGATCGCCTGCCAGGCGCCGGCCTGCGCCGGGGTGGGCGCGGCGAACGCGGCCCGGAACCAGGCCCGGGTGCTCACCCCGAAGCGGCTGGTCGGGTCGGCGTCCGGTCTCATCCTGCAATCCTGCACCCTCGGTACGACAGATCACCGGTCCGTGCCGGTGCCCGACGACGGGATCAGCGCAGGTAGGCCGGCAGCGGCACGGTCACGCCGGGCTCCGGCTGGGCGGGGCCGGCCACCAGCCGGAGCGGGACCACGCCGGCCCAGTACGGCAGCGCCTCGTCCGCCGGGTCGTCGACCGCGCCGTGCCCACGCAGCTTCGCCGACACCTCCCGCAGCGGCAGGGCCAGTACGGCGGTTTCCGCCATCTCCCGACCATTTGCTGGCCGGCTGTCCGCGGCACGCCCGGCCGCCACCTTGTCCACCAGCGCGGCAAGCACCTGGCCCTTGACCTGCGGGTCGGTCACCAGCGACGCGGACCCATGCACCACCACCGACCGGTAGTTGGCGCTGTGGTGGAACTGCGAGCGAGCCAGCACCAGCCCATCCAGGAGCGTCACGGCGACACAGACCGGCACCTCGCCCCCGCGGGCCGCCAGCATCGGCCGGCTGCCCGTGGAGCCGTGCAGATAGAGCGTCTCGTCGATGCGGACGTGCAGCGTGGGCAGGATGCGCGGCTCGTCGTCGACGACAAAGGACAGGTGGCAGAGGTACGCCTCGTCGAGGACGGCATGCACAAGATCCCGGTCGTAGGCGGCTCGGCTCCGGAGCCGGCTGGGGGTTGTCCGGGCCGTCGGGAGGTACGTCTCCGTCATTCCTTGTCCATCCTTTGTACTAGTACTATAGTGCGTATGTGCCAGTACATTATCAGGTGACCGGAACGACGTCAGCCGCCATTTCGGCGAGCGTCGAGGAGTGCATGCGCTCGGGCGACCTGGCCGCGGGTGCGGCGCTGCCGCCGGTCCGCACCCTCGCCGCCGAGCTGGCCGTCAGCCCAGGCACGGTCGCCGCCGCGTACCGCCAGTTGCGCGAACGCGGGCTGGTCGAGACTGCCGGCCGGGGTGGCACCCGGGTCCGCGCCCGCCCCGCCCTCGGCATGCGCCAGAGCCGCCGTCTGCCCGCTGCCCCGGGCGTTCTCAACCTCTCCGTCGGCGCCCCCGACCCGGACCTGCTCCCGGATCTCGGCCGGGCACTGCGGCAGATCGCCGCCGACACGAGCGTCGTCAACTACGACGACGGCGGTCCCCTGCCGGCACTGGTCGAGGCGGCACAGCGGCGGCTCGCGGCCGACGGTGTGCCGGCCGATCACGTCAGCATCACCGGCGGGGCGCTCGATGGCATCGAACGCGTGCTGAGCGCCAATCTGCGCCCGGGCGACCGGGTCGCCGTCGAGGATCCCGGCTGGGCAAATCTGCTCGACCTCGTGGCCGCCCTGGGCCTTACACCGGTGAGCATGCCGGTGGACGACGAGGGCCCCACCGAGGACGGGCTGCGGGCCGCGCTCGCCGCATCGGTGGACGCGGTGGTGGTGACCAGCCGGGCGCAGAATCCCACCGGTGCGGCACTCGGCGCCGGCCGCGCCCGCGCGCTGCGGCGGCTGCTCACGCCGTACCCGCAGCTCCTCGTCGTAGAGGACGACCACGCCGCGGAGTTGGCACCGGACGGCCTGCACCGGTTGGCCGGCGCGACCGAACGGTGGGCCTTTGTCCGCTCGGTCTCCAAGCCGTACGGGCCGGATCTGCGGCTCGCGGTCCTGGCCGGCGACCCGACCACGGTGGCGCGGGTCGACGGGCGGATGGGCCTCGGTGCCGGGTGGGTGTCGACCATCCTGCAACGGCTGGTGCTGGCGCTGTGGACCGACCCGGCGGTCGACGACCTGGTGGAGCACGCGAAGGGGGTGTACATCGAGCGCCGTACGCTGCTGCGCGACGCACTCGCCGCCCGCGGCGTGCCGACGCACGGCATGACAGGCATCAACGTGTGGGTGCCGGTGGCGGACGAGACGGCCGCGACCGCCGGGCTCCGCGACGCCGGCTACGCCGTGGCTCCGGGCGCCCTGTACCGCATCGCCGCCGGTCCGGGCATCCGGATCACCGTCGCGCCGCTGCGGACCGGGGACATCGAGCCGCTCGCCGACGCCGTCCGTCGGGTCACCGCGGCGCCCACGACCGGCCGGCGCCGATCTGCCTAGCCTGCGTGAAGTCGACGCCAATCGGGGTAGGAGGGGCGCATGGCCACGCCCGAGACCGCGCCCGGCGCGCAAGCATTCGTCCCGACCGACGCGCACAGCCTGGACGAGTTGAAGGCGGCGGCACCGGGCTGCCGGGGTTGCGAGCTGTATGCCGACGCCACCCAGGTGGTGTTCGGCCGCGGCAAGCCGGACGCCCGCGTGGTCCTGGTCGGCGAGCAGCCCGGTGATGTCGAGGACCAGCAGGGCCTGCCGTTCGTCGGGCCGGCCGGCCACCTGCTGCGCAAGGCGGTCGGCGACGCCGGCATCGACCCCGCCATCGTCTACCTGACCAACACCGTCAAGCACTTCCGGTTCGAGGTGCGTGGCAGGCGGCGCATCCACCAGACCCCCGGCCCCGCCCACATCACCGCGTGCCGCCCGTGGCTGGTGGCCGAATTCGCGAGGTTGCAGCCGGAAATCGTGGTCGTGCTCGGCGCCACCGCGGCGAAGGCGCTGCTCGGTCCGTCGTTCCGGGTGACCCGCTCGCGCGGCGAGCTGATGCCGTGGCCGGCGTCCGCGCAGCGGCCGCAGGACTTCCCCGTCAACGAGATCCAGGCGCTGGCAACCATCCACCCGTCGGCGGTGCTGCGCGCCGACGACCGGGAGGGCGCCTATGCCGGGCTGGTGGCCGACCTGAAGGTGGTGGCCGGCGCGCTCACCGGTTGAGTAGTAAACCCTCTGGGTCCGCCCGCGGGTCACCGCGGCGCTGGGTTGCCGGCTAAGGTGCTCCCGTCGTGCGCGTCGCGCGCACATCAACGAGGGGGGCGTCATGAGAATTCGCAGGGCAGTGGTGTTGGTAGCGCTCACGGCGGCCGCCGGAGGTTCGCTCACCGGATGCGGAAACGGCGCGGACACCGCCTCGCCGTCGGCCTCCTCGCCGGCACCGGCGTCGCCCACGCCCTCCCCGACCGCGGACCCGACCGCCGAGCTGGCCGCGTCGGTCCGGGCCCTGACGACGACGACCTACCAGGTGACCACCAAGACGACCGGCGACGACGCCGCCACCGGCACCGCGACGGTCGAACCGGTCGCGAAGAACGCCTCCGTCGCCCAGGCCGGTGTCGTCGAAGGTAACCCCATCAAGATCGAGCTGCTGCTGATCGGCAACGACCGGTATGCGCGCTTCACCGGCATCCCCGGCGTGAACGGCGACACCTGGGCGCACATGGACGCGACCAAAGTGGCGTCGATTCCCGACCTCGGCGTGGACAAACTGACCGATCCCGCCGGCGCCGGCCAGTTCGCCAAGGCGATCGTGACCGCGGAGAAGTCCGGTCCCGGTCAGTACAGCGGCACGTTCGACCTGACCCGGGCCGTGGACATGGTCGATCAGAGCTCCGCCGACGTCGCGGCGATCGGAGCGCCGGCGAAGAGCCTCCCGTTCAAGGCGACCCTCGATGAGCAGGGCCGGCTGGGCACTTTGGCGTTCACGGTGCCGGCCCACGGCCAGTCGAAGGCAGCCGACTACGTGACCACGTTCTCCGGGTACGGCAGTCCGGCGAATCTGGCGAAGCCACCGGCGAACACGATCAAGGAAGCTCCCGCCGCCATGTACCAGCTCTTCCAGGGCTAGCCGGTCACCGAACCCCGTGGGACTCCGGTGACCCGCCGGTCCCGCGGGGTTCGCACCGATCGGGCGGGCACACTGTTCGTCATGGACGACCGTCGCTTTTCCCCGCGCGACCTGGGCCGGTGATGGTGGCGTCGCTGGCCGGTAGCGTACCGGCGATCCAACGCCGCACCATCCACGTGCTCATCGGAACCCAGATCATCGGTGGGGTGGGCGCGGCCGTCGGCATCTCGGTGGGCGCGCTCCTCGCGGCCGAGTTGGCCGGTGTGCGCGCCTCCGGCCTGGCCGGTAGCGCCGCCGTGGTGGGTGCCGCCATGGTCGCGATTCCGGCAACCGCCATCATGCGGTCCCGGGGTCGCCGGCCCGGGCTGGCCTTCGGGTACCTGGTCGGCGCGCTGGGCGCCGCGCTCGTGGTGGCCGGTGTGCTCGCCTGGCACGTACCGCTGTTCTTCACCGGCATGGTGCTCTTCGGCGGCGGGAGCACGGCGGGCCTGCAGGCGCGGTACGCCGCGGTCGACCTGGCCGAGCCGCATCGCCGCAGCAGGCAACTGGCGGTCGTGCTGTGGGCCACCACCGTCGGCGCGGTCGCCGGCCCGAATCTGGCACCGGTGGCCGAGCGGCTGCCCGCCGCCTGGCGCCTGCCGGAGTACGCCGGGGCGTTTCTGCTCAGCGCGCTCGCCTTCCTGCTCGCGGCGGCGGCGGCGCTCGCCCTGCTGCGGCCCGACCCGCTGCTGACGGCGCGGCGCCTGTTGGTGCCGCCGGTGGCGGACGGCGCTGTGGTCGCGGCCGAGCCGACGATGATCGGCGAGGCCCCGGTCGGCGTACGGGGCGGTGCGTGGCGGCAGGCGGTGGCCGCGGTCCGGGCGAGTCCAGCGGCAGTGCTCGGCATCAGCGCCGTGGTGCTGGGTCACCTGATCATGGTCAGCGTCATGTCGATGACGCCGGTGCAGATCAGCGCACACACCACCGGCCACGCCTCGGTGCTGCGCGTCGTGGGGCTCGTCCTCAGCGTCCACATCGCCGGCATGTACGCCCTGTCCCCGGTCGTCGGCTGGCTCTCCGACGTGCTCGGGCGTCGCCGGGTCATCCTCGGCGGGGTGATCACCCTGCTCGTCGCGTGCGTCGTCGCCGGCACCGCGGGGGCGCACACCGCCGGCCTCGCGGTCGGCCTGGCGCTGCTCGGGCTGGGCTGGTGCGGCACGATGGTCGCCGGGTCGACCCTGCTGTCCGAGTCGGTCGCGGCCGCGGTGCGCCCGGCGGTGCAGGGCCTCTCCGACGTGGTGATGGGCCTGGCGGCGGCGTCCGGCGGCGCGGTCGCGGGTGTCATCGTTGACTGGTTGGGGTACCGGGAGCTGACGCTGCTGGCCGCGGCGGCCGCGCTGCCGCTGATCGGGCTGGCGCTGCGCGCGCGGACCCGGGGTTGACGTGGAGTTGGCGGAGGAAGTAGGAGCGGCGTGCGGCTGACGGATTTCTGGTACCGGCTGGAGCAGGTCTTCGGGCCGGGGTACGCGGCGAGCGTCGCCCACGATCAGGTGCTCGCCCAGTTGAACGGCCGCACGATCGACGAGGCGCTGGCTGGCGGCGTGGAGACGGTGGTGGTCTGGCGGGCGGTTGTCTCGGCGTACCCGGACCGGGTACCGAACCGGCTGCGGTGACCCGACCGGCGTGTCGCGGCCCGCTTCGTACAGGTGTACGGGTACTGTCCACAGGCGGGAAGGGCCGTCATCCACAGGTGCGAGTCGACGCTGTTTTCTGTCGTACCCAGTGCTTAGCGTGTGCGGTGTGACCCGACGCCCTACATCGAAGACCGCGAACCCAGGAGTGGCTGACATGGCAGTGATGCCCGATCGCGAGAAGGCGCTCGGCCTCGCCCTCTCACAGATAGACAAACAGTTCGGCAAGGGCTCGGTGATGCGCCTTGGTGAGCGCGTCGTCGCCCCCATGGCGGTGATCCCGACCGGTTCGATCGCGCTCGACATCGCCCTCGGCATCGGTGGCCTGCCGCGGGGCCGCGTCATCGAGGTGTACGGGCCGGAGTCGAGCGGGAAGACCACGGTGGCGTTGCACGCCATCGCCAACGCGCAGGCCCAGGGCGGCATCGCGGCATTCATCGACGCGGAGCACGCGCTGGACCCGGACTATGCCAAGAACCTCGGGGTGGACACCGACGCCTTGCTGGTGTCCCAGCCCGACACCGGTGAGCAGGCACTCGAGATCGTCGACATGCTGATCCGGTCCGGCGCGCTCGATATCATCGTGATCGACTCGGTGGCCGCCCTGGTGCCCCGGGCCGAGATCGAGGGGGAGATGGGCGACAGCCACGTCGGCCTTCAGGCGCGGCTGATGAGCCAGGCGCTGCGGAAGATCACCGGTGCGCTCAGCAACTCGGGCACGACCGCGATCTTCATCAACCAGTTGCGCGAAAAGATCGGTGTGATGTTCGGCAGTCCCGAAACGACGACCGGTGGCCGGGCGCTGAAGTTCTACTCGTCGATCCGCCTCGACGTGCGGCGGATCGAGAGCCTCAAGGACGGCACCGACGTGGTCGGCAACCGGACCAGGGTCAAGGTTGTGAAAAACAAGGTCGCCTCGCCGTTCAAGCAGGCCGAGTTCGACATCATGTACGGCAAGGGCATCTCCCGCGAGGGTTCGCTCATTGACGTGGGTGTGGAGCAGAACATCATCCGCAAAGCGGGCGCCTGGTACACCTATGACGGCGACCAGCTGGGTCAGGGCAAGGAGAACGCCCGCACCTTCCTGAAGGAAAACCCGGACGTCGCCGCCGAGGTCGAGAAGAAGATCAAGGAGAAGCTCGGAGTGGGCGTTGGGGTGGCCAGTGACGCCGCCACCGGCCCGATCCCGCCGGTTGACTTCTGATCATGGCGCGTCGATCACCCGACGCGGCTGACACCGAGCGCCCCCGGAGCGAGCAGGACAGTCGAGAGCTGGCGCGGCAGATTTGTCTGCGCCAGCTCTCCGTCCGGCCCCGGACCCGGGCCGAGCTCGCTGCAGCGCTGCGCAAGAAGGGCATCCCGGACGAGATCGCCAACGAGCTGCTCGATCGATACGATGACGTGGGAATCGTCGACGACGGGGCATTCGCCCAGGCCTGGGTGGCGAGTCGGCACCACGGTCGGGGCCTGGCCGGTCGGGCACTCGCCGGAGAGCTTCGGCGCAAGGGCGTGGCGGCCGAGCAGGTGGACACGGCCCTGGAGCAGCTGGACGCCGGTACCGAGGAGGCGACTGCCCGTGCGCTGGTGGCGCGACGGCTGCGCACGGAGCGGCAGAGTGCCCGCCGGGACGATGCCGCCACCCTGCGGCGGCTCGTCGCCATGCTGGCCCGCAAGGGGTACCCGCCCGGCCTGGCGATCCGGCTCGTTAAAGAGGCGTTGGCCGCCGACGAGATCAGCGCGGAGTTCGCAACGGAGATCGACGTGGATGCGCTGGTCAGCGCGATCGACCCGAGTGATGATCATCACGGGGAGTGACCTGACCATGTACGTCCCGACTACGGTCGGATCATGAGTCCTTGACCGAAGCGGCCTGCACAACCTAGCCTCGGCGTTACCAGATGGAGACCGCCCCACCACCGCGGGTTTACCGCACAACATAGATCGCATTACAGATCAGCATCACTTGCTGGCTCGAATCCAGGTCAACCGGGCAAATCGCAACGTGACCGAGGTCGGCGATGCGCCGCCATATCGTCGTACCGCGGTGCGCCAGCACCGCTGCATAGACGTACCCTGGCACCCCCGTGGGCGGGGGTCTCCTTCACGTCGGTGTGCGACCCTGCGCGCCGCAGCTGCGAAGGAGGCGACATGCCAGGGCTCGAGACGGTGCTCGCGGTAGCGATCGCCCTCATCGGGGTCGTGGTCATCGTCGCGGTCGTCGTGGGCCTGAAGATGCTGCGCAGGCTCACAGCCACGACCCAGCCGCGCGGGGCGGAGCGGGTTGCACCGGACCCCGCGTACCTCGAGGAGAAGGACCGGCAGGAGACGTCGCTCGCCTCGCTACGATCAGCCGCCGAGGATGCCACCGCCGCTGTCGAGGACGCCCGTGTCGCTGCGGCCGCCGCGCGCACCGAGGCCGCTGCGGCCAAGGCCGAAGCCAGCGCAGCGCGGGCTGAGGCTCGCCGCATTCTCGATGCGGCCCGGGCCGAAGCGGAGTCCGTGCTGGAGCGGGCGCACCGCCAGTCCGAGCACGACGCTGAGCAGGCTCGCGCCGCCGCGCGCCGGGCCGGCGAGCGGGAGGTCGCCCAGCTGACCGCCGCGGCCAAGGAGCAGTCCCAGGATGCCGAGCGCCGGCAGCGCCGCCTCGACGAGCGGGAACGCCTGATGGCGCAGGAGGCTGAGCGCCTCGGCGAGCGGGACCGGCGGATCAGCGCGAACGCCGCGGAGTTGCTGGAACGCGAGGCGGCCATCGGGACGCGCGAGGAGCAGTTGGCCGAGGCGGAGCAGCAGCGCCGGCTGGAGATGGAGCGGATCGCCGGATTGACCGCAGAGGCGGCCCGGACCGAACTCATCGACACGATCGAGGGCCAGGCCAAGCGCGAGGCCGCGATCCTGATCCGCGACATCGAGCACGACGCCCGCGCCACCGCAGAGGACCGGGCCCGGCACATCGTGGTCGACGCCATCCAGCGGGTGGCGAGCGAGCAGACGGCGGAGAGTGTGGTCAGCGTGCTGCACCTGCCGAGCGACGAGATGAAGGGCCGGATCATCGGCCGCGAGGGTCGCAACATCCGGGCGTACGAGTCGGTCACCGGCGTCAACCTGATCATCGACGACACTCCTGAGGCCGTACTGCTGTCGTGCTTTGACCCGGTCCGCCGGGAGGTGGGGCGCCTCACCCTGGAGAAGCTCGTTCTGGACGGGCGGATCCATCCGCACCGAATCGAGGAGGTGTTCGATCTCGCCAAGCACGAGGTCGACCGGCTCTGCCAGCGCGCGGCGGAGGACGCGCTGGTGGACGTGGGGATCACCGACCTGCACCCGGAGCTGATGACGCTGCTCGGCCGGCTGCGGTACCGGACCTCGTACGGCCAGAACGTGCTCAAGCACCTGGTGGAGACCGCGCACATCGCCGGCATCATGGCCGCCGAACTGCGCCTGGACGCCCCCGTGATCAAGCGGTGCGCCTTCCTGCACGACATCGGAAAGGCACTCACCCACGAGGTCGAGGGCAGCCACGCGCTGATCGGGGCCGACATCGCCCGCAAGTACGGGGAGTCCGACGACGTGGTGCACGCCATCGAGGCGCACCACAACGAGGTGCTCCCGCAGACCATCGAGGCGGTGCTCACCCAGGCGAGTGACGCGTGCTCGGGCGGTCGGCCTGGTGCCCGCCGGGAGAGCCTCGAGTCATACGTCAAGCGGCTGGAGCGGATCGAGGAGATCGCCGCCGGGAAGTCCGGCGTCGACAAGGTCTTCGCCATGCAGGCCGGTCGCGAGATCCGGGTGATGGTCAAGCCGGACGATGTTGATGACATCGGTGCGGCCGTTCTGGCCCGGGATGTCGCCAAGCAGATCGAGGAGGAGCTGACCTATCCGGGTCAGATCCGGGTCACCGTGGTGCGGGAGTCGCGCGTCACCGAGATCGCCCGCTGACCATCCCGGGGGCGACGGCGAAGTCGGCACCGGTTCGCTTGCGTCACCGCCCGCAGATGCCGCCGGATGACGAACAACGGGTTCGCGCAAGTAGCCGAGTTGAGTGCACCCCGCCCTTCCCATTCTCGGCACTCGAAATGGTGTCGAAGGCGCCCGTGAATCCAGGCGAGTAAGCGATGGTGTCAGAGAGATTGCTCGGGCTGGCCGGCAAGGCCGATATCCGACGCCTCGACGATGCAGCCGGTATCCGGTATGCCGCTCTGCATGAACTCACTCGTACCGTCTCGGTGCCAGACCCAGTAGTTCTGGAACACTATCGGCACGCCGGCGGCGGCGAACGGGTCGACGTTGTCCATGACTTGTAGGTGCACGTGGGGCTGGGTCGAGTTGCCCGAGTTGCCGCAGCGGCCCAGCGGTTGCCGAGCGGCCACCGCCTCTCCCGGCCGTACCGCCACTGTGCCGCACCGCAGGTGCGCAAGCACGAGGTACGGTCCGCCGTCACCCAGATCGAGAATGACGTGGTTGCCGGCGAGTCCGCGCGCACCCTGCCGCGCTCTCGATGGTTGGGTCACCGCGTACGGGATCCGGGCCAGTGGCGAGCGCCTGGCGACAAGGTCTGAAACGCCGTCCTGCGCCGACACGACACGGCCGCCGGCCGGTGCGATGATCGTCTGGTTGAAAGCGTAGAAGCGGTCCACTGGTTCGACGGTCAAGATGCTTCGCCAGTCCCGCACTGGCGCTGTCCTTCCCTCGTGGACTTTGACGAAGTCGATGGCGTGACTCGCGCCGAAGGCATGCGTGCCGTGACTTGGGATCCGACGAGCCGGGCTGTTCTCAACGATCCAAGTTCCCCGGAACGGGAGCAGCAGCAACACTGGCTGTATCGATCCGGAGCGGGCAAGGCTCATCACGACCTCCGCCGACGTTTCAGCACGTTATCCAGCATGCTTGACTGGGGCAACTTCGTCGTACCGGCAATGAGCCTCGTGTCTGGGACCCATGCCCACCGGTGCTCTCACATGCCGCCGTCCGTGCAAGCTGACCCGACCATAACCGGCATGATCGGTCTCTCTGCTGGACCATGGCGGAATCGCGCCGGGTGCCGAACAGGTGGGCTGCATCCAGACCGTCCGCATCCACGGATCATGGCAGGCGCCACGGACCGCCGGGAGCATCCGGTTCGATTGAACGGTCAGCGTTGCGGCTGGCGCGCGGTAACTGCGAGTCGTGCATGGTGTCCCCTGTATACGTCACCGGGCTTGCGAAGGCGGCTGAGGCGGTGCTGGTGCCCTCGGTATCCAGGCGCAGGGCCGCCAGAATGACGTGGGGCGAGGTGAGCAACTGCGGCTGATGGTCGAGGATGAGTTGCTGCGCGGCTGTGAGCTGATGCACGGCGACTGTCCACTCGACCTTTACGATCAGCAGCGCCCCGACGCGGATCACCGCGTCCTTGGTCGGCTGTAGTGCTCCCAGGACTGGACCGAGGTTTTGCATCATGGTCGCGGTGACGGCCGCGTCCTGCGCAAGCACGAGCCGCGAGTCGAGAGCGTGTGCCGCCACAGCTGCGGCTTCCCGCGCCGCGGGGGATGTGGCGGCGGCGCGGGTGCTTGCCCGCATTCGTCGGAACCACGAGCCGAGCACGGGCTCCTCCCAGTCGACGATCTCGGCCCCGACCTGGTTGAGCAGTTCCTCGACCGTTTCCTGGACGTCCCGATGGACCGACTCGTCACTCAGGTAGATCGTCACTGGGAACGTCACCCCTGAATCGACCGTGAGCTGGTATCCGACTCCTCTTACCGTCTGGATCAACGCGGGCGGCCCAAGCTTCCGTCGAAGCTGGCTGATCGCTACGTTGAGCTCAGCGAACCCAGGGTCGGGCAATTCATCCCAGGCGTGGGAGATCAAGGAGGTGCGCGGCACTGCCTTCCCCACCTGGGTCACCAGCGTCTCGAGAATGGCGAACTCTGTCGCCGTCAGCGCGAGAGGCACGCCGCCTTGGCGTGCCTCGTGGCGCTCCACGTCGATTTCAAGGTTCCCCGCACGCAGCACCGGCGGTGCGCTGACCGCCGCTCTGCGGCCCAGGCTTCGCACCCTCGCGACCAGCTCGGCCGTTTCGAACGGTTTGGGCAGGAAGTCGTCCCCGTCCGGCGGTGCGGCTACCAGATCAAAGACCTGGTTCGGCGCCGTCAAGACCAGCACCGGCACCGCCCACACCGTCGACCGTCGGCGTTTCAGGTAGGCAGGGACGTCACCGCCGGGCAGGGACCGGTCGAGCACCACGCAGTCGTAGGTGGTTACGGCGAGCGCGAGCTCGGCAGCTTGAACGTCGGCTGCGGCATCCGCTTCAAGCCCCGCGCGGCGGAGGGAACTGCTGATGGCACTGCGGAGATCGGCATCAGCGGCGACGACCAGGACACGCATCGGCGGTACCTCGCTTCGCTGCCGGGGCACGCCATTGTGTCAGACCCGTGCACCGCCTTTAGATTCCGTTCACCCTGCCAAACCATCGGTACGTCTCTGCCGCCGGTCGGGCGCGGGCTTGCTGGTGAACACGTGGTCGCCGGGCCGGTGCACCATACTCGGTGAACCACGAGACCGGACGGTCCACCGACGTTGACCCGAGCAACGTCCAGACGCGCGATGACTTCGCCCGCTTCCTCTCAGCTGTGCTAGCGGACTCCCGGTCGACGGGAGAGACCGAGTAGGAGAACCGTTCGCCTACCATGTCGACGTGGGCGAGTTCATCGACGTAACGTTGGCCCGCGTCCCGCCCGGGCTCGATTTCTCCGAACCGCTTCGCCTGATGTTCGAGTGGGTGGAACAGCAGGGCTTCGTCGTTACCGGTCACGCCGGAGACCTGTATGGCTCCCTCTCCGGCGACACCGGGGTAGGCACCGCTGTCGAGCTTCGCGGCTACACCGCCGAGGAGACCGCGTCGTACGCGCGTTCCTGGTTCGGGCAGGTGGCCAAAGATCCCGCTGAGTGGTTGTGGCCGTTCGCCCAAACCGGCGGCGAGGGTTCCATGGCCGCCTTGTGGCTGGACAAGGACCAGCAGACCCGGATCGTTCATCTCGGCTCGGGCTATCGCCGACAACGGATTGGATTTCCTGCGTCTGCTGGCAATCGGCTACCCGGAGATCTGCTGGAACGGGGAGTTCGCCGGCCCGCCCAGACCATGGGACGAGGACGGCAACACTGTCAACGCGCCCTACCGCGATTGGTTGCACCGCACGTTCGCCGCAACCGTCCCGGAAACTGCCCTGGAGATCGTGCGTGACCCGGTTGAGATGGGCGACCCCGCGACGCACGACCCCTTCTGCCGCTGGGTCAACGACCTCCAGAATCAATAGCCCGTGTCCGCATCCAGGAACCCATAGGCACACGACACACCGCCTGAGGTCATGCACACGGATTTGCCGCCGAGGGTGCGCGGCGGGTCGGCGGAGCGCCGTCACGCTTTGTGGCGCCGGCCGGGCTCAGCTCGGCACACGCTCGTGCCGAGCTGAGTGCGTTCGCTGGGACCATTCCAGTGCGCTGCGTAGGTGGCGCGCTGCTATTCACCTAGCCACGACAAGGACGGTGCAGGGAGCTCCTCCAAGGTCCCGTTGCGGATTTGCCAAGTGACAGCCCCGCCGCGTTCGTCGGTGATCAAGAACAAGCCGCGAGCGCGGTCACCGTCGTCGTCGATGGCCGGCAGAGCGGCTAGCTCGGCGACCTGTGCACGCAGCCAGGGAAGCTCGCCTTCCCGAATGTCACCGCCGTAGAAGAGGTACAGCGTCCAGTTGAAAGGCTTTACAGGGAAGGCCCAACCACGGGAGTAGAAACCATCCTCGTGCCGCTGGAGGATTTCCTCGGCATTACTCCGTTGCTTGAATTCGATCTCTAACCAACCGCGAGCCGACGCGTACATCCCCATGCTTGTCCACTGTAAGGGACAGTACTGCATCCTCATCTGCCGCCGTCCGCGCGCGCCGGGAGACGAGGCGGGGTCACGCTCGGTGGTTGGCTGCCCGCGCCGTCGGCATGCTGAACTGCCGAGTTGAGTGCGTTTGATTGTGGGCGAGGGCCTATGTCCGCCCACGGAATTTCCAGCGATGTATCTCGATGGAGGCGTATCGGTCCTGGGTCAGAACGGCACGAGCTTCGTTTGGATTCGGCGCGACTATCAGTACCGCAGTGCCCACCCACGTCGTGCCATCGTCGGACAGCAGCGGCCCGTATGCGATCAGATCGTCCTGGCCAGCGGGCACTGCGAGGTCAGCGGCCGGTCCTCCGCCCAGGCCGAGCACAAGGTATCGGTTGCCACCCGCCGGGCCTCCGGGAAAGTTCCACATGGTACGTCCCAGCGAGTTGCGCCACCGCCGCAACAGCACGTCCCGGTACAGCCGGCCTGATAGTTGGGCTCATCGAAGGCGAATGCGCGCGCAGCGGCAGCATTGGGAAGCTCCACGATGTGGAGGCTTCCGGTGGGAGTGTCATCGTCCGCAGCCAAGGTGGGGCCACGGGCGATGAGTTCAGCCTCAAAACCGTCCATATACGCCCAGTGGTCTTCTCCCAGCTTCTAGCGCAACGCCAGTGAGCCGGACCGGTCGCGGTGGTAGCAGAGGAACTCCATTTCCACAGCGTTTCATCCCGGCACAGAACCGATGCGGAGCCGGTCGACGACCCGCACTCTCGTGCCGCGGCTGGTGTATTGGCGTTCATCGTCCCTGGTGACGCACGGTCAGCGTATGGCTGCCATGATCGCCCCAGCCGTCGGCGGCGGGTCCCCGAACGAGCCCGTACCGCCCGTGGCGACGGCCGCGTACCTTGGCCGCTACCAGTTCGAAGCGCTGATCACAACGGCCTGGCTGTCGACCAACCCGACCGACGTCGCCTTGATCGCGCTCCTCGGTCTGCGCGGGGCGCATGTATCTGGCTTGGCGGCCGGTGGACGGCTGCGGACGCACCGCC
Source organism: Micromonosporaceae bacterium (assembly GCA_035296325.1). Lineage (GTDB taxonomy): Bacteria > Actinomycetota > Actinomycetes > Mycobacteriales > Micromonosporaceae > DATHBD01. The sequence continues at coordinate 3,538 of DATHBD010000065.1, read as the reverse complement.
CCACCGGCTCGCGAAATCCAGTCGCGGGACGGTTCGGGGTCGAGGTTCGCGCTCAGTAACCGACGGTGAATCGCTGCTGGATGAAGGTGTGTTGCTCCAGGCAGTTCACGGCCGCTGCGGCGAAGTCGGCCACGGTAATGCGACTCTCGCCGTGCTGGTTTGTGACGGGGGTGTCACGTGCCTCGGCGCGGTGGTTGCCGTTTCGGCCGTCGGGCACCAAGTGGACCGGGGGTGGGCTCAGGTAGGACCACTCGAGGTCGGTGCCGTCGCGGCGCAGGATCTCAAGCGCGTTGGCCTGGTCAAGGGCGGTCTGCTTGTACTGGGCGGGGAAGTGCGGCGAGTCTACGAACCGTTGCCCGTCCGGGGCGAGCAGACTGCCACCTCCGCCGATGAACAGCAGCCGTTTGACCTTGGAGTCGATCAGCGCCGAGGCGGCCCGGGGCACCAGACCGTTCGGTCCTTTGACCGCAGCGACGACGGCGTCGTGGCCGGTGACGGCGCGGCGGATCTGCGCGGCGTCGCGGACGTCGAGGTCGGCACTGGACAAGGCGGTGACCTGGTGGCCGCGGGCGGTGGCCTCGCGGGCCACCGCGCCGCCGAGGTTGCCGGTCGCGCCGATGACGGCGATCTTCATGGACAGGCTTCTGAGGAAACGGTCGATGAGCGCAGTGATCTCGGGGAGTTTGTCCTCCAGGGCGAAGTGACCGGTGTCGAGCACGTGTATCTGGGCGTGGGGCAGGTCGCGCCGGTAGGCATGCGCCCCCGGCTCGGGAAAGAAGGCATCGTTGCGGCCCCAGATGACGAGCGTGCGGGGCTGGTGCTCACGCAACCAGGCCTGCCAGAGCGGGTAGAGCTCCACGTTGCTGGCGTAGTCGCGGGCCAGCGTCAGTTGGATCTTCTTGCGGCCGGGCAGGTCGAGGAAGTGCTGGTCCAGCGTCCAACCGTCCGGAGCGATCAACGAAACGTCGCTGACCCCGCCTTCGTACTGGCTGCGAGTCATGGGCAGAGTGAAAAGGTCCTCGGAAGGATCCGGAATCAGCTTGCGGGCCAGGTCGGACAGACCCTCGTCGTAGGCATTGGCGTTCTGCACGATCAGACCAGCGATCCACTCCGGGTGCCGGGTTGCCAGGCGTAGACCGACCGGGCCGCCGAAGTCGAAGGCGTACACCGCGAACCGGGCCAGTCCCAGCCGTTCGACGAAGCCCTCGACCACGTCGGCCAGCCGATCGAACGACCAGGTGAACTCCTCCGGTGCCTCGGTGTGGCCGAATCCCGGATAGTCGGGGGCGATCAACCGGTGCCGGCCGCCGAGGGCGTCCATCAGCCGCCGGTACTGGTGCGAGCTTGACGGAAAGCCGTGCAGCAGCAGGACCGGTAGCGCACTGTGCGGTCCGGTCTCCCGGTAGAAGACGCGCACACCGTCAACGTCCGCGAAGGCGTGCCGGATCTGTGGAACCATTTCACATGCCTCTCTTCGCTCATGTAGCATTAGTTGTAACAGGCGATGGCTAATAGGTCAACCGCCTGCAGTAGCATTAGGATCATGGAGCTGTTCGTCGGCGAGCCCCTCGCTCTGGATCTCGTCAACACCCTCACCAGGGACTTCGACGCGCTTGACTCGCCTCAAGCGTGGCTGGAGTCGCAGGTCGGACGGCTCACCCCACCGTCAGCGCCGCTCAGCACGGCCGACGTGGCCGCACTCCGCGCGTTGCGCGCACACATGCGGGCCGCGATCGACGCGGTGCGCCAGGGCCAGTGTCCGCCCGACACCGCTGTCGATGCCCTCAACGAAGCCGCCCGGGCCGCACCGGCCTACCCCGTCCTCCAGTCGGACCTCCACCAGGACACCCGCCGAGACGGCGACGAGCGGGCCAGATTGCTGGCCCAACTTGCCGATGCCGCCATCACCCTGCTCGCCGATCCGAATGCCGACAGGATCCGCGGGTGCGAAGGACCGCGGTGTCGCATGCTGTTCCTGCCCGCCCACCCCAACCGCCGCTGGTGCTCACCCCAGCTTTGCGGCAACCGGGCACGAGTGGCCCGCTACTACCAACGCCAGCGCGCCACCTGAGCCAGCCGCCGCTCCAACCTCGCCCGGAAGGCACTCCGTCATCTTCCCGCGAAGCGGATGACGCACCGGCGCAGTGTTCGGCCGCAATCCGCTCGGGCACCCGGCGGTCACGGCCTCCCGCCGCTCGCCAAGGTCCGGACATGCCGAGTTGAGTCCCCCGTACTCAGCCGTACCTGACTATCTTGATGGGCCGAGTCGAGCGTGGGTCGTCCGGTTCCGCATTGGTCGTCGGGTGACATCCGGCGGCCAGAACCAGTAGGCTCGGCGGAGTTGGATCCGCAACGTTGATCCGGTGGCACGGGTCGTTCACCCCTCTCAGCTCACCGATCACGCGCAAGATCCCCGCCGTCACTTGGAGGGTCTTGCATGGATACGTCTCGCCGGTCCCAGAGCCAGCCGATCACCGAGGGCGTCAAGCTACTGACCGTCGTTGCGCCAAGCAAGGACGAGGGCTGCAGCCCCACAGGCATTGTGGGGCGACGCTTGGCGCGGCAGTTGCTCGTCGCAGGCGACCCTGTCCGGGTGCTCGCAGAGCCGGAGGAATGCAGCGGCTGGCCGGACGATGTGCACGTGGTGGCAGGCTCCATCAGTCAGCCGTTGGCTTCTGGTGAGATTTTTGCCGGCGTCGACGCGATATTTCTGGCCGGTGCTCATCCGGCGACCATCGAATCGTCGCTGGCGCTCGCTCATGACGCCGGCCTCCGACGGATCGTGCTGCTGTCCTCCCATGGACCGGAGTACGAGCAGTGGAACCCGCCGGAGACGTGGTACTGGCTGGCCATCGAACGAGCTGTGGAACGTTGCGGAATCGCGTGGACGCACATCCGGCCATCGGCCGTGATGGGATCGATGATCAGCGGCACGTACCCCGCGACCGGCTCGGACTGGCCGGACTCGATCCGCAGCAAGGGCGCCGTCCGAGAGGCCCTCCTCGACAATGGGCACTACCCGTTCATCCATGAGGACGATCTCGCCGCCGTTGCGGCAGCCGCGATGCGCACGGACCGCCATACCGGTTGCATCCTCGAAGCTGTAGGCCTGCCGCTGTCAACCCGGTCACGCGTACGCAGCATCGCCGACGCCCTCGGGCGCGACATCCGCGCTATCGACGTGACGGCCGCCGAAAGCCGGGCGGTCTGGCAACGCAACGGCTGGCCCGACGGTGCCATCGACGTAACGCTGTACGGCCTGCAGGAGTACGGTGCGCGCCTGGCCGAACTCACCGAGTGGACCCTCACGCAACGCCCCTCCGTCAGCGACATCATCGGCCGCCCACTACGCACATACGACGAATGGGCAGTCGAGAACATCCACCTGTTCCGCTGACTTAGAGGTCCTAACAAAGTCGTTTGACGTGTCGGTACGTGATGATGCAGGTGGCGAGGGCGAGGAACGCTTCGTGGATGTCGTCGCGGCGTTCCCAGCGGATGCGGAGCCGTTTCATGCCGTGGTACCAGGCGATCGTCC
>DATHBD010000064.1:0-25256 GCA_035296325.1 Micromonosporaceae bacterium | reverse complement strand
CCCGGCCATTGGTCACCCCGCGCCCGCCGGGAGCGGCCGGGGGACTATTCTGCCTGCGAGGTACGCCTACCCGTACGGGCGTACTGAGTGGGACGAACGAGACACCGGAGGCCATCCGTGACGACCGTCGCGCCTAAGCCGATCGTGACCCGGCCGTGGCCCGTGCGGCCTCAGGTCAAGGGTTCGGCGATCGCGCGGATCCTGAGGACGACGGACGCGAAGCAGATCGGGATCATGTACATGATCACGTCCTTCGTGTTCTTCCTGCTGGGCGGCTTCATGGCCCTGTTGATGCGGGCCGAGCTGGCCCGCCCGGGGATGCAGTTCCTGTCGCCGGAGCAGTACAACCAGCTGTTCACCATGCACGGCACGATCATGCTGCTGTTCTTCGCGACGCCGATCGTGTTCGCCTTCGCGAACTACATCGTGCCGCTGCAGATCGGTGCCCCGGACGTGGCGTTCCCGCGGCTCAACTCGTTCGCATACTGGCTGTACCTGTTCGGCGGCACGATGACGATGCTGGGCTTCCTCGCGCCGGGGGGCGCGGCGGACTTCGGCTGGTTCGCGTACGCCCCGTTGAACAACCTGACCCACTCCCCGGGCGTCGGGGCGGACCTGTGGATCGTCGGCCTGGTGCTCTCCGGCCTCGGGACGATCCTGGGCGGCGTCAACATGCTCACCACCATTCTCACGCTGCGCGCGCCCGGCATGACGATGTTCCGGATGCCGATGTTCACCTGGAACATCGTCGTCACCAGCCTGCTGGTGCTCCTGGTCTTCCCGATCCTGGCGGCGGCGCTGCTCGCGTTGGAGGCCGACCGCCACCTCGGCGCGCACATCTACGACGCCGAAACCGGTGGTGCCATGCTCTGGCAGCACCTGTTCTGGTTCTTCGGCCACCCCGAGGTGTACATCATCGCGCTGCCGTTCTTCGGCATCGTCACCGAGATCATCCCGGTCTTCAGCCGGAAGCCGATCTTCGGGTACAAGCCGCTGGTCGCCGCCACCATCGCCATCGGCGCCCTGTCGATGAGCGTGTGGGCGCACCACATGTTCTCCACCGGCCAGGTGCTGCTGCCGTTCTTCTCGTTCCTGAGCTTCCTGATCGCCGTGCCGACCGGGGTGAAGTTCTTCAACTGGATCGGCACCATGTGGCGGGGCCAGATCACGTTCGAGACGCCCATGCTCTTCTCGCTGGGCTTCCTCACCACGTTCCTCTTCGGCGGCCTCTCCGGGGTGCTGCTGGCGAGCCCTCCGATCGACTTCCACGTCTCGGACACGTACTTCGTGGTGGCCCACTTCCACTACGTGCTGTTCGGCACGATCGTGTTCGCGGTGTACGCCGGCGTCTACTTCTGGTTCCCGAAGATGACCGGCCGGATGCTCGACGAGCGGCTCGGCAAGGTCCACTTCTGGCTCACCGTGATCGGTTTCCACACCACCTTCCTGATCCAGCACTGGATCGGCACCCGCGGTATGCCGCGTCGGTACGCGGACTACCTGGGCATGGACGGGTTCACCGCCTGGAACACGATTTCGACGGTCGGTTCCTTCGTGATCGGTGTGTCGACGTTGCCGTTCCTGTGGAACGTCTGGAAGTCGTACAAGGGCGGGCGGGTCGTGAAGGTGGACGACCCGTGGGGGTACGGCATGTCGCTGGAATGGGCGACCAGTTGCCCGCCGCCGCTGCGCAACTTCGACTCGATGCCGCGGATCCGCTCCGAGCGTCCCGCATTCGACCTGCACCACCCCGAGCACGCGCCCGGGCACACCCTGAAGAACCCGCCCGCGGGCGGAGCAAAGCCGATGACCTCGGAGTCCGATGGTGGAGCCACCTACCAGGAGGACACCGCCAGCAACAGCCACAACTAAACGGCGCGTGCCCGTCGGCGGCTGGGCGCAGTCACGGGCCTACGGCGGCCGCTGGGCGCAGTCACGGGGAAGAACTGCCGACCGGAACGCTGCCGCCGGAAGGTTGCTGGCCGAGGGACCGGTGTCTGCTCAGACCGGCTGAGGTGTCGCGTCGGCACGGGGCTTGGGGACCCGGGCGGGGATGCGGAGCCGCGGAGCGTCCGCCGGGCCGGCCACGCCGAGCATGTCGGCGACGCCGACCACCTCGAAGAGCCGCGCGATGAAGGGGCTGGTGTCCCGGATCTGCAGGGCCACCCGGACCCCTTCGCAGATCCGCTGGGCCACCACGAGCGTGCCGATGCCGGTGGAGTCAAGGAAGGTGACGTCGGCCAGGCTGATCACCAGTCGATCGATGCGGCCGGACAGTGCGGTGGTGATCGCGGACCGCAACTCCTGCGCGGACGCGTAGTCAACCTCACCGTGCAACGTCAGTAGGACAGCCCGCTCGCCGATGGCGCGGGTGTCGATGGACAACTTCACCAAAAGCCTCCTGGTGCGCACATCTACCACGCTGGGGAGCGACCCGTTGAGGTGCCGCAAGCGTAGCGAATGGCTGGCCGTTACGCCACGCGTAGTAACGTCCGGTTACGCTTTGAAACGGTTCATGTTTGGAGGACCGGATCGCCGACCAGATTCGCCCCGGCCTCGCGCAGTTGGGCGACGGTCCGTTCGGTCGTTTCCCGCGCCACACCCGCGGTCAGGTCCAGCCGCACGGTGGTCTGGAAGCCTTCGCCCACGGCGTCCAGGGCGGTCGCCCGAACGCAGTGATCGGTAGCGATGCCGACGATGTCGACCTCCGTCACATCGCGCATCCGCAGCCAGGCCGCGAGCCCGATGCTTCCGGTGTGGCCCTCGAAGCCGGAGTAGGCGGCAGCGTGTTCTCCCTTGGTGAACACCGCCTCGATCCGATTGGTGTCCAGGGCCGGATGGAACTGGGCCCCGGCGGTGCCGACGATGCAGTGCGCCGGCCAGGTGTCGACATAGTCAGGCTGCTCACTGAAGTGGGCGCCCGGATCGATGTGGTGGTCCTGGGTCGCCACGACGTGCGCCCACCCGCCGTCGTCGTTCGCCAGTACCTCGGAGATAGCCGCCGCCACCGACGCGCCGCCGGCGACCGGGAGCGAGCCGCCCTCGCAGAAGTCGTTCTGGACGTCAACGATGATCAGTGCCTTGGTCATGGCGCTCCTTGCATCAGGACTGGAATCGCGGGGTCGCCGGCAGAGAGTTTGAGCCCTTCCCACGGTATCGAGATCAGGCAGTCCCGCAGGTGCTGGCGGGAGTCGGCGAGACTGGGCAGGTCGTCGACGGGCTGACCGCCCCGCACGAAGCAGCGCTGCAGGGCCCGGTCGTGCTGCGCCGGTGCGGGCTCGCCCTGGGAGACCACCACCTCCTCGGTGGCGGTGCCGGTGGGCTTGTGCCGGCGTACCGCTGTCTTGCGCCCGCCGACGGTCGCCTTGTGCTCGGAGCGCTTGACGACCGGACGGCCCTCGACCTCAACCAGCTTGTACACCAACCCGGCCGTGGGCGCGCCCGAGCCCACGACCACGGCCGTTCCGGCGCCGTACACGTCGACCGGCTCGGCGGCCAGCGCCGCGATGGCGTACTCGTCGAGGTCACCGGAGACGACGATCCTGGTCTCGGTGGCGCCGAGCGAGTCCAGCAGTTCGCGTGAGTGGACCGCCAGGACGGAGAGGTCACCGGAGTCGATGCGGACCGCGCCCAGATCCGTGCCGGCGACCGCGACGGCGCGTCGGATGCCCTCACTGATGTCGTACGTGTCGACCAGCAGGGTGGTCTGTTTGCCCAGCGTGGCGACCTGCGAGGCGAATGCTGCCGACTCGTCGTCGTGCAGGAGCGTGAAGGCGTGCGCCGCGGTCCCCGCCGTCGGGATGCCGTACCGACGGCCGGCCTCCAGGTTGGAGGTGGAGGCGAATCCGGCCAGGTACGCAGCCCGCGCCGAAGCCACCGCGGCCTCTTCGTGCGTGCGCCGGGAGCCCATCTCGATCACGGGTCGGCCGCGCGCGGCGGTCACCATCCGGGCCGCGGCGGCGGCAACCGCGCAGTCGTGGTTCAGGATCGACAGCAGCAGGGTCTCCAGCACGACGCACTCCGCGAACGTGCCGGCGACGGTGAGGATCGGCGACCCGGGGAAAAAGAGCTCGCCCTCGGCGTACCCCTCGATGTCGCCACCGAAGCGGTAGGCCGCCAGCCAGTCCGCGGTCTCGGCGTCGACGATCCGGCGCTCCCGCAGGAATGCGATCTCCGCCTCGGCGAACCGGAAGTCGGCCACCTGCTCGATCAGGCGGCCGGTGCCGGCCACCACACCGTAGCGGCGGCCGGGTGGCAGGCGCCGGGCGAACACCTCGAAGACGCATCGCCGGTCAGCGGTGCCGTCGCGCAGTGCCGCCGAGAGCATGGTCAACTCGTACTGGTCGGTGTGCAACGCCACGCTGGACTCGATCACCCCGTCAGCCTAAGGGCCGGCGGCGGACGGGGGTAGCGGGTGGGATGACGCACCGGGCCGGCCGAGGGCGGGTGCGACCGTCAATCCGTCGGGAGGCTGCGCAGCGCGTCGGCCAGCTCCGCCCGGCCAGCGACGCCGAGCTTGGCGTACACCCGCATCAGGTGGTTGTCGACCGTGCGGGACGACAGGTACAGCCGGTCTGCGATCTCCTTGCTGGCGACGCCGGCCGCCGCCATCCGGGCGATCTGGCGCTCCCGGCCGGTGAGCGCCGGCTGGAGCACATCCAGGGCCGGCGTCTGCGCGCCCTGGCATTGTGCCCGCAGCTCAGCGAGGAGTCGCGCCGCGCGCGGGCCGTGCGGTGACCGCGCCGCGCGCAGGCGGATGAGCGCCTGGGCGGCCGCCTCCGCGGCGAACAGGTTCATCCCGATACCGGCGAAGTCCTCCGCCACCCCCAGCAGTGCGGGCCCGTCCCGGCGTACCAGGGCCCTCGCCTGGCGCACGATGATCGCAACGATGGGCCCCTCCACCTGCTCCGACAACGCCGCGAGCCGGTCGGCCACCGCGTCAGCCTGGCCAAGGCGGACGAGATCATGCAGCGCCCACAGCTCGTGCCCGGCGAACCCGTCCGTTCGAAGGCGAGCCACCAGTCGCTGTGCCACCGTGACGGCGCCGGCGATGTCGCCACGGGCCGCCGTGGTCCAGCAGCGGGCATGCTCCTGCCATGGATAGAGCACCGTCATGGTCGGTCGGTGGGTGGTGTCCGCCTCCATCATGGCGGCCGCTGCGCCCTGCGCATCGCCGAGCAGCGCGGCGATGTGGGCTCGTTCGGCGTGGGCCAGCCCTGCGAAGATCTCCGCGTTCGAGAGCGCGGCACTGGCCTGGCTCGCGCTGCGTGCCGCGTCCCGCAGCCGTCCGCGCAGGCGCAGCGCCTGGGCCCGGATGAGCGTGACGTAGCCCGAGCCCAGTTGGAAGTCGCCCGCGTCGACCATGCCGGCGAACTCCGCGGCGACCAGCGCATCGACCGCCTTCAGGTCCGCGGCCAGAATCATCGCGGTGCCCCGGGCAAGCTCCACCTTCAACTGGATCCATGGCGCGTCGGAGCGCCACTGGGACGCGTCGGCGTCCACGTCAGCCATGGCCCGGATCGTCATTTCGGGTGCGCCGCGGACCGCCTGGATGTGCCCCATGGTGCTGCGTGCCACCGCGCGCGGCCCGGGTGCGCTCGCTGGGCTGTCCAGCACCAGCCGGGCGAGGGTGAACGCCCGCGTCACCTCACCGTGATGCAGCCGCATCGTCGCCTCGACCGCCTGCACCCAGGACCGCTCGGCGGGGTCGCGCAGCCCCGGCGCCTGCTCGGCGAGCCGGTCCATCGTCGACTCGTCGAGCAGTCCCCAGTACGTCGTGATGCCGCGTACCGCCAGCCAGCGGCTGCGCTGTGCGTCGTTGGTGATCAGGTCTTCGGTGTTGTCGAGCAGCCGCAACGCCTCCTTGGGCCGCGCGCCGAGCATGAGGATCACCGCGAGCGTCTCCGCGGCGTGGAATCCGCCGCCCGCGTCGACCGCGGCGTGGCCCAGCCGCATCGCCAGCGGGAACTCGAAGTTCGCAAAGGCCAGCCGGCACGCGGCGAGCAGCTGTTTGGGGTCGCGGGCGGTGTCGCTGTCCAGTCGCCAGACAGCGACCCGGAGCAGGTCGTCGCGGCGGTTCGCGCCGGCCTGTTCGACGAGGGCGGCGAGCCGGGCCAGGAGGCGTTGCTCGCGGGTGACCGGGCAGCGCTGGCGCACCATCTCGCCGTACAGCGGGTGCGCCAGTCGGATCGTCGTACGGCGATCCTCTTTCGCCACCCGGATGAGCTGGCGCTCCTCTGCGAGTTCGACGGCGCTCATATCGACCGCCAACGCGAGCAGCGGCAGGCCGATCGGCTCGCCGAAGGTGACGAACTCGAGCACCGAACGCACTTCGGGCGTCAGCCGGCCGATCCGGGCGTCGATCACCTCGGCAAGCGTCGGGGCCAGCTCGAGCCGGCCGGTCCACCGCAGCAACCCGTACTGCTCGCTGATCTCGCCGGTGGCCTTGGCGGCGATCACCAACTCCCGGAGCAGCAGGGCATTGCCCTGCGACAACTGCCAGAGCCGTTCCACGGACGCCGAGTCCATCGGTGCCCCGAGCACCTGCTGGAGCAGATCGGAGGTCTCCTCGGTGGTCAACGGGCCGAGCTCGACCCGGTCGACGAGATCGTCGGTCCACAGCGCCCGGATCGGCTCGGCGACCGGCTCACCGGTGCGGACGGTGGCGAGCACCGTGGCGCGTTCCGAGCGCGCGATGTAGTAGACCAGGGTGGCCGACAGCGGGTCGAGCAGGTGAGCATCGTCGATGGCGATCACCAGTGGACGACCGGCGGCCTGCCGGTGCAGCGCGTCGAGCCCCCAACGCAGCAGGATCGCGGGTGAGCCGCCGACCGGCTGGTCCGGCGGAAGCACCTGGGACAGGCTTCCGAGCGGAAGGCTTGCGGTGGCGGCGTTGGCCGACGCCGTCCAGATCGCCAAGCGGTCATGGTCCAGCGCCTCCACGCCCTGGCGGAGCAGTCGGCTCTTACCGATGCCGGCTGCCCCGCCGAAGATCATGCCGCGGCCGGTTTCGCCGTTGGCGGCCTGGACCAGGCGGGCAAGCTCCACGGCACGGCCGACAAAGCTCCACAGAGGCACAACGGCGAGCATATCGACATTTGCGTAACCGTGCGCCTGCGGAACGTGGGTGAAATTGAGTAGGCCACCCGTACGGACTGAGTAGGCGGGCATCTGTTTCAGTGAGTGCTCCGCCACATAGCGTTTGCGCCTGCCATGCAGGTGTTTCGGAGGAGGCGTGCCAATGAGGTCTGGTGTGGTGCAGGCTGCGCCGGCCGACCTTGGGCTCCTGCTGTCGATGCGATCGGGTCCATCCGTGCCGGCGCAGCCGTTGCCGGCCCGGCGCGCCGTTGACCGGTCCGACCGCCGGCCGCCGCCGTTGCTGCTCGTCGCCGGAGCCGCCGGCGTGGGGCGGCGGGATGTGCGAAGCGCGCTACTCGACGGGCCCACGGAGGTGGGGCCGGTCGCACCGGACTGGCGGGTGTACCACCGCAGCGACCAGCTGCCCAACCGGTACGGCGGCACGACAGTGCCCGCCCCGGCGGGCAGGGGTGGGGCGGATGCCGCGCCGGCCGGGGGTGGGGCGGATGCCGCGGCGGCCGGGGGTGGGGCGGATGCCGCGGCGCCGGCCGGCGGCGCGCGTGCCCGGGAGGCTCGCCGGGTGCTCCGGCCGGCCCGGCGGGTCGACCTCGCCTGCGCCGCCCGGCTCCTGGACCGGCTGACCGTGGTGGAGGCGCCAGCGCTCGATCCCCGCTCGTCCTCGGTCGCCGATCTGATCCTTGACGTGGCGGCGGATGCGGCCGGAGTGCTGTACGTCGTGGAGGTCTCCGCCGCACTACAGCCCGCCGAGGTCGAGCTGTTGGCCGGCGTGGCGCAGCGCGGTGTCCCGTGCGCCTTCATCCTCGCCGGTGGTGACCGACGGCAGCGCTGGCGCGCTGTGGTGGCCGCCAACCGGACGATCCTGCGATCACGGTCCGGGGCCCTTGCCGAGGCGCCCTGGTTCTGTCTGACCGGTGACCCGGCGGGGGATGCCGGCCTGCACGGCCTGCTCGGCGAGTGGGCGGCCGGTGCGAACGAGGCCGCGGCGGGCGGCATCGGGCCGGTGCCGCAGGCGGTGACCGTTTCCGGCGATGCCGACGCCTGGCCCGCGGTGATCGAGCAGGAGCTGCGCAGCCGCCGCCTTGCCGCGGCTGAGCGGGTGGCCATCGACCTGGCCGCCGTGCATGTGCGCTGCATGCAGGAACTCGGCTCGGGCCTGGGTGGTGCCGCGATGCCCGGTGTCCTGGATCGGGAGTTGCACGCCCTCTCGGTGCGGGTGAGCAGTCAGTTGGCGCGCGACGCCGACCGTGCCATCGAACTGCTCGGCAGGTCCCTGCTCGGCGACGGGTGGCGCGACGGGGAGCCGGCCCGCGCCGTCGCCCGGCGGATCGCGTCGGTGGCCCGGCGCACCCTCGACTCGCTGGACGACCTTGAGCCGGATCGCACTCTGCTGCTGACCGCCACCTGTGGGGTGGCCGTGGTGACCGGTCGGGCGGCCCTGGATGCCCTGTTCGCGGTGAGCCTGAGCCAGCGACCCGAGCAGGTCGTCGCGCCGGTCGGGGTCGCCCTGACGGCGAACTGCCATGCGATGTGGCGGGGCAGGCAGCCCGGGCCGGGCGGGCCGGGCGGGCCGGGCGGGCCGGGCGGAGACAAGGCCGCGTGCCGCAGTTGGCTGCGCCAGGCGGTGGCGGCGATGGAGAAGGAGCTGGTTTGCGAGGTCGAACGCAGGTACACCGACCTGCACCGGGCACTGTCGATCATCGCTGGGGACGCGGTCGACCATGGCTTGTTGCTCGCTTGATGGCACGATGTGAGGATGGCGGCGCCACAGGTCGTACCGGCCTCCGACACTGACACCGATGTTGCGGAGTCTCCCGCAGCCGACCGGGCGTGGGTGACCATCGTCTGGAACGACCCGGTCAACCTGATGAGCTACGTGACCTGGGTGCTGCAGAAGCTCTTCGGCTACAGCCGCGACAAGGCGGAGCGGCTGATGCTCGACGTGCACCAGAAGGGCAAGGCGATCGTGTCCAGTGGCCCGCGGGAGCGGATGGAGCACGACGCGTCGCGGCTGCAGTCGTACGGGCTGTGGGCCACGGTGGATCAACCGTGACGATGTTCGTCCGGGCCGGCGAGCACTGCGTGGCCACCTTCGGCACCGGGGAGGCCGGTGTCCTCCACGAGGTCATGCTGGAAGTGATCACGCTGCTCTCGGAGGGCTTCGACCGGGGCGACCCGGTGGTCGAGCGGCTCTTCCCCGACCTGTACCCGGATGATCCGATCGGCTCCGCCGAGCTCCGCCGGTACACCGAGGATGATCTCCGTTCGGCCAAGCTCGAGCAGGCCGCGCTCCTGCTCGACGTCCTGCCCGCCGAGGGCGGTGAGGTCCGGCTGGACCCGCAGCAGGCCGAGCAGTGGCTGCGGGCGCTGACCGATGTCCGGCTCGCCCTGGGCCTGCGCCTCGCGATCACCGACGACACCGACATCGAGGACGAACTCGACGATGCGGTGCTGCGCAATCCGACCTCGCCCCGGGTGGGCCAGCTCTCGGTGTACGCGTACCTGACCTACCTGCAGGAATCCCTGGTCGGGGCGCTGTCAGGATGATCACGGGCGGTGGGTTTCCGGAGGTCGGGCGGTCCCGGGTAGGCTGGGTGTCGTGCTGACCATCGACGCCGCGATCCTCGACGCGATCGTCGCGCACGCCCGCCGGGACCACCCGGACGAGGCGTGCGGCATCGTGGCCGGCCCGATCGGCTCGGACTCCGCGATGCGGCACCTGCCCATGCAGAATGCGGCCCGCTCGATGACGTTCTACGAGTTCGACTCGATGGAGTATCTCCGGGTCTGGCGGCAGTTGGACGACGCCGACGAGGAGCCGGTGGTGATCTACCACTCGCACACCGCCACCGAGGCATACCCGTCCCGCACCGACGTGTCGTACGCCGGGTGGCCGCAGGCGCACTACCTGCTCGTCTCCACGAGGGAGGCCGAGCGTACCGAGATCCGCTCGTTCCGGATCGTGGACGGCAGTGTCACCGAGGAGCCGGTCCGCGTCGTGCACGCCACCGTGGACCCGGACGCCGTGCAGCCCTACCTGTTCGGGCAGAGCCCGACGACCGTCGACTACGAGTGTCGCGCCGCGAGCTGACTCCCGCGCCGTACCGCTCGTATCCAGTCGTCATTCTCAGGAAAATTCTCTAGGAGTATCGCCGTCATGGCCATCGAAGTTCGCATCCCCACGATCCTGCGCTCCTACACCGGCGGCGCCAAGGCCGTCGAGGGCACCGGCGAGACCGTCGCCGAGCTGCTCGCCGACCTGGACGCCAAGCACCCCGGCCTGCGCGGCCGGCTGATCACCGATGAGGGCAGCCTGCACCGGTTCGTCAACGTGTACGTCAACGACGAGGATGTGCGCTTCCTCGGCGCGCTGGAGGCCAAGCTGGCCGACGGCGACAACGTCACGATCCTCCCCGCGGTCGCGGGCGGCGCGTTCGGCTTCGCCGCTGCCGCGGCGCTGAGCGGCCACCGCACCGCAGCGTTGCGGGGGTGAGGTGGCGTGGCCCGCTACGATTCGCTGCTCGACGCGTGCGGTGACACGCCGCTGATCGGGCTGCCCCGACTGTCGCCGTCGGCGCAGGTGCGGTTGTGGGCCAAGCTCGAGGACCGCAATCCCACGGGAAGCGTGAAGGACCGGCCGGCCCTGCGGATGGTGAAAGCCGCCGAGGAGGCCGGCCGGCTCCGGCCCGGCGACACGATCCTGGAGCCGACCAGCGGCAACACCGGCATCTCGCTGGCGATGGTGGCGAAACTGCGGGGATACCGGCTGGTCTGCGTGATGCCGGAGAACGTGTCGTCGGAGCGGGTGTCCCTGCTCCGGATGTACGGCGCGGAGATCATTTTCTCGCCGGCCGCCGGTGGCTCGAACAAGGCCGTCGCCATGGCGAAGGAGATCGCGGCGGACCACCCCGACTGGGTCATGCTCTTCCAGTACGGCAACGCCGGCAACGCGCAGGCGCACTACGACACGACCGGCCCGGAACTGCTGCGCGACCTGCCCACGATCACCCACTTCGTCGCCGGCCTGGGCACCACCGGCACGCTGATGGGGGTTGGCCGGTTCCTGCGCGAGAAGGTCGAGGGCATCGAGATCGTCGCGGCCGAGCCGCGCTACGGCGAACTCGTGTACGGCCTGCGCAACATCGACGAGGGGTATGTGCCGGAACTCTACGACGCATCGGTGCTGACCCGGCGCTTCTCGGTCGGTACCCGGGATGCGGTGCTGCGGACCCGGCAGCTCGTGGAGGTGGAAGGCCTGTTCGTCGGGTTCTCCACCGGCGCGGTGCTGCACGCCGCGCTGGCGGTGGCGCATGAGGCGGCCAAGGCCGGGCGTACCGCTGACGTCGCGTTCCTGGTCGCCGACGGCGGATGGAAGTACCTGTCGACGGGTGCCTACGGCGGCACCCTGGGTGACGCCGAATCAGCGCTGGAAGGCCAGCTCTGGGCCTGAGCCCGTGATGGTCAGCGACTGACGCCGGTGAGCGTCCACCCTGCCAGCAGCGCCCCGGTGGCGCTGCCGAGCAGAACCCACGGGAGGACCCGTCGGTGCACGCTGGCGAATGCGCCGACCGTGCACAGCAGCCCCACCAGGCCGGTGGCGACGACGGCCGGGCCGAACCACCAGGCACCGATGGTGATGAGGCCGAGGACGGCGCGCAGCGCGACCATGATGCCGCCGAGGCCCAGCACGGCCGCCCAGACGCTGAGCCCGGCGACCCGGCGGATCCCGGGGGCCGGGTCCGCGGCGACCGGGAGCCGGAACCGTGCGGCCAGCGCCGCGGCAAAGCGCCCGTCCCCGGCGGCGGTCGGACCGGGTCGCCCACGCTCCTCCGGCCTACCGGTATCGATCGTCACCGCACTCTCCCGCCCTGCCTGACCAGCGAAGACACGCGTGGTCACGAATCACTGCAACCTGTGTAACCGACCGGCGACCCGAGGCGTGACGCGCCACGCCGCTGCGCCGGGTGCGGCTGTCACGTTCTCGACATGACCCCCGTGATCGTGCGGAGGGTCCGGGATCCGGGGCGTAGGCTGCGCTGCGTGACGGACGCGCCCATCGGTATCTTCGACTCAGGAGTCGGCGGTTTGACGGTGGCGCGCGCCATTCTCGACCAGCTACCGCACGAGCAGGTGATCTACCTCGGTGACACCGCGCACGTGCCGTACGGCCCGAAGCCGATCGCCGACGTCCGTCGATACGCGTTGGCCTGTCTGGACCGCCTCGTGGACCAGGGCGTCAAGCTGCTCGTGCTGGCGTGCAACTCGGCCTCCGCCGCCTGTCTGCACGATGCGCGCGAGCGCTACGACATTCCGGTGGTCGAGGTGATCCGACCGGCGGTGCGGCGCGCCGTTGCCGCCACCCGCAACGGGCACATCGGCGTCATCGGCACCGCCGCGACCGTGCACAGCGGGGCGTACGCGGACGCGTTCGCCGCGGCGCCACAGGTCCGGGTGACCAGCGCGGCGTGTCCGCAGTTCGTCGACTTCGTGGAGCGGGGGATCACCTCGGGGCGGGCGCTGCTGGGCCTGGCCAGCGGCTACCTGGAGCCGCTGCAGCGGGCGCAGGTCGACACACTCGTGCTCGGGTGCACGCACTATCCTCTGCTCGCCGGCGTGATCGGGCTAGTGATGGGAGACGGCGTGACGCTGGTGTCCAGCGCCGACGAGACCGCCAAGGATGTGTACCGCACCTTGACCGAGCGCGACCTGCTGCGGCCCGACGATGCACCCGCGCCTGTCCACCGGTTCCTGGCCACCGGTGACCCCGCCCCCTTCGGCCGGCTCGCCTCCCGGTTCATCGGGCCGGAGGCCGCCGCGGCCAGCGCCTCCCCGAGTGTCGCCGGCGCCCCGGTGGCCGACGCCCCGGTGGCAAGCGGGCCGGCGGATGCCGACGAGCTGCGGTTCGCGGACGGGTTGGCCGCCTCGGTGAGGGTCGGCGGGCGGCTCAGTGATCGGCTACCCCGATGAGGATGACCGTGCTGGGCTGCGCGGGAAGTTTTCCCGGACCGGAGGCGGCGTGTTCGGCGTACCTCATCGAGGCCGCCGGGTTCCGCCTGCTGATGGACTTCGGCACCGGCTCGTTGAGCGCCCTGCAGCGATTTTCCGGGCTGCACACGGTGGACGCCATCCTGCTGTCGCACCTGCACGCCGATCACTGCCTGGACGCCTGCTCCTACGTGGTCGTCCGCCGGTATGCGCCGGGCGGGAAGCTGCCGCCCATCCCGCTGTACGCCCCGGCCGGGGCACCGGAACGGCTCGCCGCGGCCTACTTCAGTCCAGAGGAGGGCCCGCTGGATGACGTGTACACGTTCTACACCCTGCAGCCGGGCACCTTTCCGATCGGCCCGCTGCGGGTGACCGTGGACCGGGTGAACCATCCGATCGAGACGTTCGGCGTCCGCATCGAGCACGACAACCGGGTACTGGCGTACTCCGCCGACACCGCCCCGTGCGACAGCCTCACCCGGCTGGCCAAGGACGCCGACGTGTTCCTGTGTGAGGCGAGCTACCTCGATGACATGGAAAACCCGCCTGACCTGCACCTGACCGGGCGGGAGGCGGGGGAGCAGGCGACCCGCGCCGGAGTCGGAATGCTGCTGCTGACCCACCTGGTCACTCCGTGGGGGAGCGAGGCCGCGACGTACGACGCGGCGCGCAGCACCTACGACGGGCCGGTGGAGATCGTCCGGCCGGGCTGCCGGTACCAGATCTGACGCAGCCATACGCAGGCATACGCAGATCTGACGCAGGCATACGCCGGAGCCTGCCGAGTGGTGTCGGTGGTCTCCTCTAGGCTGACGGCATGGCTCGACCCGATGGACGTGATGCTGACCAGATCCGCCCCGTCACCCTGACCCGGAAGTGGAGTGTCCATCCGGAGGGGTCGGTGCTCGTCGAGTTCGGCGCCACCCGGGTGCTGTGCACGGCGAGCGTCACCCAGGGCGTGCCGCGCTGGCGCAAGGGCTCCGGGCTGGGCTGGCTCACCGCGGAGTATGCGATGCTCCCGCGCGCCACCACGACCCGCAGCGACCGGGAGAGCGTGAAGGGCCGCATCGGCGGCCGGACCCACGAGATCTCCCGGCTGATCGGGCGCAGCCTGCGGTCGTGCATCGATCTCAAGGCGCTCGGCGAAAACTCCATCGTGATCGACTGCGACGTGCTCCAGGCCGACGGCGGCACCCGGACCGCGGCGATCACCGGCGCCTACGTGGCGCTGCACGATGCGGTCACCTGGCTGGCCGGCAAGGGCTCGCTGCACGGCAAGCCGTCCCAGGTGCTGCACCGGTCGGTCGCCGCGGTCAGTGTCGGCGTGATCGGCGGCCAGCCGCGACTCGACCTGTGCTACGAGGAGGACGTGGTCGCCGACGTCGACATGAACGTCGTGTGCACCGGCCACGGGGAGTATGTCGAGGTGCAGGGCACCGGCGAGCAGTCGGTCTTCACCCGCGACGAGTTGAACCATCTCCTCGACCTCGCCGGTGCGGGCTGCGCCGAGCTGGCGCTGTACCAGGAGGAGGTTCTCGCCTCGTGACCACGCGGGTGCTGCTGGCCACGCGAAACGGCAAGAAGCTCGTCGAGCTGCGGCGCATCCTGGACGACGCGATGGGTGCGGGCTCGGTGGAGCTGGTCGGGCTGGGCGACGTGCCGGACTATCCGGAGCTGCCCGAGACCGGCCTCACGTTCCAGGAGAATGCGTTGATCAAGGCGAGGCAGGGGGCCGCAGCGACCAAACTGCCCACGGTGGCTGACGACTCAGGTATCGCGGTGGACGCCCTGGCCGGGATGCCCGGCGTGTTCAGCGCCCGCTGGGCCGGCCGGCACGGCGACGACGTCGCCAACCTCGAGCTGCTGCTCGCTCAGTTGAGCGACGTGCCGGATGAGCATCTGGGCGCGGCATTCGTGTGCGCGGCCGCCGTCGTGCTGCCCGATGGCCGCGAGTTTGTGGCGCACGGTCGGATGCCCGGGCGGCTGGTGCGCTCGCCGCGGGGCGACGGCGGCTTCGGGTACGACCCGATCTTCGTCGCTGACGGGCAGGAGCGGACGAACGCGGAGCTGACACCGCCCGAGAAGGACGCGATCAGCCATCGCGGCCAGGCATTCCGTGAGCTGGCGGCCTGGGCCGGGGCGGTGTGGACACCGGTCGCGCGTTGATGATCCGGTAAACGGCTGGTCGCTCGACGGCGGGTTCAGCGACCATCGAGCTACCGGATCATGGTGGTGCGTCAGATCGACGGCGACTCCTCAGCCGACGGTCACCTTGGCGCCGCCGGAGAACATCGAGTCGTGCAGCTCGAGTTCGGCGATCGTCGCGTCCTTCGGGATGTCGAACACGATCACGCCGCGCAGCGTGTTGCCCGGGTTGATCTCCTTGAGCCAGACCTGCTGGTCGGTGTTGGCGTAGAGCGACGCGGAGCTGTCCGTGCCGAACTCTTCACCCGTCCTGCCGTAGGCCTTCTGCGCGCCGTCGCTGAACGACTGCGGCTTCGTGCCGATGTTCTTGACGCTGAGCGTGACCAGGCAGAACTGCCCCTGCGCGGTCGCGCCCAGGAAGTCGGTGCCGACCTTGGACTGGCCGCACGCGGCCTTCTCCACAGTGAACTCGAACTTTCCGTCGCGCACCGGCGTCCCCAGCGGCACCTTGGCGATCCGGTCGGATGGTTCGGCGGCCGGGGCCTCGGCGGCCGGTGGTACGACCGGCGCGGCCCCTGAGGCGCTGTCGGACGCCGGAACGGACGCCGGAGCCGACGGTGCCGTCGCGCCGGTCTGTGGTTCGTTGGCTCTAACCGCCAGCAGGATCCCTAAGGCACCGCAGCAGAGCAGGAGGACCGCGATGATGCCGAGCACCACCCAGAGCCAGACTTTGCGCTTCTTCGGCGGCGCCAGCGGATAACCGGATGCCCCCGGCGGCGTGGTCCCTGGAGCGGGTTGGTAGCCGGAGGGCGGCGGCGGAGCGGCACCCGCGCCGGGCTGGTGGTCCGGCGGCCGCGGCTGGTGGTCCGGCGGGCCGGTTTGGTGGTTCGGCGGCTGTGGCTGGTCGTGCGGCGCCGGCTCGTGCGGCGGGTCGGCCGGTGGCGGCGGGTGCGGCGGAGTCATGATTCCCCTTTGATCGGCGGTTACTGGATCTTTCTATGCAGGATGACGACGATTCATCGGAAAATCCAGGATCTGCTCAGCCCGCCGGGCCGGGCCGTGTCTCCGCCGACCCTGGGACGGGTGTACCGGCGGTGTGTCCGGCAGCAACCGCGGGTGCCGCAAGTCCGCGCGTCCAGCACCACCGGACCCGACGCTGTGCCGTTTCGGGCATGCAGATCTGCGGTTCCCTGGTTGCTACGCGGTCGGGCGCTCGTCCCCGGGGGCGACCAGCACCACCCGGCGACGCCGGGCGACGAAGTACAGCGCGCCGCCCAGCAGTAGCGCCGCTCCACCGATGCCGCCGGGCACGCCGGCCTCCGGGCCGGTGACCGGCAGGATCGGGCCCCCGCCGCCGTTGCCACCCGAGTTCGGCGTGGCGACGTGCACCTTGAAGTCGGCGCGGTTGTCGCTCGGGTCGGCGTCCTCGAAATGCTCCGGGTTGGCAACGCTGATGCCTTCGGGCAGGTTGGCCACCGCACCGGCCTGGCGGGCCTGGGCCGACAGGGTGGTGGCCGCCGGGGCTTCGCCCAGTGCGGCGGCGGTGAACACGCCGCCCGCCAGCACCGCCGGCGCTGGCGCGCCGTCCGCGACCTCGACCGCGAACCGGCCCTCGAGGCCCGCGACGGTGCCGTCGTCGGGGTCCGTCGCGCCGGGCTCGTACTCCACCGCCGGAAGGACCGCGTCGGTGTCCTCGCACGTCACGCTGCGGCCGCCGGCGGCGATGGTGCAACCCTCCGGGGCCGCGGCGAAGGACGTCTGCGCCGGCAGCGTCGCGGAGACCCGATATCCCCGTCCGGCCACGTCCCCCACGTTCGCGAATGCGACGAGCAGCACGCCGATGCCGCCCGGCGGCACCGGGGTCGTGGTCGGATTGCCCTCGGCGTCAGCCAGGAACACGTCCTCGGCGATTGCCACCACGTCCACGCCCAGTGGCGGGACCTGGACGGGAACCTCGACGGTCCTGGCATACGCCGCAATCGGCGCCTCGGAGGCCAGCGTGATCGTGAAGGAGCCTGCTGCACCGGATCTGCCCAACGTCCGGTCGAGCGTGACCGGGAGCTTGGCGGTGCGGGCCACATACACCTCGAATTCCTCGCCGACGGTGAACTTGGGGGACTGCGGGTCACCGGAGCGCGGCTCGTCGGCGCTGGTCCGGATTCACCGCCGTGACGCAGTGGGCGAGCCGCGCAGCGAGATCCGGCATCGCCTCGTGCTGGCCCTCCCGCACCACCGGGCGCCCGTCGATGAGGACCGTGGTCACATCGGCCGCGGTCGCGGTGAAGATCAGGTTGGCCGGGTCGGCGCCAGCGGTCCGAGGTGTGGTGAGTGCCACGGTCACCAGGTCCGCTCGGGCGCCTACCGCGATCCGGCCGGCGTCCGCCCAGCCCAGCGCCGCGTGGCCGGCCGCGGTCGCCGCGGTGAGCAATTCGTCGGCAGTGAAGTGTCCGCGCCGGCCGGTACGCAGCCGTTCATGCGCCTCGACGGCGGCCGCCTCCTGAAACAGGTCGATGGTGACCTGGCTGTCGGTGCCCAGGCACAGCGGCACGCCGCTGTCTGCGAGCGCGCGCCCGGGGCCGATGCCGTCGCCGAGATCCCGCTCCGTCGTGGGGCACAGGCACACCGCCGCTCCGCTGGCGCTCAACTCGGCGCGGTCGGCCTCGGTCAGGTGGGTGGCGTGGACGGCGGTCGCCCCCGGGCGTAGCACCCCCGCCCCGGCGAACACCGCCACCGGCGTCCGTCCATAGTGGAGAAGCGAGGCCTCGACCTCGGCTGGCTGTTCGCAGACGTGCGTGTGCAGCGGCCGGCCCGTCGAGGCGGCCACGATGTCGGGCAGTTGGCCCGCCGGCACGGCGCGGATGCTGTGGATCGCCGCGCCGAGCCGGGCGTGCCGGCCGTTGACCCGGAAGTCGTGCACCCGGGCGGCCCATGCGGCGGCGTCGCCGTCCCCGAACCGCAGCTGCGGGCCCTCCAGCGGCGCGCCATCCACGGTTGCGGTCAGGTAGCAGGAGTCCAGGAGCGTGATCCGGATCCCTGCCGACGCGGCCGCCGCCACCAGCGCTTCGCTCATTGCGTTGGGATCGGCGTAGCGCCGCCCCCCGGGTGCGTGGTGCAGGTAGTTGAACTCCCCGACGCAGGTGATGCCGGCCAGGGCCATTTCGGCGTACACGGCGGTGGCGAGTTCGTGGTACGAGTCCGGGTCGAGCCGGTCGGCCACCGCGTACATCTGCTCGCGCCAGTTCCAGTACGTGCCCTGATTCGCGCCCCGGGCGGTGCGCCCGCGCAGCGCGCGGTGGAAGGCGTGGGAGTGCGCGTTGGCCAGCCCTGGCAGGGTCAGCCCGGCGAGCTGTACCGCGTTGGCCGGTGCCGGCACGCCCGGTGCCACCGTCGTGAACCGCCCCGCCTGGTACTCGATCAGCACGTCGGCTGCCGGCGTGTCCCCGCCCAGCCAGGCGTACTCGGCCCAGTACCGGGTCACGGCCATGCCAGCGACTCCAGCACCGTGGCCAGGGCCGTCACCCCGGCCGCGCAGTCCTCGTCGGTGGCGTACTCGGCCGGGGCGTGCGACACCCCGGACGGGTTGCGGACGAAGAGCATCGTGGTCGGGGCGTGCGCGGCCAGCACGCCGGCGTCATGCCCGGCCGCCGTGGCGAGCACGGGCGCGCCCGGGAGCAGCGCCGCCACCCGGGCACGCAGGGTCGGATCGAAGGTCACCGCACCGCTGCGGGAGTCGGCACACCAGCCCAGCGAGGTGCCGTCGGCCCCCGCCCGCTCCTGCGCCCGTTTGCGTACCGCGTCGGTCAGGTCGTCGAGCGTCGCCTCGTCGGGTGCTCTGGCATCCAGCCAGGCGGTCGCCGCGGCGGCCACCACGTTGCTGGCGTTCGGCGTCACGGTGAGCCCGCCGACGGTGGCGTGCCCGCCACGGAGCCGGGCCTCCTCGTCGGCGGCGAGCACGGTGCAGGCCAGCGTGAGCAGCGGATCGTGGCGGTCGGCCATCCGGGTGGTACTGGCGGAGTTGCCCTTGCCGGTCACGTCGATCCGCCACCGGCCGTGCGCCCAGGTGCCACTGGCGATGCCGACCGGCGCGCCGAGCTGCGCCAGTGCCTGCCCCTGCTCGATGTGCAGCTCGACGAAGGTGCTGATCCGGGCCAACCGCTCCGGATCCGGGCCGAGCGCGGCCGGCTCCGCGCCACCTGCCGTCATCGCCTCGGCGAGGTCCACGCCGTCCCGGTCGCGCAGGCGCCGTGCCGGGTCCGCGTCCTGCGCGCCGGTGAGCAGGCGGGAGCCGAGGCGCGGTACCCCGAACCGGGCACCCTCCCCCTCGGTGAAGACGACGATGCCGACGGGCCGGGGTGGGGTGTCGTGCCCGCGGTCCCGGAGTTCATCGATGGCCAGCAGTGCACCGACCACGCCGAGTGCCCCGGCGTAGCTTCCGCCGTGCGGCACCGAGTCGAGGTGGCTGCCGGTGAGTACGGCGGCGGAACCCGCCGGGTTGCCCCACCACGCGTACAGGTTGCCGTTGCCGTCGGTCTCGACGGAGAGACCGCGGTCCAGCGCCTCTTCCAGGAACCACTCCCGGCATGCCAGGTCAGCCGGCGACCAGGAGTACCGGGAGTGCCCGGCGCCCGGATCGGACGCAGCGTAGCGGCCGATCGGGAGCAGCGATCGCCACAGCGCCGCGAACCTTTCCGCCGTGATCATGAGCGTGAACCTCCCGGGTGGCGGCGACGCGCCGACTCCGGGAACACCCGTGCCGGCATTGTCCCAAGTCTGGCCGAATCCGGCCCACCGGAGCGTCGGAAACGACAAAGGGTGCCGGGTGGACTGTATGTCCCCGGACCGGGTCCGGGCGCCGGCGGCCGGTCAGCGCTGCGCGAAGGTGCGGCGGTAGTCCCGCGGTGGCACGCCGCGGCGCCGCACGAACTGCTCGCGCAGGGTGGCCGCCGAGCCGAACCCAACCCGGTGCGCCACCTCCTCGAGCGGCCGGTCACCGGTTTCCAGCAGTTCCTCCGCGCGGTGCAGCCGCTGGCTGAGCACCCAGGCGTGCGGGGTGGCGCCGGTGGCCGCCTTGAACCGGCGGGCGAACGAGCGGGGGCTCATCAACGCCCGTGCGGCCAGCACCTCGACGGTGAGCGGCCGGTCCAGGTTGGCCCGGGCCCAGCCGAGCACGTCGGCCAGCCGGTCGTCGTCACAGTCGCCGGCGACCGGTGCGGCGACGTACTGCGCCTGTCCGCCGTCGCGGTGCGGCGGCACCACCATGTCCCGCGCCACCGCGTTGGCGACCGCGGCACCGTACTCGCGGCGGAGCAGGTACAGGCACACGTCGACACCCGCGGCCGCCCCCGCGCCGGTGACGATGCGGCCCTCGTCGACGTAGAGCACCTCCGGCATGAACTTGACGTTCGGGAAGCGTTCGGCGAGGGCTGGCGCCCAGCGCCAGTGCGTGGTTGCCCGCAGGCCGTCCAGCAGCCCGGCGGCGGCGAGCACGTACGTGCCGGTGCACGCGCTCGCGATGGTGGCCCCCCGCGCGTACGCCGTCCGCACCGCGTCGAGCACGCCGGCCGAGGGCGCCACCGCGAAGTCGTCCCAGGACGTGACGTAGACCAGGTCGGCGCTGGCGAGCCGGTCCAACCCGTGCTCGACGAGCACCGTGAGGCCGGTGTCGGTGCGTACCGGGCCCGGTCGGTCGCTGCAGACCGCCAGGTCGAAGGCGGGCAGACCGTAGTACGAGCGGTCGAACCCGAAGACCTCGCCGAGGATGCCGAGGCCGAAACCACCGACGCCGTCGCGGACGTAGGCGGCCACCGAACGGAAGGGATGGCTCATCGACCCATGATGGCAGAAAACCAGCGGCAGTAGGCACCTCTGCCACCCCGCTTACTGCGGCCAGCCTCCGCGCCGGCTGTGGTGGGCTGCCGACTCGAGCGGCTCGTCGCCGCCGGCCGGCTCCGGCACCGCGTGCACCACGGCGGAACGCAGCCGCGGTACGTCGGAGACCAGCCGGTGCCGGGCGTCCTCCACGATGCGGTGGGCCTCCACCACGGTGAGTCGCGGGTTGACCGCGACGGTGCCATCGGCGCGCAGCCGATGTCCCACCCAGCGCAGTCGAAGCTCGGTGACGTCCCGTACCCCTGGGCTGGCGCGCAGCGTCTGATCGCAGGCGGCGAGGATGGCCGGGTCGACGGCGTCCATCAGGCGCAGGTACATCTCCGCGCCGGCGCGCCACAGGATCAGCAGGATCGCCACGGTGATCGCCAGCCCCATCAGCGGGTCGGCCCAGGGCAGGCCGACGAGCGTGCCGGCAGCGGCGACCAGTACGGCCAGCGACGTCCACCCGTTGGCGCGGGCCCGCAGCCCGTCCGCCACCAGTGCCGGCGAGCCGATCCGCCGGCCGACCCAGATGCGCATCTGCACCACGAGCTCGTTGCCGGTGATGCCGATGATGGCCGCCATCGCGACAGCCGGGAGGTGCTCGACCGGTGCCGGGTGCAGCAGTCGGTCCACGGCCGCGTACCCGACCAGCGCGGCGGAGCCGGCGATCATCGCGATGGTGAGTACCCCGGTGACGTCCTCGCCGCGGCCGTAGCCGTGCGAGTACCGCAGCGTCGCCGGGCGGCGGCGCAGCACGAAGGCCACGGCGATCGGCAGGGTGGTGAGTGCGTTCGCGATGTTGTGCAGGGTGTCGCCGAGCAGCGCCACCGAGCCGGACCAGACCGCGACGGTCCCCTGCAGCACTGCGGTGATGCCCAGGCAGGCGAGGGAGAGCCACAGCGCACGCAGCCCTTCCCGGCTGTTCTCCAGCGCGGCGTCGACCTTGTCCGAGGAGTGCGGGTGCCGGCCGAACAACGCGGTCAACCGGTGCTGCACCGCCCGGCGCTGCCCGTGCCGGGAGCCTCCCCGTCCGGGCGGGTGCGGCCATCGCGGCCGGAGGTCCGGCTCCTCGCCGGTCGGCGCGGCCGGGTGCCATGGTTCCGGCCGGGATCGGCCGGGCGTGCGCGGACGCTGGTCATGCTCCTGACCTCGCCCGGTGCCCACGCTCGCTATCGTGACGCAGATCGTTCCCGGCAATCCCGGTTTTGCCCCGTCAGCTCACTTGACTCTCCAGTCACTGGAGGCCACAGAGTGAAACGCATGACACCACATCAACCCGCTGAGTACGCCGAAGAGGCGAAGCAGCGCTGGGGGGACACCCCGGCATACCGCGAGTCCGCCCGGCGTACCGCGGCCTACACCGAGCAGGACTGGGCGCGGATCCACGCGGCCGCCGCGGACCTGGGTAGCCGGCTCGCCCGGGCGCTGGAGGCCGGCACCCCTGCGGAGAGCGAGGCCGCCATGGATCTGGCGGAGGAGCACCGCCGGCAGATCTCCGAGTTCTACTACGACTGTTCCTACGAGATCCAGCGAGGGCTGGCGCAGATGTACGTCGCCGACGAGCGCTTCCTGGCGCGGTACGAGGCCATCGCCCCCGGCCTGACGCAGTACCTGCACGACGCGATCCTGGCAAACGCCGAGCGGGCGGCCTGATCGGCCGCTGTGCTTCCGCTCACCTTGGCTGCCCACCGCTTGACCCCCGGATTGGTCGTTTCTAACGTCGAAACGATTTCATCGCCAGCGGTCCGGCGGTGGGCCGCCGACGCCGGCCGGCTCGCGGTCCGTCAACGGCAACCGGTGCGGCGATGTGGGGTGGCCAGTGACGGGCTTGGGTGCGTACGCGGCGGTGCTGCGGACCCCCTCGGTCGGGTACCTGCTCGGCGCGTCGATCATCGCCCGGGCGAACCAGGGCGTGATGACCCTCTCGCTGCTGCTCCTGGTGACCCGCCACCACGACTACACCGCCGCGGGCGTGGTCATGGGCTGCCTCATCGGCGGCGCGATGGTGGCCGGTCCGCTCCTCGGCAGGCTGGCCGACCGGATCGGTCGGCGTCGGGTCCTGCTCTGTTTCTCCGTCCTGTCGACGTCCGCCACGATCGCGCTGGCGCTGGTGCCGCCGGTGCTCGGTCTGATGGCTGGTCTCGCCCTCGTGTGCGGGCTCACCGTGCCGCCGATCACCTCGGCGGTGAAGTCGGCGCTGCCCGCGCTCGTCGGGCCTGGTGACCGGATCACCGTGCTCGCAGCGGAGGCGACGCTGCAGGAACTGATCTTCATTTTCGGGCCGCCTGTCGCGGGGCTCCTCGCCGCCGTCGGCGGACCGGCCCTGGCATTGATCGCCGGTGGCCTGGTCAGTCTCGCGGGGATGATCGCCTACGTGTCGGACCCGCGCGCCGAAGCAGGTCGACGGCCGCCGGCCACGCCCGATGTCCCGGGGACGGATGCGGCTGCCGGCGATGCGGCGCCCAGCGGCCGGCTGCCGCAGCTGCTGCCGATGGTCGGTGTCGGGGCGGGACTCGGTGTCGGGCTCAGCGTCACGAACATCGCGATCGTGGCGTTGGTCAGCGGCGGCAACCAGGCATCCACCGCCTCCGGTATCGCGCTCGCCTGCACCAGCGTCGGGTCGCTCATCGGCGGGTTTCTCCTCGGCGCCCGGCCGTCCTGGGCACGCTCCGCACCGGTGCACCTGACCGCCATGGCGGTGCTGCCGCCGCTCTTCCCGGTCGCCCCGAGGTGGGCGGTGCTCGGCGTGCTGCTGGTCGCGTTCGGCATGACGATCGCTCCGGCGATGACGGTGTTCAACACCCAGGTCTCCCTCCTCGCGCCGCCCGGGCGCAGTACCGAGATCTTCGGTTGGGTGGGCAGTGCCGTCACCGCAGGCTTCGGTATGGGGTCGGTGATCGGGGGCGCGGTCGTGGACCGGGCCAGCCCGGCGGCCGGATTTCTCACGGCGAGCGCGGCACTGCTGCTGGGGGCCGCAGCTGCGAGCGCCTTCGACCGTCCGCCGTTCTGGCGACGCCGTTCCGGTGCGTCCCCTACGGACCCTCGAACACATCCTCGAGGACGAGCCGTGCGCGAGGCGGCACCTCCTCATCGGTGAAGACTGCCGCGCACAGGGCCAGGACCTCAGCGGCGCTGGAGAGCCCCAGGTGCTTGACGAGAAATCTGATGTCCTCGGCGTCGCGTCGCCTCGCAGCCAGTACCTTCATCGCCAGCAGGTGCTCCGGAGAGGCCGCCGACACCCTGAGCCCCGGATGGTCGAACACTCTGGGCGCGGCCGCATCGCCACCCGGAGCGACATAGGCGCTGGCCTGCTCGTTGAGCCACCACTGCGGGAGGCCGAGTTCGTCAGCGACGGCTCGAGCCTCTTCGAGCACGATTCCGTGCGGCTTGAAGATGGCGTCGATGTCGCGGGTCGACCGTCGTGCGTCGTACGCCAGCGCCATCGCCGCTCCACCGAAGACGTAGATGTCCGCGACGACGCCACGGTGGGCCAGCCGATCGCCGAGGCGCCCGAATGCCGCCCCGATTGCGGCGCGGTCAAGGAGTGGATCGGCGGCGCTCACGCGACGGCCAGCTCCTGGGGCGCCACGAACACGCCGCGTCGCCGAAACGCGGCCGGTGCGTGCACGACCGCGTCCACCCGGGCAGCCTTCGTGTTGAACGGAAACCAGAACCGCCGCAAGGACCGTCCCTCGGCCCACGGCGGCGCGGCGCGACCGTCCCGCGCAGCCAGATACTCCGCCAGGGCCGCCAGGAACACGTCCCAGCGCTCATCGCCCGTGCCGGCCGGCTCCGCGTTCAGCAACTCCCAGCGAGAGGCAGCCGGCTCCCAGCGGAACTCCTCGAGGAACTCCGCGATCATCCGCCACCGACGAGGCTGGTCGGCTCCAGCCAACAGGCCACCGAGCCGCGCGATGTCCAACGGCTGGTATGCCACGACAGGCTCACGATCCACGTCGCCAACGGTAGTGCACCCGGTACCGCCGCAGGGTGGCTGCGGCACCGCCGCGAAAACCTGCGCTAGTGTCCCGCGCCTGAAATTCGTTGGCAAAATCGTGCGAGGGATTCGAGGATCTGCTCGGCGTTCTTGGTCCAGGTGAAGGGTTTCGGGTTGTTGTTCCAGTCGGCGACCCAGGTGCGGATGTCGGCTTCGAGGGTTT
>DATHBD010000063.1:0-152435 GCA_035296325.1 Micromonosporaceae bacterium | reverse complement strand
GGTGCCGCGCCGTCCGCCGGTGCGCCGCCGTCCGCCGGCCCGCCTGGGGTCGCTGCTCGACGCCGCGGGAGGGTGAGCCCCGTCCCTGGCGTGGCCCCGTCCAGGGCGTCCCTGAGCCTGCGAAGGGACCCAGGACGGGGTCCTTCTACGAGTGGTGGGGGCAGGGGGTCCTGCTTCAGGTGCCCTGCAGCATGCAGGTGAGCCGGGCGGTCGCCGTGACCCGTCCCCGGTCGTCGGTGACCTCGATGGTGAAGGTGGCCAGCGTCCGGCCGCGGCGCACCGGCGTGGCGACGGCGGTGACGGCGCCGTGGGTGGCCGCGCGCAGGTAGCTGACGTTGAGCTCCACGCCGACGGCCTGCCGGCCGGGGCCGGCGCCCAGCGCCGCGGCCCAGGAGCCGACGGTCTCGACCAGCGAGCAGGTGGCACCGCCGTGCAGCAGGCCGAAGGGCTGCTGATTGCCCTCGACCGGCATGGTGGCGACCACGTGGTCGGGGTCGAAGTCGGTGATCCGGATGCCGAGCTTGTCGTCCAGCGGGCTCATCTGCCCGGCGTCGAGCCAGGCGGGGCGGTCCACGGTCACCCCGGCACCGTAACCAGCGCCGGGACGCCGGACGGCGGCGGCTCGGTGCCCGGGCGTCGTCGGTGGGCGGACCTAGGATCGGCGGCGATGTCCGCTCCGGTCTCCGCCCCCGCGTCCAGCCCCGCCGTCCCCGCTGCCGGCGGGACGCGTCCCCGGCTGCTGCTGCTCGACGGCCACTCCCTGGCCTACCGCGCCTTCTTCGCGCTGCCGGTCGAGAACTTCTCGACGACGACCGGGCAGCCGACCAACGCGGTCTACGGCTTCACCTCGATGCTGATCAACGTGCTGCGCGACGAGCAGCCCAGCCACGTGGCGGTCGCCTTCGACGTGGGGCGCAAGACCTTCCGCAGCGAGATCTACGCGGACTACAAGGCCAACCGCACCGAGAGCCCGACCGACTTCCGCGGGCAGGTCAGCCTGATCCAGGAGGTGCTGGCCGCGCTGCACATCCCGGTCATCACCGCCGAGGGCTTCGAGGCCGACGACGTCATCGCCACCTTGACCGTGCAGGCCGTCGAACAGGGCATGGACGTGCTCATCTGCACCGGCGACCGCGACGCCCTGCAGCTGGTCAACGAGCACGTCACCGTGCTGTACCCGCGCAAGGGCGTCTCCGACCTCACCCGGTTCACGCCGGAGGAGGTCGAGGCCAAGTACGGCCTGTCACCGGTCCAGTACCCCGACTTCGCGGCGCTGCGAGGCGACCCCAGCGACAACCTGCCGAGCATCCCGAGCGTGGGGGAGAAGACCGCGGCCAAGTGGGTCCGCGAGTACGGCTCGCTCGACGCGTTGGTCGACCAGGTCGACACGGTGAAGGGCAAGGTCGGCGACAAGCTGCGCGAGCACCTGTCCTCGGTGCTGCAGAACCGGCGGCTCACCGAGCTGGACCGTTCCGTGCCGCTGGAACTGAGCCCGGCCGACCTCGCCGCCCAGGCGTGGGACCGCAACGAGGTGCACACCCTCTTCGACAACCTGCAGTTCCGGGTGCTGCGCGACCGGCTGTTCGCCACGCTCACCAGCGCCGAGCCGGAGGCCGAGGGCGGCTTCGACGTCGCCGAGGACGAGGTGCCCGCCGGCGGACTCGGCGCCTGGCTCGACGAGCACGCTCGCACCAGCCGTACGGGGCTCGTCTTCCGGGGCACCTGGGGGCGGGGCACCGGTGAGCTGACCGGCCTCGCGCTGGCCGCCGCCGACGACCACGCCACCTTCGTCGACCTCGGTCCCGCCCTGGACGCCGCAGACGAGCAGGCGCTGGCCACGTGGCTGGCCGACCCAGCCGCCCAGAAGGTGGTGCACGAGGTCAAGGGCCCGCTGCTGGCCGTGTGGGCACGCGGCTGGGAGCTCGCCGGCGTGGTCAGCGACACCGCGCTGGCCGCGTACCTGGCGCTGCCCGGGCAGCGGTCCTTCGACCTGGGCGACCTCGCCGTCCGCTACCTGCGCCGCGAGCTCAAGGACTCCGCCGCCGAGGAGACCCAGCTGACCCTCGACGGGTTGGGGCCCTCGGAGGAGGACCTCGCCCGCGAGGCCGCGCACGCCGACGTCCTCAAGGCCGTGGCGGTCAACGACCTCTCCGACGCGCTGGAGTCCGTGCTCGGGCAGCGCGGCGGCGACTCGCTGCTGGGCGAGATCGAGCTGCCGCTGACCTTCGTGCTGGCCCGCATGGAGCAGCGCGGGATCGCCGCCGACCTCGACTTCCTGCGCGAGCTGCAGCGGGAGTTCGCCGACGGCGTGGCCGCCGCTGCCGCCGAGGCCTACGCGGTGATCGGCCGGGAGGTGAACCTCGGCTCGCCCAAGCAGCTGCAGGCGGTGCTGTTCGACGAGCTCGGCCTGCCCAAGACCAAGAAGATCAAGTCCGGCTACACGACCGACGCCGAGGCGCTGACCTCGCTGCTGGCGCAGACCGGCCACCCGTTCCTCGAGCACCTGCTGCGGCACCGGGACGTGACCCGGCTGCGCACCGTCATCGACGGCCTCATCCCGATGGTCGACGACGCGGGCCGCATCCACACCACGTTCCAGCAGACCATCGCGGCCACCGGTCGGCTGTCCTCGATCGACCCCAACCTGCAGAACATCCCGATCCGCACCGCGGAGGGCCGCCGGATCCGGCAGGCCTTCGTCGTCGGTACCGGCTACGAGTCGCTGATGACGGCGGACTACAGCCAGATCGAGATGCGGATCATGGCCCACCTCTCCGGTGACGAGGGCCTGATCGAGGCCTTCACGTCCGGGGAGGACCTGCACTCCTTCGTCGCCTCGCGGGCCTACGACATCCCGATCGAGGACGTCGACCCCGAGATGCGCCGCCGGATCAAGGCGATGAGCTACGGCCTGGCCTACGGGTTGTCCGCCTACGGGCTGGCCGCGCAGCTGCGCATCTCGACCGAGGAGGCGCGCGAGCAGATGCACGCCTACTTCGAGCGCTTCGGCGGCATCCGCGAGTAGCTCGACGGCGTCGTCGAGGACGCCCGGCAGACCGGCTACACCCAGACGACGCTGGGCCGCCGCCGCTACCTGCCCGACCTGACCAGCGACAACGGGCAGCGCCGCCAGATGGCCGAGCGGATGGCGCTCAACGCCCCGATCCAGGGCTCGGCGGCCGACGTCATCAAGGTCGCCATGCTGCGGGTCGAGCAGGCCATCGCCGGCGAGGGGCTGCGCTCGCGGATGCTCCTGCAGGTGCACGACGAGCTCGTGCTCGAGGTGGCGCCGGGGGAGCGGGACGCGCTGGAGACCCTGGTGCGCCGCGAGATGGCCGGCGCCGCGCAGCTCTCGGTGCCGCTGGAGGTCTCGGTCGGATTCGGTCGGACCTGGGACGACGCCGCCCACTGACAGAGGACCCCGCCACTCGTCGAAGGACCTCCTCCTGCTCACCCCTCGCACGCTCGGGGCGGTGCCGTGGGGGAGGCCGACGCCAGGCGGGGGCCGGACCCGGCAGGGACCGCCGTCCTCACCACCCTGCACAGGCTCAGCACGGGCCCCGAGCCGCGGCCGTGTCGCGGTTGCGGCCGGCTGACCCCTCGGCCTCAGCCTTCACCTGAGGTCGAGGAGCGGCTGCGAGGATGCCGGCGTGGTGACGGTAGAGGTGCGGCACACCGCCCACGTGCCGGGGCAGGTCCTCGCGGCGGTCCGGCGGCTGCTCGACGAGGCGTTCGACGGCGCCTTCGACGACGCGGACTGGGACCACACCCTCGGCGGCCTGCACGCGCTGGCCTGGCAGGACGGCGCGCTGGTCGGCCACGGCGCCGTCGTCCAGCGCCGGCTGGTCCACGGCGGCCGCGCGCTGCGCGCCGGCTACGTCGAAGGAGTCGCCGTCGGGCCCGGCCACCGGCGCCGGGGCGTCGCCTCCGCGGTCATGAGCGAGCTCGAGGAGCTCGTCCGCGGCGCCTACGACCTGGGCGCGCTCAGCGCCAGCGACGACGGCGCCGCCCTCTACACCGCCCGCGGCTGGCAGCGCTGGCGCGGGCCGACGTCCGTGCTCACCCCGTCCGGGACGGTCCGCACCCCGGAGGACGACGGGGCGGTGTTCGTCCTCCCGGCCTCCGGAACCCTCGACCTCGACGGGAGCCTCACCTGCGACTGGCGGGACGGGGACGCCTGGTGAAGGCAGGAGGACCCTGATGTGCCCCGCGGCCTCGTCCGGAGGCTCGCCCCGAGCGTGCGAGGGGTCAGTAGGACGGGGTCCTTCTACTGCATCCGGGCCGCTCCGTCCTCAGGCCGGCCGGCGGCAGACCAGGACCAGGGTGCCCGGGACCAGCGCCCCGCGGGCCGGCGACCACTGGCCCCACTCCTGCGTACGGCCCGGCGTCCACTCGGGCTCGAGGAGGTCCTCGAGCACCAGCCCCGCGCCGGCGACGGCGCGCACCCAGTCACCGACCGTGCGGTGGTGCTCGACGTAGACGGTCGCCCCGTCCTCGTCGGTCTCCACGTACGGCGTCCGGTCGAAGTAGGACGAGACGACCCGCAGGTCCGCGGGGTCGGGGGAGTCGGGCAGCGGCCAGCGGAACGGGTGGTTCACCGACGCGACGAACCGACCGCCCGGGCGCAGCACGCGGGCCACCTCGGCCAGCGCGGCCTCGACGTCGGCGACGAAGGGCAGCCCGCCGAACGCCGAGCAGGCCAGGTCCACGCTCACCGGAGCCACGGGAAGGGCCCCGACGTCGGCCTGCACCAGGGGGACGTCGACGCCTGTGACGTGGTTGAGCGCCGCGGCGCGCGCGAGCATCCCGCCGGAGATGTCGAGGGCCACGACGTCGGCGCCCGCGCGGCGCAGCCACCGCGCACACGGAGCCGACCCGCAGCCCACCTCGAGCACCCGGCGGCCGGCGACGTCGCCGAGCAGGTGCGCCTCGTCCTCGCGCAGCCCCTCCGGGCACCACAGGAAGTCGACGTCACCCAGGTCGGCGCCGTGCTCGGCGAGGTAGGCGGGAGCCGCGGCGTCCCACCAGCGCCGGTTGGCCGAGACCGACTCCGCCGTCCCGGCCGGCCGGCGGGCGACCCCGCTCGGCGCCGGGTAGCCGTCGACGTCCAGGGGCAGGGCGGGCGGGGGAGCAGCCGGGGTGTCCATGACACGCCGATCGTGACACGCCGGGGTGCCCGGAGCGGGCCCGAACCCAGGTGGACCGGGCAGTCCCCGGCTCCGTACCATGGGAATGCGCCAGAGGTCTGTCAGTGCTGTCCCCATCGGGGATCGGCGCGCGCCGGCTCTCCCCGCTCCCCCGCGGTCACCCGGCCGCGGGGCGTTCTGTCCCTACGCACCCCCCGTCCGGAGCACTCGACCACATGACCTCCACCCAGGTCCGTCCGAACAGCACCCCCCAGGTCGCCGTCAACGACATCGGCACCGCCGAGGACTTCCTCGCGGCCATCGACCAGACGATCAAGTACTTCAACGACGGCGACATCGTCGAAGGCGTCATCGTCAAGGTCGACCGGGACGAGGTGCTGCTGGACATCGGCTACAAGACCGAGGGCGTCATCCCCTCGCGCGAACTCTCCATCAAGCACGACGTCGACCCCAACGAGGTCGTCAAGGTCGGTGACGAGGTGGAGGCCCTCGTCCTCCAGAAGGAGGACAAGGAAGGCCGGCTGATCCTGTCCAAGAAGCGCGCCCAGTACGAGCGCGCCTGGGGCACGATCGAGGCGAAGAAGGAAGCCGACGAGGTCGTCACCGGCACCGTCATCGAGGTGGTCAAGGGCGGCCTCATCCTCGACATCGGCCTGCGCGGGTTCCTCCCCGCCTCGCTGGTCGAGATGCGCCGCGTCCGCGACCTGCAGCCCTACGTGGGCCGCGAGCTCGAGGCGAAGATCATCGAGCTGGACAAGAACCGCAACAACGTCGTCCTCTCCCGCCGGCAGTGGCTGGAGCAGACCCAGTCCGAGGTCCGCAGCGAGTTCCTCAACAAGCTCGCCAAGGGCCAGGTCCGCACCGGCGTCGTCTCCTCGATCGTCAACTTCGGGGCGTTCGTGGACCTGGGTGGGGTCGACGGCCTGGTGCACGTCTCCGAGCTGTCCTGGAAGCACATCGACCACCCGTCCGAGGTCGTCGAGGTCGGCCAGGAGGTCACCGTCGAGGTCCTCGACGTGGACCTCGACCGCGAGCGGGTCTCGCTGTCGCTGAAGGCGACGCAGGAGGACCCGTGGCGGCAGTTCGCCCGGACCCACCAGATCGGGCAGGTCGTCCCCGGCCGCGTCACCAAGCTGGTCCCCTTCGGCGCGTTCGTCCGCGTCGAGGAGGGCATCGAGGGCCTGGTGCACATCTCCGAGCTGGCCGAGCGGCACGTGGAGATCCCGGAGCAGGTCGTGCAGGTCGGCTCCGAGGTCATGGTCAAGGTCATCGACATCGACCTGGAGCGCCGGCGGATCTCGCTGTCGCTCAAGCAGGCGAACGAGGGCTTCGTGGAGGGCGAGGAGCACTTCGACCCGACCCTCTACGGCATGTCGGCGACGTACGACCAGGAAGGCAACTACATCTACCCGGACGGCTTCGACCCGGAGACCGGGGAGTGGCTCGAGGGCTTCGACAAGCAGCGCGAGACGTGGGAGCAGCAGTACGCCGACGCCCGGCAGCGTTGGGAGGCCCACACCAAGCAGGTGGTGACCGCCCGTGCCGCCGATGCCTCACCCGAGGCCGCGACGGCGATCCCGGGGACCGGCGCCGCCGCGGGCGCTGGTGGCGGCGGAGGCTCGTCCTCCTCGTCGACGCCCACCGCGACGAAGGCCCCCGAGGAGCCGGCCGGCACGCTGGCCACCGACGAGGCGCTCGCCGCGCTGCGTGAGAAGTTGGCCGGCGGCAGCCGCTGACCCGGTAGTTGACGGACACGACGTGGCCCGGTCGGGATCTCCCGACCGGGCCACGTCACGTACCGCCCAGTGCCGTGCTACGGCGAGAGCATCGTGGCGACCGCGGCGGCCGCGGCGGCCGCGTACCATCCGCTGACCAGGAGCACGCCGGCAGCGGCGACCGCGACCGTGATCCTGCGGCCCAGTCGGAGCGGCTGACGCCGCCGGTGTCGGCTCCACTGCCCGGTTTCGCGACCTGCGTCCAGCCGTTGCCGGACGCTTCCGATCTCGCCACAGTGGTGCAGGCCCGCGCCGCCGATCCGGTGCCGGCCGGGGACGCGCCCTTCGCGGGTACGCCCTCCGCCCGTGCCGATCCGCCGTCGCCGCACCGCCCCCGGGCCGGGAAGATGAATGAAAAAGGCACCGTTGCCCGTCATCACTTCCGCCTCCTTCGCGTTGATTCCCGGACCGTAATCGCTGTCACGCTGCGTAGTGGCGACGCCACGCCGTGCGACGGGTCATGCGACCAAGCGCGTCGTGCGGTTCACTGGGAGGCATGCCTGTGGTGGGACTGACTGGTGGGATCGGCTCCGGTAAGAGCGCCGTGGCGCGCCGCCTCGCGTCGCACGGCGCTCTGATCATCGATGCCGACCGGCTCGCCCGACAGGTGGTGGAGCCGGGCACCACCGGGCTGGCGGCGGTGGTGGAGGCATTCGGACCGGACATCCTGACGGCAGCCGGGTCCCTGGATCGCGCCGCCCTGGCCCGCCGGGTGTTTGGGGATGTGGCGGCCCGGCGGCGCCTCGAGAGCGTCATTCACCCGCTGGTGCGGCAACGAACGGCCGACATCATCGCCGCCGCGCCGTCCGGGTCGGTGATAGTCAATGATGTGCCGCTGCTCGTGGAGACCGGCCGCGCCGCCGGGTGCGACCTGGTCATCGTGGTGCTGGCGGCGCAGGACGTGCGAATCGACCGGTTGGTACGGCAGCGGGGGATGACCGTTGAGGAGGCCCGGGCCCGGATCGCGGCCCAGGCCACCGACGCGCAGCGCCGAGCGGTTGCCGACATCGTGATCTCCAACGATGGCACGCTGGAGGCCCTGAACGCGGAGGTGGACCGGGTGTGGACGACCCGACTCGCGCCGCTGCACGGAGCGTCCGCCGGGTGAGGGGCGCTCGCGGCAGCCGGTCTGCGCTTCGACGCGCGACCGCGCGATGCGCTCGCCGGCCTTCCGGTCGGGGCTGCAAAGTCTCGCGCCTGCGCACCCGGCCCGACTGGGCTTGGAGCGCTTGGGGCCGCCGCGAGCGGCCTACGGCTCTACGTTATCCCTATGATCTCCGCCACACAATTGCCTAAACCGGGCGGCTTCCCCGGAGCGCACCGGGCCGGGGAACTTGTCGTACCGCGGGCGTAGCGTGGATGTCATGCCGCTCGACATCCCTCGCATGGACGGTCGCTTCCAGGTCATCAGCGACTACCGGCCCGCCGGCGACCAGCCGACCGCCATCGACGGGCTGGAACGCCGGGTCCGCTCCGGCGAACGGCACAACGTCCTCCTCGGCGCGACCGGCACCGGTAAGAGCGCGACGACGGCGTGGCTGGTCGAGCGGCTGCAGCGCCCGGCGCTGGTGATGGCGCCCAACAAGACGCTCGCCGCCCAGTTGGCGACGGAGTTCCGCGAGCTGATGCCGCACAACGCGGTGGAGTACTTCGTCAGCTACTACGACTACTACCAGCCCGAGGCGTACATCCCGCAGACCGACACCTACATCGAGAAGGACTCCTCGGTCAACGAGGAGGTCGAGCGACTGCGGCACTCGGCCACCATGAGCCTGCTCACCCGGCGTGATGTCATCGTCGTCGCCACCGTGTCGGCGATCTACGGGCTGGGCACCCCGGAGGAGTACCTGGACCGGGCGGTGAAGGTCAAGGTCGGCCAGGAGGTCGACCGGGACAAGCTGCTGCGGCGGCTCGTCGACATCCAGTACACCCGCAACGACATGGCATTCAACCGGGGGACGTTCCGGGTGCGGGGCGACACGCTGGAGATCATCCCGGCGTACGAAGAGCTCGCCGTCCGGATCGAGCTCTTCGGTGACGAGGTGGAGCGACTGGCATATCTGCACCCGCTCACCGGGGATGAGATCCGTTCCGTCGACTCGTTGCTGATCTTCCCGGCCACCCACTACGCCGCCGGCCCAGAGCGGATGGACCGGGCCATCCGCGCCATCGAGGCGGAGCTGGCCGAGCGGCTCGAGCAGCTGGACCGGGAGGGCAAGCTGCTGGAGGCGCAGCGGCTGCGCATGCGGACCACGTACGACATCGAGATGATGCGCCAGGTCGGCTTCTGCAACGGCATCGAGAACTACTCCCGCCACATCGACGGCCGTGAGCCGGGGAGCCCTCCCCACTGCCTGCTTGACTACTTCCCAGATGACTTCCTGACGGTGATCGACGAATCGCACGTGACGATCCCCCAGATCGGCGGCATGTACGAGGGCGACGCCTCCCGCAAGCGCACGCTGGTGGAGCACGGTTTCCGACTCCCCAGCGCACAGGACAACCGGCCGCTGCGCTTCGACGAGTTCCAGGAGCGGGTGGGGCAGACGGTCTACCTGTCGGCGACGCCCGGCCCGTGGGAGCTCACCCAGACGCAGGGCGAGTTCGTGGAGCAGGTCATCCGCCCGACCGGTCTGATCGACCCCGAGGTCGTCGTAAAGCCCACCAAGGGCCAGATCGACGACCTGATGCACGAGATCAAGCTGCGCACCGAGCGCAACGAACGGGTGCTGGTCACCACACTGACCAAGAAGATGGCCGAGGACCTCACCGACTACCTGCTCGAGCACGGCATCCGGGTCCGTTACCTGCACTCCGAGGTCGACACGCTGCGCCGGGTCGAGCTGCTGGGCGAGCTGCGCCGCGGCGAGTACGACGTGCTGGTCGGCATCAACCTGCTACGCGAGGGCCTGGACCTCCCGGAGGTGAGCCTGGTGGCGATTCTCGACGCGGACAAGGAGGGCTTCCTGCGGTCCGGGACCTCACTGATCCAGACGATCGGCCGCGCCGCGCGAAACGTCTCCGGCCAGGTCCATATGTACGCCGACAAGATGACACCGTCCATGGCGGTCGCCATCGAGGAGACGACGCGCCGACGTGAGAAGCAGGTGGCGTACAACCTCGCGGCCGGCGTCGATCCGCAGCCGTTGCGGAAGAAGATCGGCGACATCCTGGACGACATCTACCGCGAGGCCGAGGACACCGAGGGCGCACTGGCCGGGCACGGGCCGGGCGGTGCGATCGTCGGCGGCGGGCGGCAGATGAGTCGCGGCAAGTCCTCGGTGCCGGAGACCCGCGGCCGGGGGCGCGCCGCAACCTCGAAGACGGCAACCGTGCCGGCCCGCGAGGGTATGGCCCGCGCCGAGCTGGCGACCCTGATCCAGGATCTCAGCGATCAGATGCTGGCGGCGGCGCGCGAGTTGCAGTTCGAGCTGGCCGCCCGGATCCGCGACGAGGTCTCCGACCTGAAGAAGGAGCTGCGCGGCATGGACGTCACCGGGGTGCGGTGACTCCGGCCGGGACGTCGGTGAAGTGCTCCACGGTGGGAGCGCCGTCAAAGTAGGGCCCGATCAGCGCACGCCAGCGGGCGAACCGCTCGGTGGCGCGGAAGTTGTCCAGGTGGGCGTCGACGGAGTCCCACTCGATCAGCAGGACGAAGCGCGACGCCGACTCCACGCCGCGGGTCATCCGCACCGAGCGGCAGCCAGGGGTCGATGCCACGATCGGGTACGCCTCGGCGTATGCGGCGGCGAAATCCGCCTCCCGTCCAGCGAGCACGTTGATCAACGCCACTTCGAGCACCATGGCCGTGAGCCTGCCATGTCGGGGGTCTGCGGCCGTACCCGGGTCGCCGATAAGGTGGCGCGACGCGGCAGCGGACGAGGGAGGGGATGGCGTGTTCGAGTGGCTTCTCGGGACTGCGTTCACGGCGTTCGGTGCACCGACGACCTGGGCCGAGGTGCTCGGATTCGGCACCGGACTGCTGACGGTGTGGCTCGTCGTGCGCCAACACATCGCCAACTGGCCGCTCGGGATCGCCAATGTGCTGCTGCTTCTGGTG
This sequence comes from Micromonosporaceae bacterium, assembly GCA_035296325.1. Lineage (GTDB taxonomy): Bacteria > Actinomycetota > Actinomycetes > Mycobacteriales > Micromonosporaceae > DATHBD01. The sequence goes on along the minus strand of DATHBD010000063.1, from coordinate 141,453 downwards.
GTCTTCGTTTCCGTCGGGCTGTACGCCGACGGCGCGCTCCAGATCGTGTACGTCGCGCTCGGAGCCTACGGCTGGTGGAACTGGTCCACCGGCGGTCGGGACCGCACCGGGCTCCGGGTCCGGGCCACGAGCCGGCCGGAATGGGCAGCACTGGCAACCGTCGGCGTCGTGCTGACCGCCGCGATCTGGCTCTTCCTGGACCGGCTCACCGGGTCCACCGTCCCGTTCGCCGACGCGCTGACCACCACCCTGTCGCTGCTGGCGACGTACGGCCAGACCCGCAAGCTGGTGGAAAGCTGGTGGTTGTGGATCGCCGCCGACCTGATCTACATCCCGTTGTACGGCTCCAAAGGGCTCTGGCTCACCGCCCTGCTCTACGTCGTGTTCCTGGCGCTGTGTGTCCTTGGCCTCCGGGCCTGGTACGCCGCGCTTCGCGCACCCGTCGACGCAGCCGTCGCGCACGCCGCCCGGTCCACGTGAGCCACTTCCGACACGGGTTGGTGGTCGGGAAGTTCTACCCCCCGCACGCCGGCCACCACGCGCTCATCGCCACCGCCGCGGCCGCCTGCGACCGGGTCACGGTCGTGGTCGCACAGGCCACGTCGGAGTCGATCCCGCTGCACCTGCGGCTGGCCTGGCTGGCCGAGGTGCATGCCGACACGGGGCACGTCACGTTCGCCGGGACGTACGACGACCACCCGATCGACTACACCGACCCGGCGGCGTGGGAGGCGCACTGTGCGGTGTTCCGGGCGGCGATCCGTGCCGCGCGGCCCGGCGACGAGGCGGTGGACGCCGTGTTCTCCTCGGAGGCGTACGGCGATGAGCTGGCCCGCAGGTTCGGTGCCCGGCACGTCTGCGTCGACCCGGAGCGGGTGCGGGTCCGAATCAGCGGCACCGCGGTGCGGGCCGACCCCACGGCGCACTGGGACCTGCTCGCCCCTGCGGTGCGGGCCTGGTTCGCCCGGCGGGTGGTCGTGGTCGGAGCGGAGTCGACCGGAACCACCACGCTGGCGCGCGCCCTCGCCCGGCATTTCCGGCTGCGCGGCGGCGTATGGGGCCGGACCGGTTGGGTGCCCGAGTACGGTCGGGCGCTCACCGAGCAGAAGCTGGCCACCCTGCGGTCGGTGGCCGGCCCGGCCGCAGCGGTGGACGCGCTGCGCTGGACCCGGGACGACTTCGTCACCGTGGTACGGGAGCAGAACGCCGCCGAGGAGGCGGCGGCCCGTGCCGGGTCGCCGCTGCTGGTCTGCGACACCGACGCCTTCGCCACCGCTGTCTGGGAGGAGCGCTACCTCGGTGCCGCGTCACCGGCCGTCCTCGCCGCCGGGCGTCGGCGGGTGGAGGGCCGGCGGACAGCCGGCACGGGCGCCGACCTGTACCTGCTGACCAGCGACGTAGGCGTGCCCTTCACCGACGACGGGATGCGCGACGGAGAGCATCTGCGGTCGTTCATGACCGGGCGCTTCCGGCCGAGTTACGGGCCGCGCGCGCGCCCTGGATCGAGCTGACCGGTCCGTTCCGATGCCGCTTGCGTACTGCGGTGACAGCCTGCGACGCCGTGCTGGCGCAGGGTTGGCAGTTGGCGGATCCGCCGCTCCCGCAAGTCATCGTGACGTGAACCTTGGCTCATTCCAGTGGCCGGGTCGCGCCTCGCCGGTTCCATGGGACAGAATGAGGAGGCAGGGGAGGGGAGTATCCCTTTTCGACGGCGTCGTCAGCACGGTAGATTCGGGAAATCCGGCCTACCCGGCGCCATCGGTCGCCGGTCGGCGGCGGGAGAGACCTCCGGTGTCACCAACTGCACAGTCGGTTCCGTTCGCATGGACGGCTCCGCCGTGGTGTCTACCGGAGGTTGTATATGGACGTGCCAGGTTGGGTGTGGACGGCGACGCTGGTCGGGCTCACCGCCCTGCTCCTGTTCGATCTGGTGGTCGTCGCGCGCCGGCCGCATGAGCCGTCGATGCGGGAGTCGACCACCTGGGTGGTGTTCTACGTCACGCTGGCAATCGCGTTCGGCGTCATCATCTTCTTCACTGACGGTCCGGGTTACTCCGGCCAGTTCTTCGCTGGTTGGCTGACTGAATACAGCCTTTCCATCGACAACCTCTTCGTCTTCGTCATCATCATGGCCCGCTTCAAGGTGCCCCGGGAGTTCCAGCAGAAAGCGCTGCTCATCGGCATCGTGTTGGCGCTGCTGATGCGCGGTGCGTTCATTGCGGTCGGTGCTGCCGCGATCGGCCGTTTCGGCTGGATCTTCTACCTGTTCGGCTTCTTCCTGGTATACACCGCAATCAAACTCATGCGGACCGGGGAAACCGACGAGACCGACTTCAAGGAAAACGTGCTGATCCGGTGGAGCCGCCGGGTCCTGCCGATCGCACCCGACTACGACCACTCGGAAATGGTCATCCGCCGCAACGGTAAGACGCTGTTGAGCCCGATGGTGATCGTGCTGGTGGCCATCGGCACGACCGACCTGATTTTCGCGCTGGACTCCATCCCGGCCATCTTCGGGCTGACCAAGGAGCCGTACCTGGTATTCACCGCGAACGTGTTCGCGCTGATGGGGCTGCGCCAGCTGTATTTCCTGATCGGCGGGCTGCTGAATCGCCTCGTCTACCTTTCGATCGGCCTGGCGCTGGTGCTCGGCTTCATCGGCGTGAAGTTGATTCTGGAAGCCCTGCACGGGAACAACGTGCCGTTCATCAACGGCGGCGACCCGGTGAAGTGGGCGCCCGAGATTTCGATCACGGTATCGCTCTCCGTCATTCTCGGAACGTTGGCCATCACCACCATCGCGAGCCTGCTGCGGTCACGGCACCAGGCCCGGCGTGAGGTTCTGGTCGGCAGCGGCTCCGGTGAGTCGCCCAAGGACTGACCGGGCCACCCGAGGAGTCGAGCCGGGTCCGGCGCACATTGTCGCTGCGGTCAGCTGGTCGTCAGGCGTTAGGGTGATCCGAAGCGACACCCGATGCTCCGGGGGCCTCGATGGGTCAGAATGCACACGCAGCCGGCGACGAAGCAGTCACGGTCGCCGACCTGAGCGACGCCGGAAGCCCGACCTCGCCCGCCGTGCTCAGCCCGTTCCGTCCCCGCCTGTCCCCGCACGTCACTGAGCTGGAGCGCTCCGCCGTCGAGTGGGCGACCCGGCAAGGGTTGATCGCCGGGCCGGCCATCCGTCGGTATGCCCGGGCCCGGTTCGCCCGCCTGATCGCGCGCACCTATCCGGACGCGCCACCGACCGCGTTGTCGCTGGCGACGGCGTGGCTGACCACCGTATTCGCGCTGGACGACCATCTTGAGACGGCGCTGGGCCGCGACCCCGCGCGGCAGCGCGAGATCCGCGCACTGCTGCTCGATCACCTCGGCGGCGCGGTGACGGTGGAGCCGCTCGCCGCGGCGGTGGGCGCTCCGCTGAGCCGGGCCCTCGCCGTGGTGTGGGCCCGGACGGCGGCGGCGGCCGGCCCGGCCTGGCGGGAGCGGTTCCGCACGCACCTGGCCGACTACCTCGCCGGCAACGTGTGGGAGGCGGAGAACCGGGCGACCGGTCGGGTGCCGGGCGTGCCGGAGTATCTGCGGATGCGGCGCAGCACCGCGGCGACCGCCATCTTCTTCGACCTGATCGAGGTGTTCGGCGGCGTCGAGCTGACGCCCGCGGCGGCGGCGGACCCGGCGGTACTGGCGTTGCGGCGGCACGCCGACAACGTCGTCGCCTGGTTCAACGATCTCGTCTCCTGGCCCAAGGAGCTGGCCCGCGGCGACGTGCACAACCTCGTGCTGGTCCTCGCGCGCAATACCGGGGTGGCGTTGCCCGAGGCCGTTCGCACCGTCGTCGCGTGGCACGACGCCGAGGTGACCGAGTTTCTCCGGGCCCGGCATCGGCTTCCGGCCGCCCTGCGCGCCACAGCAGGGGTGGAACCCATGGTCGCCGGCCTGACGTACTGGATCCGCGGCAATGTGGACTGGTCCCGCGAGTCCGGCCGGTACGCCGTAGCGCAGCGGTAGCTCCGGCCGGACGGCGCCGGGTCAGCTGTGCGCGCGGCGGCGGGTCGCCCGGTCCCGCTCCTTGCCATCGAGCACGACCTTGCGCAGCCGTACGGCCACCGACGTCACCTCGACGCACTCGTCCTCGCGGCAGAATTCGAGCGCCTGCTCCAGCGACAGCTTGCGCGGTGGGATCAGTCGCTCCAACTCGTCAGCCGAGGATGACCGTACGTTTGTGAGCTTCTTCTCCTTGGTGATGTTGACGTCCATGTCGTCGGAGCGGGAGTTTTCGCCCACCAGCATGCCTTCGTACACCTCGGTGCCCGGCTCCACGAAGAGCGACCCGCGCTCCTGCAGGTTGAACATCGCGTAGCTGGTGGCGACGCCGGTGCGGTCGGCGACCAGCGAGCCGGTGTTGCGGGTGCGCAGCTCGCCGAACCACGGCTCGTAGGCCTCGAAGACGTGGTGCAGGATGCCGGTACCGCGGGTGTCGGTGAGGAACTCGGTGCGGAAGCCGATCAGGCCCCGCGCCGGGACCAGCCACTCCATCCGGATCCAGCCGGTGCCGTGGTTGATCATCTGCTCCATTCGGCCCTTGCGGGTGGCGAGCAGCTGGGTGATCGCGCCGAGGTACTCCTCGGGCGCGTCGATGGTGAGGCGCTCGACCGGCTCGTGGATCTTGCCGTTGACCTCCCGCGTGACCACCTGTGGCTTGCCCACGGTGAGTTCGTACCCCTCCCGGCGCATCTGCTCCACGAGGATGGCCAGCGCAAGCTCGCCGCGGCCCTGCACCTCCCAGCTGTCCGGGCGCTCGGTGGGCAGGATCCGTAGCGAGACGTTGCCGATCAGCTCGCGGTCCAGGCGGTCCTTGACCAGCCGCGCGGTCACCTTCGAGCCTTTGACCCGGCCGGCGAGCGGGGACTGGTTGGTGCCGATGGTCATCGAGATGGCGGGCTCGTCGACGGTGATCCGGGGCAGCGGCTGCGGATCGTCAGGATCGGCGAGCGTGTCGCCGATCATGATCTCGGGGATGCCCGCGACGGCGATGATGTCGCCCGGCCCGGCCGAATCGGCGGGCTTGCGCTCCAGGGCCTCGGTGACCAGCAGCTCGGAGATGCGGACCCGCTCGATGTTGCCGTTCGAGCGGCACCACGCCACCGTGTGGCCTTTGCGGATGGTGCCCTCGTGCACCCGGCACAGGGCGAGCCGGCCGAGGAACGGCGAGGCGTCGAGGTTGGTGACGTGCGCCTGCAGGTTCGCGCCCTCGGTGTAGGAGGGCATCGGGATCGTCGTCAGCAGCGTGCGGAAGAGCGGCTCCAGCGACGTGCTGTCCGCCGGCACCGTGCCGTCCGGCGGCTCGGTCAGGGACGCCACGCCGTCGCGGGCGCAGGCGTACACGATGGGGAAGTCGATCTGCTCCTCGTCCGCGTCGAGGTCCAGGAAGAGCTCGTACGTCTCGTCGACCACGTCTTTGATCCGCGCGTCCGGGCGGTCCACCTTGTTGATCACCAGGATGATCGGCAGCCTGGCCTCGAGCGCCTTGCGCAGCACGAAGCGGGTCTGCGGGAGGGGGCCCTCACTCGCGTCCACCAGGAGCAGCACACCGTCGACCATGGTGAGACCACGCTCCACCTCCCCGCCGAAGTCGGCGTGGCCAGGAGTGTCGATGATGTTGACGGTGACCGGCTGTGAGCCGTCCGGCGGGACGTACCGCACGGCGGTGTTCTTCGCCAGGATCGTGATGCCCTTCTCCCGCTCCAGGTCACCGGAGTCCATCATCCGGTCGGCGAGCTCAGCCCTGGCGTGGAAGGACCCCGCCTGCTTCAGCATCGCGTCCACGAGGGTGGTCTTGCCGTGGTCGACGTGGGCGATGATGGCGACGTTGCGTAGGTCGGCGCGGGTTGGCATACGCCCATTCTCCTGGTTCGTTGATATCCACGGCGACGGCCCCCCTTCCCCGACATCGGGAAGAGGGGCCGGCCTACCGCAGGCTTACGGCGTCGGCGGGTCCACCTCGCCCCGCCATGCGCCGGTCTCCCGGCCGCGGGACTCGATGAACTCCTGGAACCGCTTCATGTCGCCCTTGACCTTGCGGTCGATCAGGCCGGTCTTGTCGGCGACCTTCTCGACGAAGGTGTCGGGGTCGATGTCCATCTGAGCGGTCACCCGGGTGTGGTCGGCGTCGAGCCGGTGAAAGGTCACCACACCGGCGTGCGTGGGGCCGTCGACCGAGGTCCAGGCTACCCGCTCGTCGGGGTGCTGCTCGGTGATCCGGGCGTCGAACTCGCGCTTGATCCCGCCGATCTCGATGACCCAGTGGGTCATCGTGTCGCTGATCTGGCGGATCTCCTGCACGCCCTCCATGAACTTCGGGAACTCTTCGAACTGCGTCCACTGGTCGTACGCGGTGCGAACCGGCACCGCCACGTCGACGGACTCGACAACCGTGCTCATAGTTCCTCCTCCTGCGTCGCTGTTGCGTCGTTTCTCGCGTCGGTTAGGTGTTACCCGTGACCCCCCGCCGCAAACCCGGTCAGGCCGCTCGAAGTGAGTGCGCCTCGCGCCATCTGAGACGACGCTCGCCGCCGCACACCGAGTGCGACGAGAGGCTTACCCGCGGTGCGTCAATTGTGGCGTCAACAACGGGAGTGAGGAGGGGTCTTGGCGGAGGTGCAGTACTTCGCGCACGGGTGGCTCGGCCCGGCGCTGGCCGTGGCGGTGTCGTTCTTCGGCTGCCTGGTCGGGTTGCTGGTCAGCGCCCGTGCCCGGGAGTCCGACGGACCGGCCCGCGCCCGCTGGCTCTGCCTCGCCGCGGTGTCGATCGGCGGCACCGGCTTCTGGCTGATGCGGTTCCTGGCTCTGCTCGGATTCGACGTGCCGGACGCTCCCATCCGGTACGACGTCAAACTCCTCGTGGCCGGCTTGGTGATCGTCGTCGCCGCGGCCGCGGGCGGACTGCTGGTGGTGGGCCTCGGTGAGCCCACCCCGTGGAAGGTGGCGGCCGGGGGTGGCGTGGTCGGGCTGGGCCTCGCCGCCATGCACCTCACCACGGTGGCTGGCATGCGCCTGTCCGGGACGTTGGTCTTCCGGCCTGCGGTGGTGGTGCTGGCGCTGGCGCTGGCGGTGGTGGCCGCCACGATCGCGATGTGGCTGGTGGTGGCCATCCGCGGCACGACGGCGTCCGCCGTCGCAGCGTTGATCATGGCGGTTGCCGTGTCGGTGGCGCACTACACCGCGATGGCCGCGATCGGAGTGGTGCCGGGCCGGGTCGGCGCGTCGGGTGGCGGAGTCAGCCTGTTCCTGTTGTTCCCGGCGGTCAGCCTGGTCGCCTGCGTGGTCATGCTGGCGCTCGGGTACGGGATGGTCGGGCACGCGATGCGGCGGGACAACGCCCGTCAGGAGGCCGCCCTGGCGCACACGCGGCACGTGTACGAGGCGGCCGCGGTGGGCCGGCTGACCGCCGGCCTCACCGCCGGTCCGGCGCGCCACCGGTGAGGTGGCGCGCCGCACCTCAGCTCGTCACATCACGGCTGGAGAAGCGGGCCCACGCCGCCGTCCAGAAGATCACGATGTACGCCGCGGCGCGCAGCAGCCCGTCCATCAGCGGCCCACTCAGCGACACCGGGTCGCGCAGCAGTTCGCCGAAGGCCAACCAGTCGTGGGTCAGCAGATAGGGGTGCAGCCAGCTGATCTGCGGAATGGTGTCCAGGATGAAGCTCAGCACGGTCAGGATCATCACCGCGATCGTGGCGCCGATCGGCTGCTCGGTCAGCGACGACACGAACATGCCGACGGCGCCCAGTGCACACAGGCAGATCGCCAGGTAGACGCAGACCGCGAAGAGCCGCAGCGACGCCTCACCGAACGAGGCCTGCGTGCCGGAGAGCAGCGTGGCCTCGCCGCCACCGAAGAGCGCCAGACCGATCACCGTGCCGACGCCGGCCACCAGCAGCGTCGCCGCGAAAGCGAAGATCACCACGGCGAGGTACTTCACCGCGAGCATCCGGGCGCGGTGCACCGGAACGGTGAGCAGGTAGCGCAGCGTGCCCAGGTTGGCCTCGCCGGCGATGGTGTCCGCGGCGATGGTGCCCACGGCGAGTGGCAGGAAGAGCGGCAACTCGACGGTCAGCGCCGACAGCGCGACGAAGAGCCCGTTGTCGGTGATGCTGCCGAAGAAGTCGGGGCCATCACCGGCGCCCTCGTTCGGCGACGAGAGCTTCACCGCGATCGCGATGATGATCGGCACCGAGGCGAGGACCGCGAGGCCGGCCCAGTTCCGCCGCCGTCCGAAGATCAGCAACAGCTCCGAGCGCAGGAACCGGGTGCTCACCGCTCGCGGGCGGCCGGTGGTCGCCGGCTCCTGCGTCCGGGTCGCATGGGGTCCGGTCCCGCTCGCCTCCCGCACCGCGGCCTCAGCCGGTGACATCGAAGCCCTCCCCGGTCAACGACACGAACATCTCCTCGAGATCGGGGCGCGCGACGGTGAAGGACCGTACCGGTACGCCGTCGTGCACGAGTTCGGCGACGACCTTCTCCGGCGCCACGCCGTTCAGCGTTCCGGATGCCTCGTCGATCGAGGTCAGCACCTCAGCCACCCCCAGGCCGCGCATCACCCGCGCGGCATCCTCGGGGCGATCGGTGAGCACCCTGGCCCGCGGTGCGGTGCGGGCCCGCAACTCGGCCAGCGGCGCCTGGGCCACCAGCCGGCCGACGTGCATCACGCCGACGTGCGTGCAGATCTGCTCCACCTCGGAGAGCAGGTGGGTGGAGAGCAGGACCGTGGAGCCCTCGGCGGCCAGACTGGTGATCAGTCCACGTACCTCGCGGGTGCCCTGTGGGTCGAGGCCGTTGGTCGGCTCGTCCAGGATCAGCAGGTCCCGGTGCACCAGCAGGGACGCGGCGAGGGCGAGCCGCTGCCGCATGCCGAGGGAGTACGCCCGGTAGCGCTTGCCCGCGGCCGCGAGCAGGCCGACCCGGTCCAGCGCCGCGTCGACCCGCCGTCGCACCGAGCGGGGGTCCGCGGTGCGGTCGGCAGCGTCGAGCCGGATCAGGTTGTGCCGGCCGGACAGGTACGGGTGGAACGCGGGCCCCTCGACCAGCGCGCCGACCCGCGGCAGCACCGCGCCGGCGCCTGCCGGCATCGGCTGGCCCAGCATTTCGTGGTGGCCCGCGGTGGGTCGGATCAGGCCGAGCAGCATCCGGATCGTCGTGGTCTTGCCCGAGCCGTTGGGGCCGAGGAAGCCGTACACCGAACCGCGCGGCACCGCGAGGTCGACGCTGTTCACGGCGACCTGCGACCCGAACCGCTTGGTCAGCCCCGAGGTGCCGATGGCCAGCGCCACCCCGGAGCCCGCCTGCGCGGACTCCGGGGTGGCCACCGCTGTGGATGCGGTCACTTCGTCGCCTTCAGGGCGGTCGCCTTCGGGTCAGCGGCCGCCTCGTAGAGCCGGTCGGGTGCCACCGCCCCGCCCAGGACCCGGCCGTCGTCGGTGAGCAGCACGCTGAACAGCTTGCCGGAGAGCAGCCGTCCGGAGCCCCACGAGCCACTGACCCGTGGGAGCCTGTCCAGCATCATGGCGAGCTGGCCGAACTGTTCGGCGCCGGGCTCGGCACCGGCGCCGGGCTCAGCACCGGCGCCCGGCTCGGTGAGCCGGCGTCTGGTGGCGTCCGCGGCATCCGGTGCGGCCTCGCCCTGCGGGATCCGGGCTGCCAGCACGCTGGTCCACCCGGTTCCGATCACGACGGGCTCGCCCGCGGCGTCCGGCGCGCCGGCGTCCGGCGCGGCGCGGTCAGCCTCGGCACCGGGCTTGGCCGGCTCGTCGAGGGCAGACCGCTCATCGACCTTCACCCCGGGCGGCGGCGCGAACCGGAACTGGCTGTCGTCCGGGCGGCTGAAGCTCACCTGCGTGAAGGCGACCTCGATCGCCGCTTTGCTGGCGTTGCGGGAGAAGACCTGAATCCGCAGCGGCACGTGGTGCTCGGCATCGACGGCCAGGCGGACCTGCCCGACCAGGGAGGCCCGGTCACGCGGGGCCAGCACCAGCTCGTACCCGGCACGTCCGGCGATCCGCGCGGTGCCGGCGGTGGTCACCACCGTCGACGGGTCGATCAGCTTGAGCGCCCGGTCGGCCATTTCCTGCGGGGTGCTGGGCATGGCGCTCGGCAGGCCCGGATGCGCCGCGCCGCCACCGGGGGCGGGTGACGTCTCGCCCTTCGCCAGCGTGCGGTGGGTGGCCGTGTTCATCTTGCTGTTCCAGGTCCAGAGGTCCGCGCCGTTGAGGATCACGTCGGATTCGCCGAGCGTGCCGAGCAGGGCCACCCGGGCCTTGTCCGGTCCGGAGTACCACACCCGCAGCGTGTGGTTGCCGCTGATCAGCGAGGTCAGGTCGGAGCTGCCCTGCCCACCGATCGGCAGCTCGGGCAGGCCGAGATCGGCACGCTGCACCACGGTGCCGGACATCCCGTCCAGCTTGGCGGTCTGCAGATCAACGAGAAGCTGGGCGGCGGTCCGGGCGGGCAGGGTGGGGTCGGCCGCAGCCGCCGCGGTGCGGACCACCACGCCGCCACCGATCAGCCCGAGCGCGACCACGCCCGGCACCAGCCAGCGCATGGCGGGGCGGTTTGGAATTACAGACATCGGTACACCTCCTGGATCACATCCTGCCGAGTGGCCGCTGTGATCTGTCTGAGAGTCACTGTGCGGTTCCTCAGCCGGGCGTGCCACGCTTGGCCGGTGCGGCTGCTGGTGGTGGAGGACGAGACGAGGCTCGCGAGCGCGCTGCAGCGCGGACTGCAGGCCGAGGGCTTCGCGGTGGACGTGGCCGGAGACGGCCCGACCGGCCTGGAGTTGGCCCGCCACGGCGGGTACGACGCGATGATCCTCGACGTGATGCTCCCCGGCCTGTCCGGGTACCGGCTGGTGCAGACCCTGCGGGCGGAGCGGCACTGGCTGCCGGTGCTGATGCTCTCCGCCAAGGACGGCGAGTACGACCAGGCCGACGGCCTGGACTGCGGCGCCGACGACTACCTCACCAAGCCGTTCTCCTACGTGGTGCTGCTCGCCCGACTGCGGGCGCTGCTGCGCCGCGGGGCGCCGGAGCGGCCCAGCGTGCTGCGGGTGGGCGAGCTGGAACTCGATCCGGCTCGCCGCCGGGTGCATCTGGCCAGGGCCGAGGTGGTGCTGACCGCGCGGGAGTACGCGCTGCTGGAGTACCTGATGCGCCGGGCCGGCGAGGTGGTGTCCAAGACCGAGCTGCTCGACCATGTGTGGGACGCCAGTATGGACACCGCCGCCAACGCGGTGGAGGTCTACGTCGGCTACCTGCGCCGCAAGCTCGGCCGCGACGCGCTGGAAACGGTGCGCGGGGCCGGGTACCGGCTGGTCGCGCCGCCACCGGCGGCGGCAGCGAGGTGACCGGACTTCCCGCTCCCCGGTGCGCCGGGCGTTGGCTGGCCGGGTAGTGGCTCGCCTCACCGCAGCCGTCCGCGCGGTACGCCGGTTCGCGGCGCGACTGAGCCTGCGCACCCGCCTGATCGCACTCGGCCTGACCGGCCTTGCGGTCGGGCTCGGTGTCGGGGCGGCGGCGATGGTGCTGGCGTTGAGCTTCGCTCTGCAGCGCACCGTCGACGAGGAGGCACTCGGCACGGCCCGGGAGGTCGCGGTGCTGGTCGACGCCTCGGCGCTGCCCGACCCGGTGCCGGTGGCCGGCACGCAGATCGTGCAGGTGATCGACGGTGAGCACCGGGTGCGGGGCGCGTCGCGGACCGGCGACCGGCTCGTCCCGATGCTGCACGAGGCGGACCTTGTCCGGGCCCGGGGCGGGGAAAGGCTCGTCGTGGACGGGGCACCGATCGGCCTGCAGGGGCCGGTTCGGGTGGTCGCCGTCGCGGCGGGCCCCGACGCGGATCCGCGGACGGTGGTGGTGGCACGCCCGATCGGCGAGGTGCAGCAGAGTGTGCGCCTGCTCCGGACGCTGCTGCTGGTGGTGTACCCGCTGCTCCTGCTGGGTCTGGGCCTGCTCGCCTGGCGTACCGTCGGCGCCGCGCTGCGCCCGGTGGACGCGCTGCGCGCGGGGGCGGAGCGGATCACCGGCGCGGCCACGTCCGAGCGGCTGCCGGTGCCGCCGTCGTACGACGAGATCCAGCGGCTGGCGGTCACGCTCAACGGCATGCTGGACCGCCTCGCGGGGGCCCGTGCCCGGCAGCGTGCCTTCGTCGGGGATGCGGCGCACGAGTTGCGCAGCCCGTTGGCGAGCATGCGGACCCAGCTGGAGGTGGCGCAGCGACTCGGTGATCAGGGCCAGCCGCCCGACGAGCTGATCCAGGATCTCCTGATCGATGTGGAGCGACTGTCCCGGCTGGTGAACGATCTGCTGTTGCTGGCCAGGGCCGATGAACACGCCCAGGCGGGCACCGCCGATCCGGTGCGGGCGACCGAGCCGGTGGAGCTGCGGGGTTTGCTCCGTGATGCCGCGGGCCGATGCGCCGGCGCCCGCGTGCCGGTGCGGGTGGCCGATGGTGCCGCGTTGTGGACGGTGGGGGAGCCGGACGGCCTGCGCCGGGTGCTGGACAACCTGGTGGACAACGCGGTGCGGCACGCCCGCTCGGCGGTGGTCCTGGACGGCACCGACGTCGGGTCGTACCACCTGGTCACGGTGACCGACGACGGCCCCGGCATCCCGGCCGCGGACCGGGAGCGGGTGTTCGAGCGGTTCACCCGGCTCGACGACGGTCGCGCCAGCGACGCCGGTGGCGCCGGGCTGGGCCTGGCCATCGTGCGGGAGCTGGTACGGCGACACGGCGGCACGGTGGCGGTCACCGCCGCGCCGGGCGGCCAGGGAGGCGCCCGCATCGAGCTTCACCTTCCCCGACTCAACCCCGACGCGGACCAGGGGTACATCGGCTAGCGGGGGTGGTCGGGTTGACCGGCGTAGCCGTTGTCGGCGCACACGCCCACGAAGGTGGCCACCTCCGCCGACAACGCCGCGCTCATTGTCGACTCGTCGCTCCCGCCTCTCGACGCGGCGGCACGATCCGCGGAACGGCCAAGGAGCACGCCGTGCGCTCGCAGCGGCTGACTCGGCGACAGCGCGGCCAGAGCCGCAACGGCCTTCATGGCGTTCGGGCCCACCGGCCCGGACGTGTCGAGCGCGACCCACGCGCTGGTACAAGCCTCATGCCCCTGCATGTCCGTCGGCGGGAGAGCCGTGGTGGTGGCAGGTGGCGTGGCCCCTGCGCGCGCGGCCGAAGGTGCCGGCGGCGGTCCGGTCCTCTGATCGGCGGTGCCGCAGCCGGCGAGGGTCAGGACCAGGGCGAGCACAGCGCGGCGCATAGGGGGATCGTCGCGTACCGGTGCCGGGGGTGTGGGGTCTTCGCGGCGAGCCGAATTCTTGACACTGTCACGTGACAGTGTCAGGGTGGTGGCATGACTGCATCGGCGCCGTGGACGTTGGACGAGTTGACCGCTCGGGTCGGCGAGGCACTCGGCGCGGCGTCGGACGTCGGCACGTACCCGGGTGCGCCCAACGGCCGCGTCCGCGAGTTGCCTGACCGCCGGGCGATCCGGTGGTACGTGACCCGAGGGCTGTTGGATCGACCGGTGACCCGTGGGCGCACCGTCGGCTACGGGCCCCGACACCTGCTGCAACTCGTGGTGATCAAGCGACTCCAGGCCAGCGGGCGGGCGCTCGCCGACATCCAGGCCGAGCTGGTTGGCGCGAGCGACGCGCGGCTGCGCGAGTTGGCCGGCGTCCCGGAAGCCCTGTTGGCCGGCGTGCCGGCGTCGGGCGGCGGGGGCGGCGTGGCGTCCGCGTCGACGGGCGGGGACGAGATGGCGTCCGCGTCGACGGGCGGGGACGACGCAGCGCCGGCGCGCACCCGGTTCTGGGCGGCGTCGGACCCGCCCGCCGCGGCGTCTCCCGGTCCGGCCGTGTTGACCGGTCTGCCGCTGGGCGGCGGCGCGATCCTGCTGCTCCCGGCGATGCCGGACCCCGACCTGCAGGCGGCGATCCACGCCGCGGCCCGACCCCTGCTCGACCTGCTGACCGACCGGGGCCTGCTGTCCCCTCCACAAAGGAGTCCGAGATGAGCACTGTCGCCGTGTCCGACATGACGCCCGCCGAGGCCGAGCGGGTCGCCGTACCGACCGGGGAAGCGGGGTTCGGCGCCCTCCGCACCGAACGCGGCAACCTCCCACTGGAGCGGCTGGACGTGCGGGCCCGGATCACCGGGCTGGTGGTCGGCGTCGAGCTGACCCAGGACTTCGTGAACGTCCACGACGAGCCGCTGGAGGCCGTCTACGTCTTCCCGCTGCCGGACCGGGCCGCCGTCACCGGGATGCGGATGACCGCCGACGGGCGCGTCGTGGAGGCGGAGCTGCGGGAGCGCGCCGCCGCGCGCGAGGCGTACGACGCCGCGGTCGCCGACGGTCGACGTGCCGCCATCGCGGAGGAGGAGCGCCCGGACGTCTTCACCATGCGGGTGGGAAACATCGCGCCGGGGGAGCGGGTGAGCGTGACGCTCACCCTGGCCGGTCCACTGTCCTACGAGGACAACGAGGCCACCTTCCGCTTCCCACTGGTGGTGGCGCCGCGCTACATCCCCGGTACGCCGCTGCGGGGCGCTGATGTCGGGGACGGCTCCGCCGCCGACACCGACGCGGTGCCGGACGCGTCGCGGATCACGCCGCCCGTCCTGCTGCCCGGATTTCCGCACCCGGTGGCCCTGGGCATCGAGGTGGCCATCGACCCGGCCGGGCTGGCGCTCGGCGCGGTGCGGTCCAGCCTGCACGCGGTGACCACCGACGATGGCGTTGTCCGGGTGCAGCCGGGCGAGCGCGCGAACCGCGACTTCGTGCTGCGGCTGGCCTACGGCGCCGCACAGCAGACCGCCGCGCTGAGCCTGACGCCGGACGCGGACGGCCAGGAGGGCACGTACGAGCTCACCGTCCTGCCGGCCGCGGGCAGCGCCCCGCCCCGCCCGCGCGACGTTGTCCTGGTGCTGGACCGCTCCGGCAGCATGGGCGGCTGGAAGATGGTGGCGGCCCGCCGCGCCGCCGCCCGGATCGTGGACACGCTCGGCGACGCGGACCGGTTCGCGGTGCTCGCCTTCGACACGGTCGTGGAGTCCCCACCGGACCTGCCGACCGGCCTGGTCGGCGGCGTGGACCGGCACCGGTACCGGGCCGTTGAGCACCTGGCGCGGATGGAGGCCCGTGGCGGCACCGAGTTGCTCGGGCCGCTGCGCCGGGCGCTGGACCTGCTGGCCGGTTCGGACGACGCGGGCGACGTGCCGGCCCGCGACCGCGTACTCGTCCTGATCACCGACGGCCAGGTCGGCAACGAGGACCAGATTCTGCGCGACATCGACCCGCACCTCTCCGGGGTACGGGTGCACGCAGTCGGTATCGACCAGGCCGTCAACGCGGGGTTCCTCGGGCGGCTGGCCGCCGCCGGGGCCGGCCGCTGCGAACTGGTGGAGAGCGAGGACCGCCTGGACGAGGCGATGGACCGGATCCACCGGCGGATCGGTGCGCCGCTGGCGACCGGGCTGCGGATCGACGCGGACGGCCTCGCGCTGCTCGCCGACACCCGTACCCCGGACCGGCTTGCGGACGTCTTTCCGGGTGTGCCGTACGTGGTGCGCGGTCGGTACCGCGGCGCGGCAGAGGGAGCACTCACCGTGCGGGGCACGACGAGGGACGGGCAGGAGTGGTCCGCGCGGGCCGTCGCCGCCGTGCACGACGGCGCCGCCCGGAGGGCGGTCTGGGCCCGCGCCCACCTCCGCGAGCTCGAGGATCGATATGTGGCGCAGCGGGGCGGAGCGGTGGCCGAGCTGGAGCGCCGCATCGTGGCGGCATCGCTCCGCTTCCGCGTGCTGTGCCGGTTCACCGCGTACGTCGCCGTGGACGACCGGGTGGTGAACGAGGGCGGCCGCCCCCGCCGGGTGGTGCAGCCGGTGGAGCCGGTGGCGGGGTGGCACAACTTCGAAGCATCCGGACCGGCGTCGGGAGCGGTGCTGCTCTCCATGAGTGCCCCGATCGGGCTGCGGCTGGCCTCGGCCGAACTGGCACCGGGTCCCGCCGCGACGGGCGCGCCGATCGCCTCGCCCGCAGGCAAGAAGCACCAGTGGCTGGCCCGGACCGCCCAGGTCGGCGGCCTCACCGCCGGTGACCTGAAGCGCGGCCGCTCGCTCGCCGGTCCGCCGCCGGCCGACGCGGCTGACCGGATGCTCCCGACCCAGGCGGCCCGGGAGGCGCAGCGGCTGCGCGCCGCCGAGGGCCGGCCGGCCTACGAGCGCCGGGAGCTGCTGGAAGACCTGGGCACCCGGTTGGTGGCGCTGACGGTCGGGGCCGGGGTCGGGGCTGAGCCGCTGCGCCGCCTTGCCGAGGCACTGCGCCCGGACACCTTCGCGGCGCGCCCGCTGGAGGAGCTGTGGGCGTACGCGCTGCGCATCCTCGACGAGGTCGCCGGCAGGGCCGCGCCGCCCGACCCCGGCGACGCACCCGATGGTCCGCGCCGCGCGCCCTTCTGGAAGCGGTAGCCGATCACCGGGTGTCAGCCGTCCAGGGGGCACAATGTCCGCGGAGTCGTGACGATCTGGGGGTGGGATGGGGACCGCGGTGCCATCGCAGCACGCGACGGTGCGGATGCGGCTGGCCCGCGTCGTGACCGAAGCGCTCGCGCCGGCCGTGCTGGTCAGCGTCCTGCTGGTCCTGCTTGGCTGGCACAGCGACGGCTACCGTCCCCGCGGCCTGCTGTGGGGCGCTGTCGCGGCGCTGTTCGAGAGCGTGCTGCCGTTCACGTACATCCTGCGCGGCGTGCGGTCGGGTCGGCTCACCGACCACCACATCGGCGACCGGCGGCAGCGCCGCGGGCCGCTGCTCGTCGGGGTCGGCTCGGTGGTGTTCGGCGTGGTCGTGCTGGTCGCGCTGGGGGCCGCCCGGGCGCTGCTCGCCGCGGTGGTCGCCGGCGGGGTGGGCCTGGTCGTGGCCGCTGTGGTGTCGCACTGGTGGAAGATGTCGATCCACACGGCGGTGGCGGCCGGATCGTGCGTGATCCTGGCGTTGGTCTTCGGGCCGTACGCGCTGCTGGCGCTGCCGCTGGTCGTACTCGTGGGCTGGTCCCGGGTGCAGCTCACCGACCACACCGTAGGTCAGGCGGTGGTGGGCGCGGTGGTCGGCGCGCTCGTCGCCGGAGGGGTGTACGCGGCGCTGCGCTGACCCGCGCGGGGTAATGCCGAGGTGGGCATCCGGCACGACCGATACCATCACGGGGAACCCGTTCCCCGGCTGTTGGAGATTCCCGTGTCCGCACCTGCCCGTGCCGCCGTCACTCTCGCTCCCGTCGCCATTCCGGCCGGGACGACGGCCGCCGACGCGGTGGCGGCCGCCGGCCTGCCGGCCCATGGCCCGCAGGCAGTCGTCGTGGTGCGCGACGGCACCGGTCGGCTGCGCGACCTGGACTGGGTGCCGGAGACCGACGTCGAGGTCGAGCCGGTGACCATGTCCTCGCCGGACGGGCTCAACGTGCTGCGTCACTCGGCCGCGCACGTGATGGCGCAGGCGGTCCAGGACCTCTTCCCGGACGCGCGGCTGGGCATCGGTCCGCCCATCGACAACGGCTTCTACTACGACTTCGATGTGGCCACCCCGTTCCATCCGGAGGATCTGGCCCGCATCGAGAAGCGGATGCAGGAGATCGTCAAGGCCGGGCAGCGCTTCCGGCGGCGGCGGTTCGACTCGGTGGAGCAGGCGAAGGCTGAGCTGGCCGCCGAGCCGTACAAGCTGGAGCTCGTCGATGTGAAGTCCGACGGAGCCGTCGACGGCATGGACAGCTCCGAGCTCATGGAGGTGGGCGGCGGCGAGTTGACCATCTACGACAACGTCGATGCCGACTCCGGCAAGGTCTGCTGGTCGGACCTGTGCCGCGGGCCGCACCTGCCGTCGACCCGGCTGATCGGCGCGTTCAAGCTGATGCGCTCCGCCGCCGCCTACTGGCGGGGCTCGGAGAAGAACCCGCAGCTGCAGCGCATCTACGGGACCGCGTGGCCGACCCGCGACGAGCTCAAGGCGTACCAGAAGCTGCTGGAGGAGGCCGCCCGCCGCGACCACCGCAAGCTCGGCGCGGACCTCGACCTGTTCAGCTTCCCGGACGAGATCGGCTCCGGCCTCGCCGTCTTCCACCCCAAGGGCGGCACCATCCGCCGGGAGATGGAGGCCTACTCGCGCACCCGGCACGAGCAGGAGGGGTACTCGTTCGTCAACACCCCGCACATCACCAAGGAGCAGTTGTTCCAGACCTCCGGCCACCTCCAGTGGTACGCCGACGGGATGTACCCGCCGATGGAGATGGAGGGTGCGAACTACTACCTCAAGCCGATGAACTGCCCGTTCCACAACCTGATCTTCCGGGCCCGCGGCCGGTCCTACCGCGAGCTGCCGCTGCGGCTGTTCGAGTTCGGCACGGTGTACCGGTTCGAGAAGTCCGGCGTGGTGCACGGGCTGACCCGGGTGCGCGGGATGACCCAGGACGACGCGCACATCTACTGCACCCGCGAGCAGATGGCCGACGAGCTGGTCTCACTGCTGAGCTTCGTGCTCGGCCTGCTGCGTGACTACGGGCTGACCGACTTCTACCTGGAACTGTCCACCCGGGACGACTCGCCGAAGTTCATCGGCGAGCCGGCCGCGTGGGAGGAGGCCACCGAGGCGCTGCGCGCGGCGGCCGCGACGTCCGGGCTGGAGCTGATCCCGGACCCGGGTGGTGCGGCCTTCTACGGGCCGAAGATCTCGGTGCAGGCCAAGGACGCGATCGGGCGGACCTGGCAGATGTCGACCATCCAGGTGGACTTCAACCTGCCGGAGCGCTTCGAGTTGGAATTCCAGGGGTCCGACGGCACCCGGCAGCGGCCGGTGATGATCCACCGCGCGCTGTTCGGGTCGATCGAGCGCTTCTTCGGCGTCCTCACCGAGCACTACGCCGGCGCCTTCCCGGCGTGGCTCGCGCCGGTGCAGGCGGTCTGCATCCCGATCCGCTCCGACCACACCGAGTACCTGGAGTCCTTCGCGACCCGCGCGCGGGTCGAGGGGATCCGGGTCGAGGTGGACGGCTCCGACGAGCGGATGCAGAAGAAGATCCGCACCGCACAGCAGCAGAAGATCCCGTTCATGGTGATCGCCGGCGACGACGACGTGGCGGGCGGCACGGTGTCCTTCCGGTACCGCGACGGCTCGCAGCGCAACGGGGTGCCGCTGGACGAGGCGGTGGCGCACATGGCGGAGGTCGTGCGCTCGCGGACCAACCAGGGGCCCTCGGCGGCGTGAGCCCCACGCCGTAGGATCGCTGCGATGACAGAGCAGCCCGGCGTCGCCGATGAGCTGGAGCGGCTGTGGACGCCGCACCGGATGGCCTACATCACCGGCGACGACCGCCCGGTGGGCGGGTACGACCAGCCGGATGGTTGTCCGTTCTGCCTCGCCCCGTCCCAGCCCGGCACCGACAGTCTGGTGGTGGCGCGTGGCCAGGTCGTCTTCGCGGTGCTCAACCTCTACCCGTACAACCCGGGGCATCTGCTGATCTGCCCGTACCGGCATGTCGCCGACTACACCGAGCTGGATGACGCCGAGACGGTCGAGCTGGCGCGGTTCACCCAGACGGCGATGCGGGTGGTGCGGCGGTGCAGCGGCGCCCACGGGTTCAACCTCGGCATGAACCAGGGCTCGGTGGCCGGCGCCGGGATCGCGGCGCACCTGCACCAGCACATCGTGCCGCGATGGGGCGGGGACACCAACTTCATGCCCGTGATCGGGCGGACCAAGGTGCTCCCGCAACTGCTCAGCGACACCCGTACGTTGTTTGATCAGCTGTGGCGGGACCAGGCCAACGACCCCGCAGGTAGGTGAGGACCTCACCTACCTGCGGGCATCCCGGACCCAACCCAGGAATCTGGCGTACAGCTCGCCGGCCGGGACGCGTGGCAGATCGCCGGACGCGTCGGTAAGTCGCATCGCCATCATCAGGTAGAGCGACATCGGGGCATCGGTGTATTCGGCGACGAGCTGCCGGCGCTTGGTCTCGCATGGCCACGGCCCCGTGCATCCGGAGCAGTCCCACGTCGGCGTCATCGGCATGTGAAAACCGGGCGACGGCGGGTGGTACGGGGATTCCGCTGATTCCCGGCGGTAGCGGATCATCGGGAACCCGGCACGTACGGGCCGCCGAGTACCTGGGAAGCGGCGCGTTGGTGCGTCAGGGTCTCCCGCCAATCAGGGCAGCGCCACAGCAGCATCCCGCACACACATCGCTGCCGACGCCACCAGCGCGCTTCGCGGGGATAGTGAACCAATGGCCGCATGGCGCCTCCCGGTCTCGAAAGGCACGGCGGGCCAGGTCTGGAGCGGATCGGTCGACCCGCCGTGCTGCCGGGAACGCTATGTGGCCGAAGGTGACGCGATGATTACCGCTGCTTATCCGGTGCTGGCCAGGCCCATTTTGTCCGCCAGTCTGCGTAGGTCATCAGCGACCGCTCTGTGTCGGGCCCGCCCGATCATCGAGGCGACGGTGCTCCGAGCGGCGGGCAGCATCTTGACGTGCTGTGGAGCCTTGCTCTCAGCCCGCGCCAACGCACCGATGGCTTCGTGGTCGCGACCGAGATGCGCCAGCGCCCGGCCGTAGTCGAGCCAGTACGTGGATTGCCGGTTGGCGTTGGGGACGCCGTCCGGGTCAACGGTCTTGGCAATCTCGACCACCCGATGGTGCTCTGCAAGCTCCAGCGCCGAGCCCATCGCCCAGAGCCCGACGTTGGTCGGCCCGAATGCCATGGTCAGCCCACCGGCGTACGCCGGCTCTCCGAGCGTGTCCGCCTCCGCCCGCGCCTCGTCAAGGTGCGCCTGGATGTTGCCAGTGTCATTCGCGGACGCCTCGACGAAGGCTGCCATGAGATGCAGCGCGCCGTAACCCCGCCGCACCCCCGGGTCAGCGGTGTGCGGTTGAAGCTCCTCGTATGTCCGCCTGGCCTGGCGGGCGATGACTCCGGACGCCTCCGGGGGGAGGCACTTGAGGCGCGCAAACTGGACCGCACCGAGCAGCGTCATGTCCTCCGCTTCCCGAGCGGCCGACAGCGCCATATCCGACGCGCGCCAGGCAAGGTCGCGATAGCCGACCGACCGTAGGAACGTCGCGACCTGGTGCAGGACCTCGCCGCGGAGTGCCGGTTCGTGCGAGGCGGCGTCTCGGAGCAGTCCGGGGAGGATGGGCCCGCTCCGGGCGTAGTCACAGGCGACCCGGAACGCGTCCGCCTGTGCCAGGACCGCGCGAACCTCGTCCTGGCTTCGTGATGCCGGCCCGGCGTCCTGGGCATCGACCTCTGCGAGCGCGAGCCGGATGTCGGGCACGGAGCGTGCGGCCTGAGCCCGGTTGGGATCGGTGGGATCACCGGGCTCACCGATCAGATCGGCAACGGTGATCTGGAGCGCCGCGGCCAGGGCGACCAGCGTGGAGCGCCGATCAATCGACTGCACGCCGGTCTCCACCTGCGAAATGAACCCCTGGCTCACGCCGGCCAGCCCGGCGAGTGTGCGCTGACTCATGCCGCCCCTGCGGCGGCGCCAGTATCGAACCCGCTCACCGATGTGCTCGTTCACGCCGACCTCCACACCCGGGACCGCCGCCTCACACGGTACGCGGGAAGGCCCTCGGCCCGCTCTCCTCGTCGGGCCCGCAGCTCGCCGAGACCCCCGTCGGGGTGCCCGCGTTGGCCAGATATCCAAGGTGGTCGTTGACAACTTAACCGGTTCGGTGCTCTGATCCTTTCATCGGCCGCGTCCGCGGGCGCGGGGATGTGAAGGAGCTTGCGAGTGCGGCGAAACCTGGTTTCCCTGACGCCGGAGTCCGGCGCCAACATCCCGTGGCTGGGCGTGAACTTCTGGTCCCGGGTGGGCGGCCCACGGATGTGGGTGCAGTACGACGCGGCCACCGTGGCCGAAGAACTCCAGGTCCTGTCCGACCACGGACTGACCCTGACCAGGTCGTTCTTCTACTGGCCGGACTTCATGCCGACCCCCGACGCGGTGGACGAGACGTTACTGGACCGGTTCGGCGATTTCCTGGACCTGCACACCGCCGCCGGGCTGGGGACGATCCCCACGCTCATCGTCGGGCACATGTCCGGCGAGAACTGGGACCCGCCGTGGCGCGGTGGCCGCGACCTGTACACCGACGTGTGGATGGTGGGCCGGCAGGCGTGGTTCGGCGAGCAGGTGGCCCGGCGGTTTGCCGGGCACCCGGCGGTCGTGGCGTGGATCGTCACCAACGAGATGCCGATCTACGGCGGTACCGGCACGGTGGAGAGCGTCACGACCTGGGCGCAGTTGGTGGTCCAGGGCCTGCGCGCCGGGGGCGCCACCCAACCCATCTCGCTGGGCGACGGGGCGTGGACCGTCGAACTCAGCGGTGTCTCCAGCGGGTACCGGCTGCGCGAGCTCACGCCGCTGATCGACTGGGTGGGGCCGCACATCTACCCGATGGGCACCGACCCGGTCCGGCTGCATCTGCGGACCGGTTTCGTGTGCGACCTCGCAACCAGCTTCGGCCTTCCGGTGGTACTGGAGGAGTTCGGTGCCTCGTCGGACTTCATCTCCGACGACCACCTCGGCGCGTACTACCGCCAGGTCCTGCACAACTCGCTGCTCGGTGGCTCGACCGGCTGGGTCGCCTGGAACAACACCGACTTCGACGACCTGATCGATGAGCCGCCGTACAGTCACCACCCGTTCGAACTGCACTTCGGCGTGACCGACTCCCGCGGTGCACCGAAGGACTCGCTCCGCGAGATGGCCGCGTTCGCGTCGGTCCTGGCCGCCGTCGAGCCGCACCGCTGTGAGCGCGCGCCGACCGACGTCGGCATCGTGGTCCCGGCCCACGTGGACAGCGAATTTCCGTTCACCGACCCACGCGACCAGGAGACCGCCCTGGCCGGTCTGGAGCAGGCCTACCTCGCCGCCCGCGAGGCCGGCACGCCGGCCGGGTTCATCCGGGAGAGCGCCGGCATCGGCGACGACTGCCGCCTCTACCTGGTGCCGTCGTGCAAGCAGCTGACCGGGCCGGGCTGGCGCCGGCTGGAGCGGCTCGCCGCCGACGGCGCGACGGTGTACGTGTCGTACTCGCCGGGCGGCACGGACAACCAGCGGGGCCCCTGGTACGCGGGTCTGAACGACATCTTCGGCGTCCGCCACCTGCTGCGGTACGGGATGGTCGACCCGATCGCGGCGGACCGGATCCGGTGGACCCTCGACGTCGACTTCGGTGGGCTCAAGGCCGGCGAGACGGTGGAGTTCACCGCCGGCGGCAACGCCAACCTCCGCGCGTACCTGCCGGTCGAGGCGGTCGACGCGGAGGTCCTCGCGACCGACGGGGAGGGCCGACCGGCACTGCTGCGCCGCCGGGTCGGTACCGGCGCCATCATCCTGTGTACGTACCCGATCGAGGCGATGGCGGCGGCCACCGCCCACGTCAACCCGGAACAGACCTGGCGGCTGTACGCGGCGTTGGCCCGCGAGGCGGGCGTCACCGTGCCGATCGAGGTGGACGACCCGCGGGTGCTGGTCGACTGCCTGGACCGCGAGGACGGGGTCCGCTTCGTCTGGCTGGTGAGCCAGAGCGCCAGCCCACTCACCATCACACCACGCAGCTACGCCGCATCGGACCTCGTCGACCTGCACACCGGCGAGCCCATCGACGCGGTGGACCTGCCGCCCTTCGGGGTCCGGGTCCTCCGGATGACCAACCTCGCCCCGCCCGGCTGACCGCCACAGCCGGCTGGCCGCCGTGCGGTGCCGGCCCGGGAGGAGACTCCCACCGGCACCGCACGACCGGCTCCCGGAGCCGCCGGTCAGCCGCGGGAGCTGTGCTCCTTGCGGACCTGTTCGGCGAGGTGGGCCGGCATCGGGTCGTAGCGCAGTGCGGCCCGGCGGAAGGTACCGGCACCTGACGTTATGGCGCGCAGCTCGACGGCGTAGCGCACCAGTTCGGTGGCCGGAACCTCGGCGCGGACGAGCGTCCGCTCGGCGGCAGCCGGGTCCGGTTCGGTGCCGAGCACCCGTGCGCGCCGGCTGGACAGGTCGCTCATCACCGCGCCGACGGACTGGTCGGGCACCCGGATGACCACGTCGTCCACCGGCTCCAGCAGGGTGAGCTGCCCGTGGCTGGCGGCGTCACGCAGCGCGAGGCTGCCGGCCGTGGTGAACGCGGCGTCGGAGGAGTCCACCGAGTGGGCCTTGCCGTCGACCAGGGTCACCCGGATGTCCACGATCGGGTGCCCGGCGATGATGCCCCGGTCCATCTGGGCCCGGACCCCCTTCTCCACCGAGGGGACGTAGTTGTGCGGCACCGCGCCGCCGACCACCCGGTCCACGAACTCGAAGCCCGCTCCGCGGTCGAGCGGCTCGACCTCGATGTCGCACACGGCGTACTGGCCGTGCCCGCCGGACTGCTTGACGTGACGGCCGTGCCCCTTGCCCTTGACCGCGAACGTCTCGCGCAGCGGCACCCGTACCGGCTCGGTGTCGAGCTCGACCCCACCGGCCCGCAGCCGGTCCAGGACGACGTCGGCGTGCGCCTCGCCCATGCACCACAGGACGAGCTGGTGGGTCTCCGGATTTCGCTCCAGGCGCATCGTGGGGTCGCCGGCCACCAGGCGCCCCAGATTCTTGGCCATGGCGTCCTCGTCGGAGCGGGTCTTCGCCACGATCGCGACCGGCAGCAGCGGCTCGGGCATCTCCCACGGCGCCACCAGCAGCGGCGTCTCGCGGGCCGAAATGGTGTCCCCGGTCTCCGCGGTGGCCGACTTGGTCACCGCGCAGATGTCACCGGCGACGCAGAACGGCACCTCGCGCAGTGCGGCGCCGAGTGGCGAGTACAGGTGCGAGAACCGCTCGTCGGCGTCGTGGTCGGGGTGTCCGCGTTCGGCCATGCCGTGGCCCGCGACGTGCACCGGCTGGTCGGGGCGCAGGGTGCCGGAGAAGACCCGGACCAGCGAGACCCGCCCGACGTAGGGATCGATCGTGGTCTTGACCACTTCGGCGACCAGGGGCCCGTCCCGGTCGCAGGTCAACGGCTCGTGCGGCGACCCGTCCAGGAACGTGACCGCCGGCAGGGTGTGCTCCGGCGGGGAGGGGAAGGCGCTGGTGAGCACCTCCAGCAGCGCGTCGAGCCCCAGGCCGGTGACCGCGCAGACGCCGACGACCGGGTAGAAGTGCCCGCGGGCCACCGCCTTCTCCAGGTCGTCGATGATCAGCGAGGTTTCGATCTCCTCGCCGGAGAGGTAGCGGTCCATCAGCGACTCGTCCTCGCTCTCGGCGATGATGCCTTCGAGCAACTCGTTACGGGCTTCCTCGATGGCCGGCAGGTGCTCGGCGTCCGGCTCCTGTACCGCCGGCGGGAAGCCCGCGGAGTAGTCGAACACCCGCTGGGTGATCAGCCCGATCAGCCCCTGCACACTCACCCGGTCCGCCCCGTGCATCGGCAGGTACAGCGGGAGGACGTTGTCGCCGAAGACGCGCTGGCACAGCGC
This sequence comes from Micromonosporaceae bacterium, assembly GCA_035296325.1. Classification (GTDB taxonomy): domain Bacteria; phylum Actinomycetota; class Actinomycetes; order Mycobacteriales; family Micromonosporaceae; genus DATHBD01. The sequence continues at coordinate 115,899 of DATHBD010000063.1, read as the reverse complement.
GACGGTCTCGTCGAAGTCGGCCCGGGCGTGGTCCAGCCGGGTGACGGCGACCGCGCGGGGCAGGTCCAGTGCGGCGCACTCCTCCCACAGCGACGCGGTGGCGGCGTCCATCCCGTCCACGGCGGAGACCACGAAGAGCGCGGCGTCGGCGGCGCGCAGCCCGGCGCGCAGTTCACCCACGAAGTCGGCGTAGCCCGGCGTGTCCAGCAGATTGACCTTGATGTCCCGGTACGTCAGCGGCGCGCATGCCAGGGCAACCGAGCGCTGCTGACGCACCGCGGACGGGTCCCAGTCGCACACCGTGGTGCCGTCCGGGACCGCGCCGGCGCGCGGGATGGTGCCGCTGGCGGCGAGCAGTGCCTCGACCAGCGTCGTCTTGCCCGCGCCGGAGTGCCCGACCAGCACCACGTTGCGGACCCTGCCGGGGCCGTCCACCACCGGTGCGGCACCGGTGAGCCCCTTTTCCTGGTGTTTCTGCGCCATCACGTGCCTCCGATCACCCACCGAGCACCGTTGAGGCTCCCACATCGATCCCACACCCCAGACAGCACCGACACAACCCTGACGCGTGCCTCGTCGGTGAACCCATCGTCGGTGCCGCCCGGCGCTCACCGCGTCGCCGCCGTGGCGGTGCACCGTTGCGGCCGCCACGTCGCTATGGTGGGAGCGCCATGGCGAAGATCTTCAGTGTTGCCGCCCGCGCCGGGCTGGCGTGGGTGGTCGAACCCACAGCCCGGGCGCTGCTCCGCGTCGGCGTTTCGCCGGACGCTGTGACGATCGCCGGCACGATCGGGGTGCTCGTCGGCGCGATCGGCTTCGGTGCGCGCGGCCACTTCATCACGGCGTTGATCATTGTGACGCTGAGTGCCCTCACCGACATGCTTGACGGCACGATGGCGCGGGCGCTGGGTCGCGAGCGGCCCTTCGGCGCATTCCTGGACTCCACGATGGACCGCATCGCGGACGGCGCGATCTTCGGCTCGGTGGCCTACTGGCTCGCCGTGCACGGGCACCGCAGCGGTGCCGTCGCCGCGCTGCTGTGCCTGGTGCTGGGCCAGGTCGTCTCCTACGTCAAGGCGCGGGCCGAGGGTCTCGGGCTGACCGCCAACGTGGGCATCGCCGAGCGACCGGAGCGCCTGGTCATGATCGGCATCGGCGGGCTGCTGCACGGTGTCGGCGTGCCGTACGCCCTGGAGATCACCCTCTGGGTGCTTGCCGCGTTGTCGCTGATCACGGTCGGCCAGCGGATGCTGCACGTGTACCGCCAGGCGGAACGCGGTGCCACCCCGTGAAGGACCGGTTGATCGAGTTCGGGTACGCCGCCGGCATGCGGCTGGTCCGCGGCGTGCCGCGGGCGGTCAGTTGGCCGGTCGCCGCGGCCGTCGCCGACCGGGCCGCGCGCCGACCGGGGCGGGGCACCCAACGGCTGGCCGACAACCTGCGCCGGGTCGTCGGCCCGGAACGCTCCGACGCCGAGCACGCCGAGCTGGTACGGCAGGCGACGCGCTCGTACGCCCGGTACTGGCTGGAGGCCTTCCGGCTGCCCGGCCTGACCCGCGAGCAGATCCTGGCGGGCTTCCACCTCGACGGCCGCGCGGCGCTGGAGGCCGACATCGCCGCCGGCCATGGTGCTGTCGTGGCGCTGCCGCATGCCGGGAACTGGGACGCCGCCGGTGCGTGGGTCGCCGCATCCGGCTGGCCGATCACCACGGTGGCGGAACGATTGCGCCCCGAGGGGGTGTACGAGCGGTTTCTGGCGTTTCGCCGGAGCCTCGGCATGGAGATCCTCCCGCTCACCGGTGGTGACCGTGCCCCGCTGGACGTGCTGGCGGAGCGCCTCGCCGCCGGGACCATCGTGCCGCTGCTGGCCGACCGGGACCTGTCCGCGCGCGGGGTCGAGGTGACCTTCTTCGGCGGGCGGACCAGGATGCCGGCCGGCCCCGCCCTGCTCGCGATCCGCACCGGGGCGCCGTTGTACACGGCGGACATGTGGTTCGACGCTGATACCGCCCGGGCGCGGCTGCGCGGGCCGCTCGCGCTGCCCGACCCGGCGTCCGGGTCGCTCGACGTCCGGGTGCGGGAGCTGACCCAGCGGGTCGCCGACTCCCTCGCCCTCGGCATCGCGGCGCATCCGCAGGACTGGCACATGCTGCAGCGGCTGTGGCTCGACGACCGGGCACCGGGCCGCGTCCACACCGCCGATCGGGCGGATGCCGGCGGCGCCGCCGCCGGCCCGAGCAGCGCAGCGCGCGGCTAGGGGAGCCGAGTGCGCGTCGGCATCGTGTGCCCGTACTCCTTCGACGTGCCGGGCGGCGTCCAGCTCCACGTGCGCGATCTCGCCGAGACCCTGATCTCGCTGGGCCACGAGGTCAGTGTGCTGGCCCCGTCCGATGAGGGTTCCGCCGACGAGGCATCGCGCCCGTCGTACGTCGTGCCGGCCGGCCGCGCGGTTCCGGTGCCGTACAACGGATCGGTGGCGCGGGTCTCGTTCGGGCTGATCTCAGCCACCCGGGTGCGGCGGTGGCTGGCTGCGGGGGAGTTCGACGTCCTGCATGTGCACGAGCCGCTGACGCCGAGCCTGTCCATGCTCGCCGTGCTCTCCGCCCGTGGTCCCGTGGTGGCCACCTTCCACACCGCCATCACCAGGTCACGCGCCCTGGCCGCCGCGCAGGGCATGCTGCAGCTCGTCCTGGAGCGGATCACCGGCCGGGTCGCCGTCAGTGACCTGGCGCGTCGGGTGCAGGTCGAGCACCTTGGCGGCAGCGCGTGGGAAATTCCCAACGGCGTGGCCGTCGCCCGGTACGCCCGCGCCGAGCCGTTACCCGGCTGGCCCGGCGACGGCGGCGCGGTCGGCTTCCTCGGCCGCTTCACCGAGCCGCGCAAGGGCTTCGGCGTGCTGTGCCGCGCATTCACCAGGCTCGCCGCCGAGCGGCCCGGGCTGCGGCTGCTGGTGGCCGGCCCCGGTGACGTGCCCGAGGTGACCGGCCAGGTGCCGGCCGCGGTGCGCGACCGGATGGTGTTTCTGGGCAAGGTGTCCGAGATCGACAAGGCCCGGATGCTGCGCAGTACGGACGTCTACGTGGCGCCCAACATCGGTGGCGAGTCGTTCGGCATGATTCTGACCGAGGCGATGGCCGCCGGCACGCCGGTCCTGGCCAGCGACCTCGACGCGTTCCGCCGGGTGCTCGGCGGTGGCCGGGCCGGTGCGCTGTTCCCGGCCGGGGACGTGGACGCGCTGACCGCGGCGCTGGGGTCGCTGCTCGACGATCCGGCCCGGCGGGTGGAACTGGCCGCGCAGGCCCGGCAGGTGGTCGGGGTGTACGACTGGCCGGTGGTGGCCAGGCAACTGCTGGAGGTGTACGCCGCCGCGATCGAGGTGGCCGGAGGGATGCCGGTCGACTCCGACCTGAGCGACCGGGTGTGAGCGGGTGGCGCGGCGCTGCGCCGTGCGGGAGCGATCAGGGAAATCGGTGTCGGCCACGTCACCCAGGGGCGTCACGGCTGGCCCGCGGGCGCTAGCATGCGCGGCATGTGGTCGATGGTGGCGGTGGTGGCCATGGTGGTCGTTCTCGCGACGTATCTGACCTGGACGGCCGGCCGGGTCGACCGGCTGCACCACCGGGCTGCCGCGGCCCAGGCCGCGCTGGACACCCATCTGATCCGCCGGGCCGTGGCGGCCTCCGCGCTTGCCGAGGCGGTTCAGTTGCCCTCCCTGGAGCTCGCGGCGCGCAGTGCGCTCGACGCGGCGCCGGAGGACCGGGAGGCCGCGGAGAACGATTTGACCCACCAGCTGCGCGTGGTGATCTCCGCCAGTCAGGGGGACGTGTTCGGCGAGGTCGTCGACGCCAACCGCAGGGTGGCGCTGGCCCGCCAGTTGCACAACGACGTGGTGCGCGACGCGCTCGCGGTCCGCCGCGGGGTCACCGTGCGCGGCCTCAGACTGGCTCGACGGTATGCCAAACCGGCGTACTTCGACATCGACGATCCCACCGTTGAGCTGGCCGTCGTCCGGTTGTGAGGGCCGCCACCCGGAAATTGGCCGGCCGGTCCGCCGGTGTGCCGGGCGTAGGATTGCCAGGAATGACAAGGCCAACGGCGAGAGGATCGCGTGCCACCGTGTCCGAGCAGACCGAGACTTCAACCCCAGCCGCATCCGGCGCGGTGACCGGCTCCGCGCGGGTCAAGCGCGGCATGGCGGAAATGCTCAAGGGCGGCGTGATCATGGACGTTGTCACGCCTGAGCAGGCGAAGATCGCCGAGGACGCCGGCGCCGTCGCGGTGATGGCGCTGGAACGGGTGCCGGCCGACATCCGGGCCGAGGGGGGCGTCTCCCGGATGAGCGACCCGGACATGATCGACGGCATCATCGCCGCGGTGTCCATCCCGGTGATGGCCAAGGCCCGGATCTGGCACTTCGCCGAGGCCCAGGTCCTGCAGGCGATCGGCGTGGACTACGTGGACGAGTCCGAGGTGTTCACCCCGGCCAACGAGGCGCACCACATCGACAAGTGGGCGTTCACCGTGCCGTTCGTGTGCGGTGCCACCAATCTCGGCGAGGCGCTGCGGCGCCTCTCCGAGGGGGCCGCGATGATCCGCTCGAAGGGTGAGGCCGGCACCGGAAACGTCGTCGAGGCCACCCGGCACATGCGCCAGATCCGCGCCGACATCAAGCGCCTGACGATTCTCGACGAGACCGAGCTCTACGCCGCCGCCAAGGAGCTTCGCGCGCCGATCGACCTGGTCCGCGAGGTGGCCGCGTCCGGCAAGCTGCCGGTGGTGCTCTTCACCGCCGGGGGCATCGCCACCCCGGCCGACGCCGCGATGATGATGCAGCTCGGCGCCGAGGGGGTCTTCGTCGGCTCCGGCATCTTCAAATCCGGGGACCCGGCCCTGCGCGCCGCCGCGATCGTCAAGGCGACCACGTTCTACGACGACCCGGACGTGGTCGCCAAGGTTTCCCGAGGGCTCGGCGAGGCCATGGTCGGCATCAATGTCGCGACGCTGCCCGAGTCCGAGCGGCTCGCCACCCGCGGTTGGTGAGCATGCCGGTTGTCGGCGTGCTCGCGCTGCAGGGCGACGTGCGCGAGCACCTGGCCGCGCTCGCCGAGTGCGGCGGAATCGCCCGGCGGGTACGCCGCCCCGAGGAGCTCGACGGTGTGGACGCGCTGGTCATTCCGGGCGGCGAGTCGACGACCATCAGTAAGCTCGTGGTCGAGTTCGGGCTGCTCGAGCCGATCCGCAAGCGGGTGGCGGGCGGCATGCCGGCGTACGGGTCGTGTGCCGGCATGATCCTGCTGGCGACCGAGGTGCTCGATGGCCGGCCCGACCAGGTGGGCTTCGACGGCATCGCGATGACCGTGCGCCGCAACGCCTTCGGCCGCCAGGTGGACTCCTTCGAGGCACCGGTAGAGTTCGACGGCGGGTCGGGGTCGCCCCTGCAGGCCGTGTTCATCCGGGCCCCGTGGGTTGAGCGCGTCTCCGCCGACGTTCGGGTGCTGGGCCGGGTCACCGGCGGCGCGGCCGCCGGTAGGATTGTCGCGGTTCGGCAGGAGCATCTGCTCGCGACGGCCTTCCACCCCGAGCTGACCGGTGACCTTCGGGTGCACCGGTATTTCGTGGAGATGGTGCGCCAGGCGACATTGGGCGACGAAGACGTGACGGAGGGGTAATGTCCGGCCACTCAAAATGGGCGACGACGAAGCACAAGAAGGCGGTCGTTGACGCCAGGCGCGGCAAGCTCTTCGCCCGGCTCATCAAGAACGTCGAGGTCGCCGCCCGGACCGGTGGCGGCGACGTCGCCGGAAACCCCACCCTCTTCGATGCCATCCAGAAGGCGAAGAAGACCTCGGTGCCGAACGACAACATCGAGCGTGCCGTCAAGCGCGGTTCCGGCCAGGAGGCCGGCGGCGCCGACTACCGCAGCGTGCAGTACGAGGGGTACGGGCCCAACGGCGTCGCCATCCTGATCGAGTGCCTGACCGACAACCGCAACCGTGCGGCCACCGACGTGCGGACCGCACTCACCCGCAACGGCGGTTCGCTCGCCGACCCGGGCAGCGTGTCCTACCTGTTCTCGCGCAAGGGCGTGGTGACCGTGCCGAAGGCCGGCACCACCGAGGACGACATCCTCCTGGCCGTCCTGGACGTCGGGGCGGAGGAGGTCAACGACCTTGGCGAGTCCTTCGAGGTGATCAGCGAGCCTACCGACCTGGTCGCCGTGCGGACGGCGCTGCAGGAGGCGGGCATCGACTACGAGTCAGCCGAGTCGTCGTTCGTGCCCAGCGTGACGGTGTCGCTGGACGAGGACGGGGCCCGGCGGGTGTTCAAGTTGATCGATGCGCTCGACGACTGCGACGACGTGCAGAACGTGTACGCCAACTTCGACGTCTCCGACGAGGTCATGCAGCTCATCGACGCTTGAGTGGCGCCACCGGCGGCGATCAGGTCGGTGTGCCCGTCACCCGGTCGACGTGCCGCAGATCATGGTGCGCGACGGGCGACTCACCCTGGAGATGGCGCCGATGTGAGGAGCAGCACTGCGACGCTGATTGGTTCCGTATGCCACGGGCTGCCCGTACGATCAAAACGTTACGAGACCGTACCGTATTGATTTGAGGTTGCAGCATGGACGTTCCCGGCAACACGGGGCACCCACGGCGTTGGGCGATCCTCGGCGTGCTCGTCGTCAGCCTGCTCGTGGTGGTGCTGGACAACACGGTGCTGAACGTCGCGATGCGGACGATCGCCGATCCGGTCCATGGGCTCGGTGCGACACAGAGCGAGCTTGAGTGGTCGATCAACTCGTACACGCTGGTCTTCGCCGGGCTGTTGTTCACCTTCGGCGTGCTCGGGGACCGCTCCGGTCGCCGGCGGATGCTGCTCATCGGCATGGTGGTGTTCGGGCTGGCTTCGCTGGTGTCCGCCTATGCCCAGGATGCCGGTCAGCTCATCGCGGCACGGGCGCTGATGGGGATCGGCGGCGCGGCGGTCCTGCCGGCGACCCTTTCCATCATCTCGAACGTCTTCGACCCGCGGGAGCGGGCCAAGGCGATCGGCGCGTGGGCCGGTGCGGTCGGCCTGGGCGTGGCGATCGGGCCGGTCGTCGGCGGGGCGCTGCTCGAGCGCTTCTGGTGGGGCTCGGTCTTCCTGATCAATGTGCCCATCGTCGTCCTCGGCGTGTTGGCGATCATTGCCCTGGTCCCGGAGTCGCGTGATCCCAGGCCCGGGCGGATCGACCTGCTCGGCGTCGCCCTGTCGATCATCGGTCTGGTGGCACTCGTGTACGGCATCATCGACGGAGGCGAGCACGGGTTCGCCCGGCTGCAGTCCTCCGGCGCCATCGTGTTCGGGTTGCTGGTGCTGGCGGCGTTCGTCCTGGTGGAACGGCGCGTCGCATACCCGTCGCTGGACGTGGGATTGTTCCGCAACCCGGCGTTCTCGGCGGCCGTGGCTTCGGTCGGACTGGTGTTCTTCGCCGCGATGGGCGTGATGTTCTTCGCCGCCTTCTACATGCAGGCCGTGCGGGGGTACTCGCCGCTGCAGGCCGGCCTGCTCTTCCTGCCGTTCGCCGCCGCGCAGCTGATCTTCGCGCCGCTCAGCGCCGCGCTGGTCCGGCGGTACGGCCCGAAGCTGGTCTGCACCGTCGGGTTGCTCCTGGTGGCGGCGGCGCTCGGCGCGTTCGCCTTCATCGGCGAGACGACACCGATCTGGGCGCTGTGCGTGGTCCTCGGGGTGCAGGGCATCGGGATGGCGAACGTGATGCCCCCCGCCACCGAGTCCATCATGTCCACCCTGCCGCGGGAGAAGGCCGGCGTGGGCTCGGCGGTCAGCAACACGATCCGCCAGGTCGGTGGCGCGCTGGGCGTCGCGGTGCTCGGCTCGATCCTCGCCGCGGTGTACCGCACCGACATGACACCCCGGGTCACCGACCTGCCCGAGGCCGCCCGGAAGCCGGCTGCGGAATCCATCACCGGCACCTACGGCGTGGCTGAGCAGATGGGCCCGGCCGGGGCGGCGCTGCTCGACTCCGCCAACGCCGCGTTCGTCCACGCCATGCACGTCACCGCGATCGGCTCGCTGATCGTGGCGCTGGTCGGCGTGGCCGTGGTCATCGCCTGGATGCCACGCCGCAGCGGCCCGGTCGACGGTCCGGTCGAAACGGGCGCCGGGAGCGAGGATGTGCCCCGCACCACCGGGAGTTCCATCGGACGTCCCGCCACCGGGCCGCTCGCCGAAGTCCGGTAGTCGGTCACCATGTTGGACAACACCACCCCTGCAGTCGAGGCCGCGCCGGTCGATCAGGAGAAACGCGCGCCAGGTCGGCCCCGCAGCGCGCGGGCGGACGGGGACATCATCGAGGCGGTGCTCGCGATGCTGGCGGAGGGGACCGCCGTTGCCGAGCTGTCCATCGAAGCCGTGGCCGCGCGGGCCGGCGTGGGCAAGGCGACCATCTACCGCCGGTGGGCCAGCAAGGACGCGCTGATCGTGGACGCGGTCGCGGCGCTCAAGGGCCCGATCCCGCAGGTCGAGGGTGAGTCGGTCCGCGAGGACCTGCTCACCCTGCTGCGGTCGATCGGCCGGGTCGAGGACAGCCGAGCGGGCCGGATTCTGGGCTGCCTGATGCCCCAGGTGCACCGCAGCGAGAGTCTGCACCGGCTCTACCAGGAGATTCTGGAGCCCCGCCGGGAGGTCGGCCGGGCCGTGCTGCGCCGCGGTGTCGCGCGCGGGGAGCTGCGGGCCGACCTGGACGTCGAGCTGACGCTGTCCGTGCTCACCGCCCCCCTGATCCTGCAGGGCATGGCGCGGTCCAACCCACATCTCGACCTCGACGAACTGCCGGAGCGGATCCTGGACACCGTGTTCGCCGGGATCGTCGCGCGCCCGGCGGCTGACGCCGCTCTGCCGCCCGGCGGCTGACGCCGCTCTGCCCCCTGCCAACCGCGCCCCGCGTGTCGTGTCCGGCGCGCGGCGCCGCCCCCGCTAGGGTCGAACAGGCGTACGGCTGGCCGAGGGAGGAAAAGGCGTGCGGGTGCTCGGCGTGGATCCCGGCCTGACCCGGTGCGGAGTCGGCGTGGTCGAAGGGCTGCCGGGCCGGCCCTGCGTCCTCGTGGCCTACGACGTGGTCCGCAGCGAGCCGGACGCCGACCTGGCCCACCGCCTGCTGCACCTGGATCAGGCGCTGAGCGGCATGGTCGCGCTGCACCGGCCGGACTCGGTCGCCGTCGAGCGGGTGTTCAGCCAGCACAACGTGCGCACCGTGATGGGCACCGCCCAGGCCGGTGCGGTTGCGCTGTTGACCGCCGCGCGTGCCGGACTGCCGGTCCAGACGTACACGCCCAGCGAGGTCAAGGCCGCGGTGACCGGCTCCGGCCAGGCGGACAAGGCGCAGGTCACGGCCATGGTGACCCGACTGCTCAAGCTCGACGCGGCGCCGCGCCCGGCCGACGCAGCTGACGCGCTCGCGCTCGCCATCTGCCACATCTGGCGCGGTGGCGCCCGGGAACGCATCGCCGCGGCGCAGCGGCAGGCCTTGGCGGCCGGGGCCCACGGCCGGGCGGCCGCGGTGGCCCAGGCACGCGCGACGGCCGCGCAGGCCCGGGCGGCACAGACCGCACAGGCCCGAGCGGCACAGGCCCGAGCGGCGCAGGCCCGGACGGCGCAGGCCGCACTGGAGCCGGGGGGGAGTCCGAGGTGATCGCCAGCGTGCGTGGGCGGGTGGCCGCCGTCTCGCCGGATGGTGCGGCGATCGAGGTCGGCGGGGTCGGTCTCTGGGTCGTCTGCGCACCCGGCACGCTGGCCGGGCTGCGGGTCGGTGAGCAGGCCCGGCTCGCCACCAGTCTGGTCGTGCGGGAGGACTCGCTCACCCTGTACGGCTTCGTCGACGACGACGCCAGGCAGTTGTTCGAACTGCTGCAGACGGCGAGCGGGGTCGGGCCCCGACTGGCGCAGGCCATGCTCGCGGTGCACTCGCCGGACACCATCCGGCGGGCCATCGCCACCGCCGACACCGCCACCCTCACCCGCGTGCCCGGGATCGGGAAGAAGGGCGCCGAGCGCCTGGTCCTCGAGCTCCGCGACCGGATCGGCTCGATCAGTGGCGGGGTCGACGCGGCCGGATTGCAGGGCGGTGCGGTCACCGGCTGGTCGGAGCCGGTCCGGCAGGCGCTCGTCGGTCTGGGATGGACGCCCGCCCAGGCTGACCACGCGGTCGCGGCAGTTGCCGAAGAGCTCGGCGCGGCCCCCGCTCCGGCCACCGCGGTGCTGCTCAAGCAGGCGATCCGTGTGCTCGGCGCGATCCGATGACCGACTCGCTGACTTCGGCGTACGCCTCGGAGGAGGATCAGGACGCGGACGCGAGCGTGCGCCCACGCCGGTTGGACGAGTTCGTCGGCCAGCACCGGGTCCGGGAGCAGCTCCACCTGCTGCTGCAGAGCGCACTGCGCCGGGGCAGCCCGCCGGACCACATCCTGCTCTCCGGCTCGCCCGGCCTGGGCAAGACCACGCTGGCCATGATCGTCGCCGCCGAGCTGGGTTCCGCGCTGCGGCTGACCAGCGGGCCGGCGATCGAACGCGCCGGTGATCTGGCGGCCGTGCTGACCAGTCTGGGCCGGGGCGACGTGCTCTTCATCGACGAGATCCACCGGATCGCCCGTCCGGCGGAGGAGCTGCTCTACAGCGCCATGGAGGACTTCCGGGTCGACGTGATGGTGGGCAAGGGCCCCGGTGCCACCGCGATACCCCTCGACGTGGAGCCGTTCACGCTGGTCGGCGCCACCACCCGGGCAGGCCTGCTGACCGGGCCGATGCGGGACCGGTTCGGCTTCGTCGGCCAGCTCGACTTCTACGAACCCGCCGAACTCGACCAGGTGCTGCGCCGGTCCGCGCGCATCCTGTCGGTCCCCATCACGCCGGAGGGCGCGGCCCAGATCGCCGGTCGCTCCCGGGGCACCCCCCGGATCGCCAACCGGCTGCTGCGCCGCGTGCGCGACTACGCCGAGGTCCGCGCCGAGGGCGTGGTGGACGACGCGTCCGCCAAGGCGGCGCTGCGGGTGTACGACGTGGACGACATCGGGCTCGACCGGTTGGACCGGGCGGTGTTGCACGCGCTGGTCAGGTCCTTCGGCGGTGGCCCGGTCGGGCTGTCCACGCTGGCCATCGCGGTGGGGGAGCAGCCGGACACGGTCGAGGAGGTGTGCGAGCCGTTCCTGCTGCGGGCCGGCCTGCTCATCCGTACGCCGCGCGGTCGCGTGGCGACCGCAGCCGCATGGCGGCACCTCGGCCTCCCCGCCCCCGCTGGTACCGTCGGTAGCGGATCCGCAGCGATGCCGGACCTGTTCAGCGCCGAGCCGTGACCCCGGTGGCCGGCGTAACCGGACCGGTATCGATGCCGGGCGACGTGGCGTACGCCACACAGGTAGACTCGCCCGCGGTCCGTAACTGGACATTCACCACCCTTCGGGGGCGAGCATGCCGGCGCGCCCCTCGGTTACCGGAAGGCATGCGTAGTGCGATTCGCGGCTGAGAACCAGAGCACCGGTAGCGGCTACTCCCTGTTTCTTGTCATGGGCCTGCTGTTTGCCGTCATGTACTTCTTCATGATCCGTCCGCAGCAGAAGCGCCGCCGCGAGATAGAGCAGCTGCAGTCCGGGCTGGGCGCCGGCGATTCCGTCGTCACGGTGGGGGGTCTGTACGGGACCGTCCAGTCCGCCGACGACGACAGTGTCATGCTGGAGATCGCCCCCGGAGTGGTCGCCCGCTACGCGCGTGGCGCGATCGCCAAGGTGATCGCCTCCGCCGCCCAGTCCGACGACGATGAGACGGCGGCGGCGGACAAGGTCATCGACGCCGACTGACCGCCCGCCGGCCCCGTTCACCGCCATCTGAACCGCTATTGGAGACCTACCGCCGTGGCCGCACCGTCCGGACAGCTCAAGGCGTCGCGTTACTTCGCGGCGCTCGCGCTGATTCTCGCCGTTCTCTACTCCCTGGTGTATTTCACCGGTGACCGGAAGCCGAACCCCAAGCTGGCGCTCGATCTGCAGGGCGGGACGAGCATGACGCTCTCCGCCGTGACGGCGGGCAACCGGGCACCGGAGGCCACCCAGCTCCAGCAGGCCCGCCAGATCATCGATGACCGGGTCAACGCCACCGGTGTGACCGAGGCGGAGGTCCTCACGTCGGGTGACCGCAACATCGACGTTCAGGTCCCCGGCGCCAACCGTGAGAACGAGCTGCGCAAGCTTGTCGCTCCGGCGCAGCTCAACTTCCGCAAGGTGCTGGGGACGGTGACCGATACCAGCACCGACCCCGCGCCGAGCGCCAGCGCCGATCCGAGTGCCAGCGCCAATCCGAGTGCCAGCGCCTCCGCCGGCGCCAGTGCGAACGCCTCGGCCAGCGCAAGCGCCCCCGCCAGCGCCCCGGCCAGCGCGAGCGCCCCCGCCTCGGCCAGCGCCAGCGCGCCGGCCGCGCCGGTGGACGCCAGCGTCGAGCAGCAGCGCAACGCCGTCATCGCCAAGCTGGGCGCGGACCTCTACGCCAAGGCGCAGACGCTGCCGGAGCCGACCACGGGTACGCCCCCGGCCGCCGACGTCGTCGCGGGCACCCAGGCGTTCGGCGCGCTGACCCCGGAGGAGGTCGCCGTCCTGCCGGCTGACCTGCAGTTCAAGGTCCCGACGATCGGGTGCAAGCAGCTCGACGGCCGCCCGGTCGGGTCGATCCAGAAGGCCGACGAGAAGGCCGTCGCCTGTGACAAGGGCAAGACGAAGTACCTGCTCGACATCGCCAAGGTGGTCGGCGAAGACGTGGAGAGTGCGGGCTTCATGAACGATCCGTCCCAGGGCGGATGGAAGGTCGACATCGAGTTCAAGAGCGATGGCCAGGAAAAGTGGACGAAGCTGACCACCGAGGCGTACGACAACGGCGCCAAGAAGGCCGTCGCCATGGTCCTGGACAACGCGGTGGTCTCCGCCCCGGCTATCCAGGAGACGATCCCCGGCAACGCCCAGGTCACCGGCTCGTTCACCAAGACCGACGTGGAGACGTTGGCCAACCAGCTCAAGTACGGTTCACTGCCGCTGTCGTTCACCGTGGAGTCCGTCTCCAACACCACGGCGACCCTCGGCGGGCAGTATCTGCGGTCCGGCCTGCTGGCCGGCGGCCTCGGCCTCGGCCTCGTGGTGCTGTACTGCCTGTTCTACTACCGCCTGCTCGGCTTCGTGGTGATCGCCAGCCTGCTGTTGGCCGCCTCGCTCGTCTACGGGATGCTTGTGTTGCTGGGCCGGCAGTTGGGCCTGGCGCTCAGCCTCGCCGGCATCGCCGGGCTCATCGTCTCGATCGGCATCACGGCGGACTCGTTCATCGTCTTCTTCGAACGACTCAAAGACGAGGTCCGGGACGGCCGGTCGGTGCGCAGCGCCGTGCCCCGGGCGTGGGCCCGCGCCCGCCGGACGATCCTTTCGGCGAACACCGTGTCGTTCCTCGCCGCGGCGGTGCTCTACATCCTGGCGGTGGGCCAGGTGAAGGGCTTCGCGTTCACCCTCGGCCTGTCGACCGTGATCGACGTGATCGTCGTCTTCCTCTTCACCCACCCGCTCGTCGCGGTGCTGTCGAGGTTCAACACATTCTCATCACCACGCTTCTCCGGCATCGGCAACGCCCGGTCGGACAAGGCCGCTGCCGCCGCGTACGTCGCACCGCGCCTGGGCGCCGTGCGCACGAAGGAGTCCTAATCATGAGCATCTTTCGCCGGCTCTACCGCGGTGAAACCAACATCGACTTCATCGGTCCGCGCAAGCGTTGGTATCTCGCCTCGGCGGTGCTGCTGCTGATCTGCATCGGCAGCATGGCGTTCAACCGCTTCCAGTTCGGTGTCGAGTTCGCCGGCGGCAACGAATTCATGGTGCCGGTACGGGCGGCCACGTCGATCGAGCAGGTGCGGGGGGCCGTGGAGGCCACCGGCGTGACCGTCTCTTCGGCACAGGTGCGGGGCCGCGATCCGGGCAGCTACGTCATCCGTACGCCCACGTTGGCCAAGGGCGCCGAAGGCGACGAGCAGCGCGCAGCGATTCAGGAGGCGCTGGCCGCCGGCGCGAAGGTCAACCCCACCGAAGTGAGCACCAAGCAGGTGAGCGCCTCATGGGGTGGTGCCGTCACCGAGAAGGCCCTCCGGGCGCTGCTGGTGTTCCTCGTCGTCGTGGGCGCGTACATCTGGATCCGCTTCGAACGCCAAATGGCCATCGCCGCGCTCCTCGCCCTGCTGCATGACCTGACCCTGACGGCCGGCATCTACTCGTTGATCGGCTTCGAGGTGACGCCGGCCACGGTCATCGGCCTGCTCACCATCCTGGGCTTCTCGCTGTACGACACCGTCGTGGTCTTCGACAAGGTGGACGAGAACACCCGCGGCATCCTCGGGCACAACCGGTTCAGCTACCCGGAGGCGGCGAACCTCGCCGTCAACCAGACGCTGATGCGCTCGATCAACACCAGCGTCATCGCGCTGCTCCCGGTGAGCGGGCTGCTCTTCGTCGGCGCCGGACTACTCGGCGTCGGCACCCTGAAGGACCTCGCCCTCGTGCTCTTCGTCGGTATGTTGACCGGCGCCTACTCCTCGCTCTTCCTGGCCACCCCGTGGTTGGTCGACCTGAAGCTGCTCGACTCCAAGTACAAGCTGCACGCCCAGCGGGTGCTGACCCGGCGGATCGGGCTGGAGCGGGGCGAGGCGGAGGGCCGTACCGGCCGGGCCGCGGGCGCCGCGGGACGGCGACCGGGGACCAAGGCGGTGCCGGCCCGGGCCGGAGCGGCCGGTGCCGCAGTGTCCGGTGGTGGCCGATCCGGCGCCACCGCGGTGAGCACCGTCGACCCCCTCGACGTCGGCGACGGGTCGGCCGAAGAACCGCAGACGGTGCCCAAGCGCGGTCCGGCTTCCGGTGGCGCACCGCGGCCGGGCGGCAAGGCCGGTCAGCGCAAGAAGCCGGGCGGAAACACCCGTCGGCGCTGAGCGTTCCGGCGGGGGGGCCGCACCGTGCCAGTTGACGACATCAGTGCGACGAGCGCCGCGACCGCGGCGCTCGTCGCCGGCAGGGTGCTCGACGTGCCGGACTTTCCCAAGCCCGGCATCGTCTTCAAGGATCTCAGCCCCCTCTTCGCCGATGGCAGCGCGTTCGCGGCGGCGATGGACGCCATCGTCAGCCACCACGGCGCCGACTCCTTCGACGTGGTGGCCGGCATCGAGGCGCGGGGCTTCCTGATCGCCGCGGCGGTGGCGTACGCGACAGGCGTCGGCGTGGTGCCCGTGCGCAAGGCCGGCAAGCTGCCCCGGCGCACGTTCGCCGCGACGTACGCGCTGGAGTACGGCGAGGCGTCGATCGAGATTCACGCGGACGCGTTCCTCGCCGGTCAGCGGGTCCTGGTCGTGGACGACGTGCTGGCCACCGGCGGCACCGCGGAGGCGACGCTGGGACTGGTGGAGCGGGCCGGAGCGGTGGTGAGCGGGTTCAGCGTCCTCTTGGAGCTGGGATTCCTGCCGGGCCGGGCGCGACTGCGTCCTCGCGAGGTTCATGCCCTGTTGACGGTTTAGCGCGGTGGAGCCACGACCGACCTGGCGTGGTCGCCGGCCCAGCCAGGTACGATTGCCTATCACACGGAAACGCGCAGGCGGCAGCGCCACACACGCGCCAGGTACGAGGAGCCCGCAGTTCGCAAGATTGATCCGCAAGCGGCGATTGAGGAGCGGCTGGTGTCCGGCGAAGTCGCGCCTCCTGAGGATGGCACCCTCAACGTGATCGACTCCATCGGTGCGGCGTCCGGACCCGAGGCTGCCGATGCGGCGTCACCATCCGACCCGGCCGCGAGTGCCGACAGCCCCGGCGCGGTGGTCATCCCGTTCCCCGGCGCGCCGGCCGCCCCCGGCCCGGCCGCCCCCGGTGCGTTGGCCGCCCCGAGCCCGGCCGGCGCCGCTGGCGGAAGCGAACCGGGCACGGATGGCGGCTCGGGCACCACCACCGCACTCGGGCTGGTTGGTGTCACGCCGACCGGCCGTCGGGTGCGGGCGCGGCTCGCACGGTTCAACGCCCCGTGGCAGAGCCCGCAGGTGAGTGAGGCGCTGGAGCCGCTGATCGCCCAGCACCGCAACTCCCACCCCAAGGCCGACGTCCGGCTGCTGCAGAAGGCGTTCGACATCGCGGAGGGCTGGCACAACGGTCAGTACCGCAAGTCGGGCGACCCGTACATCACCCATCCGCTCGCGGTCGCCGGCATCCTCTCCGAACTCGGCATGGACACCACCACACTCGTGGCTGCGCTGCTGCACGACACGATCGAGGACACGCCCTACACGCTGGAGCAGATGGAGATCGACTTCGGCGGGGAGGTCCGGCTGCTGGTCGACGGCGTGACGAAGCTGGACAAGGTCAAGCTCGGTGACGCGGCGAAGGCGGAAACCATCCGCAAGATGGTCGTCGCGATGGCCAAGGACCCCCGGGTGCTGGTCATCAAGCTCGCGGACCGGCTGCACAACATGCGGACGCTGACCTTTCTGCCCCGGCCGAAGCAGGAGCAGAAGGCCAAGGAGACGCTGGAGATCCTGGCGCCGCTCGCGCACCGCCTCGGGATGAACACGATCAAGTGGGAGCTCGAGGACCTGGCGTTCAAGACGCTGTTCCCCAAGCGCTTCGACGAGATCCACCGGCTGATCGGGGAGCACGCTCCGCAGCGGGAGAATCTGCTGCGGCAGGTCACCCAGAAGGTCTCGGTCGACCTGAAGGCGGCCAAGATCAAGGCGGAGGTCACCGGCCGGCCGAAGCACCTGTACTCCGTGTACCAGAAGATGATCGTGCGCGGCCGCGAGTTCGCCGACATCTACGACCTGATCGGCGTGCGGATCCTGGTCGAGACGGTGCGCGACTGCTACGCGGCACTCGGTGTGATCCACGCGAGCTGGCAACCGGTTCCCGGCCGGTTCAAGGACTACATCGCGATGCCGAAGTTCAACATGTACCAGTCGCTGCACACCACCGTGATCGGGCCGACCGGCAAGCCGGTGGAGATGCAGATCCGGACGTACGCGATGCACCGCACCGCCGAGTACGGGATCGCGGCGCACTGGCGGTACAAAGAGACCAAGAGCGCCACCATCTCCGGCCCACCGGCGCACATCGACGAGATGACCTGGCTGCGGCAGCTGCTGGACTGGCAGCGGGAGGCGAGCGACCCGAGCGAGTTCCTCGACGCGCTGCGCTTCGACCTGTCCAGCCAGGAGGTCTACGTCTTCACGCCCAAGGGCGACGTGATCGCACTGACCACCGGCTCGACCCCGGTCGACTTCGCCTACGCGGTGCACACCGAGGTCGGGCACAAGTGCATCGGCGCGCGGGTCAACGGCAAGCTGGTACCGCTGGAGTCCACGCTCTCCAACGGTGACGTGATCGAGATCTTCACGTCGAAGTCGGAGACGGCCGGGCCGACACAGGACTGGCTGGGCTTCGTCAAGAGCCCCCGCGCCCGCACCAAGATCCGGCAGTACTTCAACAAGGAGCGCCGCGAAGAGGCGATCGAGGCCGGCAAGGACCAGATGGTCAAGGCCATGCGCAAGCAGGGTCTGCCGCTGCAGCGGCTGCTCACTTCCGAGTCCCTGATGACGATCGCCCGCGACCTGCACCTGGCCGACGTCGCCGCGCTCTACGCCGCGGTGGGGGAGAGCCAGGTCTCGGCCCAGTCGATCGTGTCCCGCCTGGTCGCCGGGTACGGCGGCGAAGAGGGCGCGGTCGAGGACATCGCCGAGGCGGCGCTACCGACCCGTCCGCCCCGCCACCGGGAGACGCAGGACCCGGGTGTCGTCGTGGAGGGCGTGGACGACGTCTGGATCAAGCTGGCGCGCTGCTGCACCCCGGTGCCGGGCGACGCCGTCTTCGGCTTCGTGACCCGCTCCGGCGGGGTCAGCGTGCACCGCTGCGACTGCGCCAACGCGATCGACCTGGAGGCGCAGCAGGAGCGGGTGCTCAAGGTGGCGTGGAAGCCGACCGCGGCGTCGACGTTCCTGGTGGCCATCCAGGTCGAGGCGTTGGACCGGCACAAGCTGCTGGCCGATATCACCAAGGTGCTTTCCGAGGAGAAGGTCAACATTCTCTCGGCGACCGTCACCACCACCCGGGACCGGGTCGCGGTGAGCCGGTTCAGCTTCGAGATGGCCGACCCCAAGCACCTCAACCACCTGCTCGCGGCGGTACGACGGGTCGACGGCGTGTACGACGCCTACCGGGTGACCTCCGGCGCCTGACCTCCGGAAGCGTCGGCGAATAGGAGCGGAGTCGCGGAAGCGGGCCCAACGACCGGTGTCGGGCCCGCTTGCGATCCGGATCAGGTCTGCGGGGCGCCGACCGTCAGGTCGGAGATCTTGACCTGCGTCTTCGGCTTGCCGTCGCCGGGCTGCTGCGGGTCGGCGTCCACAACACCGGCCTCGGCCACCTTCTTCACGATGTCCAGGCTGGCCTGGTCCACCTTGCCGAGCACCGTGTAGTTCGGCTGGAGTTCGGTGTCCTTGTAGACGATGAAGAACTGGCTGCCGTTGGTGTTCGGGCCGGCGTTCGCCATGGCGATCGTGCCCTCCGGGTACGCCGGTCGGCGGTTCGTCGGCAGGTTCTCGTCGGTGTACTGGTACGTCGGGCCGCCCCGTCCGGTGGCGGACGGGTCGCCGCACTGCAGCACGTGAATGCCCTCGGTCGTCATCCGGTGGCACTCGGTGTTGTCGAAGTAGTTCTTGCTGGCCAGGAAAGAGAAGTTCGCCGCCGTGCAGGGGACCTTCGACAGGTCCAGGGTCGCCTTCAGCTCACCGAGGTTCGTGGTGATCGTCATGGTCGACTTGCCGGAGCGCGGTTCGCCGGACGCCGGGGGAGTGCCCACGTCCTTGATCTCGGGCGGCAGCGGCTCGGCGCTCGCCGCGCTGGGGTCGACCTTCGGCTTCCACTGGCACGCGGCCGCCGAAGCGGACTCCGACGCAGCGGCGGTCGGCTTCTTGTCGTCGTCGCTGGAGACGGCCACCACGAGCCAGACCATGCCGAGGATCACCACGGCCGTGCCGGCGCCAGCCCCGATGAGCTGCACCCGCCGCCGCTTCTGTGCGGACTCGGCCCGCTCTGCCATCTCCCGCTCCAGGCGGATGCGCGCCGCGGCGCGCTGCCGGTCCCGGTTGGACGTCACGGTGTCTCCCTGGGGTTGTGTCGGCGCGGTGCGCTCGCGTCGGTCGTTGTTCAGGCGTGGAGTGTCACTCAAGGCTGCTGGGCGGCGCTGCCCGTCCCGCCCGCCGAACCGCTCGGTGCGGGGGTGCCCGATCCCGGTGCCGCCGGCGTGGTCGGCACCGCGGGCTGGGCGTCGCCGACGGTGAGCGACTGGATCAGCACCTCGGTCTTTGGCGTGCCGTCGGTCGATGCCTGGCCGCCCGTGTCCTGCACGCCGGCCTCGGCCACCTTGTCCACGATATCCATGCCCTTGGTGATGGTGCCAAACACCGAGTACTTCGGCTCCAGCTGCGACCCGTCCTTGTACACGATGAAGAACTGGCTGCTGTTGGTGTCCTCGCCGGAGTTGGCCATGGCGAGCGTGCCGCGGGGGTACAGGTTCGGCGCCGGCGCAGCTGGGCTGGCACTGGGATCGGCGGACGGCACCGCCGGCGCCTGCGGCAGGTTCTCGTCGGCGAAGGTGTAGGTCGGGCCACCCTTGCCGGTGGCCGACGGGTCACCACACTGGAGCACGAAGAGGCCGTTCGTGGACAGCCGGTGGCACTTGGTGTTCTCGAAGAACTTCTTGCTGGCCAGGTACGTGAAGTTGGCCGCGGTGCAGGGCGCCTTGACCAGGTCGAGTTGCGCCTCGATCACGCCGAGGCCGGTGGTGATCGTCATCGGCTTGACGCCGGACTTGGGCACGTTTGCCGTCGACGGGACGCCGACATCCTTGATCTCGGCCGACGCTGCCCTGGTGTTCCAGGTGCAGTCGGCCGGGGTGGCGGGCGTGGACTCGAACGCCCCGGCGGTCCAGGCGACACCGAGCGCGACAACCAGCACGGCGAGCGTCGCGCCGATCGCAGCCTGGATCTGGCGGCGTCGGCGCAAGGCGGCGGCCCGGCGGGCGATCTGCCGCTCGACCTTGGCGCGCGCCATCGCGCGCTGCCGGTTCTTGCTGGTACCCACCGGTGCTTCCCTCCGAGTTGCGGGGCCGTCGGACTGGCGGTACGGCCGGGGACTGCTGCGTGCTTCGTCACATGCCCGCCAGAGTGTACGCACTGGTTGTCCGTTACGGAGCGCCGGCTCGGCACCAAACCGTCAACGGATAGGCTCGCGGCAGTAATCGACGCTTCCTCAAGGGGTTGGACCTTGCTCATCGCCGGCTTTCCCGCCGACGCCTTCGGGACCAACTGCTACGTCGTGGCACCCGCGCCCGGCGAGCAGTGTGTGGTCATCGACCCCGGGATGGGGGTCACCGGGCAGCTCGACGAGGTGCTCGCCGAGCATCGGCTCCACCCGGCCGCGGTGATCCTGACCCACGGGCACCTCGACCACACCTTCTCGGTCACGCCGGTGTGCGGGGCGCGCGGCATCCCCGCGTACATCCACCCGGACGACCGCGCGCTGCTCGCCGACCCGACCAAGGGCCTCTCCGCCGACCTCACCGCCCTGTTCGGCGGCCGGCTGGAGTGGACCGAGCCGGACGACGTGCTGCTGCTGGGTGACGGCGTCGACCTGAGCATCGCCGGCCTGCACCTGACCGTCGACCACGCTCCCGGGCACACCCGGGGCTCGGTGCTGCTGCGCGGCGAGGCGCCGGAGGCCGACGGGCCGGTCTGTTTCAGCGGCGACGTGCTCTTCGCCGGCTCGATTGGGCGTACCGACCTGCCCGGAGGGGACGCCGGCGCAATGGTGGCCAGTCTCCGCGACAAGATCCTTCCGCTGGACGACGCCACAATCGTGTTGCCCGGGCACGGGCCCTCCACGACGATCGGCCGGGAACGCACCACGAACCCGTACCTGCTGGAGCTGCTCGCCGGCCCGGCCCACCCACGACGAGGCTGGTGACGATGACCCGACCGACCCCGATCTCGGGCTTCCCGGAATGGCTGCCGGCGCAGCGGATGGTCGAGCAGCAGCTCCTCGACCGGCTGCGGAGCAGCTTCGAGCTGTACGGGTTCGCGCCGCTGGAGACCCGCGCGGTGGAGCCGCTGGAGCAGTTGCTGCGCAAGGGCGAGACCTCAAAGGAGGTGTACGTGCTGCGCCGGCTGCAGGCCGACGGCGGCACCGACACCTCGGACGAGTCGCTCGGGCTGCACTTCGACCTGACCGTGCCGTTCGCCCGGTACGTGCTGGAGAACGCCGGCCGGCTGCACTTTCCGTTCCGCCGGTACCAGATGCAGAAGGTGTGGCGTGGGGAGCGGCCGCAGGAGGGCCGGTACCGCGAGTTCCTGCAGGCTGACATCGACATCGTGGACCGGGACACCCTGCCCGGGCACTACGAGGCCGAGCTGCCGCTGGTGGTCGGCGACGCCCTGGCCGGGCTGCCCATCCCGCCGATCCGCTTCCAGGTGAACAACCGGAAGGTATGCGAGGGCTACCTGCTGGGCCTCGGCTTTCCCGACCCCACCCCGGCGATGCAGGCGCTCGACAAGCTGGACAAGATCGGCCCCGACGGCGTCACCGGTCTGCTGTCGCAGGCCGGGGCCAGCGCCGAGCAGGCCAAGGCCGCTCTGGCGTTCGCCGAGATATCCGCCCCTGACGCCTCCTTCGCCGACGCGATCGGCGCCCTCGGGGTGGACCACCCGCTGATCGACGAAGGCATTGCGGAGCTGCTCCGGGTCGTGGAGGTGGCCCGCGAGCACGCGCCCGGCCTGGTGGTGGCCGACATGCGGATCATGCGTGGGCTCGACTACTACACCGGCACGGTGTACGAGGCCAAGCTGCAGGGCTACGAGCGCTTCGGATCGGTCTGCGCCGGTGGGCGGTACGACAATCTGGCCACGTCCGGCGCCGACCGCTTCCCCGGGGTCGGGCTGTCGGTCGGCGTGTCGCGCATCCTCGGCCTGCTCTTCGGCGCCGGTGTGCTGTCCGCGAGCCGGCAGGTGCCCACCTGTGTCCTGGTGGCGCTCGCCGCCGAGGAGGACCGGCCGGCGGCGGACCGGGTCGCCGCGGCGCTGCGGCGACGGGGCATCGCCACGGAGGTGTCGCCGTCTGCGGCGAAGTACGGCAAGCAGATCCGGTTCGCCGAGCGCCGGGGGATTCCGTTCGTCTGGTTTCCCGGCGCGGACGGTCACGAGGTCAAGGACATCCGCTCAGGTGGGCAGGTGGCCGCCGAGCCGGGGTCCTGGCAGCCTCCGCCGGCCGACCTCCGGGCCGCCACCGTGAGGCAGTGATACGCAGCCTGGTTGCACGGTGGTGCAGCACGGGAGTGCAGCACCGTCCTGCAGCAGTTTCCCCGTAGACTGCCCGCATGACTCGTATCTCGGTCTCTCTGGACGATCCGGTCGCCGCCGCGGTCAAGCACGCCGCCGGTGGTGACGGCAAGGTCAGCAAGTGGGTGGCGAACCTGATCCGTGAGAAGATCATGGGCGACGCGGCCGCCGCCGCGGCCGCACTGGACCGGACGCACGCCGCCGACGACGATGCGGCGTGGGAGGCCGAGCGCCTGGCTGGCAGGGCGTGACCGACGCCAGTCCGATCCGGGGCGGGGTCTACACCTACCAGGGCTCGCTACGACGGTCCGAGTTCCTGGTGGTGTCGATCGACTCGCTCAATGCCGCCGGGACGGTCATCGTTGCCGAGGTCACCGAGCAGGAGCCGCCGGAGGATCTACGGGGGCTCCTGGCGGTCCAGCTCACTGACGCCGATCCACTGTCTGGCCGGTGGGTGCTGTGCTGGCGGGTCAACTATGCCGCCGTCACCCGTTTCGATGTCGCCGGGTGCCACGGCACCGTGACCCAACCGACCATGACCAAGGTCATCGCTGCGTTGCGGTCCGCGATCGAGCCCCTGTAACAGTGCGGGGTGTGCGCGGTGGCGTGCCGTCAGGGTGACGGCGGCACGCCACTGTCGCGCGTCAGCTCCCGGTGTGGCGGCGGTGGTACATGCGGACCTGATCCTCGATGCGCGCCCGCAGCGCCAGGAACTCCGAACTCCGCTTGACGGTGAGGTCCCGGTCCTCGGGCAGGTCCACGGTGATGTCGGCGGCCACCCGCCCCGGGTCGCTGGCCAGCACCACCACGCGCTGCCCGAGAAAAACCGCTTCCTCGACGTCATGGGTGACCATGAGGACGGTGGTGCCGGTGTCCTGCCAGATCTTGCGGACGAAGACCTGCATGTCCTCCTTGGTCTGGATGTCCAGCGCCCCGAACGGCTCGTCGAGCAGGAGCAGCGCCGGCTCGCAGGCGAGCGCGCGGGCGATCGCGACCCGCTGCCGCTGGCCGCCGGAGAGCTGCCGGGGCAGGGCGTGCCGAAGCCCGGTCAGCCCGGTCTCCTCCAGGTACCAGGCCACCCGCCGGGCCCGCTCCTCCGCGCTGACCCGCAGCAGTTCCAGCCCGAACGCCACGTTGCGCTCGACGGTGCGCCACGGGTACACGGCGCCGGTCTGGAACACCAGACCTCGATCCGGGCCGGGGCCGTCGACGGCGCGTCCATCCAACGTGATCTTGCCGCGCGACGGGGTGGCCAGACCGGCGATCAGCGAAAGCAGCGTGGACTTTCCGGAGCCACTCGCCCCGACCACACAGACGAACGCACCCCGTCCCACCCGCAGGTTGATCCCGTCGAGCGCTTGCACCACCCCGCCACGGCGGGTGAAGTCCTTGCCGATTCCGTCGAGTTCCAGCACGCCGACCGTGCCGTAACTGACGCGTGCGGGCCGGCTCATCCGACCCACCTGCCGACCCGGTCCCGCGTCATCCGCAGGGCGATGTCGATGGTCAGCCCGATCAGGCCGATCACCACCAGTACCGCGAAGATCTTGTCGGTCTGGGTGAACCGCTGGGCGCGCGCGATGCGGTAGCCCAGTCCGGACTCCGGTGCCAGCAACTCCGCGACGACGACGAAGTTCCATGCCGCCGCGGCGTTGACCCGCACCGCATCGATCATTCCGGGCAGCGAGTGCGGCACGATGACCTTGCGCAGCACCTCTCCGCGCCGGGCGCCGAGCGTGTACGAGACGTCGATGAGCGCGATCGGCACCCGCCGTACCACGTCCGCCGTCATCAGTGTGTTGAAGAAGACCGTGCCGATGAACAGGAGCACGATCTTCGGCGGCTCGCCGAGCCCGAGCCAAATGATCAGCAGCGGGATGAACGCGGTCGCCGGGAGGTATCGCAGCAGCCCCACGACCGGCTCCAGGCCGGCCTGTACGGCGCTGAAGCTGCCCATCATGATGCCCAGCGGGACCGAGACCGCCACGGCGAGGCCGAAGCCCAGCAGGACCCGGTACAGGCTGGCCCAGGCGTCGGTGAACAACTGTCCGGATGCGGCCATCTCGCTGCCCGCGGCCCAGACCTTCGCCGGCGGCGGCAGGAACCGCGGGTCCACCAGGCCGGTCGCGCTCAACGCCACCCAGGCGAGGACCGGCACGGCGACCGACGCGATGGTGAGGACCAGTCGGGCCCGCGCCGAGATCGGGGTACGCATGGCGAGCACCGCGGGCACCCGGCGCAACGGGCGGCGTCGAGGAAGGCCGGCCCAGGACTCGCGCCCGCTGCCGGTCGTGCTCACCGTGGTCGCGGCGGTCACTTCACCGCCTTGACGAACTTCGGCTCCAGCAGGCCGTCCAGCGAAGGCTTGCTGTCCACCAACTTGCTGGAGACCAGGAACTCGGCGATCGAGTTGGCCTGGTAGTCGAGGTTCGCGTCGGTGCTGCCGGACGCGAACGCGGCGAGGTTCTGCTCCTTGGTGAAGATCGTGGTGCCGGCGTCGTAGGACTTGTAGTCCGCCGCGCTCACGCCGCCGCGCTTGGCCATGATGTCGATCGCCGCGTCGGTGTTCGCCTTGATCCAGGCCACCGTGTCGAACCACGTCTGCACGACCGCCTGCACCTGCTCGGGGTGCTTGGCGACGAACTCGCTGTCGAAGCTCAGGGTGTCCGGAATGGCACCCGGGAAATCCTTCGACGTCGCGATGGCCTTGCTGCCGGCCAGTTCCAGCGCGGTCGTCGTGAACGGGGCGAAGACGCCGACCGCGTCCACCTTGCCGGCCACGAAGGCGGCCGCGGCGGCGTCGGTGGTCAGTGCGGTGAACTCCACGTCGGATTCGGTGAGCCCGGCCTTCTTCAGGGCCAGCAGCAACAGGTAATGGTCGACGGTGCCCTGCTCGGCGGCGACCTTCCTGCCTTTGAGGTCGGCCACGCTGTTGATGCCCGCCTTGGCGATGATCTGGTCGTTGCCGGTGGAGTTGTCGTTGATCAGGACGATGGTCTGCTTCGCGCCGCCACTGACCGACGACAGCGTGTCGTTGAGGGTCTGGCTGTTCGCGTCCAGGTTGTCGGTGGTCAGCGCGTTGAGGCTGTCGGTGTAGCTGTCGAAGTACTTGAGGTCGACCTCGACGTTGTTCTTGGCGAACAGGCCCTGCTCCTGGGCCACCTGCCACGGGAACCAGCCCGGCCAGGCGCTGAAGCCGAGCCGGACCTTGGTGGCCGCCGTGCCGGATCCGCTGGTCGACTCGGCGGCGTCGCCGCCGCACGCCGCGGTGGCGGCCAGGAGCAGTGCGGCACTCACGGCCGCGAACAACCGGGTACTGGGGAGATGGCGCATGTCTCGGGCTCCTTCTGGGGGTACGGCTGGTCAGCCGCGGTTTCGGGGGAGGTGACCGGCGCGGACCAGCGAGCCGAGGGTGTCGCAGATGACCCGGGTGGAGATCAACGCGGTGATCTCCGCGTTGTCGTACGGGGGGGAGCACTCAACGACCTCGATGCCGGCGAGTGGCCGCTCCCCGATGAGCTGGATGAACTTGAGCACCTCCCGGGGGAGGAACCCGCCCGGCTCGGGCCAGCCGGTACCCGGGACGAAGGCGGCGTCGAGGCAGTCCACGTCGAAGGAGAGCCAGACCGCCTCGGCCCCGTCCCAGGCGACCTCCAGGGCGCGCTCCGCGGCCGCCTCGATGCCCATCTCGACGCAGTCGGTGACCGTCATGATGGTGGTGCCGCGCTCCCGGCCGACCTTCACGCCGGGGCGGGGGGCCTGCCACCCGCCGATGCCGATCTGCACCAGGTTCTTCGGCGGCACGTTGGGGATGTCGGTGGCGTGGAACCACGGCGTCGTGTGCATCCGCTCGTCGAGGTCGGTCTCCTGGGTGTCGACGTGCCGGTCGAAGTGGATGATCCCCAGGTTGCCGTCCAGGTGCTCGGCGACGCCGCGCACGGTGGGGTAGCCGATCGAGTGGTCCCCGCCCAGCACCACCGGGAACGCGCCGCTGGCGTAGACGTGCCCGACCGCCTTGGAGATCTGGTCGAACGTCTTCTCGATGTTCGCCGGGATGGTGAAGATGTCCCCGAGGTCGGCGATGGTGATCGATTCGCGCAGATCCACCCCGAGCTCGAAGCTGTACGGGCCGTAGAGCGCCGAGATCTTGCGGATGCCCTGCGGGCCGAACCGGGTACCCGGGCGGTAGGTGGTGCCGCCGTCGAACGGCGCACCGAGGACCGCCACGTCGTACTCGCCGCAGCGGCGGACATCCTCGACGTAGGGTGCCTTGAGGAACGTGTTGATGCCGGCGAAGTGCGGCAGCTCACCGCGGGAGAAGGTGGGGATCCGCTTGTCGACGATGGAGTCGGCACCCGGCAGGCCCATCTCCAGCCCGCGGGCGATCTCCTCCTCCCACTTCGTCGACGGCATCTCCGCTTCACGGGCCAGCGCGTACGCGGCCTCCGTGCCGTAGTGCCCGTGCAGTCCGTGCCGGTGTCGGTCCTGCTCGTCGTGCTGGTGGTGGTGTGCGAAGCCCATGGATACCTCCGAACGGCAGCCTGGCCGGCAACAGCCAGACGTGTCGGCTGTCTCCCGGGCTTTTGTCCCGCCGTGGAACGCCTGCCGGCGTCTGCGTCTCTCGGACCAGACCCGACCGTGCCGGTACGGCACCATTCGGCGGAACCCTAGACGCGCCCCACCGTCGGTGAGTCGGATGCAGTAGACCCCGGCCCCGTTTCCGTCAAATTTCCCGGCCGTTGCGCGGCCGTGTCAGTACCGCCCCGCACCAGGCGAATCGCGGGTGCGGCGGGATGGTCGTAGATGGAGCGGCGGTCTCCATCAGCGCGTGCTACCTGGGGGGTAGGGACCTCGCGTACTCGACACCATGACGCACCCAGCCGCGCAGGTCGTCGTCGGCCGCGACCACCTCCGCGTCCAACCGGAGCCAGCCGTCCATCTCCCGGCCACGCATCTGGAAGCGACGCACGTGCGGCTCGCTGATCAGCGACTGCGTCTGCGTCGGGTCCACGCGCAGCAACAGGCCGCCCTGGCTGCTGGCACTGACGGCCATGTTGCCCCGCATCAGGAAGGCGAGTCCGCCGAACATGCGCCGCTCGGTCACTCCCGGCTCGGCCTGCACAACGGCCCGGACCCGGTCGGCAAGCTCAACGTCGTACGCCATCCGCACAGTCTCTCGCGCGCCGGCCCGCCCGCGAGCGTCGGGCCACCGGAGATTCGGGTGTCATGGGCGAGACGAGATCTCCCGGGCATCGAGGAGCTCGTCCCAGTGGTCCTGAGCCCAGGCGCATGCGGCGTCCATGGGTTCAAGCAGGCTACGGCCCAGCTGGGTCAGCTCGTACTCCACGCGACGCACCGGTTCCGGGTGGGTGACGCGGATGACGATGCCGTCGCGTTCCAGCGCCCGCAGTGATTTGGTCAGCGCTTTCGCGGTGATGCCCCGTAACGGGACACGAAGTTCGGAGAAGCGTCGCGGTCCGCGCTCCAGGCATCGGATGATCATGCCGCTCCACTTGTCGCCAATCCTGATCGGTGACAAGCCGGAAGGGCAGACCGGATCGAACATGTCGGGGTCCAGGGGCGTCTTCACAGCGTCACGGTAGCCGGTATCCGATCGGTAACCAGGTGCCCGGATACGGTCTCCCCGGCGCCGGCGATCGGGCCGGCCCGGAGGCGGGGGTGTGGGATGGGCAGGGTTGTGATTTTCGGTGCCGGTGGCGGCGTTGGACGGACTGCCGTCTTCGAGGCGCGCCGACGTGGCCATCGCGTCACCGCGGTGGTCCGCGATCCCGACAGGTACAGCGGGCTGTCGGCTGACGGGGTACACCTGGTGTCCGGCGACGTGACCGACGCGGACAGTGTCGCCCGCGTCGCTGCCGGACATGATGCCGCGATCAGTGCCGTCTACGACCCAACGGCGCGGGTGGAGCAGTTCTACACCGCCGCCGCGGCCGCGCTGCTTGACGGGCTGGCCCGCACCGGGGTGACGCGGCTGCTGGTGGTGGGTCTGGCCTCGGTATTGACGACCGCGCACGGGATTGCCCTGATGGACACGCCCGGCTATCCGCAGGAGTACCGCTCCTTCTACCTGGCCCACGCCGCCGGGGTGCAGGCGTTGCGTCACGCGACCACGGGGGTGGACTGGTTGGTTGTCAGTCCAGCCGGCGACTTCGACCACAGTGGCGTCCGGACCGGGCGATATCGTGCGGCCATGGCCGACGCGGTCAGCCGTATCTCGCACGCCGATCTGGCCGTCGCGTTGATGGATGAGATCGACAGCCCCAAGCACCACCGGACCCACGTGGGCATGGAGGCTCGCTGATGGCCGAGGCGATCACCGACAGCCCGAACCCCTGGGTGGCCGACCACATCCGCCGTTTCGTCGAGTCGGGCGGAAACCCACGGCCCGGCGTGAACGACCTGTTGATGACCACCCGTGGTCGTAGATCGGCCAAGCTGCGCCGAACCGTGCTGGTCTACGCCTGCGACGGCGACCGCTACGTGGTCGTCGCTTCAAACGCCGGCGCCGATCGACATCCCGCGTGGTACCTCAACCTCGTCGCTGACCCCCACGTCACCGTGCAAGTCGGCACCCGGGTTCTTGAGGCCAGGGCGCGGACCGCCACGGCAGACGAAGTGCCGAGGTTGTGGCAGCTGATGGTTGAGGCGATGCCCTCCTACCAGCGGTACCGGCAGGCCACCGCGCGGGACATCCCCGTGGTGATCATTGAACCTTCCTCTTGATGTGGTCCGCCGACAACCGGTTTCGGTACCAACGACGAGCCGCACAGCGGTGAAGGAGTCGGCTTGCGTTCCGTGCGTACGTACCTGCCTGACGCCGCCTCCCACGCGGCTCGGTTCGCACGCGTGGTGAGGTCCACGTGGTCATGTTCGTGGGCTTTGACTGGGGGTACGCCATCCGCACCCTCTCTCGCGAACCCCCCGGTCCGCGCACGCTCAATCGATGTCGGCGAGACCTAGTACGTCGCGCAGCGCGGCCTTCCCGTTCGGGGTCAGCCGCACGGCGCGGCCGGAGCCGATCCGCGCCACCCACCCGCTGCCGAGGAACCTCTCGCACAGCTTCGCGCCGGCCAGCCCGGCGAGGTGGGACCGCCGTTCCGTCCAGTCGAGGCACTTGCGCGCGAGGGGGCGCCTGCCGGGCCGCAGTTCGATCGGGTCCAGGCGCAGTGTGTCGGTGAGCCACCGCCGGCCGGCCGGGGTGAGCGCGAAGCCACCGGACTGGTCGAGCAGCCCTCGTGCGGTCATCGCGTCGGTCACCGCAACGCCGAGCTGACCGGCGAGGTGGTCGTAGCAGATGCGACCGCGTCGTGGCGCCGCGCTCGTCGTCGCCGTCCGCAATCCCCGGGCGACGTCCTGCCGGGGTGCGAGCCGTGCGGTCAGATCCTCGAGAAGGTCCGCGACCGAAGGATCGGCCAGCTGGACGTACCGGTGACGACCCTGGCGCCGCTCGATGAGCAGGCCGCCGTCAACGAGGCGGTGCAGGTGCTCCGTCGCGGTGGAGCGGGCGACACCGGCCCGGGTCGCCAGCTCACCCGCGGTCCACGCGCGGCCGTCGAGCAGCGCCAGGCACATGGCCGCGCGGGTCTCGTCAGCCAGCAGAGCCGCGAGCTTCGCCAGGTCCGCCGCTGAGCTCACCGTGCCATTCTCCGTTGTTCCGGTTCGGCCCGCACCGAACAGTCCCGGTCCTACCGTTGGCTCATGCGACAGATCAGCGAACCCGATGCCGCCCTGGCCCTCCTGAGCGACCCCGCGTTCGTGGTGCCCCCGGTCCCGGCCGGTTCGGCTGGGATTGCCTGGCTCCGGGCCACTGTGGGCCGGTTCAGCGCGGGACCTGCTCACCAGCGTCGACGCGCACTGTCCATTGCCATCCTGGATGCCATCCCGCTGAAGTCGGTGCGGACGCCCGGTCACCCGGTGACGATCCTGGCCCGCGCGATCGGCGCCGACGAATCTGTCCTTGCCCTGGTCCAGGAGGTGGCACAGGCGTACCAGCCGGGGACGGGCGACGAGTCCCGAGCCGACGCCGCCGTCAACGCGCTGGTCGCCGCCTTCGGGGGCGTGTTCGACGAGCCCACCGCGGCCCGCATCGGCGTGCTCGTACAGGCCTGCGACGCGACCGCGCTGCTGATCGAACGGGCCGACCTGGCGTTCGGCGCCGGACCGTGCCGCTGCCCCGGGCGGGCACACGCCCTGGCGCTCGCGGCGGGAGCGCGGACGTGACCGACTTCGCAAGGCTGCACCGCACCGGCAAACCGCTCATCCTGCCGAACGTATGGGACGTCGCCTCAGCCCGTCATCTCATCCAGGCGGGTTTTGCCGCGCTCGGCACCACCAGCCTCGGCGTCGCGGCCGCCAACGGCCTGCCCGACGGCGCTGGCGCCACCGATGCCGAGATGCTGCGGTTGACCCGCCGGCTGACGTCGCTGCCCGTCCATCTGACCGTCGACATCGAGACCGGTTCAGTGGGCGCCGCGGTCGCCGTGGCCGCTGCCGGTGCGGTCGGCGTCAACATGGAAGATGCGATGGGCCCCGCCTCGGCGCATGCGACGCTGATCCGGTCGGTGAAACGTGAGGTGCCGGGATTGTTCGTCAACGCCCGGACCGACACCCACTGGCAGCGGCCCGGCGACCTGCCGGAGACGCTGCGTCGGGTGCGGCTCTACGCCGACGCCGGCGCCGACGGCGTATTCGTCCCGGGCCTGGCGGAGCCAGCCGACATCGCCGCCGTCGTGGCAGCCGTCGACACGCCGCTCAACGTCCTGTTCCTGCCCGGCCGGCACACCGTCGCCGGCCTCGCGGAACTCGGCGTTCGGCGGATCAGCACCGGGTCACTGCTCTTCCGCGCCGCCCTGGCGGCGTCGATCGAGGTCGCCATCGCCGTCCGCGAGGGCCTCGATGTACGACCGGACCTGCCCTCCTACGCAGAGGTCCTCGGCACGTCACCGCCGCGCCGGGGCACCGCAACCCAGCGCTGAGCCGACCCGGCCGACACCGATCACCATCTGGTGGGTCGTTCCGCTCACACGGTGGCGTGCCACCGGTGCCTCGACACGGATGGCGAAACCCGGGCTGGATGAGTGAAGGTGGATGCATGTGGCCCATGCCGGAGTCCGATTGCTGGTTACACCCGGCAGTTGAGGTTCGGTTGTCTCCCGTCGCCGGCGAAGGGCTCTTCGCCACTACTTCCATCTCGGCGGGCTCAGCGGTGTCCCGACTGGGTGGTCGCCTGATGACGGGAGCTGAACTGCGCCAACTTCTTTACCGTGCGCAACAGCACGATGAGGGCTATGTCGACACCATCACCGTGGCCGAGGACGCCCACCTCGTCCTGCCTGCCGACCGGCCCAACGGCAAGGGAAACCACAGCTGTGATCCGAACCTGTGGTGGGACGCCCCATACACGCTTACCGCCCGACGGGACATCACAGCGGGCGAAGAACTCACGAACGACTACGCGACAAGCACCGGCGACGAGGACTTCGTCATGGTGTGCCGTTGCGACACGTCACATTGCCGCGGCGTGGTGACCGGAAAGGACTGGTCGCGGCCGGAACTGCAACACAGGTACGGCGATCATTGGGTGCCTGGCCTGTCCAACCGCATCCGAGCCGCCACCTGACCGACTGGCGTAGCCGTAGGTCGGTCCCGTCGAAGGAGCGGTGGCCGGTCAGGTCCTGATTGCTCAGCCCGACAGTTCCCACAGCAGCCGGTAGTACATGATCCGCTTTAGGTCCGGCTCGACGCCGTAGGCCCGCAGCAGCGGCTCTTCCCAGCCCGGACCGTAGTTCCACTGCGTGCTCCACGTGGCGATGGCGAGGTCGGCCCAGCGGTCCGCCACGCCGAGTTCGCCGAGGTCGACGTGCCCGGTGCACGTGCCGTCGTCGCCGACCAGGGTGTTCGGGGCGCACGCGTCGCCGTGGCACACGACGAGTTTGTCGACTGGCGGAATGTCGGCAAGCAATTCGAGCGCTCGGTCGACATCGCCGACCGGTCGTAGATCGTGATGCCAGTCCGCCGGGTCAATCCGGCCCGCGGCCGCTCGTGACCGCACCGCCTGCAACCGTGTCGGTGCCGACCAGTCGAACGGGCAGTCCGCGACCACCAGTGCCTCATGTAGTGCGCGTAGTCCTCCGCCGATCGCCCGAACGGCGGTGGCGGGGTCGCGCTTCCAGTGGTCATCAACCGCCGTGCGTCCGGGCAGGCCAGCTGTGATGATCCAGCTTCCGGTTTCGTCGGCCCCCACATCGAGTACGCGGGGCACGGCAACGAACCTCCCCGCCCAGCGCAGACGTGTCACCTCAGCAGAAAGGTCGATACCGCTGCCGGCTGGTGTCCATTTTACAAACTGCCGCGCATCGTCTGTTCCGACCTGGAAGGTCAGCCCGCCGAGTTCATTTTTCCAGACGGCCCGTGTCTGCCGCCCCGCAGCGAACTCGGTCACGACCCGTGGAATCTTCACAGATCCTTGCGGCGACATGGCAATCATCAGATCATCCTTACCCGAGCACCCAGCGGCCAGCCAACGATTATCGACGCTGGGGAGCGAAGGACCAGGTCGCTGCCGCTTCGCCCGCTGTGGCTTCTGCGCGGTCCAAGACGAATCGCCGCCAGTCCCGAGTCGATGAGCCACCTGTGCTACGCCTCATCGGTAGCTATTCGCCGGTCACGCCGTCGATACGTTCGCGAAGCAAATCCAGGTGCCCGCAGTGACGAGCGGTTTCCTCGATCATGTGGACCATGGCATAGCGCAGCTTGAATGCCATCCCTTCCGTTCGAGCAATGTCGTCGAGACTGGCAGACGCGACTACCTCGCGCGAGCGGGCGCACTCGGCGCGGTAGCCCGCGACGATGCTCGCGAGCGTCTCGGTCTTGTGAGGACGGAAGTTGCCGTGCGGGTCGTTCTCCGTCCATGGCCAGGGTAGATCGGAGCCGGCGAAGTCGATGCTGAACCAGAATCGCTCGACGCCGGTCAGATGCCTGACCACGCCGGCTGCGCTGAGGGCCGATGGTGGCACCGCCTGGCTGAGCGCGTTCTGGTCGGTGAGACCGGCGACCTTGTTCACGACGGTGGCCCGGAGAAAATCGAGCACGCCGGCCAAGGTGTCACGCTCATCGGCGTCTTGGGCTGGACGGGGGCGATCCATCACCTCAACGCCGTTCGGATCCATGGTCCGAGCATAGGGGAACGGACCTGACTCAGCATTTCTCGTCGCGACGGCTCGACGAATCGCATATGCCGCATTCGCATGGGACTTCGTGGGTCGCCGGCACGAAATCCCGCTAGAGAGCGTGACCGCTGGCGCTGGCGCGGTCCGCGGCATGAGCGCTCCGGAGGAAAACAATGACGGCACGTGGAAGGTCGCCTGGCGGGATAAGGATCCCGCCGGGCGGCGCTACGACTGGGACATCGGGCAACCCTTGGAGAAGTGACCGTCGCACGCCAAGTCGTTTCAGGGCGCGCCGCGCTTCGGTGATGTCTTTCCTTCGATGAGTTGCGCTGGTAGTAGCCGCGGTGGCCGGGATCGCGGGCGTGGCCGAGCGCAATGGGTGTGCAGGGCGGTGTTGATTTGTCGGTCGCCGGAGCTGCTGTGCAAGGCGGTCGCACTGAACTGACTTTTCCAGCGCCTTGGCGCGCAGCAGCGGCTACGCCATCGGCGCCGGCGGGCGATCATGAGGTCGTTGTTACGGCACATGCTCGCTGGAGCACGCACGTCACGGCCTGCGCGGGTCAGCGTCGGGCGGGGCTTCGGTCTGGTGGCGCACGCCGAGGACCTCGTTGACGAAGTCGTCCTTCCTGCGGGCGTACGCCGTGAGGTCGGTGCCGCAGGCCTGCGCGAGATCGCGCTTGAGCCGTGCGTACCTCGACCGGTAGTCCGCGCGGAGCCGGAGCGCGTCGCGAAAGGCGATCCGTCGGCGCCACAGGAGCGAGGTGGGCTCGGTGAGATGGAGCTGGTGGGTGCGCTCCCACCAGTCGCCGGTCTCCGGCTTGACGAAGTAGTGCGCCTCCTCGGGGCGGTGAACGCCATGGTGGTAGCCGAGAGCGGTCACGAACGGGATGGCGGCTGCCGCCTCTGACGGGCTGTGCACCGGTGCCATCATGTCGATGATCGGCTTTGCGATCAGGCCCGGAACCGATGTGGAGCCGATGTGCTCAACTGCCCCGACCAGCCAATCCGCCAAAGCGGCCTCGAGGCTTACCCGCTCCTGCTGGAACCGCACGTTCCAGCGCGGGTCGTACGGACTGAGGGTGATCAGTGCGCCCTCCACGCGAGCCTGCCTTCCTTGGGGTTGTCGCACCCCGGGGTACAGCAGAAAAGCGGTTGCCCGGACAACGATCCCTCGTGTCATCGTGCCAGCATGGCGATCATTATGCGCTTGGCCGATCCCGGAGACCTGGCGTTCCTGGACCGAGCGGATCCTCACGTCAGCGAGGACGAACTCGCGCGGGTGTTGCGGGCGGGTCGCGTCATCGTGGCCGACGACGGCACCTCGGTCCGGGGCTGGCTCAGGTGGGGACTCTTCTGGGACGCCATTCCGTTCATGAACATGCTGTTCGTCGTTGAGCCGCACCGCGGCCGGGGACTCGGCACGCGGCTGATCGCGTACTGGGAGGACCAGCAGCGGGCCGCGGGCTTCCACTCGGTGATGACCTCCACCCTGGCCACGGAACGTGCCCAGCACCTCTTCCGCCGGCGCGGCTACATCGATCGGGGGTGCCTGCTGCTACCGGGCGAGCCGTTGGAGATCCTGCTCGGGAAGCCCCTTTGAGTCCTGACGCGCCGCCTCCGCGCTGAACCCATGTGCGTGGCCACGGATGAGAAGCAGATCACGTTTCCGGACCTGGATGTCACGTTCCGGATCGCTCGATCGCTCGTATGGTGCGACTGCGAGAAGGAGGCTCAGGAATGCCCGACACCGCACCAGGCTCATCGGCACCCGCAGCGCAAGGCGGTTCGCGTACAGCGGACGGCGCTTTGCTGGCACAGGCGGCGACGCACGTCTTCAACGACCACCGGGAGCTGCTGTTCTCGGTCGTCTACAACATGCTCGGCAGCGTGGCCGATACCGAGGACGTACTGCAGGAGACATGGCTGTCGTGGGCGCACCGAAACCAGGCACCGAGCCTGGAGCAGATCGAGAACCCCCGCGCCTACCTGGTACGGATCGCGGTGAACCGCGCTCTCGCTGCGCAGGTCACCATCAGTCGGCGTCGGGAGACCTACATCGGGCCGTGGCTGCCTGACCCGCTCGTCGGGCCCCTCACCGGCACGCCCGTTCCCGCCCCCGACGATGCCGCTGATCGGGCCCTGCGCGCCGAATCGGTGTCGATGGCGCTGCTGGTGGTCCTGGAAACCCTTACCCCACTGGAACGCGCGGTGTTCGTCCTGCACGAGGTGTTCGGCTACGCCCACACGGAGATCGCGGAGATCCTCGACCGCAGTCCATCCGCGATCCGCCAACTCGCGCACCGCGCCCGCGAGCACGTGCAGGCGCGACGCCCCCGCTACCAGCCTGACCCGCGCGTCCGCCAGCAGGTGACGGAACGGTTCCTGGCCGCCGCGCTCGGCGGCGACCTGGACGCCCTCCTGCAGATCCTGGCCCCTGAGGTGACCCTGTGGGGCGACGGTGGAGGCAACAGTGCGACCGCGGGAGGCCTGCGGCCGATCTCCGGCCGGCAGAAGGTCGCCCGCCTGCTCGCCGCTGTTGGTCCGCACTCGGCGCAGGGTCTCAAGGTCGTCTACCGCAGCGTCAACGGCGACCCGTCCGCGCTGCTCTTCGCCGGCGACACCCCGTACGCCGTCGTCGTCCTGGACCTCACTGCCGACGGCAGCCAGGTGTGCGGAATCTACGCCGTCGCCAATCCCGACAAGCTTTCCCACGTCGACTGAACACCGAGGAAACCGATGATGCGAAAAGCGATGACGCTGCCCAGTGGCAGGGTAGCGAAATGGATCATCCTGGCCGTCTGGATCGCCCTGCTGGTGCCGGCCTACCTGCTGGCTGCCAGGCTGGGCGACGTCGAGAAGAACAACAATTCCGCGTGGCTGCCCAGCAACGCGGAGGCGACCGCCGTCGTCGAGCAGGCCAGGAAGTTCCAGCCGGCCGACGCCCTACCGGCGATCGTGATCTACGACCGGCCCGCCGGCGTCACCCCGGCCGACATGGCGAAGGCCCGGGCCGACGCCGAGGCGTTCCGGGCCATCACGAATGTGGTGGGGCAGCCACAGGGCCCGTTCCCGTCCGAGGACGGCAGGGCCATCCAGACCGTGGTCTCCGTTGACCATGGCAACGAGGGCTGGAACGGAGCTCACAAGGTGGTCGAGGCGATCACCGAAGTGGGGGAGGCGGACGCCAACGGTCTCGGGTTCCACGTCACCGGACCGGCCGGTTACGCATCCGACTCGATCGACGCCTTCAGCGGGGGAGGGGCGGTGGGGACGATCACCGCGTTGGTCGTGGTCGTCATCCTGCTGCTGACCTACCGCAGCCCGGTGCTGCCGGTGTTGCCGCTGCTGACCGCCGGCGGCGCCCTGGTCATGGCGGAGGCGGTGATCTACCTGCTGGCGAGAAACGCCGGGCTCACCGTGAACACGCAGACCACCTTCATCTTGACCGTGCTGGTGTTCGGCGCCGCCACCGACTACGCGCTGCTGCTCATCTCCCGGTACCGGGAGGAGTTGCGCCGGCACGAGGATCGGCACGACGCCATGGCGGAGGCACTGCACCGGTCCAGTCCCGCCATCGTCGCGAGCGCGGCGACCGTCGCGGTCAGCCTGCTGGTGCTGCTGCTGGCCACCCTCAACTCCACCAAGGGCCTCGGCCCGGCGTGCGCCGTCGGCATCCTCGTCGGGCTCCTCGCCATGGTGACCCTGATGCCGGCCCTGCTGGTCATCTGCGGCCGCTGGATCTTCTGGCCGGTGAAGCCGTCGTACGGCTCGGCCGTGGCGGGGAAGGACGGGATCTGGACGCGGATGGGCACCGCGATCGCCACCCGGCCGCGGGTGGTGTGGGTCGGCACCGCGCTCGTCCTCGGCGTGATGGCCATCGGCGTCCTCGGGCTCAAGGCGGACGGCATCCCGAGCAACGGCCAGTTCACCACCGGGTCTCAGGCGGTCGTCGGCGAGGAGATCCAGTCCAGGCACTTTCCCGCCGGGTCTGGGGACCCTGTCCATGTCGTCGCGAAGGCTGACTCGGCGGAGCGGGTCGCGGGTGTGCTGTCGGCAGTCCCGGGGATCGCCGGCGTCGCGGCGCCGATGATCAAGGACGGCGAGGCGCTCCTTCTCGGCACGCTCACGGACGCTCCCGGCAGTGAGGCCGCGATGCGCACCGTGGAGCGGGCCAGAACCGCGGTCCACGCGATTCAGGGTGCGGACGCCCGGCTCGGCGGGAGCACGGCGATCGCACTCGATATCCAGAATTCGGCCGCCCGCGACTCCAAGGTGATCATCCCGATCGTCCTGGGCGTGGTGCTGCTCATCCTCATGCTGCTGCTGCGGGCGATCGTCGCGCCGCTGCTGCTGATGGCGACGGTGGTGCTGTCGTTCGGTGCCGCCCTCGGGGTGAGCGCGCTGATGTTCAACTCCGTGTTCGACTTCGCCGGGGCGGACGCGAGCTTCCCGCTCCTGGTGTTCGTGTTCCTGGTGGCCCTTGGCATCGACTACAACATCTTCCTGATCACCAGGGTGCGGGAGGAGGCCCTGCGGCACGGCACCCGGCGCGGCGCGCTGATCGGACTCTCCGCCACCGGCGGCGTGATCACCTCGGCGGGTCTGGTCCTGGCCGGTACCTTCGCCGCGCTGGGGTCGCTGCCGATGGTGTTCGCGGCGCAGCTCGGGTTCACGGTGGCGTTCGGGGTACTCCTCGACACCATGATCGTCCGCTCGGTCCTGGTCACCGCGCTCACCCTGGACGTGGGGCGGTGGATGTGGTGGCCCAGCACGCTGTTCTCCCAGCACGACGACCGCACGCCGGCGGCCGGCAGGTCCGAGCTCGAACTCGCTCGCGCGGGCACGTGAACCCTGTGCCAGGGCGGCGCCCGGTCATGCCGAGCGGCCGTCCTGGCGGGTCGGCGTTACAGCCGCTACACCATGAGGGCCTGTCGGACCGCCGCGTAGGCGTTCTCGCCACCCGCGCCGGTGGAGGTGACCCGTCCCGCCTCCAGGACGTAGTACCGTTGCGCCGCCCTGACCGCGAAGCCGACGTGCTGCTCGACGAGCAGCACCGACATGCCGCCGCGGCCAGCCAGGCCCAGGATGGCCTGTTCGATCTCCGCGACCACTGTCGGCTGGATCCCCTCCGTCGGCTCGTCGAGGAGCAGCAGCGTGGGTTCGGTGATCAGGGCCCGGGCAATGGCCAGCTGTTGGCGCTGGCCCCCGGAGAGCAACCCGGCCCGGCGGGCGAGCAGGCCGGTCAATGCGGGGAACAGGTCGAGCGCCTCGGCCATGGCGACCTTGCCCCGCGACCGGCCGTCCGCGACGAGTTGCAGGTTCTCGGCGGTGGTCAGGTGCGGAAAGCACTGCTGGCCCTGCGGTACGTAGGCCATGCCGCGGGCCACCCGTTGGTGCGGCGCGAGCGTGGTGATCTCCTCCCCGGCCAGGCGAATCCGGCCCTTGCGGGGCTTGAGCAGCCCGATCGCGGCGCGCAGCAGCGTGGACTTGCCCGCGCCGTTGTGCCCCATCACCGCGGCCACCCCATCGACCGGCACCGACAGCGAGATTCCGGGCAGCACGACGCTGCGGCCGTACCCCACGTGGACATCGTCGAACTCGAGCATCACGCCTCCTGCGCCGCGGCCACGGCATGCGACTCCGCGCCGGCATGTCCCAGGTACACCTCTTGGACCTTCGGGTCGGCCTGCACCTGCGCCACGGTGCCTTCGCTCAGGACCTTTCCGGCGTGCATCACCGTGACGGTCTTGGCGAAGCGGCGCAGGAAGTCCATGTCGTGCTCGATCACCACCACGGTGCGCTTGCGGCTCACCACCCGCAGCAGCTCCCCGGTGGCGTCCCGCTCGTCGTGGCTCATGCCGGCGACCGGCTCGTCGAGCAGCAGCAGCTTGGCGTCCTGCACCAGCAGCATGCCGATCTCCAGCCACTGCTTCTGCCCGTGCGCGAGCGTGCCGGCGAGCCGGTCGCTGGCGGCCGTCAGACCGATCGTCTCCAGCGCCTCGGCCACGGCGGCCGGCACCCCGCGACGTTGCCGCAGCAGGGTGAGCGGGCCACGGCCGCAGCCCGCGGCGATGTCCAGGTTCTGCAGGACGGTCAACTCCTCGAACACGGTGGCGGTCTGGAAGGTCCGGCCGACGCCCAGCCGGGCGATCCGGTGGACCTTTTTGCCGAGCAGTTCCTGGCCGTCGACGAGGACCGAGCCGGTCGCCTTCACCAACCCGGTCACCGCGTCGACCAGGGTTGTCTTGCCGGCGCCGTTCGGCCCGATGATGAACCGCACGTCGCCCGGCGCCACGTCGAAGTCCACGCCGTCCACCGCGACGAAGCCGTCGAAGACCACCCGCAGGCCGCGGATCCGCAGACCCGCGCCGGTCGGATCATGGTCGGTCATCGTGCCTCCTCGCTTGTCGCGTTGCTCTGGACGGTGGCGCCGCTGGCCATGCTGGGCTCGCTCGCGCCGCTGGCACTGCCGGCGTTGCCGGTGCCGCTCGCGCTGCTGGCCCTGGATGTCTGCCGGTCGGCCATGCTGGCCGCGCCGCGCCGCCGGACCACGCCGACCAGCGACGCCAGCCCGCCCGGCAGGAACGCGACCGGGATGATGAACAGCAGCCCTTCGAAGTACGTCCACGCCGAGGGCATCCGCTCGGACAGCGCCGTCTTGGCCCACACCACGGCGACCGCGCCAAGGGCCGGCCCGATCAGGGTGGCCCGGCCCCCGACGGCGACGCCGATGACGAACTCGATGGAGGGGACCACCCCGATCAGTGCCGGGGAGATGATCCCCACCGCCGGGACGAAGAGCGCACCGGCCAACCCGGCCATGCCGGCGGCCACGACGTAGGCGGTCAGCTTGACGTTCGCCGGGTCGTAGCCGAGGAAGCGGACCCGCTGCTCCCCGTCGCGCACCGCGACCAGCAGTTCGCCGTACCGGCTGCGCATCAGCTGGCGGACCAGGGCCAGGCAGAGCAGCAGGGCGGCGGCGATGATGAAGTACACCATCCGCTTGTTGATCGGGTCGTCGAGGTTGTAGCCGAAGAAGCCCTTCATGTCGGTCAGCCCGTTGGTGCCGCCGGTGGTTCCCTGCTGGCCGATCACGAAGATCGCCGTCGCGGCGGCGAGCGCCTGGGACAGGATTGCGAAGTAGGCGCCGCGGACTCTCCGGCGGAACACCAGGGAGCCCAGCAGGAAGGCCAGCAGCATGGGCAGCACGACGGTCGCGGCAAGCGCGAAGGCCGGATTGGCGAACGGTCGCCACCACCACGGCAGCGCGTCCACCTGACCGTACAGCTGCATGAAGTCGGGCAGCTCGCCCGGGCCGGCGTCGGCCAGCTTGAGGTGCATCGCCATCGCGTAGCCGCCGATGCCGAAGAACACGCCCTGGCCCAGGGTGAGCAGCCCGCCGCGACCCCACGCCAGGCCGATGCCGACCGCCACGATGGCGATGCAGAGGTACTTGGCGAGCAGGTTCAGCCGGAAGTCGCCGAGCACCAGCGGCGCCACCGCGAACAGGACGATCGCGGCGAGGGTGAACCCGGCGACCGCGCGCGCCGGTGACCCGCCGGCCAGCCGTCGGGCCCAGCCGCCACGCTGGGCGGGAGGTGGGGGAGACGCCGCCGTCGGCGCGCCGGTGGTCGGTTCGCTCAGCGTCGTCATGCCATGCTCCGGGTACGCAGGGTGAACAGGCCCTGGGGCCGCCATTGCAGGAACGCGACGATGGCGAGGAACACCAGCACGTTGGCGACGCTCAGGGTGGTCGAGTACTCCACGACGGACTGCAACATGCCGAGGGCGAACGCCACGATCACGGTGCCCTTGAGGTGACCGATGCCGCCGACCACGACGACGAGGAAGGCGTTCACGATGATGTTGGTCCCCATCGTCGGGCCGATCGGGCCGACCAGCGTCAGGGCGACGCCGGCGATGCCGGCAAGGCCCGACCCGATGAAGAAGGTCAGCCGGTCCACGCGGCCGGTCGCGATGCCGGATACCGCAGCCAGGTCGCGGTTCTGCATGACGGCGCGGATCCGCCGCCCGAGCGACGTCGTCTTGAGGATCAGGGTGAGGGCGGCGACGGCGAGCACGGCCAGCGCCAGGATGAACAGGCGGCTGTTGGCCACCAGGACGTCGTCGCCGCCGATGGAGAAGAGCTTGACGCTGCCGGTGAGGACGTCCGGGGCCTTGGTCTGCACGTTGGGCGCGCCGAAGATGTTGCGGGCCAGTTGCTGCAGGATCAGCGCGACACCCCAGGTGACCAGCAGGGTGTCCAGGGGCCGGGCGTAGAGCCGGCGGATGAGCAGCACTTCCAGCACGACACCCATCGCGCCCGCGACGACGAACGCCACCGGCAGCGCGATGAGCAGGGACGCCCCGGCGCCGGTGATCGTCTTCTGCAGGACGTAGACGGTGTACGCGCCGGCCATGATGAACTCGCCGTGCGCCATGTTGATCACGTTCATCTGGCCGAAGGTCAGCGACAGCCCGAGCGCGATGAGGAGCAGCACAGCGCCGATGCTGATGCCGGTGAACAGTTGGCCGATGACAGATGTCACAGTCGACCTTCCTTCTGGGCGGGGAGGGACTGACTGCGGGTGAGCCGGACCGCCCGGCTCACCCGCCTCACGCGAACCGTCAGCTCAGGCCCTTGGCCCAGGCGTAGTCCTTCAGGTACGGGTCCGGCTTCACCGGCTTCCCGGAGTTCCAGACCTCGGTGATCAGGCCGTCCGCGCCGATCTTGCCGATGCGCGCCGTCTTGTGGATGTGCTGGGTCGCACCGTCCACAGTGACCAGGCCCTCGGGCGCTTCGTAGGTGATGCCGTCCGCGGCCGCCTTGACCTTCTCCACCTCGAAGGACTGGGCCTTCTCGACCATCGCCTTCCACAGGTGGACCGAGACGTACGCGGCCTCCATCGGGTCACTGGTGGGCTTGTCCGCGCCGTACTTGGCCTTGTACGCCTTGACGAACTTGTCGTTCGCGGCACCCGGCGTGGTCTGGTAGTAGTTCCACGCCGTGAGCTGGTTCTCCAGGTACTGCGTGCCGATGCTGCGCACCTCCTCCTCGGCGATGGAGACCGAGACCACCGGCATGGAGTCGGCGGTCAGCCCGGCCGACTTGTACTCCTTGAAGAAGGCCACGTTGCTGTCACCGTTGAGGGTGTTGAACACGGCGCTGGCGCCCGAGGTCTTCACCTTGTTGGTGATCGTGGCGAACTCGGTGGAGCCCAGCGGCGCGTAGTCCTCGCCGAGGACCTTCATGCCGTTCGCTTCGGCGTACGCCTTGATGATCTTGTTTGCGGTCCGCGGGAAGACGTAGTCGCTGCCGACCAGGTACACGGAGGTCTTGCCCTGCGCCTTGAGGTAGTCCAGGCCCGGCACGATCTGCTGATTGGTGGTGGCACCGGTGTAGAAGATGTACTTCGACTGCTCCAGGCCTTCGTACTGCACGGGGTAGAACAGCAGCGCCTTGTTGCTCTCGAACGTGCCCTTGACCGCCTTGCGGCTGGCCGAGGTCCAGCAGCCGAAGACCGCGGCCACCTTGTCCTGGCTGATCAGCTTCTTCGCCTTCTCGTCGAAGGTGGGCCAGTCCGAGGCGCCGTCCTCGCTGATCGGCTCGATCTTCTTGCCGAGCACGCCACCCGCGGCGTTGATCTCCTCGATCGCGAGCTTGAGCGAATCGCGGACGGTCACCTCGCTGATGGCCATCGTGCCGGACAGTGAGTTGAGCAGTCCGACCTTGATGGTCGGGCCCGAGGTGTCGACGGCCGCACCCGCTGCCGCGGACGACGACGAACTGGTTTCACCGGTCTTGCTGCCGCATGCGGCGATCGTCATCGTCGTTGCGACAATCGCCGCACACGCCGCTATGCGGAGTCCGCGAACCTGGAACATGAAGCCTCCTTGCTCCCTTTACGGAGCGAAATTTCGGGTAACTCGGCGATGGCGTCGCGACGTTGCGGAGCCGGTGATTTCGGAGAGCGCGGATCCATTTCGGGCACCGGTCCGTTGCCGGCCGCGGCGCCCTGCCATCGGGACTTGTTCGGCTCTTCAGTTCCTTGCCTGGTCGGCTCTCCGTCGGTCTGGCGGGCATGCCGGGGGAGCGCTCACGGTGGCCGGATCCACCGGTCGTGTCGCCGGATCCGAGCCCCCTGAGAGGCATGGTTAGCGTTGACGAGAACCGTTGCGGGCGCGTTTCGTCGGCCTTAATTGCCTGTTTCCTCGACGGCCTTGCCGGCAGGGCTGAGCAGGGCATACAACAAATGCACCGGAACATCGGGCGGCGTAATTGCCGATCCGACGCCGCGGCGCATGCGGGATCGTTACAGGGAATTGACCGAACACTGCCGGCGTACCTGCGGCAGGTCAGCGCCGGTCGCGGCGATCAGCACGCCGGGCCCGGACAGCGGGAGCCTCGCCGCGGTCGGCCCGAGGGTCGCGGCCGGCGGGGGGCCGGTAGACGCCCAAGTCGGGTCCACCACCAGCAGCGTGCCGTTCACCCGGGCGCCGCCGAGCACCGCCGGTCCGGCCCAGCCCGGCGCGGACGGTCCGACCGCCAGGTCACTGCGGTACAGCGTCCGGCCGGCATACCGCAGCACCGTGCTCAGCGTCGCGTCGCCGGACGGCTCGCGGTGCCGGCCGCAGACGAGCTCGTCGCGCCACATCAGCCGGGCACCTTCCGCGAGGTCCACGGTGGACGCGGTGTGG
The DNA here is from genome assembly GCA_035296325.1 of Micromonosporaceae bacterium. Lineage (GTDB taxonomy): Bacteria > Actinomycetota > Actinomycetes > Mycobacteriales > Micromonosporaceae > DATHBD01. The sequence continues at coordinate 71,583 of DATHBD010000063.1, read as the reverse complement.
TGCCGGCAGCCGCGGGCCGCGATCAGTGGTTCGGGCAGCCAGTGCAGGTCCCCGTCCTCCGCCACGGTGACGTCCACGGTGAGGCAGGACGGTGCGCCGCCGCGGCCGGGCAGCGCCACGGTGGCCGCCACGCTGCCCAGGCGCAGGCTCGCACCGGGTCCCACGACGATCTCCAGGTGCAGGACGTCGCCGCCCAGTGGCCCGGCGGCGCCGCCGACCAGGTGGACGGTCGCCGGTCCGGGTCCGCCCGGGCCGGTCCGGCGGGGCAGCAGCGGTGGCTGTCCACGCAGCACCGGCAGGCGGGTCCCGCCGCGGCCGTCCGTGACGGCGACGATCCGGGCGCTCGCCCGCATCCCGGCCGGGTGCGTCACCCGCGTTCGGCCGGCAGCGCGGCGCGGACCCAGTCGGCCACCGGCGCCGCGGCGGGGTCCTCGACGAGCGACAGGAACACCGTGGGCAGGTCGCCGCGGCGGGCGCGCGCGTCGCGGTCCATCACCGCCAGGTCCGCGCCGACCAGGGGGGCCAGGTCGGTCTTGTTGATGACGAGCAGGTCGGCGGTGGTGACGCCGGGGCCGCCCTTGCGCGGGACCTTGTCCCCACCGGCGACATCGACCACGAAGATCTGCCGGTCCACCAGGCCCCGGCTGAAGGTCGCGGTGAGGTTGTCCCCGCCGCTCTCCACGATGATCAAGTCGAGCGGCCCGAGCACCGACTCCAGATCCTCGACGGCATCGAGGTTGGCTGAGATGTCGTCGCGGATGGCGGTGTGCGGGCAGCACCCGGTTTCCACCGCGCGGATCCGCTCCGCCGGCAGGACGCCGTTGCGCAGCAGGAAGTCGGCATCCTCGGTGGTGTAGATGTCGTTGGTCACCACCGCCAGCCGTACCGTGCCGGCCAGCGCCCGGCACAGCGCGGCGACCAGCGCGGTCTTGCCCGAGCCGACCGGTCCGCCGATGCCGATCCGCAGGGCCCGCCGGCTCTGCGGGAGCGCGGCGTGCGGATCGACGCCGGGGTGCGGATGGGTGTGCGGTGTCGCCGCGTCGTGTGGTGCAGATGCGTCGTGGAGTGTGGACAGAGCGTGCGGCGTCTCAGGAGGCAAAGAGACGCACCTCCCAACTGGCGTGGACCTCGGCGGAAATGTCGAGCAGTGGGGCACCCGCCGACGGCAGGTGCTCGATCGGGCCGTACGCCGCCGCGGCGGCGCGCGCCGCGATGTCGTCGCACGCCTCGGCCAGCCCGGCGACGATGGCGTAGGCACGGTACGGGTCGAGGCCGAGCAGCCGCACCGCCGCGCTGGACGGGCCGCTGACCGAGCCGTACGCCGCGATCGTGGCGGCCTGCAGCGCGTCCAGCCCGGCCATCGCGGCGACCAGGCCGAGCGCGACCGGCTGGTGCGCCTGGGCTGGCTGCCCGGGTAGCGACCAGATCGCCCGACCGGCGCGCAGCACGGCCCGGCCCTGCTGCCGGGAGGCGCGCCGCAGCGCGGGCGAGGGCGTGCGCGCGTCGAGTTCGGCGTCCAGGAGCGGCACCGCCTCGGCGGGTGCCGTGCAGGCGGCGGCGGTGAAGGCGGCGGCGACCAGGCCGGCGGTGGCGAGCCGGCCGCGGAGGAACTCGGTGAGGTCGTCGGCGTCGCGCACCCGCCCGGCGGCCACCGCCGCCTCCAACCCGCCGGAGTGGGCGTGGCCACCGGCCGGCAACCGGCCGTCGGCGAGCAGGAGCAGGGTGGTGAGTGGCGCTGGCATGGTGGGGTGCTCAGAAAAGGAAGTAGCGCTGCGCCATCGGCAGCTCGGCGACCGGCTCGGGCTCGATGACCTCGCCGTCGATGCGGACGGTGAACGTGTCGGGATCCACCTCGATGCGTGGCGTCGCGTCGTTGCCGGGCAGGTCGGCCTTGCCTCGCCGGCGTACGTCCGCGACCGGCGCGAGCCGGCGGCGGACCGCGAGCCGGTCGGCGAGCAGCGCGTCGATCGCGGCCGGGGCGACGAACGCGAGGCTGGTGGCCGCCGGCGCGGCGCCGTACGCCCCGAACATCGGCCGCGGCAGCACCGGCTGCGGGGTCGGGATGGAGGCGTTCGCGTCGCCCATCGCGGCCCAGGCGATCATGCCGCCCTTGATCACGGCATGCGGCCGGACGCCGAAGAACGCCGGATCCCACAGCACCAGGTCGGCCAGCTTGCCCGGCTCCACGGAGCCGACCTCGCCGTCGATCCCGTGGGCGACCGCCGGGCAGATCGTGTACTTGGCGACGTAGCGCCGCGCGCGGGTGTTGTCGGCCGCCCCGTCGCCGGGCAGCGCGCCGCGCCGCGCCTTCATCACGTGCGCGGTCTGCCAGGTCCGCAGGATCACCTCACCGACCCGGCCCATGGCCTGCGAGTCCGAGCCGATGATCGAGATCGCGCCCAGGTCGTGCAGCAGATCCTCGGCGGCCATTGTGGACGGTCGGATCCGGCTCTCCGCGAAGGCCAGATCCTCGGGCACGGTCGGGTTGAGGTGGTGGCAGACCATCAGCATGTCGAGGTGCTCGTCGAGCGTGTTGCGGGTGTACGGCCGGGTGGGGTTGGTGGAGGAGGGCAGCACGTTCGGGTACGAGGCCACGGTGATGATGTCCGGCGCGTGCCCGCCGCCGGCGCCCTCGGTGTGGTAGGCGTGGATCGCGCGGCCGCCGATCGCACGCAGGGTGTCCTCGACGAAGCCGGCCTCGTTGAGCGTGTCGGTGTGGATGGCGACCTGGACGCCCGAGGCGTCCGCCACAGTCAGGCAGGCGTCGATCGCCGCTGGCGTGGTGCCCCAGTCCTCGTGCAGCTTGAATCCGCCGGCACCGGCCCTGAGCTGCTCCCACATCGCTTCCTGCGACACCGTGTTGCCCTTGCCCAGCAGCAGGATGTTCACCGGCCAGGGGTCCATCGCCTCGAGCATCCGGGCCAGGTGCCACGGTCCGGGCGTCACGGTGGTCGCCTTGGTGCCTTCGGCCGGCCCGGTGCCACCGCCGATCAGCGTGGTGATGCCGGAGGCCAGCGCCTCCTCGATGATCTGCGGGCAGATCAGGTGGACGTGGCAGTCCACCGCGCCGGCGGTCAGGATCCTGCCGTTACCGGCGATGATCTCGGTGCACGGGCCGATCACCAGGTCGGGGTGGACGCCGTCCATCGTGTCCGGGTTGCCGGCGCGGCCGATCGCGACGATGCGGCCGTCGCGGATGCCGACGTCGGCCTTCACCACGCCCCAGTGGTCGAGGATCACCGCCCCGGTGATGACCGTGTCCGGCGTGCCTTCGCCACGGGTCGCCCGGGACTGGCCCATCGACTCGCGGATCACCTTGCCGCCGCCGAAGACGGCCTCGTCGCCGCCGGCGCAGTCGTCCCGCTCCACCTCGATGAGCAGGTTGGTGTCGGCCAGCCGGATGCGGTCGCCGACGGTGGGGCCGTAGAGCGCGGCGTAGCGCCGCCGGTCCAGCGTGCTCATCGGGTACTCCGGTCGGCGTCGGTAGCGGTCGCGGCGTCCAGCGGACCGGCGCATTCGCCGCGTAGCCCGGCCACGACCCGCAGGCCACCGAACGGCACCAGGTCGACCTCCCGGCCGATGCCCGGTTCGAAGCGCACGGACGTGCCGGCCGGCACGGCCAGCCGGTGCCCCCACGCGGTCGACCGGTCGAACTCGAGTGCCGGGTTGGACTCGGCGAAGTGGTAGTGCGACCCGACCTGGACCGGTCGGTCCCCGGTATTGACCACGCTCACCGTCAGCACCGGACGACCCTCGTTGATCGGCACCTCGCCCGCTCCGGGCAGGATCTCGCCCGGGATCATGAGATCGGCCCGTGCACGGTGACCAGCTTCGTACCGTCCGGGAAGGTGGCTTCGACCTGCACTTCGGCCAGCATCTCCGGCACGCCGTCGAGGACGTCGTCGCGGGTGAGCACACCGCGGCCCGCGTCCATCAGTTCCGCGACGGTACGGCCGTCCCGCGCCCCCTCCAACAGGTACGCCGTGATCACCGCGACCGCCTCCGGGTAGTTCAGGCGCAGCCCTCGGGCCCGCCGCTTCTGCGCCACGTCCGCGGCCACGTGGACCAGGAGCCGCTCCTGCTCATGGCGGGTCAGAAACATCAGCACCTCCGGGTGGTCGTGGCCGCTGGGATCTTCGCAGGCACACGTTTCCAGCCGATTACATCAGTGAGATCGGCGCGCCTCCGCTCGCCGGGCCACCGCGCGCAGCAGTTCCAGCCGGATGAAGCCGGCTCCACCGGCCCGGATGAGCAGCCAGTACCGGGCGAAGGCGCGTCGTGCCGCCGGGTCGGTGGCGACCACGCGGGTCTCCGCGGCCAGGACCGTCCCGGGCCCGTCGGGGGTCAGTTGGAAGCTCATCGCGGCCTTGGCCCACCCCGGACGGGTGAATGCCGCGAACGCCGCCGCGTCGCCGGGTGGCACCGGGGCGGCCGGCGGCCGCAGGCGCCAGAACTGCGCGACGCCGCCGTTCACCATCTCCCGGCCCGGGTCGGTGGCAAGCACCGGCATCGGCGCGTTCGCCACGAACGGCCCGGACAGCCGCACCCGGCCCACCGAGCGGATGGTCATCAACAGCCGGGTGACTGGCAGCACCTCGATGGTTAGCGCCTCCAGCGCGTTCCACACCGCTGCGGGGCTCGCCGCGATGCGGCGGGTGTAGCGGGTCCGGAAGTCGAAGGTCGGCAGCAACTCGTCCAGTAACCAGGGCATCGGGCTCCTTCGCGGATGGGGGCAGCGTGCTGGACGGTATACCGGATGCGGACGATGCGAGAATGGCCCGGACCGAACCGTACGAGGGGATGCTCGACGTGATCCGTACTGCGAACGCCGGGGTGCTGCGCGCCCCGGACGCCGGAACGACCGTAACGCTCGCCGGGTGGGTGGCCCGTCGGCGTGATCACGGCGGCGTGATCTTCGTGGATCTCCGGGACGGCTCGGGCGTGGCGCAGGTGGTCTTCCGGGAGGGCATGGAGATCGCGCACGCGCTCCGCAACGAGTACTGCGTCCGGGTCGTCGGCACGGTGCAGCGCCGGCCGGAGGGCAACGAGAACCCGGAACTGCCCACCGGCGAGGTCGAGGTGGTGGCCGCCGAGCTGGAGATCCTCTCCGAGTCCGCGCCGCTGCCCTTGCCGATCGACGACGCCGTGGACGCCGGCGACGACATCCGGCTGAAGTACCGGTACCTGGACCTGCGGCGCAGTGGGCCGGGCAACGCCCTCCGGCTGCGCAGCCGGGCCAACGCGATCGCGCGCACCCTGCTGCACGAGCGGGACTTCCTCGAGATCGAGACGCCCACGCTGACCCGGTCCACGCCGGAAGGGGCGCGCGACTTCCTGGTGCCGGTCCGACTGCAGCCCGGTTCCTGGTATGCGCTGCCCCAGTCACCCCAGCTGTTCAAGCAGTTGCTGATGGTGGCCGGGATGGAGCGGTACTACCAGATCGCCCGCTGCTACCGCGACGAGGACTTCCGCTCCGACCGGCAGCCGGAGTTCACCCAGCTCGACATCGAGATGTCCTTCGTGACCGAGGATGACGTGATGGAGCTGGGCGAGGCGATCGTCGGCGCGCTGTGGCGCGAGCTGGCCGGCCACGAGATCACCCACCCCATCCCACGGATCACCTGGCACGAGGCGATGGCGCGGTACGGCTCGGACAAGCCCGACCTGCGCTACGGCGTGGAGCTGACCGAGCTGACCGGGTACCTGCGCGGGACCGAGTTCCGGGTGTTCGCCGGCGCCATCGCGGCCGGCGGATACGTCGGCGCGGTGGTGATGCCCGGCGGCGCTGCCCAGACCCGCAAGGAGCTGGACGGCTGGCAGGACTGGGCGAAGGCGCGCGGCGCCCGGGGACTGGCCTACGTGGTGCTGGACGCGGAGACCGGCGAGGCGCGGGGGCCGGTCGCCAAGAACCTCTCTGCCGAGCACCTCGGCGGGCTGGCCGACGCGGTGGGCGCCAAGCCCGGCGACGCGATCTTCTTCGCGGCCGCCGCCCAGCGGCGCGAGGCGCAGGAGCTGCTCGGCGCGGCGCGGGTCGAGATCGCCCGTCGGGCCGGCCTCGCCGATCCCGACGCGTGGGCGTTCTGCTGGGTGACCGACTGGCCGATGTTCGAGCCGGTGGAGCTCGACGGCGGCGGTACGGGTTGGAGCGCGGTGCATCATCCGTTCACCTCGCCGACCGCGGCGTGGCTGGACCGACTGGAGTCCGCGCCCGCCGATGCGCTCGCGTACGCGTACGACATCGTCTGCAACGGCAACGAACTCGGTGGTGGCTCGATCCGTATCCACCGCGGTGACGTGCAGCGCCGGGTCTTCAACCTGCTCGGCATCTCCGAGCAGGAGGCGAACGACAAGTTCGGGTTCCTGCTGGAGGCGTTCAAGTACGGCGCGCCTCCGCACGGCGGTATCGCGTTCGGCTGGGACCGGGCCTGCATGCTGCTCGCCGGGGCGGAGTCGATCCGCGAGGTGATCGCCTTCCCGAAGACCCGGGGCGGCTTCGACCCGTTGACCAGCGCGCCGACGCCGATCACCGCGCAGCAGCGGCTGGAGGCCGGCATCGACGGCAAGCCCCAGCCACCCGGCACCGCCGCCGCGGGTACGACGGGTGTGGCCGCGCCGGTCGCGCCGGCCTGACCCAGCGCCTGCCTGACCTCGCGCCCGCCGGCCCGCGTACCGGCGGGCCCTACCGGCTCGCCTGCCGGTTGCTTGCCGCGAGCGGGCCGGCGCCACGCCGGTGCGACACGCCGAGCGCGCCATCGGCATGTGCGCCAGGTACGTCATGGTGGCCGTATTCGGTGCTTTTCCTGCATGTCGACGAACGAGCGTGTCCACGGGCCAGGAGTGCGGCGCACCCCCGGCGGCAAACCGGATCGGTAGGGTCATCGCGTGGATGAGGTCGGCCTGTTCGACATTGACGACGGCGGCGGTGGCGGCGGGGGCGCGCGCCGCCGTGGCGCGCCGGAGCCGGAGGCCGGTGGGTTCGCCGCGCCACCGCCGGATGCGCCGCTCGCGGTGCGGATGCGCCCCGCGATGATCGACGAGCTGGTCGGACAGGAGCACCTGCTGGCCCCCGGTGCGCCGCTGCGGCAGCTGGTGACCGGGCGCTCGCCGATGTCGGTGATCCTCTGGGGCCCGCCGGGATCCGGAAAGACCACCATCGCGCACCTGGTCGCCGGCGCCTCGGAACGGCGGTTCGTGGCGCTGTCCGCGCTGTCCGCAGGCGTGAAGGACGTCCGCGCCGTGATCGACTCGGCGCGCCGGTCCCGCCGCTCCGGCGGGGCGGCGACCGTGCTCTTCATCGACGAGGTGCACCGGTTCAGCAAGACCCAGCAGGACTCGCTGCTCTCCGCCGTCGAGGACCGCACCATCACGCTGCTCGCCGCCACCACTGAGAACCCGTACTTCTCGGTCATCTCGCCGCTGCTGTCGCGCTGCGTCCTGCTGACCCTCCAGCCGCTCGCTGACGATGCGGTGCGGGCGCTGGTCCGGCGGGCGCTCACCGATTCGCGCGGCCTGGACGGCACGGTGACCCTCGCTCCCGACGCGGAGGACCACCTCGTCCGGCTCGCCGGTGGCGACGTCCGCAAGGCGCTCACCGCGCTCGAGGCGGCCGCATCGGCCGCGGCGGCGCAGCGGGCGGCGGAGATCGACCTGGCGACCGCCGAGCAGGCCGTCGACGTCGCGGCACTGCGCTACGACCGCGACGGGGACGCGCACTACGACGTCGTGAGCGCGTTCATCAAGAGCATGCGCGGCTCGGACGTGGACGCCGCGCTGCACTGGCTGGCCCGGATGCTGGTGGCTGGGGAGGACGCGCGGTTCATCGCCCGACGGATGGTGATCTTCGCGAGTGAGGACGTCGGGCTTGCGGACCCCGGCGCCCTGGCCGTCGCCACCGCCGCCGCGCACGCGGTGGAGTACGTCGGCCTGCCGGAGGTGCAGCTCAACCTGGCCCAGGCGGTGATCCACCTGGCCACGGCGCCCAAGTCGAACGCGGTGACCGCCGCTCTCGGGGCGGCGATGGCCGACGTCCGGTCCGGGCTCGGCGGCAGCGTGCCGGCGCACCTGCGCGACGCCCACTATGCCGGCGCGCGCGGGCTCGGGCACGGCTCGGGGTACCGGTACCCGCACGACGATCCGCGCGGCGTGGTGACCCAGCGGTACGCCCCGGAGGGCCTCGTGCACCGGGAGTACTACCAGCCGGCCGGTCACGGCGCGGAGCGGGCGGTCGCGGAGCGGCTGCCCCGCCTGCGGCGGATCGTGCGCGGCGCCCCGGAGGATGGCGGGACCCCGGGCTGACGCCGCCGGTTCGGGGCCCCGGCGCGACACGGGGGCGGCCGAAGCGCGCCGCGTCGTCACGAACGGTAAGGTCTCCTCCGTTGGTGAGTCGGGCGGGTCCGAAGGGGAGATTGGCGTGTCAAACGCTGGGGGTATCGCGGCGCTCGTCGCGGCAGGGGCCTTCGCCATGCTGGTCCTGGTGCTGGCGGTGCCGATCCTGCGACTGCGGCACACCGTGGACGCGGCGACGGTCGCGCTGCGCGACGTGGCGGACCAGACCGGGCCCATGCTCGCCAACGTCAACACCACGATCGGCAACGTGAACACCGCGCTGGTCCAGGTGCACACCACGCTGGACGGCGTCAACATGGAGCTGGCCCGGGTGGACCACATCGCGGAGAACGTGCAGCACGTCAGCGCCAACGTGGCGAACCTGTCCACAGTGGTCAGCGCGGCGGCCGCCAACCCGATCGTGAAGGTGGCGGCATTCGGCTACGGCGTGCGCAAGGCCGCCGCCAACCGCCGCCGCGCCAATGACGAGACCGAGGTGCGCGCGGAACTCAAGCAGAAGCGCCGCGCCGCCGGCCGTTCCATGCAGTGACGTCGCCCGGGGAAGAGCCGCCGCCACGCTGTGCGGCCGGAAAATTGCGTAGAAGGGGATGAGCCATGCGGCGCATGCTGTGGCTCGGGATCGGTCTGGCCATCGGCGCTCTCGTGGTCCGCAAGGTGACCGCGAAGGCGCAGGCCTACACGCCGCAGGGTCTCGCCGCGTCGGCGCGGACCTCCGCGACCGGCCTGGTCGGGTCCGTGCGGACGTTCGTCGCCGACGTCCGTGACGGCATGGCCGAGCGCGAGGCCGAGATCGCCGCCGCATTCGCCGACGGCGTGCCGTTCGACGACGACGGTCTCGACACCGCGCCGCACCCGGAGGAAGGCAAGCACGTCCGATGAGAACAGCGGAGATCAAGCGTCGGTTCCTGGCCCACTTCGAGGCGCACGGCCACACGCCGGTGCCGAGCGCCCCGCTGCCCGCCGTCGACGATCCGAACCTGCTGTTCGTCAACGCGGGCATGGTGCAGTTCGTGCCGTACTTCCTCGGCCAGCGGACCCCGCCGTACCAGCGGGCGGTGAGCGTGCAGAAGTGCATCCGCACTCCCGACATCGACGAGGTCGGCAAGACCAGCCGGCACGGCACGTTCTTCCAGATGAACGGCAACTTCTCGTTCGGCGACTACTTCAAGGCGGGCGCGATTCCGCTGGCCTGGGAGCTGTCCACGAAGCCGGTCGCCGACGGCGGCTTCGGGCTGGACCCGGAGCGGATCTGGCCGACCGTCTACCTCGACGACGACGAGGCGTACGACATCTGGCGGGCCACCGGCGTGCCGGCGGAGCGGATCGTGCGCCGCGGCAAGAAGGACAACTACTGGTCGATGGGCATCCCCGGGCCGGCTGGCCCGTGCTCCGAGCTGTACTACGACCGCGGGCCGGCGTACGGGCCGGATGGTGGGCCCGAGGTCGACGAGGACCGGTACCTGGAGTACTGGAATCTGGTCTTCATGCAGTACGAGATCGCCGACGTGCGCGACAAGGAGACCTTCCGCATCGTCGGTGACCTGCCGGCGAAGAACATCGACACCGGCATGGGCCTGGAGCGCATCGCGTCGATCCTGCAGGGCGTCGACAACCTGTACGAGATCGACGAGGTGCACCCGATCCTGAGCCGGGCGGCCGAGCTCAGCGGCAAGCGGTACGGCGCGCACTCGGGCCACGCCGCGTCGCAGTCGCACCCGGACGATGTCCGGCTGCGGGTCATCGCGGACCACGTCCGCACGTCGCTGATGCTGATCAGCGACGGCGTCACGCCGTCAAACGAGGGCCGCGGGTACGTGCTGCGCCGGATCATGCGCCGCGCCATCCGGGCGATGCGCCTGCTCGGCTGGCAGGGCGCGGTGCTGCCGGAGCTGCTGCCGGTGGCGCGGGACTGCATGGCGCCGTCGTATCCCGAGGTGGCGGCCGAGTTCGACCGGATCTCGCAGTACGCGTACGGCGAGGAGGACGCGTTCAACTCCACGCTGCGGGCCGGCACGGCGATTCTCGACCTGGCGGTGACCGAGGCGAAGGCGGCGAAGCGGCCGGCGCTCTCCGGACAGAAGGCGTTCCAGCTGCACGACACGTACGGGTTCCCGATCGATCTGACCCTGGAGATCGCCGCCGAGCAGGGGCTGCAGGTCGACACCGACGGGTTCCGGCGGCTGATGGCCGAGCAGCGGTCCCGGGCCAAGGCCGATGCGCAGGCGCGCAAGACCGGCCACGCGGACCTGTCCGCGTACCGGTCGGTGCTCGACCAGGGTGGTCCGGTCAGCTTCACCGGGTACGCGCAGGTCACGCAGGAGTCCCAGGTGCGCGCGCTGCTGGACGGCAGCGGCTCGGTCCTGGCCGGCGCGGGCGAGGGCGACACCGTCGAGTTGGTGCTCGACGGCACGCCCTTCTACGCCGAGGGCGGTGGGCAGCAGCCCGACCACGGCGTGATCACGGTCGGTGGCGGCCGGGTCGAGGTGTACGACGTCCAGCAGCCGCTGCCCGGGGTGATCGTGCACCGGGTCAGGGTGGTCACCGGTGAAGTGCGCCCGGGCGAGGGCGCGTACGCCGAGATCGACGTGCAGCGCCGTCGGGCGATCTCCCGCGCCCACACCGCGACCCACCTCGTACACCAGACGATGCGGAACTTTCTCGGCGAGTCCGCCACCCAGGCCGGTTCCCTGAACGCGCCCGGCCGGCTGCGCTTTGACTTCAACACCCCGGGCGCGGTCCCGCCGGGTGTGCTCCACGACGTCGAACAGCAGGTCAACGAGGTGCTGCTGAGCGACCTGGAGGTGCACGCGTTCCTCACCTCGCTGGACGAGGCGCGCAAGCTCGGGGCGATGGCCCTGTTCGGCGAGAAGTACAGCGACGAGGTCCGCGTCGTGGAGGTCGGGGACTATGCGCGGGAGCTGTGCGGTGGCACGCACGCGGCCCGCTCCGGGCAACTCGGGCTGGTGAAGATCCTCTCCGAGTCCTCGATCGGCGCGGGCGTGCGCCGGGTGGAGGCGCTGGTCGGCCTGGACGCCTTCTCGTACCTGGCCCGGGAGCACCTGCTGGTGTCCCGCCTGGCTGAGCTGTACCGGGTGCCGCCGGAGCAGGTGGGTGACCGGGTGGAGCACACCATCGCGCAACTGCGTGAGGCGGAGCGGGAGCTGGAGAAGCTGCGGGCGCAGATGGTGCTCGCCGGTGCCGGCGCGCTGGCCGGCGGTGCGCGTGACATCGGTGGGGTGGCCTTCGTGGGGACCGAGGCGCCCGAGGGTACGTCGGCCAACGATGTCCGCACCCTGGCGCAGGAGGTTCGCGGCCGGATCGCGGTCGACCGGCCGGGCGTCGTCGCGGTGGTCTCCCGTGCCGGCGCGAAGGCGTCGCTCGTGGTTGCCGTCAACGCTGCCGGGAAGTCGCGCGGCCTCTCCGCGGCCGACCTGGTCAAGGGCTCGCTTTCCGGCCGTGGCGGCGGCAGCGCCGATCTTGCCCAGGGCGGCGGCGTCCCGGCCGGTGAGGCCGCCGGGCTCCTCGCGGCGATCGAGGCGGCGATCGGGTCCGCGCATGCAGGGTGACCCGGCCCGCGGTGTGCGCCGAACGTGAGGGCGTTTCGATCGATTGCTGGCCTTGATTCATCAGGTGTGCCAACATGACCGGCGTGCCGTGCAGCCGTCTGACCGGAGTGTCCAGGTTGTCGACCCGCCGCGGGGGCACCTGACATGCGCGGGGTGCGGCTGGGCGTCGATGTGGGTTCCGTGCGGGTCGGGGTGGCCGTCAGCGACCCCGACGGCATCCTCGCGACGCCACTGGTGACGATCGCACGGGACAGCAGGGCCGACGATGACGCGACGCCCGGCGACATTGCGGCGATCGCTGCGCTCGTCATAGAGCGGGGTGTGGTCGAGGTTATCGTTGGATTACCGATTAACCTTGCCGGCCGTGAAGGGCTGGCAGCGATCTCGACCAGGCAATACGCTGACCGGCTAGCGAGGCATATCGATCCCGTGCCGGTCTCGATGACGGACGAGCGGATGTCGACGGTCACTGCGAGTCGTAGGCTGTCGGAGCGGGGCGTGCGGGGGCGACGTCAGCGCGCGGTGGTCGACCAGGCGGCTGCCGTGGAGATTCTGCAGGGATGGCTCGATGCCCGGCGGGCCGGTATGAGGCGCGGAGGCAGCGGTGCAGATTGAGGACCTGGGGTGGGAGGACGGGGACGACCGTCCCCCACGCCGGCACCGCCGATCCGCTCGGCGCGACGCTCGGGCGGCGGGAGGCCGCGGCGGCGCCGGACGCACCATGCTCGCCATGGTCCTCAGCCTGGTCATCCTCGGCGTGCTGGGCGGTGGCGTCTGGTACGGCGTCGGCAAGGTGCGCGGCTTCTTCACCGCGCCCGACTACACCGGCTCGGGCACCGGCGCGGCGACGGTCGAGGTGGTCCAGGGTGACACCGCGACGAGCATCGGCCAGACGCTGCAGGAGGCGGACGTCGTCAAGAGCGCCAAGGCCTTCATCCGGGCGGCCCAGGGCAACGCCCGCAGCAAGTCCATCGAGCCCGGCTTCTACAAGCTGCGTAAGCAGATGAGCGCGACGGTGGCGCTCGACATGCTGTTGGACAAGGCGAACAAGGTGCTCAGCAAGGTGACCGTCCCGGAGGGGCTGACGTCGAAGGAAACGTTCGCGTTGGTCGCCAAGGCAACGAACATCGCGGTGGCGGAGTTCGAGGCCGCCGCGAAGGACCCGGTCGCGCTCGGGGTGCCCGACTTCTGGTTCAACCGCGACGACGGCAGGCCGGCGACGAAGAGCGTGGAGGGTTTCCTCTTCCCGGCCACGTACGAGTTCGACCCGGGCGTGACCGCCACCGACATCCTGAAGAAGATGATCGGCCTGTTCCTCGAGGTCGCCGGGTCCGTCAAGCTGGTCGACACCGCGCAGGCCAAGGACACCATGCCGTTCGAGGCCCTGATCATCGCCTCCCTGGTGGAGGCGGAGGCCGGTGTCGCCGCCGACATGCCCAAGGTGTCCCGGGTGGTGTACAACCGGCTCAACCGCAAGCCGACGCCGATGATGCTGGAGTTCGACTCCACCACCAACTACTGGCGTGAGCTGCACGGGCAGCCCCGCAAGGACAACCTCAACGACGCCGAACTGCTGGACCCGGCCAACCCGTACCGGACCTACGGCCTCGCCGGTCTGCCGCCCGGTCCGATCGGCAACCCGGGCAAGGCGGCCCTGCTCGCGGCGATCAACCCGACGCCGGACGCGAACTGGATCTACTTCGTGAAGATCGACAAGGCGGGGAACTCGAAGTTCACCGACAACTACGCGCAACACCAGCGCAACATCACCGAGGCGAAGGCGAACGGTGCGTTCTGAACCGGCCAGCCAGGCCGGGACCTCGGCCCGGCGGCGCGCGGCCGTACTCGGCAAGCCGATCGCCCACTCGCTCTCGCCGGTGATCCACAATGCCGGCTACGCGGCGTGCGGGCTGACCGACTGGGCGTACATCGCGATCGAGTGCGCGGAGGCCGAGCTGGCGGACCGGGTGGCCGGCCTGGGCGCGGAGTGGGCCGGGCTGTCGTTGACCATGCCGCTCAAGGAGGTCGCGCTCGACGTGGCCGACGCGGTCGACCCGCTCGCCGCCGCCCTGGGCGCGGCGAACACGCTGGTCCGCCGCGACGACGGCTGGCACGCGTACAACACCGACACGCCAGGCATGGTCGAGGCGCTGCGCGAGGCCGGTGTTGCCGGGCCGGGGTGGATGGCGGTGCTCGGCGGTGGTGGCACCGCCCGGGCCGCGCTCGGCGCGGCAGCCGACCTCGGGGCGGCGGTGACCGTCTTCGCCCGCCGGCCGGAGGCAGTCGTGGACCTGCAGGGTGTCGCCGACCGGCTCGGGGTGCGGCTGACCGCTGCGCCCTGGTCGGAGGCCGGGCGCTGCGCCGAGGCCGACGTGGTGGTCTGCACCGTGCCAAAGGGCGTGGCCGACGACCTCGCGGCCCTGCCCTGGTCGCCGCACCGGGTGGTGTTCGACGTGGTGTACGACCCGTGGCCGACCCCGCTCGCCGCCGCGGCCCAGCGTGCCGGGTGCCGCGTCGTCTCCGGCCTGGACCTGCTGGTGGCCCAGGCGGCGTACCAGTTCGAGCTCTTCACCGGCCACGCCGCGCCGAGGGCGGCGATGCGTGCTGCCCTGCCGGTCGGCCCACCGCGCCCGACGTAGGCGCCGACATGACAGACTGTCTGCCGTGCTGCGCTGGTTGACTGCTGGAGAATCGCATGGTCCCGCCCTCGTCGCCATCCTCGAGGGGATGCCGGCCGGAGTCGCGGTGACCCGGGCCGACCTTGGTCGGGAACTCGCCCGCCGGAGGCTCGGCTACGGCCGGGGTGCCCGGATGGCCTTCGAGCAGGACGAGATCGAGGTGATCGGAGGCATCCGCCACGGGCTCACCATCGGCTCGCCGGTGGCGATCCGGATCGGCAACAGCGAGTGGCCCAAGTGGCAGACCGTGATGGCGGCCGACCCGGTCGACCCGGCGCTGCTCGCCGCGCAGGCGCGCAACGCGCCGCTGACCCGCCCCCGACCCGGGCACGCCGACCTGGCCGGCATGCAGAAGTACGGCTACACCGACGCCCGGTTGATCCTGGAGCGCGCCAGCGCCCGGGAGACCGCGGCCAGGGTGGCGGTCGGCACCGTCGCCAAGGCGCTGGTGAAGCAGGCACTCGGCATCGACATCGTGTCGCACGTCGTGGAGCTCGGCTCGGTGGCGGTCAAGCCGGGCGCGCAGCCCCAGCCGGAGGATGCGGAGCGGGTGGACGCCGACCCGCTGCGCTGCATCGACCCGGAGGCGAGCGCCCGGATGGTCGAGGAGGTCGACGCCGCGAAGTCCGACGCCGACACCCTCGGCGGCATCGTCGAGGTGCTGGCCTACGGCGTACCGCCGGGGCTCGGCAGTCATGTGCAGTGGGACCGCAAGCTCGACGCGCGGCTTGCCACGGCGCTCATGTCGATTCAGGCGATCAAGGGTGTGGAGATCGGTGACGCGTTCACCCAGGCCCGGTCCCGCGGGTCGAAGGCGCACGACGAGATCATCGGAACGCCGGACGGCGTGCGGCGGGTCACCGACCGGGCCGGCGGCCTGGAGGGCGGCATGACGACGGGGGAGCCGCTGCGGGTGCGGGCGGCGATGAAGCCCATCTCGTCGCTGAACCGTGCGCTGGCCACCATCGACGTGACCACCGGCGAGCCGGCCACCGCCATCAACCAGCGCTCCGACGTCTGCGCCGTCCCGGCGGCGGCCGTCGTGGCCGAGGCCATGGTCGCGCTGGTACTGGCGGAGGCCGCGCTGGAGAAGTTCGGCGGAGACTCGGTGGCGGAGATGGCCCGCAACGTCGCCGGCTACCTCGACGCGCTGATCATCCGATGACCGCGCGACCGGTCTGTGTGCTGGTCGGAGCGCCGGGTGCCGGCAAGACCACCGTCGGCGGCCTGGTCGCCCAGGCCCTGGGCGTGACGTTCCGGGACACCGACACCGACATCGAGATGGCCGCGGGGAAGCCGATTCCCGAGATTTTCATCGACGACGGCGAGGAGCGGTTCCGCGAGCTGGAACGTGCGGCCGTCGCCACCGCGCTGGAGTCCTTCGACGGGGTGCTCGCCCTCGGCGGCGGGG
This sequence comes from Micromonosporaceae bacterium, assembly GCA_035296325.1. Taxonomy (GTDB): domain Bacteria; phylum Actinomycetota; class Actinomycetes; order Mycobacteriales; family Micromonosporaceae; genus DATHBD01. The sequence continues at coordinate 55,582 of DATHBD010000063.1, read as the reverse complement.
CGATCCTTGCGGAGGCGAACCGGGCGGCGCTGGCCGGGCACCGCGTGGTGTACCTGTGCGTTCAGCTCGGCGACGCGGTGCAGCGCGTCGGGCTGGGCCAGGGGCGCCCGCTGCTCACGCTCAACCCTCGGGCGACCCTGCGACACCTGCTCGACCAGCGCCGGCCGCTCTACGAGTCGGTCGCCACCGTCGTCGTGCCGACCGACGGGCGTAGCGCGGACGAGGTGGCCGAGGCGGTCCTGCTCAGTATCGGGAGTACTCCACCATGACAATGACCACGATCACCGTTCCCGGCGAGCGGCCCTACGACGTCCTGGTCGGCCGGGACCTGCTGCCGGCACTGCCGGGGCTGCTCAGCGGTGCCGCGCAGGTGGCCGTGCTGCACACCGCGTCGCTGCGGGCGTACGCCGAGCAGGTGGCCGCCGTGCTGCGCGACGCCGGGATGGCGCCGTTGCCGATCGAGGTTCCGGACGCCGAGGCGGGCAAGTCGATCGATGTGGCGGCCCGGTGCTGGGACACCCTCGGTGGAGCGAACTTCACCCGGACCGACGCGGTGGTCGGGGTCGGCGGTGGCGCGGTCACCGATCTGGCCGGGTTCGTCGCCGCCTGCTGGCTTCGCGGCGTACGGGTGGTGCACATCCCGACGAGCGTGCTCGGCATGGTGGACGCGGCCGTCGGTGGCAAGACCGGGATCAACACCGCCGCCGGCAAGAACCTGGTCGGGGCGTTCCACCCGCCGGCCGGCGTGCTCTGCGACCTGTCCACGCTCGACTCGCTGCCAACGGTGGACCTGCGGGCCGGGCTGGCCGAGGTGGTCAAGTGCGGTTTCATCGCCGACCCGGTCATCCTGGACACGATTGAGGCCGATCCGGCCGCGGCGGTCGATCCGCACGGCCCGGTGCTGCGCGAGCTGGCGGAGCGCGCCATCCGGGTCAAGGCCGACGTGGTCGCCAATGACCTGCGCGAGTCCGGGCTGCGCGAGGTGCTGAACTACGGGCACACGCTGGCGCACGCGATCGAGCGGGTCGAGGCCTACGGCTGGCGGCACGGGCACGCGGTCTCGGTCGGCCTGGTCTACGCGGCGGCGCTGGCCCGCCTCGCCGGCCGGCTGGATGCGGCCACCGCCGACCGGCACGCGGCCGTGCTGCGCCTGCTCGACCTGCCCACCGCGTACCCCGGCGGGGAGTGGGCCGACCTGCACGCGAGCATGCGGGTCGACAAGAAGACCCGCGGCTCGAAGCTGCGGTTCGTCGTGCTCGACGGGCTGGCCCGCCCGGCGATGCTGGAGGGCCCGGACGATGACCTGCTCCGCGCCGCGTACCTGGAGGTCTCCCGGTGAAGGTGTACGTGCTGAACGGGCCGAACCTGGGGCGGCTCGGCACCCGCCAGACCGACATCTACGGCCTGACCAGCTACGCCGACCTGGCCGAGGGGTGCCGCCAGGCGGGCCGGGAACTCGGCCTCGAGGTCGACGTCCGGCAGACCGATGCCGAGCCGGAGATGCTCGGCTGGCTGCACGCGGCCGCGGACGAGGCCGCTGCGGTCGTGCTCAACCCCGGCGCGTGGTCGCACTACTCCTACGCGCTGCGCGACGCGTGTGCGCTGCTGCGGGGCCCGCTGGTGGAGGTGCACATCTCCAACATCCACGCGCGTGAGCAGTTCCGGGAGCATTCCGTGGTGTCCGCCGTGGCGACCGGCGTGATCTGCGGGCTTGGCGTCGACGGCTACCGGCTGGCGCTGGAGCACGTGGCCCGACGGCCGCGCGGCTAGGGGCGGGCCGGGCCCGGTCGCCTGGAGCATGGATCGTCTACGAGGTCGTCAAGCACGGCCCGTACTCCTGACGGCCGGCAGCAGATCGCCGGGCGGCCCTGCACCCGATCGGCGTCGCCGACCCGCGGTCGGTACACTTCACCAGGTTTGTCGGGTCGATCCGCTGCCGCATGCGCGGAGCCCCGATGGAACCCAGCGACCTGCCTGACCCCCCGGACTGAAAGAGATGCGCTCGAGCTATGGCGACCACGAACGAGCTGAAGAACGGCCTGGTTCTCAACCTCGACGGCGAGCTGTGGACCGTCGTGGAGTTCCAGCACGTCAAGCCGGGCAAGGGTGGCGCCTTCGTGCGGACCACCTTGAAGAACGTGCTCTCCGGCAAGGTGGTGGACCGGACGTTCAACGCCGGTACGAAGGTCGAGACAGCGACCGTCGACAAGCGCACGATGCAGTACCTGTACCAGGACGGCGACGACTTCGTCTTCATGGACCTGTCGTCCTACGACCAGATCCCGGTCCCCGCCGGTACGGTCGGCGACGCCGCGAAGTACCTGCTGCCCGAGGCGGAGGCGCTGGTGGCGATGCACGAGGGTGTGCCGCTCTACATCGAGCTGCCGACCAGCGTCTTCCTCGAGGTGACCTACACCGAGCCGGGGCTGCAGGGGGACCGGTCCACCGGTGGCACCAAGCCGGCGACCGTGGAGACCGGCGCCTCGGTGGCCGTGCCGCTGTTCATCACCACCGGGGAGAAGATCAAGGTCGACACGCGCGACGGTCGGTACCTGGGTCGTTCATGAGCTTCCTCGGTGACGTCACCGGGGCCATGTCGGCCCGGCGCAAGGCGCGTAAGCGGGCACTCGACGTGCTCTACGAGGCGGACCTGCGTGGCCTGGCCCGACCCGGGGTGCTCACCACCTACCTGGAGCGCCTGCCCCCGCCGCGCCCGGACTACATCGACTACACGGTCACCCTGGTCGAGGGAGTGGACCGCAACACCGACCGGATCGACGAGCTGATCGGAAGCTACGCCGAGGGCTGGACGCTGGACCGGATGCCGGTGGTGGACCGCAATCTGGCCCGCATCGCGGTGTTCGAGTTGCTGTACTGCGCCGACATCGACGCCGCGGTGGCGATCAGCGAGGCCGTAGAGCTTGCCGAGACGCTCTCCACCGACGACTCCCCGCGCTTCCTGCACGGCATTCTGGGCCGGATCTCCGACTACGCGACTCCGTGAGCCGGGCCGCGCGCTGAGTCGGGCCGGGCGTCCGGCGGCATCCCGCAGACAATTTCGGGGAAGTCGTGACTCCGCGGGCGCGGGAGGCCACAACTTCCCCGAAACCGGGACGAACGCTAGGACTGGAAGAGCGACCGGGGGTCGGTGACCAGGACGTGCTGCTCGTTGAGGCGCTCGACCAGGCCGGACGGCGAGGCGTCGTACACGATCGCCAGGGCCCGCAGGTCGTCGGCCCGGATGGACAGCACCCGGCCGTTGTAGTCGCCGCGCTGCTGCTGGATCGCCCGGGCGTAGCGGGCGACGTACTGCAGGTCGTCCCCGGCGGCGTCGTAGAGCTTCTCCAGGTCCAGCACGATCTTGTTGGTGGGCTCGTGGCGCGTGCCGGTGCCCTCGGGCAGCAACTCGGCCACCGGCACCCGGTAGAACTCGGCGAGCTCGGCCAGGCGCGACACCGTCACCGCCCGGTCGCCGCGCTCATAGGAACCGACCACAACGGCCTTCCAACGCCCGGCTGACTTCTCTTCCACGCCCTGCAGGGACAGACCCTGCTGCTGGCGGATCGAGCGCAGGCGAGCACCAAGAGACTTGGCGTACTCAGACGGCATACCGACTCCAGTCACTGCGCCGGACGTGGGGTGCATCCGGCCGATCGCTACGGAGCGTGACGGTAACTGGCCAACGTCACGGTGGTCAAGTACTAGCGACCCTTGCGTTTCCCTGGTCAGGGGCGGTTGCTAGGCTGGCGGCCGCTCGACGTCCTTTAACGACCCGTCCAGTGAGGCGGGGAAGGAGGTCCATCGTGTCCTACTCCGCGCCACCCACAATGCGTGGCAAAACGATCCTGACGGACGCTGACGTGGCCCGTGTACTGGACCGCATCGCCCATCAGATCCTCGAGAAGACCTCCGGAGCGGCGGACACCGTGCTGCTCGGAATCCCCACCCGCGGAGTACCGCTGGCGCGCCGGCTCGCTGCCCGGATCGCTACCTTCGAGGGTATCGACATCCCGGTCGGTGTGCTGGATATCACCCTGTACCGAGACGATCTGCGCCTGCGCGGCGCCCGCGCCGTGGGCCACACCGACGTGCCCAGCGGTGGTCTCGACGATCGCCGGGTGATCCTGGTCGACGACGTGCTGTTCTCCGGGCGTACGGTGCGGGCCGCGCTGGACGCGTTGAAGGATCTCGGCCGGCCCCGGGCCGTGCAGTTGGCCGTCCTGGTCGACCGCGGCCACCGCCAACTGCCGATCCGCGCCGACTACGTGGGAAAGAACATCCCGACCGCCCTCGAGGAGAGCGTGCGGGTCCTGGTGGCGGAGACCGACGGGACCGACGCGGTCCTGCTGAACCCGGGCACGGGCACCTCGTGATCGGGCACCTGCTCTCCGCCGCCGACCTCGACGCCACCGCCGCGACGCTGGTGCTCGACACCGCCGCCGAAATGGCGACGCTGGCCGACCGGGAGGTCAAGAAACTGCCCACGCTGCGCGGACGCACCGTGGTGAACCTGTTCTACGAGGACTCCACCCGGACCCGGATCTCGTTCGAGGCGGCCGCCAAGCGGCTGTCCGCCGACGTGATCAACTTCTCCGTCAAGGGCTCCAGCGTGTCCAAGGGTGAGAGCCTCAAGGACACCGCGCTGACCCTGCAGGCGATGGGCGCGGACGCGGTGGTGATCCGCCACCCCGCGTCCGGGGCGCCGCACCGGCTCGCGCAGTGGGTCGACGGGATCGTGGTCAACGCCGGCGACGGCACCCACGAGCACCCGACCCAGGCGCTGCTCGACGCGTACACCATGCGCTCGCGCCTGGGTCGCCTCGCCGGCCTCAACGTGGTGATCGTCGGCGACGTGCTGCACTCCCGGGTGGCCCGCTCCAACGTGCTGCTGCTGCACACGCTGGGCGCCAAGGTCACCCTGGTCGCGCCGCCCACGCTGCTGCCGGTCGGGGTCGGCGCCTGGCCGGTGACGACCGGGTACGACCTCGACGCGGTGCTGCCCGACGCCGACGTGGTCATGATGCTCCGCGTGCAGCGGGAGCGCTTCGCCGCGATCGGAGCGCCGCCGGGCGCCGCGGCGGAGGCGTTCGTGCCTTCGTCGCGGGAGTACGCCCGGCGCTACGGCCTGGACGCGGCGCGGGTGAGCCGGCTTCCCGGGCACGCGATCGTGATGCACCCCGGCCCGATGAACCGGGGAATGGAGATCGCACCGGAGGTGGCCGATTCGGCCCGCTCCACCATCGTCGAACAGGTCGCCAACGGCGTTTCGGTCCGGATGGCGGTCCTCTATCTCCTGCTTGGAGGCAAACGGTGACGGCGTACCTGATCCGGGGCGCGCGTGTGCTCGGTGCGGACCCGACCGACCTGCTGATCCGCGACGGCGTCGTCGCGGAAGCCGGCGCGGGCCTGCGTGCGGCCGGCGTGGAGGTGATCGAGGCGGACGGCCTGGTCGCCCTGCCCGGCCTGGTGGACCTGCACACGCACCTGCGCGAGCCGGGTCGGGAGGATGCCGAGACCGTGGAGTCCGGGTCCCGGGCCGCCGCGCTGGGCGGGTACACGGCGGTGTGCGCGATGGCGAACACCTCACCGGTCGCCGACACCGCCGGTGTGGTGGAGCAGGTCTGGCGGCTGGGGCGCGAGGCCGGTCTGGTCGACGTGCAGCCGATCGGCGCGGTCACCGTGGGGCTCGGCGGCGAGCAGCTCGCCGAACTGGGGGCGATGGCCGACTCGGCGGCGAGCGTGCGGATCTTCTCCGACGACGGGCACTGCGTGGCCGACCCCCGGCTGATGCGCCGGGCGCTGGAGTACGTCAAGGCCTTCGACGGGGTGATCGCCCAGCACGCCGAGGAACCCCGGCTCACCGCCGGCGCGCAGATGCACGAGGGCGAGGTGGCGGCGCGGCTCGGCCTGCCCGGCTGGCCGGCCGCGGCCGAGGAGGCGATCATCGCCCGGGACGCGCTGCTCGCCGGGCACGTGGGCGGGCGGCTGCACATCTGCCACGTCTCCACCGCGGGCTCGGTGGAGATCCTGCGCTGGGCCAAGGGCCGAGGGGTGCGGATCACCGCCGAGGTCACGCCGCACCACCTGCTGCTCACCGACGAGCGGGCCACCGGGTACGACCCGGTGTTCAAGGTCAACCCACCGCTGCGCGAGTCCGCCGACGCCCGTGCGCTGTGCGACGCCCTGGTCGAGGGCGTGATCGACGTGGTGGCCACCGACCACGCCCCGCACACCGTGGAGGACAAGGAGTGCGAGTGGGCGTACGCCCGGCCCGGCATGCTCGGGCTGCAGACCGCACTCTCCGTCGTGATGGAGGTGGCGTTGGACCGGCTCGGCTGGGACGGCATCGCCGAGCGGATGTCCCGGGCGCCGGCCCGCATCGCCGGCCTCACCGACCACGGCCGCAACCCGGCACCCGGCGTGCCGGCGAACCTCACGCTCGTTGATCCGTCGGTGCGCTGGACGGTGGACCCGGCGCAGCTCGCCAGCCGCAGCCGCAACACCCCCTACGCCGGCATGACGCTCCCCGGTCGCATCGTCGCGACCTTCCTGCACGGTCGGGCCACCGTGCTCGACGGAAAGGCGGTCCGCTGATGGGTTCGCGGCGACAGGCGTTGCTGGTACTGGAGGACGGGCGGAGCTTCCGCGGCGAGGCGTACGGGGCGGTGGGGGAGACGTTCGGCGAGGCCGTCTTCAACACCGGCATGACGGGGTACCAGGAGACGCTGACCGACCCGTCGTACCACCGCCAGGTCGTGGTGCAGACCGCGCCGCAGATCGGCAACACCGGCGTGAACGGCGAGGACGACGAGTCGGGCCGGATCTGGGTCTCCGGGTACGTGGTGCGCGACCCGTCCCGGTCGTACTCCAACTGGCGCGCCTCCGGCAGCCTGGCCGACCGGCTGGCGGCCGATGGCGTCGTGGGCATCTCCGGCCTGGACACCCGCGCCCTGACCCGGCACCTGCGCGACCGGGGTGCCATGCGGGTCGGTGTGTCAAGTGTCGAGGACGACCCGGCGGCGCTGCTGGACCGGGTCCGGGACCAGCCCGGCATGGCGGGTGCCAACCTGGTCGGCGACGTGACCACCCGGACGGCGTACACCGTCGAGCCGCAGGGGGAGCACCGGTTCACGGTGGCCGCGCTGGACCTTGGTATCAAGCGCAACACTCCACGCCGGCTGGCGGCGCGCGGCGTGCGGACCCATGTCCTGCCGGCGACCGCCACCCCCGAGGAGATCCTCGCCACCGGCGCGGACGCGCTGTTCCTGTCCAACGGTCCGGGCGACCCGGCCACCGCGGACGCCGAGGTGGCCGTGACCCGGGAGCTGCTGCGCCGGCGCATGCCGATCTTCGGGATCTGCTTCGGCAACCAGATTCTCGGCCGGGCACTGGGCTTCGGCACGTACAAGCTCAAGTACGGCCACCGCGGCATCAACCAGCCGGTGCTGGACCGCGACACCGGCAAGGTCGAGGTCACCGCGCACAACCACGGCTTCGCCGTCGACGCCCCGGCGGACGGGACGCCGCAGGAGACCGAGTTCGGCCGGGTCGCGGTGACCCACGTGTGCCTCAACGACGACGTGGTGGAGGGGCTGCGCTGCCTGGATGCGCCCGCGTACTCGGTGCAGTACCACCCGGAGGCCGCGGCGGGCCCGCACGACGCCGACTACCTCTTCGATCGGCTCACCGCCCTGATCGAATCTCCCGAAGGACGTACCCATGCCTAAGCGCCCCGACCTCCGGCACGTGCTCGTCATCGGATCTGGGCCGATCGTCATCGGCCAGGCCAGCGAGTTCGACTACTCCGGCACGCAGGCCTGCCGGGTGCTGCGCGCCGAGGGACTGCGGGTCAGCCTGGTGAACTCCAACCCGGCCACGATCATGACCGACCCGGAGTTCGCCGACGCGACCTACATCGAGCCGATCACGCCCGAGTTCGTGGAGATGGTGATCGCCCGGGAGCGCCCGGACGCGCTGCTCGCCACGCTGGGCGGGCAGACCGCGTTGAACACGGCCGTGGCGCTGCACGAGGCGGGCGTGCTGGAGAAGTACGGCGTCGAGCTGATCGGCGCCGACATCGACGCGATCCGCCGGGGCGAGGACCGCCAGCTGTTCAAGGACATCGTCGCGGTGGCCAGCGCCCGCATCGGCTTCACCGACGCGGGCGGTGACGCACTGGTTCCGCGGAGCCGGGTGTGCCACTCCATGGACGAGGTGCGTGAAGCGGTGGCCGTTCTGGGGCTGCCGGTGGTGATCCGGCCGTCGTTCACCATGGGCGGCTTCGGCTCGGGCATGGCGCACAACGACGCGGATCTGGAGCGCCTCGCCGGCGGCGGCCTGGTGGCCAGCCCGGTGCACGAGGTCCTCATCGAGGAGAGCGTGCTGGGCTGGAAGGAGTACGAGCTGGAGCTGATGCGCGACCGCAACGACAACGTGGTCGTGGTCTGCTCCATCGAGAACGTCGACGCGATGGGTGTGCACACCGGCGACTCGGTCACCGTGGCGCCGGCGATGACCCTCACCGACCGGGAGTACCAGCGGATGCGCGACCTGGGCATCGCGGTGCTACGCGAGGTCGGCGTGGACACCGGCGGGTGCAACATCCAGTTCGCGGTACATCCGCACACCGGCCGCCTCGTCGTGATCGAGATGAATCCCCGGGTGTCCCGGTCGTCCGCGCTCGCCTCGAAGGCGACCGGCTTCCCGATCGCCAAGATCGCCGCGAAGCTCGCCATCGGGTACACCCTGGACGAGATCCCCAACGACATCACGCTGGAGACGCCGGCCGCCTTCGAGCCGGCGCTGGACTACGTGGTGGTGAAGATCCCCCGGTTCGCGTTCGAGAAGTTCCCCGGTGCCGACCCGGAACTCACCACGACGATGAAGTCGGTCGGTGAGGTGATGGCGATGGGGCGCAACTTCACCGAGGCGCTCGGCAAGGCGATGCGGTCGCTGGAGACCAGGGCGGTCGGGTTCTGGACCGCGCCCGACCCGGCCGGCTCGCTGGAGGAGGCGCTGCAGGCGCTGCGCACGCCGCACGACGGGCGGCTCTACACGGCGGAGCGGGCGCTGCGCCTCGGCGCGTCCGTCGCCGAGGTCTGCGCGGCGAGCGGGTACGACCCGTGGTTCACCGATCAGATCGCCACGCTTGTGGAACTGCGCCGCGAGGTGGTGGACGCGCCGGTGCTGGACGAGGCGCTGCTGCGCCGGGCCAAGCGGGCCGGGCTGTCCGACCGCCAGATCGCGGCACTGCGCCCGGAACTGGCCGGCGAGGACGGGGTACGCACGCTGCGGCACCGCCTCGGGCTTCGGCCGGTCTACAAGACCGTCGACACCTGCGCCGCCGAGTTCGCGGCCCGTACGCCGTACCACTACTCCTCCTACGACGAGGAGAACGAGGTTGCGCCGTCGGACCGGCCAAAGGTGCTCATCCTGGGCTCCGGTCCGAACCGGATCGGGCAGGGCATCGAGTTCGACTACTCATGCGTGCACGCGGTGATGGCGCTGCGCGAGGCCGGATACGAGACCGTCATGGTCAACTGCAACCCGGAGACGGTCTCCACCGACTACGACACGGCCGACCGGCTGTACTTCGAGCCGCTCACCTTCGAGGACGTCCTCGAGGTGGTGCACGCCGAGAACGCCTCCGGGCACGAGGGCGGCGGTCCCGGTGTGGTCGGCGTGATCGTGCAGCTCGGCGGGCAGACGCCGTTGGGGCTGGCGAAGCGGCTCGCCGAGGCGGGAGTGCCCATCGCAGGGACCACGTTCGAGTCAATTCACCTGGCCGAGGACCGGGGGTCGTTCGGCGCGCTGCTCGGCGAGGCCGGGCTGCGCTCGCCGGCACACGGCACCGCCACGAGCTTCGCCGAGGCGAAGCGGATCGCCGACGAGATCGGCTACCCGGTGCTGGTCCGACCGTCCTACGTGCTCGGTGGGCGCGGCATGGAGATCGTGTACGACGAGCCGACACTGCGCGGGTACATCACCCGGGCGACCGAGATCTCCCCGGAGCACCCGGTGCTGGTGGACCGGTTCCTCGACGACGCGATCGAGATCGACGTGGACGCGCTCTGCGACGCCACCGGTGAGGTGTACCTCGGCGGGATCATGGAGCACATCGAGGAGGCCGGCATCCACTCCGGTGACTCCGCCTGCGCCCTGCCGCCGATCACGCTGAGCCGCCCGCACCTGGCCGAGGTGCGCCGGTACACCGCCGCGATCGCCCGCGGGATCGGGGTGCGGGGCCTGCTCAACGTCCAGTACGCCCTGCAGAACGACATCCTGTACGTCCTCGAGGCCAACCCCCGCGCCTCGCGCACGGTGCCGTTCGTGTCCAAGGCGACCGCCGTGCCGCTGGCCAAGGCGGCCGCCCGCATCATGCTCGGCGCCACCATCGCCGACCTGCGCGCCGAGGGCCTGCTGCCGGCCGTCGGGGACGGTGGCGCGCCGCCGGACTCCGCCCCGATCGCGGTGAAGGAGGCGGTTCTGCCGTTCAAGCGGTTCCGCACGATGGACGGCCGGGGGGTGGACAACCTGCTCGGCCCGGAGATGAAGTCCACCGGCGAGGTGATGGGCATCGACATGCGGTTCGGTCATGCCTTCGCGAAGTCCCAGGCCGCGGCGTACGGCTCCCTGCCGGTCCAGGGAAAGATCTTCGTCACGGTGGCGAACCGCGACAAACGCGGCATGATCTTCCCGGTCAAGCGGCTGGCCGACCTGGGGTTCGCGATCGTGGCCACCGCGGGCACCGCCGACGTGCTGCGCCGCTACGGGGTGGACTGCGAGGTGGTGGCCAAGCACTTCGAGGACCCGGGCGGGCTGCGCAACGCGGTGGAGATGATCGCCGCGGGTGAAGTGGCACTGGTGATCAACACGCCGCAGGGCTCCGGCGCCCGGATGGACGGGTACGAGATCCGCAGCGCCGCGGTCGCCGCCGATATCCCCTGCGTCACCACGATCCCGGGCGCTGCCGCGGCCGTGATGGGCATCGAGGCCCTGATCCGGGGCGAGATGACCGTCCAGCCGTTGCAGGAGCTCCATGCGGCTCTCAGGGCGTCCGCCGCGTCCGCCGAGCCCTCCCCATGATCGAAGGATGCCGCGTGACACCGGCGGCTCGCCGGGGGACCGGATGAGCGGCGGGCTCTACCCGCGGCTGGCCCGACCGGTGCTGTTCCGGCTGGGCGGCGGCGACGCCGAGGTGGCGCACGAACGGACGCTGCGGCTGTTGTCGCGGCTCTCCACGGGCGGGCGGGTCCTCAGCCCGCCGGGCGCGGCCCGCACCGTCTTCGGGGTCCGCTTCCCGAACCCGGTCGGGCTGGCGGCCGGCATGGACAAGGACGGCCGGGCGTTGCGGGCCTGGCCCGCGCTGGGGTTCGGCTTCATCGAGGTCGGCACCGTGACCGCCACGGCACAGCCCGGCAACGACCGGCCCCGGCTCTTCCGGCTGCCGGCCAGCGAGGCGATCGTCAACCGGATGGGCTTCAACAACGCCGGCGCCGCGGCGCTGGCGGCCCGGCTGGCGACGCTTGGCCCGCTGCCGGTGCCGCTGGGAATCAGCCTCGGCAAGTCGAAAGCGACGCCGATCGCGGACGCGGTGCAGGACTACGTGACCGGGCTGCGTGCTCTGTACCGGTTCGGCGACTACTTCGCGGTGAATGTCAGCTCGCCGAACACGCCCGGGCTGCGCGGCCTGCAGGACTCCGGGCAGCTCACCGAGCTGCTGGCCGCCCTGCGCGCCGAGACGGCGGCGCTGGCCGGTGCGGAGGGGCCCAAGCCGATCCTGGTGAAGGTGGCGCCGGACCTCGCCGACGCGGCCCTCGGCGATCTGATCGACGTGTGCCTCGCCGAACGGGTCGCCGGCCTGATCGCCACCAACACCACGATCAGCCGCGGCGGGGTGAGCCCCGGGGATGCGGCGCGGGTGGGTGCGGCGGGCGCCGGCGGGCTCAGCGGTCGTCCGTTGGCCGGCCGTGCGGTGGCGGTGGTCCGGTTGCTGGCGAAGGAGAGCGGGCTGCCGGTGATCGGCGTCGGCGGAATCATGCACCCCGACGACGCGGTCCGGATGGTCGATGCCGGCGCGCGCCTGGTCCAGCTCTACAGCGGGCTGATCTACCACGGGCCGGGACTGGTGCGCGGATCGGTACGAGCGGTGGCGGGGCGATCCGCCTGAGGAAGGAGCCGAGAGTGGAGCGTTTCGGGGCTCGTTTACAGATGGCGATGAATTTGCATGGCCCGATCTGCGTGGGCATCGACCCGCATCCGGGTTTGTTGGCGGCGTGGGGTCTGCCGGACGACGTCGACGGGCTGAACCGGTTCGCCGAAACGGCGGTGGACGCGCTCGCCGGACGGGTTGCGGCGGTCAAGCCGCAGTCGGCATTTTTCGAGCGGTTCGGGTCCCGCGGAGTGGCCGTGCTTGAGTCAACTATCCGACAGTTGACCGCTCGCCAGACATTGGTGATCCTCGACGTCAAACGGGGCGACATCGGATCGACCGCCGCCGCGTACGCCGATGCGTACCTCGATCCGGGCAGCCCGCTCGCGGCCGACGCGATCACCGTGAGTCCGTATCTCGGGGTTGGCGCGCTGCGTCCAATGGTGGACAAGGCGCTTGCCGGCGGGCGCGGCGTCTTCGTCCTCGCGCGCACCTCGAACCCGGAGGGCGGCCCGATCCAGAGTGCCCGCCGAGCCGACGGCCGGACCGTCGCACAGTCGGTCATTGATGAAATTTCCCTGTTCAACGATGGTGTCGAGCCCTTCGGCGATATCGGCGTGGTGGTCGGGGCGACCATCGATGCGGGCCTGATCGATCTTACAAAGATCAATGGGACGATCTTGGTCCCCGGCCTGGGAGCCCAGGGTGGGAAGGCTGAGAATCTCCGTGCGGCGCTTGGGTTGTCGGGCGGATCGGTGCTTCCGTCGTACTCCCGGGAGATCCTCCGGGCGGGCCCGGACGTGACCGGATTGCGGGCCGCGACCGACCGCGCCCGGGACGCGTGTGTGCGCGCATTGACCATTCCGACGTGACCCATACCTGGTCGCCCCGGCCCGTTGTGGCGGGGGTGGCGTTGCCGAAAACGCAGCCGCCCGCTAGTTTTCCGGCGCTAGAACCCCACTCGTCAAGGGACCTGAGGAGACCTGGTGCCGCTCCCGTCATTGAGCCCGGAACAGCGCGCTGCCGCACTGGAGAAGGCCGCTGAAATTCGTAAGGCTCGTGCTGAGCTGAAAGAGCAACTCAAGCAGGGCAAGACCACGCTGGCGGCAGTGCTGGACCGTGCCGAGGCCGACGACGTTGTCGGCAAGCTGAAGGTGTCGGCTGTGCTGCAGGCGATGCCCGGTATCGGCAAGATCCGCGCCACCCAGATCATGGAGAAGCTCAAGATCGCTGATAGCCGGCGCCTGCGGGGCCTCGGCGAACAGCAACGAAAGGCTCTGCTTGGGGAGTTCGCTGCCAACGGCCGCTAGCCGTTAGGTAGAAACATCCTGTGAGCAGAGACGACGACGCGCGCCCGGCAGCTCGACTCACTGTCCTTTCCGGCCCCTCCGGGGTCGGGAAGGACAGCGTGATCGAGCTGATCCGGGTGCGCTCGCACTGGGTTTGGCTGTCCGTGTCCGCCACCACCCGTCCGAAACGGGACTATGAGGTCGACGGGGTGCACTACCACTTCGTGGACCGGCCAAGGTTCAACCAGATGGTCGCCGACGGTGAGCTGCTGGAGTGGGCCGAGTTCGCCGGCAACCTCTACGGCACGCCCCGCCGGCCGGTGGAGCAGCAGCTCGCCCGGGGGGTCCCGGCGCTGCTGAAGATCGATCTCCAGGGCGCCCGGCAGGTCCGCCAGACCATGCCCGACGCGCTCCTGGTCTTCCTCGCCCCGCCCAGCTTCGCCGAGCTGGAGAACCGGCTGGTCGACCGCGGGACCGAGGACGCCGAGACGATCCGGGTCCGCCTGGCGCACGCCCGGGAGGAACTGGCCGCCGAAAAGGAGTTCGATCGCACCATCGTGAACGACGACGTCGAGCGGGCTGCGGACGAACTGGTAGGATTACTCGGTTCGTTATGGACGCCCGTAACCCCCTTCCAACAGTTTTGAGGTTCATCCGTGGCCGGAACGATCGCGAACCCCGAGGGCATCACCAACCCGCCAATCGATGAGCTGCTCGACAAGACCACGTCGAAGTACGCCCTGGTGATTTTCGCGGCCAAGCGGGCTCGCCAGATCAACGCCTACTACAGCCAGCTCGGCGAGGGCCTCCTGGAGTACGTCGGGCCGCTGGTGGAGACCACGCCGCAGGAGAAGCCGCTGTCGATCGCGCTGCGCGAGATCAACGGCAGCCTCCTGACCGCAGAGCCGACCGAGGGCTGATTTCGCCCGCCATGGCACCACACGGGAGCACGCCGGGACCGGCGTCCCGGGTGGTGCTCGGCGTGGGCGGCGGCATCGCCGCGTACAAGGCCTGTGAGCTGCTGCGGCTGTTCACCGAGAGCGGCCACTCGGTCCGGGTCGTGCCGACCGACGCCGCGCTGCGGTTCGTGGGCGCCGCGACCTGGGAGGCGCTGTCCGGCGAACGGGTCGCCACCGACGTGTGGGACGACGCCCAGCATGTGCCGCACGTCCAGATCGGCCGCCGGGCCGATCTGGTGGTGGTCGCTCCGGCCACCGCCGACCTGCTCGCCCGGGCGGCCCACGGGCTGGCCGACGACCTGCTCACCAGTACCCTCCTCACCGCCGGGTGCCCGGTGCTCTACGCGCCGGCAATGCACACCGAGATGTGGGAGCACCCGGCCACCCGCGCCAATGTGGCGACCCTCCGCGAGCGCGGTGCCCTGGTCCTCGACCCCGCGGTCGGTCGGCTCACCGGCGCCGACACCGGCCGGGGTCGGCTACCGGACCCGGCGGAGATCTTCGCCGCGGCGCTCCGGGCGTTGGCCCGAGCCGACCGGCCGGCGGATCTCGCCGGGCGGCACGTGGTGGTCACCGCCGGCGGCACCCGGGAGCCGATCGACCCGGTGCGGTTCCTCGGCAACCGGTCCTCCGGCAAGCAGGGGTATGCCTTTGCCCGGACCGCTGTGGCCCGGGGCGCTCGGGTGACGCTGATTGCCGCGAACGTGGTCCTGCCCGAGCCGGCCGGCGTCGACCTCGTTCCCGTCGGCACCACCGAGGAACTGCGGGTGGCCACGCTCGCCGCCGCGAAGGGCGCCGATGCCGTGGTGATGGCCGCCGCCCCGGCCGATTTCCGACCGGCACGCTACGAGGACCAGAAGATCAAGAAGGTTGACGGCGAGGCGCCCACCCTGCAGTTGGTCGCCAATCCGGACATCGCCGCGGAGCTCGGCGCGGCCAAGGCCGCCGGGCAGGTGCTCGTCGCGTTCGCGGCGGAGACCGCGGCGACCGAGGTGGCCCTGGCGGCCGGCCGTCAGAAGCTGCTCCGCAAACGGGCGGATCTGATCGTGGTCAACGAAGTCGGCGCCGACAGGACGTTCGGCTCCGACCGCAACGCCGCGGTCGTCCTCACCGCGGCCGGAGGTCAGGTGATCCTGGACGATCGGAGCAAGGAGGACCTCGCCGACGCCGTGTGGGATCTCGTCCTGGAGATGTTTCACCTGACCCGGGGGTATCCTTCGGCGTCGCCCGGCCGTTGAACTGCGACCGGGGGGCTCTGCACAGCGTGACGGCCGGGCCGTACACTCGCCCGAAACAGTCGTCCCACCCCTAGGGAGCACCCGTTGGCGCGCCGCCTGTTCACGTCCGAGTCGGTCACTGAAGGCCACCCAGACAAGATCGCTGACCAGATCAGCGATGGTGTCCTGGATGCCCTGCTGCGGGTGGATCCTGCCAGCCGAGTCGCCGTGGAGACCCTGATCACGACCGGCCAGGTCCACGTCGCCGGTGAGGTGACGACCAACGGCTATGCCGACATCCCCGCCATCGTGCGGGACACCATCCTGCGCATCGGCTACGACTCGTCGAAGAAGGGCTTCGACGGCGCATCGTGCGGCGTCAACGTCTCCATCGGTGCGCAGTCCCCGGACATCGCCCAGGGCGTCGACCGGGCGATCGAGGAGCGCACCGGCGAGGCCGACGACGCGCTCGACCTTCAGGGCGCCGGCGACCAGGGCATGATGTTCGGCTTCGCGTGCACCGAGACACCCGAGCTGATGCCGCTGCCGATCGCGCTCGCGCACCGGCTGGCCCGACGGCTCTCCGCGGTCCGAAAGGACGGGACCGTGCCCTACCTGCGCCCGGACGGCAAGACCCAGGTCACCATCGAGTACGAGGGGCACAAGCCGGTCCGGCTGCACACCGTCGTGGTCTCCAGCCAGCACGCGCCGGACATCTCGCTGGAGTCGCTGCTCACCCCGGATGTGCGCGAGCACGTCATCGAGCCCGAGCTGGCGAATCTGGGCATCGACGTCGAGGGGTACCGCCTCCTGGTCAACCCGACCGGCCGCTTCGAGATCGGCGGCCCGATGGGCGACGCCGGGCTCACCGGGCGGAAGATCATCGTCGACACCTACGGTGGGTACGCCCGTCACGGCGGCGGTGCCTTCTCCGGCAAGGACCCGTCGAAGGTGGACCGCTCCGCGGCGTACGCGATGCGCTGGGTGGCCAAGAACGTGGTCGCCGCCGGGCTCGCCGAGCGGTGCGAGGTGCAGGTGGCGTACGCGATCGGCAAGGCACACCCGGTGAGCCTGTTCGTCGAGACCTTCGGCACCGAGAACGTGCCGGTCGAGCGGATCGAGAAGGTGATCAGCGAGGTCTTCGACCTGCGCCCGGCCGCCATCATCCGTGACCTGGACCTGCTCAAGCCGGTCTATCAGCGCACCGCCGCGTACGGGCACTTCGGCCGGGAGGGCTTCACCTGGGAGCGCACCGATCGGGTCGACGAGCTCAAGTCCGCGGCCACCGCCTAACCGTCCCCGGTCCAGCCGTGGTCGTCCGCGTCCCGCAGCGTGATCCTGGAAGCACGGGCACCGTTCCCGGTGTGCGATCTTCCAGGATCACGCTTCTGGTTGCGCTGGGGCCGGCATAGCCGCCACCGGGTCATCCGAGCACCCGGACGTGACCGATGGTCCGGCACCGGGTCGCACGGCCGCGCGGCAGCGTGCCAGGGCCGGGCCCGGCACGCGTCGGGTCCAGGAGCCGGCCGCCGAGCAGCCGGTCGCGCGAATCTGCGTCGACCTGCCGCTGGCGCACCTCGACCGGCCGTTCGACTATCTGGTACCGGCGTCGATGGCCGGGCTGGCCGTGCCGGGTTGCCGGGTGCGGGTGCGCTTCGCCGGCCAGCTCGTCGACGGGTACGTGCTGTCCCGGGCGGACGCCTCGGAGCACGGCGGCCGGTTGTCCTACCTCGATCGGGTCGTCTCCGCGGAGCCGGTGCTGCGCCCGGAGATCGCGCAACTCGCCCGGGCAGTTGCCGACCGGTATGCCGGCACCCTCGCCGATGTCCTGCGGCTCGCCGTACCGCCACGGCACGCCCGCGCCGAGGCGGCCGCCGGGCCGGGTGCGGCCGCCAGCGCCGAGGCGGCAACCGGGGGCGCCGAGGCGGTGCCGGGACAGTCTGCTGGCCACGGCTGGGGCAGCTACCCCGCCGGCGCCGCCTACCTGCGCGCGCTCGCCGACGGTCGGGCGCCGCGGGCGGTCTGGACGGCGCTGCCCGGCGAGGACTGGCCGGCCCGCCTCGCGGAGGCCGCGCTCGCCGTGGCGGGGGCCGGTCGCGGTGCGCTCCTCGTCGTGGCGGACCAGCGCGATCTGGACCGGCTGGACGCGGCGCTGAACGCCGCACACGGCAGCCCGGCGGGCCACGTCGCCCTGTCCGCCGCGATCGGTCCGTCGGAGCGGTACCGGCGCTTTCTGCGTGCCAGCCGCGGCGACGTCCGCATTGTCGTGGGTACCCGTGCGGCGGCGTTCGCACCCGTCACCGATCTGGGCCTGGTGTGCCTCTGGGACGACGGCGACGACCTGCACGCCGAGCCCCGCGCGCCCTACCCGCACGCCCGCCAGGTGCTGCTCACCCGGGCCGAGCTCACCGGCTGCGCCGCGTTGCTCGGCGGCTTCACCCGCAGCGCGGAGGCGCAGCAGTTGGTGGAGGCCGGGTGGGCGAAGGATCTCGTGGCCGACCGCGACGCGGTGCGCCGCCGTGCGCCGCAGGTGCTGCCGGTGGGCGACGACGTGCAGTTGGCCCGGGACCCGGCCGCGGCCTCGGCGCGGCTGCCCAGTGTCGCCTGGCAGGCCGCCCGGGACGCGCTGGGTGCCGGCGCGCCGGTGCTCATCCAGGTGCCCCGGCGGGGGTACCTGCCGTCGGTGGCGTGCGCGGAGTGCCACACGCCGGCCCGCTGCCCGTCCTGCGCCGGTCCGCTCGCGCTGCCCAGCGCTTCCGCGTCGCCGGCGTGCCGGTGGTGCGGCCGGCCGGCCGCGGCGTACACCTGCCCGCACTGCGGCGGGCGACGGCTGCGCGCCGCGGTGACCGGCGCCCGGCGTACCGCCGAGGAACTGGCCCGGGCGTTCGCCGGCACGTCGGTGCGGACCTCGGGCCGCGACGGCGTGCTCGCCGAGGTTCCCGCCGAGCCGACGCTCGTGGTGGCCACGCCGGGCGCCGAGCCGGTCGCGGTCGGTGGGTACGGTGCCGTGCTGCTGCTCGACACCTGGGCGCTGCTCACCCGCGCGGACCTGCGGGCGGGGGAGGAGACGCTGCGGCGCTGGTTCGCGGCCGCCGCGCTGGCCCGGCCGGCCGCACAGGGCGGGCGCGTGGTCGTTGTCGCCGACGCGGCGGTGCCCACGGTGCAGGCACTGGTGCGGTTCGACCCGGGCTGGCTCGCCGCCCGGGAGCTGGCCGAGCGGCGTGAGCTGAGGTTCCCCCCGGCGGCCCGGGTGGCGTCGCTGACCGGCGTACCGGATGCCGTGGCCGACCTCCTCGGCGCGGCGCAGCTCCCGGACGGCGCCGAGGTGCTCGGTCCGGTGCCGGCGGCGGAGGGTCAGGAACGGATGCTGATCCGCACGTCGCGGAGCAGTGGCGCGGGCCTGGCCGCGGCGTTGAAGGCCGCGCTGGGCGTGCGCAGCGCCCGCAAGGCGCCGGACCCGGTGCGGGTCCAGATCGACCCGCTCGAGTTGCTGTAGTCCGCCGCCACCGCACGATGGTCGTGGCCGTGGTGGTGGGCCTGTCATGCGTCCGAGTGGACGCGAAGTACTCCGCGCTCGGTGCGGCGTTCGCCTTCGCCTGGTTTCTCATCTCCTTCGCGCTGTACAGCTACGCCTGGATCCTCCGCGACAACCAGGAATGGTTGGAGGCCCAGCGCGACCGGTAGCCTCCTACCAGGGTAGGAGCATGCGCCCCGCGCTGTCGTACTCGACCGGGACAACTTCGCTCACTGCGCTGGTCGGCACCGCCCCGTAGATGTGCGGGTACTTCTCGGCACCGGGCTCCGGCGCTTCGTACACCACCGGTGCGCTGAGGCGCTCGCCGTCGATCACCAGAACCACCAGGTCCCCGGCGTCGCCGTAGACGTACTCGGCGACGCTACGTAGCTGGTGAGGCAGGGAACAATGGATGAAGCCCTGCTGGTCAAGCGTGAGGCCCCGGGTCGAGGTGCGGTACCAGCCGGTCCGCAGGGCGGTCGTCCAGGTCGTCCGTTCGGTGATGTGGAGGAGAGGCGTCATTCCGGGACCGTACCGGGCGTGATCGCTTACCGGCTCGCACATATTCGGATCGATTCACCCTGTGCGATGGACGACAACAGCCTCGAGTCGGATCACGTCCGATTCGGACGGCCCGTCGTGGTGGACCCCGACGGCTGGCCGGCCAGAAACGCCAGCAACCGGGTGGCGAGGGGCCCGGGCGCCTCCTCGGCCATGTGATGTCCACTGTGGAACGGCGCGCCGTGCAGGTCGTCGGCCCACGGGCGCCACACCTCCAGCACGTCGCCGTACAGGTCGCCGAGGTCGTCCCCGGTGGCCCACAACACCAGCAGCGGGCACCGCACCCGCCGTCCGGCCGCCCGGTCGGCGTCATCGTGGGCACGGTCCACGCCCAGCCCGGCGCGGTAGTCCTCGCACATCGCGTGCACCGTCGCCGGATCGCCGATGGCGCGCCGGTAGTCGGCGTACGCGCGTTCCCCCATCCGGGCCGGGCTCCCGCCGTACCACGCGTCGGGATCGGCGCAGATCACCCGCTCCGCCGGACTGTCCGTCTGGCCCAGAAAGAACCAGTGCCACCACCGGGCCGCGAAGCGCGCGTCACAGCGCTCCAGCGCCGCGCCGATCGGGACGTCGTCGAGCACCGCCAGGTGGGTCACGGCTGCTGGGTGATCCAGCGCGGTGCGCAGCGCGACGTACCCACCGCGGTCGTGGCCGACCACGGCGAAGCGTTCGTGACCGAGGTGCCGCATCAACGCGAGGCAGTCGGCGGCCATGGCCCGCTTGGCGTACGGCGAATGGTCCGGCGTCGTGGCCGGCTTGGACGACTCGCCGTACCCGCGAAGGTCCGGGCAGACGACCGTGTGCGTGTCGGCGAGCAGCGGGGCGACCCGGTGCCACGTGGCGTGGGTCCGGGGATGACCGTGTAGCAGCAGCACGGGCGGGCCGTTGCCGGCATGGCGTACCCGCAGCGTCACCTCGCCGACGGCGACCCGGTCGATCGCGAAATCGTCGAAGAAATCCAGCCCCGTCACTCAGGTCACGATAGTCAGCCCGGCCGGGCTAGGACACGAGGAGCTGGTTGGTCGCCAGTTCCCGGTAGAGCGGGCTGGTCTCGGTCAGTTCGTCGTGCCGACCGATCGCCACCACCCGACCGCCGCCGCCGTGCCCCGCGTCGAGGACCACGATCTGGTCGGCGTCCACCACGGTGGAGAGCCGGTGCGCCACGATGATCATCGTCCGCTCCGTGGCCACGGCGTCGATCGCCTGGCGCAGGGCCGCCTCGTTGCGCGCGTCGAGGTTGCTGGTCGGCTCGTCGAGCAGCAGGATCGCCGGGGCGGCCAGCAGCGTCCGGGCGATGGCCAGGCGCTGCCGTTCGCCGCCGGAGAGCAGGACGCCGCCCTCACCGACCGGTGCGCCCAGGCCCAGCGGCGCGCGGTGCACGATATCGAGCAGGTTGACCCGCTCCAGCACGGCCAGCATCTGTTCATCCGTCGCGTCGGGGGCGTTGAGCGCCAGGTTTTCGCGCAGCGTGCCGGCCAGCACCGGGGCCTCCTGCTCGACATACCCGAGCTGCCCCCGCAAGCCGTCGCGGGGCATCTCGCGCACATCGACGCCACCCACCCGCAGCGCGCCGCCGGTCACCTCGTAGAAGCGCTCCACCAGCGCCAGCAGCGTTGACTTCCCGGCGCCGGATGGCCCGACGAGGGCCGTGCGGGTGCCGTACGGCACGGTGAAGCTCACGTCCCGGACCACCGCGTCGCCGTCCGGGTAGGCGAACGTGACCCGGTCGAACTCGACGGCCGGCGTCGGGCCGACACGGGACGTCGGGGCGCGGGATGTCGCGACCCGGACGGTGCCGGTGGCCCGCGCATCTGCGGCGTCCTCGAGCGGGAGGTCGAGCACCTCCTCCATCCGCTGCAGCGCGCCCAGACCGGCCTGCAGCTGGGTGTACGCGTTGAGCGCCTGCCCAAGCGGCATGACCAGGAAGAACAGGAACAGCACGAAGGCCACCAGATCCCCGACGGTGAGCGAGCCGCTGGCCACCCGGGCGCCGCCGATGCCCACCACGAGCAGCAGCGAGCCCTGCACGGCCGCCGACGCGATCGGGCTGATCACCGCCTGGAGCCGGGCGATCCGCACGCCGGCGGCGTACGCCGCGTCGGCACCGGCATGGACGGTGGCGATCTCCCGCGCCTCGGCCCGGCTCGCCCGGATGGTACGGGCGGCGGAGATGGCCCGCTCGACGGCTGCGGTCATCTCCCCGATGCGCTCCTGGGCCTGGATCGAGGCGGGGCGGATCCGCTTGGCGAACAGCACCCCGAAGCCGAGGCCGATCGTCACCCCGATCAGCGTGACGCCGAAGAGCAGCGGATCGATGATCAGCATGCCGATGGTCGCGCCGGTGGCGAGCACGACGCTCGTGACGATCTCGAAGAGCCCGGAGGTGACCACCGCGCGCAGCAGCGTGGTGTCCGCCCCGACGCGGGAGAGCAGATCACCGGTGCGGCGCTGGTCGTACTCGGCGATCGGCAGGCGCAGCAGGTGCGCGGCGAGCCGGCGGCGGGAGGAGAGGACCACGCCCTCGGCGGTACGGCGCAGCAGGTAGTCGCGCACCGCGCTCAGCCCGGCGGCGAAAAGCAGCACAGCGACCAGCGCCGCGATGGTCTCCCCGGCCGGCTGCCGGGCGCCGACGGTGTTGAGTACCTGGCGGGTGAGGACCGGCTGGAGCAGGGTGGCGCCCGCGCCGGCGAGGGAGAGCACCGCCACGGCGACCAGCGCCCGGCGGTGCGCGCCGAGGTAGGGCAGTAGGGCGGAAAGGCCGATCCGACGCGGCGACGAGTTGATCGGCACGCACCGAGCCTATTCAGGCTTGCTGAGCCGACACTGAGACCGGATCGACGACTGGGTAGGCTTGAAGGCTGCAAGCGCCGATGTGTTTCGTAAGGAGTGCCCGGGTGACCATTCAGCCCATCCGCCTGTTCGGAGACCCGGTGCTGCGCACGCCCGCCGATCCCGTGGTCGACTTCGACAAGGAGTTGCGCCGCCTGATCGCCGACCTCACCGACACCATGCGGGAGCGGGAGGGCAGCGGCCTGGCCGCGCCGCAGATCGGGGTGGGCGTGCGGGTGTTCACGTTCGACGTGGACGACGTGCTGGGCTACCTGGTGAATCCGGACCTGAGCTTCCCGGACGACGAGGACCAGGACGGGCCCGAGGGGTGCCTGTCCATCCCTGGGCTGTACTTCGACTGCAAGCGCCGCCAGCACGTCGTGGCGAAGGGGTTCAACTCCTATGGTGATCCGATGCAGATCGTGGGCACCGGACTGATGGCGCGCTGCGTCCAGCACGAAACCGATCACCTCGACGGCGTGCTCTTCGTCGATCGGCTCGACGCGGCGGCGCGCAAGGAGGCCATGAAGGCCATCCGGGCCGCCGAGTGGTACGACGCCGACGCGCCTCCGGTGGTCAAGACCAGCCCGCACGCCGGCCGTGGGCTGTTCGGTTGAGTGCGTCGGGAATGCGCCTGGTCTTCGCCGGTACCCCCGCCGTCGCGCTGCCCGCCCTCGACGCGATCGCGGCGTCCGGCCATGAGCTGGTGGCCGTGGTCACCCGCCCGGACGCGCCGGCTGGGCGGGGTCGCCAGCTCGTTCGTTCGCCGGTGGGCGCGTGGGCCGACGAGCGGGGCATCGAGGTGCTCACCCCGCCGCGGCCCCGCGAGCCGGAGTTCCTCGACCGGCTGAAGGTCCTTGCGCCGCAGTGCGTGCCGGTCGTCGCCTACGGCGCGCTGGTGCCTCCGGTGGCCCTGGCCATCCCGGGTGACGGCTGGCTGAACCTGCACTTCTCCCTGCTCCCCGCCTGGCGCGGGGCGGCGCCGGTGCAGCACGCGGTGCTGGCCGGCGACGAGATCACCGGGGCGAGCGTCTTCCTGCTCGAGGAGGGCCTGGACACCGGCCCGGTGTACGGCACGCTGACCGAGCCGATCGGGCCGCACGACACCTCGGGCGCGCTGCTGGACCGGTTGGCCACGGCCGGCGCCGGCCTGCTCGTGTCGGTACTCGACGGGATCGCGGCCGGGGGCCTGACCGCGGTGCCGCAACCCGCCGACGGGATCTCCCTGGCGCCCAAGCTCACCGTCGAGGACGCCCGGATCCGGTGGACCGAACCCGCGTTCGCGGTGGACCGGCGGGTGCGGGCGTGCACCCCCGCGCCCGGGCCGTGGACGACCTTCCGCGGTGACCGGCTCAAGCTCGGCCCGGTGACACCGGTCGGTGTCGACGCCGCCGAGCTGGCCCCGGGGGAGCTGCGGGTGGAGCGGGGCCGGGTGCTCGCCGGCACCGCATCCGGCGCGGTGGCGCTGGGCGAGGTACGGGCGGCCGGCAAGAAGCCGATGCCGGCCGACGCGTGGGCCCGCGGCACCCGCATCGGCGACGGGGAACGCCTCGGGGACCTGGCGGACGGGGATGTCCCCAGGTGACGGGCGCCCGTCGTGGGCCCGGCCCCCGCCCGACCGGTGGTCGTGGCGACAAGCTGCCCCGCCCACCCAGAGGCCGCCGGCCCTCCATCGACCCGGCCCGCGAGGCGGCGTACGAGGCGATCTCGGCGGTGCACACCGACGACGCGTACGCCAACCTGCTGCTGCCCAGGGTGCTGCGCGAGCGCGGGGTCACCGGGCGGGATGCCGCCTTCGCCACCGAACTGGCGTACGGCACGCTGCGGATGTCCGGCACGCTGGACACGATCGTGGCCGCCGCCGCCGACCGGGAGGTGGAGCGGATCGATCCGCCGGTGCGCGACGCGCTGCGGCTCGGCGCGTACCAGCTGCTCTACACCCGGGTCGCCGCGCACGGCGCCACCGCCACGACCGTGGATCTGGTGCGCTCCCTGGTGCCCGGCGCGGCCGGGTTCGCGAACGCGGTGCTGCGCCGGGTGGGGGAACGGCCGATCGACGACTGGCTGGCCGCGCTGGCTCCGCCCTACGCCGACGACCCGATCGGGCACCTGGCGTTGGCACACGCGCACCCGCCGTGGATCGTCCGGGCGTTGCTTGACTCGCTCGGCGGATCGATGGAGGAACTGTCGGCGGCGCTCGCCGCCGACAACGCCCCGCCCGCCGTGCAGCTGTGCGCCCGACCGGGCCGGATCACCGCAGCGGAACTCGCCGCGCAGTCGGGGGGCTCGGTGGGCCGGTGGTCACCGTACGCGGTCACGCTGGAGGGCGGCCCGCCCGGCAGCATCCCGGCGTTGGCCCGTCGCCTGGCCCACGTGCAGGACGAGGGAAGTCAGCTCGTCGCGGCGGCGCTGGCTGCCGCACCGGTCTCCGGAAATCCACCGCAGCGGTGGCTCGACCTGTGCGCCGGGCCGGGTGGCAAGGCGGGGCTGCTCGGCGCACTCGCTGAGCAGCAGGGCGCGACGCTGACCGCGGTGGACGTGAGCGAGCACCGCGCGGCACTGGTGGCGCAGGCCGTGCGTGGCCTGCCGGTGGAGGTGGTCACCGCCGACGGGCGTGAGGTCGGCCGGCACGAGGCGCTGCCCGAGGCGACCTTCGACCGGGTGCTTGTCGACGCGCCCTGTACGGGTCTGGGGGCCCTGCGGCGGCGGCCCGAGGCGCGGTGGCGCAAGGCGCCGAGCGATCTGCCACCGCT
Source organism: Micromonosporaceae bacterium (assembly GCA_035296325.1). Taxonomy (GTDB): domain Bacteria; phylum Actinomycetota; class Actinomycetes; order Mycobacteriales; family Micromonosporaceae; genus DATHBD01. The sequence continues at coordinate 30,309 of DATHBD010000063.1, read as the reverse complement.
GACCCGGCTGCAGCGCGAGCTGCTGGGCGCGGCGCTGCGGGCGGTCCGGCCCGGCGGGGTGGTGGCGTACGTGACCTGCTCACCGCACCAGGTGGAGACGCGGGTCAGCGTGCACGAGGCCCTACGCCGCTCTGCGATCGAGGTGGAGCCGGTGGACGCCCGGCCGCTGCTGCCGGGGGTTCCGGGGCTCGGCGACGGGCCGGACGTGCAGCTGTGGCCGCACCGGCACGGCACCGACGCGATGTACCTGTCCCTGCTGCGGCGGCTGCCCTGATCGGCTCGCCGCCACCGGTCACGGAGCGACGTTGAGTGCGTCCAGCAGGCCGCAGATGCCCAGGACCCGACGGACGTAGGGCTGCACCGCCGTGACCGTCATTTGGCAACCGGCCGCGGCGGCCCGCGCCCGGGCACTCATCAGCACGCTGATGCCGGTGGAGTCCAGCATCGTCACCTGGCCGAGGTCCACGTCGAGCCCCGACGGCGGGTGGTCCAGCACGCTGGTCAGGGCTGCGCCCAGCCGCTCCGCGCTGACGATGTCGACCTCGCCGGCGGCGACCACGGTGACCCGGCCGGTGGCGGGGCTGACCGACACCGCAACGGAGAGTGCGTCATCCGGGCCGGGCTCGGTGCGTCGGAGCTCTGAGGTGCTCATGGGCATACGGACCTTTCCGACAGCCGGAGCGGCGAGCTGATCCGGGCCAGTCTATCGCCGGAGCGCGGGGGCGCCGATGGCCCTGCGCTGTGGACTTGCTGACCTTCGTACACTTGCCGGGTGACCGTGCCGTCGCTGATCGTCGCTCCCAGCCTGCTCGCCGCAGACTTCGCCCACCTGGCCGATGAGGCCCGTGCCGTGGAGGGTGCCGCCGACTGGCTCCATGTCGACGTCATGGACAACCATTTCGTCCCGAACCTGACCATCGGCCTGCCTGTGGTGCGCAGCCTGCAGCGCACCACGACCCTGCCGCTGGACTGCCACCTGATGATCGACGCGCCGGAGCGGTGGGCTCTGGGGTACGCCGAGGCCGGCGTGTACAACGTGTCGTTCCACGCCGAGGCGGCCAAGGATCCGGTGGCACTCGCTGGCGATCTGCGCGCCGCGGGCACGCGGGCCGGGCTGGCGATCGACCGGGACACGCCGATCGAGCCGTACCTCGATCTGCTCCCGCACTTCGACACGTTGCTGATCATGACGATCAAGGCGGGCTTCGGCGGCCAGAGCTTCATCCCGGAGCTGCTCGACAAGGTGCGGGCCCTGCGCCGTCGGGTGGCGTCCGGCCATCTTCAGCTACGCATCGAGGTGGACGGCGGGATCGCCGAGGACACGATCGCCGCTGCGGCAGAGGCCGGTGCCGACGCGTTCGTGGCGGGTACCGCGGTCTACGGCGCCGATGACCCCGCCGAGGCGGTCCGGCGCCTGCGTCGCCTCGCCACCGAGGGCGTCGACACATCCGGGTCGATGGGGTCGGGGGCACCCGTGGGCTGGGTCACCGAGGGCGACCCGGTCTGACGATGTCCGCCGCCCCGCCGCCGGCTGCCCCGCCCCCTCCCGGCGGGTCACCCGCCGCAAGTCCGCCCCGCGCACCTTCGCCGACGGCTCCGCCGCCCGCCGGTCCGCCACCTTCCGGCGTCCCGGCTGCGGCGGTGCCCGCGCCGCCGCCCGCGGACCTGATCATCGTGGTCGACGACGATGTGGACATCGCCCGGTTCGTCGAGGTGAACCTGCGCCTGCAGGGCTACGAGGTCGTCATCGCACACGACGGCGCGACGGCCCTGGAACTGATCCGGCAGCGGCAGCCGGCGTTGGCGATCCTGGACTGGATGATGCCCAAGATCGACGGCATCGAGCTGACCCGGCGACTGCGGGCCAACCCGATGACCGCGGCAATGCCGATCATCTTGCTCACCGCGAAGGGCCAGACCGCCGAGAAGGTGGTCGGGCTCACCGCGGGCGCGGACGACTACCTGGTCAAGCCGTTCGACACGCTGGAACTGGTGGCCCGGGTGCGCTCCACGCTGCGCCGCAACCAGGAGTACCGGGAGGTCTCTCCGCTGACCGGCCTGCCCGGCAACACCCGCATCCTGCGCGAGTTGACCGACCGCGAGCGGTCCGGCACCGACTACGCGGTGTGCCACATGGACATCGACCGGTTCAAGAGCGTGAACGACGCGTACGGGTTTGCCCGTGGCGACGAGTTCATCAGCGCGCTGGCCCGCGCGCTGCTCCGCGCCGTGGTGGACGTGGCGCTGCCGCCGGCGTTCCTGGGCCACGTCGGCGGTGACGATTTCATTGTGGTCTGTACCCCGGAGCAGGTGTACCCGGTCGCGCAGCGCGCCGTTCTGGACTTCGAGGCGGCGTCCGACGCGCTGTACGACCCGGTGGACGCCCAGCGCGGATACCTGGAGATCGCGCAGCGCAACGGCAACGTCATCCAGGTCAACCTGGTGACGCTTTCCATCGGGGTGGCGCTGTCGACCAGCCGGACCTACACCGACCCGCGCGAGTTGGTCGCGATCGCCTCGGAGATGAAGACGGTGGCGAAGAAGCACAAGGGCTCATACGTGGCGATCGACCGCCGCAACAACCCGGACATCGACCCCAGCGCGGCGCCGGTGTGAGGTGTGTCGCGGATGGCTCGATCCGGGCCGCGCGGTGTGCGAGACTCGGCAGAGGTACCCACCACGCGCTGGCGGGACTCGGTGCAATTCCGAACCGGCGGTGATTCCGCTCCCTGAGGAGCAGATAAGCCCGCGACCCGGCTGATGCCATCAGCCGGTGGACCCGATGAGACTTCGGGGCCGACGGTGAAAGTCCGGATGGGAGCAGCGCGCGGGAGCGTCCGTCGGTGTGTCCGCACCGTCGGGCAATTGTGGGCGTCGCGGCTCCTCCGCGTGCCCGCTTCCCCGCCTGCCCTCCGTCACCCGCCGCGCAGTGTTCCGGGCGGAGCGACGGGAGCGCGGCAGTGATCGACGAGCAGACGGCCATGGGCCGCGCCATCGACCTGTCCCGGCTCGGGCTCGGCCAGACCAGCCCCAACCCGAGCGTCGGCGCCGTCGTGCTGGACCGGTCCGGTGCCGTGGTGGGCGAGGGCCGCACCGCGCCCGCCGGTGGCCCACACGCCGAGGTCACCGCCTTGGCCCGGGCCGGCGGGGCCGCCCGCGGCGGCACTGCCGTCGTGACGCTGGAGCCGTGTGACCACACCGGCCGGACCGGCCCGTGCACCCAGGCGCTGATCGCCGCGGGGGTGGCCCGCGTCGTGGTCGCGCTGCGGGACCCGAACCCGATAGCCGCCGGTGGGTTGGACACGCTACGCGCCGCCGGCGTCGAAGTGGTCACCGGCGTCCGTGAGGACGAGGCGTACCAGGTGCTGATCGGCTGGCTCACGGCCATCCGGCGGGGGCGGCCGTTTCTGATCTGGAAGGTCGCCGCGACGCTGGACGGGCGTGCCGCGGCGGCCGACGGCACCAGCCAGTGGATCACCTCACCGCAGGCCCGGGCCGACGTGCACGCGCTGCGGGGCACCGTCGACGCCATCATCGTCGGGGTTGGCACGGTGCTTGCCGACGACGCCAGCCTGACCGTGCGCCGGGCGGACGCCGCCCCGGGTGCCCGGCAGCCGCTGCGGGTCGTGGTGGACAGCTCCGGCCGTACTCCCGAGGGCGCCAAGGTCCGCGATGCCGCCGCGCCCACCTGGCTCGCGACCACGGCGGACGTGGGATCGACCCCGGACGGCCGGGTCGACCTGACCCGGCTGGCGGATCTGCTCTACCGACGGGGCGTGCGATCGGCGTTGATCGAGGGCGGCCCGACCCTGGCCGGCGCGTTCCTGCGCGCCGGACTCGTCGACCGTGTGGTCGCCTACGTGGCGCCGAAACTTCTGGGCGCGGGGTTGCCGGCGCTGGGCGACGCCGGCATCGGCACCATCCACGAGGCGATCGACCTGGAACTGCTGGACGTGCTGCGGATCGGGCCGGACCTCCGCCTGACCGCCAGCCTTCGGAAGGAGTGAGCCCATGTTCACCGGCATCGTGGAGGAACTCGGCGCAGTCGCCGGGCTGACCCGACACGCCGACTCGGCCCGGCTCGCGGTGCGCGGGCCCGTCGTCACCGCCGACGCCGGCCACGGCGACTCGATCGCGGTCAACGGGGTGTGCCTGACCGTCACCGGACTGGACGGCGACATCTTCGTCGCGGATGTGATGGCGGAGACGCTGGACCGCTCGTCCCTGGGTGCGCTCACCGTGGGTGACCCGGTCAACCTGGAGCGCGCCGCGACGCTCGCCACCCGCCTCGGCGGGCACCTGGTCCAGGGCCACGTCGACGGCGTGGGGCAGATGCTCAGTCGCGAGCCGGCCGAGCACTGGGACCTGGTCCGGTTCGCGCTACCGGCCGGACTTGCCCGGTACGTCGTGACGAAGGGATCGATCACCGTTGACGGTGTGTCGCTCACCGTCGTGACGGTGGACGCGGATTCGTTCTCGGTCGGCCTGATCCCGGCCACGCTCAAGACCACCACGCTCGGGCACAAGCGGCCCGGCGACCCGGTCAATCTGGAGGTCGATGTGATCGCGAAGTACGTGGAGAAGCTCCTCGCCGGCCGTGCAGAGGCGGGCCGGTCATGAGCATCCTGGCGCCGATCGAGCAGGCGATCAAGGATATGGCGGCCGGCCGCGCCGTGATCGTGGTGGACGACGAGGACCGGGAGAACGAGGGCGACCTGATCTTCGCGGCCGAGTTGGCGACGCCGGATCTGGTGGCCTTCATGGTGCGCTACACGTCGGGATTCGTGTGCGTGCCGCTCACCGAGGACGAGTGCGACCGGCTCGACCTGCCGCCGATGTACGCGGTGAACCAGGATCCGCGCAAGACCGCCTACACGGTCACGGTCGACGCGCGGGACGGCATCTCGACCGGGATCTCCGCGGCCGACCGGGCGCACACCATCCGGCTGCTGGCCGGCGAGTCCACGGCGCCGGCCGATCTGACCCGGCCGGGGCACGTCGTGCCGCTGCGGGCCCGCGCCGGCGGCGTGCTGCACCGGGCCGGGCACACCGAGGCGGCCGTGGACCTGGCCCGGCTTGCCGGGCTGCGGCCCGCGGGCGTGCTGTGCGAGCTGGTCAACGACGACGGCACCATGATGCGGCTGCCGGACATGCTGGCCTTCGCCGAGGTGCACGAGTTGACCGTGGTGTCCATCGCCGACCTGATCGCGTACCGGCTCCGCACCGAGTACCAGGTGGAGCGCGTCGCGGAGGCCCGCATCCCGACCACGTCCGGAGTCTTCCGGGCGGTGGGGTACCGCGCCACGACCGACGGCTCGGAGCACATGGCCCTGGTCTACGGCGACCTCGGCGACGGCCAGGACGTGCTGGTGCGGGTCCATTCCGAGTGCCTGACCGGGGATGTCTTCGGCTCGCTGCGCTGCGACTGCGGGCCGCAGCTGCAGGCGGCGCTGGCCCGGGTCGCCGCGGAAGGCCGTGGTGTGGTGCTCTACATCCGCGGACACGAGGGCCGGGGAATCGGCCTGCTGCACAAGCTCGAGGCGTACCAGCTCCAGGACGCCGGACGGGACACCGTCGACGCGAACCTCGACCTGGGCCTGCCGGCCGACGCCCGGGACTACGGCACCGGCGCGCAGATCCTGTCCGACCTCGGCATCCGTTCGATGCGGCTGCTCACCAACAACCCGGCGAAGCGGGCCGGGCTGGAGGGCTACGGCCTGCGCGTACTGGGCCGCGAGGGGATGCCGGTCCGCCCGCACCCGGAGAACGTCCGGTACCTGCGGACCAAGCGGGACCGGATGGGCCACCTGCTCGACGGACTCGACGTACTGACGGAAGGATCAGCCTGAGATGGCCGGCTTCGGAGCCCCCGATCTGCCCACCGTGGACGCACAGGGCCTCTCCCTGGGCATCGTGGCGACCCGGTGGCACGCCGAGCTGGTCGACCAGATGCTCGACCGGGCGCTGGCGGCCGCGAAGGCGTGCGGAGTGACCGACGTGCGGGTGGTCCGCGTCGCCGGCTCGGTCGAGCTGCCGGTCCTCGCGCAGGCGCTGGCCCGCCGGTGCTCCGCGGTGGTGGCCCTCGGCGTGGTGATGCGCGGCGCGACCGCGCACTTCGAGTACGTGTGCCAGTCGGTCACCGCCGGGCTGACCCGGGTGGCGCTGGACGAGGCGACCCCGGTCGCGCACGGCGTGCTCACCGTGGACACCGTCGAGCAGGCGGTGGACCGGGCCGGCCTGCCGGCCTCCAGCGAGGACAAGGGCTGGAGCTCGGTGGTCGCCGCGCTCGACGCCGCGCTGGCGATCCGCTCGTTGGCCGCCGCCGATCCAAGTGGAAGTTCGTGACCGCGCGCCGATGAGTTTGCGCCGGGCGGCTGGTCTTACCGGGTGACCACAACCTCAGCCAGCACGCCAGGGAGCAGCACTCATGACCACCACCGATCGGATCACCGACGCGACCGGCACCGGCCGGTACGCCGAGGTCAACGGCATCAACCTCTATGTCGCCACGCACGGGACCGGGCGGCCGCTGATCCTGCTGCACGGCGGGCTCGGGTCGGGCGAGATGTTCGGGCCCGTGCTCGACGCGCTCGCGGAGCGGCACCTGGTCATCGCCGTCGACCTGCAGGGGCACGGCCGCACCGCCGACATCGAGCGACCACTCGACGTCCGGTTGATGGCCGACGACGTCGCCGCGCTCATCGACCACCTCGGGCTGGACCGGCCCGACGTCGTGGGCTACTCGCTCGGCGGCGGCGTGGCGCTGCACACCGCGGCGAGGTACCCGGACAAGGTTGGCCGGCTCGTCGTGGTGTCGACGAATATCCGGTCCGACGCGATCTACCCGGAGATGCGCGAGCAGCAGCGCCGGGTCAACGCGGCCGCCGCCGTGTTCCTGCGGGACACCCCGATGTACCAGCTCTACCAGCGCGTCGCGCCCCGCCCCGAGGACTTCCCGCGCCTCCTCGACAAGATCGGTGCGGCGATGTCGCCGGACTTCGACTTCACCGCCGAGGTCAGCGGCCTGCAGGTGCCGACGCTCATCGTCGCGGCCGATGCCGACATGGCGCCGCCCAGCCACTACGTCGAGATCTTCAGCCTGCTCGACGGGGGCCTCCGGGACGGTGGCTGGATGGGTGAGGGCCGCCCGAAGGGCGGGCACGCGCTCGCCATCCTGCCCGGGCTGACCCACTACGACATCTGCATCTCACCGCTGCTCGCGGCCACGACGCTGGCCTTCCTCGACGAGTAGCCGGGCGGGACCGCCCGAGGTGAACCCCCGGGCGGTCATTCCGCCGCGGCGCGCTCGGCCGGGCTGGTGTTCATGCACAACTCGTTGCCTTCCGGGTCGGCGAGCACAACCCATCCCAGCCCGCCCCGGCGCTGGTCGTCGAGGTGGGTGGCGCCGAGCGCGATGAGCCGCTCCACCTCCTCGTCCCGCGTGCGGTCCAGCGGCTGCAGGTCCAGGTGGAGCCGGTTTTTGCCGGTCTTCGGTTCCGGTACGCGGGTGAACAGCAGCCCTGGGTGCCCGGGTGCCGGCGGCAACACGGCGCACTCGTCGTCGCCCGGCTGATCCTCGGTGTCGGTGGCCCAGCCGGTCGCGGCGCTGTAGAACTGCGACAGCGCGTACGGATCGGCACAGTCAATCGAGATCCAGCGGATGGATACGGGCATGGGACCTCCGGGTCGTATCACGGGTGCGATCCGTGCCACGGTACCGGGCCCCGGGGCGGGGTCAGCGCTGGACGCGGGCGCCGCCGCCCTTGACCAGGCGCTCGACCTCGGAGAGCGTCGCCGTGGAGGTGTCGCCCGGCGTGGTCATCGCGAGTGCGCCATGGGCGGCGCCGTACTCCACGCAGGTGGCCAGGTCGAAGCCCTGCAGCAGCCCGTACACCAGGCCGGAGGCGAAGCTGTCCCCGCCGCCGACCCGGTCCAGGATCTCCAGCCGGGGCCGGTGCGTCGCCTCGACGAACCCGTCCTTCGCCGACCAGGCGATCGCGCCCCAGTCGTTGACGGTCGCGCTGTGCACGGCGCGCAGCGTGGTGGCCACCACGGCGAAGTTCGGGTACGCCGCGGTGACCTGGCCGATCATCGACGTGAAGTTGGCGACCTCGAGCGCGGTGAGGTTCTCGTCGGTCTCCGGGACCTGGAAGCCCAGCGCCGCGGTGAAGTCCTCCTCATTGCCGATCATCACGTCGACGTACCGGGCCAGCCGCTTGTTGACCTCCTGCGCGCGGGCCTGCCCGCCGACGGCCTTCCACAGGCTGGGCCGGTAGTTGAGGTCGTAGGAGACGACGGTGCCATGGCGCTTCGCGGCCACCAGCGCCTCCTCGACCACGTCCGGGGTGGTCTCGGAGAGGCCGGCGAAGATACCGCCGGTGTGCAACCAGCGCACGCCCAACTCGCCGAACAGTCGCTCCCAGTCGATGTCGCCCGGGCGGAGCTGGCTCGCCGCGGTGTTGCCGCGGTCGGACACGCCGACCGCGCCGCGTACACCGAATCCGCGCTCGGTGAAGTTGAGCCCGTTGCGGACACTGCGGCCGATGCCGTCGTAGGCGACCCACCGCAGGAACGAGGTGTCCACGCCGCCCTGCAGGATGAAGTCCTCGACCAGGCGGCCGATGTCGTTGTCGGCGAGCGCGGTGACCACCGCCGTGCGCAGGCCGAAGCAGCGCCGCAGGCCGCGGGTGACGTTGTACTCCCCGCCACCCTCCCAGGCGCGGAACTGCCGGGTGGTCCGGATGCGGCCCTCGCCCGGGTCGAGCCGGAGCATCACCTCGCCCAGCGAAACCGCATCGAAGCGGCACTCCGCGGCCGGTCGAATCTGCAGGGCGCCCATGGTTCTTCCTCCGGACTGGCCGCCGGTGATCCGGCGGGGGAACGTGCCACGCCGGACGGTGCCGGCGCGATGGATCAGGCGGCGGGTGACTTGGTCGCGACGGCGACGGCTTCGGCGGTCAGCCGGGTGATCTCGGGCCAGTCGGCGGCCGCGATCAGCTTGGGAGCGACCATCCAGCTCCCACCGACCGCGAGGACACTGCGGTGCCCGAGGTAGTCGCCCAGCTGCGCCGCGGTGATGCCCCCGGTCGGGATGAACCGCAGGGCCGGGAACGGGGCGGCGAGCGCCTTGATCATCGGCAGCCCACCGAGCGGCTCGGCCGGGAAGAACTTGACGACTCCCAGCCCTTCCTCAAGGGCGGCCTGGATCTCGGTGGCCGTCGCGACCCCTGGGAACACCGGCACGCCGATCTGCTGGCAGTGCCGCACCACAGTGGGGCTGAACCCGGGGGACACGATGAACTTCGCGCCGGCGGCGACCGCGCGGTCCACCTGGTCTGGCGTGAGCACGGTCCCGGCGCCGACGAACATCTCCGGGTTGCGCGCCATGGCGCGCAGCGCGTCCTCGGCCGCGGGGGTGCGGAAGGTCACCTCCGCGCAGCGCAGCCCGCCCTTGGCCAGCGCGGATCCGAGCGCCTCGGCGGCGGCCGCATCGTCGATGACCACGACCGGCACCAGTCGAGTGGCCTCGATCGTGGCAGTGACCTCATCCAAGGGGCTCACCGTGTGCTCCTGTCTCACCGGCCGGCTCGGCGGTGCGGTTTTCCGTGTCGTCCCGCACCGACACCATAATGCCAGCCCAGCGGTATGACAGAATCCCTGCCCGTGAAGACCTTCGACGACCTCTTCGCCGAGCTGCGCGCGAAGGCAGAGGCACGCACGCCCGGGTCGGGCACCGTCGCGGCATTGGACCGCGGCGTGCATTCGATCGGCAAGAAGGTCGTCGAGGAGGCTGCCGAGTCCTGGATGGCCGCGGAGTTCGAGGGCCGCGAGCGGGCGGCCGAGGAGATCGCGCAGCTGCTGTACCAGGCGCAGGTGCTGATGCTGGCGACCGGGCTCGAGCTCAAGGACGTGTACCGACATCTGTGACGGCGCGACCGCCACCGATCGGACCGACCTTCCCGTTTGCCAGCCATAGGAGCCGAGCCATGTTGAGAATCGCCGTGCCCAACAAGGGCACCCTGTCCGTGCCCGCGGCACAGATGCTGCGCGAGGCGGGGTACCGCCAGCGCACCGACGCGAAGGACCTGATCTGCAGCGACGCGGAGAACGAAGTGGTGTTCTTCTACCTCCGCCCGCGCGACATCGCGACGTACGTGGGATCGGGTGATCTCGATCTCGGCATCACCGGGCGCGACCTCATGATTGATGCCGACAGTGGTGCCGAGGAACTGCTGGATCTGGACTTCGGCGCCGCGACATTCCGCTACGCGGCGCGGCCCGGCACGCTGGACGACCTGCCAGCCGACCTGGCCGGGCGTCGCGTCGCCACCGCCTACCCCGGCGTCGTCACCCGGCACCTCGCGGAGCACGGCGTGCAGGCGCAGGTCGTCAAGCTCGACGGCGCGGTGGAGAACGCGATCCGGCTCGGTGTCGCCGACGTCATCGCCGACGTCGTGGAGACCGGTTCCACGCTGCGCCAGGCGGGGCTGACCGCGGTCGGGGAGCCGATCCTGCGGTCCTCGGCGGTGTTGATCCGCCGCGTCGGCGCGGCGACCGACTCGCCCCGGGTGACCCAGCTGCAGCGCCGTCTGCAGGGGGTGCTGGTGGCCCGCCGGTACGTGCTGCTCGCCTACGACGTGCGTACCGACCAGGTGGATGCCGCCACCGCGGTGACGCCGGGTATCGAGTCGCCGACCATCTCGCCGTTGCGGCGCGAGGGCTGGGTGGCGGTGCAGGCGATGGTGCAGCGCGGCGAGGTGCACCGGATCATGGACGAGCTGTACGACCTGGGGGCCCGGGCGATCCTGGTCACCGACATCCACGCCTGCCGCCTGTGATCCGCACCGACAGCGGCGCGTTGCCCGGTGGGGCGACCTCGTAGACTGGGCTGGTGACGGCTGAGGTGTCCGAGGTGGTCCGGGCCCGGCCACGCCGCGCCCGGGTGGCGTGCTGGATCGCCGCGGTGGTGGTGCTCGCCACGATGACGCTGCTCGCGACCGGCCTGCACGGGCCGACCGGAGACGGCCCGGGCTACTTCCAGCGCGGCGACCAGCTCGCCATGATCGGCCTGGGCGTGGTGACGGCGTTCGCCATCCTGCTCTTCGCCCGGCCGCGCGTCGAGGCCGACGCGACCGGCATCCGGGTCCGCAACGTGATTGGGTCGTACGAGTTGCCGTGGCAGGTGGTCCGCGGGATCAGTTTCGGGCGGGGTACGCCGTGGGTGATGCTCGATCTGCAGGACGACGAATCCGTGGCGGTGATGGCGATCCAGGCCACCGACAAGGAGTACGCGGTCCGGGCGGCACGGGGCCTGCGTGCGCTGCTCGCCCAGAGCCGCGAGTCAGGTGCGACGGAGCCGTCCGGCACGCCCTAGCAGGGCACCTTCGTGTGCCGATCGGCACACCTGGTACGCTTGACGCGTCGACCAGCCGTCGCCGTGCGTCCGCGCACCGGTGTCGGCCAGTAAAGCGGAGCGTCCCGCTCCCACCCGTGCCGTTGATGTTCGCGACAGCCGGGTCCCGGTCAATCGACGGTGAGGCCTCCGGCCTTTCCGGCGAGGTTGCGTGCTGAGCGCGTGCGCTGACCGGTCGAGCGGGCCCTGGCATATCTGCCGGGGCCTTCTGCTTTGCGCGGGGCCCGCGGTGCCGCCGCGGCGAACCACGGGCGTGGCCTCGACCGGCCGCGCGGAACAACCGATGAAGGAGGCCTCATCAGCGTCGAGCCACGTGTCAACGATCAGATCCGGGCGCGCGAAGTCCGGTTGGTCGGCCCGGAGGGTGAGCAGGTGGGCATCGTCCCGCTCGAGCGCGCCCTGCAGTTGGCCGGCGACGTGGACCTGGATCTGGTCGAGGTTGCGCCGATGGCGCGCCCCCCGGTGTGCAAGCTCATGGACTTCGGCAAGTTCAAGTACGAGAGCGACATCAAGGCGCGCGAAGCGCGGCGCAACCAGCAGCAGACGGTCATCAAGGAAATGAAGCTCCGCCCGAAGATCGACCCGCACGATTACGAGACCAAGAAGGGTCACGTGGTGCGGTTCCTGAAGGCGGGCGACAAGGTCAAGGTGACGATCATGTTCCGCGGTCGTGAGCAGAGCCGCCCCGAGCTGGGGTTCCGGCTGCTGCGTCGGCTCTCGGAGGAGATCACCGAGCTGGGTTTCGTCGAGGCCGCGCCGAAGCAGGACGGCCGAAACATGATCATGGTTATCGCACCGCACCGCGCCGTCAAGACGGCCGCCACGGCCGCCAGGACCGGGGCGCCCCGCGAGGGCGAAGAGCACCAGCCCGACGATGGCCCTCAAGGGGTCACCGGGGTTGACAATCCAACTGGGTGAGAGCCCGGCGATAGGGAGATACGAGTTCGATGCCGAAGATGAAGAGCCACAGCGGCATGAAGAAGCGCGTGCGGGTCACCGGCAGTGGCAAGATCATCGCTGAGCAGGCCGGCAAGCGGCACCTGCTGGAGGTCAAGTCCTCCCGCCGTACCCGCCGGCTGACCGGCACCGTCGAGCTCACCAAGGCCGACACCAAGCGGATCAAGCGACTGCTGGCCCGCTAGGCGGCTGCGCCGTTACCAGTGCACGTATGACCGGCCCGTCCGCGGGCCGGTTCGCATGAGCCCGTGACCCCCCGGGCTCACCAGACGCTGACGACCGCCGATCGGGCGGTCGATGATGAGGAGTACGAACCGTGGCACGCGTCAAGCGGGCAGTCAACGCCCATAAGAAGCGCCGTACGGTCCTGGAGAGCGCCAGCGGCTACCGCGGTCAGCGCTCCCGGCTGTACCGCAAGGCCAAGGAGCAGATGCTGCACTCGATGCAGTACGCCTACCGGGACCGTCGTGACCGCAAGGGCGACTTCCGGCAGCTCTGGATCACCCGGATCAACGCCGCCGCCCGCGCCAACGGCATGACGTACAACCGCCTGATCCAGGGGCTGCGCCTGGCCGGTGTCGAGGTGGACCGCAAGATCCTCGCTGACATGGCGGTGCACGACGAGCGCGCGTTCGCCGGCCTCGTCGAGGTCGCGCGCACCGCGGCCGCCGCCGCCTGACGCGCCCGGCAGCCTATCGATGGACCGCACCCGACCCGGGGCGCCGCCGGTGTACACACCGCGCACGCCCCGGGTCGTTGCTGCCCGGCGCCTGCAGCGCCGCCGCGAGCGGGAGCAGACCGGGCTCTTCCTCGCCGAGGGGCCGCAGGCCGTCCGCGAGGCGCTGACCCGCCCGGATTGCGTGGTGGAGGTCTTCGCTTCGGAACGCGGCATCGATCGGCACCCCGACCTGCTGCCGGTCGACGCGCCGGTGTCACTGGTGACCGACGAGGCGCTCGCGGCGCTCACCGAAACGGTGCAGCCGCAGGGCGTCGTCGCGGTGTGCCGACAGCCCGACCTCGCCCTGGGTGCGGCGCTGGCCCGCCGGCCCCGACTGGTCGCGATCCTGGTCGACATCCGTGACCCCGGCAACGCCGGCACGGTCCTGCGCACCGCCGACGCGGCCGGTGCGGCCGCGGTGGTCTTCGCGGGGGAGGCGGTCGACCCCTACAACGGCAAGGCCGTCCGGGCTTCCGCCGGCAGCCTGTTCCACGTGGACGTGGTGCGCGCCCCGGACCCGGCGGACGTGATCGACGCGGTGCGCCGGGCCGGCATCGCCGTCCTGGCCGCCGACCCGTACGGCGAGACCGACCTCGATACCCTCGCCGACGCCGGTGGCCTGGACGGGCCGACCGCGTGGCTGTTCGGCTCCGAGGCCCATGGCCTCCCGGCAGTGCTGAGCGGGGCTGCCGACGCCCGGGTGCGGGTGCCGATCCACGGCCGCGCGGAGAGCCTGAACCTGGCTGCGGCCGCGGCGGTGTGCCTGTACGCTTCGGCGAAAGCCCATCGTGGTGGCCCCGCATGATCACGTTTACCGAGCCCGCCGGTCGCGGCGGGCGGCGGGGCTGACTCCACCCCTGAGCGCTTCCTCGACACACCGGCGGGCCGCGGCACAGCCGCATGCCTAGACTGTCCCGGTCGCCAGCGCGAGGAAGAGACGTGTCATGACATACCGCAACGATCCGTACGACCCGAAGCAGGCGGCGCTGCTCGACCCCGCCGCGCTGCACGACGCGGTCGCCGGCGCGGAGAAGGCATTCGCCGGTGCGACCGACCTGGACGCCCTCGCCGCGGTCCGCCACCTGCACCTGGGCGACCGAGCCCCGGTTTCGCTGGCCCGCCGCGAGATCGGCTCCCTGCCACCGGCCGCGAAGTCGGAGGCCGGCAAGCGCGTCAACGAGGCCCGCGCGGCCGTGACGGCCGCGTACGAGGCACGGCACGCGGCGCTGCTGGCCGACCGGGAGCGGCGGGTGCTCGCCGAGGAGGCGGTCGATGTCACACTGCCCACGGCGCGCCGCCCGCGCGGGGCCCGGCACCCGTTGACCACGCTCACCGAGCGCATCGGGGATCTGTTCGTCGGCATGGGGTACGAGATCGCCGAGGGCCCCGAGGTCGAGCTGGAGTGGTACAACTTCGACGCCCTCAACATCGCGCCCGACCACCCGGCGCGCACCATGATGGACACCTTCTTCGTGGACATCCCGGGCCTGGTGCTGCGCACTCACACCTCGCCGGTGCAGGCGCGGGTGATGACCACCCGGCAACCGCCGATCTACATCGTGTGTCCGGGTCGGGTCTACCGCACCGACGAGCTTGACGCCACCCACACGCCCGTGTTCCACCAGGTGGAGGGCCTGGTGGTGGACCGGGGCATCTCGATGGCGCACCTCAAGGGCACGCTTGACCACTTCGCCCGCGCCATGTTTGGCCCGGACGCCACCACCCGCTGGCGACCGTCGTACTTCCCGTTCACCGAGCCGTCCGCGGAGTTCGACGTGTGGTTCCCGGAGCACCGCGACGGGGCCCGCTGGGTCGAGTGGGGCGGCTGCGGCATGGTGAACCCGCGGGTGCTGGCCGCCTGCGGGATCGACCCGGAGGAGTACTCCGGATTCGCCTTCGGCATGGGCATCGAACGCACCCTGCAGTTCCGCCACGGCGCGGGCGACATGCGGGACCTGGTTGAGGGTGACGCCCGGTTCACCCGCGCCTTCGGGATGGAGCTGTAGACATGAAGGTTTCCCTGTCATGGCTGCGCGAGCACGTCGCGCTCCCGGCCGATCTGGATGCGGCGGCGCTGGACGCCGCACTCGTCCGGGTCGGGCTCGAGGTCGAGGAGATCGCCGATCTGCGCTCCACCGTGGACGGCCCGCTGGTCGTCGGCAACGTCCTGGCGATCGAGGAGCTGACCGGGCTGAAGAAGCCCATCCGGTACTGCCAGGTCGACGTTGGTGAGGAGCGCCCGCGCGGGATCATCTGCGGTGCCAGCAACTTCGCCGTCGGCGACCTCGTGGTGGTGGCGCTGCCCGGCACCGTGCTGCCCGGCGGGTTCGCGATCGCCGCGCGCAAGACGTACGGGCACATCTCCGAGGGCATGATCTGCTCCGGCCGGGAACTGGGCGTCAGCGACGACCACGCCGGCATCATCGTGTTGCCGGCCGACGCCGCGGCACCCGGCGCCGAGGCCCGGCCGCTGGTCGGGCTGGACGACATCGTCGTGGAGCTGGCGGTCACCCCGGACCGGGGCTACTGCCTGGCGGTGCGGGGCGTCGCCCGGGAACTGTCGCACTCCCTCGGCGCCCCCTACACCGACCCCGCGTTGGGAGAGGCAGCCGTCGGCACCGCCGAGCCGGCGTATCCGGTGCGGGTCGAGGACCCGGCCGGCTGCGACCGGTTCGCGACCCGCGTGGTGCGCGGCGTGGATCCGGCCGCGGCCACCCCGGAATGGATGCGCCGGCGCCTCGCCGTCGCCGGCGTGCGGTCCATCTCGCTACCGGTCGACATCACCAACTACGTCATGCTCGACCTCGGCCAGCCGATGCACGCCTTCGACCTGCGGTCGTTGCACGGCGACCTGGTCGTGCGGCGGGCCCGGCCGGGGGAGCGCCTCACCACCCTGGACGGGGTGCAGCGCCGGCTCGACCCGGAGGACATGGTGATCTGTGACGCCGGCCTGGACGAGACGCCCATCTCGCTGGCGGCCGTCATGGGCGGCGAGACGTCGGAGGTGCAGCCGTCCACAGTGGACGTGCTGTTCGAGGCGGCGCACTGGGATCCGGTGATGGTGGCCCGCACCTGCCGACGCCACAAGCTCTCCAGCGAGGCGTCCAAGCGCTGGGAGCGCGGCGTGGACCGGGAACTGACGCTGCCCGCGTTGGAGCGCGCGGTCGGGCTGCTCACGCAATACGCCGGTGGTGAGGTCGACCCGGGGGTCGGCGACCTGGACACGCACGTCAACCGTGAGCCGATCACCATCCCCGCGGACCTGCCCTCGCGCCTCTCCGGCGTGCCGTACCCGCGCGAGCGGGTCGTCGAGGTGCTGGAGAGCATCGGTGCGTCGGTGGCGCCGGTCGACGACGAACGCCTCGTCGTCACGCCGCCGACCTGGCGACCCGACCTCACCGACCCGGCCGATCTGGCCGAGGAGGTGGTCCGGCTCGACGGGTACGACAAGGTCCCGAGCGTGTTGCCGGTCGCACCGCCGGGCAACGGGCTGACCGCCGCCCAGCGCCGGCGCCGCACGGTCGGGCGCGCGCTCGCCGAGGCCGGGTACGTCGAAGTGCTGTGCTACCCGTTCGTCGGACCCGCGATGCTGGACGCCCTCGGGATCCCGGCCGACGATCCGGTGCGTGCCGCCGTCCGGCTGCGCAACCCGATCTCCGACGAGGAACCGGCGCTGCGCACCAGTCTGCTCCCGCCGCTGCTGACCACGCTGCGGCGAAACCTCGGCCGCGGCCTGCGCGACCTGGCGTTGTACGAGGTGGGAAAGGTCTTTTTCCCGCCCGCCGCCGCTGGGGCGCCGCCGGTGCTGCCGGTGGACCGACGCCCGACCGACGCCGACCTCGCGACGGCCGAGACGCTGGTACCCGCGCAGCCGTGGCATGTCGCTGCGGTGCTCGCCGGTGAGGCCGCACCGGCCGGCTGGTGGGGCGCCGGTCGGGCGGCAGACTGGGCCGACGCGGTCGACGCCGCCCGCCTCGCCGCGGCTGCGGCCGGGGTCGAGCTGACCGTGCGGTCCGGTGCCCGGGCACCGTGGCACCCGGGCCGGTGCGCCGAACTGCTGGTCGGCGACGCAGTCGTCGGGTACGCCGGCGAGTTGCATCCCGCGGCATGTACCGGATTCGACCTGCCCCGCCGGACCTGCGCGATGGAGCTGGACCTGGACGGGCTGCCACTGCCCGGCGTCACCGTGGCGCCGGCGATGTCGAGCTTCCCGGCCGCGCTGATCGACGTGGCGCTCGTCGTGGATGCGTCGACGCCGGCCGCGACGGTGCAGGGAGCGCTGGTGGAGGGTGCCGGCACGCTGCTGGAGTCGGTGCGCCTCTTCGACGTCTACGCCGGTGCGCAGGTGGGGGAGGGGCGCAAGTCGTTGGCGTACAAGCTGGCCTTCCGCGCCGACGACCGCACCCTCACCGTGGAGGACGCGGTCGCCGCCCGGGACGCGGCGGTGGCGCTCGCCGCGCAGCGGTGCGGTGCCACACTGCGCGGCGCCTGACGGCGAGGCGCAGCCTAGGTCCCGCCCATCAGTGTGGAGAGCGTCACCGGTCGGAGCCCTCGTTCCCTGAGGCCGTCCAGGATCGGCGGGAGTGCCTCGTCGGTGAACCGGGCGTTGGCCTCCGTGACGTGCATGATCACAATGGATCCGGCCTGGACCTGGGAGAGGACGGCGCGCACGATCGGCGCCGCGGCGGTGGCGAACGGGTCGCCGCTCACCACGTCTCCGTCGACGACGGTGACGCCGAGCGGCGCGAGGGCCGCCATGGCCGCACCGTCGTGGCACAGTCCCGGGAAGCGGAAGTACCGGGTCTGCCGCCCACCGAACGGCGTGAGCACCGTGAACGTCTTGGCGACATCGTCGGTCATCGCGTGCGGCGGCACCCGGGGCAGGCCGTAACAGTCGCCGGTGAAGGCTGCGTGTTCGTAGCTGTGGTTGGCGAACTCGAACTGCGGGTTGCTGGCCAGGCGGCGCATCACCGTCGGGTACTGCTCGGCCCACTGCCCGGTGACGAAGAACGTGGCCGGCACCTTGCGGTGCTCCAACAGGTCGATAACGGCCAGGTTGGCGTAGGAGCGGACGCGGCCACTTCGGAGGTTCGCCGCCATCGCGTCGGTCATGTCGGCGTCGAAGGTCAGCGCAACCTGCTTGCGATTGCGCGGCCCATGCGCGATGAGCGGAGGTGGCGAGCCGATCGGTGACGAGCCGGCCAGGTGTCTGCCGGCGCTGGGTGCCGTGGCCGGCCCGCCGGCGCCGGGTGCCGTGGCCGGCGGCGACGTTGTGACCGCCGAAGGGCCGACGCCGGTTGGTCGGACCGACGTGACTGCGGCGGCTCGGGTGGAGGAGGGTTTCGCCGGGGCGTCGGAGCATCCCGCCATCAGAACGGCCGGCAGCGCCAGAAACACGAGAACGATTCGATTGGTCACCACGGCCGGTGATCTTCGCAAAGTTCTACTGTGGTCGCTGCCCCGTGGAGTCGTGCGAACGACCGAATTGGGAACCCCGGTCGATGTTGGCGGCGCGGAACCTGGCGCGTTCGCGTGCCTGGATGCGGTTCACCTGGCCTTTTACGTTCTCGGCGGATGCGGCGGACCCGTTGGACTTGCCACCGTGATGGGCCGAACAGAATTTCCCAGCGACGACGCAACAGAACTACCGACGCCGCGATGACCGTCGGCAACCCGGTCCAGAAGCAGAATCGCGGCCAAGACCGCCCGGTGGTCGGCCTCCCGCACCCGCCCGGGGATGGCCATGTCGATGGCTGGGACGCAGACACAGGTGGCCCCGGCCAAACCTCGATGAGGGATCCGAGATCCAATGGTCGTCATTGCCTAGCCTCCTAGGAAGCATTGGACGATATGGCGCGGACCACGGAACGCCGTTGCTGGCGACGACGCATACTGATACGGTCTATCGCATACCAATGCGGGAGGTGTGATGGGAGTCGGCGTCGCGGTCGCGGGAGCCAGCGGGTACGCGGGGGGCGAGCTGCTTCGTCTGATCGCCGGGCACCCGGGTCTGGACCTGGTCGCCGCCACCGCTCACGGCAACGCCGGAGCAAGGGTGGGTGAAGTGCATCCCCATCTGGTCACACTCGGCGACGTGGTCCTCGCAGCGACCGAGCCGGCCGCGCTGGCCGGTGCCGACCTGGTGTTCCTGGCGCTGCCGCACGGTCAGTCGGCGGCGATCGCGGCGCAGCTGCCGCCGACCACCAGGATTGTCGACCTCGGGGCCGACCACCGGCTGACCGACCCGGCGGCGTGGACGCGCTACTACGCCGGGCCGTACGCCGGATCCTGGGCGTACGGCCTGCCCGAACTTCCCGGCCAGCGCGCCGTGATCGCTGCCGCGGCCCGGGTGGCCGCCACCGGCTGCTACGCGGTGGCAACGATCCTGGCGCTGGGGCCCCTGCTCGCCGCCGGCCTGGCCGCGCCGGGCGACGTGGTGGTGGTCGCCGCGTCGGGCACGTCCGGCGCGGGTCGCGCCGCCAAGGTGCACCTGCTCGGTAGCGAGGTGATGGGGGACCTGTCGCCCTACAAGGTGGGCGCGCACCAGCACGTCGCCGAGATCAAACAGGCGACCGGCGCGACAACGCTGTCGATGACTCCGGTGCTGGCCCCGATGCCGCGCGGCATTCTGAGCACCGTCACGGCGCTGCCCGCACAGGCTGGCGTGACAGTCGAGGCGGTACGCGCGGCACTCGCCGCGGCGTATGCCGATGCGCCGTTCGTGCACGTACTGCCGGAGGGGTCCTGGCCGCACACGGCCGCGACGTTCGGGTCCAACGCATGCCAGCTGGCGGCAGCCGTGGATGTCGACTCCGGCCGGCTGATCGTGACGTCCGCGATCGACAACCTCGGCAAGGGCGCCGCCGGTCAGGCCGTGCAGTGCGCCAACCTCATGCTCGGCCTGCCGGAGACGGCCGGCCTGTCAGCGAATGGAGTTGCGCCTTGAGTGTCACCAGCCCTCAGGGGTTCCGGGCGGCCGGCGTGGCCGCGGGTCTGAAGTCCTCCGGCGGTCTTGACGTGGCTCTGGTCGTCAACGACGGCCCACGGGCGGCCGCGGCGGGCGTGTTCACCGTCAACCGGGTGAAGGCGGCTCCGGTGCTGTGGAGCCAACAGGCGTTGCGCGGCGGCGAGCTGCGCGCCGTCGTGCTCAACTCCGGCGGCGCCAACGCGTGCACCGGGCCCGCGGGCTTCCAGGACACGCATGCCACCGCCGAGCGGGTCGCGGCCGTGCTGGGCGGCGAGATCGGTGCGGGCCAGGTCGCGGTCTGCTCCACCGGCCTGATCGGTGAGCGGCTTCCGATGGGCCGCCTGCTCCCGGGCGTGGACAGGGCCGCCGCCGAGTTGCGGGGCGACGGTGGCGCCGATGCGGCGCAGGCGATCATGACCACCGACACCAGGCCGAAGACCGTCACGGTGGCCGGGGACGGGTTCACCGTGGGCGGAATGGCGAAGGGCGCCGGCATGCTGGCGCCGGGCCTGGCGACCATGCTCGTGGTGCTGACGACCGACGCGGAAATGCCCGCACCCGTGCTCGATGAAGTGCTGCGTGACGCGTGCCGGATGACGTTCGACCGGCTCGATTCCGATGGCTGCATGTCCACAAACGACACGGTGGTCCTGCTGGCTTCCGGCTCGACCGGGGTCGCGCCGCCGCTGGACGAGTTCACCGCGGTGGTGACCCAGGCCTGCGCCGATCTGGCCGCCCAACTGCTCGGTGACGCGGAGGGGTCGACCAAGGACATCGCGATCACCGTCACCGGCGCGGCGAGCGAGGTGGACGCCGTCGAGGTGGGCCGGTCGATCGCCCGGAGCAACCTGGTGAAGTGCGCGTTCTTCGGTAACGACGCGAACTGGGGGCGTATCCTCGCGGCCGTCGGCACCACCGCTGCCGATTTCGAGCCGGACGAGATCGACGTCTCGATCAACGGCGTGCAGATCTGCCGCCGGGGTGCTGCCGGTGACGACCGCGCGGGCGTCGATCTGTCCGGGCGCCTCGTGCAGGTCCTCGTGGACCTGCACGCCGGGAACGACGTTGCGACGATCTGGACCAATGACCTGTCGCCGGGCTACGTCCACGAGAACTCGGCGTACTCGACATGACCGCCGCCGCCCGCACGCGTGATCTCGGTATCGCCCTCGGCAAGGCGACCACGCTGATCGAAGCGCTGCCCTGGCTGGAGCGCTTCCGTGGCGCCGTCGTCGTGGTCAAGTACGGCGGCAACGCCATGGTGGATCCGGAGCTCAAGAAGGCGTTCGCGGCCGACATGGTGTTCCTGCGCCACGTCGGACTCAAGCCGGTCGTGGTGCACGGCGGCGGCCCGCAGATCTCGGCGATGCTCAAGCGTCTCGGCATGCCGAGTGAGTTCCGGGGCGGGCTGCGGGTCACCACGGCGGAGTCGGTCGACGTGGTGCGGATGGTGCTGGTCGGGCAGGTCGGTCAGGAACTCGTCGGCCTGATCAATCAGCACGGGCCGTACGCGGTGGGGATGTCCGGAGCTGACGCCAAGTTGCTGACGGCGGTACGCCGTCCGGCCTACGTGGATGGTCAGGCGGTCGATGTCGGGCTGGTCGGCGATGTGGCCGACGTGGACGAGTCGGCGGTGGCCGACCTGATCACGGCCGGTCGCATTCCGGTCGTCTCCACGGTGGCGCCGGACATCACCGGGGTGCTGCACAACCTCAACGCGGACACCGCGGCCGCGGCGCTGGCCATCGCGCTGGATGCCCGCAAGCTGGTCATCCTCACCGACGTTGAAGGGCTCTACGCCAACTGGCCGGACGCCGAGAGCATCATCACGCGGGTCACCGCCGATGATCTGGCGGATCTGCTGCCCTCGCTGGAGTCCGGCATGGTGCCGAAGATGGAGGCGTGCCTGCGCGCCGTACGGGGTGGGGTGCCGGCCGCGCACGTGGTGGACGGCCGGGTGCCGCACTCGATCCTGCTGGAAGTGTTCACCTCGGAAGGGATCGGAACCATGGTGGTGCCGTCATGACGTCCTCGCTCCTGCAACGCTGGCCGGCTGTGATGAACCCGGCGCTCGGTACACCCTCGATGGCGCTGGTGAGCGGCGCTGGCGCCGTGGTCGTCGACGAGGCCGGGAAGTCCTACGTGGACTTCCTCGGCGGGGTCGCGGTCAACGTGCTCGGCCACGCCCATCCGGCGGTGGTGGCCGCGGTCAGCCGTCAGATCGCCACCCTGGGCCACGTGTCCAACCTGTTCGCGTCCTCGCCCGGCGTCGAATTGGCCGAGCGTCTGCTGACACTGGCGGGCCGGGACGGGTCGGTGTTCTACACCAACTCCGGCGCCGAGGCGATCGAGGCGGCGTTCAAGATCTCTCGCCGCACCGGGCGCACGCACGTCGTGGCGGCGTCCGGCGGGTTTCACGGCCGCACCATGGGGGCGCTCGCGCTGACCGGGCAGCCCGCCAAGGCTGAGCCGTTCCGTCCACTGCCCGGCGACGTGACCCACGTGCCGTACGGCGACGTCGACGCCCTCGCCGCGGCGGTCACCGACGGGACCGCCATGGTGCTGTTGGAGCCGATCCAGGGCGAGAACGGCGTCGTCGTGCCGCCAGCCGGCTATCTCACCGCCGCGCGGGAGATCACCACCCGGCACGGTGCGCTGCTCGCGCTGGACGAGGTGCAGACCGGCATCGGTCGGACCGGGTACTGGTATGCCTGCCAGGCCGAGGGCGTGGAGCCGGACGTGATCACGCTCGCCAAAGGGCTCGGCGGTGGCCTCCCGCTCGGCGCATGCCTGACGTTCGGGTCGGCGGCTTCGCTGCTGCAGGCCGGCCAGCACGCCAGCACGTTCGGCGGAAACCCGGTGTGCTGCGCCGCCGCGTTGGCGGTGCTGGACACGATCGAGTCCGAGGGCCTGCTCGACGCGGTGAAGCGCATGGGGGAGCGGCTCCGCGAGGGGATCGCCGCGTTGGGTCACCCGCTGGTCAGTACTGTGCGGGGCGCCGGTCTGCTGCTCGGCGTCGTGCTGGCGCGGCCGGCCGCCGGTGCGGTCTCTGCCGCGCTGCTCGACGCCGGGTACCTGGCGCAGGGCGTGCAGCCGGATGTGCTGCGCCTTGCACCGCCGCTGATTGTCACCGAGGCGCAGGTGGATGGCTTCCTGGCAGCGCTGCCCGCCGCACTGGACGCCGCCGCGGAGGCCACGGCATGACCGTGCACTTCCTGCGTGACGACGATCTCAGCCCGCCCGAGCAGGCCCAGGTGCTCGCGCTCGCCCTGGAGATGAAGTACGACCGGTACGCCGAGCGCCCCCTGGCCGGCCCGCGCGCTGTCGCTGTGATCTTCGAGAAGCCGTCGCTGCGGACCCGGGTGTCGTTTGAGACCGGCATCGCGGAGCTGGGGGGCCACCCGATCATCATCGATGCCCTCACGACCCACTTCGGTCGCGGCGAGTCCGTCGCGGACGCCGCTCGGGTGCTGTCGCGCTACGTCGCCGCGATCGTGATCCGATCCGGGCCGGACGCCCGGGTGGCTGAGTTGGCCGGCGCGGCGACCGTCCCGGTGATCAACGCGCTGACCGACGGATTCCACCCGTGCCAGCTGCTCGCTGACCTGCTGACGATCCGGGAGCGGCTGGGCAGCACCGCTGGGCGCACCCTGGTATTCGCCGGTGACATCGCCAACAACATGGCACATTCGTACGCGCTCGCCGGCGCAACCGCGGGCATGCACGTCCGGCTCACCGGGCCGGAGGGCTTCGAGCCGGACCCTGCGGCGATGACGCGGGCAGCGGAGATCGCTCGCGGCACCGGCGGCTCGGTGGCGGTCCTCCGGGATCCGGCGCAGGCCGTGGCCGGGGCCGATGTGGTGGCGACGGACACCTGGGTCTCGATGGGCCAGGAGGACGACGGGCTGGACCGGCTCACCCCGTTCCTGCCGTACCGAATCGACTCCGCGTTGCTGAGCCGGGCCGCGCCGCACGCGATGGTGCTGCACTGCCTGCCCGCGCACCGTGGCGAGGAGATCACCGACGAGGTGATGGACGGGCCCGCCAGCGCGGTGTTCGACCAGGCGGAGAACCGGCTGCACGCGCAGAAAGCGCTGCTCACCTGGCTGCTGGAGCAGGGGAGTTGAGCACGGTGACGCCGGCGCACACCACCCGGACGGCCCGCCACGACCGGATCGTGGCCTTGATCCGGACCGGCACCGTGCGCTCGCAGACCGATCTCGCCGAAATGCTCGCAGCCGAGGGGATCGGAGTCACCCAGGCCACACTGTCGCGTGACCTGGAGGAGCTGGGGGCGTTGAAGGTCCGAAAGCATGACGGCGGCCCGGCGGTGTACCTCATCCCGGAGGACGGCAACCCGGTGCTGCGCCCGGCCGAGCAGCCGACAGCCCGGCTGGTCCGGCTGCTGCGGGAGCTGCTCACCGGCGCGGTCCCGAGCGGCAACATCGCTGTCCTCCGCACGCCGCCCGGCGCCGCGCAGTTCCTCGCCAGCGCACTGGACCGCTGCGGCTTCGAAGAGGTTGCGGGCACGATCGCCGGCGACGACACGATCCTGGTCGTGGCCCGCGATGGCATCAGCGGCGCTGAACTGGCCACCAAGTTCGCCACCTGGGCACAGCCGATAGAAGACACCGAAAGGAGCACCACCACATGACCGAGCGCGTCGTCCTGGCCTTCTCCGGGGGCCTGGACACCTCCGTCGCCATCCCGTACCTCGCCGAGAAGACCGGCGCGGAGGTGATCGCCGTCGCGGTCGACGTCGGCCAGGGCGGCGAGGACCTCGAGATGATCCGCAAGCGGGCGTTGGACTGCGGCGCCGTCGAGGCCGAGGTGGTCGACGCCCGCGACGAGTTCGCGGCCGACTTCTGTGTGCCGGCGCTGCAGGCCAACGCGCTCTACATGGACCGGTACCCGCTGCTGTCGGCGCTGTCGCGGCCGCTGATCGTGAAGCACCTGGTCGCGGCGGCCCGTACGCACGGGGGCACGATCGTGTCGCACGGGTGCACCGGCAAGGGCAACGATCAGGTGCGCTTCGAGGTCGGCATCGGTGCGCTCGCACCCGACCTCAAGGTCATCGCGCCGGCCCGCGACTACGCGTGGACCAGGGACAAGGCCATCGCGTACGCCGAGGAGCGGCGGTTGCCGATCGACGTGACGCACAAGTCGCCGTACTCGATCGACCAGAACCTGTGGGGCCGCGCGGTGGAGACCGGGTTCCTGGAGGACATCTGGAACGCCCCGATCGAGGACGTGTACGCCTACACCGCCGATCCGACCGTGCCGCGCGACGCGGACGAGGTTGTGATCACGTTTCAGGCCGGTGTGCCGGTCGCCATCGACGGAAAGGCCGTCACGCCGTATCAGGCGATCGCCCAGCTGAACCAGCGCGCCGGCGCACACGGGGTCGGCCGGCTCGACATGGTCGAGGACCGCCTCGTCGGCATCAAGAGCCGCGAGGTGTACGAGGCGCCCGGCGCCATCACCCTCATCACCGCCCACCAGGAGCTCGAGGCCGTCACGGTCGAGCGCGACCTGGCCCGGTTCAAGCGCAGCGTGGACCAGCGCTGGGGCGAGCTGGTATACGACGGGCTGTGGTTCTCGCCCCTCAAGCGCGCCCTGGACGCCTTCATCCAGGATGCACAGCAGCAGGTGACCGGCGAAATCCGACTGACCCTGCAAGGCGGGCGCGCCACCGTGACCGGCCGGCGCTCCGACGCCAGCCTGTACGACTTCGGCCTGGCCACCTACGACGCGGGCGACACGTTCGACCAGTCGTTGGCGAAGGGTTTCGTGGACCTGTGGGGGCTGCCGAGCCGGATGGCCGCCGCCCGGGACGCCCGGCTGGAGGGCTAGAGCACAATGTCTTCCGTGAGTGAGGACGTTGGCGCGACGGCGTCTGAGGCGCCGCATGACGGGCCGAAGCAGCAGAGCACGACCCGGCTGTGGGGTGGGCGCTTCGCCGGTGGGCCGGCCGAGGCGCTGGCCCGATTGTCGGTGAGCGTGCAGTTCGACTGGCGGCTCGCCCCCTACGACCTGGCCGCATCCCGGGCGCACGCCCGGGTGCTGGCCCGCGCCGGGTTGCTCGACGCCGAGGAACTGGGCCAGATGCTGGCCGCACTGGATGATCTTGAGTCCGCCTGCGCAGCGGGTGCCTTCCGGCCCTCGATCGACGACGAGGACGTCCACACGGCGCTCGAGCGTGGCCTGCTGGAACGGCTCGGCACGCTCGGCGGCAAGCTGCGCGCCGGCCGCTCCCGCAACGACCAGGTCGCCACCGACCTCCGGCTGTACATGCGCGACCACGTGCGCGGCGTCGCCACCCGGCTCGTGGAGCTGGCCGACGCGCTGGTGGAGCAGGCCGGCCGACACATCGACACGCCCGCGCCGGGCTTCACCCACCTGCAGCCGGCGCAGCCGATCAGCTTCGGTCACCAGTTGTTGGCGCACGTCCAGGCGTTGCTGCGAGACCTGGACCGGCTACGCGACTGGGATGCCCGCGCGGCGATCTGCCCGCTCGGTGCCGGCGCCCTGGCCGGGTCGTCGCTCCGCCTGGATCCGGTGCAGGTCGCCCGCGAGCTCGGGTTCACCGCGCCGGCGGCGAACTCCATCGATGCGGTATCAGACCGCGACTTCGTGGCGGAGTTCCTGTTCATCGCCGCGCTCGCCGGGGTGCACCTGTCCCGTCTGGGCGAGGAGGTCGTGCTCTGGACCAATCCGTCCTTCGGTTGGGTGCAGCTCGACGACGCCTTCGCGACCGGCTCGTCGATCATGCCTCAGAAGAAAAACCCAGACGTCGCCGAGCTGGCCCGCGGCAAATCGGGTCGGCTCGTCGGGCACCTCGCCGGCACGCTCACCATGCTGAAAGGGCTGCCGCTTGCATACGATCGGGACCTGCAGGAGGACAAGGAGCCGGTCTTCGACGCGGTCGACACGTTGGAGCTGGTGTTGCCGGCACTGGCCGGGATGATCCTCACGATGACGGTGCGGGTGGATCGCCTGGCGGCCGCCGCGCCGGTGGGCTACACATTGGCCACCGAGGTCGCGGAGTGGCTGGTCCGGCACGGAGTGCCGTTCCGCGACGCGCACGACATCACCGGACGACTGGTGATGATGTGTGTCGCGCGGGAGTGCGGCCTGGACGAGGTGAGCGACGCTGATCTTGCAGCGATCAGCGAGCACCTGACGCCGCAGGTCCGCGAGGTGCTGTCCGTGCCGGGAGCGCTCGCGGCCCGCACCACGCCGGGCTCCACCGGCCCGGGGCCGGTGGCGGATCAGTTGGACGCGGTGGCCGACCGGCTCGACGGGTGGCGGGAGTGGGCGGGCGCATCGGTGGTGCCGCGCTGAGCAGCGACGTGATCGTGGTCGGCAGCCGTGCGGCCGGCACCGCCCCTCCCGGCAACCCGGGACGCCTGGTCGGCACCCGCGGGCTGGTGTCGTTGACCGCGGGCCGGCTCGGGGCCAGGCCCTGCCGGTCCTGGTCGTAGGACCGGGCACCGTGGATGTCGCCGAGCGGCTCGCCGGCCCACCCGACGTAGCGGCCCGTGGTCTGCTCAACTGCCTGCTCACCGCCGGTGGCGTGACGGTGCGGCTCACGGAGGTCGAGGCATACGCCGGGAGCGGCGGGGACGCCGCCTCGCATGCCTTCCGGGGCAGGACCGCGCGCAACGCGGTGATGTTCGGTCCGGCCGGCTACGCGTATGTGTACTTCACCTACGGCATGCACTGGTGCTGCAACGTGGTCTGCGGATCCGATGGCGAGGCCGCGGCTGTGCTCCTGCGCGCCGGGGAGGTCGTGGACGGCGTCGACATAGCCAGGTCCAGGCGTCCGGCCGTACGTGCGGATGTCGATCTGGCTCGCGGTCCCGCTCGGCTCTGCGCGGCGCTGGGCATCGACCGAGCGGCCTACGGCCTGAACCTGCTGGACCCCGCCTCACCCGTGCACCTGACGGCCGGTGCGCCGGTTCCGCCCGACGCCATCGCGGTGGGTCCGCGGGTCGGGGTGACCGGGGCAAAAGACCTGCCGTGGCGGTTCTGGCTGGCCGGGGACCGGACCGTCAGCACATACCGCCGGCACCGCGCCAAGGCGCCCGGCAGGGATTAGTCCGGTATGCGCTCCGGCGGCCGCGGGAGCCGGGACGGGTTTCGGCGCCGTACAGTCCGATCTTCATACCCGCCGGTGCGTTTCGGGCCGGCGCGGGTAATCATTGACCCGTGCATATGCCTGAGCCGAGCTGGGAGGCGGAGGAGCCGCTGCCGTTGGCGACTGGACCAGCGGCACAAGCTGCCGACGCCGGGGGCGGACGGTCGGCGCGGGCCCGCGTCCCGCTCGCGGATCGGCGATGGCTCCTGCCTGGCGCCCTTGGCGTGTTCGTCGTCGGCGTGATCGCCGGCTGCGTGATGGGTGGGCAGGCGCTGGTTTCTCCCAGCCCGGCGGGCCCGACGCCGACCGTGGCGCCGCAGAACCCCGGCGACAGCGGCGTGGCCGGGACCGCCAGCGCGCCGGCGTCGCCGACGATCTCCCCGAGCGTCGAACCGACACCCTCGGCGCCGCCGAGTCAGCAGGTGCCCGCGACTGGTGTGCTGCGAAGCGCCGGGACCGGCCAGTGCGTCGACGCGGAGAACAAGGACGGCGCCGCCGCGCGTCTCACCGGATGCGGCGACGCCGGTTCTCAGCGGTGGCGGCTCACACCGGCCAGCGAAGGTTCGTATTTCGTGGTCAACGAGGCGGCCGGAAAGTGCCTCGACGTCGCCAAGCGCAGCCGCGAGGACCGGGCGCCGATCCAGGTCTGGGGCTGCAACCAGGGCCCCAACCAGCGCTGGACCATCACGTGGCAGGGCCCAGAGACGTTTGCGCTGGTCAGCGTGAACAGCGGTAAGTGCGCGGCACGCAGCGGCGGCAAGATCGAACAGCGCGCGTGCGGGGAGGCCGAAAGCCAGCGCTGGGCGTTCTGAACCCGGCACCGCGAGGTGGCCCCCGGTGGCCTACGGTCCGTCGCCGCCCGACCCGGCGTGCCCGCCGTGACGTGGATCGCATATCCGCGCCCTCGAGAAGGTGACAGGGTGACGCGTGCCGCGATGGTCACAATGTGCGCTGCCTGAAACCGCGATTGGCAGCGCCGCGGTGGGAGACTGTACTGGTGAGCCCGACCCGGGTGCACGAGGAGGCTGCAATGGGCGTTCACTTCTTCGACCAGCACCAGCGCGAGACTGTCCAGGCGGCGCTGGCCAGGATGGGCCCGAGCGGGGATCTGGGGCGCGATGAGCACCAGACGGCCGTCGACCTGCTTGACCAGTACCTTTCGGGCGCTGCGCCGAGCGACCCGGAGCCGCACGACCGGACCCGCACCCGACAGCGGGGGCTCGACCTCGTCCGACGCAAGTACATTTCCGGGATCACCGAGCTCGACCGACGCAGTAGGGGTACCTTCGGCACCCACTTCACCGGCCTGACCCCGGACCAGCAGGACCGCGTGCTCGCCGACATGGAGGAGTCCGAGGACGGCCCGGAGCCCGCCGATGGCCGGATCGCGGCCGGCGTGCTGCCGGACGAGACGTCGCCGCAGGCCGGCGGCCTGACCGACCTTGGCTTTCTGCCCTTGCTCGCCATGCATGCCCGCCCTGGCTTCCTGGCCGGCGTGGCAGGCGGGTCGGACGCGACTTGACGATGGCCGGTTGATCGACGTACCTTTCAGAGCGCTTGCGGGCCGGGCAACCAGCCAGCAGCGACCGGAGCCTTCGGGTTCCGGACCGGGCATCGCGCAATCTCCGCCAGTTCGCCCCGGCGAGTTGGCGACCAGCGAGGAACCGGGTAGAGTAGTGGACCGGTACGGCCACGAGCGCCACGCGACGTGCACCACGCACAAGTTGGCAATCGGCGGGAGACCGGAGTAATATAGATAGCCGGCAGGGACCCGGGCGCTAGACGACGCGAATTGACGCGGCGCGGCGGACGGCCTGCCGAATCCTAGAAGCTTTCGCATTGTTGAACGTGTCAGCACGTTCGCGGTAGTGAGATCGGGACACATCCCAATTTGACTCCGGGAAACATAGCGGATATGGTTTAAGGACCGCCCCAAAGTAGGGCCCCTAACCCGGGTCAGATTTCGGTGTGTAGGTGTTGTTTGAGAACTCAACAGGGTGCTTGTTATAGCCAGTGCCAAAGTAGATTTTTTACCCTGGCCGGCCTTCTTTTCTGGGGGTTGGTTGGATTCCTTTGGTGACAAGATTGTTTGTTGCCGGGTGAAGTTTTCAACA
>DATHBD010000062.1:0-294579 GCA_035296325.1 Micromonosporaceae bacterium | reverse complement strand
GGTTGGGAACCTCAAGTTGCTCGGTGATCCTGCCGAAAGAAATACGGCGGGGAGCGTAAGCGCTCGACGTACGGCTGGTCTTCGCAGGGCGGGAAGCTGCCAAGATGCGTCCTTCCGA
Organism: Micromonosporaceae bacterium; assembly: GCA_035296325.1. Lineage (GTDB taxonomy): Bacteria > Actinomycetota > Actinomycetes > Mycobacteriales > Micromonosporaceae > DATHBD01. The sequence goes on along the minus strand of DATHBD010000062.1, from coordinate 294,461 downwards.
GGACCGGTGGTGCTACGACCGTTTCGCGTGCATACCGACGGGCCCTGTTGTGAGCAAACGTTGCTAAACGAGTGCAGGCAGGGTTCAAGTCGGAAGACAGCGCAATCTAGCAGTGTAGCCGCGATGGCCGGCAGTGTCCAGCCCGCGTGCACAGCGAGTTTGCCCGGACCTCGAAGAGGCCCGCGGCACGCTCCGTAGAGCACAGAACCGCAGTTCACGGCCCTGCTCGCCACACCCGCCACGTACAGCGGCAGCGGCTCCGGCTCACCGGCGGGACGCAACTCCGGGGGTCTTGCCCGGCGCCGACATCGGCGCCGGCCCCTCATCGGAGGCGCTCCCGGCGGAGGCGGCTTGGCCGTCACATCCGCGGCGTGGGTTGCTGTTCCACGGTCGAGAGTAGTGCTGGTTCAGCGTGCCTAACCCGTGGTCACCCCGTCAAGTGTTACCGGCCGACCACGCCGTGCACGATCGAACTCCCGACCCACAAGGTATAACAAATGGGACGGGCCGCGCCACGGTCTGCCGCGAACGCATCCGTCGGCGCGCGGACCGGTACACAGCGAAGGGCGGGCAGCCAACCGGCTGCCCGCCCTTCGTGACGTGCATGCTTACTTCAGGGTGACCTTGGCGCCTTCGGCCTCGAGCTTGGCCTTGGCCTTGTCGGCGGTCTCCTTGTTGACCTTCTCCAGGATCGCCTTCGGAGCAGCCTCGACGGTGTCCTTGGCCTCCTTCAGGCCCAGGCCGGTCAGCTCACGCACGACCTTGATGACCTGGATCTTCTTGCCACCGACATCGTCCAGGACGACGTCGAACTCGCTCTTCTCCTCGACCTCTTCGGCCGGAGCGCCACCGGCCGGGCCGCCGGCCACCATCATCGCTGCCGGGGCGGCGGCGGTGACGTCGAACGTGGTCTCGAACTGCTTCACGAAGTCAGAGAGCTCGATCAGCGTCATTTCCTTGAACGCGTCGAGCAGGTCTTCGGTGCTCATCTTCGCCATGGTGGGCGATGTCCTTTCGTCAGAAGTGAAATATCAGGGCGTCAGCCCTCGGTGGCACCTTCGGGGGCGTCGCCCTCGGTCACGGCTACGGGCGCGTCGCTGTCGGCGACAGCCGTAGCAGCTGCGGGAGCATCGCTGCTGCCCGGTCCGGCCTTCTCGCGCTTGTCCTGCAGGGCGGCCGCCAGGCGGGCGGTCTTCGACAGCGGCGCCTGGAACAGGGCGGCAGCCTTGCTCAGGTTGGCCTTCATCGCACCGGCCAGCTTGGCCAGCAGCACCTCACGGGACTCCAGGTCGGCCAGCTTGCGGACCTCGTCCGCCGACATGGCCCGGCCCTCGAACACGCCGCCCTTGATCACGAGCAGCGGGTTGGCCTTCGCGAATTCGCGCATGCTCTTCGCCGCTACGACAGGGTCGCCGGAGACGAAGGCAAGCGCGGTAGGACCGGTGAACAAATCGTCGAGACCGTCGATGCCCGCGTCGGTCGCGGCACGCTTGGCCAGAGTGTTCTTGGCCACCGCGTACGTCGTCTCGCGGCCCAGCGAGCGTCGCAGGGTCTTGAGCTGCGCCACGGTGAGGCCGCGGTACTCGGTCAGCAGCGTGGCCGAGGAGCCCCGGAACTGCTCGGTGAGCTCCATGACCGCCGTGGCCTTGTCGGCTCGAACCGGCTTGTCCGCCATGTCCCTCCTCTCTCGTTACTCCAGGCTGGGCACCGGTACGGAGGAGAGCCTGCCGGAGCACGAAAAACGCCCCGGCGCAGGGCGCACGGGGCGGGCAGGCACCAGCGGATCGAACCGCCGACGCCGAACGCGAACCGTCCTCCCTGCGCGGGTCGCCTCCGTGATGGAGGGCCTTCGACCGGTGCCGCATCTCGCGATGACGGCATGGTGACCAGCGGTCTTTGGGTGGAACTTCGGGTCGAGCGTACGCGACGCCGCGTCGAGGAACCAAATCCGCGGCGGGCGCGCCCAGCTTGACGGTCTCCGCGCCGCGCACGGATAGTCAGCCGGTGCAGCCACCCCAGCCCGGCCCGGCGACCGATGATGCCCCGGCCCCGTCCATGCCCGGGCCGCACAGCGTCGGCAGCGAAGCCCGGTCCGTAGCCCCCGCCCGGCCCGACCCGGCAGGAGCCACCGGGCCCGAGTCGGCACGCCGAGCCGGGGCCGACCCGGCACCACCCGCGCGGGGCGCCGGCTCGGACGGCGATGAGCCGACCGACCGGCCGTGGCGGCGCTCGTTGCGCGCGGCCGGGTTCGTGTGGCTGGTCACCCACGTCGGCTACGGCGTGATCACATTCTTCGCGTTCTTCCAGAGCGGGGAGAAGCTGCCCGGCTCCGTCGGAGCCGCGTTCGGCCGGTGGAGCGTGAACTGGGACGCACGATGGTTCGTCTGGATCGCCGAGCACGGGTACGTCTTCGACGAGTGCAACCGGTACATCTGCGCGAAGGACAGCGCGGCGTTCTTCCCGCTGTACCCGGTGCTGATCCGGGTGGTTTCCGTGGTGACCGGCAATGTCTACGTGGCGGCATGGATCATCGCGGTTGCGGCGCAGCTGGGCGCGTTCGCGATCCTGCACCGGCTCGTGGAGTCGGAGTTCGACCGGAGCACCGCCAGCCGCACGCTGTGGTACATGGTCGTGTTCCCGACGGGCTTCTACCTCGGCATCACGTACAACGCCTCGCTGTTCCTGCTCCTGGTGCTGGGCTCGGTGTACCTGATGCGACGCGGGACCTGGTGGGGGGCCGCCCTGCTGGGCGGCCTCGCCACCGCGACCCGGTCGTCAGCCCTGCTGCTGTTCGTGCCGTTCTGCTACGAGTACCTGCGCCAGCACGACTTCCGGCTGCGCAACATCCGGTGGGACGTGGCGTGGGCGGCGTTGATCCCCACCGGCATCGCCAGTTTCGTTGTCTACTGCTGGGTGGTGCTCGGGGACCCGTTGCGGTTCATGGCCGTCCAGGCGCACTGGGGTTGGGAGCGTGGGCGGGAGTGGCCCTGGGTGGGCATCTACCGGACCGTCAAGATCATCTTCACCAGCCCGAACATCCTCGGCAACGACGCCCGCAACCTGGTCGACCTCGGCGCGGTGCTCTTCGTTTCCACGATGCTCGTACTGGCGTTCGTCGGGCCCTGGAAACTCCGGCGCGACCAGTGGTTTCTCCCCGTGTTCGGGATCGCCACCGTGCTCTTCATCATCAGCTTCCCGGCCGACAACCCGATCAACCGGGTGCCGCTGCTCTCCGCGGCCAGGCTGTCCCTCGAGGCGTTCCCGGCCTTCCTGATGGCGGCGCGGATCGGCAGCAACCCGAAGTTCGACAGGTTCTACACGTTCGTCTGCCTGCCGCTGCAGGGCCTGTGGATGAGCCACTTCCTCCTCATCCACTTCATCGGTTGAGATCTCGGATGAGCTGTCAGCGCGGTCGACGGCGCAGGGCGACGTAGCCCGCGATGGCGGCCGCGGCCCACAGCAGGGCCCAGCCGGTGAGCAGCGCGATGTCGCCGGTGGTGACGCCTGACGTGGCGCGACGGGCCAGGGCCATCAGCGGTGGAGCGAGCCACGGGGCCGGAGACGCCCGCAGCCCGAGCACGAACACGAGCACGGCACCGCCGGCCAGCACGGCGACCCCTCGTCCGACGTCACGGGTCACCGCCCGGCTGGCCAGCGCGCCGAGCGCCACGGCCGGCGGTACGGCGAGCAGGTGCGCCCAGACGCCCAGCGCGATGCCGGCGCCGAGCGTCAGGTCGCCGGCGCGCTGCGGACCCTGTACGCCGCCCACCAGCCAGGGCAGCACCATCGCCACCGCCACCACGGGCACTGCCGCGGCGGCCGCGGCGAGCAGGCCGGCGGCGAGCTCACGGCCCAGCCGGCCCACGGCGACCTGGGCGAGTCGACGCTGGGTGTCCGGCTCAGCGTCGAGGAGCAGCTTGGTCTGCCAGGCCAGGACCGGAAAGAGCACCAGCGCGGAGAACCCGTACGCCTCGCCGGCCTGTTGGGCGCCGCCGCCGTAGATGGTGGCGAGCACGACCAGCGCGGTGAGCAATGGTGCGACCGCCCGCCCGGTGACGGTGAACCCGGCGAGCCGCATGCGGACCAGCGCCGTCATGACGCCTGCTCCGGGCGTACCGCCAGCACCCGGTGCCCGTCGGCGCGCAGCCGATCGGCTGCGGCCGCCGGACTCGCGGCCGCCACCGCCACCTCGACCACCCACTCCCCCGCCGGCGCCGAGGCCTCGGACGGTCCGGCCGAGACGGTGCCGTCCTCGACGAGCCATCGGGTCGCGCCCGGCAGCCGTGCGGTTTCCCCACGGTGGTCGCTGACCAGCACCGAGCCGCCCCGCGCAACGACCTCCGCCACCATCGCTGGCACCTGCGAGCGGGTGTGCGCGTCGAGCCCTTCCCACGGTTCGTCCAGAACCAGCAGGCTGGGCGGCGCCAGCAAGGCCTGGATCAGCCCGACCTTCTGGGCGGTGCCCTTGGACAGGGTGGTGAGGCGGGCGTCGAGGTACGGCGTGAGCAGGAGCCGCTCCGCCCAGCGGTCGATCGTGGCGCTGACCCGCGCGGTGGAGAGCCCACGCGCGGCCCCCATGTACCGCAGGTACCGCCGCGCGGTGAACGGCTGCTCGGCGGGGAACCGCTCGGGCACCCAGCCCACGACCGAAGGCCGATCACGGACCGCGCCCCGGCTGGGTGCCAGGACCCCCACGGCGAGCTGCAGCAGGGTGGACTTGCCCACGCCGTTGTGCCCCACCACGATCGCCACCTCGCCGGGCGCGATGGTCAGGTCGACCGCCTCCAGGACCCACGGCTCCCGCTTGCCGTACCGCAGCCACACGTCGTCGAATCGCACCGCGACAGCCTGCCAGAAGCGTCCGTCGCCTGGTACCCGCGGTGCACGAACGCCCCGTGACCGACGTCGGTCACGGGGCGTTCAGGCGCCGGGGGGGGTGGCTACTCGCCGCCCTCGATCTCCATCAGGTTGCGGGTGCGGTTGGGGTCGACCGGAATGCCGGGCCCCATCGTGGTGGCCACGAAGACCTTCCGCAGGTACTTGCCCTTGGCGGCCGACGGCTTGGCCCGCAGGACCTCGTCGAGCACGGCGGCGTAGTTCTCCACCAGCTGCGCCTCGGTGAAGCTGGCCTTGCCGATGATCATGTGCAGGTTGGAGTGCTTGTCCACCCGGAAGGCGATCTTGCCGCCCTTGATGTCCGACACCGCTTTGGTGACGTCCATGGTGACCGTGCCGGTCTTCGGGTTCGGCATCAGGCCGCGCGGGCCCAGGATCCGCGCGATCCGGCCGATCTTGGCCATCTGGTCGGGCGTGGCGATCGCCGCGTCGAAGTCCAGCCAGCCGCCCTGGATCCGGGCGACCAACTCGTCGGTCCCGACGGCGTCCGCACCGGCCGCCTCGGCGTCGGCGGCCTTCTGACCGCTGGCGAAGACGATGACGCGGGCGGTCTTGCCGGTGCCGTGCGGGAGGTTGACCGTCCCCCGCACCATCTGGTCGGCCTTGCGCGGGTCGACACCCAGCCGCATGGCGACCTCGACGGTCGGATCGAACTTCACCTTGGTGGTCTGCTTCGCGAGCTTGACCGCATCGAGCGGGCTGTACAACGCATCGCGGTCGATCAGCTCGGCGGCCTGACGGTAGTTCTTACTGTGCTGCATTGCGGAAACTCCTGTGGTGTCGCGGGCACGGTGTGTGCCCTCCCACGGACGACGCGGTCTACGTCAGTCCCTGATGGTGATGCCCATCGACCGGGCGGTGCCGGCGATGGTCTTCTCGGCCTGCTCGACGTCGTTTGCGTTGAGGTCGCTCATCTTCTTCTCCGCGATCTCGCGGAGCTGCTCCTTGCTGATCGAGCCGACCTTGTCCTTCTGCGGAACACCCGAGCCCTTGGGCACACCGGCGGCCTTGATCAGCAGCTGCGCGGCGGGCGGGGTCTTCAGGATGAAGGAGAAGGAACGGTCCTCGAACACGCTGATCTGGGCAGGGATGATGTCGCCCCGCTGCGACTCGGTCGCGGCGTTGTACTGCTTGACGAACTCCATGATGTTGACGCCGTGCTGACCGAGGGCGGGGCCGACCGGGGGTGCCGGGGTGGCCTTTCCGCCGGGCAGCTGCAGCGTGAACGTCTTGACGAGTTTCTTCTTCGGAGGCATGACTGTGTCGTCTTCCTGGGCTGTGGATGACCGGCTGCCGGAGCGGCGGGGCGCGCGAGCGACGTGCACAGGGCACGACAACACGCCGGCCCGATAGAGCCGAAGACTTTATGGTAGCGCACTCGCCGGACGGCGATCCAACGAGGTGTTTAGATCTTGGCGACCTGGTTGAAGTTCAGCTCGACCGGCGTCTCCCGACCGAAGATGGACACCAGCACCTTGAGCTTCTGCTGATCCGGGTTGATCTCGCTGATCGTGGCCTGGAGCGAGGCGAATGCCCCGTCGGTCACCGTCACGGAGTCGCCGACCTCGAAGTCGAGCACGCGGACCTCCTGCTTGGCGCCCTTCTTCTCCGGCTGGACGGCCGGCGCGAGCCACTTGAGCACCTCGTCGAGCGAGAGCGGCGCGGGGCGGTCCACCCGGTCGGTCGCCCCGACGAAGCCGGTCACCCCCGGGGTGTTGCGCACGCAGGAGTAGGACTCCGGCGTGAGCTCCATGCGGACCAGGATGTAGCCGGGGAAGACCTTGTTCTGGACCTGCATCCGCTTGCCATTCTTGATCTCGACCTCATCGCGGGTCGGGACCTCGACCTGGTAGATGTACTCCTCCATGTCCAGGCTGGTGATGCGGGTCTCGAGGTTGGTCTTGACCTTGTTCTCGTAGCCGGCGTAGGAGTGCACCACGTACCAGTCGCCGGGGGCGAACCGCAGGGCGGCCCGCAGCTCGGCGACCGGGTCAGGGGCCGGCTCGTTCTCCGCGGGCTCGTTCTGGGCGGGCTCGTTCTGGGCGGGCGCAGAGCCCGTCGGCTGGGCCGCGGTCGCTTCGGCGTCCTCCACCGGAGTCTCCTCGATCGCTGCCGACTCGGGCTGCGGCGCCGCCGGCACCGGTGCGGTGATGACGGCGGACGCGTGCTCGTCGGACTGGGCGTTCTCGTCGTACTCGGACACGCTGCTCACTTCCGTTGTCTGCTTGCCGTACTAGCTGGTCGGGTTCTTGCTACCGAAAACCCACAGCACAGCCTTGGCGAAGCCGTAGTCGAGCAGCCCAACCACGGCGAGCATGATGATCACGAAGACCACCACGACCGAGGTGTAGGTCAGCAGCTCCTTGCGGGTCGGCCAGATGACCTTACGCAGCTCGGCGACGACCTCGCGGAAGAAGTTGATGAGGCGGGCGAAAATGTTCGCCCGGCCGACCGACTTACCCTTCGTCGCCTTACGCCCGGCTGGAGCCGTCGACCTGGCCCGTTCCTTGATCGCCGTACTGCCGGTGCGGCCGCCGGTGGAGCGCTCGTCGTCGTTGTCGTCGAGCTCGTCGTCCGGGTCGTGGACATCGGCGTCGAGGTCGTCGTCGGTCAGCTCGTCGCCGAGGTCGTCGGCGTCGCCGGCGCGCTCCAGCTCCAGGGCATCGTCGTCGCGCGCACTGTCGCGGCGTGCCTTCTCAGCATCACCATCGCGCTGCCTGCCTTCAGCCACTTCAGCCCTCTTCCGTGGTATCCCCAGTGTCCCGATCGCGGGCCCGGACCTCCGCCCGAGCCGGCCGCAGCTCCCGGCTCATCATCGCAGGCCCGTGGTGCAGGCCCTTCGGTACTGCCGGCCTGTGGTCGCGACCCAATGTCGCGTGCCCGCTCGGACCGTCGGCGCAGGGGCGACAGGACTCGAACCTGCAACCTGCGGTTTTGGAGACCGCTGCGCTACCAATTGCGCCACACCCCTTCGCGGAATATCTGAACACCCGCCACCGGGCGCGCCGGAGCGAGGGCCCATTCACCCCACGGGCGACCAGTGTACGGCTTCACGTCCGGTTTTCCCAACCGGCCCCGTCCGTGGGCGCCGGACCCGGCCGGACCAGGGCCCGGGCCTGCCCGAGCACCTTCTCGCCCTGGCAGGTCGCGGTGATGTCGATGCGGAGGAGACCCTCCTCGGTCACCGCCTTGACCACGCCACTCACCACGACCTCGGTGCCCTCGTCGTCGTCCGGAACCACGATCGGGTTGGCGAAGCGCACGCCGTAGTCGACAAGTGCGCCGGGGTCACCGGCCCACTCGACGACGGCGCGACCGGCCAGGGCCATCGTGAACATCCCGTGCGCGATGACGCCGGGCAGACCGACCTTGGCGGCGACCCGGTCGCTCCAGTGGATCGGGTTGAAGTCACCGGACGCGCCGGCGTAGCGCACGAGGTCGGCCCGGGTCACCCGGAACGTCCGATCCGGCAACCGGGCACCGATCTCCATCAGCCCTCCCCGCGTACGACGAGCCGGGACCACACCGTGACCACCGGCTCGCCGTCGGCGGTGACCTCGGTCCGGGTGGTCAGAAAATCGTGGCCGCCCCGGCTGGTGATGGACTCGACCGCGCAGACGCAGCTCAGGCTGTCACCGGCGCGCACCGGCCGGGCGTAGGCGAAACGCTGCTCAGCGTGCACCACCCGGCTGTAGTCGATGCCCAGCGCCGGGTCCTCGATGAGCTGGGTGCCGGCCGCCATGGTCAGCGCGACGGGAAAGGTCGGTGGAGCGATCACATCCGGATGCCCGAGCGCGCCGGCGGCAGCCGGATCGCGGTAGGCGGGATGGTCGGCGCCGATCGCGTCGGCGAACTCCCGGATCTTCTCCCGACCGACCCGGTAGGGCGGGGTCGGCGGGTACGTGCGGCCCACGAAAGAGGCGTCCAACGGCATGCCGGAAACCTACCGTAGGTACGCACAGTGCCCCGGCTGCCGGGTGCCGGCAGGTCGGGGCGCGGGGTGCGTCAGCGGGTCTCGCGGTGTGCGGTGTGCTTGCCGTCGCGGGGGCAGAACTTCTTCAGCTCAATGCGGTCCGGGTTGTTGCGACGGTTCTTCTTGGTGATGTAGTTCCGGGACTTGCACTCCACGCACGCCAGAGTGATCTTGGGACGGACATCGGTCGCCTTGGCCACGGCGGAGCGCCTTCCTAATCTGAGTCAGTGCCTTGTCGGACGGTAAAGCCTAGCTTGCGCTCGCACGCAGACAAAAGTCGGCGCCGAGGGGCGCCGGCCACATTACGTAGCGGTGGCCGGACTTGAACCGGCGACACAGCGATTATGAGCCGCTTGCTCTGCCATCTGAGCTACACCGCCCCGGCTGGTCTGGAGCCCCCTTACGGAATCGAACCGTAGACCTTCTCCTTACCATGGAGACGCTCTGCCGACTGAGCTAAGGGGGCCTCTGCGCGACCTACGCGCGAGCGCTCAGTAAGACTACACGGCGCAGTCGCGGCGGGGAAATCGCTATGCCACAAGGTCGCTGATGCCCGCTCGGCGACCGGTCACGGCACTGCCCGCAGCCAGCGCACCTCGCCCGCCGGCATGGGCTCGGGCCCGGCCTGCGCCAGCAACCACGCGTCCAGGCGCTCGTACGGCAGCGGTCGGCTGAAGAGGAACCCCTGCCCGATGTCACAGCCGGACTCCTCGAGCATGCCCAGCGTCAGCTCGCTCTCGACGCCCTCGGCCACGACCGTGATGCCGAACTGGCGGGACAGGTCCACGGCGGTGCCGACCACCGTGCGGTCCCGCAGGTCGGTCGCCATACCCTGGACAAACGCCTGGTCGATCTTGATTTCGTCCAGTGGCAGCCGGGCCAGGTAGGCCAGCGACGAGTAGCCGGTGCCGAAGTCGTCGATCGAGATCCGCACGCCGAGCTCGTGCAGGCTCCACATGCCGGGCAACGGGCGCTCCGCATCAGCCGCCAGCGCTCTCTCGGTGATCTCCAGCGTGAGCCGCTGCGGTTCCACGTCGTACTCGGTGAGCAGCCCGGCGACGACATCCGGGAAGTCCGGGTCGAGCAGCGTCCGCGGGGCGACGTTGACCGCGATGGAAAGCGTACGACCGGCGCGGGCCCAGTCCCGGGCGCGACCCAGCCCTTCCCGCAGCACCGCCCCGGTGAGCCGGCCCAACTCGCCGATGTGCTCCGCGACCGCCACGAAGTCTTCCGGGGTCACCGACCCGTGCACCGGGTGATCCCAGCGGGCGAGGCACTCCACGCCGACCAGGCGACGGTCGGAGAGGGCGACCTTGGGCTGGAAGTACACGGTGATCTCACCGTCGTCGAGTGCCTTCTGCAGATCGGAGGCGAGGCCCAGCCGGCGGGTGGAGAGCACCTCCAGACCGGCGTTGAAGGACTGCACCCCCCGGCGGCCCTTCGCGGCGAACGTTGCCGTCTCGGCCCGCCGCAGCAGCGTCTCGGGGTCGTCCCCATGATCGGGGTGTACCGCGACGCCGACACTCGTGTCGACGTCCATCTTCAGGGAGCCGAGGTCCATCCGCCCCCGCAGGCCATCGCGGATCTCCTCGGCGGCCGCGATCGCGGTCTCCAGGCTCGGCGTGCGAAGCTCCACGGCGAATTCGTCGCCGCCGACCCGCGCCACGAGCGCGGCCGGTGAGGCCAGCGCACGCAGCCGGTTGGCGACCTCGACGAGCACCTTGTCGCCGGCCGGATGACCGAGGGACTGGTTCACCCGGCGCAGGTCCGCGACGTCGAAGAGCATGACGGCGACCACCTCGCCGGAGGCCCGCGCCTTGACCGCCTCGTCGAGGGCGGCGAGCAGCCGGCGCCGGTTGGCCAGCCCGGTCAGCGTGTCGTGGGAGGCGTCGAAGCGCAGCCGGTCGACCAGGCGGGAGTTCTCCACCGCGGCGCTGGCGTGGGCGGCGACCGTCTCAAGCAGGCGTACGTCGTCGGTGCTGAAGGAATTCAGATCACCGAGGCGGCCGACGACCTCGAGCGTGCCGATCACAGCATTGCCGGAGCGCAGCGGCACGACGATGGCATCCTTCGCACCGTGCGCCCGGAGCACCGCCCGCAACTCGTCCGAGCCGAGCTTGCGACTCGCCGCCACGGTCTCCCGGGATCGCAACGCGAGCATCCGCAGCGTCTCCGGCGTCTGCGTGGTGTCGAGCAGGCCGGAGTAGTCGGCCCGGGCGGACAGGAGCACCTCGGGATAGCGACCCAGCGCCGGCAGCCACAGCGTCGCGCACTCCGCCTCGAGGAGCGTCCGTACCCGCCCCAGCAGCACATCAGGCAGGGTGCCGTCCTGACCGACCGAGCCGACGGCGCGCGCCAGGTCGTACATCTCGGTGAGGCTCTTGTGCTGGCGCACGAACTGCGCGTAGGCCCGGTAGGCGGCCGCGACGACGACCGCGAGACCGCTCAGCAGTACCACCGACCACGCGGTCGCGCTGAGCGCCAGCAACATCACCAGCGCCACGGTGATGTTGGTCGTCACGACGACCGCCGCGAAGACGGTCCCCCGCGTCAGGTGCCGGATCTGCCCCGGGCCCTGCACCAGGGCGACCACGCCCACGACCGCCACCAGCGTGATGACGAAATTCAGGTAGACGGCCCCGCCGAGGACCAGCCACGTGCGGTAGCCGACATCCCGTACCCCGTTGACCTCGCCGATGCCGACCGCCGCGACAAGCGCATTCGCGCCCGCCGTGCCGACGGCGACGCTGGCGATGTTGAACGCGGCCCGTGCCGGTGCCGTGCGCTGGAACACCGGCGCCGCGATCGCGGCGATGACCCGCAGCGTGATCACCAGCAACGGCGGCAGGTAGAAGAGGCTGAGCAGGAGCGGAAGGTCCGCCAGTGACACCGTCAGGGTGTGCCGGCGGATGTCCAGCCGGAGCACCATCAGGTTCGCCACGACGAACAGGGTGAGGAACACCGGAATTGCGATCAGGCCACGCACCGGCTGGGGATCCGCCATCACGACCGGCACGGTCATCGCGATCGCGGCGACCCCGAGTGGGATCGTGATCAACCACGCAAGTTGCTGGGACCGGCGCACTGGCAGCTTAGGTCGTGGCACCGACCCTCCAAGCGTGGCTCAGCATGCCCAGTCTGAAAACCAACCTCACCGGGCGTACGGCGATCCGGTGGTCACGTCCACAGGACGTCCGTCATGGTGCGGTACACGTATTCCAGCGGCTGCTCCGTCGGCTCTCCCGACGGCGTGGGACTCACCACCTGAGACGTGGACGGAGCCACCGGTCCTACCGGAGCGGCAGGTGCCGGCGCTGCGGCAGCCGCCGCGCCACCCAGGCCGAGCGCACCGGCAACCATGAGCCGCACAGCCCACTGGCCAAGCGTCCAACTACGCATCGTGTGCTCCGGTTCCGCGTTCCAGGTCGGCATCAGACGGGGTTACCACCGATGTTGCCACACCTCAGCGGGCACGAAACCGTGAGCGGCGGGTGGATAACCGTTGGCCGAGCAAGAATGGACCTTTCGGCCGAACCGCGCCGCCGATCGGAGCCGCCGAGCGCCCCTCGGACGACTGCCCGCCCTGGTTGGCGCTGCGCTGGGTCGCCAAGATCGATCGTTGGCCGGTGGGTTGGCCTTGGGGTTGCTCGCGGCCGGACGGGCACATCTGCGGGGCGGAGGGCTACGTGCTTACGCGCCGAAGGCGGTTGCGGCGGCACGGACGACGAATTCTCCGCCTGTCCGTCACAGACGGACAGGCGGAGAAGCGGGTCGTGGTGGCACCAAGAGGTCGCTAGGGGGCGCCCGGGAAGTGACCGAAATGCGACGGGTCCTCAAACCCACCGGCGTCCTCGTGCCATTGCATAACGCCGGCGACAACGAAGCTGGCCAAGTCGGGCTCGAGCGTGAACACCTTCAGCTCGGGTCCGAGATCGCCGTATCGTTCTCGATAAAGGTCAAGATCCAGCTGATCGGCCTCGGCGGCGTGCAGCCCGTCGTATGCCGGCCGGAGCAGCATCCGGGTGACCCCACCGAAGTAGAGGTCGATTCGGGTGGCCAGGCTCCCTTCCTTGACACTCCTCAAGAGAAGCCTGCGATGGCTGACCGTATAGGTCCAGACCTGGAAGTGGCGTTCCGATCGAAATGGGCCATCCATGTTATGGGAACCTTACTTTGGCTGGGTCCAAGTCCCAGATCGGTTCGGGCAGTTCAATCTTATCCTTGCCGAAGTAGAAGTCTATGTTCTCCCACTGGACGTGGTCGAGAAGTCGACAGTAGAAGCCGATCCGGTACATTTCCCACTCCGTCGCCCTCCACTGCTTACCCGCTCCCTTGCGGTAGGCCGTCAGGAATGCGGTCTTCGCCTCCTCCACCGTTCCGGTCTTCATGCCGTCAAATCCGTCTAGAGCCACTGCGACTTCGGCGTTGCGTTGCTTCAACCTGTCGTTCACCGCGTGCATCCACAGTGCGTACGGAACCCCGTTGACCAAACCAGTGACGCGTTGAAGACTCGGGGAATTGAATGTGATGCCGTTAATGTGACTGGCAAGCGCTTCGCCGTACCTCTCAATGCCGAGCACCAGCCGCTTGCACGACTCGGTGTTGTCCTGGAGGACAACCGCCGTGCCGACGGCCGCCCGAGCGAACGAACGAACGAACCCTACGGTGGCGTGGGCGTTGATCAGGCTTCGAGTTGCAGAGCCCGCGCTAAAGGCTATCCCCACGGGCGCCTGGGCATTGAGACCCTGCCGCACGCAGGAGGTAACCCCGGTGAGTGCCAATCGGATGAAGTTGACAGTCTGCAACTCGGTCTGCGCCCGGTTGAGGTTCTGGACCGCGACGTTCAACGCCCTGATGTTTCGGAACCCGGTAGAGATCATCTTCCCGACGCCGGCCAGGAGGAGCGACTCGATGGCGATCTTGCCGAGGTTCAGAAGGCTGTTCGCGAGCGATTGGTCACCATTGATGAGCCTGTGGATGTTGAGGCCGACCTCGCCGATGGTGAGTAGGGTTCCGGCGACGGCCCCACATACCAGGGTCGCCACGCACAGCGCCCCGAGGGCCAGGGCGGCGGGCGCCAGGAGAGCGATCATGCCCTTGACGGCCTCAGAGAGGATGATCAAGGGCTGCATGCCGCGGAACGTGGGGTCCAGTGTGGACTGGATGCAGTTCTGGTAGAGCGTGCTGCCCTGCGGGTACATGCTGCAGAAGGCGGAGTTCTTGTACGCCCGTACCGCCAGTTCCGAGAGGTTGTTGTGGTCGGCGAGGACGTTGGCGACGCAAATGCGATTCCACTCGTTCGGCTGTACACCCAGTAGCCGCTCCAGGTCCGGAGCGGGGCCGGCGGCGTACTGGACGTGGCACCGCTGAATTTCCGTGCCCTTCGCCTTCTCGTAGATGTCGTAAGCCGCCAGAGCCACCTTCTTCGCGGCCTCGGCGGTGGCTCCTGCGGCGATCGCCGAGTCCCGCGCCCGCAGTGCTGAGGCGTTTGCTTCGGCAGCGGCCTGAACGGCGATTTGATGGGAGTTGATCGCCCATGCGGCGGACCTGATGGCGCTTCGGGCGGATGCGTTGGCACGGGTCGCCGCGTTCTTCGCGGTTGCCACGGCGGCGGTCGCCTTCTCCACTGACTTGGCCGCGTTGTTGGCGTGGGTCTGTGCCTTTGCCGCGTAGGTGGCGGCCCTTTCCGCCGAGGCGCCGGCCTCATTGGCGTAGGTGTTGGCCCGTTCCGCGTCGCCACGCGCCCGGGCCGCCATGGCCTGCGCAGTCAGGGAATCCTGCACGGCCTTCTCAGCGACCTGGTTGATCTTCTCGAGGAGGCCGCCGACCACGTCGAGGTGGATGGCGCTGTCGTAGTCGCGTTGAGCAGCGGTGTACCGGCCGGTGGTGAGGAACTCCCGCTGGGCGATCGGTGGCCCGTCCAACGCGATCTGGGCGGCGGCTTTGAGCTCCGGACCGCTGTCGCGGTCTGCGAGGATCTGGTTGACCCGTACCCGGTCACCGATCGCAGCGGCAGTGTACTGATCGCGATCCAGGAAGTCGCGCAATGCCTGCAGCGTCCTCTTGTTCAGTGCCTTCTGCGCCTCCTCCTCGACCACCAGGTCACCGACCTCGCGGGCGGCCGACTGGATCTGGTTGACGCGAAGGCGATCTTGAATGTAACGGTCGGGGTAGTCCTGCGTGCGCAGGAACTCCCGCACCGCGGCGTCGTCGCCCTCGAGTGCCTTCATCGCCGCGGCCGCGAGCGCGGGGTTGTCGGTGATGGCGACGTTTCTGACCGTATGGCGGTCATCCCGCGCGGCCGACGCCGCGAGGCCGGTGCGGACGAACGTCAGGACCTCGTCATCGCTGCCGGCCAGCGCGGCAAGGGCGTCCTGCTGTGTCCAGGGGCCCCGCGCGGAGGCCAGTGCGATGGCCACCTTACGGCTGGCGACCACCGCCGCCGCTGGTGCTGTGGCGGGGTTCTGCGCCTCGGTGATCAGGCGACTGGTCTCCGCGTCGCGCTGTGCGGCCTGTTCGAGATCCCAGGCGGCGATGCGTTGCTGGGCCTGGTACAGCACGCTGGCGGCCCGGGCCGCCTCCTGTCCCTGTTCGCGGGCGACCGCGAGCCGCTCGGCATCGGCTACCCGCGCGGCCTCGTACACCCCGGCGGCCTGGATCCCGGCATCCACCGCGGCCTGTGCCGCCACGGTCGCGGCGTTGGCGTACTCGGTGGCCCGGCGCGCGGCTTCGGCGGCAATTCCGGCATGGTTGGCCGCATCGATGGCTGCCCGCGCGGCTGCCTCCGCGTTGTCCGCGGCCCGCCGGGCCGCGTCGCGCGATGCGAACGCGGCCTCGATCGCCACCCGCAGGTAGCGTTCGGCCGCCTCCGCGGCCCGCACGGCCCGGTCGGCGTTGTCCCGCGCCCGGTTCGCCGCTGACACCGCCTCCGAGGCGTTCGCGCCGGCATTTCTCGCGTGCCGGACGGCCTCGTTATTGGAATCGGCGGCCGCCCTGGCATGCGTGGCTGCCGACTTGGCCGCGTCGATCGCGGCCATACCTGCCTGGATGGCCTTGCCGGCGTGCTCCACCTTGTCCGCGAACGTCCGAGCTTCGCTTGCGATCTTGTTGGCGTCCTCCGCCGCCTTGAGGGCAGCCGGAGCCTTCTTCTCATCCGAGGCCGCCTCGGCGGCAGCCTTGTACGCCGTCGTCGCGGCCCGTCCTGCCCGCGACGCGGCCGAAGCGGCCCGCGCCGCGGCTGTCGCGGCGGCCCGCGCCGCTCGACTCGCGGCCGCCGCGGCCTGCACTGCGACCTGTGCGGCCTTCGCCGCCTGGTCCGCGGCGACGGCGGCGCGCCTGGCGTGCGCCGCCGCCTGGGCGGTGTTGTGTTGGGCGTCGGCCGTCGACTTGGCGGCATCCCGCGCCGCGCGGCCAGCCGCGTCGGCGGCCGCCCTCGCCCGGTCGGCCTCGTGGGTTGCGTTCTGGGTCTCCTGCGCGGCCAGCTCCCCGGCGGCCTGCGCCTGGGCCAGCAGGTCGCTCAGTGTCGCGGTCTCCTCGTCACGAGCCGACCCGACCGCCCACCCGTACTCGAGGAACGCCTCGAGGGCTTCCGGGATCCGCGCGTCCAACGCCGCCTGTGCGGCAGCCTTCACGTTGGTCCCGCCGGTGGCCATCGCCTGGTTGACCCGCAACCGTTGATCGATGTGCCAGTGCACCTGCCACCCGGAGTCGAGGAAGGCGCGCAACTCGTCGGGATTCCTCGAGTTGAGCGCGCGCTGGGCCGCGGCGCGGACCTCCTCCCCCCCGGTGGCCATGAACTGGTTCACCGACAGGCGGGTATCGCTGTCAGCCGATCCCTGCCATCCGTTGGCGAGGAACGCCGCGATCGCGCCCTGCTGACCGGCGTCGGCCGCCTCCAGCGCGCGCTTCGCCGCAAGCTGCATGGACGGTCCGCCCTCGCTGATCACCTTGGCGACCGCGTCCCGCTCATCCAGTTGCTGGGCCTTCTGCCACCCGCCATCCAGGAACTCGCGGATCTGCGCGTCGGAACCGACCAACGCGGCCTCGGCAGCCGCACGGACCTGCGTACCGCCCATCTGCCACGCCGTGACGACCGGTGCCCGGTCCACCGGGGTGACCTCCTCCGCGGCCTGCGCCGGAACGGCGCGCAGGAACCCGGACAGCATCACCAGCGCGGTGAGCAGCACAACAAATCTGCGACGCGTGACAGCGCTCAATCGAAAAGGTTTGCACATGACCACATCAGACGACGAACCCATCGTCACTCCGATCCCCGTTGCAGTGAATGAAATCCGGCGGTGCCGCCACCCGGGTAGCCCGCGACGCGCCAGGGCTGTTCGTGGAGGGTGGCTCTCGATCGCCGTTACGCACGACGAAACGGGTCGAACGCTGCTCAGCGCACGACCGTCAAATCAGCTGGATACCGGCGGTGGGCAGATGTCGCCCGTGGCGCGCTGACACGCTTCCGGACATGACCTGTCCGTCGCTGGTCAACAATTGGTATGCGGTGCGAACACAACGGCGTGGCGTTCAATGCACCCGAGATTCTCGGGGACCAATGAGCCGTTGGTTCCGTTGGGCGTTATCGGCGCCCTGGGAGCGCCGAAAAAACAGCAGGCCGCCGAATACTTCGGCGGCAGTAGCCATCCTGCGGCGCGCGTTTTGATCGAACGAACAGGCTCATTGCGATGCTCCAATTCGCGAGATGGGCGCCCGAAACCATCCGGTCATCCGAAATGGCCGCAACCAACATGATCCATGTCGGATGCCCTCGTCGGCCAACGGGATAATCGCGAAGCGCCGTAACTGTAAGCTCCGCACTGCGCTGTCGCAACCCCGTAGTCAGCCATGTGACTCGATGCGGCCGTTTCGTCGTCGTCACGGCAATGTGTCGACGCCCCGGACAGCGATCGGGTCGACAGAGCCATACCCGGGCGGCGGGTACATCGATGAGTCGGCCGGCCGGAGTCGACCCCGCGCACCCCGCAGTCGCACCAGCGGCAATACCGAATCCGGGTCAGGAGCCATTGCCGGGGCCGACGACCAGGGGCCGGATACACCAGAACGGCCCCTGGCAGCGTTGTGGCTGCTCAGGGGCCGTTCTGTCTGCCTGTGGCGGGTGAAGGGTTCGAACCTTCGTAGCTTTCGCGACGGATTTACAGTCCGCTCCCATTGACCGCTCGGGCAACCCGCCTTGGCATACCCCCGTGCTCGCACGGTGGCGGAAGCAAGAATAACGGTACGACCCCGGGTGTCCGCAAAGGGGTACCCCCGACCGGGCGGTCGGGCCGGTCAGTACCTGATGATGCAGCCCCGCGCGGACGCCATCTGCTCCAGCCGGGCCACCCGCTGCTCCATCGGCGGGTGCGTGGAGAACAGGCTCGCGATGCCACCCCCGCGGAACGGGTTGTCGATCATCAGGTGCGCCGACGTGGTCAGCTGGCCCTGCGGTGGAAGGGGCAGCGCCCGCGTACCACGATGGATCTTCCGCAACGCGGTGGCCAGCGCGAGCGGGTCACCGGTGAGGCCGGCACCCGACGCGTCCGCCTGGTACTCCCGGTTCCGACTGATCGCCATCTGAATGATCATGGCTGCCAGCGGACCCAGGATCATCATCAACAACATGCCGGCGATGCCGGGACCTTCCTCGTCGTCAGACTGGCCCATGGGGAGAAACCAGGCCAGGTTGGCCAGCATCGTGATGATGCCGCCGAGCGCCGCGGCGACGCTCGAGATGAGGATGTCCCGGTTGTACACGTGCGACAGCTCGTGCCCCAGCACGCCGCGAAGCTCGCGGGGTGTCAGGATCCAGAATGCCCTCCGTGACGGCGACCGCCGCGTGCTGCGGGTTCCGCCCGGTGGCGAACGCGTTGGGCTGCGATGTCGGGCTGATGTACAGCCTCGGCATCGGCTGCCCGGCCGAGTCGGCCAGCTCACGCACCATCGCGTACAGCTCAGGTGCCTGCGCCTGACTGACCGGTCTCGCCCCCATGGCCCGCAGGGCGAGTTTGTCGGAGTGGAAGTAACTGAAGGCGTTCATCGCCAGGGACAGACGACGGCGATCACGAGTCCCGTGCTACCACCGAACCAGTACCCGACGGCCAGGATGAGTGAGGTGAGCAGCCCGAGCAGGGCTGCGGTCTTGAGTCCGTTGAAGTGCCGGTGTGCCACGCCAATGCTCCTTGCGAGGTGGTACTGCACCGGTTACAACGACGGCGCCGTGCACCACCTTCCCGCCGTAGCTGAGACCTCGCTGGGAGATCCACTTCGGCTAGCGGATCACCAGATCGGCCTGCGCGGCGTCCAGCACGATTTGCGGCAGGAAGCCCAGCACCACGGCGAGCACAGCCGTCGCACCCACCGCCAGCAGCACCGGCCAGCCACCGCCGGGAAGCCGGCCACCGTCGGGAATGCCGGGCGCCACGCGGGGGGCGGCCGTTTCGACGGCGTCGCCCGGGGAGGTGGGTGCCGGGGCGAAGAGGGTGACGGCGGTTCGGAGGTAGTACGCCAGGCCGATCACGGCGTTCAGGACGACCACGACAGCGAGCCAGCCGGCTCCACCGTCGATCAGCGGCCGGACGATGGTCACCTTGGCGAACAGGCCGGCCAGGCCGGGCGGGAGACCGGCAAGGCCGGCAAGGGCGAGGATCAGCGCGCCGGCAATCCACGGCGAGCGCCTGGCGACGCCACGGTAGTCGGCAATCAACCCACCGTCGGCGGCGCCGCGCAGCGCCACAATCGCCGCGAACGCGCCAAGCTCCAGGACGACATAGAAGATGGTGTACGCCAGCGCCGGGCCGCGTCCGTCGGTGACGGCCAACGGGGCGAGGATGTACCCCGACTGGGCCACCGACGACCAGGCGAGCAGCCGGATCATGCGGCGCTGGCGGAGCGCGACGAGATTGCCGACCGTCATGGTGAGCACCGCGAGCGTGCCGAGCACCGGGCCGGTGAGGGCCGCCTCGGAGCGCAGCGGACCGGTCACCACCAGCACGATCGCCACCACGCCGCCGAGCTTCGACGCGGTGGACAGGTAGCCGGCGATCGGGACCGGGGCGCCGTCGTACGTGGTCGGCGCCCAGGCGTGCATCGGTACGGCGGCGACCTTGAAGGCGAGCCCGCCGAGCAGGAGCACCGCACCGACGCCGACCAGCTCAGCAGGGCCCGGAGGCTGGGCGCCGGTCGCCGCCGGGGCGAGCGCCGCGCCGAGCCGGGCGAAGTGCACCGCGCCCGTGGCGGCGTACAGCAGCGCGGCACCGAGCAGGGCCACCGCCGTGGAGACCACGCTCACCAGGAAGAACGTCACCGCCGCCGAGGCCGACGCGGGGGTCCGGCGACGCAGGCCGACGAGGATGTACAGCGGAAGGGTCAGCGTCTCCACGGCCACGATCAGCGTGATCAGGTCGCGGGCGCCGCCGAGCACCACCCCGCCGGCGAGCGAGCAGGACAGCAGGAACGCGTACTCCCCCGCCGGTGCCGTTCCGGCCTGCGGCCAGGCCCGGAGCAGGGGCCAGGACAGGCCCAGCACGGCCAGCGTGAGGAAAGCGAAGACGCCCGCCACCAGCGCGGCGATCGGGTCGGCGACGAACGAGCACCCGGCACCGGCCGAGCAGAACGTCGCCCGCACCGGCCCGGAGCCCACCCAACCGGCCGCGACGGCGGTGAGCAGCGCACCCGCCGCCGCCACCGCCACCGGCGCGGCGCGGCGGCCGGGCAGCAGCAGGTCGACCAGGAGCACGAGGACCGCCGTGCCGGCGGCGGCGTAGGTGGGCAGCAGAGCAACGGAATCGATCATCGGCCGACCACCTCGGACAGCGCGGCGACCGCGTCGCCGGAGAAGTGCAGCACGAGCGCCGGGGCGAGCCCGAGGGCGAGGGCCAGCACGACGAGGGGCGCCCAGGTGGCCATTTCGTAGCGCTGGATCCGGGCCGGCGCCAGCGACCGCACCGCCGCCGACGCGGGGCCGGCGGTGACCAGGCGGAGCATCCGGAGCAGGTACGCGGCGGCGAGTGCCGCACCCAGCGCCGCCAGTACGGCCAGGACCAGCCAGAACGCCCCGCCCCGGCGCACCGCGGCGATCACCGCGAACGCCTCGCCCCAGAACCCGGCGAGCCCGGGCAGGCCCAGCGAGGCGATCGCCGCGAAGCCGAGGAGCCCGGCCAGCCCCGGTGCCCGCTCCCGCAGGCCGCCCAGCAGTGCCAGCTCGCCGGTGTGCGCGCGGTCCTTCACGGCGCCGGCCAGGAAGAAGAGCAGCCCGGTGATGATCCCGTGCGCGACGTTGCCGATCAGTGCCGCCTGGAAGCCGGTGGCGGTCAGGGTGGCCACGCCGAGGACAACGAAGCCCATGTGCCCCACGGAGGAGTACGCGATGAGGCGTTTCAACTCAGTCTGCGCGAGGCTGACCAGGCCGCCGACCAGGATCGCCGCGACGGCCAGCACCGCCAGTACGGGGGCCAGGGTCCGGGCGGCATCGGGGGCGACGCCCACCGCAACCCGGAGCAGCCCGTACGTCCCCATCTTGAGCAGGACGCCGGCCAGGATCACCGAGCCGACGGTGGGCGCCTCGGAGTGCGCGTCGGGCAGCCAGGTGTGCAGCGGCCACAGTGGACTCTTCACGGCGAAAGCGACCGCGAGAAAGCCGAACGCGATCAATTGCTCGGTACGGCCGAACGCGCCGTCGGTGGCACCGGTCAGCTCGACCAGGTCGGCCGTCCCGGTGGCGGACACCACGGTGAACACGCCGACCAGCAGCAGCACCGACCCGAGCAGCGTGTAGAGCACGAACTTGCGCGCGGCGGCGCGCCGGCCCGGGCCACCCCAGCCGGCGATCACCGCGTACATCGGCAGCAGGACGACCTCGAAGAAGACGAAGAAGAGCACCAGGTCGAGAGCGAGGAACACCCCGAGGATGCCGACCTCGACGACGAGCAGGAGCGCGACGAGGAGCCGCCCACGCCCGCCCTCGGGCACCCGCCAGCAGGTGTACAGGCAGCACAGCAGCGTGAGCAGGGCGGTCAGCACGACCAGCGGGTACGAGACGCCGTCCACGCCGAGATGCAGGCGCAGGCTGAGATCGGGGACCCAGGGGATGTCCACTTCGTGCCACGGTCGGATCACCCGCGCCGGCGCCGGGTCGGTTGCCGGCCGCCAGCCGACCAGCGCCACCGCCGTGCCGAACGCGACGGCGGCGGCAATCGCACCGGCCACCCGACCGGCGCGGTCCAGCCGGGCCGGTACGGCCGCCGCGGCCAGCGCGCCCACCGCCGGCACCGCGAGGGTGGCGACGAGGAGCACCTGCCCCGCCGTCATCGGAGCAACCCCGCGGCCGCGACGACGACGCCGAGCAGTACCAGACCGCCGAGCGCGGCGGTGATCGCCCGGGGCAGCGTGGCCCGGTGCCCTCGGTCGAGCAGGCCGCCGAGACCGGACGTGCCCGCGCCGGTCGCACCGACCGCGCCGTCGACCAGCACCTCGTCACCGCGCCGGGTGACCGCGGCGAGCCGGGTCACCGGCCTGGTGACCAGCGCGTCCTGAACCGCGTCGAGGTGCAGCGCCGCGGCGAGGGTGCGGCGGGCCGGCAGTAACCGGGCCGTATCCCCGACCGGGTCGGCGCGCCAGGCCCGCCACGCCAGCAGCGCGCCCACCGCGGCCAGGGCGAACGGCAGCAGTGCCCACAGATCGAGGTGCACCAGCTCGTCGGCGTCCAGCCGCCGGCGGAACGGCGACCACAGTGCGGCGAAGCCGAGCCCGGCGGCGGGGATCGCGAGGAGCAGCATCGGCGCCCGCATCGTCCATGGCGGTTCGTGCGGGTGCTCGGCGTCCGGACTGCCGGGTGGTCCGAAGAAGACGCGCAGCCACAGGCGCATGGCGTACCAGCCGGTCAGGCCCACGGTGGTGAGCGCGGCGAGCCAGACCAGCGACGTCGCCCACGACGGCGCCGGGCCCTCGCCCCGCGCGGCGGCGAGGATCGCGTCCTTGCTCCAGAAACCGGCGAGCGGGGGCACCCCGGCCAGCGCGGCGAGCCCGATCGTCGTCGCGAGGAAGGTCGCCGGCATGCCGCGGCGCAGCCCGCCCATCGCGGCCATCAGGTTGCTGCCGACGGCGTGGATCAGCGCCCCGGCCGCGAGGAACAGCAGCGCCTTGAACGCGGCGTGGGTCAGGAGGTGGAACAGCGCCGGGCCGCGCCCGCCGACCGCGAGCGCGCCGGTCATGTACCCCAGCTGGCTCACCGTGGACCAGGCCAGCACCCGCTTCACGTCCTGCTGCGCGAGCGCGGCCGCGGCGCCCAGGAGCATCGTGATCGCGGCCATCACCGCGAGCACGGCGAGCGCGGTCGGCGCCGCGGTGAAGAGCGGATAGAGCCGGGCGACGACGTAGACGCCGGCCGCGACCATGGTGGCGGCGTGGATCAGGGCGGAGATCGGCGTGGGGCCGGCCATCGCGTCGGGCAGCCAGGTGTGCAGCGGGAACTGCGCGCTCTTGCCGGCGACGCCGGCGAGCAGCAGCAGGCAGGCGGCCGTCCGCACGCCGCCGGAGAGGTCGGCGGCGAGGACGTCGGCGATCCGGAAGCTGCCGGCGTGCACGCCGAGCAACGCGATGCCGAGGAGGAAGCCGACATCCCCGACGCGGGTCACCAGGAAGGCCTTGACCGCGGCGCGCGGCGCTTCCGGCAGGGTGCGGTCGTGGCCGATGAGGAGGTACGAGCAGATGCCCATCACCTCCCAGCCGATCAGCAGGACAATCAGGTCACCGGACACGACGACCAGCAGCATCGCCGCGGTGAAGAGGCTGACCTGCGCGGCGTACGGCGGGTACCGGTCGTCGCCGGCGAGGTAGGAGATCGAGTACACCTGCACGGCGAGTGCCACCAGCGCCACCGCCAGCGACACCATGGCGGCCGTGCCGTCCACCCAGGTCCCGAACGTCACCCGGAGCCCGCCGAAATCCACGATGGACACGCCGGCGTCGGGGCCGCTCGCCGGGCGCAGGAGCAGCAGCGTGGCCAGCACGACGGTGACGGCTGCCGCACCCGCGCCGAGGGCGGCGGCGGGCCGGCGTGCGTCCCGGGGGCCGCCGGGGAGTCCGAGCCCGAGCAGCGCGGCCGCGAACGGTACCGCCGGAAGCGCGGCGCCCAGCGCGTCAACCGTCATCGCGGCCCGCCAGGGACACCTCGTCCACGGTGACGCTGCGGCGCAGCCGGTACAGCTGCAGCACGATCGCGAGGCCGACGCCGATCTCGGCGGCGGCGAGCACGATGAGGAACAACGCGAAAACCTGCCCACTGGCCGGCAGGGCGGCCCGCACCGTGGCGTCGGCGGTCACGAACACGAGGTTCACGGCGTTCAGCATGATCTCCACCGCCATCAGCACGAGCACGGCGTTGCGGCGCACCAGCACGCCGTAGACGCCGATGCCGAACAGCAGCGCCGCCACGACGTACGGGATGACCGGGTGCATCAGCTCGGCTCCTCGACGTCGGGGCGGGACAGCACGATGGCGCCGATCAGGGCGGCGAGGAGGAGGACGGAGACCAGCTCGAAGGGCAGCACCCAGGAGCGGAACAGCTCAGTGCCGAGCACGCTCGCCGTACCGGCATCGCCGAGGTCGACGCGCGACCAGCGGTAGGCCTCGACCAGTAGCGCCGCGAGACCGAGGCCGGCGCCGCCGCCCACCAGCACCGCCGGGCCGGCCGGGCGGTCCAGGTCGTCGCTCGCGCCGATCGGCGCGCGGGTGAGCATCACCGCGAAGAGCAGCAGGACGACGACCGCGCCGACGTAGAGCAGGATCTGCACCCAGGCGACCATCTCGGCCGACAACACCAGGTAGAGGGCGGCGACCGCGCCGAGCGTGACGACGAGCCAGAGGCCCGCCCGCACGATGTGCCGGGTGCGGACCACGAGCGTGGCCGAGCCCACCGCGACCGCACCGAAGGCGGTGAGCAGAAGGTCGGCCGTGGTCATGGCGTCATCCTGCCATCACCCACCGATGGGTTCCGCTACCGCTACGGGCCGGTCGGCGTGCCCTGCGAGGGCGGCGTCGCGACCTGGGTGGCGGCCTTGCGGGCGGCCGCGGTCTCCTCCTTGGCGAGCTCGCCGTTGGGGTCGTGGGCCGGGGGCGCCGGCACGGTCGGCAGCCACTCGCCGAGCCGGTCCTTCTCGTGCAGGAGATCGCGGACGTCGAACTCGGCGTACTCGAACTCGGGTGACCAGTGCAGCGCGTCGAAGGGGCACACCTCGATGCAGATCCCGCAGTACATGCAGAGGGAGTAGTCGATGGCGAACCGGTCCAGCATGTTCTGCTGGCGAGGGCGGGCCGCGCCGGGGACCGTCACCTCCTCCTTGTGGGAGTCGATGTAGATGCACCAGTCGGGGCACTCGCGGGCGCACAGCATGCAGACCGTGCAGTTCTCCTCGAGGAGGGCGATCACCCCCCGGGAACGGGGCGGCAGCTCGGGTGCGACGTCCGGGTACTGCTGGGTGTGGGCCCGACGGGTCATCGTGCCCAGGGTCACCGCCAGCCCTTTGACCAGTCCGCTTCCCGGCACCCCACTCACGCCGCGGCCTCGCTTCGCTCACCCGCGCCGTGCGGCACCACGCGCTGAGCCAACCGATTCGCTCGCTCACGCTCGCTCATGGTCTCCATCCTGCCCTTCGATGCCGCTGCCCGCTACCACGCGACCCGGACGGCCGCGGTCAGCACGAGCTGCAGCAGTGCCGCCGGCACCAGGACCAGCCAGCACAGTCGCTGCAGTTGGTCCTCGCGCAGCCGCGGAAACGCCACCCGGAACCAGATGATCACGAACGCCACGGCGAACAGCTTGGCCAGGGTCCAGAGCCAGCCCAGCTCCTCGTCCAGCCCGAACGGCCCGCGCCACCCGCCGAGGAACAGCACCGTGGTGAGCGCTGCGATCACCACGATGCCGACGTACTCGGCGAGCAGGAAGAACGCGAACCGCAGCCCGGTGTACTCCACCATGTAACCGAAGACCAGCTCGGAGTCCGCGATCGGCATGTCGAACGGTGGCCGACGGATCTCGGCCAGCCCCGCGACGAAGAAGATCACCATGGCCGGCAGCTGCCAGATCAGCCACCACGGCTGCCACGCCTCGACGATGCCGGACAACGACAGCGTGCCGGCCGCCATCGCCACCGACGCGGCCGCGAGCACGAACGGCAACTCGTACCCGAGCAGTTGCGCCGCCGCCCGCAGCCCGCCCAGCAGCGCGTACTTGTTCGCCGAGGACCACGCCGCCATCAGCACCGCCACCACCCCGATGCCGACCACGGCGAGCACGAAGAAGAGGCCGATGTCGAGCGGCTGGGCGACCAGCCCGCTCGGACCGAGCGGAATCACCAGCAGAACGGCGAGGTAGGGCAGCAGCGCGACCACCGGGGCGAGCCGGAACACGGCCCGATCCGCGGCGCGCGGCGTGACGTCCTCCTTCTGCACGAACTTCACCCCGTCGGCGATGAGCTGCGCCCAGCCGTGGAAACCGCCGGCGTACATCGGGCCGAGCCGACCCTGCATGTGCGCCATCACCTTGTGCTCCACCTGCCCGACGACGAGCGGCAGGGTGAGGAACGCCGCCACCACGGCGAGCACCCGGATCCCGAGTTCCACCCACACCGGCATGTCAGCCCTCCCCCGCTGTGCCGGCAACGTCGCCACCGGCGCCGGTCGGACCGGTCGCCTCGCCGGGGCGGGGCGCCTGGCCGGCGTCCTGGACGGGGACGGCGTCTTGCACGGGGACGGCGTCTTGCACGGGGACGGCGCCCTGCACGGGGACGGCGCGCGGACCCCACTGCGCCGGGTCCGGCACGCCGGGCGGGCGCATCGGCTGGCGACGGCCGGCGGCGTGCTCGCTCTCCCCCGGCTCCTTGGCGCCCGGCCACGGCTTGGCCACGCGGGTGGCCAGGATGAAGTCCTTGCGCAGCGGGTGCCCCTCGAACTCCGGCGGCAGCAGCAACGGCGCCGGCGCGGAGTGGCCGGCGAACTCGATGCCGAACATCTCGTGGGTCTCCCGCTCGTGCCACGTCGCGCCGGGAAAGACGGCCACGATCGACGCGACGACCGGCGGGTGCCGGGGAATCCGGGTCCGCAGCAGCACCCCGTGCCGGTGCCGGACCGACCACAGGTGCACCAGCACGGTGAAGCCCTCGGCCAACTCGTCAACCGCCGAGAGCCAGTCGAAGAAGTCGCACCCGATGGTGGCGTCGTCGCGGGCCACCCGGACGGCGTCGACCCACGTCGCGACCGGCACGTCGACGGTGGCCCGCGCGTGGGCGCCGCCGCCGGACACCGACGCCGCCGCGGGGTCCAGGGCCAGCACCGTCGCCACTGCGGCGCCGAGTTGCTCCGGGGTCATGTCGCGATCCTACGGCCGCGGCGGGTGCGCGCTGTCGTTGTCCACAGGCCTGTTCTGCCGTGCCGCCGCCGTTGTCCACAGGGGGTTGCGTCCATCTCGCCGGGCCGGGCAGGGTCGGGTGACATGGGACGGGGAGAGGTGCACGATGACTGTCATGACGGTGACCGGCCAGAACAATCCGTGGCTGCCCACCGGGCGGGCCTGGACGGCGGACGACCTGGACGGGCTGCCCGATGACGGCCTGCAGTACGAACTCTTCGACGGCGTCCTCGTTGTGAGCCCGGCGCCGGTCCCCCGCCACCAGCGGGCAGTGCTCGCCATTTACCGCCTGCTGTACGCGGACTGCCCGCCCGAGCTGGAGGTGTTCGTCGCCCCGCTGGACTTCCGCCCGACGCGGGGCCGATCGCTGCAGCCCGACGTGCTGGTCGTCCGGCGCGACCAGGTCGGTGAAAAGCATCTCCAACACCCACCGGTGCTCGCCGTGGAGGTGCTGTCGGAGAGCACGCGCAGCAAGGACCTGCTGCTCAAGCCGACCACCTACGCGCGCAGTGGGGTGGCGTCCTTCTGGGTCCTCGACCCGGACGTGCCGAGTTTCCTCGCCTACGACCTGCGCGACGGGAAGTACGTCGAGACGGCGAAGGCCACCGGCGACGAGGCGGTCACCGTGGCAGCGCCGTACCCGGTCGTCGTGCGGCCGTCCGACATCGTGGCTGGTCAGCCGCCCGGATGACGGCGTGGCTGGTCAGCCGCCCGGATGACGGCGTGGCGGGGCTAGCCAGCCGGGGGGCGCACCGGCGGTGCGGACAGCGCACGCACTCCCCGGTCGCGGGCGTCGGACCGGGAAACCCCACCCAGCCCGGACGCCTCGCCGGCGATCTTCTCCTGCAGGCGCATGATCCCGTGCAGGAGAGCCTCCGGGCGGGGCGGGCAGCCGGGGATGTACACGTCGACCGGGATCAACTGGTCGACGCCCTTGGTCACCGAGTAGGAGTCCCAGTACGGGCCACCGCAGTTGGCGCAGGCGCCGAACGAGATGACGTACTTGGGCTCCGGCATCTGGTCGTACAGCCGCTTGATCGCGGGCGCCATCTTGTCGGTGACCGTGCCGGAGACCACCATCAGATCGGCCTGGCGTGGGCCGTGCGCGAAGGGGATCACCCCCAGCCGGATGAAGTCGTGCCGGCCCATCGACGTGGCGATGAACTCGATGGCGCAGCAGGCCAGCCCGAAGTTGAAGACCCACAGCGAGTAGCGCCGGCCCCAGTTGAGCACGAACCGGATCGGCTCACCCAGTACGCCCGGCAATCCCGCCATGGCATCCAGCCTAGCTGCCTCGCGGGCTGCCGCCCCCTGCGCGCGGCCGGCGGACGTACACCCGGGGGTGAATGTCGGGTCGGAGGCTGCCAACATGGCCGGACATGCGGCCGATACCCTCCGGGAATCGGCAGATGCAACTACGCTGCCGCCGGTGACCGGAAGCACCGTGGCAGCCGCGCTGCCCGAAGGCCCACCATCGCAGCGCCACCGCTGGACGACATCCCGAGATGCCGCACACGACGGAGAGGAGCAGGCAGTGCCCGCCGGTGTGGCCGCGGGCCATCCGGCCACGGCCGAGGTGGGCCTGCGCATCCTTGCCGCTGGCGGCTCCGCAGCTGATGCGGCGGTCGCGGCGATGCTCACGTCCTGCGTGGCCGAGACCATCATGACCGGGCTGGGCGGCGGCGGCTTTGCCACCTACTACGACGCTGCCACCCGCACGGTGACCTGCCTGGACTTCTTCTGCGCCGTACCCGGCCTGGACGGCGACGTGGTGGCCGGCCCGATGGTGCCGATCGAGGTCTTCTTCGGCAGCGTGCCCATGCCGTACGAGATCGGCGGCGCCAGCGTCGGCGTGCCCGGCGTGCCGGCCGGCTGCGGCGAGGTGCACCGCAGGTGGGGCCGCCTGCCGTGGCACCGGGTCGTGGCACCGGCGATGAGCCTGGCCCGCAGCGGCGTGGTGCTGCCCACCGCTCAGGCCCGCACCCTCGTCACCGTCATGCCTGCCCTGCTGCCGGGGCCCGGCGGTGCTATCTACGCTCCCGGCGGCACGTTGCTCCAGGGTGGCGACCTGCTCCACCACCCCGGTCTGGACACCGCACTGGCCACGCTCGCCGACGAGGGCCCGGCCGCGTTCTACACCGGATGGATCGGTCAGCGCGTGGTGGAGGCGGTCCGGGCCGGTGGTGGCGCGATCGGCCCGGCCGACCTGGCGGCGTACCGGGTGCTCTCGGTGCCGGTGGAGCACACGACGCTGGCCGGCGTACGGCTGCACGCTCGCAACGACATGAGCCGGGTGATCCCGACGATCGCCTCGCTACCGCCGGATCTCGCCTCGCTGACGCCCGGCGACCGGGCCGTCGCGCTCGCGGACGCACTCGTCACCTACGGGCGCCAGCGGGTGGGCGACACCACGAACATCTCCGTCGTGGATGCCGACGGCAACGCCTGCGTGGTCACCACGACCCTCGGCATCGGCGCCGCGGTGTGGCTGCCAGGGCTCGGTGTGCACCTCAACTCGATGCTCGGCGAGGGTGAGCTGATCGAGCCCGGCGTGCGGGCGGGTGACCGGATGTCGTCGAACATGTGCCCGCTGGTCGGCGTCGATCACGCGGGCGAGCTGGTCGTGGCCGCCGGCTCGGCGGGTGCCTCCCGGATCCGGACCGCGCTGCTGCACACCCTGGTCAACGTGCTGGTCCGGGGCACCAGCATGACGGAGGCGATCAGCGGACCGCGGTTCCACCCGGTCGCCGACCCGGCCGGGGGGCCCACCGCCGTCTACGCGGAGCCGGGCTGCTCGGAGGAGGAGCTGACCGCGCTCGAAGCGGCCGGCTACGCGGTGCACCGCTGGGATCGCCTGGACCACTACTTCGGCGGCGCCAGCGCGGTGGGTCGCGGCGGGGCGGCCGGCGACCCGCGCCGCGGCGGCGTGGGACTGCTGCTGCAGGCAGACCGCGAAGCGGCAGCGGGACGACCACATTCCCCGAGTTGACCAACACCGCAGTGCTGCCGCCCTACCCGGTCGATGTCCACGGGTCCGGCTAGCGCGCTGGTGTGTTCCCACGGCCAACAATGCCCGGCTCACCCCGGAGGTACGGGGGGACGAGCACCTTCGGCCAGTTGAACAGCATCACGGTGACGAATGCCGCTAAACATGGCACCATACCCGCTGCCAGCAATGAACCGGCACCCTCCAGAAGACTGTGCACCACCCCATCCGATCGGTCGGCGAAAAACTGCGCCAACACGAAGAGAATAAGCAACGTAATAAACGTCTGCGCCATGAGAAGGTTGCGCACAATCCCGCGTTGAAACCTCTTGCCGAACAAAGCAAACACCGCGAGACTAGGCTCCACTGTGTCGGCGTCCTCGCCTCGCCAATAGCGGGGAAACATGATCCACCCGCTAATCGCGCTTAATGCGAGGATCGCGAGCGCGACCATCATGCGTACGCCCATGCCGCTTCCCCTTCTCGTGCTTTCGGTTGCCAACGATGTTGTAGCTGTAGCTTGGCCGTTGGGTTACCACCTCGTCTGGGGTGGGCGCGTCTGGGAGACATCCTCCGATCCCGGCTCCATGCCGTGGTGGACCCGCGCATACCCACGGGTCCACCACGTGCAGTCGCGCCGACTATGTGCGTTTCCGCGAGGATCGGGCACCGAAGGAGAGGATGCCTCGTTCCGCCCGTAGGTGCGGCGGCACTAGGGACTGTGGTCGGTTGAACAGAATCACAGCGACGAATGGCACTATGCAGACGACTGCCGCAATGCCGAGTCCCGTACTGACAACCTCAAGTGCGCCATGGAGGCCGCCGCCAGTGCGCTGCGACACGATCTCCGCTATCCCGAACAACGAGAGCAGCGTGCAGATGGTCAACGCGATCAGGTAGCTACGCCTGATGCCGGACCGGAAACCGTTACCCAACACGGAGAACGCGGCGTATCCGTGCTCACCGACGTCGTTCATCTCTCCCCTCCAGAACCTCGGTAACATTGCCCAGCCGCCCATCGATCCCAGCAGGAGTATGGCAAACGCAATGGTGGTTTCTACGTCCATGCCGGTTTCCTTTGTTTGCGGCTCAAGCTCCGATACCTGCGCGCTACTCCATGCCCAGTCTGGCTCCTATCCAGTCCTGCACCCGCCGGCGAGAGCGCCTCAGCCGCCACCGACTGTCATGCCACCGGCCGTGCCACCACCCGGACCACCGAAGAACGTTCCGACAACGCCCCCGATGAACGAGCCGACCGGCGCTGGGAGGACCGCTCCCGCCGCCGGGAGCGCGGCGACACGGAGGGCTGAGCACCTTCGCTCCGCCTCGGCGTGCGGCTCGAGCCTCGAGACCCCCACAGTCCCACCACGCCACGGGCCGAACCTGCCATCGTCGCCGTTGCGCGTAGGCGGTGGACCCGTGACGTATCAGCCACGGGTCCACCACGGATAGCTGAACGCATTAGCGCGCTGGCGTGTTCCCACGCCCAACAATGCCCGGCTCACCCCGGAGGTACGGGGGGACGAGCATCTTCGGCCAGTTGAACAGCACCAACGTAAAGAATGCCACCATACATGGAACCATGCCTGCTAACAGCAATGCGCTGGCGTCCTCCAGAAAGCTGCGCACCCGTCCACCCGATCGATTGGCGAAGATTTGCGCCAGCGCATAGAGAAACATCAACGTACCGCCGATCTGCGCTACGAGAAGGCTCCGCACAACGCCGCGTTGAAACCTCTCGCCGTACAAAGCAAACACCGCGAGACTGGACTCCACCGTGTCCGCGTCCTCGCCTCGCCAATACCGGGGAAACAGTATCCAACCGCCGATGGCGCCCAATGCGAGGATCGCGAACGCGACCATCGTGCGTACGCCCATGCTGCTTCCCCTTCTCGTGCTTTCGCCGATCGCTTCACTACTGAGCCATCCTGTGACGTATCCGCCACGGGTCCACCATGTAGAGCCGAGCAGCTAGCGCGCAGCCATGCTGCCACGCCCGTGGATTGCCCGCCTCACCCCGGAGGTACGGGGGGATGAGCACCTTCGGCCAGTTGAACAGCACCACGGTAACCAGCGCCACTAAACATGGGACCATGCCTGCCGCAAGGAATCCGCTGACGTCCTCCAGCACGCTGCGCCCCCGTCCACTCGATCGTTCGGCGAAAAATTGCGTCAACCCGAATAGAGCAAGCAGCGAAATGAACGTCTGCGCCACAAGAATGCCCCGCACCATGCCGCGTTGCACCCTCTTGCCGAAGATTACGAACGTCGCGAAGCTGGGCTCCAGCATTTCCGCGTGCTCGCCTCGCCAATACCGGGGAAACATGATCCAACCACCGATCGACAAGAACGCGAGGATTGCGAACGCGACCATCGTGCGTACGCCCATGCCGCTTCCCTTCTCGTGCTTGCGCCGAACGCCTACCGCTGCACCAGGCGGACCGCCGCCAATGAAACCTCAATGGCACCTCCGGCGGCACCTGCGACCCGTCACGACCGCCGCTACCGAGCGCCCGGTCCAGGGAGATTAAGCAAGCAAGGCAAGATCACGTGTGCCCAAATAGCGCTCCTGCAATAACGATCGCATCACGGCGTGCCAATCATCGTTCCGGCATTGGGCTGAATCCCAGCCGGCCATCGCTGTTTCCCCTGCCCACCGCGCATATCGGCCGGGGCGACGCGGGTGCGGCGGGCCAGCGGCGCCGTCACCGCAGGGTTCATGACGCGAAGGTGGCCGGCGACCACGAGGCGACGGCCATGTCGACCCGTTCGCCGCGCAGTGCGGTCCCCTCCGCCCGCAGCCGGAGCAACGCCTCGCCGGCGTGCCCCGGCACGACCCGCCCGTTCGCCGCCACCACCCGGTGCCACGGCACGCCACCACCATGACGCGCCATCACCTGGCCGACCTGGCGTGGGCCACCCCGTCCGACGTGGTCCGCGATCGCGCCGTACGACATGACCCGGCCGGGCGGGATCCGTTCCACGAGGGTGAGCACCAGTTCCACGTACTCGTCGGTGTCGGAGGGCGGCACAGCGCCACCATATGGGAACCGCCGCCAGCGGCCGGAACGGCAGCGGTCACAATGGGCGACGTGCAGGACAACGGCACGCCAAGGAGTACCCGGGACGCGGTCCGCGCCGCCCGGCGCATCGTCGTCAAGGTCGGCTCCTCGTCGCTGACCACGGCCGGCGACGGGCTGGACCGTGACCGGGTGACCGCGCTGGTCCAGGCGTTGGCCGCCCACCCGGCCGAGATCCTCGTGGTGTCCTCCGGCGCGATCGCGGCCGGCCTCGCCCCGCTCGGCCTCCCCCGGCGTCCGCGCGACCTGGCCACCCAGCAGGCGGCGGCGAGCGTGGGCCAGGGCCTGCTGATGCGCGCGTACGCGGAAGCGTTCGGCACCTTCTCCCGCACCGTGGGGCAGGTACTGCTCACCGTCGACGACGTCACCCGGCGGGCACACTACCGAAACGCGTACCGCACGCTGCGCCGCCTGCTCGACCTCGGCGTGGTGCCGATCATCAACGAGAACGACACGGTCGCCACGGAGGAGATCCGGTTCGGCGACAACGACCGGCTGGCCGCCCTCGTGGCCGCGCTGATCGACGCCGACCTGCTGCTGCTGCTCTCCGACGTGGACGGGCTGTACACCGGGAACCCGGCCACGCCCGGGTCGCGGCACATCACCGACGTGCGGGGCGAGGCTGACCTGGCCGGCGTGACGATCGGGCGCGCCGGTCGGGCCGGCGTCGGCACCGGTGGCATGATCACCAAGGTGGAGGCCGCCCGGATCGCCACCAACTCCGGGATCCCGGTGGTGCTCACCGCCACGCCCCTCGCCGCGCGGGCCCTCGCCGGCGATCAGGTAGGCACGCTGTTCCACCGGGTCCGGGCCCGGCCGGCCGCGCGCCTGTTCTGGCTGGCGCACGCCACCGCGCCGCGCGGGCGGCTGCACCTCGACGCCGGTGCGGTCCGGGCCGTGGTCGACCGCCGGGCGTCGCTGCTCCCGGCGGGCATCACCGCCGTGGACGGCCGGTTCACCGCCGGGGATCCGGTCGACCTGGTCGATGCGGTCGGGCACCCGGTGGCGCGCGGCCTGGTCAACTACGACGCCACCGAACTGCCCGAACTGCTCGGTCGATCCACGCCGGAACTGGCGGCCGCGCTCGGACCGGGGTACGAACGAGAGGTGGTCCACCGTGACGACCTCGTCCTGCTGTAGGAGGGATTTCCGATGACGGTTGCAGAGCAGGCGGTCCGCGCCCGGGCTGCCGCCAACACCCTGGCCACCGCCCAGCGCTCGGTCAAGGACGGCGCCCTGCGTGCCATGGCCGACGCGCTCGAGACGCACGCCGCCGCCATCCTCGCCGCGAAC
Source organism: Micromonosporaceae bacterium (assembly GCA_035296325.1). GTDB lineage: Bacteria > Actinomycetota > Actinomycetes > Mycobacteriales > Micromonosporaceae > DATHBD01. The sequence goes on along the minus strand of DATHBD010000062.1, from coordinate 259,830 downwards.
GAGGTTGATCTGGCGGCGGGCCGCCAGTCCGGCATGGCGCAGTCCCTGCTCGACCGGCTGGCGCTCACCGACGCTCGGATCACCGGCATGGCCAACGGCCTACGTCAGGTGGCCGGCCTGCCGGACCCGGTGGGCGAGGTGCTGCGCGGCGGTGTCCTTCCCAACGGTCTGGAACTGCGCCAACTCCGCGTGCCGCTCGGTGTGATCGGCATCGTCTACGAGGCCCGCCCCAATGTCACCGCCGACGCGGCGGGGCTGTGCCTCAAGTCCGGCAACGCCGTCCTGCTGCGCGGCTCCTCCACCGCGGCGCACTCCAACGCCGCCATCGTCGGCGTCCTCCGGGACGCGGTGGAGGGGGCCGACCTGCCCGCCGACGCGATCCAGATGGTGGACCCGTCGAGTCGGGAGACGGTCAAGGAGCTGATGCGGGCGCGCGGCCTCGTCGACACGCTGATCCCGCGAGGCGGCGCGGCACTGATCCGGGCCGTGGTGGAGGAGTCCACGGTGCCGGTGATCGAGACCGGGACCGGCAACTGCCACGTGTACGTCGACGCGGCGGCCGACCTCGACTCCGCCCTGAAAATCCTGCTCAACGCGAAGACGTCCCGCCCGTCGGTGTGCAACGCGGCGGAGTCCCTGCTGGTGCACCGCGACGTGGCGGAGACGTTCCTGGCCCGGGCGCTGCCGGCACTGCGCGACGCCGGGGTGACCGTGCACGGCTCGCCCGACGTGGTCGCCGCCGGCGCCACCGGCGGGGTGCCGGTCGAGCCGGCCACCGAGGAGGACTACGCGGCGGAGTACCTGTCGCTGGATCTGTCGGCGGCCGTGGTGGACTCGCTGGACGAGGCGGTCGCGCACATCCGGCGGTACGGCTCGGGGCACTCCGAAGCGATCATCACCGACTCGCAGGCGGCGGCCCGGCGCTTCGTTGCCGAGGTGGACTCGGCGGCGGTCCTGGTCAACGCATCGACGCGGTTCACCGACGGGGAGGAGTTCGGCTTCGGCGCGGAGATCGGAATCTCCACCCAGAAGCTGCACGCCCGCGGCCCGATGGGCCTGCCGGAACTCACGTCGACGAAGTACGTGGTGACCGGCACCGGCCACATCCGCTGACCCGCGGAGTCAGCGAATGGCGCGATACGGTGCCTCGCGGACAAGCCGCGCGGCGGTCTCCTCGGGCGTGAGCGCGGATGTGTCGAACCACCACCCCACGCCGTCGAATTCGCGGCGCATGTCGTCGTGGAGTGCGTCATAGTCGGTGAAGTCGAACTGCTCATCGGGCTCTCGGGTGGAGTTGCGCTGCCGGCACACGTCCGGGCCGGGGGCGAGGGTGACCAGCCCGACCGGTCGCGGTGCCAGCAGGTCAACCAGGAAGTTGAGCTCCGATCGGTTCTCCACGAGCTGGTCGACCAGCACCGTGAACCCGAAGTCGACGAAGTTGCCGGCCATCGAGCACAGATTGCGATTGCAGAGCTCGGCTTGGCGTAACGCCTCCTCCGCTGGCTGGCCCAGGTAACCGACGCGGCCGCTGAGGATCATCTCGTTGAGGTCGTCGGCCTTGATCCGTGCGGCGCGCGGCAGCAACCGGGCGGCCAACCCGGTCACGGTCGACTTCCCCGCTGCCGGCATCCCGGACACGATCACGCATCCGGACAGCTCCCGGCCATTCATGACTTACTACCGGTCCTTCGCCGCCCGCAGCGAGTACCGCAGCGGGATCCGCGGGCTTCCCTCGGGGAAGCTCCAGTGGCCGTTGCCCGTGTGTGTCAGGACCGGAAGCAGCTGGTAGCTGGTCCAATCGTGTTCGTGAAGGAACTCCACCCGCAGCCCGGCTCCGCCGAGCGCGCTGATCACCTCCGCCGTGTGGTGGACCCATTCGACGCTGGTCGATGAGGCGAGCGCGGCATTCGGATCCGCGTAGGAGGTCTCGTCCAGGACTGTCGCCTCTCGGCTGAAGTAGTTCCCTCGCAGGCTCCGGCCGTCATCGTCGACGAAGTGGACCAACGGATGCCCCTCGACCACATAGCAGAAGCCCCCGGGGGCAACGAGCTCAGCGACCACCCGCCCCCAGCTCTGCAGGTCCGGGAGGAACTGCAGCGATCCGACGCTGCTGTAGACGATGTCGAACGTCTGACCGGCCAGCGCCTCCGCCGCGTCATAGACATTCGCCAGCACGAAGTTCGCGGTATCCACACCCGCCTTCCCCGCCGTCAAGGCAGCGACGTCCAGCGCCGGCTGGGAGAAGTCCAGTCCGGTGACGATCGCGCCCCGACGCGCCCAGGACAGGGTGTCCAGGCCGAGATGACACTGCAGGTGGAGCAGCGTCTTGTTCCGCACGTCACCTACCTCGTCGGGCTCGAAGTCAAGCAGCGTTTCGTGCCCGGCGACAAAGCCCGGGATGTCGTACCAGGCGCTGTCGGTATGGTGGGGAACTCTGGCGTCCCAATTGGCGCGGTTCATCTCCAGCCAGTCGATCGGCCCCGAGACATCGATTCCCATACCCGGACCCTAGGGCCCATCGGCGATGGTGATCCATCGATTAACGTCGCCCTCGACCCGGCACCCCTCGATGACGCCGGACAGCACTCACCGAATGGCGCGGATGGCGGTCAGGGTGGTGTGCACGTCGAAGGCGTACCCGTCGTCGCTCTCCCACCCGCCGTCGGTGCGCTGGGTCTCGGTGAGCCGACGCACCGCCGCTTCGATCAGGAAGTCGTTGGTCGCCATCCCCACCCGCCGCATCGACGCGGCGAGTTGGGCGCAGTCGGCCGGCGACAGGTCCCGCACCCGCTCGGAGAGCGCCACCTGCACCTGGGCCGATTCGTAGAACCAGCCCAGGTAGTACAGCAGCGAGCCGCCGAGCCAGCCGGTCGCCAGGAACGACGGCCAGGTGCCATCGGGCCGTAGCGCCGCACGGAAGGCCTCAGCGGCGCGGGCCACCGGCGCCGCGTAGTCGTTGTCCTCCGGGCGCGGCCGGTAGTGCCCGCCACCGGCCGGCGTACCGCCGATGGCCAGCCAGAACGCGGCCTGGCAGGTGAGGTACAGCCGAGCCTCCTCGTCGCCCGGCTTGGCCCACTGCGGCGCCATGCCGGCGAGGGCCTCGTGCTCCTCCCAGGTGCCCTCCGGGTGCTGTCGGCCGGCCAACCAGGTCAGTGCCTCCTGGGCGGCCGGACGTGCCAGCGCCCCGAGGTCGTCCAACTCGCCGAGGCGGAAGCAGGTCGCGTCGACCGACGGCACCTGTTCAGCCCACATCGCCGGCCAGCCACCGTCCCTGGTCTGGCCGACCTCGGCCTTGTCCAGGAGTTCCGGGGACGGCCGGGCACCCGAGCGCAGGTACGCCAGCCGCGCCCGGTCGACACTGTCGCCGTGCGCGATGACGTACCCGATCGCGGCATCCAGATCAGCCATGCGCCGTAGGCTAGCGCCTCAGTACACCGGGAGCGAACGGTCGACCTGCTTCGCCCAACCGACGACGCCGCCCTGCACGTGGACCGCGTCCCGGAACCCGGCCGCCTTGAGGGCGGCGAGGGCCTCGGCGGAGCGCACCCCGGTCTTGCAGTACAGCACGATCTGCTTGTCCTGCGGCAGGTCGGCGAGTGCGGTGCCGGCGAGGATCTCGCCCTTGGGGATCAGCGTCGAGCCGGGGATCTTGACGATCTCGTACTCGGCCGGCTCCCGGACATCCACCAGGTAGATCGACTTGTCGGAGTCGAGCAGGTCGCGCAGCTCGGTCGGCGTGATCGTGGAACCGGCGGCGGCCACGGTGGCCTCCTCGGAGACCGCGCCGCAGAAGTCGTCGTAGTCGATGAGTTCGGTCACCGTCGGGTTCTCACCGCACACGGCGCACTGCGGGTCCTTGCGGATCTTGATCTTCCGGTACGACATCTCCAGCGCGTCGTACACCATCAGCCGGCCGACCAGCGGCTCGCCCATGCCGACCAGCAGCTTGATCGCCTCGGTCACCTGGATCGCGCCGATCGACGCGCACAACACCCCGAGCACGCCGCCCTCGGCGCAGGACGGCACCATGCCCGGCGGCGGCGGCTCCGGGTAGAGGCAGCGGTAGCAGGGCCCGTTCGCCGCCCAGAACACCGAGGCCTGGCCGTCGAAGCGGTAGATCGACCCCCAGACGTACGGCTTGCCGAGCAGCACCGCGGCGTCGTTGACCATGTACCGGGTGGCGAAGTTGTCGGTGCCGTCCACGATCAGGTCGTACTGCTCGAAGATCTCGAAGACGTTCTCGTTGGTCAGTGCGACGTTGTGCACGTTCACCGTGACGTACGGGTTGATCTCGAGCACCGAGTCGCGCGCCGACTCCGCCTTGGACCGGCCGATGTCGGACTGGCCGTGGATGATCTGCCGCTGCAGGTTGGACTCGTCCACGGTGTCGAAGTCGATGACGCCGAGCGTGCCGACTCCGGCGGCGGCCAGGTACAGCAGCGCCGGCGAGCCCAGGCCCCCGGCGCCCACGCAGAGCACCTTGGCGTTCTTCAGCCGCTTCTGTCCGGTGACACCGACGTCGGGGATGATCAGATGGCGGGAGTACCGGCGGATCTCGTCGGTGGAGAGATCCGCGGCGGGCTCGACCAGTGGTGGCAACGACATGCTGCAATTCTGCCGCGCCGGCGCGGCATTTCGACGTGACGTCAGCCACCTGCCCACTGCGCGGGATGCGAACCATCCACCGGAGCGCTACGGGGCGTTGGGGCCGTTGTAGGAGCGGCCGTTCACGATCGGCCAGGCGTTGGCGACGCAGCCCTTGAGTCCGAACGTCTGCTGCTGCATCACCGGCGCCGGCTGGCCCTTGCCCGGGCACAGCTCGTGGCCCTTGCCCAGCTGGTGACCGACCTCGTGATTGATGGCGTACGCGCGGTACACCTCCAGCGGCGCCCCGTAGTCGGGGACCGCGGTCATCCACCGGGCCAGGTTGATGATCACCCGGCCGGAGAGCCGGCAGGACGTGTACCGCTGCGTACGCAGTCCGCCCTCGGCGCAGAGCCGCTCCGAGGTGGCCGGCGTGGCGAGCATCAGGGTGAAGTCCGACGGCGCGCCCTGCGGCACCCGCTGAAACCGGAAGGCGCCGGTGCCGATCCAGCTGTTCGGATCGCCGAGGATCGCCTCGGCGGCACTGGCGAATGCGGCCGCGTCCTGCCCGGTCCCGTCCTCCACCGCCACCTGGAAGGGGCGGAGCGTGCCGCCGCCGCCCAGCACCGGTCCGGCGCCGGGCGCATACCCGAACGTCCCCGGGCCGGTCTGCGGCACATCGACCGCCTGCCGCGCGACCGGGTCCGGCGGCGCCGGGACGCCGCCCTGAGCGGCGGTGGCGGGCGCGCCGCGCCGCCCCGGGACCGAGTCCTCGGGCAGCCCGCCCTGCGCGTCGGACGCCCCGCCGGCGGCGTCCTGCCGGCTCTGCACGGTACGCCGGCCAAGCTCGGCGCCGATCAGCCCGAGGACGAGGAACAGGACGACGATGCCGGCGAACCGGCGCTGGCGCATCCGTCGCGCCCGCCGGCGGCCGACCTGATTCGCCGTCGGCGGGACGCTGGTGTGCCGGGCCGCCCGCCGCGACCCACGATCGCCGGTGACCGGGCGACCGCCGGTGACCGGGCGACCGGCCGGTGGGTCGGCGACGGGCCCGGGGTCGTGTGGTGCGCGGGGAACATCCGCCGGCCAGGTCGCCGGCCTCGTCCTCGACTGGCCGGGCGCCGTGGTTCCTCGGCGAGGCGTCGTGCTGGAGGGCACCAGATCACCGGCCCGCTACGCCGGCGGCCCGGCCGGGAGCCGCGACGGTCGGCTGCGTGGCCCCCCGCGCCGTGCCGGCGCACTCGTCGAGCAGGCCGAGCACCGCCCGGGCGACCTGGATCGGTGCCTCCATCTGGGGGACGTGCCCGACGCCGTCGATCATCAGCAGGCGACTGTCCGGGATGACCCGGGCCACCTGCGGCCCGACCCGCACGTCCACCAACCGGTCCCTGGTGCCCGCGATGACCAGGGTCGGCACGCTGATCCGCCGGGCCGCCCGCCAGAGCGATCCGGCACCCGGCAGATATGCGCGCAGGAAGCTGGTCACCAGGCCCCGCAGGCTCCTGGTGTAGGCGTCGCCGTACCACGGCAGGGTGTGCCGGAGCTTCGCCTCCTCGATGGCGTGCGCCATGCGTTGCTCGGGGAACCTGGTGGGGTCGGCGAAACAGGCGCCGATGACCATCCTGATCAGGTCGGCCGGCTCGATCGCGGCGAACCGCTGTGCCGCGATCCGCGACGCGTGCGGAAGCAGCAGCAGCGGGACCAGCCGGCCCTCGGTGGAGCGGCGAGGGTCGAGAAACGGCATGGCCGGTGAGATCAGCGTCAGGGTACGGATCAGATCGGGCCGGTCCGCGGCGACCAGCACCGCGGCTGCGCCACCCATCGAGTTGGCGAAGAGGTGGACCGGCCCCCGGCCGGAGGTCTCGATCCACCGGGTGATGCGCCGGGCCATCGCCGGCACCGTGTAACTCGCCGCTGGCTCGCTGCGACCAAAGCCGGGCAGGTCGATCGCCTGACCGGCGAGTCGGTCCGCGAGAAGGTCGCCCAGATCAGTCCAGTTCGATGACGATCCGCCAAGTCCGTGTACGTAGAGTGCCGGCTCGGTAACGTCACCACGCCCGTCGATCTCGCGGACGAACGTCGTCGCCCCGTCCACGACGACCTCACGGCCGGGCCACAGGTCCGGAAGCGGATCCAACCGCGGGAGGACGCCCTCAGGTACGAGATGAGCCGGCTTCATCTCTCCAGTGTGCCCTGTACGCAGGAGAAATGAACTAGGTCAGGCGAGGAGCGATTCAACTCTCCGGTTGACGGCGGCCAGCGTGGCCCTGACGATCGCCTGCCGAGCGTCGCCCTCCACCAGGGCTGAGCCGGTGAGCTGCTCGACCCAGCCCGAGCTGACCAGCAACAGGACGACAACAGCGACCTGGGAACTACCGAGCGTCACGACCGATGCGTGTTCGATGTAACACCTGCCGACCGGTCCGCCGTCGCGCGGCTCCAGCAGCTGGTCGACAGCGGCGCCCGCGGCGACCGCGCACAAGCGCAGCACATACCCGTCGACCGCCGGACCGCTCGCCACACCGACCTTGGCCGAGCCTCCATTGGCGAGCCGGACCTCGACGATCGCATCGACGTTCTCCGTGGTCACCTGGACGTGCTCGATCACCACACGGGGCCGGGGCACGGCCGACTCCGTCGGCGCCACCGGCACGGCCGACTCCGCCTGCGCCACCGGCACGGCCGACTCCGTCGGCGCGGCTGGCACGGTCCGGGAGGTGCCGTCCGGCACCACCTCCGGCGACGTCAACGGCCGGTTCAGCGGCTGGCGCGACCTGGGCACCGTGAACGCCGGGGACGGCTCCCGGCCGGAGGGCGGGGCGGGCGGGGCGGCGGGCGATGGATCACCGACCGGTTCCCGGACGGGCGCTTGAGCGGCGCCGGGCGTGGCTGCCTGGCCGGAGACTGTGCCGGACCCGGTCGGGTCGGGCACCGGACGTTCCGCCACCTGCGGTTCGGGCACTGTCGCTGGCGCGGGGTCGGCGGTCACCGACCCGCCGTACATGTCGGTGAAGCGCACCGGCTCCAGCCGGCGGGGGACCAGCGACGGGCGGCGTCGCCGCGCCTCCGGGCTGTACGCACCCGTTGCGGGGGCGCCGGGCGACCGCGTCATCGACGCCCGTTCCGGCGCCGCGCTCAACGGTCCGGCCCTGGTCGGGGTGGGCGGCGGGGTGTTCGGCTCCGCAGCCAGTCCCATCCGCTCCTTCAACAGCCGCGCCACTTCGCGACTCACCTGCGCCGGATCAGCATCCTCGGCCAGCTCCAGCCGCAGCGTGTGCACGCCGCCCGGATTGGGGCGCAGCTGCGCCTCCCGGACACCCGGGACCTGACGGACCGCGCTGAGGACCGCCGGGATGTCGAACCCGTCCGGCCTGGCGTCCGCCTCCAGTTCGTCGTGTCGCAGATAGGTGGCGATCCGCGCCAGCTCCGGCGTCTCCGCCGGGATGAACTCGCCGGCCATGGGTCCCACGTCGGCAGGGACATCCGGGACGTCAGGCTCGGCCGGCACCCGCTGCGGCAGATCGGCGACCTCGGCACGGGTCGGTGCAACTGGCGCCGGAGGCGAAGGGTCCGGCAGGGCAGCCGCCGCGGGACGGATCGACGGTGCCAGCGCGCCCGGCCGTTCGCCCGGACCATCGCCGGTACGGGATGCGGTAGCGGCATAGGCCGCAAATTCCTCGGCGCGCTGCCGGTACCGGTCATACCGCGCGGCCTGCTCCGAGTGCGGCCGCGGGCCGGAGCCCATCGGCGCGTACCCGGGCGGGAGCGGGAGCGGGCTGGCCCAGTCCGCCGGATGCCCAGCGACCTCATCCGGCAGGTGCGCGGCCGGCTCGACGCTCTGGCGCCCGGGGTCGGCGTGGTCGGGGTTGGTGCCGCCGGCCCGGCCGTCCTCCCCACCGCTGGCGTCCGCGTGGCCGTTCTCGCGCTGCTCCCGCGCCGGCTGGGGGAATGCGCGGGGCTCGTGGCTCATCCGGTCGTACTCGCTGGCGTACCGCAGGGCCGGCTCTTCGAATCGGCCGGTCGCGCTGGCCGGCGCCCAGGGTGGCCGCGAATCGCCACCGTACTGCGGCTTGGGCTCGGCCGGCGCGGGGATCTCCCGGGGCGGGGTGTCGGAATGAGCCTGATCCGGCCGGCCCGACCAGGTCAGCCGGGACGCCGGCCGGCTCGCCCGGGCGCCGTTGGACGGTCCGTCATCGCCGGCCGCACCTGCCGACCCGGTCTGCGTGGCCGACCCCGCGGTGTCGGGTGGACCTGCGGCGCCGAGGCTGTCGGACGGACCGGTGGCGCCGGGGTCCACGGGGCTCGGCGGGCCGGCAGGATCCCCCGGCCGGGCCGGGCCCGCGGGTTCGGTGTCGGGCGGCCCCGCCGCACTGTCCGGCGCGGAGGTCCCGGCGGGCCCGGGGCGCTCAACCTGCGGTGCGAGGACACCGTTGAGGTGCGGTCGGGCCGACGGCGGGTACGCCGACACGGGTGGGGCGGACGCCGACGGGGCCGGGTACGCGTCGGGTGGCCCGGGAACCGGCGGCGAAGGGCTCACCGGAGCGATCAGGTCCGCGTACGGGGACCGGACCTCGGCTCGCCCGCGAGCGGGTGTGCCGTGACCGTTCGCGCCCGAGCGCCGGGGGGCGTCGCCGGAACGGAACTCCCCCCAGGAGGCGACCAGCGCCTCCAGGGCGGCGTCGCTGGAGGCCGACGCCCATGGACTGTCCTCGGATCGATGCAGGCCGGACGCGCCGGTGACGCCGCTCGGGCTGGAGCCTTCGCGGTCGTACCCGTGCCGTGCTTCGTCCACCGTGCGCTCCTCGGTCGCCTCTGGTGAGGCTACCGTGTGCGGATAGGAGCGGTAAGTTCTCACGGTGCTCGATTCGGACGGTGATGCATGACTTCTGCGACGAGCGGTACCTCCGCGGCGTCCCGACCGGTCCGGCTGCCCCGCTCGGCGCGCCGCCAGCAGTTGCTCGCCGCCGCCCAGCAGGTCTTCGTGGCGCACGGCTACCACGCCGCCGCCATGGACGACATCGCGGAGCGCGCCGGCGTCTCGAAGCCTGTGCTCTACCAGCACTTTCCCGGCAAGCTGGAGCTCTATCTCGCGCTGCTGGACACGCACTGCGACGCGTTCGTGATCCGCATCCGCGACGCGATGGCCGCCACCACGGACAACAAGGACCGGGTGACCGGTGCCAGCCGGGCGTACTTCGACTTTGTCGACCACGAGAGCGAAGCGTTCCGGCTGGTGTTCGAGTCGGATCTGCGCAATGAACCGGCCGTCCGCGAGCGGGTGGAGCGGATGGAGCGGGAATCCATCGAGGCGATCACGGACACGATCATGGCGGACACCGGCGTGAGCCGGGCGCGGGCCGAGCTGCTCGCCGCCGGGCTGGTCGGGGCGGCGGAGACCGCTGCCCGGTTCTGGCTCGCCGGCGGCCGCCAGGTCGACAAGGAGGCCGCCGAGGAACTGCTCGCCACGCTCGCCTGGCGGGGGATCGCCAGCTTCCCACTGCAGGGTGAGACCGCCTGATCGCGCTAGGCTTTGCATGCGGCGCTCGCGGTGCGGCGCTTACCCAGTGGGTTTTCCGCCTTCGGCGGGAGCCCGCTTACCGAGGAGGACGTACGTGGAGGTCAAGATCGGTGTGCAGTTCGCCCCGCGGGAGCTCGTGGTGGACAGCGCCCAGTCGCCGGCGGACATCGAAGAGGCGGTCGCCACGGCACTCAACGGCCGGGATGGCGTGCTGACCCTCGTGGACGAGAAGGGTCGCCGCGTCATCGTGCCGGTCGACAAGTTGGCGTACGTGGAGATCGCCGAGTCGACGTCCCGCCCGGTCGGCTTCAGCACCCGCTGACCCGGTCGCCACGTCTTCGGGAGCGTTGTCGGCCCGGCGCCTCGCCGATGCCGACACCGTTCCCGAAGCGGGCTGGTCAGTTGTTCAGACCGACGGCAGCCATCCGGGCGGTGTGCTCGGCGGTGAGCCGCTTGAGCATCGCCGCCACATCGGCCCGGTCCGCCGACCGCTCCGCCACCAGTACGGCCAGGGCGGGCCGCTCCGCGGACACCCGCAACGCCTGCGAAAGCCCTTCCCCGACGAGCCGCCGGGCCCACATCGAGAGCCGGTTGGCCAACCGAGGGTCGGCCGCGATCGCCGCCCTGATCTCCTCCGCCGCGAAGTCGGCGTGCTGCGAGTCGTGCAGAATCTCCAGCACCAGGTCGCGGTCCGGCGGGTCGAGCAGTGCGGCGACCTCGCTGCTGAAGTCGTCGGCGACGCCGTCACCGACGTACGCCTTGGTCAGCCCTTCCAGCCAGTCGCTCGGCTCGGTCTGATCGTGGTAGGCCTGGACCGCCGCCACGTAGGGCTCCATCGCGGCCTGCGGCTGCACACCGAGTTCGGCCAGCCGGCCGGCGAGGCGGCGATAGTTCGCGATCTCCCGCGCTGCCATTTCGCTCAGGAGTGCACGGCGGTGCAGATCCGGGGCGAGCCGGGCATCGGCGGCCATCCGGTCAAATGCGACGAGGGCACCGTACGCCAACATCCCGAGAAGATCAACCACGGCAGGCGGCGGCAGGTCGGGTTCACGCACGCCCGCACCCTACCGCGTGCGTTTCGGTGGTACGCCGATCAGCAAGTACCATGGGACGGGTACACCGCGGGGCGACCAGCCCCGACCACCAGGCGGCCCGCAGTTCCCCCAGCGAGCAGTCCGCACCGGTGGTCCCGAGCGTGACCCCGCGACAACCGGTCCGCCGAGCAGGGCGACGCCGCTCCATCGGCGACGCAGCGCGGCACACGATGCCCGCCGGTCACACACACCGAGCGCACCGACAGTCTTCGGGCGCTCCCACGAGGAAGTCGACCCGCAATCCCATGACAATAGAAGACATCGAACCGGACGTACCGGAACTGGCGGCCACCGCCCCGGTCAAGCCGGAGAGTCCCACGTTCGCAGACCTCGGCGTACGCGCCGAGACGGTGGCCGCCCTCGAGGCGGTCGGCATCGTCCGCACGTTCGCCATCCAGGAGTACGCCGTCCCGATCGCCCTGCGTGGGGCGGACCTGATCGGCCAGGCGCCGACCGGCACCGGCAAGACGCTCGGCTTCGGTGTTCCGCTGCTGCAGCGGGTCACTACGGGCGACGAAGGCTCCGACGGTCATCCGCAGGCGCTCGTGGTGGTGCCCACCCGCGAACTGTGCCTGCAGGTCGCCCGGGACATCTCGGCCGCGGGCAAGCTGCGCCGCGTGCGGGTGCTGCCGATCTACGGCGGGGTGGCGTACGAGCCCGTCGTGGAGGCACTGAGCAAGGGCGTCGAGATCGTGGTCGGCACCCCGGGCCGGCTCCTCGACATGGCCAAGAGCAAGCAGTTGCGGCTGGACCGGGTCAGCGCGCTCGTGCTCGACGAGGCCGACCGGATGCTCGACCTGGGCTTCCTCGACGATGTCGAGCGGATCCTGGCCATGCTCCCGGGCCGGCGCCAGACCATGCTGTTCTCGGCGACCATGCCGGACCCGATCGTCACGCTGGCGCGGCGCTTCATGAACCAGCCGGTGACGGTGCACGCGCACCACGACGACCGCACCGGCCCGTCCCCGCAGACCAAGCAGTTCGTGTACCGCGCGCACTCCCTCAACAAGATCGAGGTGGTGGGCCGCATCCTGCAGGCCACCGGGCGCGGCCTGACGATGGTCTTCACCCGGACGAAGCGGGCCGCCGACCGGGCCGCCGAGGACCTGGACTTCCGGGGCTTCGCCGTCGCGGCAGTGCACGGCGACCTCGGCCAGGGCGCCCGCGAGCGGGCGCTGCGGGCGTTCCGGGCGGGCAAGATCGACGTACTCGTCGCCACCGACGTCGCGGCGCGCGGCCTCGACGTGACCGGCGTCACCCACGTGATCAACTACGACTGCCCGGAGGACGCGGACACCTACATCCACCGGATCGGGCGGACCGGGCGCGCCGGTGAGGCCGGCGTGGCGGTGACGTTCGTGGACTGGGACGACATGCCGCGCTGGCGGCTGATCGACAAGTCGCTCGGACTCGACATGCCGGAGCCGGCGGAGACGTACCACACCTCCGAGCACCTCTTCACCGACCTCGCCATCCCGCGCGACTCCTCCGGCACGCTGGCCTCCGCGGACCGCACCCGGGTCGGGCTGTCGGCCGAGAAGCTGGAAGACGTCGAGGGCAAGCGCGGCGGCGTCCGAGCCGGCCGGGCCCGGCCCGGGAGCGGTCGCAGTGCCGGCTCCGCGGGTACCGGCGGCCGCGGAAGACCGGCGACGGACACCCCTCGGCCGGTGACCGAGAGCGCCCAGCCCAGCCGGCAACGTCAGCGCCGCCGGCGCGAGGACGTGCCGGTCGAGGGCCAGGCCGGATCGGACCAGGCCACGCCCGCCGCGGTGGAGGTCGGCCCGGATGGCGCAGCCGGCCCGGGGGAAACCGCGGGCCCGCGCCGGCCACGGAACCGTCGACGTGGCGGCCGCGGCCGGGGCGATGGCGGCACGGCCGACCCGGGCGGCGCTGCCGGGCCGACCGGCGATCCCAGCTCAGCCGGTGAAGCGGGCCCCCGGTCCGCTTCGGACTAGCCCGTGCCGGAACCACTCGACGCCGCGGTCGCCGAGATTCGGGCGTTACTGCTGGACCCGGGCACGCTGATCCGCGCCGTCGCCGCCGGGCGACGGCGCGGCAGCGCGCCGCGGTGGGTCCGGGCACAACTGCGCCCGGTCGATCTCAAAGCCGGCCGCCACCTGCAGATCGTGACGGATGACGGCACCCGGCCAGCCACCCGCAACGTCGCCCCCGGCGCCCCCGCGGAAGCGGCGGTCGACGAGCTGCTCGCCGAGCCGTACGGCAACTGGCACGTGGAGAGCACCACCGCGACGGTGCAGCTTCGCGTCACCAAGAGCGGAGCGGCTCAGGTACACCGGGCCCCCCGTACCGCCTCCTCCGCCGCACCGGCCGGCGCGGCCGGCACGTCCAGCGCGGCCGGCCCGGGAGCGCACGACCGGACCGCGGCGCACCTGCTCGACCCGGGGGACCCGCTTTTCGACGTGGTCGGCGGCACCGCGGCGAAGCGGCGGCAGGTCGATGCGTTCCTGCGCTCGTTGGCGGCCACGCTGGACGACGACGCCACGCAGCCGGGCCGCCGTCTTCGGGTGGTGGACCTCGGCTGCGGCAACGCGTACCTGACCTTCGCGGCGTACCGCTACCTTTCCGGCCGTGGCCTCGACGTCGAGGTGACGGGCATCGACGTGCGGGCCGACCAGCGCGATCGCAACTCGGCCGTGGCCGAGCGGCTGGGCTGCGCGGACCGGGTCCGCTTTGTCGCCGGCACGATCGCGGGGTCGACAGTGGACGACCCCCCCGACCTGGTACTCGCCCTGCACGCCTGCGACACGGCGACCGACGAGGCACTGGCCCGGGCGGTCGCCTGGCAGGCCCGCTGGGTCCTCGCGGCACCCTGCTGCCACCACGACGTCGGAGCGCAGCTACGGGCCGGGCCGGCCCCGGCGCCGTACCAGGCGTTGACCCGGCACGCCATCCTGCGGGAGCGCTTCGCCGACGTGCTGACCGACTCGCTGCGCGCCGGACTCCTGCGCCTGCACGGGTACCGCGTCGACGTGGTGGAGTTCGTCGACTCGGCGCACACCCCGCGCAACCTGCTCCTCCGGGCCCGCCGCACCGGCGCCGCACCCACTGAGGAGCATCGGGCGGAGTACCGCGACCTGGTTGGGGCCTGGCGCGTGACACCGATGTTGGCCACGCTGCTGCAGCCCGAAACACCTGGCCGGTCGGCTGCCGCCAGCTCCGAATAGGTCAACGTCACTACCTGGCGAGCTTGAAGCGGCGATCCACTTCGACTAGCGTGCGCTCTCGACCATCCCCACCGAGACCGCGCCAGACCGTGGCCCCGACCTGCGAGGCAGCAGTCATGGACCCCGTTCCACCGCTTTCCGGCGAGTACTTTCTGCTCGCCCACGACGACTACTCGGGCCGGCCGCACATCAACCAGGAAGTGCTCTCGACCGGGCTGGCCGGGGCGTTACTGGCGCAACTCCTGAGCTACGGCCGCATCGAGATTGTGGAGGACGACAAGGTCAGACTGCTCGACGCACGTCCATGGGATGACGAGGTCACCAACGTCGTGGTGGCCGAGATCGGCAAGCAGACCGCGTTCCACCCGGCCCGGGCGTGGGTGGAATATCTGCGCGGCGAGGCGTACTCCATGGTCGGCGAGCAACTCGCCGGGAAAGGCCTCCTGAACCGGGAGACCGGGATGCTCCGGCGCAGCGTGCGCTACGTTTCCCGGGATCCGATCCAGTCCGCCCGCCCCCGGGTGCGGCTGCGTTACATCGCCCAGCGCCCCCACGAACCGCTTGACGAGCAGACAGCCACGCTGGCCGCACTGGTGCTGGCCACCAAGCTCGACACCGTGATCGCCGACGGCGGCTACCCCCGGGAGATCCGCGAAGGATTGGAGGGGATGTCGCGGCGGCTGCGCCCGGACATGCTCGCCATCGTCGCCGGGGTGACGAAGGCCGTGACGGCCATCGCACTCTCCGTCCGCGGCCGGTGACGTTCCGTCCTCAATGGAGCAACCCCTCGACGAACAGGATAGGTGAGCCTGCATGCCTGAAGGATTGAAGATCAGAGCCGCGGAGCCGGGCGACGCGGCGGAGATGCGCGCATTGATGGGGCGCGCGTTCCAGGACGACCCGGTGTCGGTCTGGCTGTTCGCCGACCCCGATGATCGGGAGCGGCTCCAGCCGGCGTTCTTCGGCGTCTTCGTCGACCAGTCCATCGAGTGCCAGCGGGCCGTGATCGCCGAAGGGCCGTCCGGTCTGATCGGCGTGACGCTGTGGTTCGATGTCGACCCGGCCGCCCCGAGCGACGACGATCCGGCCGAGCTGCAGCGGGTGATGACCGACGTGATCGGCCCGTACGCGCCGCGCTTCGGCACGCTTGACGCGTTGATGACGCAGCAGCACCCCCACCACCGGGCGCACGCCTACCTGGCGTTCGCTGCCGTCGATCCGCTCCGGCAGAGCCAGGGTGTGGCCTCCGCCCTGATCGGTGCCCAGCTCGATGAGCTGGACGCGGCCGGTCGGCCCGCCTACCTCGAGGCGAGTTGCGACCGCAACGCCATTCTCTACGACCGGCTGGGATTCGTCCGGGCCGAGAAGACCCTCGACCTGCCGAGCGGGCCGAGCCTGTACCCGATGTGGCGGGATCCCGCGCCGGCCACCGCTGCGGACTGACCGACCGGAGCAAACGGCGGCGGTGGGGGTGGCCCCCACCGCCGCCGGCTGTGTTTCAGCAGGTGGTCAGACCCGCATCTGGCTGTCCGGCCGGTGCCGGGACTTCCCCCGGCTGCTCGCCGGGTCGTGCAGACCCGGGTCGTGCACATCCGCCGCGTTGAGGTCACCGGCGAAGCCCACGCCCTGGTAGATCTCCGGCTTGGTCTTCTTGAGGACGACGCCCCACAGCAGGCCCAGGGCCGCCGCGAGGAAGACCGATGCCGGCAGGAGCCAGACCAGCGCCGAGCCCTCCTCCGCACCCAGCACGGACGAGGAGTTCTGCACGGTCACCCAGGTGATGGCGCCCAGGGCCACGATGGCCAGGATCGGGGCGACAAGCCGCTGCCACGCGTTCTCCTCGACGTTGCGCCGGCGCTGGAAGAAGCCGATCACCGCCGCCGACGTGCCGATCATCAGCAGCAGCACCGCCACCGCGGCGACGTAGCTGAGCCAGGTGAAGAGCTGGGTCAGCGGGTCGAGCCGCAGTCCGATGAAGACGGCCAGCACGACCGCGGCGATCACGGTCTGCACGATGGAGCCCGCGGTGGGCGCGGACGACGTGCGGCCGGTCTGGCCCAGCACCGGCGGCAGCACCCGCTCCCGGCCCAGGGCGAACAGGTACCGTGCGACGCCGTTGTGGAAGCTCAGCAGCGCGGCGAAGACGCTCGTGATGAGCAGGACGTTGGCGATCGTGGCGACGGTGTCTCCGTAGTGCACGGCCAGCGTGGAGAACGGAATGCCGGACTCCGGGTTCTGCGCGTCGGCGATGACGTTCTCCGGGCCGCTGGCGACGGTCATCGCCCACGCCGAGATGAAGTACAGGACCGCGGTGATCGCCACGGTGATGTAGGTTGCCCGCGCCACGGTGCGGCGCGGGTCACGCGCCTCCTCGGCGTAGACGGCGGCCTGCTCGAACCCGACGAACGCCGCGATGGTCAACGCGAACACGGCGCCGATCCCGTTGACGAACAGGCTGTCCGGGGTCAGCGCGGCGGTGCTGATGCTGCCGCCGGCCGGGTGGGTGAAGGCGGCCACGTCGTAGAGCAGCACCGCGATGACCTCCGCGATGAGCAGCACCGACAGCACCTTGGCGTTCAGGTCGATCTTCAGCAGGCCGAGGATGCCGACCGCCACCCAGGCCAGGAGCGCCCACAACCACCAGGGCCACGCGACGTTGAAGTGCGACTGCATGAAGATGTCGACCGCGAAGCCCCAGAGCCCGTACAGGCCGATCTGGATCGCGTTGTAGCCCAGCAACGCCACCAGGCTGCCGGAAACCCCCCATGACCGGCCGAGCCCTTGGGAGATGTAGGAGTACAGAGCGCCGGCGTTGAACACGTAGCGGCTCATCGCGGCGTACCCCACCGCGAACAACGCCAACGCGGCAGCGATGACCGGGAACGCCAGCGGAACGCCGACCACGCCGGAAACGGCGAAGGTCGCGACCACGCCGCCGGCGAGGACCGTCATCGGCGCCGAGGCCGCGACAGTGAAGAAGACGAGCGAGCCGACACCTAACCTTCTGCTAGCAAGACCACCTTGGATGGTGGATTCGAGCGCCATCGCATACCTCTATCTATGGGGAAGGGTCGCACGACATCGTAGAGGTCACCGGAGGGGTGATCAATGCAAACATTTGGCGTTGATCAGCAGCGCAGTGATGGTGCAGCGGGTCAGAAATGGCGGCGACGACCGCACCACTGCGCACCGGCTGAGCGGTGACAATGCGCCAGTCCGTCCATCATGGAGTGCGGACGGCCCGGCATTCCTTGCCCCGAAAGGTTCGCCATCCCGCATGGACGTTCCACGGCACCCGGATGAACCGGCGGAGGCCACTCAGCCGCGAATTCACCGGGAGGCGACCCGGATGCGCCACGCCCGGATCCGCGCTGAACACGGAATCGAAGGCTGTCCGATATAAACGTGATGTAGCGTTAGTCAACTGTGGCCCTATTGAGGACGCTTCAAGGTGGTTTACTCGCCGGTACCGCAGCCTTCGCCGTCACGCTGTCGGCGGCGCCGGCACGCGGCGAGCCCGCACCGGCCGAGGTGGAACGGCAACTTGCCGACGTCGTCCACGAGCTGGACGTGATCGTCGAGGCATTCAACGTCGCGCAGGGTCGGTTGCAGGGCACCACCGCCCAGCTTCAGGCCGTCGCCGGCCAGTTGGCACCGCTGGAGAGCGCCGCCGAGGTCGCCCAGGAGCGAGTCGGAATGCTCGCCGCCGGCGCGTACCGCACCGGCGGCATGGCATCGGTGTCCGCACTGCTGTCCGCGGACTCCCCAGGCACCGTCATGGACCAGCTCACCCTGCTGGACCACTTCCGCACGGAACGCTCCCGGGAGGTGAGCGCACTGCTCGTCGCCCGCGACCGGTACCGCGACGAGCAGCGCACCCTGACCGGCCTGGCGGACCGCCAGCGCGCGGAAGCCGGCGAGCTGGAGCGTCAGCGGGCGGTCATCGAGGCACGCATCAGCCGGCTGCACGAGTTGGAGGCCGGAGCCGCAAGGGCCGCGCGCGCACCGAGGGCCAGCCGGGCACAGCCGGCCGCCCCGGACCGATCGGCTCGCCGGCCCGCACCCAGCGACCGGTCCACGCCGAACCCCGAGGTCAGCGACCCGTACGTGCCCGTGTCCGGCTCCGATGTGGGCAGTGCGGCGGTCCGGTTCGCGCAGGCCCAGATCGGAAAGCCGTACCGGTACGGCGCGGAAGGCCCGGACACGTTCGACTGCTCCGGTCTGACCATGAAGGCCTGGCACAGCGCCGGCGTCGGGCTGCCGCACAGCGCCGCACAGCAGAAGCGCGCGATGCGGGCCGTCACCCGCGACCAGCTGCGCCCCGGTGACCTGGTCTTCTACTTCGGCGACGTGCACCACGTCGCGCTCTACGCAGGCGGCGGACGCGTCATCGACGCTCCGCGGACCGGCCGGCGCATCGCGATGCGGGGGATGGAGTTCGCGCCGATCGTGGGGTACGGCCGACCGCGCTGACAGCACCGCTGGCTAAACTGGAGCCTCACCCCAGCGGTACGGGGAGTTACGGCAGGTGAAGCAGCAGGTGAAGCAGGCCACCTCGGCGCCCGCGCCACCGGACGTCACCCCTGCCGCGGTCGACCCGGGCAACCGCCGGCGGCGGTTGGCCGCGCTCGCCGGCTACGGCATCGCGTTCCTGCTCTGGTGGCGCCTGATCGGGCTGCCTGCCGACATCATCTCCATCACGATGTGGCTGTGGCTCGGCACGATCTGCTGGCGGATCGGCCGTCCGGCGCGTGACCACCTGGCGTTCCTGCGGGACTGGCTGCCGATCGTCGTGCTGCTCTCGGTGTACGACATCAGCCGCGGCTGGGCCGACAACGGCAAGCTGCCCCATGTCACCGAGCTGATCGGCGCGGACCGGTGGTTGTTCCGGGGCGAGGTCCCGACGGTGTGGCTGCAGCGGCACTTCTACGACCCGGCCGCCGTGCACTGGTGGGACGCCGTGGTGAGCTGGGTCTACGCCAGTCATTTCATCCTCGCTCCGATCATCGCCGTGGTGCTCTGGCTGCGCAGCCGCCGGGAGTGGGCGCGGTTCCTGCGGCGGTGGATGGCCCTTTCGGCGGCCGGCCTCACCACGTACTTCCTCTACCCGGCCGCGCCGCCGTGGTGGGCATCGCAGGTGGGCCTGGTCGACCACGTCGAGCGCATCTCCAGCCGCGGGTGGCGCGCGATCGGCCTGCACAATGCCGGGCACCTGCTCAGCCAGGCACAGAACCTCTCCAACCCGATCGCCGCGGTGCCGTCACTGCACTCGGCGTTCGCGCTGTTCTGCGTCGCGTTCTTCGCTTCCCGGGTACGGCGTCGCTGGTGGCCACTGCTCGCCGCTTACCCGGTGACGATGGGGCTCGCCCTGGTGTACTCGGGCGAGCACTGGGTGATCGACGTGCTGCTCGGCTGGGCCTACGTCGCGGTGACATTCGGTGTGGTCACTGTGGCTGAGCGCGCCTGGGCCGCCTGGCGCAGCGCCGGACCGGGTGGCGGGCCGACCCCGGAGGGTGGCGCCGACAGCTGTGGCGACGCAGCCGGTGACCCCGGGGTGGATGTGCAACATCGTCGAGAGCCACTAGCATCGACGGGTGCATAGTGGCGATTATCTATCTTCCGGTACACCGCGGGTGGGTCGACGCCGGCATGCGGCCGGCACGGCGACACCATCCGCCGAGGCGGCCCAACGAGTCGCGGGGCTGGTCACCGACTGGTTGACCCGGATCCGGCGGTTGCCCGGCTGGGTGCTGGCGGGCGCCGGCGGGTTCGCCGCGGTGGCGGTGCTTGCCTCGGTACTCCTCGTGGTCCAGTCCGTGAGCGCCGGTTGCGCCACGGCGGCACCGGCGCTGGCCGGGTCCTCGGGTAAGGCGACCTACTACACCGTCGGCGGAAACGGCGGAAACTGCTCGTTCGGCCACCAGGCCAGCCCGCTGTACGTCGCGCTTGGCCCGGCCGCGTACGCCGCCGCCGGTGGCTGTGGCGCGTACTACGACGTGACCGGCCCCAAGGGCACCGTGCGGGTCAAGGCGGTGGACCAGTGCCCGGAGTGCGCCCCCGGGCACCTCGACCTCGGCCTGGAGGCGTTCAAGCGGATCGGCGACCAGGTCGCCGGGATCATCCCGATCACCTACCAGGTGGTCCGCGACCCAGCCCTGTCCGAGCCGTTGACGATGCGGGTCAAGGAAGGCTCGTCGCAGTACTGGCTGGCGATCCTCGCCGACAACACCGGCAACGCCCTGGCCAAGGTGGAGCTGAAGAGCGGTTCCGGCGCCTGGGAAGGGCTCACCCGGACCGACTACAACTACTGGCTGGACACCAACGGCGCCGGCAGTGGCCCGTTCACCGTGCGACTCACCGATGTCACCGGGCGTCAGGCGACGGTCTCCGGGATCACGCTGAGCCCGGGCACGGTGCAGCGGACCGGCGTCTTCATGCGGGACGGGGCGGCGGGCTCAGCGGCAGGCTCAGCGGCGGGCTCGGCGGCGAACCAGCCCCGGACCAGTACCGCACCGGCCCGGCCCCGGCCGGGGGCCACCGCCTCGGCAGTCGCCACGACGACTCCATCCGCCGCGTCGACCACAGCGGCACCGGCGGCCGCCCAGACTCCATCGGCGGACGTGAGCGTGGAAGCCGCGGCGAGCGCCAGCGCCGACCCGGCGACGTCCACCGACGAGGCCGGCCCAGCCGTTCAGGCCGCCGCGAGCGGCTGCCGGTGACTGCGCCGAGGCTGGCCGGGAAATTTTTCCCGACAAGCACGGTAACCAATGAACTCCACAGCGGCGTGCACCGTACTCCGCTATGACGGCGCTCGATGGCCGGATGCGCCGCCCCTCCGGGCGGTGCGTCCGGGCGGTCGGTCCGACGTTGCCATTCCGACGCGAAGGAGGCCTGGTGGAGCTCCCTCGACGCATATGCCGGAGAAGTACCAAGTCCTGATTTGTCCCGGTCGCCGCCCGATCGGACCCCGGAGGTCGTCATCCGCACCCCTTTGCAGCTGAGCGCAGTTCCCCCCGCACGCCGCGAGCGGCGGGGCGGAGGCGGCATGATCCAACGGCGATTGATCCTGCTGACGGTCGCGCTGGTGGCACTCGCCGCGCTGTTCTCCGTCACTGTCCCGGCGCTCGCCACCACCGAACGGCCACCCGGCTCGCTCGACACCCTCGCCTTCGCCGACGCCCGACCACAGGACCCCGACATGGCCGCCGCGATGGCCCGCGACCTGCGGCTCACGCCGGCCCAGACCCAGGCGCGGATCGCGACGGAACGCTGGGCCCGCCGCACCGAATCCCGGCTGCGCAGCAAGCTGGGCGCGAGATTCGGCGGTGCGTGGATCGCCGAGAACGGCCAGGAGCTGATGGTCGCGGTCACCGACTCCGCAGCCACCGCGACGGTACGGGCGGCGGGAGCACAGCCCCGGGTGGTCACCCGGAGCGCCAGCCAGCTCGCGACGCTCAAGGACGGCCTCGACGATTCGTCGACGCCGGCGCACAACGCGATCCGCGGCTGGTACATCGACGTACCGAGCAACACACTTGTCGTCCTGGCTCAGCCGGCCGCCATGAAGCAGGCTGAGGCGTTCATCGCCGCGAGTGGCACCGACCCCGCCGCGGTACGGGTGGTGCCCGCGCCCGACGCGGTCCGCCCGCTCTTCGACGTGCGCGGCGGTGACGCGTACTTCGTCAACAGCTCCGCGCGCTGCTCGGTTGGCTTCTCGGTGGCCAACGGCTTCCTGACCGCCGGCCACTGCGGCCCGGCCGGCAGTCGGACCACCGGCTTCAACCAGGTCGCACAGGGCACCGTCGAGCAGTCCACCTTCCCCGGCCGGGGCGACTTCGCCCTGGTCGAGGTGAACCAGAACTGGACGCCCCAGCCGGTCGTGGCGCAGGAGAACCGCACTGTGCCGGTCGCCGGCTCCCAGGAAGCGCCGGTCGGCGCCTCGGTGTGCCGAACCGGCTCGACCACCGGCACGCGCTGCGGCAGGATCCAGGTCAAGAACGTCACGGTGAACTACCCCGAAGGCGCGGTCACCGGCCTGACGCAGACCGACGTCTGCGCCGAGGGCGGCGACTCCGGTGGCTCGTTCATCTCCGGTGACCAGGCGCAGGGCATCACGTCCGGCGGTTCCGGGGACTGCACGGCCGGCGGGGCGTCGTTCTTCCAGCCGGTCAACGAGATCCTCACGGCAGTCGGGGCGAGACTGGTCACCAACGGCGGCGGGAGCGACGCCGCCGGGCAGCCGCCGACCGGTGGCGCCGGAACGCCCGCGCCGCCGGCGCGGGATGCCGCCCTCAGCTGCGCCACCAGTTCGACGGTCTTCCGCGGGTCGCTGACCGGCGGCGGAGCGAACCAGATCCAGCCCGACGGCGCCTTCTACGAGACCACCGCGGGCGGCAGGCAGCTGGGCTGCCTGGACGTTCCGGGGGATGCGGAGTTCACGCTGGCGCTGCAGCGCTGGGACGGTCGGCAGTTCGCGACCGTGGCGCGCGCCCCGGCCGGCGGGGGCGACAAGACCCTCGCGGTGACCGCGGCGGCCGGCTTCTACCGGTGGCAGGTCACCTCGGTGCGCGGCTCGGGGACGTACAGCCTGGGTGTGACCGCCGGCTGAGACGACCGGTGCGGACGGACCGGGTCATCCGACCGCACCGGTTACGCACCACCGACCCGTCCCGGCGTTCCCCGCCGGGACGGGTCGGTGGCGCATGTGTGGGTCAACCCGCCAGGGCGAGGGCGAACGGCAGGACGGCCGGTGCGCCGGCTCGGCGCAGCAGTCGCGCGGCGAGGGCCATCGTCCACCCCGTGTCGACAAGGTCGTCCACCAGCAGCACCGGGCCGTCCAACCTGGCGAGTTGGTCGCTCAACTCCGGCGGCACCGCGAAGGCGTCAACGAGGGCCCGCACCCGGTGGGCGCTGTTGACCCGGGAACCCTCCGGCGTCGCTGCGACCATCGAAATCTCGCCGAGCAGCGGCAGCCGGCCCACCGTGGCGATCCGGGCGCCCACGGACTGCACCAGCGCCGGCCGCCGCCGCGACCCGATGGTCACCACGCCGACCGGCCGCGCGGCCCATCGATCCTCCCCGCGCGCCCACGCCGCCAGCACTTCCACCACGCCGGCGAACAGCTCGCCCGACACCGGCGCGTCCGGCGCTGCCGGATCCACCGCCCGGCGCAGCCGATCGCCCCAGCCCAGATCGGAGAGGCGTCCGATCGCCCGCCCGGGCTCGGTCTGCTCCCCCGCGGCGATCTTCCCGGTCAACGGCACGCCGACCGCGGCGAGCCCGGTCGGCCACAACTTCCGGGGCGCGATCTCGACTCCGGCCTGGCCGAGCTGCGCGCGGGCGGCGGCGAGCGCAGTGCCGCCGACCTCGGTGGGGTACCACGGCGGCGCGCAGCGGTCGCAGCGCCCGCACGGGCTGGCCGCCGGATCGTCGAGACACTGCCGCAGGTACTCCATCCGGCACCGGATGGCGTCGGCGGCGGAGCCGCGCACGTCACCAGCGGCGTAGGTACGCATCGCGTCCTGCTCCGCGCTGCGGGCGGCGGCGATCCGGGCGTACCGCTCGGCGTCGTGCTCCCACGGCATGCCGGTGGACATCCAGCCGCCCTTGACCCGACGTACCGCGCCGTCCACGTCGAGCACCTTGAGCATCAGCTCCAGGCGGCTGCGGCGCAGCTCGACCTGCGCCTCGAGCGCCGGGGTGGACAGTGGTCGGCCGGCCGCCGCCAGCACGTCGAGCACCTCCCGCACCTGCTGCTCCGGCGGGAACGCGAGCGACGCGAAGTACCGCCAGATGGCCTCGTCCTCGTGGCCCGGCAGCAGCAGCACATCGGCGGTGTCCACCGCGCGCCCGGCACGTCCCACCTGCTGGTAGTACGCGATCGGGGAGGCCGGCGCGCCGAGATGCACGACGAACCCGAGGTCGGGCTTGTCGAACCCCATCCCGAGCGCCGACGTGGCGACCAGCGCCTTGATCCGGTTGTGCAGCAGGTCATCCTCGGCGGCCTGCCGGTCCGCGTCCTCCGACTGTCCACTGTAGGCGGCCACCGGATAGCCGCGGCCGCGCAGGAACGTCGCGGTGTCCGTCGCGGCGGCGACGGTGAGGGTGTAGATGATGCCGGAGCCGGGCAGCGACGCCAGGTGCTCGGCCAGCCAGCCGAGGCGGTCGGCCGCGGTGGGCAGCCGCAGTACGCCGAGTCGCAGCGACTCCCGGTCGAGTGACCCGCGCAGCACGAGTGCCTGCCCGAGCTGTTCGGCCACGTCCTGGGTGACCCGGGCGTTGGCCGTGGCGGTGGTGGCCAGGACCGGGGTGTCCGGCCCGAGTTCGCCGAGCAGGGTGCGCAGCCGGCGGTAATCCGGCCGGAAGTCGTGGCCCCAGTCGGAGACGCAGTGCGCCTCGTCCACCACCAGCAGGCCGGTGGTGGCGGCCAGCTTCGGCAGCACGTTGTCGCGGAAATCCGGATTGTTGAGCCGCTCCGGGCTGATCAACAACACGTCGACCTCGCCGGCCTGCACCTGGGCGGCGATGGTGTCCCACTCGGAGAGGTTGGCGGAGTTGATGGTGCGGGCCACGATGCCGGCGCGGGCGGCGGCCGCCACCTGGTTGCGCATCAGCGCCAGCAGCGGCGACACGATCACGGTCGGGCCGGCGCCCCGCCGCCGGAGCAGCGCGGTCGCCACGAAGTACACAGCCGATTTGCCCCACCCGGTGCGCTGCACGCAGAGCACCCGGCGGGCGTGCCGCACCAGCGCATCGATGGCCAGCCACTGGTCCTCACGCAGCACCGCGTGTGTGCCGGCGAGGGCGCGGAGGACCTCCCCGGCTTCGGCGCGCAGCTGCGTACCGGCGTCTGTCGGCGCGGTCATCTGGTCTGCACGGTCATCTGAAGTTGGGCCGCACCATGGCGACCGTCGGGGCGTCGAGCAGCACGGACAGCGGCTCGATCCCGCGGATCACGGTCGCCAGGCGGCGGTCCGCGCGGATCAGCTCCACACCGGTGTACAGCTCGACGCTGTCCCAGTCGTCCAGGACGTAGGTCTGCCGGTACAGCCGGGTGGTCTGCCCGGGATCGTCCGGCCCGGAGCGCTTCCAGACCAGGGTGCCGTTGTCGCTGTCGTCGGTCACCACCAGTTGCCCGTCCTGCACCTCGAGTCGCAGGTGTTCCGGGGCGATCCACGAGGCGGCCGCGTCGTGCAGCCACTCGGCCAGGGACACGCCGTCCGGATCGTCGGGCCGGCGTCCCACCGGCACCGGCCGCTCGCCGTCGACCACGAAGCGCCGCCGGGCCAGGTCGTCCACGACGATACAGACGGCGTACGCCGGCGGCCGCGGCCCGACATCCTTCACCGGCACCGCGTGGCGGGGGCAGGCCGGCACGCCGGCCTTCATCCGGGGTACGGGCTGACCGATGCGGCGGAACGGCCCGAACGCCGAGCATTCCCGCTCCGGGCACCGCCACTGGCGCGCCATCAGCGCGCCGCCCACCCCACTCGGATCGGCGCGGGTGAAGCGGCGGCGCACCACGCGGGTGCTGGATACCCGGACCGCTCCCCGCAACGCGAACGCATCGAGCGCGGCCTGCACGGTGGCGGCCGCCTCCTCGCCCGTCTCCTGAACCACTTCCACATGCTCGACCCCCGTGGCCGGCGCCTCTGCGCCGCCGTCCTGGCCGGTGTCGGAGGCCGTTACCGGCTCCGCAGTCGGCTCGGCGGCTGCGGCCGGCGCGGCGTCCTTGGCCGGCGCGGCGTCCTTGGCCGGCGCGGCGTCCTTCGCCGGGGTTACCGCCTTGACCGAAGCCGCGCCCTTGGCGGGCGCTGCCTTGACCGAAGCGGCACCCTTGGCGGGCGCGGCGGCGACCGGCGTGGCGACCTCGGCCGGCGCGGCACTCCTGGCCTGACCGGCGCTGGTCTTCTTGCGGGTCAGCGGCACCTTGAACCGGAACTTGAACGGAGTGGCAGCCTTGCCGACGGCAAGACCGTGCACGACGGTTTCGTCGGCCTCGCCACCTTCCGGGCGAAGCACCGCCCCGCCGGCCCGAGGAGACAGTCGAAGAACGCGCTCGGGACTATCCGCCAGCCACGGAAACCGGGGAATGAAGCCGGTGTAGTCGCCCACCACGATCAACGGCACACCGGTGAAGTCGGCGATCTCAACCGGACGGTCCGTGACCATCGGGGTCACCTCGATGAGACCGTCGTCGGCCCAGCGACCGAGCACCATGCGCTCCTTGGACGTCAGCGCCGCTTCGGCGAGCAGCTCGCGGCCAACCACCGCGTAGAGCAGCGCACCACCGTCCAGCAGGTACCGCCCGAGCGCGTCGAGCACCATGCCGATCCGGAGCAGGTTCACCGGGCGACCGCCGTCGAGTGCGACGTACCGCGCCACCGCGCCAAGATCGACCACAGCCTGAGCAGCAACGACATCAGTGGTCAGACGCTGCTCGATCGTATCCATGACTCGGCTGACCTGGAAACGCACGATTACTCCTCCCCGCCCAGGCCCTTACCCTATGGCTTTTTGCCGCTCACAGGTCAGCCCGATCCGAAAGTATCGACGAGTTCGATGCGCCGCGGGACCCCAAGATCGTGGCATTTTCGGGGAACTGAGGCGGGAGTGGTTTGCTACTGCTCCCGGGCGGTGCGGAGGGCGGCCGAGACGACTGCGGTGATCCGCGAGCTGCGCCGGTGGAATCCCAGCTCGCGCATGACCGCCTCGACCACTTCGGCCTCGGTGCGCAGCAGGGTGTCCGATTCAATCCATCGGATCAGGGCGACGAGCTGATCGGTCCGATACTCCAGAATTGACAGCCCGCGCGGAATCTCCGGCCGCGGCATCGCCCCCACGGCGGGCGCGACAACAGGCGGCTCCACAGCTGGCAGCTCAGCAACAGGCTCCACAACAGGCGGGCCCGCAACCGCCGGCCCGACAACCGGCGGCACCCGATCAGCCGGCACCGCACCGGCAGCCCGCTCGTCAGCCACCCCCACCGGCATCGGCAGCACCTCGGTGGCCGTGTGCACCGCCGGCGGGTCGAGCGCCTCCAGGTACGCGGCCTCCACCAGAGCCACCTGCCGCTCCGGGTCGGCGAACCAGTCGGCAGACCAGATGCGGTGGTAACGCCAGCCCAGTCGCTGCAAGTGCTCCTGCCGCAGCCGGTCACGGTCCCGGGCGGTGCGCGACGAACGGTACGTCGCGGCATCGGTCTCGATCGCGAGCACCATCCGTTCCGGAGCCGACGGATCCGCGACGACGAAGTCGATGCAGTGCCCGCCGACCCCGTACTGCGCGGTGACCGGCAGTCCCGCGGCGCGCAACCGGTCGCGGACGTCGGCCTGGAACGGGCCGAGCGGAGGCAGCACGGCCGCCGCCGAGCCCAGCTCGACGCCGCCGGACTCGGCGTAGGCGAGGAACGCCCGCAGCAGCCGCACCCCGGCGGCGCCGCTCCGCGACGGGTCCATGTCGGCGGCGGTGAACGCGCTGACCACGGTCATCCGGCGGCGTGCGCGGGTGATCGCCACGTTGAGCCGGCGCTCGCCGCCAGCCTGCAGCAACGGGCCGAACCGGTAGGGCAGACGCCCGTCGGCCGACTTGCCGTAGCCGATGGTGAGGATGACGGCGTCCCGCTCGTCGCCCTGCACCCGCTCGAGATTCTTGACGAAGAACGGCGCCGCGCCGGTCGCAGCCTCGGGGTTTCGCTCGGCGAAGAAGCCGTGCAGCTCCGGGCGGTCCACCAGGGCCCGCCGCAGCGCCAGGTCGACCCGCTCGGCGTGGGCCAGGCCCATCGCGATCACCCCGAGCGACTCGTGCGGTCGGGTGGCGGCATGCTCCAGTACCAGCTCGACCACCTGGTCCACTTCGGACGGTGGCGGTGGCAGCGGCTCACCGGAGGCACTGCCGGGCGCCGAGGGCAGCTCCCCCGCTGGCGATACGCCAGTGGCCAGGACGTGTCGAAGCGAACCCGGGCCGGCGGTGCCGGGGAAGGTGACCAGGCCGCCGTCGTAGATGTTGGCGTTGGAGAATCCGATCAGCCGGTCGTCCTGGCTGCGGTAGTGCCAGCGCAGCATGGTCGTGGGGAGCAGCGCGGCGAGTACGTCCAGCACGGACTCGAATCCGGCGGTCAACGACAGGTCCATCTCCCCTTCGGCGGTCAGCCCCACCGGCGTCTGGTCGTCCTCGACCGCGGTGAAGAAGGCGGTCGGCGGCAACTGGTGCTCGTCACCCGCGACCACCACCTGCCGCGCGCGCAGCAGCGCCGGGACCGCATCCGCCGGCGTCACCTGGCTCGCCTCGTCGAAGACCACGACGTCGAAGTACGGCCCGTCGCTGGGCAGGAGCTGGGAGACGACGAGCGGGCTCATCGCCCAGCACGGCTTGAGCGCGGTGAGCAGGTGGGGCGCCTGGGCGAACAGCGACCGTACCGGCAGGTGCCGGCGCTTGAGGTTGGCCTGGTGCTCGACCAGCCGGTTCTCGTCGGGGTAGGCATCGCGGGCAGCGGTGATGTGCTCGGCCACGGCGCGCAGCACCCGTCGCGCGGTCGCGTCGATGTGCCGGCCGTCCGTGTCGCGGTACTCCGCCGCCACCCGGGTGTGCACCACACCGTCGAAGGCGCCCAGCCTCGGGTCGGCGAAGCCGAGGTGCCGCAGAATCGATGCGTACCAGCAGATCTGGAACGTCGCGGCGGCGACGTCCGGATCCACCGGCCGCTCCCGCAGCTCCGCGACGAGTGGGTCGGCGCCCGCCGCCGAGATCGCGCCGGCCAGGGCGTTGAGGCGCGGGACCATCCGCAGTCCCCGCTCGTCCGCGGCCAGCCGCGCCAGCGTACTGATCAAGGTATCGATGTCGAGCGTCGGCAGGGCGAGGGCGGGCACGTACCCGGCGAGCGCCGTCAGCTCCCGCTCCATCCGCTGCCACGCGCTGTGCGCGGCCGGCAGGTCGGCCGGCACCCGTGGCGGCCCGCCGTCGCCGACCACCCGGGCCCACTGCTCCGCCTGCGCCGAGGCCGCGGACAGCGCCGCGAAGAGCTCCTCCCGGGTCGGCTTGCCCGGCCCGGTCCACAACGCCCGCGCCTGGCGACGCAGACCCCGGCGACGCCACCAGGACGCTGCGGCACCCGGCGCGTCGCGGTGCTCACGCCGCCATGCCGATGACGCCGCGGCGGCCACCGTCTCCGGCAGCGATGCGCCGAAGATGCCGGGCTGGAACGTCCGCAACGTCGCCGCCACGCCCTCGAGCAGCGCGAAGACGGCAGTCCAGTCCTGCACCCGCGGCGGGGCCGGCACACCGGTCTGGGCCAGTACGCCCTCCAGCCACGGCCGGGTCTGCGGCAGTGTGCCGGTGGACAACGTGGTGGCCAGCCGGTGCGCGTCCCGGACCTGCTCCGGGGTGTGGATGTCGGCGCCGATCCAGGCCGAGTCCGCGCGGGTCAGCGTCAGCCCGCCGAGCGTCACGTAGTCGCGCAGCTGCTCGGCCACCTGCTGTGCGGTGACCGCGTCCAGCTTCTCCAGCGCGTCCGCGGGCAGCCGGATCGACGTGGACAGCCCGGGATGCGCGATCCCGAGCTGGAGCAGCGCCTCCTGGACTTCGAACGCGGTCATGCCCCACGGCTCGCGGCGCCCGTGCAGCGCCTCGACATGCCCGTTCAGGGTGGCCCGGCGGTCCACCAGGCGCTGTGCGAGTGCGGCCTGGTCGGCAAGCGGGGTGCGGGAGGCGGCGTCGAAGGCGCCACGGAGTTCGGCGGCGATCCGCCGGCGGGATACGGCACCGTCGTGCACGTCGAGCACCAGTTGGCCGAGCCCGCGGCGACCCAGTCGATCGGTCACCGCGGTGATCGCGGCGCGCTTCTCGGCGACGAACAGGACCCGCCTGCCCTGCGCCACCAGGCTCGCGATCAGGTTGGCGATGGTCTGGCTCTTGCCCGTGCCCGGTGGGCCCTTGATGACGGTGTGCTGGCCCGCCAGCACCGCGTTGATCGCGACGTGCTGGGAGGAGTCGGCGTCGAGCACCAGGAACTCGTCGGCCGGCGCAGACAGGTCCGGGGCGGCCGGGTCGACCTGCACCGCGGAGTCCTGCAGCGCCCGCTGGGCGGTGCGGTCGCCGGCGATCGCCGCGATCACGTCGTGCCGGCTCATCAGGTGCTCGGCGGCCTGCAGGTCGGTGACCATGGGCAGCTTCGCGTACGAGAAGGTGCCCAGCACGCACCGCGGCGCGATCGCGAAGTCGCGGACCTTGCCGGCGACCTCCTTCACCAGTCGCTCGTACACCGACGCCACGTCCATGCCGGCGGGTCGGCCGTGCTCGACCAGCTCCTCGATCTCATCGGCGTCAAGGTGCACGTCGAACTCGGTGGCCAGCAGGTGCACCAGCGTCGGGTTGAGTTCCGCCTCGCGCGACACGGTGAGCTCGAAGTCCTCTTCGGCGGCCCCGCGGGCCCGCAGCATCGCGGGGCGCAGCAGCACCGGGGCGGCCGGGACCGCTCCGGGCACCGGGCGGGTCCACGTCGCCATGCCGATCGCCAGGAAGCAGGCCGCGATGCCGCGCTCCTCAGCCAGCTCGCGGGCCTTGTTACGGATCGTCCGGGCCCGGCGCAGCGCGGCGGCGTGCGCGTCCGGAGCAGGGTAGAGCTGTTGCAACGCGACGGTACGCCCGGAGAAAAGGGCGTCCAGCGGGGCACCCGCGGCGGCTCCCACGTCCAGCGTGCCGGCCTTCAGATCGCGGTAGTAGAGCAGCGTGTTGCGGCCGCCGAGGTCGATGAGCTGTGCGCGCCACCGGCGCCCCGCCTCCGCCACCAACCCCTCGCGCGAAGGGCCGCTCGCCTGCTCCACCCCGTCCACTCCGATCCGCCGCCGATCTGTCGCCATCGCACCGCCCCGGGGCCGCAGGTCCGACGGCCGCCTGTCGAGGGTAACCGCGGGTGACGACCCGGGGATCGACGCATTCTCGCCTGACAGCCACCGCTCCTCCGGGTACATTCCCCGGCGTGATCCAGCTGACCGCCGAACAGGCGCGCACACTGCTGGGCCGGTTCGTCGGCGAGCGGCCCGGCTTCGACGCCGCGGCCGGGCACGTGCTGCTCACCGGGCACGGCCGGGCGTGGGTGGACCGCTGGCCGGACCCGCGGACGATCCTGCTGACCAGCGCCGACAACCACCTGCTGCGCGGGGAGCCCGGTGCGGTCCGGGCGGCTGACCTGGCGCCGCTGGTGACCGGCTTCGTCGACGCGCCGGCCGAGTTCCTGCCGGTGCTGCGCGAGGCCGCGCAGCGGCTGACACCCTGGCCCCGCCTGGTCTACCGCCAGGATGCCCCGCCCGAACCGGCACCACCGGTCGCGGGTGCCGACGTGCGGCGGCTGACACCCGACGACACGGCCGCCGTGGGCGGGCTCAGCGAGTACTCCGCGTGGATCCACGGGACCTGGGGCGGGCCGGCCGGTATGGCGGGCAGTGCCCACGCCTGGGGCGCCGTGGTGGAAGGTCGGCTCGCCGCCGTGGCGTGCACGTTCTTCCGCGGCATCCGGCACGGCGAGATCGGCATCATCACCGAGCCGCCGTACCAGCGACGCGGCCTGAGCACCGCCTGCGTACTGGGGCTGTGCGCGGACCTCCACGCCAAGGGTCTGCGACCGAGCTGGTCCACCTCGCCGGACAACATCGCGAGCCGACGGGTGGCCGAGAAGACAGGCTTTTCACTGGTACGCCACGACGTGCTGTACGTGGTCAACACCGACGTACCCACCTGACGCCGCCACGTCGTCTCAGCGCGCGGCCCGCCGGTCGGCAGTACGCCCACCGGTTGCCGAGACATAATGCAACTTTCACTCTCCGCAGCCGAGGCACACCCTCCCGGAGCAGCCAGCGCCAAGATCACCGTTCCTGCGGGAACCGCCCGGCTTGACTCGGTGTGCGTCTGGCCGTTGCATCGATATCAGTTAGCGCCATTTTCTGCCGCTCGCCGACGCCCCGCGCCGGAGAGCGGACCGCCCGGAACCGGCGCGCCAGCCCAACGGCTTGCCCTTCTCCGGCTCGACACCCGCCCTCGATAGACCAGAGATTCGGTACAGGAGAACATATGAAGCTCACCTCACGCGGTCGCGCCGCCCGCCTTCTGGCGGCGACCGCGGCGGTCGTCACGGCCGGCGCCGCCTTCGCCGTCGTGGCCCTGAACGCGGGCACCGCCTCCGCCGCCGCGGCGGGCACCGGCACCGGGTTCCTCAGCGCCCGGGGCTCCCAGTTGGTCGACGCGACCGGTAACCCGGTCCGGCTGACCGGCATCAACTGGTTCGGCATGGAGACCGACAACAAGACCTTCCACGGCCTGTGGTCCAGCGAGTCGTGGCGCAGCCAGCTCGACCACATGGCCACCCTCGGCTTCAACACATTGCGGGTGCCGTTCTCCAACGACGCCCTCCGGCCCGGCGCCGTCGCCACCGGGATCAACGACTACGTCAACCCGGACCTGGTCGGGAACTCACCGCTGCAGATCCTCGACAAGGTGATCGCGTACGCCGGCAGCAAGGGCATGCGCGTCCTGCTCGACCGGCACCGGCCCACCTCGGCCGGCCAGTCCGCGCTCTGGTACGTCCCGAGTGTGCCGGAGTCCACGTGGATCAACGACTGGAAGATGCTCGCTGAGCGGTACCGCGGCAACCCGATCGTGATCGGCGCGGACCTGCACAACGAGCCGCACGCCATGGGCACCGACCCCAACGGCACCGGTGCCTGCTGGGGCTGCGGTGACCCGGCCCGGGACTGGCGGCTCGCCGCCGAGCGAGCCGGCAACGCGATCCTCGCCGTGAACCCGGACTGGCTGATCGTGGTGGAGGGCGTGAGCTGCCTGAGCGGCGCCGACGCCAACGTCTGGGACAACATCCCGGACGAGCCGTGCGGCTGGTGGGGCGGCAACCTCTCCCGCGCCGGTACGCACCCGGTGCGGCTGAGCAACCAGAGCAAGCTGGTGTACTCCCCGCACGAGTACGCGACGTCGGTGTACCGGCAGAAGTGGTTCGACGACCCGACCTACCCGGCGAACATGCCGGCGATCTGGGATCACTTCTGGGGCTACATCGAGCGGGAGAACATCGCCCCGCTGCTCTTCGGCGAGTACGGCAGCACGCTGCAGGACCCGAAGGACGCGATCTGGCTCCGGGAGCTCATGCGGTACATGGGCACCGGCGTCACCGGCGCCGACTTCACGTACTGGTCGTGGAACCCGAACTCCGGCGACACCGGAGGCATCGTGCAGGACGACTGGAGGACGGTGCAGCAGGCGAAGTACGACATCCTGCGGCCGTACCTGATCGCGCCGGTCCCCGGCTCCATCGGTGGCTCCACCGGTGGCGGCAGCGGCAGCCAGTCGCCGGGCAACCAGTCGCCGGCTGCCGGGGCGTGCACCGCCACGGTCACCGTCGGCAGCCCTTGGCCGCAGGGCTTCCAGGCCGCCGTGCGGGTGACCAACACCGGCTCGTCGCCGGTCAGCCCGTGGACGGCGACGTTCACCGTGCCGGCCGGCGCGACGGTGAACAACGGGTGGGGCGGCACGGTGACCCAGAGCGGCACCACGGTCACCGCCGCCGCGCCGGGTTGGGCACCCGCCCTGGCGCCGGGCGCCTCGGTGGAGATCGGCTTCACCGCCGCCGGCCCCTCCACCCCGGCACCCGGCGGCGTACGGCTCAACGGCGTGGCCTGCGCCTGACACCACACCGCGTACCAGAGCGCAGGGGCGCCGGTCACCAGCCGGCGCCCCTGCGCGTCCGGGTAGGCGGCATACTCGACCAATCATGACCAGATCACGGCGGAGCCCCGGCACCGTGACGGAGTCGGTGGCCTCAGGCACGGCGGAACTGATCCCGGACGCGGACCGGCCGGGCGCCTGGATGCTGCGGATCGACGGCACCCCACAGTCCTACGTGGACCTGCATGATCCGGCGCACCTCGGTTTCGAGTACATGCGCCGGCTCGGTTCGGTGATCGACTTCGCCGCCGTCCCCGGCACGCCGCTGCGGGTGCTGCACCTGGGCGGCGGAGCATTGACGCTGGCCCGCTACGTCGCCGTGACCCGGCCCGGCTCGGCGCAACGGGTCGTCGAGCTCGACGGGGCGCTCACCGCGCTGGTCCGCCGGGTGCTTCCGCTGCCGCGCGGCGCCGAGATCCGGGTCCGCGAGGCGGACGGCCGATCGGTGGTGCAGTCCACCGGCGACGCCCGGTTCGACGTGGTGGTGACCGATGTGTACGGCGGCGCCCGGGTCCCGGCCCAGTTCACCTCGGTGGAATTTGCGGCCCAGGCGGCTCGGGTGCTCCGACCGGGCGGCCTCTACGTGGCGAACCTCGCCGACGGGCCACCGCTCACCTTCGCCCGCAGCCAGGTCGCCACCCTGCGTACCGCGTTCGCCGAGGTGTGCCTGATCGCCGAGCCCGGCGTGCTGCGCGGTCGCCGCTTCGGCAATGTGGTGCTCGTGGCCACCACCGAGCCCGGCGCGCTGCCACTGGCCGATCTGGCCACCACCGCCGCCCGCGACCCCGTGCCGGCCCGCCTGGTCAGCGCCGGAGACCTGGACCGCTTCGTCGCCGCCACCCGCCCGACCACAGACGCCACAGCCGCCCCCTCCCCCGCCCCACCCTCCGGCACATTCCCCTAACCCCCGCCCGCCCCCGCGCCCCCGCCCCCGCGCCCCCGCGCCCCCGCGCCCGCCCCAACCTTCCCGCGATCTTGCAGTTGTGCCTCGGGCGAATCACCACGAATGCCGCGAATCCCGGGGGCACGACTGCAAGATCGCGGGAGGTTGGGGCGGGCGCGAGGGGGGCGGGGGGCGGGGGGCGGGTCAGCGCACGCAGCGTACGTAGCCCGCGGTGATGTTGCGGTAGTTCGTGAAGCCGTCGTCGTAGTTCAGCGCCCAGGTGGAAGTCGCGTCGGCCTTGGCGACCGACGACGACCAGTACCACGTCGATTTCGCGGTGCGTGGGAACGCGGCCTCGTCGATTGCGGGCGCCACGTCGGATTCGTCGACCGTCGTCGCCAGTTCCTTCACGCTCGGCAGGCGCCACTGCTGCCCGCCCACGGTCAGCCCGCGGCAGTACCCGGCCGCCGCGGCCGCACTCATCGTCGTCGGCGACGTGGACCGCTGCCAGATCAGGCCGGTGTACGGGTCCTCGACCTGCTCCGCCGAGAGCACCCGGTAGGTCGGCCCACCGGAACCGCCCGGCGACCGTACGCACCGCGCCCAGTACTCGCCACTCTGGTTGCCCGCGTTGCTCGCCAGACCCTCGTAGAAGTTGATGATCCACGCGAACGGCGGGGTGTGCGCCAGAGCCCACGGCGTCGAGGTCCAGAAGAATCGCGCCGGCGTACGGGGGAATGCCGCCGGGTCGATCGCCGGGCCGACCCGGCCGACGTCCACGATGGAGGTGAGCTCGACCCTGCTGGGCAGGTGCCAGCCGCCACCGCCGAGGTCGAGCGACGCGCAGTACGCCTGGGCGCCGGCGAAGGTGTACTCCACGGGGGACGGCTGGCGCTGCCAGACGAGGCAGGTGACGTTGTCCCGGACGGTCCCGTTGCCCAGGTCGGTGTAGGCGGCGGGGTTGGGCAGTCCGGATCCGGGGGAGTTCGGCATCGGCCAGCTCGCCCAGGCCTGGCTCAGACCGGCGTCACGGGGGCACCCCGGGCGCGCGGGCCGCTGCGTACCGCTCCCGACCCGAGACGCGCTGACGGACGGCCGGGCGCTGTCGGCGGGGCTGCTCGACGCCGAGGTGGCCGGGCTCGGTGAAGGGCTCGGCGCGTCCGCGCTCGCGGTGGCCGCCGCGGTCACTTCCCCGGGCTCCTGCGACGGCGCGCTCCACTGCGCCACCCGGGTGGCTTCGCCGCCGCAGCCACCCAATCCCAGGGCCACCACCGCGAACAGCCCGGTCAACAGCTGACCACCGCGTCGGCCCGGCCCGCTCATCAGAGTGACAGCTTTCGATGCTCGCTCCACGATCGCGCACCTTACGCTCCGCCCGCAAAGACGCAACCACCCCCGCACCCCGCCACCCCGCCCCCACCCCGCCCGCGATCTTGCAGTTGTGCCTCGCCCAAATCGGAACGAATGGCACAAAAACCCGGGCACAACTGCAAGATCGCGAGCAGCCCGGGGGGGCGGGGGGCGCGAGGGGGGCCGCGGGGGGGCGCGGGGTTAGCGGCGGGGTGGGGGGCGGAAGACGGCCAGGGACGGCAGGGCCTCGCCGGTCCAGGTGAACATCGTCATGTTGTCGTTCGGGGTGCCAAAGCCCGGCGCCCAGCCCACGCCCGGGGTCCACTCCGGCTCCCAGACGAAGAAGCCCAGGCCACGACGCTGCGGAACGGCGGCGATGACCCGGCGCAGCTCCTCGTAGAACGCCGCCTGTCCGGCGGGCGTGGCCGGGAAGCGGTCACCGTCGGGCAGTTGGTTGGAGTTCCAGAAGAAGTTGTCGAGCTGGTCGCCGTTCGCGGTGGTCCACGGGTACTGGACCTCCACGACGACGAGGTCGCGGTCGTACCGGGTGGCCAGGTCGTTGAGGTTGCTCTGCAGGTCGGCGAGGGAGCCGTGCCACATCGCGTAGTACGACAGGCCGATCACGTCGAACTGCACGCCCTCGGCCAGGATGTGGTCGAGGAAGTACCGCACCGCACCGTTGTTCCCGCCCTGGTCGTGGTGGATCATGATGCGCGGCTGGTGCCGGCGCGGGGCGCCCTCGCGCGCACCGGCGATGCCGGCCTTCAGCAGCGTGGCGAACTCGGACCAGCGCTCCGGCCCCCCGCTGGGCGGGTAGATCTCGCCGACCGGCCACAGCATGCCGTTGCGGACCTCGTTGCCGACCTGCAGCATGTCCACCGGCGTGCCCTGCCGGGCGAACTTCGCGATGATGTCGCGGGTGTACTCCCGGACGGTGTTGGCCAGCGTGGGCAGGTCCTGACCCAGCCACGCGGCCGGGGTGTCCTCATGCTGCGGATCCGCCCAGAAGTCGGAGTAGTGCAGGTCGAGCAGGACCTTCATGCCGGCGCGCTTGGCCCGGAGGGCCAGCGCCAGCGCGGCGGCCTCGTCGCTGTAGCCGGGCGGCGGGTTGACCCACACCCGGATCCGGATGTAGTTCGCGCCATGGTCGGCGAGGATGCGCTCCACCGGTCGGACCACACCACGATCGGAGAACCGGATGCCGGCAGCCTCGAGCTGCGGGGTGAACGAGATGTCGGCGCCGCGCACCGAGAGCGGCCCACCGGCCCGGTGGCCACCCGACCCACCGTGCTCCCGGGCCGCGGCGGCCGGCGACGGGGCGAACAGTGAGGCAGCGAGGACTAGGACGGCGGCGGACACGAACGCGCGGCGGCGCGGCCGTACGGCGGGGGTCGATGCCACGATTCCTCCTGGGTAGCGATCGAATCCCAGTCTTGGCGCGCCCCCGGGACCTGTCAACCGGTGCCACGGATCGGGCGGACGCCGTCGGATCTTGGGCAGAGGACGTCACCGGGCGTCGCTAGGATACGAGCTTGCTGTCACGTCCTGACGGCGGAAAGCTGGTGCTGCATGGCGAGCAGAAAAGCCCTCCGCGACATCCTGGTGGTGGCGGCCACCGCCGTGGCGGCCGGCGCCGGTGCCGCTGCCGCGAGTTGGACCGCGCACGGGCTCCGGGAGGCGATCGGCGGTACCCCGACCGGGGCCCGCGGGGAACGGGTGCGCCGCTCCCCGCAGTACCGTGCCGGCGCTTTTCACAATGCGGCCGCCATCCCCACGATGGAGGCCGGTAGCAGCCTTGCCATGGCCCGCGAATTGATCTTCGGCCGGCAGCGGCGCACGCCGTCCCGCCCGGTGCCGATCGTGCGGCCGGCCCCGGGCGGCGACACCCCCGATGGGCTGCATGTCACCTGGTACGGCCACGCGTCGGCGCTCGTCGAACTGGACGGCGGCCGCGTGCTGATCGACCCGGTCTGGAGCGAGCGGTGCTCGCCCTCGCCTGTGGTCGGGCCGCGCCGGCTGCACCCGCCGCCGGTCGCTCTGGAGGATCTGCCGGTCATCGACGCGATCGTCATCTCCCACGACCACTACGACCATCTCGATCTCGCCACTGTCCGCACGCTGGTCCGCACGCAGCGCGCGCCGTTTCTGGTGCCGCTCGGGGTCGGCGCCCATCTCGACCACTGGGGTGTACCGGCCGATCGCATCGTCGAGCTTGACTGGGACGAGCGCTTTTCGGTGGGCAATCTGGAACTCGTCGCGACCGCCGCGCAGCACTTCTCCGGCCGGGGCGTCACCCGCGATGGCACGCTCTGGGCGTCATGGGTGATCGCCGGGCCGACCCGTCGGGTCTTCTATACCGGGGACTCCGGGTACTTCGACGGATACGCCGCCATCGGTGCCGCACACGGGCCGTTCGACGTCTCGCTGATCCAGATCGGAGCGTATGGGGCCACCTGGCCACACATTCACATGTTCCCGGAGGAGGCGGTCCGCGCCCATCTCGACCTTCGTGGCGGCCTACTGATTCCGGTTCACTGGGGAACCTTCAATCTCGCCTTCCATGCCTGGTCCGAGCCGGTGGACCGGCTCTGGCTGGAAGTGAAGGCGCGTGCGGTGACGATGGCCGTGCCACGGCCCGGCGAGCGGATCGATGTGGATGACCCGCCGCCGGTCGACGGATGGTGGCAGGCGATCGCCTGAACGTTCCCTGCGGCTTAACCGGAACGAATCCAGAGTGCCGAAAGCCGCCCTGGGGAGGCGGGTGCGATCGTTTCAGCGCCCGGCTTCAGCCTGGTAACGCTCGACGATCTCCTGCTTGATACGACCGCGGTCGGACATCTCGATGCCCTTGGCCTGCGCCCACTCACGGATCGCACGGTTCTGGTCACGGTCCGAACGCGCAGAACCGCGTCCGCTGCCGCCGGCCACCCGGGTGGGTGCGCCACCGACCCGGCCCACCTTTGTGCCGGCACTCACGTACTTGGCTACAGCATCACGCAGCTTGGCTGCGTTCTTCTTTGACAGGTCGATGTTGTACTGCGTCCCGTCCAGCGCAAACGTGATGGTCTCGTCTGCGTCGCCGCCATCAAGGTCGTCGACGAGCATGTGAATTGTGCGCTTCGCCATGGCGGTCGAATCCTCCGGTGTCTTCGTGTCGCCGTCGACCAACAGAAATGTGCCGACCGATCTGGAGACCAACATAATCCGTACCTGACCGAGTTGCCAGCGTACCTTTATCGTGAAGTCAATCCTACAGCGGTCTGTATTCGAACATCGGGCCCACCGTAACCCCCGCTACAACGCCCCGGATCCAAGGAAACACGGAAAACGGCCCCGTACGGCGGCGCGCTAACACGTATCGCGCCGACCCTTGTACCGGCGCGGTGAGGGTGCGCCACTAAGGTGCTGACCTGTGAGATTCGTGGCGTACGGGGCTGGTGCGGTGGGCGGCGTGCTCGCCGGCGCGCTGGCCGGAGCCGGGCACGAGGTGGCGTTGATCGCGCGCGGCGAGCACCTGGCGGCGATCCGCCGGGACGGGCTGCGGGTCCAGACCCCGGACGGGGAGCACACGCACCGCCTGCCGGCCGTGGCGGAGCCGGGTGAGGTCCGCTGGCGCGCCGACGACGTGGTGCTGCTCGCCGTCAAGAGCATGGACACCGCCGGGGCGCTGCGGGCGCTGGCGGCACACGCCGACGCCGCCACCACGGTGGTGTGCGTCCAGAACGGCGTCGCCAACGAGCCCGCCGCGCTGCGGATGTTCGCCAACGTGTACGGCGTGTGCGTCATCCTGCCGGCGGCGCACCTGGTCCCCGGCGTGGTGGCCGCCTACAGCGCACCCACGCCCGGCGTGCTGGACGTCGGCCGCTACCCGGTGGGTGGCCAGGCCGACGCCACCGCCGAGCAGATCGCGGCCGCGTTCCGCTCGGCGGGGTTCCGGGCCCAGGCGCGGGCGGACATCATGCGGTGGAAGTACGCCAAGCTGTTGCTGAACCTGGGCAACGCCATCGAGGCGGTCTGCGGCCGGGATGCCGGCAACGCCGAGGCGGCGCGGCGGGCCCGGCTGGAGGGCGAGGCCGCGCTGCGCGCCGCCGGCATCGGCTTCGCCAGCGAGGAGGAGGACGCGGCGCACCGCGGCGACGTACTGCGGCTCCGCCCGGTCGCGGGCGCGGAGCGCGGCGGCGGCTCCTCGTGGCAGAGCCTCGCCCGGGGCACCGGCTCCGTCGAGTCCGACTACCTCAACGGCGAGATCGTGCTCCTGGGCCGGCAGCACGGCGTGGCCACACCGGTCAACGAGCGGGCCCGGCAGCTCGCCAACGCGTACGCGCGCGACCGCACACCCCCCGGCGGCCTGACCGCCGAGCAGTTCCTGGCCGCCTGCGGGTAGCCGGGCGTGCGCCACTACGGTGACGTCATGCCAGATCGCGTGTACCCGCCGGTCATCACCCTTGCGAAGACGCTGTTCCGGGCCCTTGATCTGCGGATCACGGTCACCGGGGCGGAGCACATTCCCCGTACCGGCGGGGCCGTGCTCGCCAGCAACCACGTCAGCTACCTGGACTTCATCTTCTGCGGCTTCGGCGCCCAGCCGGCCGGGCGGCTGGTCCGGTTCATGGCCAAGCAGGAGATCTTCGCGCACCGCATCGGCGGGCCGCTGATGCGCGGGATGCACCACATCCCGGTGGATCGCAACGCCGGCCTCGGCTCGTACAAGGCGGCGCTGGAGGCACTCAAGGCCGGCGAGGTGGTCGGCGTCTTCCCGGAAGCCACGATCAGCCAGTCCTTCACCGTGAAGGAGATCAAGGGCGGCGCCGCCCGGATGGCCGCGGCAGCCGACGTGCCGCTGATTCCGATGGCGGTCTGGGGCACCCAGCGGCTGTGGACGAAGGGTCGGCCACGAACCCTGACCAAGCGGCATCTACCGATCTCGATCGCCGTCGGCGAGCCGATGCGGCCGGGACGCCGGGACAACGCCACCGAGGTGGCGACGGAGTTGCGGGCCCGCATGTCGGCGCTGCTGGATCAGGCCCAACGCAGCTATCCGGACCAGCCCGCCGGCCCGCAGGACGCGTGGTGGCAGCCGGCCCACCTCGGCGGCACCGCCCCCACGCCTGAGTCGCTGCACACATCGGCGGAGGAGGAGTAGCTACGGTACCGTAGGTTACGGTACCGTAGATTCAGTTCCCACCCCTGCGGAGGCACCGTGAGCACCGAACACCCCGACACGATGACGTTGCTGCGCGACCTCGAGCCCGTCGTGGAGACCAACCTCAACCGCCACCTGAGCGTGGCGAAGGAGTGGTTCCCGCACGAGTACGTGCCGTGGAGCGACGGCACCAACTTCGACGGCGTGCTCGGCGGCGAAGCCTGGGACGTCAGCCAGTCCAAGCTCACCGACGTGGCCCGTACCTCGTTGATCGTCAATCTCCTCACCGAGGACAACCTCCCCAGCTACCACCACGAGATCGCCACCCTCTTCGGCCGCGACGGCGCCTGGGGCACCTGGGTGCACCGGTGGACCGCCGAGGAGGGGCGCCACGGCGTGGCCATCCGCGACTACCTGCTGGCCACCCGTGCCGTCGATCCGATCGCGCTGGAGCGAGCCCGGATGGTGCACATGGGCGTGGGCTTCCGCCGCGACCACGACGGCGCGGTCGACTCCATCGCGTACGTGACGTTCCAGGAGCTGGCGACACGCGTGTCGCACCGCAACGCCGGCAAGATCAGTGGCGACCCGGTCTGCGACCAGCTGCTCGCCCGGATCGCCCTGGACGAGAACCTGCACATGCTCTTCTACCGCAACCTGCTCGGGGCGGCGTTCGACCACGCCCCCAACGCCACCATGCGCGCGGTGTGCGAGGTGGTGAAGTCCTTCCAGATGCCCGGCCACACCATCGAGAACTTCGGCCGCAAGTCCGTGCAGATGGCCATGGCCGGCGTGTACGACCTGCGCATCCACCACGACGAGGTGGTCCTCCCGGTGCTGCGCCAGCTCAAGGCACTCGACCGGGAGGACCTCACCGGCGACGGTCAGGCCGCCCGCGACGAGCTCGTCGGGCTGCTCGCCGACCTCGACAAGGCGGCGACCCGGTTCGTGGAGCGCAGGGACGCCGCCCGCGCCCGTGACGCCTCCCGCGGTCGATCCACGCCGCAGATCAGCGCTGCCACGGCCTGAAGGGCCGGTCTACAGCACCGGGAACAACCGCGGCGGGGGCTCATCCGCTTCCAGGCCGAGCCCCGCCGCTCCCACAATCTTGGGATCGGGCGAGCCGACCAGCGGCAGATCCTTGTTCTCGTAATCGAACCGGTTCAGCACATAGCGCATGGCCTCGATACGGGCCCGCTTCTTGTCGTTGCTCTTCACCACGGTCCACGGCGCGTCAGCGGTGTCCGTGTAAAAGAACATCGCCTCCTTCGCCTCGGTGTACTCATCCCACTTGTCCAGCGAGGCGAGGTCCATCGGGGACAGTTTCCATTGCCGCACCGGGTCGACCTGCCGGATCGCGAACCGGGTGCGCTGCTCGTTACGGGACACTGAGAACCAGAACTTGACCAGGGTGATGCCCGAGCGCACCAGCATCCGCTCCAACTCCGGGGCCTGCCGCATGAATTCCAGGTACTCCGCGCGGCTGCAGAAGCCCATCACCCGCTCCACTCCGGCCCGGTTGTACCAGGACCGGTCGAACAGCACGATCTCACCGGCGGCCGGCAGGTGGCGCACGTACCGCTGGAAGTACCACTGGGTGCTCTCCCGCTCGTTCGGCTTCTCCAGCGCCACGACCCGGGAGCCGCGCGGGTTCAGGTGCTCCATGAACCGCTTGATGGTGCCGCCCTTGCCGGCGGCGTCGCGGCCCTCGAAGAGAATGACCAGCCGTTCGCCGGTGTCCTTGACCCAGTACTGCAACTTCAACAGCTCGATCTGGAGCAGCCGCTTCTGCCGGTCGTACTCCTCCCGCGTCATGCGCTCCTCGTAGGGGTACGCCTCGCGCCAGGTGTCGACGGGTTGGCCGTCGGAATCCAG
Source organism: Micromonosporaceae bacterium (assembly GCA_035296325.1). Classification (GTDB taxonomy): domain Bacteria; phylum Actinomycetota; class Actinomycetes; order Mycobacteriales; family Micromonosporaceae; genus DATHBD01. The sequence goes on along the minus strand of DATHBD010000062.1, from coordinate 216,473 downwards.
CAGCACCGGATCGTCGTCGTCGTCGTCGCGGACCTTGTAGCCGACGAGGGCTTCCGGCGGGTTCTCCGCCGTGATGGTGGTGGTGGGGCCGAGGTCGGGCTCATCGACGCTGTTCATAACACCCCTCTACCCACGTATGGCGGTCGCTGCACGGAGCAGTTTCCCGGGCGCAGCAAAGCGCCCCCGCTCGGACGGGTGTCCGTGGCGGGGGCGCTGTGGCTGAACCGGGGAGGAGCGAGTGGCGCTCGGTGGTTAGAAGTAATGCCGCCTGCCACCGACGGGGCGGCCCACGGAGCCCAGGATGAACAGGACTGCTCCGATGACCAGCAGAATGATGCCGATCGTGGTCAGGATCGAGATGTTGAGCACCATGCCCAGGATCAGCAGGATGACACCGAGAACCAACATCGTTAACTCCGGTCTTCGAGATGGGGTTGCCCGTACGCACTCCCTATTACCCAACCGTCTCGAGAATTAATCATGGTCCCTGGGCGACCCGGCCGGCCGGCACCTCCCAGATCGTCGCGGACCGCTCGGTCCGCCCTTCCAGCGCCAGCGGCGTCGGCACCGAGACCACGTCGAGCGCCCGGAACAGGCGCTGCGGCAGGTAACCCCGGTCGGCGTCGCCCACCAGAACGTGAACGCCGTTGCGGGCCACCCGCCGGAGCAGGGCCGACATCCGCTGCGCCATCGCGGCGCTGTAGAACACATCGCCGGCCAGCAGCACGTCCGCCAGCGGGGCCCCGGCCGCGAGCGGGTCGGCGACCATTGCGGTGACCCGCACGCCGTTCGCCGCGGCGTTGAGCCCGATCGCGGCCACCGCGGTCGGGTCCACATCGACGGCGAGCACTGACGCCGCGCCCGCCCTGGCGGCGGCGATGCCCACGATTCCCGAGCCCGCGGCCAGATCGAGGACGGATCGACCGGCCACCAGCTCCGGGTGGTCCAGGACATAGCGGGCCAGCGCCCGACCGCCGGCCCACGCGAAAGCCCAGAACGGCGGGCGGGAGTCGCTGCGGTACGCACCGCCGGTCAGAAACCACAGATCCGCACCTGGGTCGGCCTGGTGCAGCCGGATCTCCGGCAGGTACGGCACCGCGGCGACCCGGGTGGCCGCGCTGACGAGCGCCGCGGACGTTTCGGACACGGACTGGTTCCCTCCGGGCGGTGGTACCGATCGGCTAAATGCCGCGGACCGGACATCTGCGGCACAATGATTGCCGACGCGTCCATCGGGTAGGACCGCGAACTGATCCGCCCCACAATCGCACAGGGAGGGGCCGCATGACCTTCAACCCATTGACCGAACGAGGCATCCCGCTGGACAAGCAGGTCCGCAACTGGCGGGAGCTCGACGTCGTCCCGCTCGACCCCGAGCTGGTCGACCCATACACCCGCTGCCGGGTCATCGCGCTGAACGGCATCGAGGTCGAGGCGATCAACTTCAGCCACCAGTTCGCGCGGCGGTGCCCGGACCGCGAGGTGCGCGAGAAACTCGCCTACACCAGGTACATCGAGAGCCAGCAGCAGCGCGTGGTCAACTGGCTGCTCTCCCCGTACAACAGCGTGCTGGAAACAACCCTGGCCTACGAGCAGGTGGCGGTGGACCTCACCGCGTGGGTGGCCCGGATGGAGCCCGACCCCTACCTGAAGCAGTGCTACGAGTTCGGCGTGCTGGAGGACTTCGACCACCTGTACCGGTACGCGAACCTCTACGAGATGGTCGAGCGCCGCAGGGCCGTCAAGGTGGTGGACCAGCTCACCGAGGTGATGCCGGGGCGCCCCACGGTCCAGGAGCACCGGCACCCGGCCGACAACGTGCGCGACCCGTACGACGCCACGAAGGCCAGCCCGCTGTCGAAGCTGCACGCGCTGACGATCCTCTCCGCCGAGCAGCAGGTGATGTTCTACTACATGAACGTCGGGCCGCAGTACATGGAGCCCATCGCGCGGCAGCTCTACCAGGAGATCAGCCTGATCGAGCAGGAGCACGTCACCCACTACGAGTCGCTCGTCGACCCGGGTGAGACGTGGTGGGAGCAGTTGCTCAACCACGAGTACAACGAGTGCTACCTGTACTACTCCTTCATGGAGCAGGAGACGGACAAGCGGATCAAGGCGATCTGGGAGCTGCACCTGAACATGGAGCTCGAGCACCTGCACCAGGCGGTCGACCTGTTCCGCCGCCATGACGGGCGCGATGTCGAGCAGCTCCTCGCGCCGGAACTGCCGGCGCCGGTCAAGTTCGAGCCGAACAAGGAGTACCTGCGCCACCTGCTGGCCACCCAGATCGACATCACCACCCTGGGCGCCGGCTTCGTGCAGGAGGCGCACGAGCGGTTCGAGTGGATGCAGGAGCAGCTCAACGCCGCCGAGCGCCCGCCGAGCGAGCGCGTGATCGACGAGCACCGGGAGCGCTTCGGCACGGAGTACCGGATCGAGACCGAGGGCCCGCACCCGGTGGACTACCTGCGTATCAAGGAGTCCTGATGGCCGACGATCCGACCGACGCCATCGATCTGCTGCTGGAGCAGCACGCCCAGATCGAGGACCTCTTCCGCGACGTGCTCACCTTCACCGGCGAGGACAAGCAGGAGGCGTTCGAAGACCTGGTACGCCTGCTCTCCGTGCACGAGACGGCCGAGGAGCAGATCATCCATCCACTCGCCCGCACCTCGGGCGAGACCGACATGGTGGACGCCCGGCTGGAGGAGGAGCGGGAAGCCAAGGAGCTGTTGAAGACGTTGTACGACGACGGCACCAAGGCACCCGGCTTCGACACCCGACTGCTGGAGCTCCGCCTCGCGGTGCTGGCGCACGCCAAGCACGAGGAGCGGTACGAGTTCCCGCAACTGCGTCGCCTGCACTCAGGTGCCCGCCTGAAGGCCGCCGCGGTGGCGATCCGGGCGGCGGAGGCGGTGGCACCGACCCGCCCGCACCCCGGCGTCGAGTCAGCCACGAAGAACGTCCTCCTCGGCGGCCCGACCGCCCTGGTGGACCGGATCCGCGACACGCTCCAGAACCGGGGATCGGACTAGCGCCGACGAAAAGGGCCGGATCACCGATCGGTGATCCGGCCCTTTCGATGTCTGTCAGGCGACGAACTTGACCGGGGTGCGCCGACGACGAACCAGGAACAGCGCAGCCGCGCCGAGACCGACCAGGGCCATACCGCCACCGGCGGCCATCGCGCCGTTGGCACCGGTCACCGGCAGCGTGCCGGGACCAACCGAGGGGGCCGGGCTGACCGACGGGCCCGCGCTGATGCTGGTGCTGGCCGACGGGTTGGTGCTGGCGGGCGCGCTCTCGCTGGGGTTCTCAACCGGCACCGTCGGGGGCTTCGGGCTCTCGCAGACTCGGCCCCCACGGTTGTTGTCCCCGCCACCGCGGTTGTTGTCCCCGCCACCGCCGCGGTTGTTGTTCCCGCCACCGCCGCGGTTGTCCCCGCCACCGTTGCGGTCGTGGTTATCAACGACGACGTACCCAGCCGGGCAGCTGGGCTTCGGGTGGTTTCCGGTCGCACCGGCCGGCGCTGCGCCGACCATGGCCGCCACCGCCCCAGTGCCAAGCATGGTCAGAACTACTGCCAACACGCGGTGCTTCATACAGACCCTCCAAAGACTCTTGCGTTTATCGCCGTGGGCGAATGTGCCAGAACCACTCTGCGGGCGCAACACTTAGCGGAACCTTCGGCGAACCATAAATCGGGCAATAGGCATACATACTGGTGACGATCGACTGTCGCTTTTCCGACACTTCTGCCTTCGTCATGTCCAGGCGTAGCCGACTCTGGGGCATCAGCGCCCGGTGAGGACGTCGAACTCGGTGCCCTCCCGGTCGGCGAGCGCGGCCACAGTAGACCGCGCCGCGGCAGGAGAGGCGTCTGACCTATTGCACCGCGCGAGATAGCAGCCGTACACCTGTGGCGCAAGGTGCTGGGTCATGTCAGCGAGTTGAACACCCGGCATCGATACGGCCCTGGCATGGGGCCGTTGGGATCGATACGACGGCTCGGACCAGCGAGACGGAGGAGCCGGATCGCCTTGCCGCTATCCGGCTCCTCCGTGGAACCTTTGCGGGCGCGGGCTACTTCTGCCAGCGCTTACCGGTAACCGGCGGTCCTTGGACCGCGGAGCCGATGTACCTGGCCCAGCGGAAAACGTCGACATGCTGGGCGCCTGGGTGCACGGTGCCTTGTGGGTAATCTTGATGTTATCGATATATCCACGATGTCCACCGGTCTTTCAGGCTGATCGTATCCGACGACAAGCGTGGTGATAGTTGTCCCAGCGACAAATTTCCCGAGGGCCACGGCGATTCTCGTCAGTCGTCCGAGTCCACAGTGCCGAATTCGTGAGCCGGGTGCGCACGACCCTCCACTTGATCCGTAGCACCCGAATCCCTCAGCGCCGTACCGTCACTGAAGATGAGGTCGATGGCAACGCAGGTGCTGTTCTCGCCACTTACGTACTCGAACTCGGCCGCACTGTGGGTAGATGTCGTACGACAGCGTCGTGGTCGGCGTCACGGTCATCCGGGTCTCTGCCCGACGCCATGACTCTGGCGCCCCCCACATCTCGAGAGGATGAGGCAGTTGGGCATGATGACGAAGGCGGACGCCGAACTCTGGCGATTCTGGTACATGTATGTTCACACCCAGTCAGCTACGAGGCACGCCAACGATCCCCGACAAGATCAATCCGAGTGCCCAGTCGGGGAAAGAACTATTCGAGACTATTTGAACAATCGGTGAGGGCGTCGTGCGCTTTGTGATCAGCTCTGATCGGGAGATTGTTGTTGCCTTCGAGCCGACGGCGGCCGAGTATGTGCTGCGGCCCGGGCAGCACATTAATGTCGAGTGGTTCGGCGGTGGTGACGACGGAACGGTCCAGTTGGATGCCGCCAATTTGGTGGTGTGGGCACCGAGTGGCGGCTATAACAGGGCATGGGATCAGGTGGGGGTCGAAATATACATAGGGCCTGAGTCGGGACCGGATGCCCAGTGACGTTGTCACCCGGTGACCACTGGCTTGGCGGTGTGCGCGGCATGCGACTTCATCCGCAAGGCGTCGGCCGATCACTCACCTTCGATCCGGGCGGACATGTTGTGACCATACGCTGTGTCTCATGGACATCCTGGTCGCCATTCCTAACGAGGTCGGGATCGTCGCGATGCTGGAGAAGTTGGGCCGTACATTCGGTGAGCGATATCCCGAGATCGCGCGGTTGCGTCCCTTGACCAATGGACGCAAGGCGTCGTGTAGTGCAGAGGCTCAACGCTGGTTCGGGTGCCAAGTTGAGCCGGGGGGTGGGCGTTCAGGGCCGGGTGTGGTGGGTGTCGGTGCCGGCTCGCCAGCGGAGAGCCCGACGGAGAAGACCCGACAAAACGGGGCCGGTCACGCCCGCCCGGCGTGACCGGCCCCTCCCGGTAATAAGGTCTGGTTGGTCTTACCGCATCGCCGGCGCCGGTGCGCCGATCCCGGGCAGCGGCCCGCGCGCCCGGCGCGGGGTGAGGTCGCCCGTCTCGGTCGGTCGACTGGCGTCGATGCAGACCTCGCCGCCGCGCAACCGGCACACCACTGCCCGTCTCATGGACGACATCGTCTCCTCACGTGCGAACAGCATGGGTCTCGACCGCACGTCGTGACATGCAGAAGCATCGCTATCTCCGGGCCATCGTAGGGGCGTCCGCACCCAAAAATCAATCGATTCAATGACCCCACCTGGCGGCTCCCGGTTGGCTCCCTATTTGCTGTGAAGGGTGCCCCGCTGCACGTGGAGGCGTGTAGCGGGGCACCCTCCTCAGCCGGGACTACCTGGTGCCGAGGTAGTAGCTGGTGTGCGGCGGCTGGTTGTAGCCGACGTTCTGCCAGGCCACTCCCAGCCGGTACACCGGGTCGTGCATCAGGGTCGGGAACGCGTGCGGGCTGGCGTGCGGCGTGGCATACAGCCGCAGCGCGGTGCTGTCCTGGGTGCGCCAGAGCACCTCTTCCCGCCAGTCACCGAGCAGGTCGGCCTGCAGCGACGGGTTGCCCTTGGTGGTGTTGTTCGACAGGGTGCCGGTCGCGGTCAGCAGGTTGACCGTGCGGCTGTTCACCGGGTCCCACTTGCCGATGGTGCCCACGCCCGACTGGGTCGTGGCGTTGTAGTTGTGGTCCAGGATCTCGCGGGTCAGGTCCCCGTCCCACCAGACCAGGTTGTTGGCGGCCGGGATCCGGGTGTTGATCAGCCTGCCGGCGGCGTTGAACATCCAGCCGGTCGGGCTGTTCCACTCGCCGTCGACGGCCCACGACTCGGCGCCGGGGTGGCGCGGGTCGATGTCGCCGGCGGCACCGCGACCGGTGTCCTTGCCGGTGCGCTGCCCGAGGATGATCTGCCCGGTGCGGGCGTCGTGCATCTCCATGCCGTACGCGGAGGTCGACTGCTCGTGCGTGCTGAAGACCTCCAGGCCCGGTCGGGCCGGGTTCAGGTCGCCGACGTGCAGGGCGTCCCCGTGCTTGAGGCCGGTGGCGTAGAGGAGCCTGCCGTTGTCGTCGATGGTGAGCGAGCCGTACACGATCTCGTCGCGGCCGTCGCCGTCCACATCGGCCACCGCGAGGTTGTGGTTGCCCGCGCCCTCGTACTGCCTGCCGGCAACGTTGGTGTCGAAGGTCCACCGCTTGGTGAGCCTGCCGTCGCGGAAGTCGTAGGCGACCAGCACGGTGCGGGTGTAGTAGCCCCGCGCCATCACGATGCTCGGCCGGCCGTCAAGGTAGGCGACCGCGGCCAGGAAGCGGTCGCCCCGGTTGCCCCAGCAGTCGCCCCACAGGCACATGTCGCCGCGCGGCGGGTCGTAGTTGGTGGTGACCCGGATGGCGCCGGTCAGGCCGTCGAAGACGGTGAGGAACTCGGGGCCGGTGAGGATGTACCCGGTGCTGTTGCGGTGGTCCACCGTCGCGTTGCCGATGACCGTGCCGCGCCCGTCGCGGGTGCCGTCGGCGGTCTTCGCGACGATCTCGGACTTGCCGTCACCGTCGAAGTCGTAGACCAGGAACTGGGTGTAGTGCGCGCCGGCCCGGATGTTGCGGCCCATGCCGATGCGCCACAGCCGGGTGCCGTTCATCTTGTACGCGTCGAGGAAGACCTCGCCGGTGTGGCCGGGCTTGGAGTTGTCCTGCTGGTTACTCGGGTCCCACTTGACGATGACCTCGTACTGGCCGTCGCCGTCCAGGTCGCCCACGCTCGCGTCGTTGGCGCGGTAGTCGAACGCGCCGGACGCCGTGCTGCCCCCGGCCGGCTTGTTGAGCGGAATGTCCAGGTAGGGGTTGGCCCAGGTCTGCACCTCGGCCGAGCGGGCTCCGATGACGCCGGCCGCGGTCACCGGCGTGATCGAGTACCGGTCGGCCCGGGTACCGGCGGTGTCCAGGAAGTTGGTGCGGTCGGCGATCGTGGTGGGGGTGATCCGGCGACCGTTGCGGTAGATGTGCCAACTCGTCTGGCCCACCTCGTCGGCGAACTGCCGCCAGCTCACCAGGACGCCGGTCGGCGTCGGGACGGCCACCAGGCCGCGGTCGAGCTGCTCGATCTGACGACCCGGCGCGGCCGAGGCGGAGCCGGTGTGCACGGTGGCCAGCAGGCCGGAGGTGGCCGCGAGGCCGATGACACAGCTCAGCGCGGTACGGGTGCGGCGCTTACTCCATTTAGTCACGGCGGGTCCAAGTCGTCACGAAAATCCACCCATGGCGGAAGGTTAATGGAACGTTTCAAAGAGATATCGTACGTCATCGATCGGCCCTCGGATAGCGCCCGCGTCCAGGTCAGCCCGTATGGGAAGCGCTGTCGATCGCCATTGCCACGAAGTCCAACGCATCACGACGGCGCCGCAACACCGAGCGGTACAGCGACCGGCCGCCACCGCCGCTGCGGATGCGCAGGCACTCGTCGAGGACGGGCCACCACCGCCGGTGGAACGTCTGCCGCGCGTACCCGCCGGCACCGGCCTTCGACGTGATCGCACCGGTGGCGATCGTGTAGTGCAGCCGGCTGACGCCCAACACCCCCCACGCCGCGGCCCACGGGCTCAGCGCCACCAGCCCGGGCCGGGACACCAGCCGGGAGCTTCCGCGCAGCCACGGCTGCCAGTACTCCGTCAGATTCTGCCGGCACCATGCGATCAGGGCGGTCCGGTCGGTCCAGACCGGCACATCGGCGCGGCCCGGCCCACGGATCGGCACACCGCACTCCGCGAGGGTGTGCCAGGCGACCGGATCCCAGCCGCCGTCCGCGCGCCGGTGCACCCGACCTTCGTGGGCACCCGCGCCGGGCTGGACCCGCGACGGCTCCCCGGCGAGATCTGCCCAGGTGACGTAGATGCCGTCGAAGTGCGGTCGCGGATGGCGGGCGGCGAGCGTGGTGTGCGCGCGCCGCAGGGCCGCGACACCCTGCTCGGCCACCGGCTGTGCCGAGACGGCGACGAAGTCGATGTCGCTCGCCCCCGGGCGGAAGTCACCCACGGCCGCCGACCCGACCAGGTACAGGCCCTGCACCAGACCGGGGGCCTCGGTGTCGACCGCGTCGAGGTAGGCGGCGGTCACATCGGCTATCAACGGATGGCTCACCACCGCATCCTGCCGGACCGGGGCAAGCCGCACCGCCCCCGCTTTGACTCCCCACCGGGAAGCTGGCAAGACTGGCACCATGACCGCCACCATCATCGTCCTGGGCGCCACCGGCGACCTCACCAGTCGGTACCTGCTGCCGGGTCTGGCGCAACTGGCGGCGGCCGGCCTCCCCGCCGACGGGGTGCGGCTGGTCGGCGTGTCCTTCGACGACCTGGATGACGCTGGCTTCGTCACCCACGTCGACCAGGCGTTGCAGCGGCACGCCGGTCAGGTCGGCGAGGACGTCCGGCACCGGCTGACCGCTGGTGCCCGGTACGTGCGCGGCGACGTCACCAAGCCCGACGTCATCGCCGCCGCCTTGGCCCACGCCGGCCCGGCCGACCCGGACGGCGCGGCGGAGCACCCGGTCGTGCTGTACCTCGCCCTGCCGCACCACCTCTTCGACGGCGTGATCGCCGCGCTCGCCGAGTGCGAGATCCCCGCCACGCTGCGGGTGGTGGTGGAGAAGCCGTTCGGCGAGGATCTGGCCGGCGCGAAGCGGCTCAACGCGGCTCTGATCCAGGTCATCCCGGAAGAGCGGATCTTCCGGGTGGACCACTTCCTGGCGAAGCAGACCGTGCTCAACGTGATCGGGCTGCGCTTCGCCAACCGCATCTTCGAGCCGCTGTGGAGCAACGGGCACATCACCTCGATCGACATCGTCTTCGACGAGACCGTCGACGCCCAGAGCCGGGCGGCGTACTACGACCACGCCGGCGCGCTGCGCGACATGGTCCAGAACCATCTGCTCCAGCTGCTCACGCTGGTCGCGATGGAGCCGCCGCTGAGCGTGGACCCGGTCGACCTGGCCAGCCGGAAGATCGACGTACTGCGCGCGGTGCGGCCGCTGAGGAGCGCCGACGTGGACCGGTACACGGTGCGGGGGCGCTACACCGCCGGCGAGGTCCCCGACGGCGAGTCCGCCCGGCAGGTTGCCGCGTACACCGAGGCGAAGGGCGTCGACCCGGCGCGCAACACCGAGACGTACGCCGAGATCACGTTGCACCTGGACAACTGGCGGTGGACCGGCGTGCCGTTCCGGCTCCGTACCGGCAAGGCGCTGGGCCGCAAGCGGCGGGAGATCGTCGTCCGGTTCGCCGACGTGCCGCATCCGATCTTCCCCGGCTGTGAGAGCCAGACGAACGAGCTGCGCCTGCAGCTCGACCCGGACCGGATGTCGCTGCTGCTCAACATCAACGGCATGGGCGACCCGTTCGACCTGGAGCAGGTCGACCTCGACGCCGAGCTGACCTCGCAGGAGCCCAGCCCGTACGGGCAGTTGCTGCTGGCCATCATCGCCGGCGACACCCGCCTGTCGGCGCATGCCCTGGAGGCCGAGGAGAGCTGGCGGATCATCGAGCCGGTGCTGCAGGCGTGGGCCGACGGGGCTTCACCGCTGCGGGAGTACGCCGCCGGGAGCGACGGGCCGGCGTAACCGGCGCTGGCCGGCTCAGCGCTCACCCGGCCGCTCGTTCTGGTACACGTCCGGGACGCCGTCGGCGTCGGCGTCGCGGGCCTCGCGCTCCTCGATCCGCCGGTACACCGCGTTGCGGCGGACGAGCACGATCGACGCCAGCATGGCCGATATCACCGAGCCGGCGACCACCGCGACCTTGACCGCCGCGGCCCGCTCGCCGTCGGCGAAGGCGAGTTCGCCGATCAGCAGCGAGACGGTGAACCCGATGCCGGCGAGCAGCGACACACCGAACAGGTCGGTCCAGGTCAGCTCGTCGTCGAGTTCCGCGCGGGTGAACCGGGCGACCAGGTACGCCGAGCCGAGGATGCCGACGCCCTTGCCAACGACGAGCCCGGCGACCACACCGAGCACGACCGGGTCGCGCAGGGCGGCGGCGATCCCGTCGCCACGCAGCGACACGCCGGCCGCGAAGAACGCGAAGATCGGCACCGCGAGCCCGGCCGACACCGGCCGCCACAGGTGCTCCAGGTGCTCGGCGAGGCCACGCCCGCGGCCGCCGCGGGCCAGCACCGGCACGCCGAAGCCGAGCAGGACCCCGGCGATGGTCGCGTGCACCCCGGAGGCGTGCATCAACGCCCAGGCGGTCAGCGCCAGCGGTACCAGCGCCCACCACCACGTCCGACCCCGCTGCACCAGCAGCACGAACACCGCGATCGGCGCCAGCGACGCGAGCAGTGGCACGACCGAGAGGTCGTCGGTGTAGAACACCGCGATGATCGTGATGGCCAGGAGGTCGTCCACGACGGCGAGGGTGAGCAGGAAGGCGCGCAGCGCCAGCGGCAGGTGCGAGCCGATGATCGCCAGTACCGCCAGGGCGAACGCGATATCGGTCGCGGTGGGGACGGCCCAGCCGCGCAGCGCCCCGCTCCCGCCGTTGAGGTTGATCGCGACGAAGATCGCCGCCGGCAGCACCATGCCGCCCACGGCTGCCGCCACCGGCAGCGCCGCCTGGCGGGGGTTGCGCAGGTCACCGGCGACGAACTCGCGTTTGAGCTCCAGACCCACCACGAAGAAGAAGATGGCGAGCAGGCCGTCACCGGCCCAGTGCGCGAGGTCGAGATCGAGGGCGAGGCGCTCGCCCCCCGGCCACGGCACGAACCGGCGCAGGTCCTGGTAGGTCTCCGCCCACGGGGAGTTCGCCCAGATCAGCGCGATCAGCGCACCGATGAGCAGCAACGCGCCGCCCACCGTCTCGGTCCGCAGTTCGGCGGCGAGAAACTTCGCCTCGACCCAGGTGGAGCGGGCAAACACCCGCCGTCTGGTCTGCGGCGGCGTCGGATCAGCCATGCCGGTCCTCCCCCCCGCGGTAGACCCGGCGCGTTCAGCCGCACCCGGGACGTGTCATGGACCTACCCCGGGAGGCGTCGGCTTGAACGCTCCGGCCGGCCCGCAGCGTCCGGCACCGATCCGCACGTCTAAATTGCCGTCCGGCGGGCATGTGCTGCGGCAGCGTCGAGCGAGCCGGGTCGATCAGGGGGTTGGACGGGTGCGCGCACTCATCGTGGAGCAGGGCTGGAGCCGGGGCGCGCTCGCCGCGGTACGGGCGCTGTCCGCCGCGGGCTGGACCGTCGGGCTGGCGAGCGCGGAGCGGCGAGGGCTCGCCCGCGCCTCCCGATCGTGCCGACGGCGGCATCTGATCCGGCCGCTGCAGCCGGTGGACGCGTTCCTGGACTCGGTGACGGCCGCGGTGCGCGACGGCGGGTACGACGTGGTGTTCGGCGCGGGAGAGGCCGAGGTCCTCGCCCTCTCCGCGGCCCGCGCCGGGATCGGTGCGATCTTCCCGCACGCGCCGCACCCGGTGGTGCTGCGGGCACTGGACAAGGTCGAGCTCGCCGACGCCGCCACCGGCGTGGGCATCGCCGTGCCCGACCTCACCGAGGCGGCGGCGATCGGTGACGAGACGACGCCGGTCATCATCAAGGCCCGGATGCACGCCCGGCCGGACATCGCCGGCTCGCCGCCCAGGATCGACACCAACCTGATCACCGGTCGGACCGCCGCGCTCCGCCGGGTCGCCGAGATCCGCGCGGTCGGTGGGGACCCGGAGGTACAGGTCTTCCATGAAGGCCGGCTGCTGGCCTACAGCGCCGTCCGAGGGCCGGGCGAGGTCGGTGTCGTCGCCGACTGCATGCAGCTGGCGTCGCACATCTGGCCGCCCGGCGCCGGCGCCAGCTGCCGCGCGGTCACCGTGGCGGTGGACGAGGATCTCGCCGGCCGGGTCGCTGCGCTGCTCGATGAGCTGGACTGGTTCGGGCTGGCCGAGCTGCAGTTCATCGTCGGCGCCGACCGGGTGCCCCGGCTCATCGATCTGAACGGCCGGTTCTACGGGTCGCTGTCGTTGGCGGTCGCCGCCGGGGCCAACCTGCCGGCGGCCTGGGCGGCGCTTGCCGTGGGCGACGCGCCCGCGCCCACCCGCGCCCGGGCGGGCGTTCGGTACCAGTGGGGCGCCGCCGACGCCCGGCGCGCGCTGCGGGAACGGCGCGGCGGGCTGGTGCGCGACCTGGCCGGCGCGGCCGGCTACGCGGTCGGCGCCACACACAGCGTCGCCAGTCTCACCGACCCCGGGCCGGCCCTGGCCCGCCTCGTTCAGACGGCGGTCACCGGTGCGGCCCGGGCCAGGCGCGGCCGGGCGCACGTGTCCCGGTAGGCGGCCACCGCGACGTGTCGCCCGCCACGTACCCGGTCGCGTAGGCTGTCCGGAACGGCCGCTCCGGACCACGGCGCCGCGCTGAGCGCGACCACCGGGAGGGGTGCGATGAGCGCCGTTGATCTGTTGACCGGTCCGGCGGCCGTGCGGCTGCGCGCCGTCCGGGGGTGTTGTCGCGTGGCGGCTGCCACCCGTGGGCCCGCATGAGCGCGGACCGGTCCATCGGCATCTGGGCCCAGGTGCTGGCCCAGTCACAGGACGGTTCGATCACGCTGGCAAGTGTCTGCGCAGCGGCGATGGCCGGGGTCGGCGTGAGCGGCGCCGGCGTGACGGTCATGGCCAGCGCGAGCGTGCGGGAGATCATGTACGCCAGTGACAGCGTCGCCGCCGAGTTGGAGGAGCTGCAGTTGCTGCTGGGCGAGGGTCCGTGCATGGACACGTTCAGCCATGGTGGCCCAGCGCTCGCGGAAGACCTGCACGCTCCGGAGTACCTGGCCCGCTGGCCGGGATTCGTCCGCGGCGCGCTGGACAGTGGGGCGCGGGCCGTGTTCGCCCTGCCGCTGCAGGTCGGCGCGATCCGGCTGGGCGCCCTGGACCTCTACCGCCGACAGGCCGGTCCGTTGACCGCGGGCGAACTCGACGACGCGCTCGCGTTCGCGCGGACCGCCGGCATGCTGCTCCTCGACGCCGCCGCCGAAGCCGAGCCGGCCACCGACGAGCTCGCCTGGCAGCACCAGGACCCGACGGCCGGGCAGGCCGTGGTGCACCAGGCCACCGGCATGGTGCTGGTCCAGCTCGGGGTGTCCGCGGCGACCGCGTTCGTGCGGCTGCGGGCGTACGCGTACGCCCACGACCGACCGCTCGGTGACGTGGCCCGGGACGTCGTCGCCCGCCGACTACGCTTCGAGCCCGACGCACCACCGCGCGGTGACGACGATGGGGACGGCCCGCCGCAACGGCCGGCACCATCGGGCGGGTGACAACGACGGCCACCCGTTCCGGTGGACGACTATCGTATGGATGGGGTGAAGCAGAAATGACCGAGCAACAGCTGGCCGAGGCCTTTGTCGAGATGGCCGACACGCTTGTCGACGACTTCGACCTGATGGACTTCCTCCACCAGCTCACCGACCGGTGCGTCAGCCTGCTCGGCGTCAGCGCCGCCGGCCTGCTGCTCACGGACCAGCGCGGCACGCTGCAGCTTGTCGCGGCCTCGAACGAGGAGACCCGGCTGCTGGAGCTGTTCCAGCTGCAGACCGATCAGGGCCCGTGCCTGGACTGCTTCCGCACCGGCGAGCCGGTCGCCGTCGCGGATCTGGCCGCCGCAGCCGAGATCTGGCCCCGGTTCGCCCCAGCCGCCGCCGAGTCGGGATTCGCTTCCGTGCACGCGCTGCCGATGCGCCTTCGCGCGCAGGTGATCGGTGCGCTCAACCTGTTCGGCACCTCCTCCGGCGCGCTGGATCCACACACCCTGCGGCTGGGGCAGGCGCTGGCCGACGTCGCCACCATCGGGCTCCTCCAGGCCCGCGCGATCCGCCGCAGCGAGACCCTGGCCGAGCAGCTGCAAACCGCGCTGAACACCCGGGTGCTCATCGAGCAGGCCAAGGGCGTCCTGGCGGAACGTCGTCAGGTGAACATGGACGAGGCGTTCACGCTGCTCCGGTCCGTCGCCCGCAACCGCAACCGCCGCCTGACCGACCTGGCCCGTGCGGTCGTGGACGGCACCGAAACGCTCTGACCGGCGGTCAGAGCGGCAGATGGCCGTAGGTGAACTCCGGCCGCCACTCCAGCAGCGCGGCGGTGGCGTCATCCTGCAGCTTCTCGTGCTGGTGGGTGAGGATCGCGTGGACCAGGCGGCGCATCGTCTCCGGGCCGGGCAGTCGGTCGGCCAGGGCGCGGGTGAGGAAGTCGCTGAGCCGGTCGGTGCCGAAGAAGTCGCCGGCCTCGGTCCGGGCCTCGACCACGCCGTCGGTGAAGAGCAGCAGCTTGTCGCCCGGTTGCAGGGACTCATCGGTGACGACCGGGATGGGGTTGTCGAGGTGGCCCCACCCCAACGGCATGGCCGTCGGCGCCTCCAGCTGCCGGACCAGCTTGCCGTCCCGGAGCAGGAGTTCGCCGGGGTGTCCGGCGCTGATTCTGCGGTACTCCCCGGTGTCCGTGTGGAGCTCCCCCAGGACGGCCGTGACGAAACTGTCCGGGTGCTCGGCGTGCACCCACTTGTCGACGGAGCGGTAGGTGTCGGACAGGTCGAGCCCGCACCGCCGGGCGTTACGGTAGGCGCTGATCACGAGCCCGGTGAGGGCGCTGGCGGAGATGCCGTGCCCGACCGCGTCGAACATCGCGATGTGCAGCGTCTGGCCGTTGATGGCGTAGTCGAACGCGTCGCCGCCGACGTCGTAGCACGGCTCCAGGATGGCGCTGACCGCGACGTCGTCCGTGGCGAAGGTGAGCGGTGGGAGCTGATTCCAGATGATCTCGGCGGCCAGCTGCATCGGGTACGCCCGCCGGGCGCACTCCACCGCGTCACCGTACTGCCGCCGGCTCACCAGCGTCTGGGCCAGGACCGACGCGAAACTCTGGTAGTCGCTCCACTCGTCCGGATGAGTCTCCGATGCGGTGAGCACCTCGAGCACGCCGAGCCGTTCGGTGCCATCGACCATCGGCACCCAGAGCCGGCACACGCCGTCAACGCAGGACTCGAGCGTCTGGCCGGTGGTGTACACCCGGCCGGCCAGGGTGCCGTCGATCGGCTGGTGCGCGCGCGTCGGGGCACCCGGTCCGCCGTACGGCCCCAGGGTGGTTTGTCCGTAGTCGACCAGGTACATCATGATCTCGAGTGCGCCCAGGTCAGCGGCGAGCCGGTTGGCGATGCCCGGCAGGTCATCCGGACGGGCGTGGTGGACGTCCTCGATGAGCTGCCGTACCGCCTGCGACCACCCCGGTTCAGACACGGCTGACCCTCCTCGCTCAGCACAGATGGCGCCGTACCGGCAGGAGACCCGTCGGTGCCGGATCCCATCCTCCCGGCACGGCAGGCGCAGCCCAACACCGGCCACCGGGAAACGCCCGGTGCACGCCTCGGATATCCGCGCCAACGAGCGATGGCGCACACCCGGACACGTCCGAGTGTGCGCCATCGCCGGCGAAACCGGCTGTCCGCTACGACAGCATCGCGATGACGCTCTCCGCCCGGTAGTTCAGCGCGGCCCGCGCGGTGTCCGACACGGTGTCGCGGCGCCCGGACTGCTCCAGGTGCCGCACGAAGCGATCCACCGCCTCGGCGGCCTGACTGGCGTTTCCGCCGCGCAGCCTGCGGTTGGCCTGCTCCAGGTCACCACGCAGCCGCGAGACGACCGGCCCGGCCAGGTCCCCGCTGCGCGCGTACGCCTCGAAGGTGGACCGCAGCACGTCCATGCTGCCCGGCGCCCAGTAGTGCGGGACCGGCACCTTCGACCAGTCGATGTCCGAGCCGAGGTAGAAGCTCGTGTACGACGGCTGGTTGTACGTCGTCTGCTGCCGCGCCACGTCCGCCCGGTACTGCGGGTCGTGCATCAGCGTGTACAGCTTGCGGTCGGTGACCTCGGTGCTGACGTAGAACCGGATCGCGGAGCTGTCCGCGACGCGGGTGATGAGCTCCTCGCGCCAGTCGCCGAAGACGTCGGCGACCAGGTTCGGGTTGCCCTTCGTGCCGTTGATGGTGAGGGCACCGGTGGCGGTGAGCAGCGTGCCGCGCTGGTAGTCGTCGATGGTCGGCGTGTTGACGCCGGAGCCGTTGACGATCTGCGTGGTCATGTTGGCCGCCCACTTGATGTTGTGGTTCGTGCCGGGGGTGGTGGGGCTGATCAGGTCACCGTCGGCGGTGCGCAGGCCCACCGCGGTGGCGGTGTTCGGGCCGCTCGACGCCCACGTCTCCAGGCCGGGCTCGGCCGGGATGATGTCGCCCACCATGCCGCGGCCGGTGTCCACGCCGGTGTAGCCGCCGAAGATCACCTCACCGGTGCGGGCGTCCCGCAGCGCGTAGCCGTACGGCGCGCCGGTGGCACCCTCGTGCACCTGGTAGATCTCCAGGCCGGGACGGTTGGGGTCGATGTCGGTCACGTGCAGCGCGTCACCGTGCCCGAGCTTGGCCCGGACGCCGGCGTTGGGGCTGGGTGCCGGGATCACGTCGTACGAGCTGTACAGCAGGCTGCCGTCGTGGTCGATGGTGGCGCCACCGTAGATGATCTCCTGCTTCCCGTCGGCGTCCACGTCCGCGACGCTCAGCGAGTGAACCCCCTGGCTGGAGAGCGTGCCCCACTCGGGGTCGGTGCCCTCCCGCCCGTGCGGGCCGTCGTTGAACGGGTTCGTCATCGGCACCCAGCCGCTGTCCACCAGGAAGTTCTGGGTGAGCCGCTTGCCGTCCCAGTCGTACGTGGCGATCGTGGCGCGGGTGTAGTAGCCGCGGGCGAAGATGGCCGACGGGCGCCGGCCGTCCAGGTAGGCCACGCCGGACAGGAACCGGTCGACCCGGTTGCCGGGCTCGATCCGGGCCATCGCGTAGTCGCCCCACATCAGGCCGTCGTCGTGGCGACCCGGGGAGTACCGGACCGTCTGCAACTCGCGGCCGGTGGCGCCCTCGAACACGGTCAGGTACTCGGGGCCGGTGACGATGAACCCCTGGAAGTTCCGCAGCGCGTTACGGGTGCTGCGGGCCGGGGCGTACACGTCGATGAAGTGGTCCACCAGCGCGCGGGCGTCGGTGTCGGAGAGCGGGTACGTGTACCGCGGCTCGATGCCCAGCGCCGCCTCGATGGTCGCGGGCCAGCGCCCGGCCACCACCTCGGGGTGGGTGCTCCACCCGCGGAACATGCCGACCAGGTGCTCGTAGTACTGGGCCGGGCTCAGCCGGTAGTCGTCGGTGTTGGCGTAGCCGGCCAGCACGTCGTCGCGCAGCATGGTGATGTAGCGCTCGGAGGCGACGGTGCCGTCCCGGTTGTACTGAATGATCTTGGTGCCCGGCGCGGTCTTGAACATCATCTCGGACCGGCCGTCGCCGTCGAAGTCGTACACCAGGAACTGCGTGTAGTGCGCGCCGGCACGGATGTTGACACCCAGGTCGATGCGGTGCAGCAGGGTGCCGTCGAACTTGTAGGTGTCGATGTAGACGTTGCCGGTGTAGCCGACCTGCGACACGTCCTTGCCGTTGGACGGATCCCACTTGACGACGTACTCGTACTGCCCGTCGCCGTCCACATCGCCGACACTCATGTCGCCGGCCGCGTAGGTGTACGCCTCGCCGGCCGGGGTCACGCCGTCGGCCGGCTTGCGCAGCGGCATGTCGTAGGAGCCCACGGACCAGGGCGACACCGACGCACTCAGATCGACCTGCTGGCCGTCGAGCACCGCCGCGACCCGGTAGGTGGCGGTGGCCGTGCCGGCCCGGTCCAGGTAGTTGGTGCTGTCGGTGACCGTGGCGACCGGCTGGCCGTCCCGGAAGACCTGGAAGTTGGCGCCGGTCAGGCCGGTCGCGGAACGCCCGGACACCTCGTGCCCGAGCAGGCGCCAGGACAGGAACACGCCCTCGGCGGTGGAGGTGGCGACGAGTCCGCGGTCAAGGTGCTCCAACTGGACGTTGGCCGGGCCCTTGCTGGGACGGCCTGATCCTTCCGGCGCGGCCATCGCGGCCGAACCGCTGCTGAGCACCAGCGCGGTCGCGCAGGTGCTCGCGAGGACCGCGGCCGACATCGCCGCCAGCCTGCGGGGTGTGCGGTTACGAAAACTCATATCTGGGTCTCCTGGGGTTTGTGCGCGTCGCCCGGCGGCCCTGAGCGCCAGCCGTTCATCGGCGCCTCCCAGGGCGGGATGAAACGATCCAATCCACGGAAGGCTATGAATGGCTGTCAGTCTTGTCAAGGCCGGATTTCAGCCGTGCTTCCGGTCGCTCACGGCCGGCCCCGGCCGGCCGCCCGGTTCGCTGGCGTCGGGCACCCACGTTCGGTGTGCATTCCGGGAAGATGGGGTAAAGCGGTAGACTCGATCCGCTCCCCGGACCCTGGTCGCACGCGTGAAGCGTTCACTCTTCATCACTTGCCGGCCCGCCACAGCCCGATGGGGGCACCATGTCCGAATCCCCGATCAGCGTTGACGCCGTCGCCCCGGCGACCGGGTTGCCGCTCGATGCCATCATCCTGAAAACCCGCCAGGGGACGGTCACCGGTTGGAGTCCCGCCGCTGCCGACCTGTACGGCTACCAACCAGCGGAGATCATCGGCCAGGACGCCACCGCGCTGTTCCCGGCCGGCTGGGAGGGCGAGGAGGCCGCCCTGCTCCGGCGGGTCAACGCCGGTGAACGCGTCGCGCCGTACAGCACCCACCGGCTCCGCAAGGACGGCACGGTCATCACCGTGCTGCTGGCGATGTCGCCGGTGGTGGACGGTGCCGGCCGGACCGTGTCCGTGGCGTCGACCTCCCGGATCCTCGCCGAGAGCAACCTGCCCGAGGGTGCACCCGGGGTCCTCCGGGAGGATCGGGAGCGCCTGCGCGCGCAGCTTGAGCAGGTGCAGCGCCTGGAAGGGCTGGGCCAACTCGCCGGCGGTGTCGCGCACGACTTCAACAACCTGATCGGCGTCATCCTCAACTACGCCGCGTTCGTCCGCGAGGAGATCGACACGGCCGCGAAGACCAGCGGGGCGGAGCACTGGAAGGCCGCCGCCGACGACATCGGCCAGATCCGCCAGGCCGCGGAACGCGCCGCCGGCCTCACCCGGCAACTGCTGTCCTTCGCCCGCCGCGAGGTGGTACAGCCGCAGGTGGTCAACCTGAACGACATCGTGCGGGGCATGGCCGGCGCCCTGCGACGCACCCTCGGGCCGGACCTGCCCCTGATCACCGAACTGACCGATGATCTGCCCCCGGTGCTGGTGGACCCGGAGCAGATCAAGCAGGTCATGCTGAATCTGGCGGTCAACGCCCGGGACGCGATGCCGGACGGCGGCCAGGTCACCATCGCCACCGACGGTCTCGAGGTGGACCGCGCCTTCGCCGCGGAATGGTCGTCGGTCCTGCCCGGGCAGTACGTGCGCGTCACGATCGCCGACACCGGCACCGGCATGACCGATGAGGTCCTCAAGCACGCCTTCGAGCCGTTCTACACCACCAAGAGCAAGGGCGCGGGCAGCGGGCTCGGCCTGGCGACCGTGTACGGGGCGGTCACGCAGACCGAGGGCCATGTCCGGATCCAGTCCATCCCCGCCCAGGGCACCACGTTCACCATCCTGCTGCCGGTGACCACGCAGACCGCCAGCGAAGCCGCCCTGATCTCGCCGAGCCGCCACTTGTCGCAGGGCGAAACTGTCCTGGTCGTCGAAGATGAGGAGGCGCTTCGCGAGGTCACCCGGCGCCTGCTCACCCGGCAGGGGTACCAGGTGATCACCGCACCGAACGGCGCTGCCGGCATCGCCGCGGCCGACAGCTACCCGGGCACCATCCACCTGCTGCTCACCGACGTGATCATGCCGCAGATGCTGGGCAAGGAGGCGGCGGCCAGGATCCGCCAGGCCCGGCCGGAGCTGCGGGTGCTCTACATGTCGGGCTACGCCCAGCCGATCCTGGCTTCGCAGGGCCGGCTCGATCCGGAGGTGGCCCTGCTCGACAAGCCGTTCACCGAGCATGAACTGCTGGCCAAGGTCGGCGCCGCCCTCGCACCCAGCGCCACCGCCGTCAAGGCCTGACGTGGGTGAGGAAGAAGTCCCGGATGTCCTCGGCGAGCAGGTCCGGCACCTCCATCGCGGCGAAGTGGCCGCCGCGATCGAACTCCGACCAGTGCCTGATGTCGTAGAGCCGCTCGGCCAGCGGGCGCACCGACTGCGTGATGTCGTGCGGCAACACCGCCACGCCGACCGGCACCGGACACGGCTCGATCCGCCGGGGAGTCTCGCGGGACAGCCGCGCGGAGGAGGCCGCGGTGGCGGTCAGCCAGTACAGCGAGATGTCGGTGAGCATCCGCTCGTCACTGATCGGCGAGCGTGGGTCGGTCCACTGCGCGAAGCGCTCCGCGATCCAGACCAGCTGACCGACCGGCGAGTCGGTCAGCGCGTAGCCGATGGTCTGCGGGGTGACGGCCTGGAGCGTCTGGTACGGCGGACGATTTGCCATCAGCTGCCGGACCTTGTCCAGCCGAGCCTCGTCCGTTTCGGACAGTTCGACGCCGGCGTCCGGATCCGGTCGGGTCGGCAGGTAATTGACGTGCACGCCGACGACCTGGTCGGGCGCCACCGCGCCGAGTGCCATTGAGATGCCCGCGCCGAAGTCGCCGCCCTGCGCGCCGTAGCGCTGGTACCCGAGACGGCACATGAGTTCGGCCCAGGTTCGCGCGACCCGGACGATGTCCCAGCCGCGCTCGTGGGTCGGCCCGGAGAAGCCGAAGCCCGGAATGGACGGAATCACCAGGTGGAAGTCGCGCGACAACGGCTCGATCATGTCGAGGAACTCCAGGAACGAACCGGGCCAGCCGTGGGTGAGGATCAGCGCGAGCGCGTCCGGTTTCGAGGACCGGACGTGGATGAAATGGATGGTCTGGCCCTCGATCCCGGTGGTGAAGTGCGGAAGCTCGTTGAGCTCGGCCTCGTGCTCGCGCCAGTCGTAGCCGGTGCGCCAGTACTCGGCGAGTTCCTTGAGCCGTGCCAGCGGGAAGCCGTAGTCCCACCCGGCGTCGGCGACCTCGTTGGGCCAACGGGTGCGGGAGAGCCGATCGGCCAGGTCGTCGAGGTCGGCCTGGGGAATCTCGATGCGGTACTGCTTGATCATGGCTTCAGCCTCCGGGCACACATCCATTAGGCACCTAAATGTTTGTACTACTAACGTTCGGTGCTTGAACGATACTCGAAATCGTTCGTGTGTCCAACGACTTGATAGGCTCGGCACATGCAGAACCCGTCCGGGGAGACGCCCGCCAGCTGGGAGAGCCTGCCCAGCTGGCTGCTCAACCAGACCGCCAACCAGGCGGGCCGACTGGTGGCCGACGGGTTCTCGTCCGTCGGCGCCCGCGGCTACCACTACCGCCTGCTGGCGACGCTGGAGGAGTTCGGCCCGGCCAGCCAGGCCGCACTGGGCCGCCGTAGCGGCATCCACCTCAGCGACATGGTCGCGGCCGTCAACGAACTTGCCGATACGAAACTGGTCGAGCGCGCCCCGGATCCCACGGATCGCCGGCGCAACATCATTTCGCTGACCGCGCCGGGCCGGCGGCAATTGCGGCGCCTGGAGAAGCAGCTGGCCGAATGCCAGGACGAACTGCTGGCTCCGTTGTCACCCGAGGAGCGACAGCGGTTGACCGAGCTGCTCTTCAGGCTGTTGCACCACCACAACCGGCGAACCGGCACCCCTGGAGAGCCTTGACGCTGACCCGGCGCCGACCTGGGGCCTACCGACGGTGATGCTTGCGCCGCCGTCCGGGCAGATGGTTCAATCCGGTTCCGCCCCACTGTACGACGTTGGTCGATACCGCGCCTCCAGGCCGCCCGTTCCGCCACCGGGCGTCTCCTGATTTTCGTGATCCGCGCGTCCCACTTTCCGCGGGGCGCCGCACCGGATTGCCTGCCAGGCGGCTTCGGAGGATGTCATGCTCCTGCACCGCTCCCGCCCGATCGGCACGCGCAGCGCATTCTGGCGCCGGCCGGCCACCACTCCCCCGGTCGGCACCGACGCCGCCTCCCGGCCAACGGCGCCGGTGAGTGTTTCATCGCACCGGGTCACGTCCCGGCGTCGGCTTCCCGGCCTGCTCGTCGCGGCCGCCACCGCGCTTGTCGCCACCGGGCTGACCGTCGTGGCGGTGCAGTCGGCGCAGGCTGCCACGATCGACACCAACGCGTCGTACGTGCTGGTCAACCGGCACAGCGGCAAGGCGATCGACGTGTCCGGCGCCGGCACCGCCGACGGCGCGGCGATCATCCAGTGGACCCGCACCAACGCGGCCAACCAGCAGTGGCGGTTCGTCGATTCCGGCGGCGGCTACTACCGGCTGCGGTCGGTGCACAGCGGCAAGGTGCTCGACGTGTCCGCGAGGTCCACTCTGGACGGTGCCAACGTCGTGCAGTGGGCCGACACCAACGGCACCAACCAGCAGTTCCAGGTGGTCGACACGGACAGCGGATATGTGAAGCTGATCAATCGGAACAGTGGCAAGGCGCTGGAGACCTGGGAGTTGTCGCTCGCCGACGGTGCGCGCGTGTCCCAGTTCACCGACTTCTCCGGCGCTCACCAGCAGTGGCAGCTTGTCCGGGTGGGAGCGGCACCGGTAACGCCACCCACCGGCGGTGGCAACGGGGGGCCCACGACGCCACCCGCGTCGTACCCGGGGACCGGCAACGTCGCCGGCGACACCGGGGTGCACGACCCCGAGGTGGTGAAGACGCCGTCCGGCACGTACCTGCTCGCCGCGACCGGCAACGGGATCTCGCTCAAGACCTCCACCGACCGGATCACCTGGCGCAACGCCGGCTCGGCGTTCTCCGGTGCGGTGTCCTGGGCGCACCCGTACACCAACAACAGCAACCACCTGTGGGCCCCGGACATCAGCTACGTCAACGGCCGCTACTACATGTACTACTCCGCCTCGACGTTCGGCTCGCGCAACTCGGCCATCTTCCTGGCCACCAGCACCACCGGCGCCGCCGGTTCGTGGACCAACCAGGGCCTGATCGTCTCCACCACGAACTCGAGCAACCACAACGCCATCGACCCCAACCTCTTCATCGACGGCGGGCGCTGGTGGCTGACCTACGGTTCGTTCTGGACCGGCATCAAGATGATCGAACTCGACCCGACCACCGGCCGGCGTACCGGCACCGCCCTGCACTCCCTGGCCAGCAACAGCGGCGGCATCGAGGCGCCCACGCTGATCCGGCGTGGAAACTGGTACTACCTGTTCGTGTCGTTCGACGCCTGCTGCCGGGGCGCGGCGAGCACGTACCGCATCATGGTGGGTCGGTCGGCGTCGGTGACCGGGCCGTTCGTGGACCGTAACGGCCGGGCGATGATCTCCGGTGGGGGCAACGAGATTCTCGCCGGACGGGGCAGCATCCACGGCCCGGGCCACCAGGCGGTCCTCGAGGACAACGACGGCTACCACCTCTTCTACCACTGGTACGCCAACAACAACGCGTCGCACCTCGGCATCAACCGGCTCGGCTGGGACTCCGCGGGATGGCCCTTCGCGTACTGACCGGACGGCGCGACGGCGGTCAGGCCCAGATCGCCGTCGCGACCGTGATGCCGGCGAACGCGGCGGCGAGGCCGGCGGCGAGGCTGGCCGCGACGTTGAGCACGGCGTAGCGGCCGGCCCCGCCCTCGATCAGCCGGACGGTCTCGTAGCCGAAGGTGGAGTATGTGGTCAGCGCCCCACACAGCCCGGTGCCCAGCAGCGCCGTCACTGTGCCCGGCACCGCGCCGGCAGCGGCGCCGCCGGCCAGGACGCCGAGGATGAGGGAACCGGCGACGTTGACCACGAAGGTGCCCCACGGGGCCGGGGAGTTGTGCCGGGCCTGCACCGCCCGGTCGACCAGGTACCGCAGCGGCGCGCCGATCGCCGCGCCGAGCGCGACATAGAGGAAGCTCATCGCGGTCATCACGGTCGGCGCAGCCGCGCGGCGACGAGCCGGGTCCCGGTGCTGCCGGCATACACCGCAGCCAGCGCCGCGGCGAGGGTGCCGGCCAGGTAGCCCAGCCCGGGGCCCACCGCGCCGGCGGCCACCAGCTGTGCCACATCGACGGTGTACGTGGAGAAGGTGGTGTACCCGCCGAGCACCCCGGTGCCCAGAAAGGGTCGGATCAGCGGGTGCGCGGCCCACACCTCGGTGATCAGCACCATCAGTACGCCGATCAGCAGGCACCCGGACACGTTCACGCCGAGCGTCGCCCACGGGAACTCACCGGTGCGATGGGGCCAGGCCAGCGCCGCGCCGTGACGCGCACAGGCACCGAGCACACCGCCGGCGGCGATCACGGCCAGCACGGCCCACGACGACCGTTGCGACGGCCGGTCAATGGTCGGCCGCACAGCTCACCCCTACCCGTCCGTTCAGCCGGTTCCGACGACCGTTGCGCGCACATGGATCTCCATCCGGCGGCTCATCGCGTGGCGCGGCGGCTATACCGTTTCCGTAGGTCCCTTCGCGTCAGTTCCGTAGGAGGGTGATGCTAGCCCAGGATCCGTACGGGAGCAGATCAGGGCAATCAGCACCAGACCCGGCGTCGGCACGGACTCTTTCCGAGTTCGTCGCCTGCCTGCGGCAGCTCAAGCTGTGGGCCGGTGACCCGTCCTTCGAGGTGCTCCGCCGCAGATGTGGTGTCCCCAGCAGTACGCTCGCCGACGCCGTCCGCCCGGACCGCACCCGGCTGCCGCGACTGGAGGTGGTGCGTCGGTTCGTGCACGCCTGCGGTGGAACGACGAGCGATGTCGCAGCCTGGGACGCCGGATGGCGGGAGGTCCGGGAGCGGCTGGACGCACCGTTGCCGCGACCCCGCCGGCCGCAGCACAGCCGCCAGCGCACCGGCCCGCACCAGCTGCCACGAGGCCTTCCGCACCTGGTCGGCCGGCAAGCCGCGCTGGACCAGCTGGACACCCGGCACTCCGAGCGCGCCGGCCTGGATCACCCGCTGCTGGCCCTGATCGTGGGACCGGCCGGCGTCGGCAAGACGGCGCTGGCACTGCACTGGGGGCACCGGTTCGCCCGGCACCACCGGGGTGGTCAGCTCTACGTCGACCTGGCCGGAGTTGCCACCCGACCCGACCCCGACCCGGGCGACGCGCTCCTGCACCTGCTGACCGCGCTGGGGGTACCGCCCGGTGAAGTTCCGGCGGAGCTCGGCAGCCGGATCGGGCTGTACCGGTCCCTCACGTACTCCCGGCGCCTGCTGATCGTCCTGGACGACGCGCGTGACGCCGAGCAGGTCCGCCCGCTGCTGCCGGGCGGGCCGGACTGCACGACGCTGGTCACCAGCCGGAACCGGCTGTCCGGGCTGGTCGCAGGCGATGACGTCGTGCGTCTGACGCTCGGCCCGCTGCCGGCCGACGATGCGGTGGACGTGATCGCATCGATGCTCGGCCCGGCCCGCGTTGCCGCGCAGCTCCCCGCGATCCGGGAACTGGCCCGACTGTGCGGCCACCTGCCGCTGGCGCTGCGGATCGTGGCCGCCAATCTGGTGGATCATCCGCATTGGACGGTGGCGGATTATGCCGCCCGGCTGGCGTCCGGAGACCGACTGGCACAGCTCAGCCTGGTGGGCGACAACGGCACGGCGGTGCGCGCCGCCTTCGACTCCTCGTACGCCGCGTTGCCCGACCTCATCCGGGCGACGTTCCGCAGTCTGGCGTCGGCACCGGAGCCCGACTTCACCGTCGACGACGCGACCGCGGTGGTGCACCGGTCACCCGCGCAGGTGCGCCGCCACCTCGACGCGTTGGTCGCGGCGCACCTCGTGGAGCCGACCGGGCCGGGCCGTTACGCGATGGCCGAACTCCTCCGGTTGTACGCCTCGGAGCTTGCCGTCGCCGCAGGCCAGGGCCGGTCAGGCGCAGGGCTTGGCGCAGCGGATCGCTGACATCGTGGTCACCGCCAGATCGGCGATCTGTCCACCGCTGGCCAGCCCGTCGTCGTTGTCGAACTGGAAGTGGACACCGAGGTAGACCCGGCTACGGGCGTTCTCGGCGGCCGCCTGGGTGAAACTGGTGAAGGTGCGCGTCACGCCCCTGGCGTTCGGGTCTTCGGTTCCCGCCGTATAGGTGACGTTGTCCCCGAGGTCCTGGCGCATCACTCCGGCCCAGGCTCCGGCGAAGGCGGCGTGCCCGGCGGACCAGGCCGGGAAGCACGGCGTGGCGCCGAGCGGCTGCCAGGTGCTGTCCGGGACGGTCGCGGGATTGTCGTCGGTGCCGGCCAACCGGATCGCGTCGATCGGGCGCCACAGGTCGATCGGCGTCCGGAACTTCTGATCCCACGCCGCGATCGCGGCATCGGCCAGCACGAACGAGACCCGGGCGAAGAGCCGCGCAAGCGGGATGGGGTTGGCGAACCGCGGCAGCGCCACGACCGCGGTGTGGTCGAGCAGGTGCCCCGGTGGCTTGTAGGTGCCGTTGGCGTCGTTGGCCCAGTAGAAGGCGATCTGGGTCTGCTCGGGCGTCCGGCTGGTGGAGTCGGCGCGGCCGAGTTCCCGTACCTCGTTGAGCTGGGTGGTGTAGAGGGTGCTGGCGAGCAGCGACGGGTACGTCGCGAAGAAGCCGGGCGCGGGACGACGGACCTGCGCGGAGGACGTCATCACGAATGGCCGGACCGCGCCCCAGTGCGGGTGGACCGGCGTACAGCCGCCGGTGGGCCGCCAGGCGCCCGGCACATTGTCCGGCGTGTAGCCGGCCGGCGTGTTCGCCCCGTCGTTGGCGCGGTTGGCGCGGACCGCCTGGACGACCTGGTCGGCCAGAGCGCTCGCGGCCGCCTGCCCGGCGCCGCCGTGGCGCTGGCTGTACCGCTGCTGGACGTAGGCGCTCTGCTGGGGAAGCGCGTCGATCAGGACATCCCGGGCCGCGATGCCGGCGGCGAGATCGTCGTCGACGTCGGCGCTCGTCTCGGCGGTCGTGAAGGCTGCGGCGTAGCCGTTGCCGAGATTGGCCTGCCTGGCCCACTGCGCCGAGTTCAGGACGTCGAACACGGCGCCGTGCATCATCGCGGCCGCCCGCGACAGTGGCCCGGGACCGCCGCCCTGCCGTCGGAAGGCCTCCAGCAGGGAGTCGTTCCAGTAGTAGACGGTGCCCAACGTGGCGGTCGTCGCCGCGTGTGCGGTCTGCGGCACCGCGAACACCGACGCTACCGACACCAGCACCGCGGCGAGCACAAGCCCGACCCCGCGGCGAATCCCTCTTCCCATGAAGCAACCGCCTCCCCCGTGGTGGATCCCGGCCGCATCATCTCGACGGGCGGAATCGGGGGGCAACGGGTTCGGCCGGGCCCGGCTGGGTTCGGCTACCCGCAGGGCTGCGGTTGGCCGAACCAGGCGCCGGTCACAGCGTCGAGAGCAGGAAGCTCAGCAGGAACCCGGCGGCGGTGGCCAATGCGGCTGCCGAGCCGCCCTTCTCGTACGCCTCCGGCATCAGCGTGTCGGCGAGCGACGCGACCACCGCGCCGGCGGCGAACGCCAACGGGACCGAGATGGCGGCCCCCTCGGCGCCGGCGAGCAGGCCACGGCCGAGCACGACCGCCCCGGCCAGCAGCACCGCCGCGATCGCCCAGGTGCCGATGACAAACGCTGTCGATCGACCCTGCTCGCGCATTGAGGCCGCTCCGACCAGCGACTCGGGCAGGTTCGACAGGAAGATCGCGACCAGGAGGACCAGCCCACCCGTACCCGCCTCGCCCAGGCTGACGCCAAGCGCGAGGTTCTCCGGCACACCGTCCAGCGTCACCGCCGCGAGCAGGGCCAGGCCGGCGGCGCTCCCCGTGGCCGAGGCGGAGACGGTGCGCTCGGTGCTGGCGGCGTTCGTGTCGACCTTGGCGGACCCGGCCTGATCCACCGCCCGCTCCACCCGACGATCGAGCCAGGCACTGATCACCGTGAAAACCACCGCACCGGCGGCGAAGCCGACACCGGCCGCGATGGCGCCGCCCTGTTCGTAGGAGTCCTCGAACAGTTCGAAGGCCAACGCTGTGATCAACGACCCGGCGGCGAAGGCCAGCAGCATCGCGAGCAGCCGCTGGGGCAGCCGGATCCACACCCCCAGGACCGCTCCGATGATGAGGGCGGACGACGCGATCACTCCGAAGACGGCAGCGCGAACCATACCGTCCTGATGCCCAGATCGGGCCCGGCCGAATCAGGCCACCTGCGCCGCGACAAGGGCGGCCCCGACCGTCCACACCAGGGAGCAGGCGGGACGGCCGGAGCCGCGACCAGGGTGGAGCTACACCCGGGCGGGTGCGTCCGGGGTGCGGGTCGAGGCCGGCTCGCCGACCTCCGCCGAGGTGCCGGGGCCGAGGAAGTCGTAGCCGGACTCGCGGTGCAGGGTGTCGATGCCGTCGCGCTCGACGTCCGAGCTGACCCGCAGGCCGACGGTCATCTGCATGACCTTGACGATCACGAAGGTCACGACGAAGGAGTACGCCAGCACGGCGAACGCCGCGCCCGCCTGCGCCCCGAGCAGCCCGAGCCCGCCGCCGTCGAGGAGGCCGGAGCGCGCGTTCGGCGCCTCGTCCACCGCGAAGATGCCGATCAGCAGGGTCCCCACGATGCCGCCGACCAGGTGCACGCCGACCACGTCGAGCGAGTCGTCGTAGCCGAGGCGGTACTTGAGGTTGACCGCCAGCGCGCACACCGCGCCGGCGATCACGCCGATCGCCAGTGCACCGAGCGGATTGACGGCGCCGCAGGCCGGGGTGATGGCAACCAGGCCCGCGACGATGCCGGAGGCCTTGCCGAGGGAGGTCATCGCGCCACCCTTGATCCGCTCCACCACGATCCACGCCAGCGCGGCTGCCGCGGCCGCCGCGATGGTGTTGAGCACCGCCACGGCTGCGGCGTTGCCGGAGGACAGCGCCGAGCCGCCGTTGAAGCCCAGCCAGCCGAACCACAGCAGGCCGGCGCCGAGGGTCACCAGGGGCAGGTTGTGCGGCTTGTGGACGGCGTGCGGCCAGCCGGTGCGCTTGCCGAGCACCAGGACGGCGGCGAGCGCAGCCGCTCCGGCGTTGATGTGCACCGCCGTACCACCGGCGAAGTCGATCGCCTTCAGGTCGTTGGCGATCCAGCCGCCGGTGACGGCGTCGCTGTCGAACGCGAACACCCAGTGGGCGACGGGCAGGTAGACGAGGGTGGACCAGATGCCGGCGAAGATCAGCCAGACGCCGAACTTCATCCGGTCGGCCACCGCGCCGGCGATGAGCGCCGTGGTCAGCCCGGCGAACAGCATCTGGAAGGCCACGAACACGGCGGCCGGAATGGTGGCTTCGGTGTCCTCGGCGATCAACGAGCCGAGACCGAATGCCTCCAGGGGGTTACCGAGGATTCCGGCGCCGCCGATCGAGTCGCCGAATGCCGCTGAGTAGCCGTACAGGACCCAGAGGAAACAGACCACGGCGACAGCACCGAAGGTCATCATGACCATGTTGAGTACTCGCCTGGCGCCGACCATGCCGCCGTAGAACAACGCGAGGCCGGGGACCATCAATAAGACGAGCGCGGTGCTGGCCAGCATCCACGCGGTGCTTCCAGTATCCACTGTAGATTCTCCTTGGTATCCCGCCAGAACGATGTTGTCGGGCAGTGAACCGGGAGATGATTTCAGGGAACCGCGTCGATTGTTTCGCGATCATTTCCCGCCATGTCCGGCCAGACCGCCGGGGCCCGGGCGACGGGCCTGCTACTGGCGGGAGCAGCGCAGGCCCTCCTCCTGGCGTTCCTCGGACGGGCCGACATCGGCGGAGAGGGTGCGAGCGGTGTCGATGAGGGGCACGTGGCTGAACGCCTGCGGGAAGTTGCCGACCAGTCGGCGCGCCCGTGGGTCGTACTCCTCGGAGAGCAGACCCACGTCGTTACGCAGGGCCAGCAGCCGTTCAAACACCTCGCGGGCCTCCTCGTGGCGACCCATCAGCGCGTAGTTGTCGGCCAGCCAGAACGTGCACGCCAGGAACGCGCCCTCACCGGCCGGCAGCCCGTCGACCGTGTCACCCGGGATCTGGGTGTACCGCTGCACGAAGCCGTCCTGGAGCAGCTCGCGCTCGATGGCGGCGACGGTGCCGCGCACCCTCGGGTCGTTGGCGGGGAGGAAGCCCACCATCGGCACCATCAGCAGCGCCGCATCGAGTTCACTCGAACCGTAGTACTGGGTGAAGGTCTGGCGCTCCTCGTCGTACCCCTTCTCGAGAATCTCCGCGCGGATCTCGTCGCGCAGCGCGCGCCACCGCTCCACCGGCCCGTCGAGGTTGTGGTCCTCCACCGCCTTGACCGCCCGGTCCGCGGCGACCCAGGCCATCAGCTTCGAGTGGGTGAAGTGCCTGGAGGCGCCGCGCACCTCCCAGATCCCCTCATCCGGATCGGTCCAGTGCGCCTCGACGAACTCCATCAGCTTGACCTGCAGCGCCCAGGACGGATCGTGCTTCTTGAGCCCGGAGCGCCGGCCCTGGTGCAGCGCGTCCATCACCTCGCCGTAGACGTCGAGCTGGAACTGCTTCGCCGCGGCGTTGCCGATCCGCACCGGGTTGCCGTCATAGCCGGGCAGCCAGTCGGCGATGTACTCCTCGAGCCGGCGCTCGCCGGCGAGCCCGTACATGATCTGCATCTCGGCCGGGTCGCCGGCGATGGCGCGCAGCAGCCACTTGCGCCAGGCCTGCGCCTCGCTCTGGAAGCCGCAGTACATCAACGACTGCAGGGTGATGGTCGCGTCGCGCAGCCAGCAGTACCGGTAGTCCCAGTTGCGCACGCCGCCCAGCTGCTCCGGCAACGACGTGGTGGGTGCGGCCACGATCCCGCCGGTCGGTGCGTAGGTCAGTGCCTTGAGCGTCAGCAGCGAGCGGACCACCGCGTCGCGCCATTCACCGTCATAGGTGCACGCCGACACCCATCCCTGCCAGTACCCCTCGGTCGCCCCGAGCTCCTCCACCGGGTCGACCGGGTCGGGCCGCGGCAGGTGCGAGGCACGCCAGGTGAGCACGAACGGCGTCCGCTCATCGGGCGCGACGTCGAAGTCGGCGTACGTGGCGAGGTCCTTGCCATAGGTCTGCACCGGCGTACGGAGCCAGACCGCGTCCGGGCCCGCCACCGCCACCAGGTCGTCCTCTTCGGCGTACACCCACGGCACGACCTGGCCGTAGTCGAAGCGCAGGCGCAACTCCATCCGCATCGGCACCCGGCCGCGCACGCCCTCGACGATGCGGACCACGTCCGGCGCCTCGCCGCGCGGCGGCATGAAGTCGATCAATCGGACGGTGCCCTCGTCGGTGTCGAACTCGGTCTCCAGCACCAGCGTGTCGCCCCGGTACCGGCGCCGCACCGCCCGCACCTGCGACGCGGGCGCGATCTGCCAGCGCCCGTGCTGGTCGGTCCCGAGTAGGGCGGCGAAGGTCGCGGCGGAGTCGAACCGCGGCAGGCACAGCCAGTCGATCGAGCCGTCGTTGCCCACCAGCGCCGCGGTCTGCGTGTCGCCGATGAGCGCATAGTCCTCGATGCGGAGCGCCATCGGTACCTCCTACGAGTTGAGTGGCATCGTCGCCCTCGTTCGATCGCCGACCACGACGTTCAATGCGTTGTACCCATCTGCGGCGATGGCATTCTGTTCGGGTGACGATCCGGTGGCTGACCATCTTCCTCGATTTCCCGGGTGACACGTGCGCTGCCGGGACGGCGTTCTGGCAGCGGGTCACCGGCACCGAACTGTCCGCGCGGCGCGGACCGGCGGGCGAGTTCGCGACGCTCCTGCCGGCGCGCGGCGATGCGTACCTCCGCGTGCAGCGGGTCCTGGACGGCCCCGGCGGCTGCCACCTCGACCTGCACGTCGACCTCGCCACCGAGTCGATGGAGGAGGCCGCCACCCGGGTCGCCGCGCTCGGCGCGAGGGTCGACCGGCGGGCGGACGACCTGGTGCTCTGCACCAGCCCGGGCGGCTTTCCGTTCTGCCTCGTGACGTGGCAGTCCGAGGCCGTCGTGCCCGATCCGGTGGAGCACGACGGCGGCGGCGCGAACCGGCTCGACCAGCTTTGCCTGGACATTCCGGCCGATCAGTATCAGGAGGAGAGCACCTTCTGGCAGTCGGTGACGGGG
Source organism: Micromonosporaceae bacterium (assembly GCA_035296325.1). Taxonomy (GTDB): domain Bacteria; phylum Actinomycetota; class Actinomycetes; order Mycobacteriales; family Micromonosporaceae; genus DATHBD01. The sequence goes on along the minus strand of DATHBD010000062.1, from coordinate 183,940 downwards.
TGGGAACTGCGGCACACCTCGCCGCCGGAGTTCAGCTATCTCGTCCGGCCGGATGCCGTCGCTGTGCGTCTTCTCCTGCAGCGCCGCGCGGTGGCCGGACCAGACGATCCGGTGACCGGCCACATCGACCTGGCCTGCCAGGACACCGAACGGCTGGCGGAACGGCACGTCGCGGCCGGGGCGCGGATCGAGGCGACCTTTCCCGACTGGCTCGTGCTGACCGATCCCACCGGTCGCCCGTACTGCCTCACCCGCCGGGATCCCGGGTAACGCCGGACAGCGGACAACGAAGCAACGCAGCGTCACGACACGGAGCGGAGCGGTGAAGGTTGCAGCGCGAAATCCGCCTCGCGTGGTTGTATCGGGTTAGTTCAGCCACGTCGACTTTCACTCTCCGCTGTTCGGGAGTAGCGTGTGCTCCGGCTCGCCGGTCGTAGGTCAACCACCCGGGTCGACCCCGGAAAGCCACCGTCTAATCGTGCACACGAGCCGGGGACCCACCGCACTCGGGGTGTATCCGCGATACGTCGCGGTAGGGCGCACTTCCCGCCCGAACCCGTCAGCTAACCCGGTCGGCGGTTGTGGGAGAGGAACGTCGCGCAGTGACGGTCGTACGTGTGCGCCGGTTCGGCACCGGCATGATCCGATTAGTCCTGTGTTACCTCGCCGCGGTGGGCATCGCCATCGCCGGCCAGTCCACCGCCTTCGCCGCGCCTTCCCCGGCCGAGATCGAAGCGCAGATCGACGCGGAGTGGAACACGCTCGAACCGATCATCGAGCAGTACAACGAGGTCCACGGCCAGCTGCAGGTCAACCAGGCCGAGGCGGACCGGCTGCAGCAGCAGCTCCAGCCCTTGCAACTGCAGGTCGACCTGGCGCTCCGCGAGATCGGCGACATGGCCGCCCGCGCGTACATGTCCGGGCCGAACTCGGCGTTCAACGCGGTGCTGACCGGCGGCTCGCCAACCTCCCTCGCGGACAAGCTGACCATGCTGGACCAGCTGGCGCGTACGCAGCGGGACCAGGTCAGCGACGTGGCGGACCTGCGGGACAAGTACGCCGCCGAGAAGAAGAAGATCGACGAGGTGGCCGCCGCCTTGAAGACCCAGGACGCCGACCTCGCGGGCAAGAAGACCCACATCGAGAAGAAGATCGAAGAACTGCAGCGACTGCGGATCCAGGCGTACGGCGCCGGCGGCGCTCCCCGCGGGTCCTTCCGCACGGGCCCCTGCCCCGCCGTGTACACCAGCGATGCCGGTGGCAGAGCCGCGGCGAAGGCGTGCAGCCTCATCGGCAAGCCCTACATCTGGGCCTCGGCGGGCCCGAACGGCTACGACTGCTCCGGCCTCACGCTGACCGCCTGGGGATCGGTCGGCGTTCGCCTTCGTCACTACACGAAGTGGCAGTGGCAGGAGACGAAGCCGGTGAGTCGTGCCGAGCTCAAGCCCGGCGATCTGGTCTTCTACTACAAGGACCTGCACCACATGGGCATCTATGTGGGCGACAACACCATCGTGCACGCGCCCCGCACCGGGGACAACGTCCGGATGGCGCCGCTCGACCGCACGCCCCCGGTCGGATTCCGCCGCCCGATCCGGGGCTGATACCCCCAGGGGGTTGTTACACTGGGTGCATGACCACGCCAGCGCCGACGCGCGGTTACACCGCCTCCAAGGACCAGCTCCAGTCCCGGCTGCGCCGCATCGAGGGCCAGGTCCGTGGCATCGAGCGCATGGTGGAAGACGACCGCTACTGCATCGACGTGCTGACGCAGATCTCCGCGATCCAGGCTGCCCTGGACAAGGTGGCACTCGGCCTGCTGGACGGGCACGCGCGGCACTGCATGCACGAAGGCGCCGCGGAGGGCCGGGCCGACGAGATGGCCACCGAGATGATGGCGGCCGTCGGCCGGCTGATGAAGCGGGGCTGAGTTCCCGCGCGCCAGTCCGGGGCTCACTGTCCCCTCCTTGTACCCCTGGGGGGTATGGGTATAGGATGGAGGCAACCAACTGATCTGGAGGATCGTGATGCAGACACGGACCTACACCGTGACCGGCATGACCTGCTCGCACTGCGTCAACTCCGTGAGCTCGGAGGTCAACGAGATTCCCGGTGTCACCGACGTGCAGGTCGATCTCGCCAGCGGCGTGGTGACCGTCCGCAGCGAGCAGCCCCTCGACGACAGCGCGGTCCGGGCCGCGGTCGACGAGGCGGGCTACCAGCTGGTCGGGTAGCCATGACCCCCCCGTTCCGGGTAGCCGCGTTCGGGTTGGCGCTGGCCGCGGTGTTCGCCGCATCGGTGGGGCTCGGCACCCTGACCGGGCCGGGCCGCCCCTCGATCGCCACCCACAGCGCTGGCGACAACCACGCCGGCGACAACCACGCCGACGGCCCGGCCGCCGCGGACAGCGGCGGCGCTCCAGTGCCGGGCGGCCTGCAGGTCGCCCAGGACGGGTACCGCATGGTGCCACTGACGAGCGCCCTGGCCCTCGGTACGGCGCAGCCGTTCCGCTTCCAGATCCTGGGTCCGGACGGGGCACCGGTGACCCGCTACACCACCAATCACGACAAGGACCTGCACCTGATCGTGGCGCGGCGCGACCTGTCCGGCTACCAGCATGTGCACCCCACCCTGGACAGCGCGGGCACCTGGTCGGCGCCCCTCGCGGTGGCCGCGCCGGGGCAGTACCGGGTGTTCGCCGACTTCACGCCGGCCGGCCGGAACGGCTTGACCCTCGGTGTGGACGTGCCCGCCCCCGGCGAGTACCAGCCGGTGCCGCTGCCCCCGCCGGGACGCACCGCCACGGTGGCCGGCTACACGGTCACGCTGGACGGCGCGCTCGTCCCGGGCGCGTCTGCCACGCTGACGCTGACCGTCAGCCGGGACGGTGCCCCGGTCACCGACCTGCAGCCGTACCTGGGCGCATACGGGCACCTGGTGGCACTGCGCGACGGCGACCTGGCGTACCTCCACGTGCACCCGGACGGGGCACCCGGCGACGGACGTACCGCCGCCGGGCCGCAGGTCATCTTCCACGCCGAGGTGCCCTCGGCCGGCGCCTACCGGTTGTACCTGGACTTCCAGCACGCCGGCCGGGTGCACACCGCCGAGTTCACCGCCCTCGCGGGCACGGCGCCCACGACCGCGCCCACGCCCGCGACCGCAACCGCCGAGCCACCCGGGCACGACCAGCCCGGGCACGACCACGGCTGAGGAGTCCGAGCCATGGCATCACCGACCCGGCCCGCCGCACCGGCCCGGAACCGGATTGAGCTGTCGATCAGTGGCATGACCTGCGCGTCCTGCGCCTCGCGGATCGAGAAGAAGCTCAACCGCATGGACGGCGTCACGGCCACGGTCAACTACGCCACCGAGAAGGCCAGCGTCACGTTCCCCGACGACGTCGCGCCGGGCGACCTGATCGCCACCGTCGAGAAGACCGGGTACACCGCCCGGGTACCCCCACCGCCGAGCAGGCCGGACGATCCGGCGGAGCACGCCCGACCGGTGGATGAGCTGCGGGCGCTGCGGACCCGGCTGCTCGTGTCGGCGGTGCTGACCGTGCCGGTGGTGGCGATGGCGATGGCGCCCGCGCTGCAGTTCACGTACTGGCAGTGGTTGTCGCTCACCCTGGCCGCCCCGGTCGTCGGGTACGGCGGGCTCCCGTTCCACCGGGCCGCGTGGACCAACCTGCGCCACGGCGCAGCCACCATGGACACGCTGATCTCGATGGGCACGCTCGCCGCGTTCGGCTGGTCGGTGTGGGCGCTGTTTCTCGGCACCGCCGGTGTTCCCGGGATGACCCACCCGTTCAGTCTGGACGTCGAGCGGGTCAGCGGCGCCGGCAACATCTACCTGGAGGCGGCCGCCGGCGTCACCACGTTCCTGCTCGCCGGCCGGTACTTCGAGGCCAGATCCAAGCGCCGCGCCGGCGCGGCGCTGCGGGCGCTGCTGGAACTCGGCGCGAAGGACGTCGCCGTGCTCCGCGACGGCGTCGAGACGCGGGTTCCGCTCAGCCAGCTGACGGTGGGCGACCGGTTCGTCGTCCGGCCCGGCGAGAAGGTCGCCACCGACGGCGTGATCGAGGACGGCTCCTCCGCCGTCGACGCCAGCATGCTGACCGGCGAATCCGTACCCGTCGAGGTGGGCCCGGGCCACACCGTGGCGGGCGCGACGGTCAACGCCGGCGGGCGCCTCGTGGTCCGGGCCACCCGGGTCGGCGCCGACACCCAACTGGCGCAGATGGCCCGGATGGTGGAGCAGGCCCAGTCCGGCAAGGCCGGCGTGGAGCGCCTGGCCGACCGCATCTCGGCGGTGTTCGTACCGGCCGTCCTCGCCCTGGCGGTGGCCACGCTGGGCTGGTGGATCGGCAGCGGGGGCGGCCTGACCGCCGCGTTCACCGCCGCCATCGCCGTCCTCATCATCGCCTGCCCGTGCGCCCTGGGCCTGGCCACGCCAACCGCGCTGCTGGTCGGCACCGGACGGGGCGCCCAACTGGGCATCCTCATCAAGGGCCCCGAGGTGCTGGAGTCCACCCGCACGGTGGACACCGTGGTGCTGGACAAGACCGGCACGGTCACCACGGGTCGGATGACGCTTGTCGACATCGTGCCCGCCGTCGGGCAGGACCCCGACGAGCTGCTCAGCCTCGCCGGCGCGGTGGAGGCGGCCTCCGAGCACCCGATCGCGCGGGCCGTCGCCGCCGCGGCAGCGGACCGACTCGGGCCGTTGCCCGCGGTGACCGCATTCCGCAATGTCGAAGGGTTCGGGATCCGGGGCCGGGTCGGCGACCTCGACGTGGTCGTCGGCCGGTTGCGCCTGCTCCGGCAGGAGGGCCTGGACGTGGCCCCGGAGATCGAGGAGGCCGGCAACGCCACGGAGGCTGCCGGGCGGACCGCGGTCGTCGTCGGCTGGGACGGTCGGGCCCGTGGCGTCCTGGCGGTCGCTGACGTGGTCAAGCCGACCAGCCGCCAGGCCGTCGCCGCCCTGCGCGGACTGGGCCTGACACCGGTGCTGCTCACCGGCGACAACGCCACGGTGGCCCGGGCGGTGGCCGCCGAGATCGGCATCGACGAGGTGGTCGCGGAGGTGCTGCCGTCCGACAAGGTCGCGGTGGTCAAGCGCCTGCAGGACGCGGGCCGGGTGGTGGCCATGGTCGGTGACGGCGTCAACGACGCGGCCGCGTTGGCCCAGGCCGATCTGGGTCTCGCGATGGGCACCGGCACCGACGTCGCGATCGAAGCATCCGACCTCACCCTGGTACGTGGCGACCTGATGGCCGCCGTGGATGCCATCCGCCTGTCCCGGCGCACCCTGCGGATCATCAAGAGCAACCTGTTCTGGGCGTTCGCCTACAACGTCGCGGCCCTCCCGCTGGCGGCCGCCGGGTTGCTCAATCCCATGATCGCCGGCGCTGCCATGGCGTTCTCGTCCGTGTTCGTCGTCGCCAACAGCCTCCGCCTGCGCCGCTTCCGCTCCGTGCACCGCAATTGACGGTGCCGGCCGGCAACTCCTTCGCCGGCAAGCTCCCGCTTCTCGGCGGTCGGTGGCCCGATCGCGATACCCTGGCCGCGCACCGTCAGGGCGGTGACCCGCGACGCGAACGGAGGCCCGGTGCTCTATTGGGTAATCAAGGCCACCGTTGGACCGGTAGCAAAGGCCCTCTTCCGGCCAGTGGTAACGGGGCGGGAGCACATTCCCGGCAGTGGCCCCGCATTGATCGTCGGCAACCACCCGTCGTTTTCCGACTCGGTGTTTCTCTCCGCCATCGTCCCCCGTCGCGTCACCTACGTCGCGAAGCTCGAGTACTTCACCGGCACCGGCCTGAAGGGGCGCCTGAAACGCTTTCTGGTCAGCGGTACCGGGAACATACCGATTGACCGGACGGGCGGGCGAAATGCTGTCTCGTCATTGAACGGAGCCGAGGACCGGTTGGCGCAGGGCGGTCTCGTGTGCATTTACCCCGAAGGCACCCGCCCTCCGGACAACCGCCTCTACCGGGGCAAGACCGGCGCGGCCCGGATCGCACTCGCCACCCGCGTGCCGGTGATCCCGGTGGCGATGCTCAATACCTACGAGATTCAACCACCCGGCAAACTCATTCCGAAGATCCGCCAGGTTCGCATTGCCGTAGGGGCGCCCATCGACCTCACGCCATTCGTGACGATGCCGGAGGCGGTGGGCGCCCGCGCGCTGACCGACGAGATCATGGCCCGCCTGCATGCGCTGTCCGGGCAGGAGTACGTGGCGATGTACGCCCAGGACGCGCGGAAGCTGACCGCCCGTGGAATTCGCCCGCCCAGCGAGGTGACCGGGCCGCCCGCCTACGATGGTCAGCCGCCACCCGACGGGAGCCCCGGCTGACCCGGGCCGGTCACTCGTCGGCGAGGAGCGGCTCGAGCATCAGGTCGGGGTTGTCGTCCGCGGCTGCGCGCATCCGCCAGCGGCTCGTGAAGACCGCCAGGACGGCGCCGTCGCGATCCCGGGTGAGCACCTCGGCCCCGGCGGCGCCGCGGAGCCGGAGTTCCGCGGTGGCGTCGGTGCGGCGGGCCACCATGTACGGCAGGCTCTCCAGGCGCGTGGTCACGCCGAACTCGGCGGACAACCGATGGGTGGCCACCTCGAACTGCATCGGCCCGACCGCCGCGAGCACCGGGGCCTGATCACCCCGACGGGTGGAGCGCAGCACCTGCACCACGCCCTCGGCGTCGAGTTGCTCGACGCCACGGCGGAAGCGCTTGAACGTCGACGAGTCCGCGGCGCGCAGCACGGCGAAGTGCTCGGGGGCGAACGACGGCAGCGGCGGAAACTGCACCGCCGGCCCGGCGTGCAGCGTGTCCCCGATGCCCAGCGCGGTCGCGTTGACCAGCCCGACGACATCGCCGGGAAAGGCCTCGTCGATGGTGTCCCGGTCCTGGCCGAACATCTGCTGGGCGTACTTGGTGGAGAACGGGCGACCGGTGCCACCGTGGGTGACGATCATGCCGCGCTCGAACCGCCCGGAGCACACCCGCACGAAGGCCACCTGGTCCCGGTGGGCGGGGTTCATGTTCGCCTGGATCTTGAACACGAACCCGGCGAACGGCGCGTCCAGCGGCCGGACTCCGCCGTCGGCGGTCGGCCTGGGCGCCGGCGGCGGGGCCAGCTCGATCAGTACGTCAAGCAGTTGTCGTACGCCCATGTTCGCCACCGCGGCGCCGAAGAGCACCGGCGTACTGGTGCCCGCCGCGAACGCCGCCTGGTCGTGCTCGCCGCCGGTGAGGGCGAGCAGCTCCAACTCCTCGGCCGCGCGGCGCCAGTCGTCGCCGAACCGGTCGGCCGCATGCACCGGATCGAGCTCCTCCTCCAGCGCCCGGCTCGAGCCACCCGGTGCCCGCTGGAACCGGATCATCTGCCCGCCGCGCCTGTCGATCACGCCGTGGAAGTTGCCGGCGACGCCGACCGGCCAGGTCAGCGGCGTCGGTCGCAGCCCGATCCGGGTTTCGATCTCGTCCATCAGGGCCAGCGGTTCCTGCCCCGGCCGGTCCCACTTGTTGATGAAGGTCAGCACCGGAATGCGCCGCTGGCGGCAGACCTGGAACAGCTTGAGCGTCTGCGGCTCCAGCCCTTTCGCGGCGTCCAGCAGCATCACCGCACAGTCCACCGCGGTCAACACCCGGTAGGTGTCCTCGGAGAAGTCGGCGTGGCCCGGCGTGTCGAGCAGGTTGACGACCGCGTCGCCGTAGGAGAACTGCAACGCCGCGGACGTGATGGAGATGCCGCGCTCCTGCTCCATCGACATCCAGTCGGAGACCACGCCGCGCCGGCCCGCCTTGCCGTGCACCGCGCCGGCCTGCCCGATCACCTGCGCGTGCAGGGCGAGTGCCTCGGTGATCGTCGACTTGCCGGCATCGGGGTGCGAGATCACCGCGAAGGTGCGCCGGCGCGCCGCCTGGTTGGTCACCGGCGACGCGAGGGCCGCCGGAGAGGTACCAGACACCGCGACCGCCCTTCCCGGAGCACCCTGCTCGCCATACGACCCTACGTCAGTGCCGTCACCTCGCCTCGGCGGCCTGTGTCGGCTGGTCGTCGACGGAACTGTCGGCCGGTGGCGGAGTGGCGGCCGCCGGGTCATCGGCCGACCGGTCGGCCCGCTCCGCACGGGCGGCGTCGTCGTCAGCCGGCTCGGTGCCGGGTGCTTCCCGGTCAGGGGTGGGTTCGCCACCGGGATGCTGGGACAGGTAACGGACCGCGGTGTTCGCCACGGCCAGCAGCGGCACGGCGACGAGGCCGCCGACGATCCCGGCCACGACGATGCCGATCGCGATCACCAGGATGATGGCCAAGGGGTGCAGGGCGACCGCCCGGCCCATGATCAGCGGCTCCAGGACGTTGCCTTCGATCTGCTGCACCAGGATGACGACACCCAGGATGACCAGGGCGCTGAACGGCCCCTCCGAGACCAGTGCCACGAGCACGGCCACGATGCCGGAGAGGGTCGCGCCGACCACGGGGATGAACGCGCCGAGGAACACCAGCGCGGCCAGCGGCAGCGCGAGGGGGATGTCCATGACGAACAGACCGATGCCGATGCCGACCGCGTCGATGAAGGCCACCAGCACGGTGGCCCGCACGTAGGAGATGAGCGTGTACCAGGAGTAGTGCCCGGCGCGGGCGGCCGGCACGCGGGCGGGCTGGGGCAGCAGGCGGCACAGGAACGTCCAGATGCGCCCGCCGTCGCGCAGGAAGAAGAACAGTGTGAACAGCACCAGGAAGAAGCCGCTGACCACCTCACCCAGCGTCGCCGCCGTGCTGAGCGCGCCCGAGGTCAGTACCCCCTGATTTTGCGACACGGCCCGTTGGGCGCGTTCCACCAGACCGCTGAGCTGCTGGTCGTCGAGTTGCAGCGGGCCGCGGGACAGCCAGGTCTGCACCTCGTCGAGGCCTTCCTGGACCTGTCCGGCGAGGTCGTCGAACTCCGCGACGAACGTCTGCACGATCAGCCCGAGGCTGCCCAGCACCGCCACCAACCCGGTGACCAGCACCAGACCGGCGGCCAGGGACGGGTTCATCCCGCGTCGCCGCAGCGCGGCGGCGGCCGGCTGGAACAGGGCGGCCAGCAGGATCGCCACCGCCACCGGGATCACGATCACGCGCAGGAAGCTGATCAGCCGGATCAGCACGTACAGGCCGCCGACCAGCAGGATCAGCCGCCACGACCAGGCCGCCGCGATGCGGATGCCGCGCGGGATGGTCTCCTCCACGCCGGGCCTGCCGGCTTCGACGAGCAGCACCTGTGCCGGCTGGGCGTCCAGGCCAGCCGGGTCGAACGGCGGCGGACCGGGCCGCTGTGTCCCTGTCACGCGGGCCCGGGTCCGCTCCCGTACCTCCGTCAACCACGTCACTTCCGCAGCCCTCTCCATCGCCAGCCGTAGCCTCGGGTTACCCCGGCAGTCGGTTGCCAATCCGGCACCGCATACCGGCGTGGAGGACTTCGCCCGGCTCGCCGGATCGTCCAGCAGGCCCGGACCGGCGATTCCCGGCCGGCGCCGCCGCCAACCCGGCAGGGCTGACGGCGGCGCCGGTCCGTTCGGTCAGCCGCAGACGAGGGTGGCGTCGGCCCAGTCGACGTGGTCGGAGGAATTGCCGTCGCCGGCGTCATCCGCGATCAGGTCGAGCCACTGCCCGCCGGTCACGTCGACGTCGATCGGCAGGCCGTCGTCGGGCCCACGCAGCACGGCCGTGGTGACCCGGTTCACACCGTCCACCTGCACCGTGAACCGGGCCGAACCGAATTCGCCGGTCTCGTCGTCGACGCCCACCACCGCCGTGAAGCGGGTGCAGTTGCCCCCCAGGAACACCCGCACCGCGCTGGCGGCGTGCACGCCCAGACCCTTGGCGTACACCACACCGTTGATGGTGATCGGGTTGCCGTCGGTCGCTCCGGACTCGCCGTTGGAGCGATCCCGCTCCACCTCACCCCAGCCGTTGTTGGCGCTGTACGGCAGGTCGCTGACCTTGACCGTGCCGGTGGGCGGCGGGATCGGGATGGCGATGCTGTCCGCGCCGCGGGCGGTCGTGGCCTGCCCGCCCTGCGTCGCGGTCGCCGTCGCGGTGAGGACGACCAGACGCGGCGTGCCGAAGGCGGGCGCGGTGACCTGCCAGGTGGCCGTGACCGGGGTGCCCGCCGCGACATCGCCGAGGTCCACGGCGGCCGGCGTGGTGAGCGTCCAGCCCGGTGTGGCGTCCAGGGTCAGGCTGGCCCCGGTCGCGTCGGCCACCGGCGTGTACGTGGCCCGCACGGTCACCGACCCGCCCTGCTCGGCGTCGGCCGGCGCGTCGACCACCACCCGCCCGGTGGCCACCGGCGGGGTGAAGCGCGCGGCGTCGTACCCGGGTGCCGGCACATTGCCGACCGGAATCCCGCCCTGGACGGTGCCCAGGTTCTCCAGCGACACCGCGCCGATGCCGGCGCTGCCGTCGACGGACCACGACGCGATGGCGATCGTGTTCTCGCCCCGGGGGTTGAGAATTCCGTTCGGCACCGGGAAGACCCGTTGCGGGCCGAGGTCGTTGATGTACTGGCCGATGTTCCAGCCGTTGACGAAGATCGTCGCGCGGTACCGCCGGGTCGGGTCGTCGCTGATCCGGATGCCGACGGCGGTGTCCTGGTCGGCACGCAGACGCAGGTTGGCGGTGGTGCGGTACCAGGTCACGCCGGGTGCCTGGGTGGCCGCCGGCAGCGTGGTCCGGGCCCAACCGGAGTCCGGGAAGCCGGGCAGGGACCAGCCGGCGTTCTCGCCGTACAGCCCGCCGTTGTTGTAGGCGCCGCGCACCGCGTCGAGCGGCGTCTCGCCACCGGTGTTGCCCTGCAGCCGCCAGGTGATCGCGGTGGAGGCCCCGAGGAACGTCGCGGAGGTGAGGCCACGGGGCTCCATGAAGCCCTTGTTGCCGTATGTCTGGTTGTGCCCCATGTTGCGCACCAGCACCGCCACGACATTGTCCTGCCCGGCGCGCAGCGCGCCGGCCGGGATGTCGAACGTGGCGCCGCCGCTGCCGCTGCTGCCCAGGAACGTGCCGTTCAGCCAGGCCGAGTAGACCCCGGCGTTGCCGGTGATGGCGTTCAGATTGACCTGCGTCTCGGTGCCCGCCGGGGTGAAGTGCCCCCGGTACCACACGTCACCGTGGTGGAAGCCGTACTGGTCGGCGTTGAGGACCGGCTGCCCCTCGCCCGGCTTGGTGGGGTTGTTGGTCTGCGTCTGGTTGGCGATGGTCCAGAGCGAGTCGTCGACGTCCACGCCGCTGTTCGGGTCGCCCGGTGACTGACGCCAGTTGGTCAGCGCCGGCAGGGGCACCGGGCGTGGCCCGGTCAGCCGCCCGGTGAACACCCCCTGCGGGGTGCGGCGCGCGTTGGTCCGCGCGCCGTTCCAGGTGATCCGCTCGATGCCGTCCGGCGCCCAGACCCGCAGGTCGGTCGCGGCGTCGGTGTCCCCGGTCAGCTGCAGCGTGGCACCGGTCGCGCCGGCGGTACGCAGCAGCTGCGGGCCGAGCACCAGCACCGGCCCGGCGGTGGTGTCCTGCTTCCAGAGCCGGTTCACCGCGGCGTCGTCCCCGATCAGCAGCACCAGGTCGGCGCGGCCGCCACCGGAGATGCGCACCTGCGCCAGCCCGGCGTGGTCGTAGTTCAGCCGCAGGTCGCCACGGGCCGCGTCCCACGTGCTGGCGACGGTGCCGGAGAGCACGCTCACCGTCGGCTGCGAGGCGTACCGCAGCACGGTTTCGCCGGCCTGACCGGACCGCCCGTGCAGGGCTGCGATGTCACGCCCACCCTGACGCAGGTGGGTGAGGATCTCCGAGGTGGAGTAGACCAGCCGCTGCCGCTCCATGTCGTACCCGGAGACCAGGATCTTGGAGTCGCGCCCGGCGAGCGTGATCGCACCCCGCTGCGGGACGGTCGGGTAGGCGCCGTCGGCTCCGTCCAGCGCGAAGGTGAACGCGTCGGTGGCGGTCGAGGTGCCGTCGGTGTGGCGCGCGATGTGGAACCGGGTGCCGGTGTCGGGGTTGCGCAGCTCGCGGATCAGCACGTCCGGGTCGGAGGCCGGCACGTCGGGCTGCCGCTCGGTCTTCGCGAACGCCCGTACGGCGTCGACGAAGTACCCCATCTCCTTCATCCCGTAGTACTTCTCGGTGAGCTGGCGGGTCTCGCTGATCGCCGCGGCGTAGTCGTAGGAGGTGTAGACGTTGCTCGGGGCGGGGAGCCAGCCCCAGGAGGTGCCGCCGTAGGTCATGTAGAAGCTCTGCGCGGTGACGCCCATCGACATGTTGTTCTGGTAGAACACGCGCTGGAAGTCCGGCCCGGTGAGCTGCCGGCACTTCTCGTAGCCCGGGCCGCCCCAGTAGTCGAACGAGCCGCCCTGGAACTCCGCGGTGAACATCGGGCCGACATCGGTGTAGTCGCGCACGAAGCTGAAGTCCGGCAGTTCCGGCCACTGGGTCGGGTTCGAGCAGTTGAAGCCCGCCGGGTACGCGTCGAAGGCGTACAGATCCGGGGCGCCCGGGGTGCCGGGGATCCACTTCGGCTCGCGGCCCTGCTCGTTGTGGAACGTCGGCACGGTGATGCCGTCGGCGCGGGCCCGGTCCTGCAGGTGCTGCATGTACGCGACGGCGCCGGGATCGGTGGAGCCGAACTCGTTCTCGTTCTGGTACAGGATGACCGTGCCGGTGCCGTTGGTCAGCTGGTGCCGGGCGATGATCGGGTTGATCGCGTCCAGCCACTCGTCGACGGCGGCCAGGTAGTCCGCCTCGTTGCTGCGCTCCCGGGCCGGCGAGTTGGTCAGCCACGAGGGCAGGCCACCGGCGTCGGTCTCGGCGTTGATGTACGGCCCCGGACGGGCGATCACGTAGATGCCCACCTCTTCGGCGATGTCCAGGAACCGGTCCATGTCACGCACGCCGGTGAAGTCGTAGACCCCGCGCTGCGGGGAGTGGAAGCCCCAGTGGAAGTAGACCGACACGGCGTTGTAGCCGCCGGACTTCATCTTCTGCAGTACGTCCCGCCACAGGTCGGGGCTGGGCAGGCGCCACGGGTGGAACTCCCCCGCCCACAGGTACATCCGCTCGCCGTCGATGGAGAACGAGTGCTTGTCGTACGTGACGGTGTGGGGCACGCCCGGGACCGGAGCGGCCTGCGCCGGCGTACCGGTGACCAGTGAAGTGGCCAACAGCGCCGAGGCGGCGATCGGTGCGACGAGGCGACGCACTGCCCCAAGGAGGGTGCGGCGTGGTGCTGACATGGCGGAGCGACCTTTCAGAACGGGTGGCGTGCCCCGCCGGCGCGCTGAGCGTCATCGACCGCAATCGAAGCGACGTGGTACTACGGCGTGGGACCGCTCGACAGTGCACTGGCATATCGATGATGTCAACTGCCGGACCACCTGGTGAGCGGTCGCCATGGTGGTTGCCGATCAGATGGCCGGCCTGCCGTGGCGGCGGCCCAGGTACGCGGCGATGCCGTCGGAGTCCTCGGTGGCCAGGAACGCCGCCCGGGCGTTCATCATCATCTCCTCGGCGTGCGGCAGGCACCCCCAGGTCGAGTCACCCCACGAGTCCGCCAACTTCACCTCCGCCGGCTCCGCGCACGGCACTCCCCCACTGGCCGGGATCTGGCAACGCGGCGGCGCCACCCCCCGGCGGCGCGCCGCGGCGGCGGCCCGGCGCATCACGCTGGAGCGCGCCTCGGGATCGTCGCGTTCCTCCCGGTCGGTCGGCGGCGCGCCGGTGACCTGCCCGAGCATCAGACCGTGCCCGTCGGGGTCCACCGTCTTCAGCTCGCCGCCGGGGGCGTGATCCGGGTAGCCCAGGTGCTCGACCGGGGCGCCCGCGTCGCGGAGCACGGTTTCCAGCGCCTCGGCGTCGTCCACCTGCAGGTACAGCAGCACCGGCCCGGCCTCGGACGGAGACGTCGCGCCGGCGGCCAGCAGCAGACCCAGCTGCCCGCACCGCAGATACGCGTACTGCCAGTCCTGGTCCCGGCCACTGATCTGGGGCCGGTAACCCATCAGTTCGTAGAAGCGCACCGACGTGGGCAGATCGGCCACGTAGAGCACGGGCGTGCAGGCACGAACGGAAGCGGTCACGCCGCACTGTAGCGCCCGGCCCACGGCCGCCCCCGGGCCGGACTACGGTTGTGGACCATGGATTCGTACCCCGTGCCGGCCGGGGTGCTGACCGTCGCGGCCGGCCAGGCGGCGTGCACCGGGCTGGACATCCCGGCAAACGTCGCCGTCGCCGCGGAGCTGGTCCGTCGAGCCGCGGATCAGGGCGCGGACCTGGTCGTACTGCCGGACCCGGCCTGGCCGTCGCGCGCCTGGACGGGCGGGCGCTGGCCGTGGCCAGGGCCGAGGACCTGGTACTGATCGACCCGTCGCTCACCGCACCGGTGCACCCTCGGCGCGGCGTCGTCCTCGGGTGAGCGCTGCGCGGGCCACCGCGCCGCGGGCGTCGGGTGACCCCGAACCGCCGATCTATGACCAACTACGCTGAGCGGTGTGACCACGGCGACCCGGGTGTATCTTGCGCGCCTCGCCGGCCTTCCGGTCTTCGACCCCAACGGTGACCAGGTGGGCCGCGTCCGCGAGGCGGTGGCCCGCGCCCGACCCGCTGGTCAGGCACCCAGAGTGGTCGGCCTCGTCGCCGAGATGCCGATGCGGCGGCGCATCTTCCTGCCGATCGGGCGGATCACCGCAATCGACGCCGACGCCGTCGTCCTCGGCACCGGGACGCTGAACCTGCGCCGCTTCGAGAAGCGGCCCGGCGAGATGCTGATCCTGGAGCAACTGCTGGACCGCCGGGTCACCATTGCGGCCTCCGGCCAGCCGGCCAACGTCGTGGACGTGGCGATGGAGTCGGACCGGACCGGCGACTGGTCGGTGGTGCGGGTGGCGGTGCGGGAGCACACGGGGCGGCTGACCCGCCGGGGCCACCTGCGCCAGTTGGAGTGGTCCGAGGTGGCCGGGTTGACCGGCGAGGCGGACTCCCAGGGCACCGCCGGACTGCTGGCCGTGCTGGACACCCTGCGCGCCGCCGACCTGGCAAACGTGCTGCAGGACCTCTCCGCCGCCCGGCGCAACGAGGTCGCCGCGGCGCTCGACGACGAGCGGCTCGCGGACGTCCTGGAGGAACTGCCCGAGCACGACCAGGTTGAGATCATCTCCGCGCTTGAGCCGCGCCGCGCCGCCGACGTCCTCGAGGAGATGGACGCCGACGACGCCGCCGACCTGCTCGCCGAACTGCCCCAACCGGAGCAGGACGTGCTGCTGGATTTGATGGAGCCGGATGAGGCCCACCCGGTTCGGCAGTTGCTGCACTACAAGCCCGGTACCGCGGGGTCGATCATGACGTCGGAACCGATCATCATGACCCCGGACGCGACGGTGGCCGACGCGCTGGCCCGGATCCGGGAGCCCCAGTTGCAGCCGGCCGTGGCGGCGACGGTCTTCGTCGCCCGGGCGCCGATGGCCACGCCGACCGGCCGGTACCTCGGCGTGGTGCACTTCCAGCGGCTGCTGCGCGAGCCGCCGTCGGCGCTGCTCGGCGGCGTCGTGGACAAGGGCGTCGACGCGTTGCGCCCGGCCACCCCGCTCGCCGAGATCACCCGCCGGATGGCGACGTACGACCTGGTCAGCATGCCGGTGGTGGACGAGAACGAACGACTGCTCGGCGCCGTCACCGTGGACGACGTGCTCGACCACCTGCTTCCGAAGCACTGGCGCGACCGGGATCAGCCGGAGGCGGCCCCCGCCCTGCCGGCCTCCTCCGGCCTCCCCACCGCGCTCGGCGCGCCGGGTGCCGCCACGACGGCGCGCGGTCCGGCGATCCAACCCAATGGTGGCGGCAATGGCTGACCGGCGACGGCTCGATCAGCCGCGCGAGCCGGGTCGGATCGCGCTGCCCCGCTACGACGCGGACGCCTTCGGCAAGTGGTCCGAAGGTATCGCCCGGTTCATGGGTACGGCGCGGTTCCTCGTCTACATGACGGTGATGATCCTGGCGTGGATCTGCTGGAACTCGCTGGCGCCCCGGGACCTGCGCTTCGACCCGTACACCTTCACGTTCCTGACGCTGCTGCTGTCGCTGCAGGCTTCCTACGCCGCGCCGCTGATCCTGCTCGCCCAGAACCGCCAGGCCGACCGGGACCGGCTCACCATGGAGGAGGACCGGCGGCGCGCCGCGATGCAGAAGGCCGAGACGGAGTACCTGGCTCGTGAGATCGCGTCGCTGCGGCACTCCATCGGCGAGGTGGCCACCCGGGACTTCGTCCGATCCGAGTTGAACCGACTGGTCGAGGAACTGGACGAGGCGGCCCAGCGGCGGGCCAAACGGGAGCGCAAGGAATTGAAGCGGCTCGCTCGCCGCGACGACGGCGCGGAAGCCTCGATCGACCAGCCGACGGACCCGGACGAGTTCGAGGAGGAGCCGGAGGAGCGCGATTCCGGTGAGCGCACCCGACGCAGGCGCGCCGACTGGATCCGCTGACGTAGGGGTCCCGGCTCCCCAACGGTCACGCAGCGGGTGATCTGCGGCGGGCCGCACGTGGGGGTACGCCGGTCACGGACGTAGGATTGGGCCATGTCTGCACCGGCCACAACGATCGATGCTGCCCTGCGCACGGCTCTGGCCACCGTCGACGACCCCGAAATCCACCGCCCCATCACCGACCTGGGCATGGTCCGCTCAGCTACGGTGCGCCCGGACGGGGTGGCCGACGTCGCCATCCTGCTCACCGTCGCCGGGTGCCCACTGAAGGACAAACTGCGCACCGACATCACCGCCGCCGCGATGACCGTCGCCGGGGTCACCGGCGTTGAGATCGACTTCGGGGTGATGGACGCCGAGCAGCGCAAGGGACTTCAGGCGTCCCTCCGCGGCGGCCAGCCGGCCGAGCCGGTGATCCCGTTCGCGCAGCCCGGGAGCCGGACCCGGGTGTACGCCGTCGCGAGCGGCAAGGGCGGCGTCGGCAAGTCCAGCGTGACCGTGAACCTGGCCGCGGCGCTGGCCGCACGGGGCCTGGCCGTCGGCGTGGTCGACGCGGACATCTACGGCCACTCGGTGCCGCGCATGCTGGGCGTGCACGGCCGGCCCACCCAGGTCGAGCAGATGATCATGCCGCCGCAGGCGCACGGCATCAAAGTGATCTCCATCGGGATGTTCACGCCGGCCAACGCCGCCGTGGTGTGGCGCGGCCCAATGCTGCACCGGGCGCTGCAGCAATTCCTCGCCGACGTGTACTGGGGCGATCTGGACGTACTCCTGCTCGACCTGCCGCCCGGCACCGGCGACGTGGCCATCTCCCTCGCCCAGCTGCTGCCGTCGGCGGAGATCCTCGTCGTCACCACCCCGCAGCTCGCCGCGGCCGAGGTGGCCGAGCGAGCCGGCGCCATCTCGCTGCAGACCCACCAGCGCCTGATCGGTGTGGTGGAGAACATGTCCTGGCTGGAGCTGCCGACCGGGGAGCGGATCGAGGTGTTCGGCAGCGGGGGCGGCCAGACGGTCGCGGACTCGCTCTCCCGGGCGGTGGGCGCGCCGGTGCCGCTGCTCGCACAGATCCCGCTGGACACCCGCGTCCGCGAGGGTGGCGACGCCGGCGAACCGGTCGTGTTCAGCGCGCCGACCTCACCGGCAGCCGTCGCCCTGATGGCGGTGGCCGACCGGCTGGCGCTGCGCAAGGAAAGTCTGGTGGGCAAGCCGCTCGGCCTGCGGCCCGCCGGCCGCTGAGACCTGGCGCCGGGGTCAGGTCGCGTCGTCGTCGAACTGCTGTGACCGGCCACCGGCCCGCGCGGCAGTCTCCCGCACCGGCGCATCCGAGGTGGAGGCACCCGTCGTCGGCGATCGATCGGTGGCATCGCCGTCGGTGGACCCCTGCAGCGTGTCGCGGAACGAATCCGTCACGTTCTGCACGTCGCCGTACACGTCCTTGAGCGGCTTGCGGATCGCCTCTTCGTCAGCCTCGCTGAGCAGGTGCTTGCGGAGGAACGTCTTGGGGTGCAGATCCTCGAGCTCCACGTGGGTGCCCAGCTCGCGGCTGAGGTCACTGGTGGCGTTGCGGGCCATCTCACGCAGCGTCTTGAGCATCCGGACGCCGTCACCGATCAGCTTGGGCAGCCGGTCCGGCCCGAAGATGAACAGCCCGATGAGCACGATGACGACAAGCTCCCAGCCGTTCAGGTTGTCCAGCCCCATGTCGCCTCCTCCGCTCGCCGCCGTCCGCCCAGCCTACGCATGTCGCAGGGCGGAGCGGGAGGGGCGGATTGGTCACTTCGCGTCAGCGACCAGCGTGACACGTACGGTCTGCCGAGCCCCGTTGCGGGTGAAGTCGACGCCCACCACGGCGCCCGGAGCGTACTTCCGCACCAGCGCGATCACATCCCACGGCTCATCGACCACGGCATTGCCGATCTTCAGGACCACGTCACCGGCGCGCAGGCCCGCACCGGCGGCCGGCCCGCCCGCCTCGACGCCGGCCAGCCGGGCACCGCCGGTGACGCTACGGAACCCCTCGTCCAGGGAAGCGCCGATCACGGTCCGCCGCGCCTTACCGGTGTCGATGATGTCCTGCGCGACCCGCTTCGCCTGATTGATCGGCACCGCAAAGGCCAGCCCGACGTTGCCGGCCTTCTCCTGGTCGTCGGCGAGCGAGCCGATCACGGAGTTCACCCCGATCACCCGGCCGGCCGAGTCGAACAGCGGCCCGCCCGAGTTGCCCTGGTTCACCGCGGCATCGGTCTGTACGGCGGAGTAGTACCGCACCCCGCCATCGTCGGTACTGGTCCGGATGGGCCGATCCAGCGCGCTGACGATGCCGTAGGTGACCGTGTTGGACAGGGCGAGCGGCGAGCCCACCGCCACCACCGGATCGCCCACCTGCAGTGCCTCCGAGTCGCCGAACTCGACCGCCGGCAGTCCGCTGCGATCCACCTTGATCACCGCGAGATCGGACTCCGGATCGGTGCCGACCACCTTGCCGGTCGCGGTCGAGGAGTCGGCGAAGGTCACCACCGCTTCTCCGGAGCCGCCCTCGACCACGTGCTCGTTCGTCACCACGTACCCGTTGTCGGAGACGATGAAGCCGGACCCCACCGCGCCACCCGAACCCACCCTGACCCGGATGGTGACCACGCTGGGGAGGACCTTCTTGACCACGCCGGCGACCGACTCGGGGGCCCGTTGGGCCAGTTCCGGCGGCGCGGTCGCGGAGCCGAGCTGAGCACCGCCGAAGCCGCCGTTGCGGGATGCGAAGACGTAACCGAGGGTGCCGCCGAGCGCGCCGGCGATCAACGCGGTGACGATCGCCACTGTCAGGATCTGACCGAGGCCCCGCCGAGCCGGCAGTGGCCGGCTCTCGATCGGCAACTCCAGTTCCGGCGTGTGCGGCGCGGCGCTGGTGACCACAACGGCCTGGGCGTTCGGGTCACGCCAGGGATCGCCGAGGGCGTCGGACCACCACGCGGTACCCGGCTGCCCGGGGCCCGTCACGCCGGCGGAGCCGGCCTGACCTGGCGCGGATGCGCCCCCGGCCGGGGAGGCCACCGAAGGGGACGCCCACGCGCCCTGGCCGGCGGTGTGCCGCCAGGCTGAACCGTCCGTCACTTCGTGCCGCCCCTTCGTGCGCCGTCCCCACCCAGCATTACACGTTCGGGCGCAGTCGCCATTCCCGGACGTCAACCTTCGGCGCGACACGAGGGACTTCCGCGGGCCCGGCACGATCAGCACGGGTCTTCTTTAGGCTCGGCAGGAACGGCGTCCGGGCTCCCACCCGCACCTCGCCGCGCAGGACCGGGCAAAGTTCCGGTAGGACCAGTTCCAGGTCCGTCGGACCGTCACAAGGAGGTGCGCCATCACCGCGTCCACCCAGCAGTTCGCGGCGCAGACCCGCGACTTCATCGAAACGTACGTCGCCGAGGACGCCATCCTGGCCGCGGCGCGGGGTCAGGCGGCCGAGCTCGGCGTCACCGCGGTCAGCCCCGCGTCCGGGGCGATGCTGCGGATGCTCGCCGCCGCCGGGCACGCCAAGGCGGTCGTCGAGGTCGGCACCGGCACCGGCGTGAGCGGCATCTGGCTGCTGCGCGGCATGCGCCCGGACGGCATTCTCACCACCATCGATCTGGAGCCCGAGCACCAGCGGGTGGCCCGGCGCGCCTTCGCCGAGGCCGGATTCGCACCCTCGCGCGCCCGGATCATCAGCGGCCGCGCCCTCGATGTGCTGCCGCGTCTCTCCGACGGGGTGTACGACCTGATCTTCGTCGACCACGACGCGACGGAGTATCCGAGCTGTGTCGCCGCCGCCGCACGGCTGCTGCGCCCCGGCGGGCTGCTCGTCATGGGCGGAGCCCTCGCCGGTGGGCGGGTCACCGACCCGGCGGTGCGGGACCCGGACACCGTCGCCATGCGCGAGACGGTCAAGGGGTTGCGCGACGACGAGGGATGGATCCCGGCGATGCTGCCGGTCGGCGGCGGGCTGCTCTGCGCCGCGAAGCAGCGCTGAACCGGCCGGCGGGGCGGCTTCTCAGGAAGGCGTCGGGCGAGACGCGGCGAGCGACTCCAGCCACCGCAGGAGGGTGCGTACGCCCCAGCCGGTGGCGCCCTTCGCCAACTCCCCGTCCACCGAGTCCGACCAGGCCGACGACGACATGTCCAGGTGCGCCCAGCGGCCGCGGGCGGCTCCGGTGAACTCGCGCAGGTACAGCGCTGCGACGAGGGCGCCCGCACCCTGATCGGAGGAGTTCGTCAGGTCAGCGACGTCGCTGGCCAGGTGCTCCAGGTAGTCGGCCGGCAGCGGCATGCGCCAGAGAAGTTCACCGGCTTCGCGCGCGGCTGCGGCGAGCGTCGCGGCCAGGGTGTCGCTGTCGCTGAACAACGCCGCCGTCCGCTTGCCCAGCGCGACCCCCTGGGCGCCGGTCAGCGTGGCGAGGTCGACCACGATGTCGGGGCGCAACCGCTGCACCGCGTAGACCAGCGCGTCGGCCAGCACCACCCGGCCCTCCGCGTCGGTGTTGGTGACCTCGGTGGTCCGGCCACCGTAGTGGCGCACCACATCGCCGGGGCGGTAGGCGTCGGCGCCCACGGCGTTCTCCGCCATGGGGACCACCGCGGTGACCCGGACCCGCAGGCGCAGCGCCGCGGCGCCGATGGTGGCCGCGAGCACCGCCGCCCCGCCGCCCATGTCCTTGCGCATCAGCTTCATCCCCGCCCGGGGCTTGATCGAAATGCCGCCGGTGTCGAAGGTGATGCCCTTGCCGACAAGAACCACATGGGTACGGGCGCCCCGCGGCCGCCAGCCCAGCTCCACCAGCCGGGGACCGCTGATCGAGCCGCGGCCCACCGCCAGGATGCCGCCGAAGCCCTCCCGTTCAAGCTCAGCCGGTTCCCGCACCCGCACCGTCAACCCGGGCGTGCCGGCGGCCGCCTTCTCGATCTGCCGGGCCAGCCAGGCCGGGTTCTTGCGGTTGCTCGCGGTGTTGGTGAGGTCGCGGGCCAGGACGGTGGTCCGGGCGACGACGCGCGCCACGTCGAATGCCGGCGCCTCGGCCGCGGGATCGGCGGTCACCAGGTCGATCCGACGCAGTCTCGGCCCGCGGTCCGCGTCGTCGGAGCCCACCCGGTACCGGTACGAGGCGAGCAGGGAACCTTCCACCAGCCCCGGCACCGCATCCGGACCATGCCCGGCCGGCAGCACGACGGCCAGCGACTCCTCTCGTCGGGCCGCCCGGGCGAGCGCGGCCCCAGCCGAGCGCCAACCCGCCCGGCTCCCGTCCCCCACGCCGACCAGGAGCAGCCGTCGCGGGCGCTGACCCGGGCGCGGCAGCACGTGGACCGTGCCGGCGGTGCCGGCATGGTCCACGTCGGCGAGGAAGGCGGTGAGCACGTCGTCGGCCACGAGCCCGCCCGCCGTGGCGGTCGGCGGCGGCGCGGGCGGCGGCGCGACGATCAGCGCCACCGCCGCCGCGTTGCCCGGCTCAGTGGTCAGGCGCAGGTCGAGCAAGCTCACTCCTCCATGCCGCGGCGTACCGCGGCCCGACCGGGACGCCCGGACACGAAAGGCCACCGGAAGCCGGGGAGCGCCGAAACCACGGACCCGCCCGCAAGTACGGGTCCGTGGGCCGCCCCCCGACGCAGGTCTGCGATCGACTCCTCCACAGTGGCGGTGCGGTCAGCCGGTCGCCGTCTTCAGTGCCTCGCTCAGATCGTTTGCCTCGTCCTTGGTCATCTCAACCACAAGCCGGCCACCGCCCTCCAACGGCACCCGCATGACGATCCCACGGCCCTCTTTGGTGACCTCGAGCGGACCGTCACCTGTCCGCGGCTTCATGGCCGCCATGTTGTCTCCCTTCAACCTTGATGTGTCAAGCATTTCAGGTACTCGGTCGGCCTCCACCCGTTTGCTGACACACCGCGCCTCTACGACGTCTGGAGCATGGTTCGGCCCCGGCTACAGCGCCGACAGATGATTTTCCCTGATGATGGCCACAAGACCCAAACCGACTCGGTACCGAAGTCACGGCGCGTGGCCGAGTGGGTGGGCAAATTGTCAGAATCTCCCGCCAACTGGAGCCGGTGCCCGGATGAACGTGCTGCTCGTGGAACGCGCCGACGGCGTGGTGACCCTGACCCTGAACCGCCCGGACTCGATGAACTCGCTGGACACCGCGTTGAAGGAGCAACTCCGCGACACGCTCGCCGAGTTGGGCACCGACCGGTCCTGCCGCGCGGTGGTGCTGGCCGGTGCCGGCCGGGCGTTCTGCGTGGGGCAGGACCTACGCGAGCACGCCGCCACGCTGGCGGCGGGCGCCACCGGGCCCGGTGGACACCGTGCGGGAGCACTACAACCCGATCGCCACCCTCCTCGGCCAGTTCGACCGGCCGGTGGTGGCCGCCGTGCGGGGGATGGCCGCGGGCGCCGGGGCGTCGATCGCGCTGCTGGCCGACTTCCGGGTCGGCGGACCGGGGACCTCGCTGCTGATGGCGTTCGCCAACGTGGGGCTGGCCGCGGACACCGGCGCGTCCTGGTCGCTGCCCCGGCTGGTGGGGCACGCCAAGGCGGTTGAGCTGCTGCTGCTGGCCCAGCCGGTACCGGCGGCGGAGGCGTTCCGGCTCGGGCTGCTCAGCCGGCTGGTCGCCGACGACGAGGCGGTCCTCGGCGAGGCCACCGCTCTTGCCAGGCGCCTCGCGGCCGGACCGACCGTGGCGTACGGGCAGATCAAGCGCCAGCTCGCGGTCGGCGGGAGCGGCACGCTGGCCGAGGCGTTGGAGTTCGAGGCGCACGCGCAGGCGGTGTCCGGTGCGACCGCCGACCACCGCGCCGCCACCGCCGCGTTTCTGCGCAAGGAGCGCCCGACGTTTTCCGGCGGTTGACTACGCTTCGTCGTCCTCTTCGGGGTCCTGGTTGGCGGGCTCGCCCAGGAGGTACGCCTGCATCGCCAACTCGTCGCCGCTTGGCGAGACGAATGCCGGCAACTGGCTCGGGCCGAGCTGCTCCACGTAGGTCCAGAACGCCTGTACCGCCTCGGCCGGCGTCCCCGCCTCGATGGGTAGGGCCACGCTGACCAGCCAATTCCGGGGCGGCGGACCGGGCACCGGGGTCTCGGCGCCCAACTGCTGCGCCAGGTCGGCGTAGTCCCCCGGGGCCAGGGGGTGCAGTCCGGGGACCGTGGCCGGGGCGAGCGGACCCGCCGCGGGCAGCGGCGCGTCGAAGAACCGGTGGGTGTACGCCACCTCGACCGGCTCCTCGCCGCGGATCCGACCCAGCCCGAAGACCACCGGCCGCGGCGCGGGCACGGCACCGCCGTCGTCCGCTGCCGCCACCAGCACCACCTCGTCTCCGGTACGGGGTACGGCCGGGCCGGCCGACACCGCACCACCCACCCGGACGGTCGACGGCTGCCCGAGCCGTTCCGCCCGGTACTCCTGCGTCGTGAGGACGCCGATCCAGTACGCCATGAGGGTGATCGTGCCTTAGTCCCGGGATCCGTCCGGACGGACCTGGCAGCCGACGAGGTGGTCGTCCACCATGCCGGTGGCCTGCATCAGGGCGTACGCCGTCGTTGGCCCGACGAAGCGGAAGCCGAGCCGCTTGAGCGCCCTGGCCATGGCGACCGACTCCGGCGTGGTGGCCGGCACGTCGGCCAGCCGGGCCGGGCGCGGCCGACCGGCCGGGTCGGGCGCGAAGGACCACAGCACTGCGCCCAGCCCGCCGGGTAGCTGCTGCGCCGCCCGCGCGTTGGCGATCGCCGCCTCGATCTTCGCCCGGTTGCGGACGATCCCGGCGTCGCTCAGCAGCCGCTCGGCGTCGGCATCGGTGAACTCGGCCACGGCGTCGATCGAGAACCCGGCGAACGCCGCCCGGAACGCCTGACGCTTGCGCAGGATGGTCAGCCAGGACAGGCCCGACTGGAACGCCTCCAGGGTGAGCCGCTCGTACAGGCCGTCGTCGGTGCGGATCGGCGCGCCCCACTCGGTGTCGTGGTAGGCGCTGTAGTCGGGGGTCGACCCGGCCCAGCCGCATCGCTCCAGCCCGTCGGCGCCGCGGACCAGGTCGCTCACCAAGGCGCACGCACCGCCCCGCGGCTCCCGGTGACCCGGCTCACGGCAGGCGCCCGCCCTCGACCAGCCGGGCGAAGTGCCGCAGCGCCCGGTTGAGGCTGAACTTCGACCCGGGCCACAGGACCGGCCAGACGGCCCGACCGGCCACCCCGCCGGGCAGGTGGAACCACTCGTGCCAGACCAGTTGGGTCCGGTTCTCGCCCAGCGGCGTACACCGGCACGAACCAGGGCCGCGCAGCAGCCGACCGTAGTGCACGACGCGCACCTCGTACGGCGGATCGACCTTCACCACACGCATCTGATCCCGCAGGACCGCCGGGCCGATCCGGGTGACCGCCTCCACCGAGGTCCCCACTCCGCCGTCGCCGTCGATCACCCGGACGGTGGTGAACGGGATCCACTCACCCTGCCGCTCCCAGGCGGTGAACGCGTCGAACACCCGCCGGGCCGGGGCATTGACGATCACTGTGGCGGTGACCTCACCGGTACCCGGATTCGCGGCGTCGCCAAGGCCGGACTCGGCCGGGTCGGATCGCCCGCCGCTCACCGCACGCCCGTGGTTCGCTCGCCGACCTGCGGCTCCTCCGCGGCCCCGCCCCGGCCGGCGCTCTCCGCCGGCACCGGGCCGGCGGTCGGCGCGGTGGGATCGGTGGAGCGGCCCGGGTCGGTCGGCTGCGCACCAACGGACGCTGGCGGGGTGGTCTCCGGCGCATCGCCGGTGCTGCCGCCTCCGTCGTCAGCGGCCGCGTCGTCAGCGGCCGCGTCGTCAGGGGCGACGTCGTCCGGGGCGGCGTCGTCGTGGGCGGCGTCGTCAAGGGCGGCGTCCTGGGCGGCGTTGCCGATCGCGAGCTCCCGGGACCGGCGCAGCGCGTCGGCGTCCTCCACCCGGCCCTCGCGCAGCGCGGCGATCTCAGATTCCAGCACCCCGATAAGTTCGTCCTTGTACCCGAGGTCGTAGGCGGCCCGCCGCAGCGCGGCATCCACCTGCGACATCCGGTATCCGCGCAGCGCGGTGTCGAACCGCAGGCCGCCGATGTCCTGCTCGACGAGGGGCCGCGCGGCGGGCAGCGGCACCGCTCGGCCATCGGGCTCTTCGGCACCCAGGCCAGGGTCTTCGCCGGTGATCAACGCGGCGACACCGAAGACGATTGCGCCGACGACCAACGCGACGGCCAGCAGGAGGAGGAACTGTCCCATGCGCCGATCGTGGCACGCTGGCGGAGCAAGAGGGAACCCGGCACCCCGCCGGAGTGCCCCACGGCTGGATTGGAGGCCCGGTGCTGCGGCTCGGAACCCGCGTGTTCGGCCCCGGCGAGTACGCCGTCATGGCCATCGTGAACCGCACACCTGATTCGTTCTTCGACCATGGTGCGACCTTTGCCGCCGATGCGGCGCTCCGCGCGGTGGAGGCGGCCGTCGCCGACGGCGCCGACATCGTGGACATCGGCGGCGTGAAGGCCGGGCCGGGGGCGAGCGTGGACGCGGCCGAGGAACTCCGGCGGACGGTGCCCACGGTGGCCGCGGTGCGGGAGCGCTTTCCGGACATCGCCATCTCCATCGACACCTGGCGGGCCGAGGTGGCGGCGGAAGCGGTCGCCGCCGGCGCCGACCTGATCAACGATGCCTGGGCCGGCGTGGACCCCGGCCTGGTCACGGTGGCCGCCCGGACCGGCGCCGCCCTGGTCTGCTCCCACGCCGGTGGTCTGCGACCGCGCACCAAGCCGCACCGGGCGGCGTTCCCCGACGTCGTGGCCGACGTCGTGGCCACCGTGACCGCCCTCGCCGAGCGTGCGGTCGCGGCCGGGGTACGCCGGGACGGCATCCTGATCGATCCGGCGCACGACTTCGGCAAGAACACCCGGCACTCGCTCGAGGTCACCCGCCGCCTGCCGGAGCTGACCGCGACCGGTTGGCCACTGCTGGTGGCGCTGTCGAACAAGGACTTCATCGGGGAGGCCCTCGACCTGCCGGTGGGCGAGCGGCTGGAGGGCACGCTGGCCGCCACCGCGGTCTCCGCCTGGCTGGGCGCGCAGGTCTTCCGCGCCCATGCGGTGCGCCCGACCCGGCGGGTGCTGGACATGGTGGCCGCGATCCGGGGCGACCGCCCGCCGTCGGTCTCCCGCCGCGGCCTGGCCTGAGCCGGCGGTTCAGGACCAGCGCAGGACGCCTTTGCGCCAGGAGTACAGCAGACCGAGCGCCAGCACCGCCACGAAGATCGCCATCTCGGCGGCGGCGGCGCCCCGGAACTCCGGCCGGTCGAAGATCATCGCCCACGGGAACAGGAAGACGCTCTCCACCGCGAAGAGCGCGTACAGGTAGGCGAAGAGGTAGTACCGGATCTGGGCCTGTGCCCAGTCGCCCCCGACCGGGTCCAGGCCGCACTCGTAGGTGGCGTACTTTCCGGACGGCTCGGCCGGGCGCGCCGGCCGCAGGAGCCGGTTGACGGTGAACGCGGCGACGAACACACCGCTTCCGACCACCAGCAGCAGCCCCAGCGTCGCGTACGACCCGAGATAGGAGTCCACCCCGTGCAGCGTACCGGCGCGCCGCCCCGGTCCGCCCGCAGAGTTTTGTCGCTGACATGCGAGAAAAGCACCGAATAGCGGCCCTATTACGTGCCTAAGGCACATGTCACGGGGCCCTCCGGCGTGTCGCGCCGGCGCGAGTGCCCGGTCCGGCTAGTTCACCGTCACGGACAGGGTGTGCCAGCCGGTGGCGCCGTCCGGAAACGGGGTCACCCGCGGCTCGACCTGCACCGCGCCCGTGCGGTCGGTGGCCCGTACCCGGAGCCGGTGCTCGCCCGGCTCGGCCGGCCACATCAGGCTCCACTGCACCCACGTGTCGATCGACGGGCTGGGCGCGAGCGCGGCCTGTCGCCACGGACCGTCGTCCACCTGCACCTCGACCGACGCGATGCCACGCCGCTGTGCCCAGGCCACCCCGGCGACCCGGACCGGGCCGGCGCTGACCGGCGTCAGCGGGGCTGGGCGGTCGATTCGGGACGCCGTCTTCACCGGCGCCTTCGCCGCCCAGCCGCGCTTGACCCAGTAGACGTCGTAGGCGTCGAAGGTGGTCACTTCCAGTTCGATGAGCCACTTGCAGGACCCCACGTAGCCGTAGACGCCCGGGGTCAGCATCCGCACCGGGAAGCCGTGGTCGGCGGGGAGCGGCTCGCCGTTCATGCCGACCACGAGCATCGTGTCCCGGCCGTCCAGGACGGTCTCCAGCGGTGTGCCGATCGTCATCCCGTCGGCGCCGCGGGCCACCAGTTGATCCGCACCGGCCTGGGGCCCCGCCTCGCGGATCAGTGAGGCCAGCGATGCGCCGAGCCACTTGGCCGTGCCGATGTAGGGCCCGCCCACCTCGTTGGAGACGCAGTTGAGGGTCAGGTGCCGCTCCAGCAGCGGCCGGTCGAGCAGCTGGTCGAGGGTGAAGGTGCGGGGCCGGTCCACCATGCCGGTGATCCGCAACTGCCAGGTGTCGGGATCGATGCGCGGCACGGTCAGCGCGGTGTCCACCCGGTAGAACTCCCGGTTCGGCGTGACGAAGTCCGGCCCGGCGCCGGCCGGCAGCGCCGGCGCAGGGCTGGCCGGCGGCGGCAGGATGAGCGAGTTGCGCGCCCGGTCGGTCGCGGTGGCCCGGCCGCGGCGCAGCCACGCGGAGCCACCGGCGGCGACGACGGCGATGCCGGTCACCACACCGGCGGTACGCAGGAACTGGCGCCGACCGTCGCGGCCGAGGGCCGCACCGGGCTGCTCGTCGCGGCCGGTCGGCTCCCCGGGCTGTGCCGCGCGCCGACGGGTCAGCGCCACCAGGGTGAGCGCCGCGACGGTCGCCGCCACCACCCCGGGTACCAGGTCGAGCGGGCCGGCGTCCGGACGCAGCATCGCGGTCACCGCGCCGACCAGCCCGAGCGCGGCGAGCAGGCCGATGCCCAGCCACCGCCGGCGCGGGTTCGCCGCGACCACACCGGCCGTGGCGGCCAGCGCGGCGAGGATCAGACCGATGCCGGCGAGGAGGACCGGCTTGTCGGCGTTGCCGAGCGTCCGGACGGCGAACTCCTTGAGCGCGGTCGGCGTGGCATCGATGATCGTGCCACCCACCGTGAACAGGGGCGCTGACTCGGGCCGTACCTGCTGGGCGACCAGGTCCGCCACGGCCAGCCCGACGCCGGCGGCGAGCAGCCCGGCGGCGCCGGCGTGGATGTTCAGTGCCACGACAAACCCTCCTCTGGATATGGGAAGGGGCCCCCTCTTCCGCGCTGGGCGGTGAGCGGGGCCCCCTTCCGGTGGTGACCCGGTCAGGTCAGGCCTTCGGCATCAGGACGGTGTCGATGATGTAGACGGTGGCGTTGGCGGTCTGCACGTTCCCGCAGATGACCGCGGCGGCGCCGTTGACGGTGAAGCTGCTGCCGCTGCCCGCGACGGTGAGGTCGGTGCCCTGCAGCGTCTTGAACGTGCCGGCGAGCTTGTCCGGAGTCACCGTCTCACCCACGACGTGGTAGGTCAGGATGCTCTTGAGCTGCGCGTCGTTGGCGAGGACGGCATTGAGGGCGTCCGCCGGGATCTTGCCGAACGCGTCATTGGTCGGCGCGAAGACGGTGATGTTCTTGGCGGAGTTAAGTGTGTCACCGAGCTGGGCCTTGGTGACGGCCGTCACCAGGGTGGACAGCAGCGGGTTGCCGGATGCCGCGGTCGCCACCGGCACCTTGGACATCGCGTCGAAGCTGCCCGGGTTGGTGGCGTCGGTCGGCACCGCCGAGCAGGCCGCGCCGAACGTCGCCGGCATCGCACTCGGCGACGGTGCGGCGCTCGTGGCGGCCGGAGTGGGGGCCGCGCTGGTGGCGTTTCCGCTGGCGGTTGAGTCGGTGTCGGTGGACCCGCACGCCGACATGGCCAGCACCGCGACGACGCCGCCGATCGCAAAGATGCGCTTCATGGGACTTCCTCCTGGTTGATTCGGCTTTGTTGGCAGCCGTGGCAAGCGTTCTCTCCTGCGGTATTCGGAGCGATCTGCCGGGAGGATTGGTCGACGTTTCCGCGCGGATCCGGGCCGTCCCGCGCCGGCCCGGATCTGGGACGGCGGGCGGGCGGCTGGCACCGACGTAGTCTTGACGTGTAAGAAGGAGCGGGCCCCTCCCACCTGCCCGTCATCGAGGTGGCCCGAGGCTGCTCAGCGGCGACGCGCCGGCTGCCCGCACCACCCGTTGTCGCCGCAAGGAGGTCACCACCCGTGACGAAGCAGGTCCGCCAGCTGGATCGAGTCGTGATCCGCTTCGCTGGCGACTCCGGCGACGGCATGCAGCTCACCGGCGATCGGTTCACCTCGGAGACCGCCCAGCTCGGCAACGACATCTCGACGCTGCCGAACTTCCCGGCGGAGATCCGGGCACCCGCCGGGACGCTGCCTGGCGTGTCCAGCTTCCAGGTGCACTTCGCCGACTTCGACATCCTCACCCCCGGGGACGCCCCACACGTCCTCGTGGCGATGAACCCGGCCGCGCTCAAGGCCAACATCGGCGACCTGGCACTGGGCGCCGACATCATCGTCAACACCGACGAGTTCACCAAGCGCAACCTGACCAAGGTCGGCTACGCGGAGAACCCGCTGGAGAACGGATCGCTCGACGGGTACGCGCTGCACCCGGTGGCGCTGACGTCGATGACGATCAAGGCACTGGAGTCCTCGGGTGTCTCGAAGAAGGACGCCGAGCGGGCCAAGAACATGTTCGCGCTCGGCCTGCTCTCGTGGATGTACTCCCGGCCACACGAGTCGACCATCCGGTTCCTGGAGCGCAAGTTCGCCAGCCGACCGGAGCTCGCGGCGGGCAACATCGCCGCCTTCCGGGCCGGGTGGAACTTCGGTGAGACCACCGAGGACTTCGCCGTCCGGTACGAGGTCAAGCCGGCGCAGATGCTGCCCGGGACGTACCGCAACATCACCGGCAACCAGGCGCTTGCCCTCGGCATCGTCGCCGCCGGCGTGCAGTCCAAGCTGCCGGTCTTCCTCGGCGCCTACCCGATCACCCCGGC
Source organism: Micromonosporaceae bacterium (assembly GCA_035296325.1). Lineage (GTDB taxonomy): Bacteria > Actinomycetota > Actinomycetes > Mycobacteriales > Micromonosporaceae > DATHBD01. The sequence goes on along the minus strand of DATHBD010000062.1, from coordinate 153,334 downwards.
CTCCGACATCCTGCACGAGCTGAGCCGGCACAAGAAGTTCGGCATCACCACGGTGCAGGCCGAGGACGAGATCGCGGCGATCGGCGTCGCGCTCGGCGCGTCCTACGGCGGGGCGCTCGGCGTGACCACCACCTCCGGGCCCGGTATCGCGCTGAAGAGCGAGACCATCTCGCTCGCGGTCGCCCTGGAGCTGCCGCTGCTGATCATCGACGTGCAGCGCGCCGGCCCGTCCACCGGTCTGCCCACCAAGACCGAGCAGGCCGACCTGAACATGGCGCTCTTCGGCCGGCACGGCGAGGCCCCGATCGCGGTGCTGGCGCCGCGCTCCCCGTCGGACTGCTTCGCCACCGCGCTCGAGGCCGCCCAGATCGCCATCAGGTACCGCACACCGGTGATGCTGCTGTCGGACAACTACATCGCCAACGGCTCCGAGCCGTGGCGTCTGCCCGAGCCGGCCGACCTGCCCACGGTCGAGGCCGACTTCGCGACCGGGCCGAACGCTGAGGACGGCCAGACCTTCCTGCCGTACCTGCGTGATCCGGAGACGCTGGCCCGTCCCTGGGCCATCCCGGGTACGCCGGGCCTGGAGCACCGCATCGGCGGGCTGGAGAAGGCCGACAAGACCGGCGACATCTCGTACGACCCGGCGAACCACGACTTCATGGTGCGCACCCGGCAGGCCCGCATCGACGGGATCGAGGTGCCCGACCTGGAGGTCGAGGACCCGGACGGCGACGCCCGCACGCTGGTCCTCGGGTGGGGCTCGACCTACGGCCCGATCGGCGCGGCCTGCCGGGCCCTGCGCCAACGCGGCCTGCCGATCGCCCAGGCACACCTGCGGCACCTGGCCCCGATGCCGGGGAATGTGGGCGAGGTGCTGCGGGCTTATGACCGGGTGGTGATTCCGGAGATGAACCTGGGGCAGCTCGCGCACGTGATCCGCGGGCGGTACCTCGTCGACGCGATCCCGTACAACCAGGTCCGTGGGCTGCCGTTCCAGTCCGCCGAGCTGGAGGCCATGCTCGAGGAGGTCGTCAAGAATGCCTGAACCCATAGCGTTGAAACTTTCGATGAAGGATTTCAAGTCCGACCAGGAGGTGCGCTGGTGCCCCGGGTGCGGTGACTACGCGATCCTGGCCGCCATGCAGTCGTTCATGCCGGAGCTGCAGATCCCCAAGGAGCGGATCGTCTTCGTCTCCGGCATCGGCTGCTCCTCGCGCTTCCCGTACTACATGAACACGTACGGCATGCACTCGATCCACGGCCGCGCGCCGGCGATCGCGACCGGCCTCTCGGTGTCCCGCCCGGACCTGTCGGTCTGGGTGATCACCGGTGACGGCGACGCGCTCTCCATCGGCGGCAACCACCTGATCCACGCGCTGCGGCGCAACGTCAACCTCAAGATCCTGCTGTTCAACAACCGGATCTACGGGTTGACGAAGGGCCAGTACTCGCCGACCTCCGAGCTTGGCAAGATCACTAAGTCCACGCCGTCCGGGTCGAGCGACTCGCCGTTCAACCCGATTTCGCTGGCACTCGGTGCCGAGGCCTCGTTCGTGGCCCGCACCCTGGACACCGACCGCAAGCACCTGCAGTCGGTGCTGCGGGCGGCGGCGGACCACCGCGGCTCCGCGTTCGTGGAGATCTACCAGAACTGCAACATCTTCAACGACGGTGCGTTCGAGGTGCTCAAGGACCCGGACACCCGGGATCAGGCGCTGGTCCGGCTGGAGCACGGGCAACCGATCACGTTCGGCAAGGACGGGGAGTGGGCCGTCACGCACCCACAGGGCGGGTTCGGGCTCACCGTGGTGCCGACAGCGTCGGTCACGCCGGACCAGATCGTGGTGCACGACGAGACGGTCACCGAGCCGGCGTACGCGTTTGCGCTGTCCCGCCTGCCGGGCACCGACCTGCGGCACACCCCGATCGGCGTGTTCCGCGCGGTGGACCGTCCCGCCTACGACGACATGGTCCGCGACCAGCTCACCACCGCCAAGGCGAAGGCCGCCCCCAACCCCGCCGACGACCTGGCCGCCCTCCTCAACGCCGGCGACACCTGGACCGTCCTGTAACCCGTGCGCCGCGCCGGACACGCGCGTGCCGGCATGCCGGTGGCGGGCACGCCGGCACGTCCGGCCGCACGCCGGCACGTCCTGCCCGGAGCCGGCAGCGCGATCGGCTCCCCGGCGGTGTCGTTTCTCAGTTCGCAACGTATAGACCTGCTCGCACAAACGAGAGCAGGTCTATACGCAATGAAGTAGCCATCGCCCGACCCCCGGCGTGGCGGAGCGTGATGCCCCGAGCACGTAATGCGAGGGGAGGGCGACCGGAGTCCGGAGGACGGTCGGTATGGCACACGGCTTTTCCGTCACGGGGCGGCGCGGCTGGCGCGGGTGGTGAAGCGGGGAGAGGCCGGGGCCAGGTCCGGGTGCTCGACCGTCAGCGCGAGCGCGGCGGCGCCCTCCAGCGTCAGGCCGGTGCCCTCGGCGTACGCCGCGTCGAACTCCTCGTCGCCGAGGGCCTCCCGGACGGCGGCCTCGCGCTGGGTCCAGTAGGCGCCGAAGGCACCGGGTGAGCAGCGCAGTCGGGTCCGCACCGACTGTGCCGCGCCGAACAGCCGGGCCGCGGTGGCGAAGTCGCCGGCCAGCGCGCAGCGCACCGCCATCGCATTGATCGTCTCGCAGGACCGGGAGTGGAAGCCGTACGCCATGCGGGAGCGCAGGGCCACCACCAGGTGGTCGTGCGCCGCGACGAGGTCCGCCCGGCTCAGCGCCACCAGGCCGAGGATCATGTCGACGGTCCGCCGGCCGCGATCCAGCGGGCGGGCCGTCTCCACCGGACGGGCGGCGGCCAGCAGATCGGCCGCCTCGTCCAGATCGCCCCGGCTCCACAGCAGTTCGGCGAGGGTATAGACGGCGAAGAGCGCCTCACCGGCCACCCGGTGCTGGTCCGCCCACGCGATCACCTCGCGGCACGCCCGCTCGGCGTCCTCGACCCGACCCACGTCGATCAACGTCGCGCCGCGCCCAGCCAGGACGCGCGCGATCAGGCCCGGATCGCCGGCTCGGCGGGCAGCGCTCTCGGCCCGCTGCGAGAAGATCAACTCTTCGCGGTACTCGCCGTCCGCGCCGGCCTGCATCGCGTGGACGTGGTACGCCGCCGCCAACTCGTCGTCGGGGACCGGCTCCCCGGTCGTGTCGGTGCGCTCGTACAGCCGGGACAGCCACATCCGGCCCTCGCCCGCCAACCCCCGCTCCCGCCACCACTGGTCGAGCCCGCTCGCCAACGCCAGGCCGACCCGGGCGCTGCCCCGGGTGACCGACCAGTGCAGCGCGGCGCGCAGCTCGTCGGCGAGGGGATCCAGCGTGTACAGCGAGAGCGTCACCGGCCGGCCGTCACCGTCGAGGTGTGCCGCCTGCACCGTCTGCAGGCACCAGTCGACGTGGCGGTTCCGCGCCGCCGTCTCCTCACCGGCCTCGGTGAGGCAGCGGGCGGCGAAGGCACGGATCGGGTCGAGCAGCCGGTACGTGGCACCGGTGGCGGTCGGCTCGGCCTGCAGGAGGGACTTGTCCACAAGTGTGGCGAGGGCATCCAGCGGATCGCGCTCGTACAGCCACTCGATCGCGGGCAGTTCCACCGCGCCGGCGAAGACCGACAGGCGCCGCAGCAGCCGGGCGGCCCGGGCGTCCAGCGTGCGGTAGGACCAGCTCACCGCCGCCTGCATGGTCCGGTGCCGGTCGGCACCGACCGGCCGGGCGTCATCGGGGGCTGGCGCCGGCTGCGATCGGAGGTCACCGGTGCCCGATCCGGCATCCAGGGTGCCCAGGATGTCGTCGACGCGGGCGGCCAGCTGGGTCGCCGAGAGCAGCCGGAGCCGCGCCGCCGCCAGCTCGATCGCCAACGGCAGCCCGTCCAGAGCCTGCGCGACGTGGGTGAGCTGGGCGATCTCGGTCGGATCCGCCGGTCGGCCACCCCGTGCGGCGGAGGCCCGGTCGACCAGCAGCGCGACCGCGTCGCTGAAGCCCCCGCCGGCGGCGGCCCGCACGGTCAACGGAGGGATGCGCCACACCAGCTCTCCGGGGAGCCCGACCGGCTCCCGGCTGGTTGCCAGCACGGTGATGTCGGCACCGGCGGCGAGCATCCGGGCGGTCAACCGGCGGGCCGACGCAAGCTGCGCGTCACAGGTGTCGAGCACCAGCAGGAGCCGCCGGTCGCCGGCGTAGTCAGCGATCGTGTCCAGCACCGGGCGCCCGGGCTCGGGACGCAGGCCGATGGAGGCCGCGACGCTGACCTCCACGAGGCTCGGGTCGGAGACCGCGCTCAGATCGACGAACCACACACCGTCGGGGTAGGACTCCACCAGCTCGCCGGCGACCTCGACGGCAAGCCGGGTCTTGCCCGCCCCGCCCGCCCCGACCACGGTCACCAGGCGGTGCTCGCCCAGCAGGTCCCGGAGCGCTCCGCGCTCCGCGCCCCGCCCGATGAACCGGGTCACCTGCGTCGGCAGGTTGTGGGCCGGGGCGTCGACCGTACGCAGTCGGGGAAACTGCCGGTCCAAACCCGGCGCCACCAGTTGGTGCAGCCGCTCCCGGCCGTCGAACCCGCGCAGTCGGTGCGGCCCGAGGTCGAGCAGCCACACGTCGTCCGCCAGCGCGCCGTGCTGCGCGACGTTGGCCACGGTGGCGGCCGAGCAGAGCACCTGGCCACCGTGCGCGGCCGCGGCCACCCGGGCGGCGCGGTGCACCTCCGGGCTGGTGTACTCGCCGGCCAGCGGCTCGGCGTACCCGGTGTGCAGGCCCATCCGCACCCTCGGTCGCGCGGCGGGCGACGGCCAATCGTGGTCCGCGAGACCGCGCTGAGCGGCCACGCAGGCCCGGACCGCGGAGGCGGCGTCGGCGAACGCCACGAACACCGAGTCACCCTCGGTGAACAACTCGACGCCGGCCGCCTCGGTGACGGCGCTCCGGATGATGTCGCGATGGTCGTGCAGCACCTGGCGGTAGTCAGCCCCCAGCAGCTGAGCCAGCCGGGTCGACCCCTCGATGTCGGTGAACAGGAACGTCACAAGTCCCCGAGGCAGGTGGGTCCGCACCGACACGTGATCCTCCGCCTCCCTCCGGCGCGCATCGTAGGAACGGGTCGCTCCACCGCACCCGGGCCGGGCAACCCGGGATCCGGGCAGGTCAGCAGCCGCAACCCCCGCCGCAGCAACCGCCGCCGGCCGAACCGCCCGAGGATCCGCCGGCACCCGACAGTGACGGGCCGTAATCTCTGCTGCCGCCGCCGGCCCCCCGACCGGTCAACGCGACCGTGGACAGCAGCTTCACGGTATCGCCGTGCCCGGCCGGACACGGGGAGCTGACGCCCGCCTCGCGCATCGGGCGATGAACCTCGAACATGGCGCCGCAGTCGCGGCAGCGGTACTCGTACCGGGGCATGCGCCCCAGGTTAGCCGGCTACGGCCATCGCGGAAGGGCCCCGCGCCGGCAGGAGTGGGCGGGCACAGCGAGATCGCCGCATATTGGCATACTCGACTGTATGGGGGAACGTCGACGGCCAATGACCATCCGCATCGCCGGCCGGACCTGGACGCTGCCGCCGCTGCGGAGGAGCGCCCTGGCCGGTCGCATCCGCCAGTGGCGCGGCCGGCCCTCGGGCCGGTTCGCCCTCCCCGGCCTGCTGCTCGCGGTGATCCTCGCGGTGGCCGCGGCCGCGGGCGCCGTGGTGGTGCCCCGCACGGCACCGCCGCCGTCGGCGACCGCCGCCAACGCGGAACGCGGCGAGGGCGCCGGCCCGACCCGCCGGGCCGACGAGTCCGGGGAGGACCGGGCCGACGAGTCCGACGAGTCCGGCGACGAGGAAGCTGGCGCCCTGCCGTCGCCAGGGCCGCCCGCGGGTGGCCTGCCCGGCGTGCAGCCGCCCGGTGGGGCCGCCACGGGCCGCCCGGCGGACGCGCTCAGCAGCTGGGCTACCGGGGTGAACGCCAAGGTCGGGATACCTCCGGTCGCCCTGGCGGCCTACGGCTACGCCGAGCTGATCACGGCGCAGAGCGCCCCAGGGTGCAATCTGAGCTGGACCACCCTGGCCGGGATCGGCAAGATCGAGTCGAACCATGGCCAGGCCAATGCCACGCTGCAGCCCGACGGCAAGGCCGTGCCGACCATCGTCGGCCTACCGCTGGACGGCAATGGCGGCCGCGACCGGATCCAGGACACCGACACCGGCCGCCTCGACGGCGACCGCACCTGGGACCGGGCCGTCGGCCCGATGCAGTTCATCCCGTCGACCTGGGAGAAGTACCGGGTGGACGCGGACCGCGACGGCGCCGCCGACCCGAACGACATGGACGACGCCGCCCTCGCCGCTGCGAGCTATCTCTGCGCCGGCGGACGCAACCTGACCCGACCGGGTGACTGGTGGTCGGCGATCGAGTCATACAACGCGGTGCGGGTCTACATCCAGGACGTTCACGCCGCAGCCAACGACTACGGTCAACGCAGTCGCTGACCCTGTGAGATCACCGGAATGCAGAACGTATAGAACAACGGCGCGGGCTCTTCCGTACGGGTGCGCGAATGGGCAAGCTATACCAGTGATGGTGCGCGAGTGGGACCCGGCAACCGCTTCGGCGGCCGAGTTGGACGCGGTCATCGGCACCATCAACCAGGTGCTGGCGGTCGACCTTCCGGAGGATCCCCAGTGGGTGCCCGACCGCTTCCGGGAGTACCTCGCGGTCACCATGCCGGATCAGCGCCGGGTCACCTGGGTGGCCCTCGGATCTCCCGCCGGCGAGATCGTCGGGCACGCCACGATGCTGCTGATGGACGACATCGGCGTACTTGAGCTGGTGGTCCGCCCGAAGTCGCGCCGCCACGGGATCGGCCGGGCGCTGCTCGGCGCCGCCACCCGCCTCGCCTCCGAGCAGGGCTTCTCCTCCATCGGGGTGGAGGTCGTGGGCGGCACACCGGCCGTGGAGTTCTTCGAGGCGCACGGCTTCCGCTGTGCCTTCGTCGAGGTGCGCAACGTGCTCGACCTGTCCAGCGTGGACTGGCTGCGCCTGGGCGAGATGGCCCGCGGGATCGGCTCGGGGTACCGCATCGAGTACCACCCGGGCGGGCCACCCGAGTCGCTGTTCGGTACGTATGCGCAGGCCAAGGAGGCGGTGCGGGAGACCGAACTCGGCGACCTCGAGCTGCGCCCCAGCTCACAGGATCCGGAGCGGCTGCGGGTCAGCCTGCGTACGCTGCACGCGCGCGGACTCAAGCCGTACATCGTGTTGGCGGTGCACGAACAGTCCGGTAGCGTCGCCGGGCTCACCGAGGTGGTGGTGCCCGCCCAGCGCCCCACCCGCGCCGACCAGTACGACACGATCGTGCTGCCGAGCCACCGCGGCTACGGCATCGGGCGGGCCCTCAAGGCGCGCATGCTGTTCGAGCTGCGCGCGGCCGAGCCCCAGCTGCTCGACGTGCAGACCTGGAACGCCATGGAGAACGAGCCGATGCTCAAAGTCAACACCGAGCTCGGTTTCCAGCCGGACCGGCAGTGGCGCGAGTACGAGGTGGACGTCGCCGAGCTGGCCGCCCGCCTCGACCTGGCGGGCTAGCTCAGCGCTGGCTCAGCAGGTTTCCCGCCAGGCGTCCAGGTCCAGCCGCTTGCGGATGGAGGAGAAGCCCCGGGCCCGCGCCGCGGCACAGAACGTCACGGTGGGTACGTCGTACTCGGTGTGGAACACCGGCTTGCCGGACTCCGGGAAGACCCGCAGCGCATCACACTCGTCGTAGCTGGCACACTCCTCGTTCACCGCGAAGTCGAACACCGGCGCCAGTTCCGCCGCCTGCTCGACGTTGTTCTTCAGGCCGACGGCCAGGCCCAGGGAGTGCGCCAGATCGGCCAGGCGGCGGTTGTAGGTGAGCTGGTCGGCGGCGGTGAGGGGGAAGCCGCTGTCGTTGGCGTAGGCGTCCACATTGTCCGGCTCCACCGCGTCGAAGCCCTTGTCCCGGCACTGGCGCATCCGCGCGGTCATGATCGGGGCGAGGACGTCCCAGCGCCGTACGTCCAGCCACCGCTCCCCCGGCCAGCCGTCCAGTTCCCGGCCCAGCACGGCCGCCGGGAACCGCCCCCGGTCCGGGCGGAAGTCCTCGTAGGCGCCCGCGTTGAGGTAGCAGATCACCCGCCGGCCGGCCGCGTGCAGCGCGGCCACGTCGGCTGCGGAACTCTCCACGCCGTCGATGTCGTACACGTCCGCGGGCACCGACCGGTCCAGCGGGCCGGAGAGCTGCCACTGCCAGGACAGCCCCGGCTTCGGGCGCCACCAGCCACCGGGCGGGCTACTCCCGGGCCCGACGGTGGGCGCGCCGGAGGATGGCACCGCGGATTCGCTGCCGCTGGGCAGCGCGGTCGGGGACGGAGCCGCGGACCCCGGCTGCGACGCGGACCCCGCGGACGGCGACGTGCCCGGGGACCCGCGCGGGGCGCCCCGGCGCGCGGTCCAGTCGGTGCAGGCGACGGCGTACCCCAGGATCAGACCCGCGACGAGGACGGCGGCGGCGACCCACCGGGTACGGCGGCGGCTCATGTCACCGCTGCTGGGCCGGGCAGTCGTCGGGGCAGCGCGGCACGCACCCGGGGCGGCACCCCGAGGTACGGCTGGGGCATGTCCAGGTCGGTTGCCAGGCCGTGCGCGGCGCGGGCCCGCAGCAACGTCTCAGCCTCCCCGAGCAGGCCGGTCGGCACCCCGTACACCAGGTGCGCGGCGCGCGGCCAGTACGGCATCGTCGGCGTGGCCGCGTACCGCGTCCAGCTGCCCTCGTAGGTGCACACGATGTCGGCGATCGCCGCGTAGCCCGGGTCCGGGTAGGTGCCCGGGTTGAGCACCACCGAGCCGCGGGCGGCCCGCGCGATCCGGGTGACCTCGCCGATTTCGGCACGCCCGCTCGGCGCCTGATCGAAGAAGACGCCGCCGACCGGATACCGCCCCCAGCCGGTGAGGTCGCTGAAGATCTCCGCGCGGGGACGGTGCAGATATCCAAGGTCGACGTAGCCGAGCATGGGCACCCCGGCCTGGTACAGCCGGGCGGTCACCTCGGTGTACGCCGCCTCCCGACCCTCGCCCGGACCATTGTGGACATTGACCACGACGAGCACGCCCCGCCCGGCACACGCGGCCGCCTCCCAGGCGGACGGATCCTCCAGTGGGTGCACATAGAGCGGGAGCAGCATCATCGGTAGCTCTCCGGATCCCGCAGGACGTGGGCGACGACGGCGAGCCCTGGCACAGCCGCTCCGAGCAGTGTGCCCCACGCCAGCGAATCGTGGAAGGAGGGCGCCACCGCGCCGAGGGACGGGGCCAACCAGCCGCCGCCGCCGATCAGCAACGCGGGCCACCACACCAGCACCGCCGCGGTGACGGTGCGATGGTGCGCCGCGAGGATCAGGCAGAGCGCGTACAGCCCGCACAGCAGGACCGCGGCTGCCGACCGCCCCCCGCCGGGCACCGCCGCACCGGACCATACGGCGGCCGCGATGCCGGCGCCGATCAGCACCGGCACCGCCAGTATGGTCAGCGTGGCCCGGGTGACCCGGGCGAGTCGCCGGTCGAACAGCGCCGGATCGTCCAGCACCGCGCGGGCGGCGTTCACCCGCCACTGGTGCCAGATCACCGTCAGCTCGATCAACGGGATCGCGCAGACCAGCGGCACGGCCTCCGGCGGGATCATGGTGGACGCGTCGCGCAGCGCCACGATCGCGAGCAGCGCCGCCTGGCCGGTGCCGACCAACGCGTGGCGCACCGCGTTGCCGTACTCGTCGCGTCGGGTCCGCCAGCGACCGCTGACCGGCGCCACGTCGCGGCGCAGGGCCGGCGCGTACGCCACGCCGACCAGCAGCACCAGCGAAGCCAGCAACGCCACCACGGAGAACCGGGTGGCGCCCAGCGCGACCGCTGCGGCCACCAGCCAGCACGGCACCGCACCTGCCAGCACGACCCGCTCCCGACCGGTCACCAGCGCCGCGGCGGTCACCGCGAACAGCGCGAGCTGCACCGCGGCCACCAGGTACGCCCGTGGCCCGGTCGTGCCGGCCAACGCCAGGACTGCCAGCCACACCGCGGCCACCGCCGCGAAGCCACCGGCGAGCCTGCGGGTGGCCGAAGGCGCGCCCCGCCGACTTCGCCGGCCGTGGCCGAGGTAGGCCAGCGCCTGCCCGGTGCCCCACCCGACGATCAGCGTCCCCAGCGTGGCCAACGGACCCGCGCCGGTCGCCGCCTGCGCCGCGCCGTACCCGACGATCAGGGGGGTCAGGTAGAGGGCCGACCGGGTCAGCGTCTCGCCGATCACCCGCGCCGCCGGCAGCGCCGGAGCCGTGCGGTCCGCCGACGCGGCGGCCGGGTCGCGCGGCGGTGTGTGCTCCAGGACGGCGGCCGCGAGCGCGAACACCGACGGATGACCGTACTCGCGGGTGGCCACCCGGTCGTTGATGCCGCTCGCCTCGAGGATGGCGGCCACCTCGTCGGCATCGATGGCGTTGTGGCAGGCCGGGCGCATCCGCGCGGCGAGCACCACCACCCGGTTGGCCCGGCCGTACCCGGTGCCGCTGGTCACCCGCGCCGGGTGCGGCGCGCTGACCGGGGGTTGGCGCGGCCCCGGCACGCGGATCGAGGACTCCCCGCTCATTGGTGCACCACCGGATCCCCGATCACGCCGGCGCCGGGCCGCGCCGCGCCGCGCAGGTGGGCGTACCGGTCGGCGTACGCGCGCAGGCACCGGTCCATGGTGTGCACCCGGCGGGCGCGCAGCCGCCCGGCCTCGGCGAGGTGGTGGCGCCGGCGGGAATCGGTGAGCAGTTCGGCGCAGGCAGCCCCGAACGCCTCCGGGTCCCGGGGGCCGACGATCACGCCCGCCTCGCCGACCGCCTCGGCGACGCCGCCGACATCGGTGCTCACCGTGGCCCGGCCGCACATCATCGCCTCCAGGACGGTGTAGGGCATGCCCTCGGAGACGCTTGACAGCACCGCCACCTGACCGGCGGCGAACACCTCACGGCTGCTCGCCACCGGCCCGGTGAAGTGCACCGCCCCGCCCAGGCCGAGGTTGTCCACCAGGTCCAGGCAGCCCCGGGCGTACGCCTCGTTGCCGGCCGGGACCAGGCCGGCGAGATGCAGCCGGGCGTCGGGGACCGTCCGCCGCGTCACGGCCAGGGCGTGGATCAGCGTCTCCAGATCCTTGAGCGGATCGATGCGACCCACCCAGGACAGCACCGGCTCGTCCACCTCCACCGCCAGCGGCGGGTACCGCTCCGGATCCACGCCGTTGCCGATGACCGACACCGACGCCGGGTCGGCGCCGTGCCGCACCGCCCACCGCGAGTTGAAGCTGCTGACCGGCGCGATCGAGTCGGCCTCGGCGTACGCCAGTCGGGCCAGGGCACGGTAGAAACGCAGCACCGCCCACTTCACGCCGGGGCCCTGGTGGGCCGCCGGGTCGGCGAGGGCCAGATAGCGCTCGCGCAGGTACACGCCGTGCTCGGTCATCAGGAACGGCACGTCGGCGCGCCACTTCGCCGCGAGCGCCACCATCGAGGCGAGCCCGTTGGCGTTCGCGTGGCACACGTCCACATCGGACGGTAACGACACGGCCAGTGGCCGGACCGCGTGCTCGATGACGGCGGCCGCCTGGTCCGCCTCGTGCAGGGTCAGCCGGGGCAGTCGGGTGCCGCCGGCCACCGCCCGGCGCCACGCGTCGAGCAGGATGTCGGTGAGCACCACCCCGGCCAACGGATGCGTCCCCAGGCCGCCGGGCGTACGCCCGCCCTGAGCCGGCCCGCCCTGAGCCGGCCCGACGTGACCCGGCCCGGTCGGGGTCGGGCCACGTCTCGTGCCGAACCGGCCTTTCACCGGCGGCTCGGTGGGGCGCGCGAGTTCGCTCAGCTCACGCAGCCCCACCGCGAAGGCCGCCGCGGCGGATGGCGATTCCACGAGCATTCCCCAGCACAGCATGCTGGCGGCGGCCTCGGCCTGGTGCCGGATCAGACGCGCCTGCGCGGGACGCGCCCGGGCCTGGCGGGCCGGGCCCCACACCGGCACGGTGGTCAGCGAGCGCACGTTGCGGGGCAGCGCGGCCACCTGTCGATCCGGTTCGGTGCCGACGATCGCCACGAGGTCCCAGCTGACGTCCGTCATTCCGCGAACCAGTTGATCGCACCAGGTGCTCACCCCGCCGGCGACGTACGGATACGTCCCCTCATTCACAAGCGCGACCCGCATGCTCACCTCAACTCGGCAGTCGGAGCAGTTGCTGGCCGCCGCTGGGCAGGCTCTTCCATGCGGACCGCTCCACGCCGTACGCCTCGCCGTACACCGCGCCGGTGGACTCGACACCCAGGGTCACGGTGACCGTCCTGGTGTTGGCCGGAACGGTGATCGGGACGTCGAGCGTGGTGGTGCCCCGGTTCACCACGGTGACCCGGCCGTCGAGCAGGTACGCCTCGACGCTGCGTGCCCGCACGGCGGCCCGCCACCGCTCCTGCTGCCGCTGGAGCTTCATCACGTCGGAGTAGCGGGGATTGATCAGCGGCGTCGCGGTCGTGAACGTCGCCCGGTACCGGCTCAGCACCGTGTCCAGGACCGGGTACAGGATGCGGCCCTCGGTGATGTTGGACTGGTGCGCGTAGTGCGGCCGGGGATCGGCGGAGACCACGTGGTCGAAGGCGATCCGGGCCTCGGTGGGCGCGATGTACCCGCTGAACCCGGTCGCCGGAGACAGCGGCGGAATGCAGGTGGAGGTGGCCGGGTTGGCCTCGCAGATGCCACTGCCGCCGTCCGCCCGGCTGGTGTAGATCCAGTTGTACTCGTCGACCTCCTCGGCGGCGGTCCCCACGTTGTAGAAGATGTTCATCGGGTGCCGCGGCACGGTACGGGCCGAGCCGATGGTGCGCGGCGCCGACTCCCGCGACGCGTCGGAGGCGACCGTCCGGACGCCGGCCGCGGTCAGCGCCGGGCCCAGATTCGGGTTGTCCGTGGTCATATGCGGCAACGACTTCAGGCCGGAGTGCTCACCGGTGACGAGTTCGGTCGGATCGACCACGATGCCCCTGCTCCGGGCCCAGTCGACGTTGCGGGTGATCTCGGCGGTGATCTCGGCCCGTGGCATCCAGCGGACAGCGCCGGTGGCCGGGTCGGTGGCGCAGCGCCACGGGACCACCGAGAAGTTCTGCACGCAGCCCAGGTACGGGTGGGAGTAGGTGTGGTTGATCCACCGGAACTGCGCCCGGTTGGCCACCAGCGATGCGGTGAGCTGGTCGGTCGCACCGGCCTCGACGCTGCCCGCGCCGTTGTAGGCGAGATCGAGCTTCATGCCGTTGGCGTTCTGCCACGACACCAGGTTCGTCACGTCCGCCGACACCATCCGGATCGGCCGGTTGTACGGCGAGACGGCCGGGTCCCGGTTGGGATTGCAGTCGTCGCCGACCGTGCAGTTCGCGGTGGTGCTCCACCGGTCGTCCGGCAGGAGCACGTCGTCGACGTGGACGCTGAACCAGTTCCGCCACAGTCCCAGATGGACACCGCGGGTGAGCCAGGTCAGCGCGGCGTGGGCGAGCAGCGTGGCATGCGTCTGGGTGGGGTTGCTCGCCACGGTGACGACGAGTTCCTCCCGGCCGTCGGCGTCGTACACGCCCATCACCGAGCCGCTCGTGGCGGTGCCGGGCGCGGTGCCGGTCACCAGCGGCGTGAACGTGGCGCCGGCCGGTGCGGCCGGCGTACCCAGGTAGCCGTACGTCTCCACGACGCTCGGCGAGCGATCCTCGACGCGCAGACTGCCGGCGAGGTACCCGAAGCCGCCGGCCTTGCCCGCGGCGGTGACGGTCAGGGCGGCGCCGTCCAGCCTGCCGGTGTATCCGGCGGTCAGGCCGACGTTGCTGCCGGCATAGGTGTACGCGTTGATCTGGCGCACCCTGAACCGGCGCTCGAAGTCGGTGAGCACCGTCTTCTCGGCGGCCGGCAGGGCATCCTCGTACGGCACGACCACGCCGTTGTACCTGGCCCGCGGCACTCCGCCCGCCGTGTCGGCGAGCGTGGCCGCGGTGATCGGGGTGCGGTTGGCCGCGGCGAGGTTCACGGTGTCGTACGGCACGCCCTCCCGGTCCAGCTGGGCCACGATGGTGTTCACGCTGGACGACCCGTTGTTGAGCACGAGGACACGCAGGTCGACCCGCTGCCGCTCGGGTGGGTCGGCGGCCAGCGCGGGCACAGCCGCGTACACCACCGCCGCGACGGCGAGCGCGAGCCCAGCCGCCAGCGGGCGGCGCGGGAGGAATGAGCGGTGCACGGATGCTCCTTCGGTTGGGGAATCGGCCGGGAGTGGCGGTGCTAGATCGCGATCAGCTCCCGGCCGGCAGCGGAGGCGACGATGGAGTCGAGGTCGTACCGGGCACGCCAGCCGAGCCGGTCGGCGATCCGGTCGGCGCAGGCCACCACGGCGGCGGGGTCGCCGGGCCGCCGTGGTGCGCCGGTGTAGGGCAGGTCGCGGCCGAGGGCACGGCCCACGGCCTGCACCATCTCCAGCACCGAGGAGCCCTGGCCCCGGCCGATGTTGAGCACCTCGGCGGCGATCTCGCCGCCGGCGAGGGCGAGCGCGACGCGGACATGCGCGTCGGCGATGTCGGCCACATGGATGTAGTCGCGGATGGCGCTGCCGTCCGGGGTCGGGTAGTCGGTGCCGAACACGGTCGCCGGGACGCCTCGCGCGGCGGCGTGCAGCAGCCGCGGCACCAGATTCGTGCCGCCGCGGTCGGCCAGTTCCGGGGTGGCCGCGCCGGCGACGTTGAAGTACCGCAGCGCGGCCCAGGCGAACCGGCCGCCCGCCACGGCGTCGCGCAGCATCCACTCACCGATGAGCTTGGTCCGCCCGTACGGGTTCTCCGGCTCGGTGGGGTCGTCCTCGGTGACCGGAGAACGGTTGGGCGTGCCGTAGACGGCGGCGCTGGAGGAGAAGAGGACGGCCGGCACCTGGTGGCGGACCGTCGCGCCGAGCACCGAGCGCAGGCCGTCGAGGTTGTCCCGGTAGTAGCGCAGCGGGTGCACGGTCGACTCGGCCACGTCCTTGCGCGCGGCGAGGTGCAGGACCCCCGCCGGCCGGTAGCTACCGAAGACGTCGCAGACCCGCGCGCCGTCGCGGACGTCCATCCGGATCAGCGGGACATCGGCCGGCAGGCGGCCGGCGATCCCGGAGGACAGATCATCGATGACGACCGTGGCCAGTCCAGCCGCCCGGAGCGCATGTACGACGTGGGCGCCGATGTATCCGGCGCCACCAGTTACCAGCCAAGTCACGATCGGGCCAACGAGACAAGGCACCCCGAGAGCCGCGAGCTGTCATATTCCTGACACTAGGGCTGACCGGATGGTACTTCGGAAATGTCTAGATAGGGGGTATCGCGGGCGGCGGCTATTCCCGGCGGAGCAGGCGGGCGGCGTCGAGTGCCCAGTACGTCAGGATGATCTGGGCGCCGGCCCGGCGGATCGAGGTGAGCGTCTCGAGCATCACCCGGTCACGGTCCAGCCAGCCGTTCGCGGCCGCCGCCTCGACCATGGCGTACTCCCCCGACACCTGGTACGCCGCCACCGGCACGTCCACGGTGGACGCCACGCGGGACACCACATCGAGGTAGGGCAGCGCGGGCTTGATCATGATGATGTCGGCGCCCTCGGCGAGATCGAGGGCCACTTCGCGGAGCGACTCGTGCAGATTGGCGGGATCCTGCTGGTACGTGCGCCGGTCACCCTCCAGGGTGGACTCCACCGCGTCGCGGAACGGCCCGTAGAACGCCGAGGCGTACTTCGCCGCGTACGCCAGCAGCGCCACGTCGGTGTACCCGCCCGCGTCCAGTGCCCGGCGCACGACGCCGACCTGGCCGTCCATCATCCCGGACGCGCCGAGCACGTGGGCGCCGGCCGCCGCCTGCGCGAGCGCCATCTCGGCGTACCGCTGCAGTGTCGCGTCGTTGTCCACCGAGCCGTCCGCGGCCAGGACGCCGCAGTGCCCGTGCGAGGTGAACTCGTCCAGGCAGAGATCGCTCATCACGACCGTGGCGTCGCCGACCTCGGCCACCACGTCGCGGATCGCGACGTTGAGGATGCCGTCCGGGTCGGTCCCGCCGGAGCCGACGGCGTCGCGCCGGCTCGGCACGCCGAAGAGCATCAAGCCGCCGACGCCGGCCTGCACCGCATCCGCAGCGATCTTGCGCAGCGACTCCCGGGAGTGCTGCCACACCCCGGGCATTGAGGCGATCGGACGCGGCTCGGTCAGCCCTTCCCGGACGAAGACCGGGAGCACCAGATCAGCCGGGTCCACCCGGGTCTGCGCGACAAGCCGCCGCAAAGCCCCGGTCCGCCGCAACCGCCGCGGCCGCACCTCCGGATACATCAAGCCCCTCCTCCATACCCGTCCCCACTCCCCCGCCCCCCCGCGTACCCCCCGCCCCCCGCACCCCCGCACCGCCCTCCCCCGCACCAACCTGGCCCGCGATCTTGCAGTTGTGCCGCGGCCAAAGCCCATCAAATCCGGCAAAAGGCGAGGCACAACTGCAAGATCGCGGGGTGGCTGGGGGGCGGGGGGCGGGGGGCGGGGGGCGGGGGGCGGGGGCGGGGGCGGGGGCGGGGGGCGGGGGGTCAGCGGAAGCGTAGGGCTGTGGGGCCCTGGACCTTTGAGCCGCGGCGTTGCTTCGCGGGCATCGCCGCCAGCTTCTCGCGCAACTCGACGGCGTACGCGGCGAGCGACTCGACCAGGTCCGGCACCGACGCCTGCGGCGGCTGGACATCGACCCGCAGGCCGAACTCCACCGCCGTCTCGGCGGTCTTCGGGCCGATCACGGCCACCACGGTACGGGCGTGCGGCTTGCCCGCGATGCCGACCAGGTTCCGCACCGTGGACGACGACGTGAACAGCACCGCGTCGAACCCGCCCGACTTGATGGCGTCGCGGATCTCGGCCGGCGGCGGCGCGGCGCGCACGGTCCGGTACGCCGTCACGTCGTCCACCTCCCAGCCCAGCTCGGTCAGGCCGGCGGCGAGCGTCTCGGTGGCGATGTCGGCGCGCGGCAGCAGCACCCGACCCACCGGGTCGAGCACCTCGTCGTGCGGCGAGAACTCGGCGAGCAGCCCTTCCGAGGACTGGTCGTCGGCCGGGATCAGCTCCGGCTGAATACCGAAGCCGCGCACCGCGTCGGCGGTCGCCTCACCGATACAGGCGATCTTCACACCGCCGAAGTGCCGGGCGTCCAGGCCGTGCTCGGCGAACTTCTCCCAGACCGCGCGGACGGCGTTGACCGAGGTGAAGACGGTCCAGGCGTACCGGCCGTCGACCAGGCCCTTGATCGCGCGCTCCATCTGCGCGGGCGTGCGGGGCGGCTCCACCGCGATGGTGGGCACCTCGCACGGGATCGCCCCGTACGCCCGGAGCCGCTCGCTCATGGCGCCGGCCTGCTCCTTGGTCCGCGGGACGAGCACCTTCCACCCGTAGAGCGGGCGGTTCTCCCACCAGCCGAGCTTGTCGCGCTGGGCGACGCCGGCACCGATGCAGAGCGCGACCCGTCCGGCGAAGCCGAGCGCGGCGGCGACCACACCGTCCACGGTGGAGACGGTGGTGTACTGCGTCTCCCCGGTACCGTCGCCGGTGATGGACACCGCGGTACCCCCGTCGACCCCGGCGGCGATCAGCCCGTCGCGGACCGCGGCGAGATCACCCGCGTCGACCGCGAGTGCGGTGGAGCCGCGGGTCAGCGCACCGGCGATCGCCTCGAAGTCCAGCGCGAGCACGTCGTCGGCGTCCGCGGTGACCCGCACCCCGGGCAGTGGCACACCCGCGTAGGTGGCGACACCCGCGGCCTGCGCCACACCCGGCACGACCTCGAACGGCACATTGGTCCGGGCCACCGCCTGGACCTCCTTGACCACCGGGTCGTGCCCGAACGGGTCGCCGCTGACCAGCCGGACCGCGGAGAGCCCGGAACGGGCCGCGGAGAGCAGCACCTTGGCGACGTCGCCGGGGCCGCCCTCGGCCGGGCTGAACTGCGTCTCCTCGGAGACACTGGCCCGCACGACGTCGAGGAGCACGGTGGGCACGGTTTGATCGTGGACCACGTGATCGGCGGCGATCAGGGCGTCGTACGCCCGACGGGTGAGCAGGCCGGGGTCACCCGGGCCGGCTCCAACGAACGCGATGCGGCCGACACTCTTACGGCTGCGGGTCATGCGGTTCTCCCAGTACGGTTTCAGCGCCCTCGGCGAGCAGGTCGGCGGCGAGCAGTCGGCCAGTTTCGGCCGCGGTTGCCAGCAGCGCGTCCCGATCGTCGGAGGCGGGCGTCCCGGTGCGCGACAACCGGACGGCGAAGGTGCCGTCCGGACTGAATACGGCACCGCGCAGGTAGATCTCCGGTCCAGTGTCACCCTCAGCTACCTCTGCGAGCGCCGCGACAGGCGCGGAGCAGCCAGCTTCGAGTGTGGACAGGAGTGCGCGCTCGGCGGTGACCGCCGCGCGGGTGGTCACATCGTCGAGCGCGGCGAGCAGCTCGCACAGCTCGACATCGTCGTCCCGGCACTCGACCGCGAGTGCGCCCTGGGCGGGGGCCGGGAGCATGAGCATCGGATCCAGGATCTCGGTGGCCTCGTCGGCGCGGCCCAGACGCGCCAGGCCGGCCTGCGCCAGGACGACCGCGTCGACCTCGCCGCCGGCGACCTTGGCCAGTCGGGTGTCGACGTTGCCCCGGATCGGTACCGGCTCGAACCGGCGACCGAGCGCGCCGAGCTGGGCGATCCGGCGCAGCGATCCGGTGCCGATCCGGGCACCGGCGCCGAGTTCGTTGAGGGTACGGCCGCCGGCCGCGACCAGCGCGTCGCGCGGGTCCTCCCGGAGCGGCACCGCCACGATCACCAACCCGTCCGGCTGCGTCGTCGGCAGATCCTTGTACGAGTGCACGGCGATGTCGATCTCGTTGCCGAGCAGCGCGTCGCGCAGCGCGGAGACGAACACGCCGACGCCGATGGTCGGGATCGGCGCGGTGGACCGGTCACCGGCGGTGACGATCTCCACCAGCTCCACCTCGCGGCCGGTCTTGTCGGTCACCGCGGCGGCGACGAGGCTGGACTGGGCGAGGGCCAGTGCGCTGCCGCGAGTACCCAATCGGAGCGTCACGGGGACACCTGCCCGGCGGCACCCGGGTCGATCTCGTCCACCCGCAGGTCGAACAGCTCCCGCAGCACCTGTGCGTAGGCGTCGCCCCCGGGGGCGGCGGCCAGTTGGCGCACCCGCACGGTGGGCTGGTGCAGCAGGCGCTGCACGACCCGGTGGATGGTGTGGGCGACCTCGGCCCGCTCCGCGCCGGTCAGCTCGGGGGTGCGCTGGGCGAGGCGGTGCAGCTCGGCCGCGACGACGTCGTCGGCCCGGGACCGCAGCGCCGCCACGGTGGGCGCCACGTCGGCACCGCGCAGCCACATCTGGAACGTCTCGACCTCGTGCGCGACGATCTCCTCGGCGGCACGCACCGACTTGTCGGCCGGGCCGGCGAGCGCGCCGTCGAGGTTTTCGATATCGACGAGCGTGGCCTGCGGCAGCTGCGCCACGGCCGGGTCGATGTCGCGCGGCACCGCGAGGTCGAGCAGGAGCAGCCGCCGCGTCCGGTCCACGGTGGCGGCGGCGACCGTGGGCTCGTCCAGCACGAGGCCGGGCGAGGCGGTGGCGCAGACCACCGTGTCCACGGTGCGCAGGACCGCCGCGATGTCGGCGTACGCCACCGGCGTCGCCCCGTACGCCGTGGCCACATGGGCGGCGCGCTCGGCTCCGCGATTTGCCACGAAGAGCGGGCCGGCACCTTCGCGACGCAGTGTGGCCAGCGCCAGCGCGCCCATCGAGCCGGCGCCGATGACGAGTGCCGGGCGGCCGGCGACCGGACCGACGGCCTGACGCCCTACCGCGAGTGCCGCGGTGACCACGCTCTGTCCGGCACGATCGATGCCGGTCTCGGCGTGCACCCGCTTCCCGGCCCGCAGGGCGTGCTGCATGACCTCGTGCAGCACCCGACCGGCGGTGCCGTGCTCGGCCGCGGCCCCGTACGCATCACGGAGCTGGCCCAGGATCTGCGCCTCACCGACCACCATGGAGTCCAGCCCGGCGGCGACCCGGAACACATGCCGAACGGCGTCGGACTCGAAGTGCACATACATGTGCGATGCCAGGTCGGCGACGGGCTGACCGGAGCGCTCGGCGACCAAAGCACCGATATCGGTCAGTGCGCCATGGAACGCCGAGACCGCGGCGTACACCTCGACCCGGTTGCAGGTGGAGAGCACGACGGCCTCGCCGACATAGGGCATGGACACCAGTCGGGTGAGCACGGATGGCGCCGCGGCCGTGGGTACGGCGAGGCGCTCCAGCAGGGAAACGCCGGCGGTCCGGTGGGAGACGCCGACGACGAGAAGGTTCACGTACCTACCGCCTCCCCGCCGAGCCGGTTGGCCACACCGACGCGACCGGGTTGGGACACCGGGGGCAGCGCGGTAAGCGCTGACTTGCGGTGCTCGTGGAAAGACAGAATCTGGAGCTCGATGGCCAAATCAACCTTACGCACGTCTACGCCTTCCGGCACAGCGAGAACGCACGGCGCGAAGTTGAGGATGCTCGTTACGCCGACCGATACCAACCGATCGGCTACCTCCTGGGCGGCGTGCGACGGCGTAGCGATCACCGCGATGGATATCTGCTCCGCGTGGACGACGTCGGCAAGGTCGTCGATATGCCGGACAACCATGCCGTTGATTTTCTCGCCCACCCGGCCGCGGTCTGCGTCGAAGAGTGCCGCGAAGCTGAAGCCGCGCGTACCAAACCCGGCATATCCGGCCAGCGCGTGCCCGAGGTTACCCACCCCGACCAGGGCGACCGAGCGCCGCTGAGTGAGCCCGAGCACGTGCTCGATCTGCTCGATGAGCAGGGTGACGTCGTAGCCGACACCACGCGTGCCGTAGGAACCGAGATGCGAGAGATCCTTGCGCAGCTTCGCCGAGTTGACCCCGGCGGCCGCGGCGAGCCCTTCACTGGAGACCGTGTCGTGCCCAGCGTCCCCCAGGTTGTGCAACGCACGCAGATACTCCGGAAGCCGGGCGACGGTCGCCTCCGGGAGATCCGGAAAGGAGGGACCAGAAGGCATCCCGCTGCGGTGGTGGCTCATGAGTCTCCGAGACGACGGAATTGGCGAACCGGACCAAAATCTGGCGCGAGTGGGCTCGTCGTCGGTACAGAGTAAAACTTTGTGAACCCGTGCACAAATCGCGATCTTGACTATAAAGAGGTCAGCGCCCACCCGCGTCGTACGACTGGTCGAGAGATGCCCCCGCGGCACCGAAGTGCCTTCATTCTCAACCGCGCTCAACTGCGGGTGGGCGCTCCGGCCAGTATGCCGTAACAGCACCAAGCCGGGGCGAAATCGCGCAAATACTCCCAGGGACTCCAAACGGCCCCAAGTGCTGCGCTCGGCGGCCCGGACCGGTAGGGCTGGCCATACCACCGGCACGCCGGTGCGCGGGATGGGGTGGAACGGGCTGCGCGCCTAGCCTCCGCGATCTTGCAGTGGTGTCTCCGGCAAATCGCCGCAAGACCGACGTAATGGCGCTCACAACTGCAAGATCGCGGGAGGTCCGCGGGCGCGGGAGGTCAGGCGAGCCGGGCCGGCTGGACCGCTTCGCGGGCCAGGGCCACCGCCTCCAGCAGCGTGGTGGCCACCGGGTACCCGGTGGCGGCCAGGCGCGGGAAATCGGTGAACCCGCCGGCGTACAACACGCACGCCGCGCCGGCCGCCTCGGCGGCGTGCGCGTCGTCCACCGAGTCACCGATCAGCACGCACTCCGTCCCGGCGACGCCCAGGGCAGCGAGGTGCTCCAGCAGGTACGACGCCTTGCGGTCCCCACCGACGGTCTGTCGCAGCCCGTCGACCCTGGTCAGCCGGTGAGCCAGGCCCCACCGGTCGATCTCCACCAGCAACTCGTCGTGGAAGAACATGGACAGCAGCGACTGCGTGCCCGGCCAACGGCCCATCGCCTCCACCGCGTCCGCGGCGAGTTGACACGTCGCCAGGCCGGCCCGGTACGCGTCGTGGAACGCGCGGTCCAGCAACGCGAACTCGCCGTCGGCGACGGGGCGCCCCAGCACGTGTGCGTAGTAGTCGGCGATCGGGCGCCGGAAGTCGCGGCGGTGGTCGTCGGCGGTGACCGGCGGGCCGCCGACCGTCGCGACGGACGCGTTCGTCGCGGCCAGTACCAGGGTGAAGTCGTCGAGTAGGGTGCCGTTCCAGTCCCAGACAAGGTGCGCCACGCAGGCGAGGCTACCGGAGGCCGCCGGCTCGCAGATCGCGCAGCAGACGCTCCTCCTCGACCTGCCAGTATCCGTGCTCCTGACCGTCCAGCACCACCACCGGAATGCGGATCCCGTACTCCTCCTCGAGCTCCGGATCGTCGGTGATGTCGACCTCGACCCAGTCCTCGCCGGTCTGCGCGGCCACCCGGGCCAGCGCCTCCCTGGCAACGTCACAGAGGTGGCAACCCGGGCGGGTGAACAGCGTCAGCCTGGTCACGACACACCTCCACGCAGCGCCGCCTTACGGATCTTCCCGGTTGCCGAGTATGGCAGCGCGGGGAGGAACGCGATCGACGTGGGGCACTTGAACCGGGCCAGGTTGCGCTGCGCGAACGCGACGATGTCCGCCTCGGTGGCGTCGGTCCCGGGTTCGCGGACCAGGTAGGCCTTCACGGCCTGACCCGTGTGCGGGTCGGGTACTCCGAGCGCGGCGGCGTCGGCCACACCCGGGTGGGCGCGCAGCACCGTCTCCACCTCGTGCGGGTAGACGTTGAAGCCGCTGACCAGAATCAGCTCGCCGAGCCGGTCGACCAGGAACAGGTCACCGTCGGCATCGGCGTACGCGACATCTCCGGTGGCCCACCAGCCCTCGTCGGCGGGGCCGCCGGCACCGTCCGGCCAGTAGCCGGAGAAGAGGTTCGCGCCGCGCACCACGATCTCGCCGGGGTCGGAGCCCGGCGTGCCGGGGGTGCCGGGCGAGTCGTCATCGTCGTCGTCGGTCAACGGGACCTCGCCGCCGGCGGCGTCGACCAGTTTCAGGCCGACGCCCGGCAGGGGCCGTCCGATCGAGCCGGGCTTCGGGTACGGGCTGGCGAGCGTACTGGTGAGCACCGGCGCGGTTTCCGTCAGGCCGTACCCGACGTGCACCACCCGGGCGGTCGCGGCGAAGAACCGCCGGGCGGCGGCCGCATCCAGCGGCGCCGCGCCACTGACCACCGTGCGGACCCCGGCGAACGCCTCCGCGGCGGCGTTCATCTCCGCCCAGGCGAGGACCATCGGCGGCACCCCGATCACCGCCGTGACGCCGTGGCGGGCGATCAGGTCCAGCGCGTCGGCCGGATCGAAGCGCTCCACGAGCACGCCACCGGCGCCGTGGTAGGCGATCGCGCACAGCCCCGAGTTGAGCCCGTACGCGTGGAAGAGCGGCACCGCGAGCAGCAGGACGTCCTGCGGACCCACCGGCGCCGGGTCGAGTTGGGCGATCTGCCGGTGGTTGGCGAGCAGGGCGCGGTGCGAGAGCATCGCACCCTTCGGCGCTCCCGCGGTGCCGGAGGTGTAGAGCAGCACCGCAAGGTCGTTTTCGCCGGGGTCGCCCGATGAGCCGTCGGCCCGCGGCGGCGCGGCGTCGGCTGGGTCCGGAGTCAGCAGATCGGTGAACGGGTGGGCGACACCGGTGGGCCCGCCGACGCTGAACTGCACCATGTCCCCGACGGTGGGGACCGAGCCGTCCAGACCCGGTGCCGTCAGAGCGTCGAGCACGGCCGGCGTGGCGATCAGGACCGACGCGGAGCAGTCCGTCAGCACGTGCCGCAACTCGCGTCCGGTGTAGCCCGGGTTGATCGGCACCGCCACCAGACCGGCGCGCAGCGCGCCGAAGAACACCACCGCGAACGCCTCGATATTGGGCAGGGCGATCGCCACCCGGGGCGCCGTGGCGCCACCGTCGATCGGCGCAGTCGTCGGCGCTGTCCGCGCCACGCGAGCGAGGCCGCGGGCCGCGGCGTCCACCTGGGCGTCCAGGGCCGCCCAGGTCACCGCCCGGTTGTGCCAAAGCAGCGCCGTCCCGGTGGGGTCGCCGGCCGCGTTGCGCCGGACGAGCTCCGCGACGTTGTTCACCTCCCGCATTTCGGGAAGTGTGGCACAGCCCGGTGCCGCCGGGGGATACATGTTGCCGGAATCCGCGAACGGATGCGCCATCCGCAGAATCGCCTCGCCGGCACCAAGTCCCAGGTGTCCGATTCGTGGCAAATAGAGTAATTGGCCCTGTTTTACCGTGTCGGTTTCCCAGTCCGACACGCCGGAGTCCGGGACAATCACCCGATCGGGTCACTCTGGCGTGTCGCCACGCCGACGTAGGCCGGGCAAGCGCCCGGCATACGGCTCCCGCCCCGCGTGTCGCCCCGTCCCGGCGCGTGTCGTTTCATCGCCAACGCACAGCATGTGCGACGCCGCCCGGCGCGCGGTGGAAATACTTAGGCATCGCACTGACGGACTGTTCACGCGAGGGTGACAGTCCGCCATATCATCTCTCCGTCGCTCGCCCTGTTTGTTGTGGGTTGAGACCCCTCACCCCGAGGAGGCCGCAGTGCCCGTGTTCGTCCGGAAACGCCCCGTCCGGCCCTCGTCCTGCCCTGCGCTGCGCGAGTGCCGTCGCGTGGCTGTGGCGGCGACGCTATGACGGCGTCCGCCGCGGCTGGCGGAGCGGGGCTGTGGGCCAGCCCGGACGTACTGGCCGCGCGCGCCGCGCTGACCGCGGGCCTGGGCACCCTGGGGAGATCGGTGCACAGAATGTTCAACGACTCGGTGCACGGCATGCACACAGAGTCCACCCGTAGTGGCGTTCCGCGTACCCGCAGCCGCCCGCACCCGAACGAAACGCCGTCCCGACACGTACCGGGCGGAAACTCCAGGCCACTCGACGGTCGGCTGGGAAACCCGGCGAAGCCCGGTGGCCAGACCGCCGTCGAGGACCCGAACGTCGTCACCGAGGCGATCCCCGCCCAGCCCGGTGGCCCCTCCGAGGCCGCACCGCCACCCGCCCGCCCGGACCCCTCCGATGCGGCCTCGGAGGTCTGGAACCTCATCGAACGGGCCCAGGGCGGCGACGGCGCGGCCTTCGGGCTGCTCTACGACCGGTACTTCGACACGGTGTTCCGTTTCGTGTACTTCCGGGTCGGCAACCGCCAGCTCGCCGAGGACCTGACCGCCGACACGTTCCTGCGCGCCCTCAAGCGCATCAGCAGCTTCACCTGGCAGGGCCGCGACCTCGGCGCCTGGCTGGTGACCATCGCCCGCAACCTGGTGGCCGATCACTTCAAGTCCGGGCGGTACCGGCTCGAGGTGACCACCGGGGACGTCCTGGACGCCGATCGCCCGGACCGGGGCCCGGAGGGCAGCCCAGAGGCGGCGGTGATCGACCACATCACGAACGTCGACCTCCTGAAGGCGGTCAAGCAGCTCAACCCGGAGCAGCAGGAGTGCATCGTGCTGCGGTTCCTGCACGGCTTCTCGGTCGCGGAGACCGCGCAGGCGATGGGCAAGAACGAGGGCGCCATCAAAGCGCTGCAGTACCGGGCGGTGCGGGCCCTGGCCCGGCTGCTGCCCGAGGGGTTCCAGCCGTGACCTCCCGGAGCGGGTGCGGGGCCCGGCGCCCGCGCGCCGTAACCGTCGCCCGGGGATCGACGTTGACCCAAGTGCGGCCGCCGGCTCGGCGCGTGACGGTCGCGGTGGCTCACCATCCCGCTGCCTCCTCGCGCCAGCGCGTCGCGAGCAGCGAAGGGAGGTACCTCCGGTGAGTCCGTCCATCTTCACGCGCCGACGCTCTGAGCGGTTCGCGCAGCTCATCGAGGAGGCGGGGGTCAGCCGTCGCCACCATGCACGATCCCACGCGCGGTCCGGCCTCGATGCCGAGCTCGTGGAATTCGTCTCGGTGAGCCGGCGCGTCCGTGACCTGCCATTGACCGTCGAGGCCCACCCGGAGTTCCGGGAAGGTCTGCGGGCGATGCTGCTCGCCACGATCGAACGGGAAGGCATCGGCGTCACCGCCGTGCGCCCCGAGCCCGAGACCGCCCCGGAGGTCACCCCCGGTCTGTTCGGATCCCGCCGCACCCGTACCCGTACCGCCGTGATCGCCGGCTTCGCGGCCGGCACGCTGGCCCTCTCCGGCATGTCGACGGCCAGCGGAAACGCGATTCCAGGTTCGGCGCTCTACGGTGTCAAGCGCTCCACCGAGCGGGCCCAGCTTGCGCTCGCCGGATCGGACCTCAGCCGCGGTGAGCTCAAGTTCCAGTTCGCCCGGACCCGACTCGACGAGGCGGCCGCGTTCCGGGACGACCCGGCCCGACTCGCCGCGGTCTTCGACGACATGGACAGCGAAACCCAGCAGGGCACCAAACTGATGACCACCTCGGCGGTGGATCAGCGCGACAGCGTGGCGCTGGACTCGGTGGACAGCTTCGCCGGCAGCCAGCGGCAGGCGCTGGTCGAGCTCCGCGACGAGCTGAGCGCGTCCGGGCAGACCCGGGTGGACGGTTCGCTGACGTTGCTGGACGCGGTGCAACGGCGCTCCGCGGCGCTCCGGCCGCTCCTGCCGTGTGGCGGCGCCGCGGCGACCGGGACGGACGAGCTCGGCCCGGTGCCGACGGCCCGGTGCAGGAGCAACGGTCAGGGCGCCAAACCGGGCGCCAGGGTGACCCCGAAGGGATCGACCGCGGACGCCGCGACGGGCGGGGCTCCCCGGGCGACCGAACCGGGCGGCGGGCAGCCCGACCCGCGGCCGGCTCAGCCCGGTGCCGCAGGTGCCAGGTCCGAGGTCGCCGCCCCGCCGGCGCCCAGGACGCCCGCGGCCGGGGCACCGGCCCCGGCCGCTCCCCGGGCCGAGGCGCCGGCGACTGCCGCGACGCTGCCGGTGCTCACCGACGGGGGCGGCCTGCTCGACGGCATCGACGGGCTCGACGAGATCCTCGACGGCCTCGGCTTCACCGGCCTGAATGGCCGCAAGACCCCAGGCGGCGGGACCGAACTCGGCACCATCCGGACGCCGGGTGCCCCCACACCCCCCACCGGCTGAGTTCCGCACTCCGCCCCGAACCCGCACATCGAAAGGCCCGGCCGGTCGGCCGGGCCTTTCGGCACGCGGGGGGGCGTACGGACTTCACCATCTAGTTCGAGAACGCGTCGGGGCGGCGCTCCAGCAGCCGGTAGAGCGTCTGCTGGATGGTCTCGCGGACCTCGTCGGCGAGGTTGAAGACGACCATCGGGTCGTCCGCGGAGTCGGCCATCCCCTCCGTCGAGATCGGCTTGCCGAACTCGATCAGCCACTTGCTCGGCAGTGGCACCAGCCCCAGTGGTCCCAGCCAGGGGAAGGTCGGGGTGATCGGGAAGTACGGCGCGCCCAGCAGGCGGGCGAGCGGCGTGATGTTGCCGATCATCGGGTACGCCTCCTCGGCGCCCACGATCGAGGCCGGGATGATCGGCGTACCGGTGCGCAGTGCCGCCGAGACGAACCCGCCCCGGCCGAAGCGCTGCAGCCGGTAGCGCTCCGAGAACGGCTTGCCGGTGCCCTTGAACCCCTCCGGGAAGACGCCGACCAGTTCGCCGGAGGCGAGCAGCCGCTCCGCGTCCGGATTGCACGCCAGCGTCCCGCCGGACTTGCGGGCGACCTCCGAGACCACCGGCAGGCGGAAGACCAGGTCGGCACCGAGCAGGCGCAGGAACCGCTGGTGCGGCGTCTCCTCGTGCACGGCCACCGCGAGCATGACCGCATCCACGGCGATCGGGCCGGAGTGGTTCGCCACCACCAGCGCGGCACCGTCGCGGGGCAGGTGCGCCGCGCCGGACACCTCGATGCGGAACCAGCTCCGGTACAGCGGCCGCAGCAGCGGCAGGAACATTCCCTCGGAGAGGTGCTGGTCGAAGCCGAACTCGTCGACGTCGTACTCGCCGGTGAGCCGCTCCCGGAGGAAGGCGAGCGCACCGGAGACCCGCTGATCCCAGACGTCCCCGCCGTCGGCGTCCGCCGCCACCTCGGTCACTCGCCGTCCCCGATCGCGGAGCGGGCCTGCCGGATCCCATCCAGGATGCGCTTTTCGGCGGCCCTGACCTCGTCTGCCCGGAGCACGGCACCCTCCTGCTGGGATCGGATGAAATCGTCGAACGCCTCCGCCGTCGAGCGGGGCGTGAAGCCGTACTCCTTGGCCAGCCGGGCGGTGTCCACCACCCGCCCGTGGACGAACAGGTCGAGCTGGTCGAGCGAAAAGCTGATCGCCCGGGTACCGCGCGCGAACGACGCCACCGCGGACAGCCCAGGCTCGGGAACCGGCATGGCCACCCGACCGGCCCGCCGGATCGCCTGGGAGAGCGTCAGCACGCCCGGGCCCGCCACGTTGAAGGTGCCCGGATGCAGCTCGGTCACCGACCGGTGCAGCACCTCGAACGCGTCGTCGATGTGGACGAACTGCAGCCGCGGGTCCCGCCCGAAGACGGTGGGCACCACCGGCTGGGCGAAGTACCGGGTGAGCCGGGTGTCCGCCTCCGGCCCGACAAAGGGCGCGAACCGCAGTACCGTCGCCGCGACCTTGGGGTGCCGCCGCCGGAAGCCGCGCACGTAGCCTTCGATGTCGAGCACGTCGCGGGCGAAGCCGCCACGCGGCACCGCCCGGGGCTCGGTGTCCTCGGTAAAGACCGCCGGGTCGCGGAACGACGCCCCGTACGCGGCCGTCGAGGAGCGCACGACCAGGCGGCTCAACCGGGGCGCCTGCTGGCACGCCGCCAGCACCTGCATGGTGCCGATGACGTTGAGCTCCTTCATCGCCGCCCGGCCACCGGAGTGCTGGTCGGCCGAGCCGGCGATGGCGAGGTGCGCGACCGCCTCCACGTCGGCGTCGGCCAGCAGCCGGGCGACCTCGGGCGTGCGGGGGTCGACCCGGTACTGCTCCACGTGCTCGAGCAGGGAGTGGTACCGCGGCGGGGGAGCCGCCGCGTCGATGCCGATGACCCGCTCGATGCGGGGATCACCGGCGAGCCGGGCGGCCAGGTGGGCGCCGAGGTAACGCGCGACCCCGGTCACCAACACCACGCTGGGGGAGCTCATGACGCGCTCCTCACCGCCGGCCGCCGCATCGGGACCGACGGCGCATGCGGCTTACTTACCGAGACGACGACGCTGGACGCGGGTCTTGCGCAGCAGCTTGCGGTGCTTCTTCTTCGCCATTCGCTTGCGGCGCTTTTTGACGACCGAGCCCATACGACCGATCTCCTCGACGAGCATGCGCGGCACACGTCGGGGGTCAACCCGCCGAATCCGCGAAGGTTTGTTGGCGCGTCCAGGGTAGCCGGCACCTGTCGAGATCGGAAAATCAGGTCGGTGGTCAGGCAATTTCGCGGAACGCGCCGCGCAGATATCCGTCAACCGCGTGCTCCGGCACCCGGAACGACCGGCCCACCCGGACCGCGGTCAACTCGCCCGAGTGCACCAGGCGGTAGACGGTCATCTTGGACACGCGCATCAGCTTCGCGACCTCTGCGACGGTAAGGAAGCGCACGTCGGAGAGCCTGCTGTCTACGTTCACGATCTCTGCCACGGCCTCTCCTAACCCGAACGTGCTACCCGTACGGTAGCGGGACGGGTGTGACCTGCGCGGCAGATCAGGGTGATCGGCCTACTCCGTTCGCAGAGCCGTCCGGCTCACTCCGTTCGCAGCGCCACGACCGGGTCGAGCCGACCGGCCCGCTGCGCCGGCACCACGCCGAAGATGATCCCGACCGCGGCCGAGACGCCGAACGCCAGCGCGAGGGACCACCACGTGATCGCGGCGGGCACCGGCGACACCGCCGCCACGATCAGCGAGGCCGAGATGCCGAGGGCCATGCCGAGGCCGCCACCCAGTGTGGTCAGCAGCACCGCCTCCAGCAGGAACTGCACACCGATGTCGCGGGGTCGCGCGCCGACCGCCTTGCGGAGACCGATCTCCCGGGTCCGTTCGCGTACCGACACCAGCATGATGTTGGAGACCCCGACGCCGCCGACCAGCAGCGAGATGCCCGCGATGGCGGCGAGCACCCCGGTCAGCACGCCGAGGATGTCACCGAGCACCCCCAGGATCTGCTCCTGGGTGACCGCGCTGAACTTCGTGTCCGGATGGCGTCGGGACAGCTCGGCCACGATCCGGTCGCTGAGTTCGTCGATCCGCTCCCGGTCGGTCGCCTTGATCGCCAGGCCGTCGACCCGGTCCGTCTGGAAGAGCCGCTGCGCTGCCGTGATCGGGATGTGCACCTCGTTGTCCCGGTCCACGCCGAGGCTCTGACCCAACGGGGCGAACACTCCCACCACCTTGAACCGCACCCCGGAAATGGTGACCTGCTCGCCCACGGCGTACCGGTCGCCGAAGAGTTGCCGGGCCACCCCAGCGCCCAGCACGGCGTTGCGCCGCCGGGTGTCCACGTCGGAGCGGGTCAGGTAGGCGCCGCGGGCCAGGCCGCGGACGAACACCTGCGGGGTGGTCTCGAGCACGCCGGAGACCGAGGCGAACATGGTGTCCGTACCGACCCGTACGGTCTCGCCCGAGGTCACCGTGGCGGTCACCGCGCTGCGGTCCCCGACGATGCGGGTGATCGCGTCCACGTCGCTCATCGACATCGGCGAAACCGTCGGCGCGGACCCGATGCTCAGCTCGCCGGGCACCACCAGGAGCAGGTTGGACCCGAGCCCTTCCACCTGCTGCTCGATCCGCTGCTTGGTACCGGTGCCGATGGCGACCAGCACGATCACCGCCGCGACGCCGATCACCACGCCGAGCATGGTCAGCGCGCTGCGTACCCGGTTGGCGCGCAGCGCGGCGATCGCGACCCGCCAGCCCTCGGTGACCCGCATCAGTCCGGCGTCCCGGCGGAAGTCTCTACGATCCGGCCGTCGCGCATGGCGATCTGGCGGTTGGCGCGGGCGGCGACCTCGCGGTCGTGCGTGACGACGACGAGCGCCACGCCCTGCTCCGCGTTCAGCGCCTCCAACAGCGCCAGGACCGCTTCCCCGGTGGTGGTGTCCAGGTTGCCGGTCGGCTCGTCGGCGAGCAGCACCTGCGGCTCGGTGACCAGGGCCCGGGCGATCGCGACCCGCTGCTGCTCACCGCCGGAGAGCTGGTTGGGCCGGTGGTCCAGGCGGTGTGCCAGGCCGACCCGCTCCAGCATGGCCCGGGCCCGACGGCGGCGCTCCCCCAGCCGGACGCCGCGGTAGACCAGCGGCAGCGCCACGTTGTCCACCGCGGAGGTGCGCGGCAGCAGGTGGAACGACTGGAACACGAACCCGATCGTGGAGTTGCGCAGCTTCGCCAGCTCGTGCGGGCCCATCGACCCGGCATCGCGGCCACCGATCAGCAACTGCCCGGAACTGGGCCGGTCCAGGCCACCGAGCAGATGCATGAGCGTCGACTTTCCCGAGCCGGACGGGCCGACGATCGCCACGTAGTCCCCGGCCGGCACCGTGAAACTCACGCCGCGCAGGGCCGGCACGCTGACCCCGTCCAGGTCGTAGGTCCGCGCCACGTCGAGCGCGGTGATCGCGTCGACCGTCACTGGACCTGCTGACCGGCCCGGACCCGGTCGGTCCCGCGGACCACCACCCGGTCGGTCTCGGCCAGGCCGGAGATGATCTGCACCCGGTCCTGCCCGGAGACCCCGACCGAGACGTCGACCCGCTCGGCCCTACCGCCGCGCACCACCCAGACCGCGTCGCGGCCGTCCGCGTTGACCACCGCGGCGGCCGGCACGGTCACCGCGCCGGTGACCGAGCGGACGGCGAGATGGGCGACCGCGTTCATGCCGGGCCGCGGCGTCGGTGCGCCGTCCGAAGCCCGCAGGGTGAGCCGGATCCGGTACGAGACGCCGCCCTGTGACGATGTGCTCGGCAGGATGTCCACGGACTGCACCGTCGCGGCGTACCGGCTGCCCGGGGCGGCGTCGAGTTCCACCTCGGCCGCGATGCCGGGCTTCACCAGCAGCACGTCGGTTTCGTCCACTTCAGCGAGCAGGCCGAGCTCCGAGGTGTCCACGATGGTCACCACCGGCGTGCCGGCACCCACCCGGCCGCCGACTCCGGCCGCCGGATCGACTCCCGGGCCGGTCGCCGGGCCGGCGCTCCCGGCCGCACCGGCGCCGGCCGCCGCGGACAGCGCTCCGGCGCCGCCCGCGGCACCGCCGAGCAGGTCGGTGAGCGGGTTGCCGCCACCGGTGGCGACCCCACCCAGCTGCAGTACGCCGGCGACCGGTGCGCGCAGGGTCAGCGCGTCCACCGTCGACTTCGCCAGGCCGTACGCCGCCTGGGCCTGGGTGCGCTGGGCGGCGGTGAGGGCATTCATCGCCTGCCCGATGCTGGCCAGGCCGCGCTGCACCGAGTTGATCAGGGCGCGGGAGGACGCCGCCGCCTCCTGGTACGCCCGCTGATCCGCCTCGATCCGGGTGAGCAGGGCCACCCGTACCGTCGGGTCGGCGACCTTCCCGGCAGCGTCGCGGGCAGCGGTGAAGGCCTTGTCGGCGGCCTCGTCGGTGCGGCGCTGTGCGCCGGCCAGGTTGGTGCGTCCCACACCCGCGGAGCTTCCGGAGACGGCGGCCAGCGCGGCCGCCGCGTCGTCGAGCCGGGCCTGGGCACTGGGCGAATCCACCACCGCGACCACCTGACCGGCGGTGACGGTGGTGCCCGGAGCCACCGGAAGCGCGACGACCGTGCCGTCAGCGGGGGCGGTGAGGGTGGCGACCGCCTTGGCGGTCACGGTGGCCGGCGAATCGATGATCTCGACCACGTCGGAGCGGCCGGCACTGCCCAGCCCGATGGCGGTGTTGTCGTCCTTGCAGGACGCCGCGGTGAGCGCCACGAGCGCGCACGTGGCGAGGACGGCGAGGGGGACACGTCGCACCCGCCCAATGGTATGAGGGGCGCGCCCGTCCGCCGACCCGCTGTGACGTACATCCGCGTCGAACCAGGTCAATCCGCCGAGGCGGGGACAGATCGGGCGGGGTCAGGTCGTGGAACGCAGGGCCCGGAGGAAGAACGCCACGTTGGCGGGGCGCTCGGCGAGCCGGCGCATGAGGTACGGGTACCACTCGACCCCGTACGGCACGTACACCCGCACCGTGTACCCGGCCTCGGCGAGGCGGCGCTGCTCCGCGGGGCGCACCCCGTACAGCATCTGGAACTCGAACTCGTCCGGCGTGCGGTCGAACCACCGTGCCCGGTCCTCGGCGATGGCGATCAGCCGGGGGTCGTGCGTGGCGACCATCGGGTACCCGTCGCCGGCCAGCAGCACGTTGAGGCAGCGCACGTAGGACCGGTCGACGTCGGACCGGGACTGGTAGGCGACCGACTCCGGCTCGTCGTACGCCCCCTTGCACAGCCGGACCCGCTGGCCGACACCGGTCAGGTCCCGGCAGTCGCTCTCCGTGCGGCGAAGGTACGACTGGAGCACCGCACCGGTGGTCGGGAATTCGGTGCGGAGCTGGGCCAGCACCTCAAGCGTCGAGTCGGTGGTGGTGTGCTCCTCCGCGTCCAGCGTCACGGTGGTACCCGCCTCGGAGGCCCGGACGCAGATCGCGCGGGCGTGCTCCAGCGCGACCTTCTCGTCGAAGATCTGGCCGAGCGCGGAGAGCTTCACGCTGATCTCGGCGGCCGGCGTGAGTTCGTCGTCCGCGAGCCCGTCCAGCAACCGCAGGTACTCGTCGCGGGCCGCCGCCGCGTGCGCTGCCGTGGTGGTGTCCTCGCCCAGGTGGTCCAGGGAGACGGAGAGGCCGTTGTCGACGAGTTCCCGGGTGACCCGCAGCGCGTCGGCGCGGTGGTCGCCGGCCACGAACCGCCGCACCACGCCGCTGGTCAGCGGCGCCGTCTCGACGAGCCGCTCGACCCGGCCGGACCGGGACGCGGCGAGGATCACCGAACGAAGCATGCGCCGAGCGTAACCCGATGGGTACCGGCCGGCGCCGTGACGTGGTCCCCGCCACGGGCACGCGGGCGGGACCTGTCGCCTGCGGGCGGATTGTTGTCTACCGTTACCGGGGTGGACTTCGACGCCTACGCTCGGACCGCCGTCGACATCGTGAACGCGCCGTTGACCGGCATGGCCGACGTGGTGGTCCTCTTCGAGCGGGGTAGCTGGCAGCGCAGCGAAGCCACCGAGCGCGACCTGATCACCCTGCGGCGGGGCCAGAAGCGGCTGCGCGAAGTGTTCCAACACGGCTGCGGCGGGCGCGACGCCGAGGCGGTCGCCGAGCTCAACGCGCTCCTCGAGACGTACCCGGTGCGGCCCCGCATCTCCGGGCACGACCGGTCGGACTGGCACCTGCACGCGACCGGGCGCGGCACCTCGGTCAGCGCCGACTATCTCGCCGGCGCGGTGTGGGGTCTCGCCCTGTGGCTGTGCGAGCACGGCAGCTCCCGCTTCGGCGTCTGCGCCGACGACCGCTGCCGCAACATGTACCTGGACACGTCCTCGAACAGCTGCCGCCGCTTCTGCTCCGACCGCTGCGCCACCCGTTCCCACGTGGCCGCCCACCGCGCCCGCAAACGCGCCGCCGAGCCTCCCACCCGCGACGATCTTGCAGGCGTGCCCACCCTTACGCGGCTTCCGTAGGCATTTGCCCGAGGCACAACTGCAAGATCGCGGGGGTGCGGGGCGGGGGCGGGGCGGGGGGCGGGGGGCGGGGCGGGGTGGGGGGCTAGGCGTCGATGGTGGAGGGGGTGGCCAGGTGCTGGCGGGCGAAGGTCAGGGACTCGCGCAGGTCTGACTCGCGCTCCGCGCGGCTGTTGGCGCGGCGGGTGGCCACCTCGACGGCGACCGAGCCGGTGAAGCCACGCCCGGCCAGCGAGGCCAGCAGTTCGGCGCAGGGCTGGACCCCGCGCCCGGGCACGAGGTGTTCGTCGCGCCCTTTACCGGAGCCGGTGCCGTCGCCGAGGTGCACGTGGGCCAGCCCGGAGCCCATCGCGTCGGCCATGTCGCGGCAGTCCGTGCGGGACGCCGCGCAGTGCGACAGATCCAACGTGTACGCCGCGAAGCCGGTGGTCGTCGGGTCCCACCCCGGCGCG
This sequence comes from Micromonosporaceae bacterium, assembly GCA_035296325.1. GTDB lineage: Bacteria > Actinomycetota > Actinomycetes > Mycobacteriales > Micromonosporaceae > DATHBD01. The sequence continues at coordinate 118,153 of DATHBD010000062.1, read as the reverse complement.
TACGGCACGAACTCGCGCCCCACGCCGCGCACCGGGAACATGTTCTCCACCGCGAACGAGACGCCGGGGTGCGTGGCCGCCAGCCGGCGCAGACCGCTGGAGAACTCCCGGGCGTACTCGCGCTGCCAGGCGAACGGCGGGTGCACCACCACGACGCCCGCACCCAGTGCCTCGGCGAGCCGCGCTGACCGGCGCAGCCGCTCCCACGGATCGGTGCTCCACACCCGCTGGGTCACCATGAGGCACGGTGCGTGCACCGACCCGACCCGCACGCCGTAGTGCTCCGCGAGGCCGAGCAGGGCGCCGGCGTCCTGACTCACGGCGTCCGACCAGACCATCACCTCGACCCCGTCATAGCCGAGGTTCGCCGCCACCTCGAAGGCCGCCGCGGTGGGCTCAGGGAAGACCGAGGAGGTGGAGAGCAGGACAGGCACGGTACGTGGCACACGGAAAGCGTATCCTCCCCACGCTCCCCGCCCTGCTGATCAAACTGAACCCAGCACGTCCAACCGCCGAAGGATGACCCCTTCGCGCAGCGCCCACGGGCACAGTTCCAGTGTCTCCAGGCCGAGACCGCGCATCGCCACGTCGGCGACCACCGCCCCGGCGAGCACCTGGTGCGCGCGCCCGCTGCTCACCCCGTCGATCTGCGCCAGGGCGGCGGATGGCATCCGTTGGATGAAGCCGAGCACCTGGTGCAGGCCGGTCCGGGTGAGGACCCGGGGCACCTGCGGGCCGGCCGCGGACGGCGCCGCGCCGGCGAGCCGGGCCAGCGTCCGGAACGTCTTGGAGGTGGCCACCGGCCGGTCCCACCCGGCCTGCGCGATGGCGCCCTGTGCCGCGGCGAGAAGACCTTCGGCATGCTCGCGCAGTCGATTGACCTGCGCCGCGACCGGCGGGTCACCGCGCAGCCGCTCCCGGGTCAGCCGGCCCGCGCCCAGCGGCAGGGACAGCGCCACGTCGGGCTCCTCGTCGATCCCCGCCGCGATCTCCAGCGAGCCGCCGCCGATGTCCAGGACCAGCAGCCGCCCGGCAGACCAGCCGAACCAGCGCCGCACGGCGAGGAACGTCATGCTCGCCTCCGCCTCGCCGGAGAGCACCTGCAGGTGTACGCCGGTCTCGTCGCGCACCCGCCGCAGCACCTGGGTGGAGTTGGTCGCGTCGCGCACCGCCGAGGTGGCGAACGCCAGCAGGTCGTCGGTGCCGTACCGGGCCGCCGCGTCACGTGCCTTGCGGACACACTCGACCAGCCCTTCCGCACCGGCGCGGGTGAGCTGGCCGTCCGATCCGATCTTCTCCGCGAGCCGCAGCTCGGACTTCTCGGAGTACGCCGGCCACGGGTGGCCCCCGTGGTGGGCGTCGACGACGAGCAGGTGCACGGTGTTGGAGCCGACGTCGAGTACGCCCAGTCGCATGCGCGTACGGTAACCCCGCCGCCCGGCCCGCCGGCGCAGGTCCGCGCCGTGCCGCCGCAGGTGGACGCCGGTGGACGCGTACCCTTTGCCGATGGAGATTTTCGTGGCGGTGGAGGACCCGGACGATCCCCGCAGCCGCGAGGTCGACCTGGACTTCGCCCGCGAGTGGCTGGAGTTCCCGGACCCGGCCGACCCCGATCACCGTATCCGCGCCGACCTGACCTGGCTGCTGTCCCGGTGGACGTGCATTTTCGCGCGTGGATGTCACGGCATCGTGCCCGGCAGGGCGGCGGATGGCTGCTGCTCACACGGCGCGTTCTTCACCGACGCCGACGACGAGAAGCGGGTCCGGGCCGCCGCGCGCCGGCTCACGCCGCAGACCTGGCAGCACTACCAGCGCGGGTTCAAGCGGTACACCGAAGTGGACACCATCGACGGGGAGACACCGGCCCGGCGTACCGCGACCCGACCGGACGGCCCGTGCATCTTCCTCAACGAGGCCGGCTTCCCGGCCGGTGCCGGCTGCGCGCTGCACGCCCAGGCGCTGCGCGACGGGGTGCACCCGTTGGAGTACAAGCCGGACGTGTGCTGGCAGCTGCCGGTCCGGCGCGACCAGGACTGGGTCACCCGACCGGACGGCACCCGCGTGCTGGTGTCCACGCTCGGCGAGTTCGACCGGCGGGGCTGGGGCGAGGGCGGGCACGACCTGCACTGGTGGTGCACCTCCTCGCCGGAGGCGCACGTCGGCTCACAGCACCTGTACCGGGAGTACGAGCCGGAGCTGACCGCGCTGGTGGGTAAGGCGGCGTACGCCAAGCTGGCCGATCTGTGCGCGGAGCGGGCCCGACTGGGGCTGGTCGCCGCGCACCCCGCCGGCACCGGTCCGACTCCCGGCGGGCCCGACGCTGCCGTCGCTCCCCGGGGATGAACGGTCACGGCTCGAACTTGTACCCCAGGCCGCGCACCGTGACGATGTGCCGCGGCGTGGACGGCTCCGGCTCGACCTTGGAGCGCAGCCGCTTCACGTGCACGTCGAGGGTCTTGGTGTCGCCGACGTAGTCGGCGCCCCACACCCGGTCGATCAGCTGCCCCCGGGTCAGCACCCGGCCGGCGTTGCGCAGCAACAGCTCCAGCAGCTCGAACTCCTTGAGCGGCAGCTGCACCGCCGCGCCGCTGACGGTGACCACGTGCCGGTCCACGTCCATCCGCACCGGGCCGGCCGACAGCGTCGCCGGGCTCAGCTCGGCGACCTCCGGGGAGTGCCGGCGCAGCACCGCCCGCACCCGGGCGACCAACTCACGCGGAGAGTACGGCTTGGTGACGTAGTCGTCGGCGCCGATCTCCAGGCCGACCACCTTGTCGATCTCACTGTCCCGGGCCGTCACCATGATGATCGGCACATTGGACTTCTGCCGCAGCTGTCGGCACACCTCCGTGCCCGACATCTCCGGGAGCATCAGGTCGAGCAGCACGATGTCAGCGCCGGACCGGTCGAACTCGACGAGCGCCTCGGTGCCGGTCGCCGCCACCGCCACCTCGAAGCCCTCCTTGCGCAGCATGTACGACAGGGCGTCGGAGAACGACTCCTCGTCCTCCACCACCAGTACGCGCGCCACCATGCCGTCCTTTCGTCGCGGAGCGTCCGGCCGCGAGTCCCGAGGCCCCGGCGCGGGGGCCGGCCGGGTCGCCGGCTGCGGCAGGCGTGGGGTGACCGTCATGGTAGAACCGCCTTCGTGGGGTGCGCCGGGTCGGCCAACGTGATCGGACCACCCGCATCGTCGTTGATCTCAATGGAGCCCGGTAGCGCGGGCAGGGCGTCCAGGGGACGCGCCGGTAGCCGCAGGGTGAACGTCGAACCCGTACCCACGGCGCTGACGACGTCCACCCGGCCGCCGTGGTTGGTCGCGATGTGCTTCACGATCGCCAGGCCGAGGCCCGTGCCGCCGGTCGCCCGGGACCGTGCCCGGTCGGCCCGGTAGAAGCGCTCGAAGATGCGGTCGATGTGCTTGGGTTCGATGCCGATGCCCTGGTCGGTGACGGCGATCTCGACGATCTGGTCGTCTCCGGCGGTGCTGATGGTGACCTCGGTGGCTTCCCCGGAGTACGCGACGGCGTTCTCCACCAGGTTGGCCACGGCGGTGACCAGCTGGCTCTCGTTGCCGTACACGGTCAGCCCGCGCATCCCGACCCAGCCGATGGTGATCGCCTTGACCGAGGCGGGGGTCCGGGCCCGGTCGACCACCTCCGCGACCACCCGGTCCAGCGACACCGGCTCCGGCTCGGGCAGCGGCTCGGCGCCCTGCAGCCGGGAGAGTTCGAGCAGCTCCGCGATCAGCCGACCGAGCCGCGTGGACTCGTGCCGGATCCGCTCGGCGAAGCGCCGCGCGGCGACCGGATCCCCGCCGGCATCGGTGCCGTCGCTGCGCATCGGCGGCCCGGCGGCTGCGGGTACCGGCTCCGTCGCCGTCGCCTCGAGCAACGCCTCGGCGAGCAGTTGCAGGGCGCCGACCGGCGTCTTCAGCTCATGGCTCACGTTGGCCACGAAGTCGCGCCGCACCCGCGCCAGCCGGTGCGACTCCGTGACGTCGGCCGCCTCGACGGCGACGTGCCCGCCGTCGAAGGCCACCGCCCGCACGTGCACCCCTCGCGGCTCCAGCCCACCAGCCACGGCGGTGGTCCGGGGCAGGTCCAACTCCAGCATCCGGGTGGAACCGTCGCGCCGGGCCTGGCCCACCAGGTTGCGGATGATGGTGTGCACCTCCAGGCGCCCGTCCGGTCGCATCCAGGCCAGGCCCATCTCGCGGGCGGCCGGGTTGACGAAGACGGGCCCGTCCTGGGGGTCCAGTACGAGCACGCCAGCCTGCAGGGCATCGAGCCCGGCCCGGACCATGGCGTCGTCGGACGGCCCGGCGGGCGCTCCGCAGGGACGGTGCCGACCCGCGTTCGCGAGCAGCGTGAGCCCAGCGCCTACCACGGCACCCACCACACCGCCCCCGATCAGGCCGATCGCCACCTTGGACTCCACACCGCGATGGTAGGCCCGCCGGGTGCCAGGGGACGGCAGGGATGGGGCAAATGGGGCGCGCTTTGCCCAGTGTTCACCGTGGTTCCCGGCGTTGTTCACCGTCGTTCACCGCCGGTACGTTGCGGCACCCTAGGGTTGGCGGTTAGTGACCACCTGTGGGGAGAGGCATGCGCGACGAGTTCCGAGCCGATCTGAATGAAGTCAACCGAATGCTGGTCGTAATGGCCGAGAGCGTCCGGGGGGCGATGCGGCACGCCACGGATGCCCTGCTCTCGGCCGACCAGACCGAAGCCGAGCAGGTGGTGGCCCGCGACGGCGAGATCGACGCGAGATACCGGCTGATCGAGGACAAGGTGTACGACCTGCTGGCCCGGCAGTCCCCCGTGGCGTCGGACCTGCGGGTGGTGCTGACCGCCCTGCACATCGCGGCGGACCTGGAGCGGATGGGCGACCTGGCCGCCCATGTTGCCCGGACCTGCCTGCGGCGCTTCCCGGCGCCGGCCGTGCCCGAGGTGCTCAGCAGCACGTTCGCCGAGATGGGCGACGTCGCCGACCGGATCGCCGAGAAGATCACCACGGCGCTCTCGACGTCCGACGTGGTGATCGCCGCCCAGCTGGACCGCGACGACGACGCCATGGACGACCTGCACCGGCACATCTTCGAGGTGATGTTCAGCGACAAGTGGTCCGACGGCACCGAGGCCGCCGTGGACACCGCCCTGATGGGTCGGTACTACGAACGCTTCGCCGACCACGCGGTCAACGCCGGGCGTCACGTGGTCTTCGTGGTGACCGGCGAATCGCTGTAGACGCGTACCCCTGCGATCTTGGAAGATCAGGCACCAATAGTGGTGCCTGATCTTCCAAGATTCACGACTGCGTAAGGTCGGGCGCCGACGAACCCCTCGGGCCGCGCTCGGGACCGCCCGCCGCACCAGCCCTTCGCTTCCATGTGGTTTTCCTTATGTCGTTCTTTGCGCCCCGCTTCGGGTTTGACCTGGCCTGTGCGCGCCCATAGCGTCTGCCCAACGGTGACCGTTGTCACTTCAATCCTGAGGGGTTCGGCGTGGGTAGAAGGATGACCTTGCTCGCGGTGGTGACCGCCCTCGCCGCCGGTTCTGGCGGATTGCTGCTGGCCACCGCACCGTCGGCGCAGGCATACGGCGACGGTGTCTGGAAGGTCTCCTGCACCGTCTCGCACTCGCTGCCGGACGACCCGATCGTCCACCCCAACCGGCCGGGCGCGTCGCACCTGCACGACTTCTTCGGCAGCGCCGCGACGAACGCGTCCGCGACATACGCATCGATGCAGGGCGTCCGGAGTACCTGCCCCAACAACGACCGCAGCTCGTACTGGGTGCCGGCGCTCTACCAGAACGGCAAGAAGATCAATCCGGCGTACTTGACCGCGTACTACGTCGCTCCGGTCTCCCCCACCCAGGACCAGATCGAGGCGTTCCCGCCGAACTTCAGGATGATCACCGGCGACGCGCGGAACACCGATCCGGCGAAGGTCTCCGGCCACATCCAGTGGGGCTGCATCGGCAACACCCAGATCGGTCGCGTCGTACCCGCCAACTGCCCCACAACCGGCATCCAGGTCCGCATCACGTTCCCGGCGTGCTGGGACGGCGTGAAGGTGGATGGCGACACCGCCGCCGCGCACATGCGGTTCCCGTCCGGAAACAAGTGCCCCAAGGGATTCGAGCGGCCACTCCCCACGGTGCGGCTGAACATCGGCTACCACACCGGCGCCAACACGGGTGAGATCACGCTGTCATCGGGCAGCGTCAGCACGATCCACGCCGACCTGGTCAACGCCTGGCACCAGCCCACGCTGGAGGGCCTGATCAAGAAGTGCATGCACGGCAAGATCGATTGCGGTCACTTCAAGGGCACCAGCACGGGTGCCGCGCCGGCGGCCCACCCGGTGGCGCCCGCCGCCCCCGGCAAGCCCGCCACCCCCGGTAAGCCGGCCAAGCCGGGTGCCGGGGCGTCCGATGGTCCGCCGGCCGGCGGATCAGCGGCGCCCGCCGCCCCGGTGGCACCGTCGGTCACCGCCTCCGCCGCGGTTCCCGGGGACGGTCCGGCTGGGCCCGGTCTGGCCTCGGACACCGGCACCGCGTTCCAGGCCGGCACCGCGTCGCAGGCCGGCACCGCGTCGCGGGCCGGCACCGGATCACCGGCCGGCACCGGCGACGTGGTGACGGCCGATGAGCCGGTTGGGGCGAAGCGGTGGCGACTGGTGTCCGAGGACGGGCGCATCAACGCGCCGGTCGCCGCCGCCACCAGCCTGCTCGGCGTGTCGCTCCTGCTCACCGGCGGCCTCGTCGTGATGGCCTATCGGCGGCGCACCGTGACCCGCGGGAGCCACGCCCGACTGTCCGGTTGACACAGCGCGGTGCGCCGAGCTGACCCGGGGTCCGGGGATCTGCTCGTCGTTCCCCATGTCAGAAACGGACGAGACTTTCCGGTCAGGGTCGGCCAGTCTGTGACCCATGCAGATGACGCCGATCAACCTCAGTGAGGCGCTCGCCTCGTTCGACGAGATCTACAGCCCGCGGATCGTGGCCCGGATCAACGACTACGACGTCCGGATCGCGCACACCCGCGGGGAGCACGTGTGGCACGTCCACGCCGACACCGACGAATTCTTCCTCGCCGTTGACGGGCAGTTCGACATCGCGCTGCGTGAGGCTGACGGTACGGAACGCACCGTCAGCCTCCGTGCCGGCGACATCTTTGTCGTCCCGAAGGGCACCGAGCACAAACCCTCGTCACCCGGCGGCGCCATCCTGATGTTCGAACCCTCCGGAACCGTGAGCACCGGTGACCGGCACGACGGCGTGATTCCCGACCACGTGGACAGCACAACCGGCCACGAGCTGAGCTAGCGTCGCCGCTCAGCGGCCCTGGTTGGCCACCGCGGCGGCCGCCTTCGCCGCCGCTTCCGGGTCGAGGTACCGCCCACCGGCGGTGAGCGGCTTCAGCGTGCCCGGGTCGAGGTCGTAGCGCAGCGGAATGCCGGTCGGGATGTTGAGCTTGGCGATGGCGTCGTCGGAGATGCCGCCGAGGTGCTTGACGAGCGCGCGCAGCGAGTTGCCGTGCGCGGCGACCAGCACGGTCCGGCCGGTGAGCAGGTCCGGCACGATCGCGTCGTACCAGTACGGCAGCATCCGGCCGACGACGTCCTTGAGACACTCGGTGCGCGGCATGAGCTCCGGCGGCAGGTCGGCGTACCGGGCGTCGCCCGCCTGGGAGTACTCGTCGCCGTCGGCGATCTCCGGTGGGGGCGTGTCGTACGAGCGGCGCCACAGCATGAACTGCTCCTCGCCGTACTCGGCGAGGGTCTGCTTCTTGTCCTTGCCCTGCAGCGAGCCGTAGTGGCGCTCGTTGAGCCGCCACGACCGGCGCACCGGTATCCAGTGCCGGTCCGCGATGTGCAGGCCGATCTCGGCGGTGCGGATGGCACGGCGCAGGACCGAGGTGTGCACCACGTCCGGCAGCAGCCCGGTGTCGCGCAGCAGCTCGCCGCCGCGCCGGGCCTCGTCCTCACCCTTGGCGCTGAGGTCGACGTCGACCCAGCCGGTGAAGAGGTTCTTGGCGTTCCACTCACTCTCGCCGTGCCGCAGCAGCACCAGCGTTCCGATGGTTCCCACGCTCATGCCGCCCATCCTGCCGTACGCGTGGCGCACCCGCCGGGCGGGTCAGCAGGGTGATCCGGCGCACGATTGGTTGTGCACAATCGAATTGAGTACCAGGATCAGACCCATGGACGACGAGCTGGCACTGGGCCGACAGGTGTGCTTCGCGCTCTATGCGGCGTCCCGGGCCGTGACCGGGCTCTACCGGTCGCTGCTGGACGATCTCGGCCTGACCTACCCGCAGTACCTGGTGCTCCTGGTCCTGTGGGAGCAGGGGCCCCTGCCAGTGCGGGACCTCGGCGCCGCCCTCCGGCTCGACTCCGGCACCCTGTCCCCGCTGCTGAAGCGGCTGCAGGCGGCCGGTCTGGTCACCCGCGACCGGCGGTCCGACGACGAGCGCTCGGTGCTCGTCTCCCCCACCGCCACTTCGGTCGCACTGCGGGAACGCGCCCGGACCATCCCCGGCACCCTTGCTGACGCGTCGGCCCTCTCCGCCGGTGAGCTGGCCACCCTGCGGGACACGCTCACCTCATTGACCGCCGCTGTGGACGCGGCACACCACACCATCACCTCAGAAGGAGCAAGAAGATGAAGGTTCTGTACACCGCCGAAGCGACCGCGACCGGAGACGGCCGCAACGGTCAGGTCACCTCGTCCGACGGCCTCCTGGACGCCGCCGTCCGGGCGCCCGTCGAGCTGGGCGGGGCCGGCGGCGCGACGAACCCCGAGCAGCTCTTCGCCGCCGGGTACGCGGCCTGCTTCCACTCGGCGCTGCGTCGGGTCGCCGGTGCCGCCGGCGCCGACGTCTCCGGCTCCCAGGTCACCGCACGGGTCGGGATCGGAGCACTGCGCCCCGGCGCCTTCGGCCTGACCGTGGCCCTGGACGTGTCGCTGCCGGCGGTCGCCCGCGCCGACGCCGAGCAGTTGGTCGCCAAGGCACACCAGGTCTGCCCGTACTCCAACGCCACCCGCGGCAACATCGACGTCGCCCTCACCGTGACGGAAGCCTCGTCGGCGGCGGCGTGACCGAAGCGTCGACCGCCCAGCCGAAATGGTCGATCGGGCCGTGGCCGCCGCCGACCTCCCAGGTCGCGGCGCCCTCAACGGCGCGGCGCACGTAGTCCTTGGCGGCGCTGACCGCGTCGGCGGTGCTCTGACCCCGGGCCAGCCCGGCCGCGATGGCCGAGGCGAAGGTACATCCGGTGCCGTGGTTGTTGCGGGTACGCACCCGGGTGGCGCGCAGCTCCGACGTGGTGTGGCCGTCCCACACCACGTCCACCGCCTCGTCCGGGGTGTCGGCGACGGCGTGGCCGCCCTTGACGACGACCACGCGCGCACCCAGCGCGCCGAGGGCCCGGGCGGCGTCGTGCTGCTCGGCCAGGGTGCGGATCCGCGTCCCCAGCAGGACCTCGGCCTCGAGCAGATTCGGCGTCAGCACCGCGGCGTGCGGGACGAGCACCTCCGGGTACAGCCGCTCGGCGGCCGGGTCGAGGAGCCGGTCGCCGCTGGAGGAGACCATCACCGGGTCGACGACGAGGTTGGGGAGCTGACCGGCCGCCGCCAGCTCCGCCACGGCGGCCACGATCTCGACCGTGGCGAGCATGCCGGTCTTGACGGCGGCGACGCTGAGGTCGTCCAGGACGGTGTGCACCTGCTCCACGACGAACGCCGCCGGCACCGGGTGCACCCCGCGGACACCCTGGGTGTTCTGCGCGGTGAGTGCGGTGACCGCGCTGGCGCCCAGCACGCCCAGGGCGGCGAAGGTCTTGAGGTCGGCCTGGATGCCGGCGCCCCCACCGGAGTCCGAGCCGGCGATGGTCAACGCAACCGACGGGGTCAGCATGGGCTCTCCAAGGTCTCGGTCAGGGCGGCGAGCAGATCCTCGACGCATCGATCGGGTCGGGCGGCGCGCATCACCGCACCCATGACCGCGACGCCGGCGGCACCGGCGGCCATGCACGATGCGGCGTTGTCGGCGGTGACGCCGCCGAGCGCGTACACCGCCGGAGCCGGCCGGGCACCGCGCGACCCCGACAGGTGGACCGGGGATGCGCCGGCGGCCCGCACCAGCGCGCCCAGGCCAACCGTGCCCAGCGCCGGCCCGTAACCGGGTTTCGACGGGCTGGGATGGACCGGCGAGACGGTGACGTAGTCGCTGTCCTCGGCTGCGGCGCGGGCCACCTCGGCGGCGTTGTGACAGGACCGGCCGACCAGCACCGGACGTGGAACCGGCACCGCCTCACCCACCGCCAGGTGGACCGCGGGGCCGGGCACCGACGTCCCGGCGAGGATGAGCTGACCCCCCACCGGCGCGAGGACCGCGCGCACGGCATCAGCCAGGTCCGACCGTTGCGCGGCGGGCAGGTCCTTCTCCCGCAGCACCACGGCCCGCGCGCCACCGTCCACAGCGGCGGCGACCACCTCGGGCAGCGGCCGGCGACACAGCCGACGGTCGGTGAGCACCAGCAGCCGGGGCAGCGTCACAACTCGGCCATCCCCGACATCGGCGAGGATGCCTGCGCGTACCAGCGTCGCGGAATCCGACCGGCCCGATGTGCCAGCCGGCCGGCGGTGACGGCGTGGCGCATCGCCAGCGCCATCCGCTCCGGCGATCGGGCCCGGGTGACGGCGGTGGCGAGCAGCACGGCGTCGCAGCCCAGCTCCATGGCCAGCGCGGCGTCGGAGGCGGTGCCGATGCCGGCGTCCAGGATGACCGGCGCGGTGACGTACTCCCGGATCAGCGCGATGTTGTGCGGGTTGCGGATGCCCAGCCCGCTCCCGATCGGTGACCCGAGCGGCATCACCGCGGCGCATCCGGCGTCGCCCAGGCGCCGCGCCACGATCGGGTCGTCGCCGGTGTAGGCGAGCACCCGGAACCCGTCCGCCACGAGCGTCTCGGCGGCATCCAGCAGCTCCACCGGATCCGGCAGGAGCGTGTGCTCGTCGCCGATCACCTCCAGCTTGACCCAGTCGGTCTCGAAGGCGTCCCGGGCCAGCCGCGCGGTCAGCACCGCCTCGCGCGCCGTCATGCAGCCGGCGGTGTTGGGCAGCAGGCGTACGCCGGCCGCCTCCACCACGCTGAGCACCGAGCCGGCCGCGCCCGGGTCGACGCGGCGCAGGGCCACCGTCACGATCTGGCTGCCCGACGCCGCGATGGCGCGCTCCAGCACCTCCATACTCGGCACTCCGCCGGTGCCGAGCAGCAGGCGGGAACTGAACGTCTCCCCGGCGAGGTGGAACGGGTCGGTGGTGTCCTCCTGATGGGTCATGGTCAGCCTCCAGCGACTGCGACGAGAATTTCCACGGTGTCGCCGGGCGACAGCACCGTTGCCGACCACTCGCTGCGGGGAACCACTTCGCCGTTGCGTGCGACCGCCGCGCGCCGATGCTGCCCGAGGCGATCGGCGAGGAGTTGCGCCACCGTCGTCGCCTCGGCCAGTTCCACAGGTGCGCCGTTGACCGTGATGTTCATGGCGATCCCTCCGTTGCGAATCTGGTCGGTGCGCACGCCGCCGCGGCCGGCGGCAGTACTCCGGTGGTCAGCAGCCCGGCGATGGCGTCGCCGGTCACCGGCGCCAGCAGTACGCCGTTGCGGTGGTGCCCGGTGGCCAGCACCAGCCCGGGCACCCCGGTGGGCCCGATCAGCGGGGCGTTGTCCGGAGTTCCCGGCCGCCACCGGGCCAGCGTCTCGACGAGTTCCAGTTCGGTGAGCCCGGGTACCACCTCGGTGGCGTCGGCGAGCAGGTCCCGGACGGCGCCGACGGTGACCCGCGGGTCGAAGCCCATCTCCTCCATCGTGGCGCCCACGGTGATCCGGTCCGCCCCGTACGGCACGAGGTAGACCGGTCGGCCACGGACCAGCGCCCGCACGGTGCCGGAGATCAGCGGCTCCCCGCGCAGGCGCAGGATCTGCCCCTTCACCGGACGGACCGGCACCACCTCGCGCGGCACACCGGGCAGGTCACCGCTCCACGCGCCGAGCGCGACGACGACCGTATCGGCCGGCACCACGCGGCCGCACCCGAGCCGTACCCCGACCGCCCGGCCGTCCGCCAGCACCACCTCGGCGACGCGCTCGCGCACCAGCCCCGCACCGGCCCGCGCGGCGGCCAGCAGCAGCGCCGCGTGCAGGGCGCGGGCATCGACCGAGTGGTCGCCCGCGATGTGCAGGCCACCGCGCAGCCGGGGCGTCACGGCGGGTTCCAGCCGACGGCACTCCCGGGGCGTGAGCCGCCGCGGGTCCAGGCCGAGTTCGCGCTGGTAGGCGGCCAATTCCGTGATCACTCGCAGGTCGTCCTCGTCGAACCCGACCACGAGCGTGCCCACGGTACGCAGGCCGACCCGGATCCCGGAGGCCCGCTCGAGTTCCGTGACGAAGGAGGGGTAGCGATCCAGCGACGCTCGGGCCATCTGGAGCAACCCCTCCTCGCCGTAGGCCGCCTCGGCCACCGGCGCGAGCATCCCGGCCGCCGCGTAGGACGCCCCAGTGCCGGGTGCATCGTCCACAACGGACACCCGCAGGCCCGCCACGGCCGCGCGCCACGCCACCGCCAACCCGATTACCCCACCGCCGGCGATGACCACGCTCGAACCCGCGGCGTCGCGCATCAGCGGTCGTCCGCGCCGAGTGCCGCGAGCAGTCGCCGGGTGGCCGCCTCGGGATCCGCCGCCGCGGACACCGCGCTCACCACCGCGACGCCGTACGCGCCGGCCGCGAGCAGTTCCGGCACCCGGTCGGCGGTGATGCCGCCGATCGCGATCACCGGTACCGCCACCGCCGCCGCCACGGCACCCACGCCGGCCGGGCCCAGCGGTGCCGGGAGCCCGTCCTTGGTCGCGGTCGCGTATGCCGGACCGACCCCCAGGTAGCTCGCCCCGTCGTCGACCAGCGCACGCGCCGCGGCAGGTGCCCGCGCCGTCCCGCCGACCACCGACGCCGGACCCAGCACCCGGCGCGCCGCAGCCACCGGGAGGTCCTCAGCGCCCAGATGGACGCCCCCGGCCCGCACCGCGAGGGCAACGTCGGGACGGTCGTTGACCAGGCAGAGGGCGCCGTACGCGGCGCACAGGTCGACGACGCGGAGCGCGAACTCGTACAACTCCCGGTCCGTGCAGCCCTTCGCCCGGACCTGGATCACCGGCGCACCGCCGGCCAGCGCAGCGGCCACCACGGTGAGCGGGCTCCGGCCGTCGCGGGCGTCGGTGAGCACGTGCAGGCGACCGAGGCCCCGGTCCACTGTGGTCGGCACCGCGCCCGCCGTCGGCACCGCGCCCGCCGTCGGCACCGCGTCTGTGGCCGGCACCGGGTCAGCGCTCCCCGGCCCGGCGGCGCGCCCGCAGCGCACCCGGCAGCGTGAGCGCGGCCGTGATCAGCGCGGCGACGGCCAGGCTCACCAGCGAGGCCGACCACCCGTTGCCGGGCGGGATGCCCAGGTCGGCCTGACGCTCGGTCCACCAGGTGGTCCAGCCGACACCAACGCCCTGGAAGTGCGTCGGCAGCGTGAGCTGGTAGGCCACGAAGCCGACCAGCCACGGCACCAGCAGCGGCAGCCGGGCCGGCGCGGTGTCGGACACGTCCCACTGCCCGGCCGGCGTGGCGTAGTAGGCGACGATCAGCACACCCGCCAGCGGGACGAACACGGCGCCGATCAGGAAAAGGAACGCCTCGTAGGAGACGATGTCCACGACAAGGGCCAGCACCGTCGCGGTCACCCCGACGGCGATCGCCAGAACCCGCCGGTCCACCCGGGCGGCGATGTTCTGCGCTGACACCGCGGTGGAGTAGATGTTGGCGAACGCCTCGTCCAGCTCCAGCGTCACGAGCACCAGCACGGCGAGCACCCCGACCGGCACGGCGAGCAGCGCACCGATGACGTCCAGATCCTCGTTGCCGTACGCCGCCAGCGCGAGCGCGCCCAGCAGGAAGAAGGCCACCGTGGACATGCCGTAGCCCAATGCCGAGCCCAGGAACGCGGTCCGCGGCGTACGCGCGTGCCTGGTGTAGTCACCGGCCAGCGGGAACCACGACACCGGCAGCGCGATGACCACGTCCACCGCGGTCCAGAACGACGATGCGCCACCCTGCCGCACCGGTTGCAGCGGGTGGCCGAGCACCCGGATGTAGAGATACGCCGTCGCCGCCAGCGCCGCCCACACCACGTAGCGGGCCAGCACCCGCATGGCGCGCAGCGGTCGCACCGCCATCACCGTGGCGAGCACGCCGGCCGCGATCACGAACGGCCAGCGCGGCGCGGACAGCGCACGCGAGGCGACCTCTGCGATGATCACGATTTCCAGCGTCGCCCAACCCACGCACTGCACGATGTTGAGGGCGGTCGGCAGGTACGACGCCCGCCGGCCGAGCAGGCCGCGCAGCACCACCATGGCCGGAACGCGCTCGCGCGCGGCCGGTGCGGCGGTGAGGCCGAGCAGCACCGCGCCGATCACAGCGCCGACGACGATCGCCAGCGCGGTCACCGCCAGCGGTCGTCCGGGCAGGATCACGTACGCCGCCGCGACCGGCAGCAGCAGGCTGACCCCCAGGTTGGCCCACAGCCCGAACATGCCGCCCAGGCCGAAGCTCTGCGTCGGTGGTGCGGCCAGCGTCAGCGGCGCCTCCACGCGTGGGCCCGAATTCCGGGCATGATCAGCCGTCATCGATGCAGTCATTCCGCGCACTCCCTACGCCGGCATTACCCGGACAGGTTCCAGCGGTCGGCGACACCTTCAGTCGCCCTCTCAGCCCGGTGCATCCGAGCTCCCGCACAACAGCGTCGTCAGTCTATGCGACGACCCGACGCAGGCACAGCACCACCGGCAACCCAGGGCCGGCCCGCCCGGCACCGCCCCGCCCGGCAGCCCTGTCCGGCACCGCCCCGCCTGGCAGCCCTGTCCGGCACCGCCCCGCCCGGCAGCCCTGTCCGGCGGCGAAGCTGTCCGCTGGGGCGGCATCCCTCCGCGGAGCCTTTAGACCTGCTCGCATTCCCGATAGCAGGTCTAAAGGCTCCGAACCCACTGGTGGCAGCCCCGTCCCGGCGGTCCCCGCCCGGCCGCGCGGCTCCCCGGCCCGACCGCACGGGCCAAGCCCGGGCCCGCACGGGTCGCCGAGGCGAGGAATGATCAGTCGCGCTGCACGAAGTGCTGGAAGGCGCGGAGATTGTCCAGCGGCTCGCCGCGCTTGACGCGCCACTGCCACTCCCGCTTGATGGCCGAGCCGAAGCCGATCTCGAGCATGGTGTCGAAGCTGTCGTCGGCATAGGTCAGCACCGATCCGAGCAGCCGGTCCAGCTCGTCCTCGGTGACCGCGTGCAGCGGCACGCGGCCCACCAGGTACACGTCGCCCACCGCGTCGATGGCGAACGCGACGCCGTACATGCGCGCGTTGCGCTGCAGCAGAAAGGCCCACAGCTCCTCGCGGTGCTCGTCGGGCTGGCGCATGAGGAACGCCTCCACCCGGAGGGCGTGCTCGCCGACGATGAGGTTGCACGTCGTCTTGAGCTTGTGGGTCCCCGGCAGGACGACCGCGTACGCGTGCTCACCGGTCTTGTCGTAGGCCAGCTCCCGGTCGGCGCAGACTCCCTCGATGAGCGCGTCGAGCGCCGGCAGGTCGGCCGCGGTCACGAGCCCACCGCCAGCGCGGCCACCCGGCGCCGCCAGTGCTCGGCGACCGCTTCCCGGTACACGTCGAGCAGGCCGGCCGCGGTGTGGTCCCAGGTGAAGTTGCGGGAGTGCGCCACCGCGCCACGCGACAGCTCGGCCCGCCGCGCCGGGGCGGCGAGCAGCTCGGAGAGGACGCGCGCCCAGTCGGCCGGGCGGTGGCCGTCCACCAGTACCCCGGAGATGCCGTCCCGGACCGCGGTGACCAGGCCGCCGACGGCGGCCGCGACCACCGGCGTACCGCAGGCCTGTGCCTCCAACGCGACCAGGCCGAACGACTCGTTGTGGCTGGGCACCGCGACCAGGTCGGCGGCCCGGTAGACCTCGGCCAGGCGGTCCCGCGGCTGCGGCGGCAGGAAGCGTACCGAGTCGGCGATACCCAGTTCCGCGGCGAGCTCCATCAGTGCGGCCGGGCGCTCCAGGCCGGTGCCGCTCGGACCGCCGCACACGGCGACGACCAGACGCCGACCGGTCCGCGCCTCGGTGGAGCGGATCAACGCGGCCGCCCGCAGCAGCACATCGGGCGCCTTGAGCGGCTGGATCCGGCCGACGAAGGCGACGATGTGGTCGTGCTCCGGCAGGCCCAGCCGGCGGCGGGCGGCGAGCCGGTCGGCATGCTCGCGACCGGGCCGGGGCGGGGCGAACCGGTCCAGGTCGACGCCGGGTGCCACGACGGCGAGCTTCTCCGCCGGCGCACCGTAGAGATTGGCCAGCTCGCGCGACTCGGTCGGGGTACTGGCGACCAGCCGATCGGCCTCCGCGACCACCTGCTCCTCGCCGATCACCCGCGCTTTGGGCTCCGGGGTGTCGCCGTCGGCGAGCATCAGGTTCTTCACCTTCGCGAGCGTGTGGGCGCTGTGCACCAGCGGCACGCCCCACCGGTCCTTCGCCAGCCAGCCAACCTGACCGGAGAGCCAGTAGTGCGAGTGGATCAGGTCGTACCAGCCCGGCGGCCGCGCCGCCTCGGCCCGCAGCACGCCGTTGGTGAACGCACACAACTGTGCGGGCAGTTCCTCCTTGGAGAGCCCTTCGAACGGTCCCGCGGTGACATGCCGGACACTCACCCCGGGCGACAGCTCGACGGTGTGCGGCAGGTCGCCCCGGGTCGCCCGGGTGAAGATCTCCACCTCGACGCCGGCAGCGGCCAGCCGCTCGGCCACCTCGACGATGTAGACGTTCATGCCACCGGCATCGCCGGTGCCGGGCTGGTCCAGCGGGGAGGTGTGCACCGAGAGCGTGGCGACGCGGCGGGGCAGCGCCGAGTGTCGGGTATGACCGGTTCCGTGCAACGAGTCCGCCCCCGCCACGATTGCCTCATCTCTAGCTGAACGTCAGCCAGTTTTGTTGCCGGCCGCCACGGTGGACAACTCCGTCCGCCCCGAGCATCTTCCCCTTCTCGCCACCTTCGAACCCCACCGGGCGCTGATCCCGCTGGGCGGGCAGGATCGAGGGATGACGGCAGGGCGGGGCGGCGGGCCGCTCGGGGTGGTGACCCGCGGCACCACCAACCCGAACCGCCTGCGCCGGGTGGACCGCTGGATCGCCGCGACCCACGCGGGGCTGCTCCGCAGCGCTCCGGACCCGCTCGTCGTCGACCTCGGTTACGGCGCGAGCCCGGTCACCACGGTCGAGCTGCGGGACCGGCTGGCGACCGCGGCCGGCCGCCGGGTGCGGGTGATCGGGCTGGAGATCGACCCGGTACGGGTGAACGACGCGCAATCCGCCGCCGACCCGCCTGAGCTGGAGTTCCGCCGCGGCGGGTTCGAGCTCGCCGGGCTGCGCCCCGTGGTGGTGCGCGCGATGAACGTGCTGCGCCAGTACGACGAATCGGCGGTGCCCGCGGCCTGGGCGGCAATGACCGGCGCGCTGGCGCCCGGCGGCGTGCTCATCGAGGGCACCTGCGACGAGCCCGGCCGGCTGGCGACCTGGGTGACGCTGGACCGGGCCGGCCCGCGCAGTCTCACCCTGGCCGCCCGGCTGGCGAGCCTGGACAGCCCGGCCACCTTCGCGGAACGCCTCCCCAAGGCGCTCATCCACCACAACGTGCCCGGCGCCCCGGTGCACGACCTGCTCCAGGCACTGGACCGGGCCTGGCGCTCCGCCGCGTCGTACGCGCCGTACGGCCCGCGGCAGCGCTGGGTGCGTGCGGTGGCGGCGGTACGCGAGGCCGGCTGGCCGGTGCTGGACCGGCCGGGCCGGTGGCGGTTCGGCGAGATGACGGTGCGGTGGACCGCGGTCGCCGTGCCGGACGCGAGCTAGAGCTCGCAGCCGACCAGTACCGGCTCCGGCTCCAGGAGCACGCCGAACTGCCCGTGCACCCCGGCGCGGACGTCGCGGGCCAGATCCAGCAGGGCCCTGGTGGTGCCGGCGCCCCGGTTGGTCAGCGCCAGCGTGTGCTTTCCGGAGATCGCCACGCCGGTGCCGGGGGCGCCGTAGCCCTTGCCGTACCCGGCCCGCTCGATCAGCCAGGCGGCGCTCACCTTGACCTGGCCGTCGGCGCCGGGCCAGGCCGGCGGCTCACCGAGGCTGGCCGCCCGCTGCCGCAGCGCCGCGAAGGCCGGGCCGTCGAGCACCGGGTTGGTGAAGAAGGAGCCCACCGAGGACGTGTCGGGATCGCCGGCATCGAGCACCATGCCCTTGCCGGCACGCAGGCCCAGCACGGCGGCCCGGACCTGGGCCAGCGGCGCCCGGCCAGCGACCGGCACGTCGAGCGTACGGGCCAGTTCGGCGTACCGGATCGGTGCGCTGAGCGGTGCGGCGGCGAGCCGGAAGTCCACGGCGAGGACGAGGAACCGGTCATTGTGCTTGAAGACGCTCGTGCGGTACCCGAAGCCACACGCCTCCGGCGGCAGCACCACGACCTCGTCGCGCACCCGGTCGTACACCCGGACCGCCGCCAGCGTCTCCGCGACCTCCTGGCCGTAGGCGCCGACGTTCTGGATCGGCGTGGCCCCGGTTGAGCCCGGGATGCCGGAAAGGCACTCCACGCCGGCCCAGCCGGCCGCCACGGCCACGGCGCACACGTCGTCCCACGGCTCCCCGGCGGCGACGCTCAGCCGCACCAGGTCGCCATCCCGGGACTCCCCGATCCCGCGGGTCCGGAGCAGGATGACAGTGCCCGGGAACCCGTCGTCGCTGATCACGACGTTGCTTCCGCCGGCGAGCACCAGGACGGGCGCACCGCTCCGGGCCGCCTCGCGCACCGCCGCCACCGCGTCGCGATCGGTATTGGCCACGACGATGCGCTCCGCCGGGCCTCCCAGGCGTAGGGTTGTGTACGCCGCGAGCGTCTCCTCGGCGGCGCGGGTTCGTTGGCGCACGGCTTTCACCCTAGGCTGGTCCCCGATCGGTCAGCGTGGAGGGATGCGATGGGAAGGCACCACGGCACCAAGGACTTCTGGCTCGCCAGCCTGCGGGCGGAGGGTGCGGCCTTCGGCGCCGCTGTCCGGGCCGACGGCGTGCTCACCGCACAGGTGCCAAGTTGTCCACAGTGGACCGGCACGGATCTCGTCCGGCACGTCGGCGGCATCTACGCCTGGGTCAGCTCGAACATCGCCCGGGGGGTGACGACGCCACCCGAGCGACGACCCGAGACGGTCGAGTTGACCGACGAGGCGCTGTTGACGTGGTGGGACGGGTGCTTCGCCGAGGTGCTCCGGGCCCTCGACCGCGTGGAGCCGGAGCAGCCCGCCTGGAACTGGGCCCCACAGCCGAAGCGCGCGATCTTCTGGCACCGGCGGTTGGCACACGAGACCGCGGTGCACCGCTGGGACGCGCAGTTGGCCGCCGGGCTACCGGAGCCGGTTGAGGCGAAGCTCGCCGCCGACGGGGTCAGCGAGGTGATGGACACCTGGCTGGCCTCCGGTCGACGGCACAGCCGTTCCGCCCGGACCGGCGTGGTGGCCCTGAACGCGTCCGACGTGGACCAGGTCTGGTTCGTGCGCCTGCGCGGGGAGGGTGTGGCGTTGCTGGACACCGACACCCTGCTCGACGACGACGACCGGCACGAGCGGGCCACCGCCATCGGCTCGGCGAGCGACCTGCTGCTCGCGCTCTACGGACGGGTGCCGTTCGACGTTCTCCAGGTCAGCGGGGACGTCGCGCTGCTGGAAGGGCTCCGCACCGGATAATTCGTGCCCAGCCCTTCCTGGCCCAGCACACGGCGGGTGAGCAGGGTCGCCGCGGCCACCGCCGCCGGGACCACCAGCACGCCGAGGAACGGCACGAGCATCATGAGGTACACCGGCACGCCGAAGCCGAGGGCCAGCGCACGGTTGGCCCGCAGGATGCGCCGCCGGTCGCGCAGCCGCATGCCGCGCGCGTTGAACGGGATGCCGGTGAGTTCGACCGCGAGGAACCAGCCGCCGACGAGCGCGCCGATGGCCGGTACCACCGTCTGCCCCAGCACCGGGATGAACGCGCAGAAGAAGAGCGGAATGCTGACGCTCACCGAGAGCAGCAGCAGCCGCAGCGAGTCGACGAGGTTGCGCCGCAGCGACCGGTGCCACGGGACGGCAGAGCCGGCCGGCGCACCCCCGGCCCGCTCCTCGACCCGCCTGGAGATCACCTCGTAGAACGGGTCGCCGATGATCAACGTCAGGGCGGTGTAGCTCAGCACGGCCAGCAGCACGGCCGCGAGCACGATGGCCACCTGGGCCGCGATCCGGATCAGTCGGCGGTCGCCGGCCGGCCAGCCGTCCGCGAACCAGGTGAGCACCCCGGCCAGCTCTTCGAGGTACACGACCAGCACGACGAACCCGGCAAGGACCACGAGCAGTGAGATCACCGCGGGGATGAGGCCCAGCAGCAGCATGCGCGGGCTCCGCGCGTACATGCCGAAGCCACGGCCCAGCATCCGCACGCCGGTCAGGAACTCACTGCCGGCACTGCCCCGGCCCCGGATCACCGGTGCGTTCTGCGTACTCGCCACGATCCGGCAGCCTACGGCCTGCGCGCTCCCCCGGCGAGCGCCAACCGCCCCCGATTTGCCCCGCTCTGCACGGCAGGGCACCGCCCTTGCCTGGCGATACGTATCGTCCTGCGCAGCAACCCACCCCAGAATGGATGTCACCGTGTCAATGCATGACGGAAGCTCCGGAGCGACCCCGCCCGGCCAGTACGCGAGCGGCAACATGGCACCGCCGCCGCCCTACGGTGGCCCCACCGCACCGGCCCAGCCAAGCGAGCGGGGCACCAACGGCCTCGCCGTCGCCGGGCTCGTCCTCGCGTTCCTGCTCGCGCCGGTCGGCTTCGTGCTCAGCATCATCGCCTTCGTGCAGGCCGGCAAGCGCGGCCAGCGCGGCAAAGGGCTCGCCATCGCCGGCATCGTCGTCTCGATTCTCGTGATGGCCAGCGCGGGCGCCGCCGTCTACGCGCTCGGTCGGAACGCCTCGACGATTGCCGACCCCGGCTGCGTCGCGGGCAAGGCCGCGATCCTGGACAACGCCGGGAAGATGGACGCAGCCGGTGACCCGGCGGCCGCGAAGGCCGTCATCCAGACCACGATCGACGAGTTGACCGCCGCGTCCGGCAAGTCGAAGAAGGCCGCCGTCCGCAGCGCACTGGACACGCTGGTGCAGGACTACACCACGCTGCTCCAGGCGATCAACACCGGAACGCCGCCGGACCCGGGCTTCGAGGCCAAGGTCACCGCCGACGGCGAGAAGCTGGACTCGCTCTGCACGTTGGGCGCGGGCAAGTAACCGCGCCACTCACCACGCATCGCAGGGGCAACTCTGCAGATACTGCTTGACCCGGCTCACATAGGTGGGGTTGGGGATGCCGGCCTCGCCCTTGGTGGGGTCGACCGCCCCAACCCCAACGTTGTACGCCGCGATCACGCTGGTGAGCAGCGCCTCATTGCTGAGGTCGTAGTTGCCACCGAAGTACAGGTCGCCGAGGTACCTGGTTGACCAGGCCAGGTACTGCCCACCGAGGTAGGCGTTGCCCTGCAACGTGTTGACTTCCCAGGTGGTGCCGAAGCGGTTGTTCAGCATCGTCACCGTCTGCGGCATCACCTGCATCAATCCGATGCCGCCGTCGCAGGCGAGCACATTGGACCGCCAGGTGCTCTCGGTGAACGCGACCGCATGCATCAGCCGCTCGGGCACCTTGATCGTGGGCACGCTGCGCCAGTACGTCCGGGCTGCGGCGGTCTGCAGCGCCGCACGCACCTCGGGGTACGTCGCCTGGGGCCCGGCGTTCTTGTCCACACATCCGGGCAGGGTCGCCTGTGCGCGCGGGGCCGGCGGGGCCGACACCGCCACGGCGGCCGGGTTCTTCGAGGCCACGACCTTGGGCTTGGCGGCGGTGGGCGACGGCTTCGGTGCCGGCGGCTTCGTGACGGGCGGCGGCGTTGCGGGCGGCGGCGTCGTGGGTGCCGGCGCCGTCGTCTCGACCACGGCAGTCGCCGTCGGGACCGCGGCCGCCACCGGATCCGCGTCCTCGTCGTCGCCACCGAGCAGCAGCGCCGCCGCACCGGCACCCACCATGACCAACACCACGGCGAAGCTGAGCAGGACGATCAGGCCGCCACGCCCTCGGCTGCCCGACCCACTGCCCTCTCGGCCCCATGGGTCGTCCTGCTGGTAGAACCGGTCGTTGCCGTAGTCGTCATCGGACCCGAGTCCGTGTGACATCGCCCCTCCCCGATAGGCTCCGCGCCTAGACGCAACGCGCAGCCTAAGCGACCGGACGCCGCAGGGCTGCCCCGAGGCGAACCACCCTCGTATTGTCCCTGTCGGCCCGGGGCCCGCCTGCGTACTGTTTCGGTTGTGCGGCGGTGGTTGATCGATCTTGCGGTGGTGGCCGCGGTCGGAACCGTGGCGGAGATCGCGATCGTGACCGGTCGCGAGGCGGGTGCCGTCCCGCGCGACTGGTTCGCCTATGCGCTGGGTGTGGCGATGGCTCTGCCGCTGCTGTGGCGGCGGCGGCACCCGGTCGCCGCCCTGTATGCGGTCTCCGCCGTCCTGCTGTTCTTCTACGCGTGGGGCTATCCCGGCTTCGCACCGGCGTTGGTGCTCCTTGTGCCGCTGTACGACGCGGTGCTCGCCGGGTTCCTGCGGTGGGCGGCGCCGGTACCGGTGGCGTTCCTGTCCGCCGGATATCTGGTAGCCACGCGCAAGGGCACGGCACCGCTCGACGGCGTCGCCGTGTTCCTGCCCCAGGCGGCGCTCGTGGTGGTGGCGATGCTCCTGGCGGCCCTGGTACGCAGCCGTCAGGCCTACGCCGGGGAGGTCCGGCAGCGGCTGCGCCTGGCCGAGGAGCAACGTCGGCACGACGCGGAACGGCGGGTGGTCGAGGAGCGGCTGCACATCGCCCGGGAACTGCACGACACGGTGGCACACGCGGTCGCCACCATCGCCGTGCAGTCCAGCGCCGCGCTGCACCTTCTCGACCGCGAGCCTGCCCGGGTGCGGGAGGCCCTGACCGCCATCCGGCAGACGAGCAAGGCGGCGCTGGCCGACATGCGGACCACCCTGGGAGTGCTGCGCGGCAACGGCGAGCCGGCGGCGGCCGATCGCGACGCCGGCCTGGATCGGCTGCCAGACCTGCTGGCCGCGGTGCGGGCGGCCGGCCTGGAGGTCCGGCTCGATCAGGAACCCGGCGGCGGCACGGCGGACCAGCGGCTGGCCGCCCCGGTGGACCACGCGGCGTACCGGATCCTGCAGGAGTCACTGACCAACGTCCTGCGCCACGCCGGATCGTCGGCACGAGCCCGGATCCGACTGGGCTGGCAGCCGGAGTGGATCGCCATCGAGGTGACCGACGACGGTGCCGGCGTCACGGCCGGCACTAACGGTGGTCATGGGCTGGCGGGGATGCGGGAACGTGTCGCGCACCTGGGCGGGGAGTTCGACGCCGGGCCGGGCCGCGATGCGGGCTTCCGGGTGTGCGCCCGCCTGCCGCGCCAGGCGACCCCGGGAGTGGTGACATGATCCGGGTGCTGCTGGCCGACGACCAGGTGCTGGTCCGCGCCGGATTCCGCGCACTGCTCGACAGCGCGGACGACATCACGGTCGTGGGCGAGGCCGCCACCGGCGGGCAGGCGATCGCATTGACACACGAGCTGCGCCCCGATGTCGTACTCATGGACATCCGTATGCCCCACGTGGACGGGGTGACAGCGACCCGCCGCATCACCGACGATCCGCGCCTGCCCGGAGTGCGGGTGGTCGTGTTGACCACGTTCGCCGACGAGGAGAACGTGTTCGCGGCGCTGCGCTCGGGCGCGAGCGGATTCCTGGTGAAGGACATCGAGCCGGACGAGCTGCGGCACGGCATCCGGGTGGTCGCGCGCGGCGACGCGCTGCTGTCCCCGGCCATCACGCGGGCGGTCATCGCCAGGTCGATCCGCACCGGTTCGCCGGAGACCAGGCCGCGACCGGAGCTGCCGGAGCTGGCGCTGTTGACCGCGCGGGAGCGTGAGGTGGTCCGAATTGTCGCGGCCGGACTGTCCAACGAGGACATCGCCGCGCAGCTCGTCGTCAGCCCGCTGACCGCCAAGACCCACGTGTCCCGGGCGATGGCCAAAGTCGGCGCCCGGGACCGGGCCCAGTTGGTGGTGTTCGCGTACCGTGCCGGGCTGGTCACGCCCGACTGATACTCCACCGGGAGTACGCCGTCGTAGCAGCCGCGGTCGCAGGTGTCTGCGTACGGCGGACGCTTCGCCGGCGGGCCACCGGGAGGATCGCCGACATGACCGATGAGATGCCCGCTCGGGTAACCCTGAAGGCCGGCGGGGGCTGCGCCGTCCTCGGTGCCGTCGCGTTCGCCACTTCCCGTCTCCTGCACGGCGACACCCCCGCAGCGGACGCGGCGGCGGCGTTGGACTTCGTCGCCGCCCGCCCCACGTACGCCGCGGTTCACCTGTTCGCGGTTCTCGCCGCCGTACTCACGCTGG
Source organism: Micromonosporaceae bacterium (assembly GCA_035296325.1). Classification (GTDB taxonomy): domain Bacteria; phylum Actinomycetota; class Actinomycetes; order Mycobacteriales; family Micromonosporaceae; genus DATHBD01. The sequence continues at coordinate 93,511 of DATHBD010000062.1, read as the reverse complement.
CGGGGCTCGTCGCTCTGGCCGACTCGATGACCGGACCGTCGGCCCGGATGCTCGCCCGCGTCGCCGTGGCCACCGCGCTGGTCGGCTTGGCGGTGTTCGCCGTGGAGAGCACCAGCGAGGGTCTGGCGCTGCCGGAACTTGCCGCCGCCGCACGGGATGTGCCCGGCGACCGGGCCGACCTGGTCCAGGCCGCGCACGCGGTCGCCGCGGCGACGCACGGCCCCTCCCTGATCGCGATGGCGCTGCTGTTCGGCGTCCCGCTGACACTGCTCGGCCAGGCGATGGTCCGGGACACGTACCCTTCCTGGCTCGGCTGGGCCGGCACCGTCATCGGCGCCACGACGCTGCTCGCGGCGGCCGGCCTGTTCCTGGCGCCGGCGCTGTTCCCGGGCGTGCTCCTCTACGGCATCCTCGCGTCCCTGATCGTGCAGGCGTGGTGGGTGGCGGCGGGCGTGACGATGCTGCGCCGTCCGGCCGTGCGCTGAGGACGGCGCGAGGTCCCTGAGCCGGGCTCGCCGGGCACCGCACTAGCCGACGCGGATGCGTACCCGCCGGTTGGCCTTGCCCTTGCTCTCCACCTTGACCACGGCGACGGTGCCGACCTGCGAGGTGGACGCCACGTGCGTGCCGCTGTCGGCCTGCACGTCGAGCCCGACGATGTCGACGATGCGCACCTCCGCCTCGTCGGGCGGGATCAGGTTCGACTGGGTGCGGATGATGTCCGGCAACGCCAGTGCCTCCTCGCGGGGCAGCACCAGCGTCCGGACCGGGCGGTCGGCGGCCAGCTCGGCGTTGACCGCGGCCTCGATCAGGCCCTTGAAGTCCGGCGGCACCTCGGGAAGGTTGAAGTCCATCCGCGCCTCGCCCGGCTCCATGTTGCCGCCGGTCACCAGCGCACCGAAGTCCCGGAACACCACACCGCAGAGCACGTGCAGCCCGGAGTGGGTCCGCATCAGCATGGTGCGGCGGGCGTCCTCGACCGCGCCGACCACCTCGGTGCCGGGTGGCGGCAGCGGGTCCTCCGGCGCCGGGATCAGGTACGGATCGTCGCCCTTGCGGGTGCCGACGATCCGGGTCTGCACCCCCTGCCACAGCAGCACGCCATGGTCCGGTGGCTGCCCGCCGCCACCGGGATAGAACGCCGACCGATCCAGCACGATGCCGGCCCCGGGGTCGGCGGACAGCACCGTGCACGTCCACTCGCGCAGGGTCGGATCGGCCAGGTCCAGCCGGTATGTGCGGCCGTGGGTGGTCACGCCCACAGGATCATCCCCCTGGTCACTCGTTGAGAAACGCTGAGATGCGCTCGCGGAGGTCGGCGCGCTCGGTCCACAGCACGCCGGGCCGCTCGTAGACATGCAGGCTCGCGGTGGGCAGGATCCCGGCCAGGTGCTCCGCCACGGCGACCGGGTGCAGGTCGTCTCCGCGACACGCGATGACCAGGGCGGACGCCGTCACAGCCTGCAGCACGGCGGCGTCCGAGAGCGGCGTCTGGGCCGGCAGGCCGGCAAGGCCGGCGGCGAGACCGTCGCGCATCAACTGGTCGAGCCGCTGCCGGAGAAAGGCCCACACCGCGGGTGTACTGCGGATCGCCGGCGGCGCGTCCTGCGAGATCAACTCGGCGACCTGCGCGGCGTCGCCGGCTTCCACCGCGTCCAGCAGATCGGCGAGCCGGGCGTGGGCGGCGCCGGGCCGCGGCGTGTCGAGCACGGCGGGAAGAAAGAACACCACCTTGGTGAACCGACCCGGGTTGTCGGCGAGCAGCCGGCACAGCGCACCGGCGCCCATGCTCGCGCCGACCGCCTGGGTCGCCCCGGCGAGATCGGCGATGGCCCGCAGGTCGCGCGCCAGGTCGGCGTAGGCCCAGCCCCCGGCCGGCGCGGCGGACCGCCCGTGTCCGCGGAAGTGGAAGAAGACCTTGCGGCCCAGCACGCCACTGCCCAACGGCCGGGTCTCCGCGATGCTGCTGGCCAACCCGTGCGCGAACACGGTCACCGGGACGCCCTCACCGGTGCACAGCCGCTCCAACTCCACACCGTGCGGCGTGGCGACCAGCTCGGTGGGCGGGACCGGCAGGGTCGGCCGGCCGGTCTGGGGGCCCCGGGTGACGGGGGGACGATACCGGTCCGGGCGCCCGTCGGGCGGCGGCGGCCAGCGGAAGTCCATTACCAGGATCCGTGTCCGTCGACGGCATCGCGGAGCGCGGGCCGGATGTCGAGCAGGTACACCGCCGCGATGGTGATGGCGACCATGCCGAGCAGCGGCAGGAACGATGCGACCAGGGTGATCAGCACGCTGCCACCCGTCATGGCCAGCCACACGCCCTTGGACATCGTGCCGATCGCCGGAAACGCCTCGGCGCGCTGCACAAGGCAGTGGACGAACGCGAACGCCTCAATAGCCAGGGCAAAGACCAGAAGCACCCGGTTGATGTTGAAGATCACGTCGCCGTAGAACACTGGCACCGCCGCGCTGAACATCCTCCCAGCTTAAGCCGAACCCCCCGGGGCGGCGCTCACCGGCACCCGGGGGGCTATGTTCGCTGCACAACCGATGCCGCGGTGCGCCTACTTGGCGGTCGACCGGGTGCGCTTCGCGGCCGGCTTGGCGCTCGTGCCACCGTTGGACCGCTTGGTGGTGTCGTACCCCGTCGCCGGAATCTCGATGGGCGAGATCTCGGCGGCCGCGTCGACCCGAACGGTGCGGACGACCCGCTCGCCGCGGGTCACCAGGCCGTTGTACACGGCGAGGGCCCGGTCCTGTGCGGCCTGGGCGCTGGAGACGAAGGCGAACGCGTTGCGTCGCGCGATGCGCCGCACCCGGTGCACGTCGGCGCGCAGGTCACGCTCGACCACGGCGTCGCTCACGGTGGGGCGCAGGTCAACGACGCGGTCGCGCAGCTCGGCGACCTTGGTGGGAAGCTTGCGGATCTGCTGGAACGCCAGGTCGCCCGCGCCGGCCGCTGCGTACAGCGGGGCGGGGATGCGGTCCTCGGCGGTGTCGGTGGTCTGGGTTTGCGTCGTCGTACTGGTGTTTCTGGTCGCCATAGTCGGCTCCTCCTGCGATGTTGGGTGCGGATCGGCCCCCCGACCGGTCCGGTGGTTCACACGTCGGGCGTAGCGCCGCCGCCCGATGTCGTGTCGCTCTCTGTCGCCGTGCCGCTGGGCTCGGCATGACGGGCGTTCTCGCGCCGGAATGTCTCGTAGATCTGGGTCAACGACTGCTTCTGTGCCCCGGTCAGATCAGGGTCGCCGGCGATCGCGTCCAGCACCCCTTGACCATCGCGCGAGTCGAGCAGCCCGGCCCGCAGGTACATCATCGGCGTAGAAACCCGTAGCGCACCTGCCAATTGAGCAAGCACCTCGGCACTGGGCTTCCTGAGCCCTCGCTCGATCTGGCTCAGGTACGGGTTGCTGACCCCGGTCTGCTCAGCGAGTTGGCGCAACGAGATTCGCGCGTTCTGACGGAGATCCCGAATGAACGCACCGAGGTCTCGAGGTTCTTCACTGGGCTGACCGGTTGGCTCGCTCACGCCTCCGACGCTACCGCCGGGCCGCTAGCTATTGCAAGCAAAACGCTAACTGTGGCTAGCGTCATGCCCACTACTCGGTCAATTTCACCACAATGCGCGCACCACGCCGACCGGTACCCCACCGCCGAGGATGGGTTCCCCCAGATCGGGCACCGCCACCCCGAGCCGGCGCAGCGCCGAGGCGAGCACCGCGGGCACGGCTCGCATCGCCCCGTCCGAGATCTTGACGGCGACCGCGCCGACCCGGGGCACCGCCACCGCCGACACTCCCTCCGCTCCCCCCTTGCTGACCAGGCCGGGTACCGCCGTCATCAGGCGGGTGTCCCAGGCACCCGGGTCCGTGCCGGAGACCATCGCGGGATGCGCCCGCATGGCGGCGGCGACGGCGTGCTCAGCGGTGCCCGGAACGGCGTCCACCAGCCGGCGGAACGCGCGAGCCAGCCCGTACAGCGAGATGGCATGCACCGGTGCGCCGCACCCGTCCACCCCCAGCGCGGAAACGGCCTCGCCCGCCAGGTCGGCCACCGCGTCGGTGATCGCCACCTGCACCGGGTGGTCGACGGCCAGGTAGCCCCGCACTGGCCAGCCGTTCGCCAGGCAGGTCAGCACCATGCCGGCGTGCTTGCCCGAGCAGTTGGCGAACGTGCGCGACGGCGGCATCCCGGCGCGCAGCGCGGCGTGGCGGGCGGGTTCGGCGAGTGGATAGGCCGGCGGGCACGCCAACACGTCCTCGTCCAGCCCAGCGGAGCCGAGCATCCGCCGTACCACCGCGAGGTGTGCCGGCTCGCCACGGTGACTCGCGGTGACCAGCGCAAGCTCGACGCCGGTCAGCGGCAGCCCGGCCCGCAGCATGCCGACCGCCTGCAGCGGCTTGTTGGCGGAACGCGGAAACATCGGTGCGGTGATGTCGCCCGCGGCGGCGACCAGCGCACCGTCCGGACCGAGGACGGCGACCTCACCATGGTGGCGGCTCTCCACGAACCCGGACCGGAGGACCTCGGCGAGCAGTTCGGACATCCGTCGGACGCTACCTTCGGAAAGCGTGCTGGCGAAGTGTTCCGCGCAAGCCATAGGGTGACCGGAACAACTCGGCCGGTGCACGGAGGTAGGGACGATGACCTATCTGATCGAGATCCCGGTGGAGGGTGGCGGGCGGCTCCTCGTGCAAGCCTCCGATGAGGACCTGCCGGGCGATCTGGAACTCGCCGCGCTGCGACCGGGAGAGATCGTCGCGCGCGCCGGGGAGAGCCTCGAGACGGCGCTGGATCAGATCCAACCCGCCGTGAAGGCAGTGCTTTCGAGACTCGCAAAGCTGGCGCCGGACGAGGTCGCCGTGGAGTTCGGCCTGGTACTCGGCGCGGAGAGCGGAGTCGTGGTGGCGAAGGGCACCAGCAAGGTGCATTTCACCGTGAACCTCACCTGGAAGCGCCCGACCGGGGCTCCTGCGGATGGCTGACGCGTCACCGGCGTACACCGTCGGCGTCATCGGGCCGGGTGGCCGCGCTGTCGGCGTCGGCTTCCTCGTCGGCCAGCAGGAGATCCTCACCTGCGCGCACGTGGTGAACGCGGCTCTCGGTCTCGATCCACGCTCCCAGACGGCACCGCCCGACCTGGTGTCTGTCGAGTTTCCGCTGGCCGTGACGTCCGGCGCGGAGGTGCCACGGGCGCAGGCACGGGTCGTGCGCTGGCTACCGCCGCCGCGCGAAGGGGCGGCCGGCGACGACCTGGCCGGACTGGTCCTCGTCGGACCGGTGCCGGCCGGTGTGCAGCCGGCGCAGCTCGCGGTGAACCCGCCGGCGCCCGGTCGCACCGTGCGGGTCTTCGGCTATCCCGGTACGCCACCGCGGCCCAACGGCGCGTGGGTGCAGACGTCGGTGCAGGGTCGGGTCGGCGGTGGCCGGTTGCAACTTGACTCCGGGGTGGACGCCGCGCTGCGGATCCAGCCCGGATACAGCGGAAGCCCGGTCTACGACGAGGCGGCGGGTCGGGTGGTGGGCATGCTCGCGGCCGCCGCGGCCGGGCGCGGCGGCGAGCGGGACAGCTACGCCATCGACACCCTTCGGCTGCGGCTCGCCTGGCCGGAGGTGCTCGCTCCGGGGTACGGCCGGGGAGGTGGCCCGTACTCGCCCGGCGCGAAACATACCGAGGTCGACCAACTCACCGTCCTGCACGTCTCCGACCCCCAGTTCGGCCGGCACCACCTCTTCGGCGGCAACGGCCTGACCCCGGCCGACCAGGCCCACGACACGCTGTTCCGGCGGCTGCACGACGACCTCGCCGGCCTGGCCGACGACCATGGCCTGTACCCCGACCTCATGGTGGTCACCGGCGATCTGGCGGAATGGGGTCTGCGCACCGAGCTGGAACAGGCCGCCGAGTTCGTGGCGGCGCTCGCCGAGGCGGTGGAGATCCCCCGCGGACACGTGGCGCTCGTCCCGGGCAACCACGACATCAACCGCAAGACGTGCGAGGGGTACTTCGCCGCGCAGGCGGGCGACGAGCGGGACCCGGTGCCGCCGTACTTTCCAAAGTGGAAGCAGTTCGCGGCGGTGTTCGCCGACTTCTACGCCGGCGTGCCCCACACGACGTTCACGCCGGACGAGCCGTGGACCCTGTTCGAGATGCCCGACCTCGCCGTGGTGGTGGCGGGCCTGAACTCCACCATCGCCGAGAGCCACCTGGAGACCGACCACTACGGCTGGGTCGGCGAGCACCAGTTGCGCTGGTTCGCCGACCGGCTGGCCGACTACCGCAGCCGGGGATGGCTGCGCCTCGGTGCGGTCCACCACAACGTGGTACGCGGCGCGCAGTGCGACGACGAGAATCTCCGCGACGCCGACGACCTGGACCGGATCCTCGGCCAGCCGGGGCTGGTCAATCTCCTGCTGCACGGCCACACCCACGACGGTCGGGTGCATCGCCTGCCATCCGGGCTGATCGCCGTGTCGACCGGCAGTGCCGCGGTCTCGGCGTCGGCCCGCCCGGCCGAGGTGCCCAACCAGTACCAGCTCCTCACCATCAATCGAAACGGGTTCACCCGGTACGCCCGCCAGTACGCCCTGGGTCAGCGGCGGTGGATCGGCGATACCCGGATCAGCCGGACCGGCTCGGACTGGTCGGCGACCGAGCACGCGGCACTCACCGACGTCGACGCCGCCTTCCCCACGCCGGTGCCGGAGCAGCCCGTGGACCCGTCGCCGGGATGGCCCCCGGCCGAGGTGCGGGAACCGGTCGATGACTTCCTGTCCCGGGTGGCCGAGGCGACCCGGGCGAACTTCCCCCAGGCCACGGTGACGCCGCGGCCGCACGCCGGGTACCTGCGGGTGTCCGACCCGCTGCCGGACAGCGCCGGCGCGGAGCAGTGGCCGGTCGGCGCCGTGGACGGGCCAGCCACCGAGGAGTGCGTGGGCCGGTTCGTCGATGAGGTCCACGCCAAGTTCGCGTCGGCCGATCCCTCGGTGCGTTCCGAGTTCGTCTACGCCGGCCCACCGGCACCCGAGGCGCTGGTCGCCGACGCGCGACGACGCGGCGTGCGGCTGCGCAGCTTCGTGGACTACCAGGGCCTGCTCGACCTGCGCCCGCTCGTGGAGCGGCAGACCAGCCGGCTGGCGAACGACCAGATCTACCCGCCCGGGCTGTACGTGCCACAGCGGTACCGCGTGATGGGCGCGACCGGCGACGGTGAGATCGAGGCGGGGCTGGCCGACCAGGTGAGCACCTGGCTGGGCGCGCCGAGCGCCCGGCTGGTGATGGTGCTTGGCGACTTCGGACGCGGCAAGACCTCCCTCCTGCGCCAGCTGGCCCGCACCCTCCCCGACTCGCTCCCGGGACTGCTGCCGATACTGGTGGAACTGCGCAGCCTGGAGAAGGCGCCCACGCTGGACGAGCTGCTGGGCCAGCACCTGATCAGTGCGCACGTCGAGGACATCAACCCGGGCAAGCTGCGGTACATGATCCGCAGTGGCCGCCTGGCCCTGCTCTTCGACGGCTTCGACGAGCTGGAACTGCGGGTCGGGTACGACAACGCGGCCGACTACCTGCAGATCCTGCTGGAGTCGGTCACCGATCGGGCGAAGGTGGTCCTCACCAGCCGCACCCAGCACTTCCGGTCCACCCGGCAGGTCCGCACCGCACTCGGCGACCGGGTAGCGGCGCTGTCGGCCAGTCGGATCGTCGTGCTCGAGGACTTCTCCGACCAGCAGATCGTGGAGTTTCTGAGCAACCGGTACGGCGGCGACGCCGACGCGGCGCAGGCCCGATTCACCCTGCTCGGCGCGATCAGCGACCTGCTCGGCCTGGCCCGCAACCCCCGGATGCTCGGCTTCATCGCGGCCCTCGACGAGGATCGCCTCCGGGAGGTCCAGCAGCGGCGCGGCCGGATCAGTGCCGCCGCGTTGTACCGCGAACTCGTGGACTTCTGGCTGGTCGGTGAGGCGGACCGGCAGCGGCATCGGGGTGGCGTACCGTCCTTCGACGAGCAGGAGCGCCTGGCTGCCTGCACCGCCCTGGCGCTGCGGCTGTGGGCATCCACCCGGCCCACCATCCCGATGGCCGACCTCTCCGCCGAGGTCTCCGCCACCCTCACCCGCCTCGCTGAGCGCGGCTACAGCGCCGACCAGGCCGCCCACTCGATCGGGTCCGGAAGCCTGCTCGTGCGGACCGAGGACGCGGCCTTCACGTTCGTCCACCAGTCGGTGATGGAGTGGCTGGTGGCGGACGCCGCCGCCACGCAACTGCGCGAGCGGGGCGCCAGCGAGGTGCTCTCGGTCCGGCCGCTCTCCCAGCTCATGGCCGACTTCCTGTGCGACCTCGCCGGGCGCCGGGCCGCTGGCGCGTGGGCGGCCGCCATCCTGGCCGCCGTGGATGCGTCGGACACCGCCAAACGGAACGCGCTGGCGGTTCAGCGGCGGACCGGGCGCACACTGACCGACGCATGGCCCGGCCCGGTCAGCCGGGGCGCCGTCACGCGGCCAGCACGGCAGGAGACGGGGCTGGCCACGGTGGCCGGCGCACCCGCCGGCGCGCTGGAGGGCATCATGGCCGGCTCGGCAGCGCCACCGCCAGTGCCGGTGCCACCGCCCGCGCCAGCGCCACCGCCGGGCACGCAGGTCCTGGCCGGGATGGACCTGCGTGGACAGGACCTGACCGGGCGGAGCCTGCGCGGCGCGGACCTGCGCGGCGCGGACCTGCGCGGCCTGCGCCTGACCGATGTCGACCTCACCGGCGCGGATCTGCGGGAAGCTGACCTGACCGGGGCCCGGATGGCTCGGGGGACCTTGGGCGAGGCGTACCTGGACGGCAGCCGCTGGGAGCGGGCGGCCATCCTGGGTACCGCCGGTCTGGCGACGGTCCGGGATGCCGGTGCCCTTGCCGCTGCGGCCATCCCCGGCCGCGACGCTGCTGCCGTCCAGCAGCCGCTCGCAATGAGCGCGACCTGCGTGGCCTTCTCGCCCGACGGTGCGGTCCTGGCGATCGGGCGGGGCGGCGGCGTGGAACTCGTCGACGCCTCCGATGGCACCAGGCTGCGCTGCCTGGTCGGTCACCCCAACCTGGTGGTCGGCGTGGCGTTCTCCCCCGACGGCACCCTGGTCGCCACCGCCGCCGACGACGGCACCGCCCGCATCTGGGACACCACCACCGGAGCGCACCGCAGCACCCTCACCGGCCACAACAGCAGAGTGACCGCCGTGGCGTTCTCCCCCGACGGCACCCTGCTCGCCACCGCCGCCGACGACCGCACCGCCCGGACCTGGGACACCACCACCGGAGCGCACCGCAGCACCCTCACCGGCCACAACAGCAGGATGACCGCCGTGGCGTTCTCCCCCGACGGCACCCTGCTCGCCACCGCCGCCAACGACCGCACCGCCCGGACCTGGGACACCACCACCGGAGCGCACCGCACCACCCTCACCGGCCACACCGACCGGGTCCGCGACGTGGCCTTCTCCCCCGACGGCACCCTGCTCGCCACCGCCTCCGACGACCGCACCGCCCGGACCTGGGACCCCACCACGGGAGCGCACCGCAGCACCCTCACCGGCCACCGCGGCAGTGTGACCGCCGTGGCGTTCTCCCGCGACGGCACGCTGCTCGCCACCGCCTCCAACGACGGCACCGGCCGGACCTGGGACACCACCACCGGAGCGCACCGCGCCACCCTCACCGGCCACACCGACTGGGTCCGCGACGTGGCCTTCTCCCCCGACGGCACCCTGCTCGCCACCGCCTCAAACGACGGCACCGCCCGGACCTGGGACACCACCACGGGAGCGCACCGCAGCACCCTCACCGGCCACACCGCCTGGGTCCGGGGCGTGGCCTTCTCCCCCGACGGCACCCTGCTGGCCACCGCCTCAAACGACGGCACCGCCCGGACCTGGCACACGCGCACCGGGCAGCAAAGCAGCACCCTCACCGGCGACACCGGCTCGATGACCGGCGTGGCCTTCTCCCCCGACGGCACCCTGCTCGCCACCACCGCCATCGACGGCACCGCCCGGACCTGGGACGCCATCACCGGAGCGCACCGCACCACCTTCACCGGCCACAGCAGCACGGTGACGGGCGTGGCGTTCTCCCCGGACGGGCGCCGGTTGGCCACGGCATCCGACGACGGCACCGCCCGGATCTGGGAGACGAATACCGGTGCGTGCCTGGCCACCCTCGTCGCCTTCGCCAACGGGTACGCCGTACTGCTGCCGGACGGGTCGTACAAACTCTCCGGCGACCCGGGGGGCGCCCTGTGGTGGGCGGTCAAGCTGTGCCGGTTCGGCCCCGGCGAACTCGACCCGTACGCACCCGACATCCGGCAGCTACCCGCCGACGCCGCCATCCCGGCGGACCGGTAGGCCGAGCAGCTCCCGCGCATGGTCGGGCGTCATCGGCGGGCGCTGCGCCAGCCGGGCGAACGCTGCCGCGCGCGCCACCAACTGCGCGTTGCTCTCCACCGGCTGACCCTTGGCGTAGCTGACGGTGTCCTCCATGCCCACCCGCAGGTGTCCACCGGCGGAGAGCGCCGCCAGCAGCACCGGCAGGGTTGACCGACCGATGCCGGTGGCCGAGAACGTGGTGCCGTCAGGCAGGTCACGCAGCGCCTGCACGCAGGCCACCAGCGCGGCGGTGGTGCCGGGCAACCCGCCAGGCACCCCGAGCACCAGGTCGACGTGGACGTGACCGCCGACCGGCAGGCCGTGCCGGTCGAGCAGCCGCTGCAGCGTCGTGAGCTGGCCCAGGTCGAAGATCTCGTACTCCGGCACGATGCCGCGTTCCTGCATGCCGGTGTGCAGGTCGACGATGAACTGCCAGCGGTTGACGAAGACATCGTCCCCGAAATTGACCGTACCCATGGTGCAGGACGCCATGTCGGGCGCCGCGTCCAGCACGCGGAGCCGGTCCGGCTCGGAGTCGTTGACCGCCCCGCCGGAGGAGAGCTGCACGATCAGGTCGCTGCCGGCCCGCAGCGCCGCGACGGTCTCCCGCAACAGCCCGGGATCGAGGCTCGGCCGGGCCGCGCCGTCCCGGATATGCACGTGGATCACACTCGCACCGACCGCCGCACATTCTCGCGCGGTGGTGACCAGCTCGTCGATGGTCACCGGCAGGGTGGGGACCCGCGCCTTGTCCAGCTCCGCGCCGGTGGGCGCCACCGTGATCAGGGTCGCGGGCATCAGCCCTCCGGGTCGATCGCCGCGGCGGACTCCGCCACCAGCAGCGGCGTGTCGTCGGCGACATTACGGCGCAGCACCGCCAGCGCCACGATGCCGAGTTCGAAGTGCCGTACGCCGGTGCCGACAAAGCCGACCGTCCGACCGTCCGCTGTGCTGACCGGCGTGCCCTGCGCGGGCGGGTGGTCGGTGCCCACGCCGTCGAGGTGCAGCAGGACGAGTTTGCGCGGCGGACGCCCCAGGTGATGCACCCGCGCGACGGTTTCCTGACCCCGGTAGCAGCCCTTGTCCAGGTGCACCGCCGAGCCGGTCCAGCCGACCTCGGCGGCGAGCGTACGGTGGTCGGACTCGAACCCCAGGCGGGGGCGTCGAGCGGCCACCCGGATCGCCTCGTACGCCCAGATGCCGCACAGTCCGACGCCGGCCGCCCCGACCAGGTCAGCCACCGCGGCGCGCGGGACCAGCAGGTCAGCCCCGCCGACCACCCGCCTCGCCCAGCCGGTGAAGGCCGGCAGAGCGGCGACGGAGTACCCGGCGGTGGGCCGGGACGGCACCGAGCCGGCCGCGAACTTCGGACCCGGCACGGCGATCAGGTCCGGCGGGAGCAGCGGGCCGACGCCCAGCGCGAGCAGCACCTCGTCGGTGTCCGGACCGACCAGCGAGAGCAGCGCCCAGTCCCGGCTCACGTCGGCCGGCTCGACCCGCATCATGAACCGCATCCGGTTCAGGAAGTCCAGCAGCGCGGGGGCCGCGCCCGGCTCCACGTCCAGCCAGGTCGTGGACCCGTCGTCGGTGACCAGGGCGTGATGCTCGACGTGCCCGTGCGGCGAGAGCACGAGGAGCTCGGTGCCGGTCAGCGGGGCCAGCCGGGACAGGTGTTGCGTGGTGAGGCTGTGCAGCCAGTCCAGCCGATCGGCGCCGGGAATGGCCAGCACGCCCCGGTGCGACCGGTCCACCAGCCCCACGCCGGTGGCCAGCGTGCGCTGCTCGCGCATCGGGTCGCCGTAGTGCGCGGCGACCCCGGCGTCCGGGCTGTGCGGGTCGAGCGCGCCGACATCCACGGCTCCGCTGGTGGCGATCATCGTGCCTCCTCTGCGGCGCACCGGCCGCACACCCCGAACAGTGCCACGTGCCCCACGTCCAGCAGGAATCCCCGGTCGGTGGCCAGTTGTTCCACCAACCCGGTCAGGTCACCCGTCGGCATCTCGTCCACCGTCCCGCAGGTGCGGCAGACCAGGTGCACGTGCTGATCCTCGCCGACCGGATGGTAGGTCGGAGCGCCGTGCGAGAGGTGCGCGTGGGTGATCAGACCCAGCTCCTCCAGCAGCTCCAGTGTGCGGTAGACGGTGGTGATGTTGACGCCGGCGGCCTTGGTCGCCACCGCAGCGTGCACCTGGTCGGGGGTGGCGTGGCCCAGCCCGTACACCGCCTCGAGGACGAGCTGGCGCTGCGCGGTGAGGCGGAACCCGCGTGAGCGCAGCACGTCGGCGAGTGATGGTGAGGACACGCCTTCGATCCTATGCCGACGCGGCAGCTAGGCTTCCGATCGTGCCTGTGCCGCGTGTGGTTGCCGTGCTTTCCTCAGCCGGGGGCCGGCTGGTCCCGGCGGACACCCCGATCCTGCGCGCCGACGACCTGGGCGTGCTGCGCGGCGACGGGATCTTCGAGACCCTGCATGTCCGGGCCGGCGAGCCGTGGCTGCTCGACGAGCACCTGGCCCGGATGCGCCGCTCCGCCCAGCGGTTGGCGCTGGCGCTGCCACCCGCGGGCGCCCTGGCCGAGCTGGTGGCGCTCGCCTGCGGCGCCTGGTCGCCCGAGGTCGAGGGGACGCTGCGGCTGGTCTGCACGCGCGGGCCCGACGGTGCGGACAGCCCGACGGTGTATGCGACGGTCGGCCCGGTCGGGGAGGCGATCCGCCGGGGCCGGCGCGAGGGGGTACGGGTCGTCACCGCCACGCTCGCCGTGCCGGCCCAGGGCCGGACCGGCGCGCCGTGGCTGCTCGGGGGTGCCAAGACGCTGTCGTACGCGGTGAACATGGCCAGCCTGCGGTGGGCCGCCGAGCAGGGCGCCGACGACGCGCTGTGGGTCTCCACCGACGGGTACGTGCTGGAAGCCCCCACCGCCACGCTGGTCTGGCTGGACGGCGACACCCTGTGTACGGTGCCGTCGGAGCCCACCGCCATCCTGGCCGGCATCACGGCGCGCACCCTGCTCGCCGCGGCGGGCGGGCTGGGCTGGCGCACCGCCGAGCGGTTCGTCACGCCGGCGGAACTGCACAGCACCGGCGGTGTCTGGCTGACCTCCTCGGTACGCGGGGTGGCCGAGATCCGCACCATCGACGGCGTACCGCTGCCGCCCTCGACCGAGACCGGCCGGATCAGCAAGGTGCTCGGCTTCGCCTGACTGCGGCGGTGCGGCGTCAAATGCCTGGTCAGATGCTTGGTCAGATGCTTCGTCGGGCACATTGAAGGACTGCCGCTGCCGTAACGGCTCGTTCAGCAGATACCCATGACGGCCCGTGCCGTACCTCGTGAGTCGCCACCTCAAGCGAATTCGGAACCCTTGCCGTTCGGACCCTTGCCGTTCGGACCCTTGCCGTATCGCAGTTGACGAGTGCCATGCCATGTAGGCATGACGCGCGACGTGCTGGTTGCCGGTGAACGGTGACACGTGGGCCGCTTGGCCGCGCACCTGCGGCTGACCGTGTGCCTGCCGTGTCCGCGGCCAACCACATCGCTGAAGGCCCCGCGGCCTGTTCCGGCGGGCAGCCCCGGGCTCCCCGCGCGCCGGGCTCCCCGCGCCGGGCTCTCGGCGCCGGGCTCTCGCCGCCGGGCTCTCGGCGCCGGGCTCTCGGCGCCGGGCTCTCTGGTACCGGGGCGCGGCGGTTCGGCGGGCAGGTGCTTATTCGCCTTGGTGGTACCGGTTGTGTTGGGGGCGTTGGTGTGGGTCGAGGTGTGCGGGTGGGATGAACGCTGGTTTGCCGTTGGCCGGGTTGATGTGGACGGTCCATTGGTTGTGGTGGATGAGGCGGTGGTGGTGTCGGCAGAGGAGGACTGCATTGTGCAGGCTGGTGGTGCCGCCGTTGGCCCAGTGGATGATGTGGTGTGCGTCGCACCACCTGGGTGGTCGGTCGCAGGCGGGGAACGCGCAGCCTCGGTCGCGCAGGGTCAGGGCGCGGCGGATCGGACCGGTGAAGAGTCGTCGTTCGCGGCCGAGGTCCAAGACCTGTCCGGCGCCGTCGAGGACGGCTGGGATGATCGCGGCGTCACAGGCGAGGCGTCTGGCTGTTGCGGCGCTGAGGTGCGTGCCGTCGTCCAGAGTTGCTGTGCCGGTCTGTTCGCGGAGCGTGTCGAGGCTTGTCGTGACGACGATCTGTGGGCGGGAACCGCCGTTGTCGGGGAATTGTGTGCTGGGGGATGCTAGGCGGCAGACGTCGACGAGGTTGTCGGCGCGGCGCTGCCCGGCGCTGAGCCGCTCCACGCCCGCAGGCGTCCCGGTGGGCGACCCGGCTGTTGTGCCGACTGTTGGGCGTGGTGGGTCGAGTGCGGCGCGTACGGTCGCGGCGGCTTCGTGGGGCAGCCATCCGGTGAGGCGGACCTGGCCAGTGCCGGGCACGTCGGTGAGGTACAGGCAGCGGTCGTGGTGTGCGCGCTGCTCGGCGCGGTCCAGCGCGGCGAGGGCGGTGGCCTCGGCCCGTTGTGGGTCGAGGACTTCGAAGAGTCGCTGTCCGAGGACGCCGAGTTCGCGTGGCCCGAATACCGTGGCCTGCTCGACGAGGTGGGTCTCGCCGTCGCCTCGCACGTCGGCGGGTAACGCGGACACACTCGCGGCGATCGCCTTGACCTGCTCGACGTTGATGGTCCCGTCCGCGAGGGCCGCCGCCGTGGTGGGTAGTTCGGTGTCGAGCGCTCGGGCTAGGACGCTCAGTTGGCGGGCCGCTCCGCCGGAGATGCGATGCCGGTCCCGCAGCCACGCGGTGGTGCTCGACGCGCCCTGCGCGACGGCGACGCCCCGGGCGTCGATCTCCCGGACCAACGCGAGGTGCACGGCCGCCACCCGCTGAGCGATCACATGCACGCGATCCAGATGCTCGACGAGCGTGGCCTGCGGCACTGCGCCGAACAACACCGACCGGCACTCATCGAGCGCCTCGTCCAGCATCGTCAACGCCGCCTCCACACCCAACACCGTAGGCGCCGGGTACGACAAAATCGAACGCCTGTGCCAATCGATTTGTTTCTGTTGGTGGCGTGGAGGCGCTTCGGGATGGATTGTCCTGTCCACGCAAACCCTTCGGTGTCCGGCTCTACCTTTCGGTAGTCGCTTCGGTGTCCGGACCAACTCTTCGGGGGTCGACAGTGGACAAGATCCTCCAGGATGCACGATTCCGGGCGTGAATGTTGATCTCTTCGCTTGTTCTGTGGACTCTCCGGTCGGTCCGGTCGGTCCGGTTGCTCCGCGCCGCGGCGGCCGGTCTGGCACTGCTCGGTGCACAACCACCCGGCTGATCGCCTCCTGTCCAACGATCAGTGGGGGCCGCGACTGGTCACGCCGCATGGAACTGTTCATCGGCACCGTCGACGCCAGCGCAAAGCAACCACCTACCCCGCCCCTGGCACAACGACCGCCGTTGCGAGCGAGACGTCCGAAACGGGAATAGCCGACTACATAGACCAACCGCAGTGCCGTCCGACTACCTCGACACTGCCATCACTCCGCACGCTGGCCGGCCCGAGACGCTCCACCAGAACGCGGCGGACGACCGCTGCTCGGAGGCGAACGCAGTTGGTGAGTGGCTAGCCACCACACGCAATAATGTCGCGTTGTGACCGGCGAACAGAAGCTCATTGGCGGCAACACCGGCGGCGCGGTTCGTGTCGGCGACACCGTTCGCCGTCATGCCGGACCGTGGACACCATCCGTGCACGCGCTGCTCCGGCACCTGGAAACGGTTAGCTTCACCGGAGCCCCACGCGCACTGGGCTTCGACATGCTGGGCCGGGAAGTACTCTCGTTCCTGCCTGGCGAAACGGTGGGGACCACGCGGCCATGGCCGCGCTGGACGCACAGCGACGAGGCGCTATGCCAGGTCGCGCGCTGGCTTCGCGACTTCCACACCGCTGTCACGGATTTCGTTCCTCCTGACGACGCGATCTGGCGAGAGGGAGGGGCGTGGCGGCCGGGCCTGATCGTGGGTCACAACGACGCCGCTCCCTACAACGCGGCCTGGGCCGACGGCCGCCTCGTCGGATTCTTTGACTGGGACTTCGCCGGTCCCGCCACAGCCGAATGGGACGTGGCCTTCACCGCGTTCGCCTGGGTCCCCTTGCACGCCCGCCACGTCGTGACGGCGGAAGGATTCACAGCGTTCGCTGACCGGCCGAGACGGCTGCGACTCTTCCTGGACACCTACGGCTCGGACAGCCCCGTCGATCAGTTCATCGACACCGTCCGCCAACGTGTCCGAGCATCAGCCGAGGGCATCCGCCGCACCGCGGCATCCGGCGATCCGGCCTACCAGCGCATGATCGAGCAGGGCGTTCACGCGGCCCTGGAGACCGCCGTGGACGAGCTGACCGATTTCACAGGCAGCTACTCGGACGCGACATCGACCATCGGACATCCACTCCGAAAATCCGAAAGATAGCTCTGGACGATCGTCGCCTCGGTCATCCCGACCTACCTTTCGGGGCGCTGGTCAGCATTCGGTTCGCCGGCGATCTTAGGCGCCCGACACACCCGCGATTTCGAGGATCTTGCGGGTTGGGTTGGCCAAGCGGCCTGGTCGACGCCCACCTGGACAACGACCGTCTGGACGGCCCGCACCGCATCGGCGTGGATGAGATCTGCTACCGCAATGGCCGCACGTTCCTCACCATCGTGACCGACCACGACACCGGCCGGTTCGTGCACATCGCCGAAGGCCATACCAGCGCCACCCTGACCGCGTCCTACGACCTGCGCGGATCCGAACGACGCGCCCGCATCCGAGCCGTCAGCATGGAGATGACCCGTATCTGCGGCGAACAGCTCCGCGCCTGACGCGTCGGTGAACGGGTCGGCCGGGATGGTCGGCGACGGTGGCCAGGAGTTCTTCCCGGCCCCCACACGTAGAGGATCACCGTCGCCCGGTCGTCCAGCCGAAGCAGGTAGACACCTTTCTTGCTCCCGCCGGTCAGTCGGTCCAGCGCGATGAGCCCGCGATCGGCGCCCAGTTCCGCTGTCACCGGGTCGCGTACGTCGTCCAGCAGCAGGAACGTGCGAGTCGTCATTGCTCTCGCTGGTGCCTGCTGCGGCGGACCGTCCGTACACCGAAGGCAACCGCGCCGATGGCGATCGCGGCGCCAAGGCCCTGCAGCCCCGGCGAGTCGTCGGCTCCGCCGAGCACGAAGCCGGTGACGCCGATCCCGACGCCAAGAACTGCGACGAGGACGGCGACGAGGACGGCGACGAGGTACTTCATGGCTCTCCAATCGCGGCGGTGGTCCGGACAGCTTGGCACGACCTCCTTCGGCACTGCGACGCTCGGCGGCAGCACGCGCCGGCGCACCCGCGTGGGAGTACCAGACCCCCCACACAACGGCCAGCGATCCGCCTTACCGCCCGGAGCCCTTCCCGGAAGCGTTGAGGGCAGGCAGAAGCCCACGAGGGAGCGGTCGGATGTACCCGAGCCGGACCGGTCCGGTGCGCCGCAACACGTCAGCAATGAGCCGGCCCTTGACAATAATTCCTGTCAAGGGCCAGAATGCTCCCGTGACAGACATCGCCGTGATCGAGGATCCGGCCACCGCGGTCCTCGCCCTCGACCCGCGGCGCTCCCGACTGCTCGCCGCGCTCGCCGCGGAGCCGGCGTCGGCGGCCGCCCTCGCGGCCCGCCTGGGCCTGCCGCGGCAGCAGACCGGCTACCACCTGAAGGCGCTGCAGGACCAGGGCCTGGTGCTCGAGATCGGGCAGCGCAACCATGGCGGCATCACCGAGCGGATCCTCGCCGCCAGCGCCCAGGGGTACGTGGTCTCCCCCGCGGCGATGGGCACCGCCGGCGTCGATCCCACCCGCATGCGCGACCGGCTCTCGGCCGGCTACCTCGTCGCCCTGGCCGCCCGCGCGGTCCGGGAGGTGGGGGAACTGCTCCGGGGGGCGCAGAGCGCCGGCAAGCGGCTACCCACGCTGTCCATCGATACCGAGGTGCGGTTCGCCTCCGCCGACGACCGTGCCGCGTGCGCGGCCGAGCTCGCCGACGCCGTGCGCACGATCGCGGCTCGCTACCACGACGAGTCCAGCCCCGGTGGCCGCTGGTACCGCATCGTCGCCATCAGCCACGTACGGCCCCTGGAAGGGAGCACGAATCATGAGTGAGCAACCGGTCGACAAACAGCGGGTCATCGACCTGTCCGTCGAAGTAC
This sequence comes from Micromonosporaceae bacterium, assembly GCA_035296325.1. Classification (GTDB taxonomy): domain Bacteria; phylum Actinomycetota; class Actinomycetes; order Mycobacteriales; family Micromonosporaceae; genus DATHBD01. Next base: position 74,909 of record DATHBD010000062.1, on the reverse strand, counting down.
CCGGATCGCCGGAAGAGGTGTGGGAGGCCATCGCGACCGGGCCCGGCATCACCTCGTGGTTCGTCCCGCACCAGGTCGAGGAGCACGAAGGGCGGCACCGTACGGATGGACTTCGGCTCCTTCGGCGAGGAGTCCGCGAAGGTCTCCACCTTCCAGCCGCCGCACCGCGTGGTGTTCTCCACCGAGGGCGAGCGGGCCCTCGCGTTCGAGTGGCTGGTCGAGGCGCGCGACGGCGGCACCTGCGTGGTCCGGCTGGTCAACAGCGGTTTCGGCCCGGGCGAGGACTGGGACGCCGACTTCGACGGCATGAGTTCCGGGTGGCGGATCTTCCTGGAGAACCTGCGCCTGCACCTGACCCACTTCCCGCGGCAACGAGCCCGCGCCATCATCCCGACCGGAATGGTCGCCGGACCCCACGACGCGGCGTTCGTGAAGCTCTGCGCCGAACTCGGCGTTCCAGCCGACCTGCGGGCGGGAAGCCGCTTCCAGACCTCGGGCGCAGGCGTCCCTCCGTTGACCGGCACCGTACAGAGCGCCCAGAAGCTCGCCGCGACCTCGACGTACTTCCTCCTGCTCGACCAGCCCGCGCCGGGTCACGCGTTTCTGACCGCGGAGGGCGCCGGTGACATGGTCGGGATCAGTTGCTACCTCTACCTGTACGGGCCGGATGCCCCGGCGTTGCCCGACGAGTGGACGCCGTTCTTCGCGGAACGCTTCCCGCAGCCGGCGGCCGAGCCGGCTGCGGGTTGACGGCTCCGACCCGGGCTCAGTAGCCGACCGGCATCTGGGTGGTCAGTCCGTTGCTCACGCTGAAGGAGGTCGACGTCACCGAGGCGGTGCCGGCGGACAGACCGCTGCTCGTGGCCCGCAGGGTCAAGGTGCCGGCCGTGCGACCGGCCCGGACGAAGACCCGGTTGATCCCGGCTTCGGTGTCGATGAAGGACTTGTGCACGCTGTACTGCCGGTAGGAGTTCAGCCCGCCCAGGAACCGCCCTGGACCGGTCAACGTGAAGTCCACCCGGGCCTGGTGGGTGGGCATCCGCCGACCCTGGGCGTCGACCGCCTCGACATCGAAGAAGGCGATGTCGCTGCCGTCGGCGCGCAGCCCGCCCGGAGCCGCGTACGGGGTGAGCTTCAGCGCCACCGCCGGGCCGGCCGTGGTCTCCGAAGCGCGCACGACCTCCTGCCCGGCAGCGTTGTACCCGACCGCGGTGAGCGTGCCCGCCGAGAATCGGATGTTGTCGAAGGAGTACAGGAAGTCCTGGGTGGCCGCCGTGTCGTTCCCCACCTGGACGCCGTTGACCAGCAGCGCGACCCGGTCCACCGGGGCCGACGCCATCACAAAGATGGTCTTGGTGGTATTCGCCGGGTAGGTCCAGTGCCCGACGATGTGCAGATCCGGGTTGGGATTCTGCATGACCCGGAAGCTGTACAGCGACTCCTTCGGGATGCGCACCGCGTCGACCCGGCCGGAGAGCCGGTTCGTCTCAAACCCGTACTGGCGACCGTGCTGGTTGGAGTCGGCCCAGATGAGTGCGGCGGCGCCGGAGTACCGGCGATCGCCCGGCCCCTGGATGCGCTGGCTCCAGAACTCCCACCGGGTCGAGGCGGCCACCGTGCTGGCGAACTCCTCGGAGTTCCAGTGCCAGGTGACCAATGGGCCGGTCTTGTACCCGAAATCCGGCGGGGAGTAGTTGTCCCAGACCCGGCGCGGGGCCTCGTCGCGGGTGTACTCGCTCTCCAGGATCGGCATCTGGTCCCGGGCGTAGGTGGAGAAGTGCCGGTTCAGCATGGTGCCGGTCCACTCGGCGGCGTCCACGGTGGCCGGGTCGCTGATCGATCGGCACCCCATCGCCCGGCCGCCGTGCGGGTCCCAGGTCTTGCGCAGATCCGTCATCTGCCGCATGTGCGCCGTGGTGATGAACTGGTTGCCGGCCTCCCAGAACACGATGCTCGGGCTGTTCCGGAAGTAGATCATCGCGTCCCGCATCACCTCGACCCGCTGGTCCCACCGGCGGCCGGTGACGTCGCCCTCCTTGTCGCCGGCGGGCTGGACCGACACGATGCCGTACCGGTCGGTCATCCGGATGTTGGCCGGCGGCGCGGAGATGTGCATCCAGCGGATGAAGTTGGCGTGGCTGGCCCGGATCATCGCGCCGTCGACGTCGCGCATCCAGTCCGGCACCGCGCCGCCGATCACCGCCCCGCGAGGCTGACCGGTGGGGGCACGGCGAAGGCGACCCGTACGATCTGCGTCTGACCTGCCGCGACAGTGACCCCACAGGTGCTGCCCGTCCCGGCGCACGCACCGTCCCAGCCCCCCAAGGTGGCGGTCGCCCGTGGCACGGCCGTGAGGGTCACCGCCGTGCCACTCGGGAAGTCAGCCGTGCACGTCCCCGGGCAGGTGATGCCGGGCGGCCGGCTGGTCACGGTCCCGCCCTCGGTCGCTCGCACGGTGACCGACCCGGTCGCCTGCTCCACTTGCTGGACCCTGATCGACTCCACTGCGTCGGCGGTCCGGCCGTCGTTGAAGGTCACCCGGACGCTGACCGAGTACGTCCGCACCTCGCCCCAGCGGTGGTTGGCGGTCAGTCCGGTGTCCTCCTGCCCGTCCCCGAAGCGCCAGACGGCCGTGGCGGGGCTGGCCGGGCCCGTGGTGGCGAGCGACAGCGCCACGTCCTGATTGACCCCTGGAGCCACAGTGGACGCAACGATCCGCGCGGTCGGCGCTGCGGCGGGTGGACTCGTGGTCACCATCGGCGCGGCGGCGGGCGGTCTCGTCGTCGCGGCGGGTGGGTTCACCCGCGGCACCACCGGTCGGTCGGTCCGAGTCGGCGGCGGGGCATCCTGCTGCTTCGGCGGCTGCACCGGTGGCGGCGCGCCGCTCGGAGTGGTGGGCGGCGCGGTCGGCGCGGTGCCACCGCCGCTGAGGCCTTCGCCGGGGTTCGTGGGGTCGTACTTCACGACCTTACGGATGCCGCCGTCGAGGTGGATGACGCCCGCGTGTGGGCTTCCCGGGTCGTTGAAGAACACCACCCCGTCGCGGTTGAGCAGCTGGAACCGGGTCTGCGGGGCGAGCACCTGGACCTGCGCCACGACCTGCGCGCTGCGCAGCTCGATGATCCAGACCTTTCCGGTGCGGTAGTCCGGGATGAACAGCCGGTCACTGGCCTCGACCGCTGGACCCGGTTCACTGTTGTCGGCGGCCAGCGGCACGGCCCGGCTGCACGAGGTCGCGGTGAGATCGCAGATCGAGAGCAACCCCCGGGCGGCGACCACGTACAGCCGCGGCGCGCGGGAGGAACCCGACACGACGATGCGGTCGTCGGGGCGGAGGTCGAGTTCGGTGGTGTGCCGGGTTTCGCCGGACCGCGGGTCCAGGACGGCCGCCGTCCCGGCCTTCGTGTCGATGACGACCGGTGCACCACCGGCCATCGTCAGCAGGCCCGCTCCGGGCGCGGAGGCCTGGCGCCGGGAGTGCCGCTGGCCCTGATGCATCCACTTCAGGTCACCGGTGCGCGCGTCGAGCATCCACAGCCGGCCCGCATCGTCCAGCGCCACCGCCTCGGGACTCACGCCGATCGCCAAGGGCAATGGACCTCCAACGGCGGCGAGGGAAACCGCGTCGGCGGTGGCGAGCACGCCTCGCCCGGTGTCCAGGGCGTACAGGGTGTCGGGTCCGGCGAAGGCCTGCAGGTGTCCGCCCGCGCCGGGAATCGGGGTCGCGGCCGGGCCCACCCGGAACGTGCCGCCGTCAACCCGGCGGATGGACCCGGCCTGGCGGTCCACCGCATAGGCAGCCGAGCCGTGCTGGACCACGTCCACGACCGTGCCGGGCGAGGCCACCTGCACCTGGGCACCGACCTGCGCCGTCGAACCGTCCAGCAGGGTCAGCTGCCCGACGTGAGCCGACGGCAACCATGCGGAGCCCGACAACAGGTGTGGCCGCACAGTCGGGTAGCCGCGGCTCGCACCGGCCACGATCGTCACGCCGAACGCCGTGACGATCGCGATGCCGGCCGCCAGCGCGCGCGGTCGCCGACCCCCGATGACCAGTCGCCGACGCCCACGCGGGGGCAGCCGAGTCAACCCGGGTCTGCCCGCGTCCACACGCTCCGCCATACCCCACCTCACCCGCGCCGCTCCTCACCATCAGCGAGGTCGGCCATTTCCGTACGCCGCCGCACGGAGCACGGCACCGCCGGAGCAAGTGCCATCGCACCGAGCATATGCAGGTCGGCGCACCGTCCTCCGGAGCTGCCGATCTCCACGACGGGTCTGGACCGACCACCAGTGCTGCCCCTACGGCCATCATCAAAGGGCAGCTGAGCCAACCGAACCGCGTCCACGACGTCACCGCGACCGGCTACCACCGCGGCGTTCCCGCTGCTGAGCCCAGTGCAACCGAGCGGCGAGTGCGTGGACCCGTCCCCGGCAACCACCCACCTGGCCCGACGACACCGCCGCCCGCACACCTCCGCCGGCTCGCCACCAGCTCACTCCGCCGCCCGATCAGGCACCCCGATCAGCCCAAAAGCCTGCCGCTCCGAGCACCGCCCCGGACCCAACCCCCGTCGCGATCTTGCAGTTGTGCCTCGCGTTTTGCGGCCTTTGCCCACTTCGTCCGAGGCACGAGTGCAAGATCGCGAGGGTGTGACGGCGGGGTGTGACGGCGGGGTGTGACGGCGGGGTATGACGGCGGGGCGGCGGCTAGGCGGTGGACGTCGGCGGTGGCCACCACGGGGCCGAACCGGCGTTCCAGAGCCGGGTCAGCAATCGACCTTCGATCCGGTCCACCGCGACCGGATTCCGTTCGACCGCGATGCCCCGGTTGTCGCCGAGGAGGTATACCGCGCCGGCCGGGACGGTAAGCGGTGCGCAGTTGGTGCCGGCCGCCCCGGACCCGGCGCCGAGATAGGGCTCCGGCACGACGGTGCCGTTGCGCAGTAGCAGACCGTCACGGCAACTCATCGCGTCGCCGGGCAGGCCCACCACCCGGCGCACCGCCGTGAACGCGGTACCGCCGTCGGCGGTCTGCTGGAACGCGACGACATCACCCAGCGCGAGCCCTGTGATCCGGAAGCTGATCCGATCCATCAGCCAGTAATCCGCCACCCGCAGGGTCGGCTCCATGGCACCGGACGGCTCGTACCTGGGCGTGACCGCCCACTGCTGGATGCCGGCTGCGGCCAGCCCACCGATCACGACGGCGGCGATCGCGCGTCGTTGAACCCGCACCCGGCGGGGCAGTTCACGGCGTTGCGCGCGGCGTTCCCGCAACGCGGCCCGGATACCGCCGGCGGACCACCGGACAGCTTCCCACCGTCCGCGGGTTTCCCCGAACTCGGCAAGCACCGCCTCACCCCACGGCCCGCCGCGGTCGCGTCGCCCCCGCACCGCCATGGTGAGCGCGGCCCGAGCCAGCCGACGAACCGCACCGTCGTCGGACACACCCGGTCCCGTCGACGTGACGGTCGGCGAGCTCACGAGCTCACCCCGAACGCCAACTTCGGGCTACGCCCGGTGTCCGGCGCGTCGGCCCGTACTGCCGCCGCGGCGACCCGCTCGCGGGCGAGCGCCGCGCCAGCGGCGGTCAGCCGGTAGGTGTGCCGCGGCGGACGCCCCGGCTCGTCGGATGGTTCCCATCCGGTGTCCAACAGCTCCTGCTGCGAGAGCCGCATGAGAATCGGATAGAGCGTCCCGGATGCGAGTCCGGTCTCTCGGCTGAGGTCATAGCCGTAACGCCAACGGGACGGTTCGTCGAGCAGCGCGGTGAACACGCGCAACGTCTGCGGAGAGGTGTGCGGAATTCGGGGCATGGCCAAAGTCTACATATGAAGACTTTGGTCAGGCAATACGTTCGGACACCGGCTACGGGTTACCCGGCAACCCGCTCCAGCCTGGCGGAAAGGTGGGACTGGAGTTCCTGACCCACCGCCGCCAGGTCGTACGCATAGAGGAGCGCGCCCTCGACGATCCCGTACAGCCGGTGCCCGGCGGTGACCTCCTTGGCGGTCGCGGTGCGGACCACCGCGTCGGTCCCGAGCTCGAACTTGGTGCCGTCGACCCGCCCGATGTAGAGCTCCAGGATCCCGGTGGGGTGGGTCAGCAGCACCTCGATCTCATCGGTCGCCCTGCCGTCCTGCTGGACCGGCCGCCACCAGCCGACCTCACGGGCGCCCGGCCGGACCGCCCGGCCGTCGGCGTCGATGATCCATGCGCGCGACTCGTAGGACAGGAAGGGCCGGCCGTCGTGGGAGAACCGGACCTCCTGCGCGTAGTCGAAGTCCTCCCCGATCGTCGGGTACCCGCCCCGGCCCCGGCCCCGCCAAACGCCGACCAGCGGCAGCAGTGCCAGCAGCGAAGGGTGCAGGTCCGGCCCGGTGCGCAGGTCGTGGGTTTCTTCGAAGGGGTACTCCTCAACCGGGGCAAGACCTGCCCACGGCGGTGGTACGTCGGTCACCAGCGGCCTCTCGAGATGCGTACGGCAAGGTAGATGAGGCCACCCGCGAGCGCACCGAAGCCCGCCATCAGCAGGCTCACGAAACCGATCTCGGTGACCATCACTCCGCATCCTAGGCGGAGTGATGCCTATGCTGCCGGGATGGCCAGATCGTTCGTCATCAAGGCGACCGCCGGCGCGGACGCGCCGGAGCGGTGCGCGCAGGCATTCACGGTCGCCGCGACCGCGGTGGCCGCCGGGGTGCCCACGTCACTGTGGCTCACCGGCGAGTCCACCTGGTTCGCCGTGCCCGGCCGGGCGGCGGAGTTCGACCTGCCGCACTCGGCGCCGCTGCCCGACCTGCTCGCCGCGGTGCTCGCGGGTGGGTCGGTGACCGCCTGCACGCAGTGCGCTGCCCGGCGCGGCATCGGGCCGGACGACGTGCTGCCCGGGGTACGCATCGCGGGGGCGGCCGCGTTCGTGGAGGAGTGCCTGGTCGAGGGGGCGCAGGCGCTGGTGTACTGACGCCTACCTCAACAGGTGGTTGTAGCGGTCACCGTGGAGTACTCGGCACCGACCCGTACGGCGACCGCGACGCCGCCGCTCCGGAAGGTGTACGTCTCCGGCGCGCCCGGCTCACCCGGAAAACGGCGGGCGGATGGTGGCAGTGCCCCGCCGACCGCCGTGGCCGACATGCCCCCGGTCCGGGCTTCCACGGTCCGCAGTTCGCCGCCTCCAGAGCACGTGATCCGGTAACTGCGCCAGGCGGAGGCCGGCAGGCCGACCGCGTCGAGCACCGCCTGCACCGGAGCACGGGCGGACGGGTCGGCGACCCGCTCCACGAACCGCACCGGGCCTTCCGCGGCACGACACCCGGTGTCGGCGGCGATCTGAACGCGCCCGGGTGCCGGCGTCGTAGCCCGCACTCCGACGAACTTCCCCGTGTCCAGGGCAAGCTCCGGCGCATCGAAGCGCGTATCCATCCGCGCGCGGTACCTGGCCGGCAGACCGGCCGCGATGCCCTCCAGGAGCGCGGTCACGCCGGTCGGTGACACGTAGAGTTCGAGGACCCGCTGGTAGCGGATGCCGTCTCGGACGACAGTGATCCCGCAGTCCTGTTCTACCGGCAGGTAATCGCTGAGCACGGGTACGACGCCCGCCCCGGCCGGCAGTGCCGCGGCCACGTCGCCGAGCACCGCATCGAGCATGGGTAACGCCTGCCCGATCGGCGACTGCTCGCGGTCGGTGTGCTCGCCCTGCCGGTACGAGAGGTAACCGACGCCGAACACGGCCACCGCCCAGGCCAGAACGAGGGCGATCCACGGGCGGCGGGTGGTCGTCACGCCGCAATGGTCTCAGTCGGCCATGCGGCTCCTGGAGGCGAGCCTGGTTGTCGCCTGTCGATACCGTGGCGTCGACGTCGCCGCGGCGAGGAGGTATGGCATGGGCGAGCCCGTTGCGGGCGGCTCACCGGCCGTCGCACCGGACCGGAAGTCCCGCCCCGTCCGTCGGGGAATCGTGTCCTGGCTGGCCATCGCCTTCCTGGTGTGCGGTTGGCCGATTCCGCTTTTCGTCGATGGACTCCGGACAGCGCCGTACAAGTTCAGCAGCAACGACACCAACTACCGACTCCGGCTGACCAACTTCCGCGATGTGGACTGTGTCGCGCTGGAGGAGAAGAACCTGGACCTGTCCAGGAACGGGGGCAGCCTGTGGTCGAGGAACAGCGATCACGACAAGGAGTGCACCTGGCCGAGGGTCGAGGGTGGCGACGGCTGGCTGGCCGGCGGACGTGCCGTCGCCCTGACCGGACGACGCGACGGCGTCGAAGGGCCGACCGGCGACTGGGTGCTGTTCGGCGTCGTGCCGAAGCCGACGGCGCAGGTGTCGATCACCTTGGCGAACGGCACGGTCTTCCGGATACCCACCAAGCCGGGCGTCGCGGGCCGGATCTACCTGCACTACCAGCCGGGCCTGGGAGAGAAGGCGGAAATTGCCGCGATGGAACTCCGGGACGGAGCAGGCGAGGTGATCCGTGTCCATTAAGCCGGCGTTGATGCTCCTGGGCATGGTCGCGACGGCGGCCGCCATGTTCTGGTCGGACGAAAAACCAATCCTGTCGGGCATCAGGGGCGTGGACGGCGATCATCATCTGGTCGCCGAGGGTTCGGCGGGCGACGACCGATGGTCCGTGGTGGCAGTGGGCGACAAGACCGAGGTGGACTCCGTGATGCTTCGCCACCGCGGTGTCACGGTGGTGACGGCGGAAGCGGGATCGAACCGCCGGCACACCGTACGGGTCGTTGTCCTCCCCGGTCACGCGGAGCCGATGATGCTCGGCCTGCTGCCGGCGGAGGCCGCCCGGGCGGAGGTCGCTCTCGACGGTGTGGACGACCTGGGCCTGCGACCGCGGCCGGGGAGTATGCGCGTCCGGGAACACCGCCCGCGTGCCCCGGTGAAGCTGGTGCGGATCGGGGGCGGCCAAGCCATGGTGCTCGAGCCGGCACCAGCCAACCGGCGCATCGACGACGGCGTGTGGCAACACGGCGACACCGTCGACCTCGAGGTCCACGACGCGCAGGGCCGCACGTTGGGCTCTGAGTAGCATCCCGGCGACGCGCACCGATCGGGCCCCCGCCCGCGCACCGCGGCGAGGGCCCGATCAGGTGTCAGCCGACGGAGAGCGCGACCTCATTGAGGCCACGGTTCACGGAGACCGTCGCGTCGCCGTTGCCGGAGCGGGACAGCGCCCGCAGGGTCCAGTCGCCCGGTGCCGCGAAGAACCGGAACTGCCCGGCCGGCGAGGTGACCACCTCGGCGGTGAACTCGCCGGACGCGTCCAGCAGCCGCACGTACGCGCCGCCGACCGGCTCGGCGCCGGAGCGCACCACGCCGGTGATCACCGTCTCCTTCTCCACGTCCACGCTCGCCGGTAGGGGGGCACTCTGCTCGGGTGCGCCGCAGCCATCAACACTCATGACCGGTACTCCTCTCACGCCTGGCCGGGCTCGTCGCCCAGCGCTACCGGCACGCCGACCAGCGAGCCGTACTCGGTCCATGAACCGTCGTAGTTGCGCACGTTGGACTGCCCCAGCAGCTCGTGCAGGACGAACCAGGTGTGCGAGGAACGCTCGCCGATCCGGCAGTACGCGACCGTCGACTTGCTGCCGTCCAGCCCGGCCGCGGTGTAGAGCTCGCTCAGCTCGGCGTCGGTCTTGAACGTGCCGTCCTCGTTGGCGGCCTTGCTCCACGGCACGCTGATCGCGGTGGGGATGTGGCCGGCCCGCTGCGCCTGCTCCTGGGGCAGGTGGGCGGGGGCGAGGAGACGCCCGGCGTACTCGTCGGGCGAGCGGACGTCGACCAGGTTCTCCACGCCGATCGCGCGGACCGCGTCGTCGCGGAAGGCACGGATGCTGAGGTCCTGCTCCTGCGCGGTGTAGGTGGTGGCCGGTCGGGTCACCGGGTCCTTGGTCAGCGGCCGGGCCTCGAGCTCCCACTTCTTGCGCCCGCCATCGAGCAGCCGGACGTCGTTGTGGCCGTAGAGCTTGAAGTACCAGTACGCGTACGCGGCGAACCAGTTGTTGTTACCGCCGTAGAGGATCACGGTGTCGTCGTTGCTGATGCCCTTGCGGGACAGCAGCGCCTCGAACTGCTCCTTGTTCACGGCGTCACGCCGGACCTGGTCCTGCAGCTCGGTCTTCCAGTTGATGTCGACGGCCCCCTGGATGTGGCCGCCCGCGTAGGCGGTGGTGTCCTCGTCGACCTCGACGAAGACGACATTTTCGGCACCGATGTTCTTCTCGGCCCAGTCGGCGGAGACGAGGACGGACTCGCGACTCATGCAGTACTCCCTGATGGTCTTGGGTTTGCGAAGTCGCGCGGGTGGGCTTCAGCCACACCGTGCACGACCCTTTGGACGGATCACAGGTATGCGCTGACGGCGCCGGCCCAGGAGAGATTTGCACACGCTACCGGCCTCGCCGTCTGGCGAGGCGGCTCAGGACATGAACCGCCGCGCCCCTAGGCGAGGGGACACATGCAGGTGGTCACGCGGCACAGGTCAACCGCGCGCCGCTTGGTGAGCAGCGTGCTCATGGTTGGGCAGCCTAGCACCGCCGCGCCCGGCCGCCCACCACCGGCCCGTAGGCCGGGACGGCCGGGAAGCTCAGCCGGCGAGCTTCACGTTCGCCGCGCTCGCGATCACCAGGACGCCGGCCTCGGTCGTCTCCACCTTGTTGACCACCAGCTGGTACGGCATCGCCGGCACGTTGATCGTGGCTACCATCCGGCTGCGATTCTGCTGGATGTAGCGCTGGGCCAGGTTCTGCAGCAGCGGCGAGAGGTTGCCGCCCTCGGTGCGGATGTCGCCGAGGCGCACCTGGACCTTGCCATCGGCGACCTCCAGCGCACCCGTCGCGACGAGCGTGACGGGCTGGGGCTGCCCGAGGTTGATCGGCAGTTTGGCCTCGACCTGGTTGTTGACCACGGAGAGCTGAATTGACTCGGGATCGATGTTGGGCAGCTCGGCCAGGTTGATCAGCCTGCGGACGGCGTCCCAGCCGAAGTTGGCCGTGCCGGTGACCTGGTCGGCCGTGACGGTGCCGGTGCCGTTCATGACATCGCCGGCCTTGGCGTTCACGCCGGTCGCGACGACGGTGATGTCGTTGAGCTCGACGTTGTTGGCCTGCGGTCGATCGACCTTGATGGTGACCTTCTGATATCTGCCGCCGACCACCTGGGTGAGGAAGGGGAAGCCGCCGATGGACGCGGTGGGGTCCGCCGGGACGGTGATTCCCCGGGCGACAAGCTCGTCCTTCGCCTGTTGGGCCACCCGGTCCGCCGCCACCGCGGCCGCCACCCGGTCCACCGCGACCAACGCCACCAGCAGCAGCGCCACCAACACGAACAGCCCGATCCCGAGCTTCCTCCCGCGTCGCGCCACGGCCAGCCCCTTCCCTCGTCGAACGTCTGCTACCCAGATCGGAGATGATCAGAACGCGTGCAGCACCAGACCGCTCACCGCGTACGCCACCGGTGCCGCGAGGGCCAGGCCGGCCAGCGGTCCGGGCGGATACCGCGTCGGCAACGGCGGCGGGTCCGCTCCGTCGATGCGGCGGCTCGCCTCGTCGTAGCTCACCGAGAGATCGACCAGCACCGCGACGGCGGCGGTCAGCAGGCCGGCGAGCGCCGCGGGCGGCACGGCCAGATTGGACAGGTACGCGGCGACCCCGGCCCCGACCGCACCGGCCACCGTGCCGAGCGCGAGCCCGACCCAGCCCCGGGGCACCTGCGGAGAGGCTTGCGGGCGCGGTGCCACGGCGTCGGCGAGTCTCGCGACGGTGATCGCCGTTCCGGCCGCCAGCATGCAGATCACCAGCGACTCGGCGCCCTTCGGTGATCGGCTCAGCACGATCAGCGAGCCCAACGCCACGACGCCGAGCGACATCAGCAGTGACGAGCCCAGGGACTCCGTGGCCTTCAGCCGCGGCGCCGGGCGCAGCATCTGACCCACCGCAGCGGCGATGAAGCCGGCAGCGGCCACGTACGCCAGCGGGGCCAGCGCGGCCGGCCGCACCCACACCACGGCGATGTCGCCGGCCGCGGCGACCCCGATGCCCACGGCCACCACGACCCGCGGCCCGGGCGGCCGGCTGGCGAGCGTCCAGACCGCCACGAACGCCAGCTGCACGCCGAAGATCAACGCCGCGTACCAGCCCGGGCCCATCACGGTGCCCAGGACGATCGCGATGGTCAGCGCGGCGCAGACACCGGCGGTACCCAGCGACAGCCCGCGCGGGGCCGGACCGACCGGGACCTCGTCGCCGGCGGGTTCGTCGACGCCGCCGCGCTCCCGGGTCCGGCGCGCGCCGGCCCGCCCGGCTCGACGCTGCGGCGGCGAATCCGGGCCTGCGTCGCGGAGACTCGCGTCATCGGCACGGTGTGGGGGCACGACCGCATCGTGCCAGAGGCCAGCCACCGGGGCATCCTCGCCACAACGCGCCGGGTCCGGAACCGTTGCCGCAACGCCGTACAGGTGACGGTTCCGGGGCGGGCCGCAGCACCGCCACTTCGGTGAGGTTGTGCTGGTCACGCGTCTTGGCCTGGGAGACTGCCTGTAAGAAAACCGATGGTTCGGCTAGTCTCTAGCCAGCACAGCCGGCGGGGCACCATCCCGCCGGGAGCTACGGCAAGCGTCAGGTTGCCGGAGCGCCACCCGTCAGCGACGCCGGGACGATGTTCTGGCCGCCATTTCGTGCTGCCGTGCCGCTACGACGGAGGTGACGCGTGGAGATCCTGCTGCTGACCGGCGCTCCCGCAGGTCAAGTTGTTCTGCCCGCGCTCGATCTACTACCCCACACCGTGCGCACCGCGCCTCGCGACGTCCGCACGCTGGTGAGCGGCCCGAGCCCCGACGTGGTCCTGCTGGATGCCCGCAGCGAGCTGGCGGACGCCCGCGCCACCTGCCGGATGCTGCACGCCACCGGCCTCGGGGTCCCCCTGCTGGCCGTGGTGACCGAGGCCGGCCTGGTCGCGCTGCACGCCGACTGGGGTCTTGACGACGTCGTCCTCACCGCGGCGGGCCCGGCCGAGGTGGAGGCCCGGCTGCGGCTCGCGGTCGGGCGGCTGAACTCCGCCGCCGCCGCCACCGGCGGCCTGATCAAGGCGGGCGAGCTCACCATCGACCCCGACACCTACGCCGCGAAGCTCAAGGGACGCCCGCTCGACCTGACGTACAAGGAGTTCGAGCTGCTCAAGTTCCTCGCCCAGCACCCCGGCCGGGTCTTCACCCGCGACCAGTTGCTGCGCGAGGTGTGGGGCTACGACTACTTCGGCGGCACCCGTACGGTCGACGTCCACGTCCGGCGGCTGCGCGCGAAGTTGGGCTCGGAGTACGAGTCGATGATCGGCACGGTGCGCCAGGTGGGCTACAAGTTCGTGGTGACCTCCAACCGGTCGCTGCCGGACGGGCCGACGTCGGTGCCCGGCCAGTCGGTCAGCGGCCTGGACCGCCACGCCGTGACCACACCCACCTCCGGCGCGAAAACAGACGCGACTCGCTGACCAGGAGTGCGACGCCGCCCGCACCGGCTCGGAGATCAGCGGATACCGTGGTGGAGTGATCAGGACTGACGGCCTCTCCGCCGACACCGTGCGGGAGGTCCTGGCGCTGGTGCACACGGCGGGCGACGCCGACGGCACCTATCCGCTCTCCGAACATGTCGTCCTGCACCTGCGCCACGGCGGCGAGGCGCCGGCCGTACATCTGCTGATCCGCTCCGACGACCCGCTGATCACCGACGGCACACCGCGCCCGGCGACCCCGTCCGGCGCGCCGAGGCCGGCGACCCTGGTCGGCTACGCCCACGTGGACACCACCGACGCGGTCGACGGTGCCTCGGCGGAGCTGGCCGTGCATCCCATGTACCGGCGCCGGGGGCTCGGCCGTGCCCTCGTCCTGGAAGCGATGGCGATCGCCGCCGAGCACGAGCCGCGGGTGTTGCGGCTGTGGGCGCACGGGGACCATCCCGCGGCGAACGCGCTCGCGACGTCCCTGGGCTTCGACCGCTGGCGCGGGCTCTGGCAGATGCGCCGGTCGCTCTACGCGCCGGTGCCCGAGCCCACGCTGCCGCCCGGCATCCGGTTGCGGGCGTTCCAGCCCGGGGTGGACGACGAGGCCTGGCTCGCGCTGAACACGGCGGCCTTCGCGGAGCATCCCGATCAGGGTCGCTGGACGATGGCCGACCTGCGGGTACGGCTGAGCGAGCCCTGGTTCGACCCGGCCGGTTTCCTGCTGGCCGAGCGCGAGTCGGACGGCCGTCTGGTGGGGTTCCACTGGACCAAGGTGCACGGGTCGGGGGCGGTGGAGGGCGGCGCCGGCGATCAGCACGCACACGGGCCGATCGGGGAGGTGTACGTGCTTGGCGTCGCCCCGGCGGCCGCCGGCACCGGCCTGGGCACGGCGCTCACCATGGCGGGGCTGCACCACCTCCGAAACCTGGGGCTGGACCAGGCGATGCTCTATGTCGACGAGGCGAACATCCGCGCGGTGGCGCTGTACGAACGCCTCGGCTTCGCACAGTGGTCGACCGACGTATGTTTTCGGCGAAAAGCCTGACTCGCCCTTTACCGGAAGAACCACGCCTGCCCTGCCGGTTCATCCCGCGGCAACTCCCGCGCTGACGAGGTGTCATATTGGGAGCGACACCTGTTCATCCGGTGTTAACTTCCGGTCGAGCGCTGGACAACCTGCCGCTCCTACCGTCCCTGTCAGTCGGTCCACTGACCGACTTCGTCGCCCGCCGATCTTTCCGGCGGGGTGCACGGGCAACCTTCTCGAAGGGACAGCAAGTGGAGATCAAGCGGCACGGCTTCAGGGCCGGCATCGCGCTCCTCGCGACGCTCGCGCTCGCCGCGTGCGGATCTGACAATACGGAGTCATCCGCTCCGGGCGGCAACGCCAGCGGCGGTGCCAGCGCCTCGGCCATTCAGTGCGCCGCGGGGTCCCTGACCGCACAGGGTTCAACCGCACAGAAGAACGCCATGGACGAGTGGACGAAGGCGTTCCAGCAGGCCTGCCCGGACGCGAAAATCAACTACCAGGGCACCGGGTCGGGCGCCGGTATCCAGACGTTCACGGCGAACACCTCCGACTTCGGCGGCTCGGACTCGACCCTGAAGGAGGGTGACGAGACCACGAAGGCGAACGCCCGCTGCGCCGGCGGCCAGGCCATCCACCTGCCGATGGTCGTCGGCCCGATCGCGCTGGGTTACAACCTCGAGGGCGTCAAGGACCTGCAGCTCAAGCCGGCCACGATCGCGGGGATCTTCTCCGGCAAGATCACAAAGTGGGACGCGCCGGAGATCAAGGCCGACAACGCGAACGCCACGCTGCCGTCCACCGCGATCCTCTCGGTGCACCGCGTGGACTCCTCCGGCACCACCGACAACTTCACCAAGTACCTGGCGGCCAGTGCCCCGGGCGAGTGGACCTTCGGCGGGGACAAGTCGTGGAAGGCGCCCGGCGGCCAGGCCGAGAAGGGCAACGACGGCATCGCCTCTGCCGTCAAGCGGACCCCGGGCGCCATCGGCTACATGGAGTGGTCCTTCGCGACCGTGAACGCGCTCGGCGTGGCCAAGGTCTACAACGGCGCGGGCGAGTTCACGGAGCTGACCAGCGAGTCCGCCTCGAAGGGGATGGCCACCACGACGGTCGCCGGCACCGGCGACGACCTGAAGCTGAAGATCGACTACGCCACCAAGGAGGCCGGGGCGTACCCGATCAACCTGGTCGCCTACGAGATCGTCTGCAGCAAGGGCAACTCGGCTGACAAGCTGCCCCTGCTGAAGGCATTCCTCGGCTACACGGCGAGCGAGGCCGGTCAGGCGTCGCTGGAAAAGATCAATTACGGACCGCTGCCGGAGAACCTCCGGACAAAGGTCGAAGCCGCTGTTCAGAACATGAGCTGACGGGATCTCCCAGTTGAGTGACTCAACGGTCATCACCCCTGCCGGGCCGGTTGCGCCCGGCGGGGGTGGGGGCCTGCCCCAGCGGCGCCAACTCGGCGCAGAGGCCGCCTTCCGGGCCACCACCACCGTCGCCGGCACGATGGTCCTCGTCATCATCGTGGCCATCGCCGCATTCCTGATCGTTGAAGCGATCCCCTCACTCACCGCCAACGAGGCGAACTTCTTCACCCACAAGACCTGGGACCCCGACGCCGCCACCCCGATGTTCGGGATCGCCGCCATCGCGTTCGGCACGGTACTCACCGCGGTGCTGGCGCTGTTGATGGCGGTTCCGGTCGCGCTGGGGATCGCCCTGTGCCTGTCCCACTACGCCCACCGCAGGCTGGCCACATCGTTCGGGTTCGTGATCGATCTGCTCGCCGCCGTGCCCAGCGTGGTGTTCGGCCTCTGGGGCAGGGACTACTTCGCCGGTCCGGTGTCGGACTTCTCCGCATGGCTGAACCAGAACTTCGGCTGGATCCCGCTCTTCGGCAGCGAGGGCCCGTACGTCAAGTCGGTCCTTCTCGGCTCGATCGTCCTCGCGATCATGATCCTGCCCATCGTGACGTCGCTGTCGCGTGAGGTGTTCCTCCAGACGCCGACGGCGAACGAGGAGGCGGCGCTGGCGCTGGGCGCGACCAAGTGGGAGATGATCCGGACCGCCGTGATCCCCTACGGCAAGCCCGGGATCATCGCGTCGGTCATGCTCGGCCTCGGCCGCGCCCTCGGCGAGACGATCGCGCTGGCGCTGACCCTGGGCGGCGTGTACGCCGTCAACCTTGATCTGCTCGGTCCAGGCGGCAACACCATCGCGGCGAACATCGCGAACCGCTTCGGTGAGGCCAACGAGACGGGTCGCAGTGCCCTGATCGCCTCCGGTCTGGTCCTCTTCGCCATCACCCTCGTGGTCAACATGATCGCCCGGGCGATCATCTACCGCCGCCGCGAATTCGTAGGGAGCGCAACATGACCGCGCCCACCGTCGATCCGGAGCAGGAGCAGATCGTCATCCACGACGCTTCGCAGCTCCAGACCTCGCGGTTGCCGAAGTGGGCGCCGCCGGCCATCGCGGTCGCAGCGGTGATCCTGGCCTACCTCCTGGTGGATGTCACCGGCTGGGGCGGCCCGGTCCTCACCGGCGTGGTCGCGGCGGCGCTCTTCGTGGTCGGCGTGGCCATCGCTTCCACCGTCGTCGAGGGCAGCCGGGCCGGCCGCGACCGGACGGCCACCACATTGATCTACGCCGCGCTGCTGCTGGCGTTGCTGCCGCTCGCCTCGGTGGTCTGGACGCTGCTGAGCAAGGGCGTGCAGCGGCTTGACGGCAACTTCCTGGGTACGTCGATGAACAACATCAGTTCCTTCGACGAGAACGGCGGCGCGTACCACGCGATCGTCGGCACACTGACCCAGGCGGGGATCGCGACCCTCATCACGGTGCCGCTGGGCGTACTCGGCGCGATCTACATCGTGGAGTACGGGCGGGGCATGCTGGCCAACGCGATCCGGTTCTTCGTCGACGTGATGACCGGCATCCCGTCCATCGTTGCCGGCCTGTTCGTCCTGGCGTTCTGGGTCCTGCTGATCACGCCCATCTTCAACGACGGTCGGCCGCAGTTCTCCGGCTTCGCGGCGGCGCTGGCCCTGTCGGTGCTGATGCTGCCGACGATTGTGCGGTCCACCGAGGAGATGCTCCGGCTGGTCCCGCCGCCGCTGCGCGAGGGCGCGTACGCCCTGGGTGTGCCAAAGTGGAAGACGATCCTGAGTGTCGTGCTGCCGACCGCTGGACCGGGCATCGTCACCGGCATCATGCTGGCGGTAGCCCGTGCCGCTGGCGAGACCGCTCCGGTCCTGCTGGTGGCGGGTGGCAACCCAGCGATCAACTTCAATCCCTTCTCGGGCAACCAGTCCTCGCTTTCGCTCTACGTCTTCGAACAGGCCGGCGTGGCATCCGCGTTCGCCGCCCCCCGTGCCTGGGCCGGCGCCCTGACGCTCGTCGTGCTCGTGCTCACCCTGACCATCGCGGCGAAGCTGCTCGCACGCCGCAGCCAGCTGTCCCGCTAGTCCGTCGCAAGCCTTAGGAGAGTCCATCATGGCCAAGCGCATCGAGGCGGCGGGTGTCACCGCCTACTACGGCTCGTTCAAGGCGATCGACGGCATCACGATGACCATCGAGCCAAAGTCGGTGACGGCGCTGATCGGGCCGTCCGGCTGCGGCAAGTCGACATTCCTCCGCTCGATCAACCGCATGCACGAGGTGCTGCCGAACGCCAAGGTCGACGGTGAGCTGCTCATCGACGGGCAGAACATCTACGGCCGTGACATCGACGTGACAGCGGTACGCCGCATGATCGGCATGGTGTTCCAGCGGCCCAACCCGTTCCCCACGATGTCGATCTACGACAACGCGATCGCGGGCCTGCGACTCAACGGGGTCCGCAAGAAGTCGACCCTGGACAACGCGGCCGAGCGGGCGCTGCGTGCGGCGAACCTGTGGGAAGAGGTGAAGGACCGCCTCGGCCGGCCCGGCGCCGGACTCTCCGGCGGGCAGCAGCAGCGGCTCTGCATCGCCCGCGCCATCGCGGTCGAGCCGCAGGTGCTGCTGATGGACGAGCCCGCTTCGGCGCTCGACCCGATTTCGACCCTCGCCATCGAGGACCTGATCGCCGAGCTGAAGAACCAGTACACGATCATCATCGTCACCCACAACATGCAGCAGGCCGCCCGGGTGTCCGACCGGACCGGCTTCTTCTCGATCGACAAGACCGGCGAGCCGGGCCGCCTGATCGAGTACGACGACACGACGAAGATCTTCACGAAGCCGTCGGTGAAGCGCACCGAGGACTACGTCACCGGCCGGTTCGGCTGACCAGGTCGGCGTCCCGCCCCGCGCCGGCCGAGCGCTGCGGCCAGCCGACTGTTTCGGAGACGTCGCCGCGCCACGCCACACGCGGTCGCCGGCCCGGCTTCAAGCGTGATCGGGTCCTTTAGACCTGCTCGCGTCCGCGCTAGCAGGTCCAAAGGACCCGACTCGACACACCGATCGGCGACAGGGCTCGCCGCTTCGTCATAGTCAGCGCGCTCCGCGGCGATTTGTCCGCCGGCGATACCGAGCGTTCACCTCCCCGCCATGTTCCGGCGACTCGCCGGGCGGCGAGACGGCAACGAGGCGGCCCTAGCGTCCGCTTACCTGCCTGAAATCTGGAAGTGAGATCTCGATGACGATAGATCCGCCTCGACGCCTGCTGCCGATGGCCGGCGGCCACGGTGGCCGCTCCGCGATGACCTGCCTCTACCGGTGCGGCAACGCCTGCGACCATCCCGCGCCCAACACGTCGGACAACCCGTACTTCGGCGACGGGGTCGCGGAGGTGTCGCGCCGTGGGCTGCTGCGCGCCGGCACGCTTGGCGCACTGCTGCTCGGTACCGGCGCGGCCGGTGCCACCATCGGAGCGGCCCCGGCGTTCGCCGACCCGCAGGGCGTGGACGCCGACGTCGCGGCCGGCGGTCACCGACCGGCCCGGCCCGCCGGGACAGGCGCGCTGACGTTCAAGCCGATCCCGCCCAACACCCTCGACACGGTGGTCGTGCCCAACGGGTACGACCACGCCGTCCTGATGGGCTGGGGCGACCCGGTCCTGCCGGACGCGCCGCGGTTCGACATCGACCGGCAGAGCGCCGAGGCGCAGGCCCGGCAGTTCGGGTACAACAACGACTTCGTGGTGACCGTCCCGCTGGACCGGCACGGCCGGCGCGCGCTGCTCGTGGTCAACCACGAGTACACCAACGAGGAACTGATGTTCCGGGGTTACGCCGGCCCGGCCACCGCCACCGTGGAGCAGATGCGCATCGCGATGGCCGCCCACGGCCTCTCCGTGGTGGAGATCGAGCGGGTCGGCGACTCCGGCCAGTGGCGTGCGGTCACCCGTGGCCCGCGCCGTCACAACCGGCGGATCACCGCCTCCGGCACCCCGATGACGTTCACCGGCGCGGCCGCCGGCAGCCCGCTGCTGCGCACCGCCGCCGACCCGACCGGGCGCCGGGTGATCGGCACGCTGAACAACTGCGCCGGCGGGCTCACCCCGTGGGGCACCGTGCTCAGCGGCGAGGAGAACTTCAACCAGTACTTCGTCGGCGGTGAAGGCGCGCCGGAGGCGGCGCGGGCGGCGCTCAAGCGTTACGGCATCGACACGGTGAACCGCTACCCGGCCGGGAGCCGGATGTGGGAGCGCATCGACGAGCGCTTCGACCTCACCAGGCACCCGCAGGAGGCCAACCGGTTCGGCTGGGTCGTCGAGATCGACCCGTACGACCCGTCCTCGACGCCGCGCAAGCACACCGCGATGGGCCGGATGAAGCACGAGGGTGCCGAGGTCATCCTGTCCCGCAATGAGCGGGTGGTGGCGTACATGGGCGACGACGAGCGCTTCGACTATCTGTACAAGTTCGTCTCGGACAAGACGATGAACCGCGGGTCCTCGCGGCACGCGCGCCGGCACAACATGACGCTGCTGGAGTCCGGCACCCTCTACGTGGCGCAGTTCGAGTTCACCTCGGCCGCCGAGATCGACGGCTCCGGCAGGCTGCCCACCGACGGCGGGTTCGACGGCCGGGGCCGGTGGATCCCGCTGGCTCGCGGCAACACCTCGCTGGTGGAGGGCATGAGCATCGACGAGGTGCTGGTGCACACGCGTCTCGCCGCGGACCGGGTCGGCGCGACCAAGATGGACCGCCCGGAGGACGTGGCGACGAGCCAGTTGACCGGCCGGGTCTACGTGGCGCTCACCAACAACACGCGCCGCGGCGCGACCGGCCAGCCCGGCCCGGACGAGGCGAACCCGCGGACCAACAACAAGCACGGCCACGTCCTGGAGATCACCGAGGACGGCGGCGACAACGCGGCGGAGACGTTCACCTGGGGCATCCCGCTGGTCTGCGGCGACCCCAACGACCCGTCGACGTTCTTCGCCGGCTACGACAAGACCCTGGTCTCGCCGATCTCCTGCCCGGACAACCTCGACATCGACGCGCACGGCAACCTGTGGATCTCCACCGACGGCAACGCCCTGCCGGCAGCCGACGGAAGCGGCCGGAACTACCACGACGGCCTCTTCGCGGTGCCGGTCGCCGGCCCGGAACGCGGGCACGTCAAGCAGTTCCTCACCGTGCCGCTCGGCGCGGAGGAGGCGTCGGCGTACGTGGAGGTCGACAACCGCACCGTCTATGCGTCGATCCAGCACCCCGGCGAGATCGACGGGGCGAGCGTCGACAAGCCGGCGTCCACCTGGCCGGACGGTCGCTTCCCCCGGCCCGCCGTGATCAACGTGTGGCGGCTGGACGGCGGCGAGATCGGCACCTGAGCCTGGTCGGCGAAGGTCGGAGCGAATTTCACGACGACGGCGGTGCGGCGAACCTGGGCCGCACCGCCGTCGCGGCATCCCGGCCCGCCGCGGCGGCCAGCACCGCCGCCACATCCGGGTACCCGGACAGCTCGTGCAGCGTCGTGGTGGTCGGCGGCAGCATCAGGTACGTCGCGGCGAGCGCGTCCGGTGGCCGTACCCAGGCGGTTGCCGAAGCCTCCCCGCCCACCTCCCGGGTGATTTGCCCGGCCGGCACCTCGGCGACGAAGAAGTACGTGTCGTAACGGCGGGGCTCGAACTCCGGGGTGACCCAGCGCGACCACGCCGCCAGCAGGTCGGCACGCAGCACCAGGTGGTGCCCGACCAGCACGTCGGCCAGGCTCTGCCGCCGGGCCAGCAGGGCCAGGCGCGCGGCCTCCCAGTCCGGTCCGGTGACGTCGGTGAGGACGGCGCCGGCATCGGGGCCGGCGAGCAGTACCCCGGACTCCTCGAAGAGTTCGCGCACGGCCGCGCAGACGAGCGCGCGGGCGGCCTGCTCGTCGAGCCGCAACCGCCGTGCCCACTGGGCGGGCGATGGCCCGGCCCACGGGGTCGGCTCGGCGTCACTCGGGCTCACCGACCCGCCGGGAAAGGCGTACATCCCCCCGGCGAACGCCATCGTGGTGGCCCGACGCAGCAGGTACACCTCGGGTTGAGCGTCGGTCTGGCGCAGGAGCACGACGGTGCTCGCCGGTCGGGGCCGCACCGGCACCGCGCCGGACGCCGCGAACCGCCGCGCGCGCTCAGCCAGCCAGGCGGTGATGTCCGAGCGCTCCATCAGCCGAGGGTACGACCCGCCGTGCCACCCCGGGCCGCGTCACCCGGAGTCCGGACGCGCCTCGTGGCCCGACTCACCGTGGGTGCGCCGACGCTCCTTCATCTCGGCCTCGTACAGGTGTCGCCGCCCACCGACCAGCGCGGTGCGGGCATCGCGCTCCACGGCGCGGAACGCCGCGTAGTACCCGTCGTCGAAGTCCTCGACGATCTGGAACGTCCACCGCCCCGCGATCACGTTGCGGCCGATCACCTCGTGCTCGACGCGATCGGCGAGTTCCGGGTGCCCGGCCGAGCGGAGCAGCCCCACGGCTTCGTCCAGCGACAGGTCCGCCTTGCCGACCAGCTGGTGCAGGGAGTACAGGTGACCGCGCACCCGCTCCACGGTCTCCAGCGCCTCGCTGAGCTTGCCGAGCGCCTCCACCGTGGCGTCACTCACCCCGGCCGGCCGCCGGTGTGCCGCATCCGGCCCGTCCTGCGTCACCGCGTCACCTCCATGTCATTGGGCCGGTCCGACGCCGGCCACACGTAGGGCAGATCATCCGGCAGATCACCGAAAATCGGCCGATACCACCCCGGGTCCTTGCGGAGCAGTGAAGACCGGTGGCTGAGGTGCAGATCCTCGCTACCCAGCCAGGGCGGCAGCTCGCCGGCCGCGCGCAGGGCGTCCTGACCGCGCGGTGTCCCGCCGTACTCCCCCGCGAGGGTCGCGGCGACGGTGTCCGCCCGGCCGGCGGCACTCCACTCCCGACACATCTCCAGCGCGTAGCGGACCAGCGCCTCCGGGTAGCCGATCCACATCTTGACCGCCGGGTGGTGCCGCCACCCGTACCCCGGCACGGTGAGGCCACGGAACACCTGGAGCGCCTCTACGCGCTGCTTGCCCAGGCGGCGCGCGTCGAGGACCCGGGCGGTCGCGGCGAAGTCCGGGTACGGAAGGAACGTCTGCATCGCCATGCTCGCTACCCGCCAGGCTGGGGATCACACCCCAACCGTCGTAAGGTGGCGCCATGACGGCGCCGATCCGCTGGGGCATCCTGTCCACCGGCAACATCGCACAAAAGTTCGTCGAGGATCTACGACTGCTGCCCGATGCCGAGGTGGCAGCCGTCGGATCCCGGAGTTCGGAGAATGCGAGGGCGTTCGCCGACGCCCACGACATCCCCCGGGCGCACGGGAGCTGGCAGGAGCTGGCCGAGGACCCGGACCTCGATGTGATCTACGTCGCCACCCCGCACTCCGCGCACCGGGAGGCCACCCTGCTCTGCCTGCGGGCCGGCCGGGCCGCCCTCACCGAGAAGCCGATGGCGCTCGACGTCGCGCAGACGGAGGACCTGGTGGAGGCAGCGCGCAGCCGCGGCGTCTTCCTGATGGAGGCGTTGTGGACGCGGTGCTTCCCCGCCATCCACCAGATCGCCGGGCTGGTCGCCGACGGTGCGATCGGTCGGGTCACGGCGGTGCACGCCGACTTCGGCATCTCCGGGCCGTTCGCCGCCGACCACCGGCTCCGCAACCCCGCCCTGGGCGGCGGGGCGCTGCTCGACCTGGGGGTCTACCCGGTCACGTTCGCGCAGCTCTTCCTCGGCGCGCCGGACGAGGTGACCGCCTGGGCGAACCGCACCCCCGAGGGCGTCGATGCCAGTACGGGCATGATCTTCGGGTACGCCTCCGGCGCCTTCGCGGCGCTCACCTGCACGATGGAGAGCGACACCGGCGCGCACGCCACCATCTCGGGCACCGAGGGGCGCATCGAGCTGCCCACGCCGTTCTTCATCCCACGCGGGTACACGCTGTACCGGCGGGGCGCTGAGCCCGAGGTGGTCGAGATGCCGGTGCCCGGCCACGGGTACCACTACGAGGCGGCCGAGGTGCAGCGCTGCCTGCGCGAGGGCCTCCTGGAGAGCCCTGTAGTGCCGCTGTCCGAGACGCTGACCGTGATGCGCACCCTGGACACCGTCCGCGAAAAGATCGGCGTCACCTACCCCTAGCCCCGCCCTCGCCCTCGCCCTCGCCCTCCTCGACGATCTTGCAGTCGTGCCCGCCTTTTCGTAGCTTTCGTGGCGATTTATCCGAGGCACGACTGCAAGATCGCGGGCGGGTTTGGGAGGGCGGGGGGGGTTGGGAGGGCGGGGGGCGAGGGCGGGGGGCTAGCTGAAGATGGGGCGGATGAGGAGGTAGGTGAGGACGGCCATCGTGGCGGCGGCGGGGAAGGTCAGCACCCAGGCGATGATGATGTTGCCGGCGACGTTCCACCGCACGGCGGAGAGCCGCTTGGTCGCACCGACGCCCATGATCGCCGACGTGATCGTGTGCGTGGTCGAAATGGGTGCCTCGAGCACCAGCGCGTTGAAGTACAGCACGCTGCTCGCCACCGTCTCGGCGGCGAAGCCCTCGGCCGGCTTCAGGTCGACGACCCGGCGCCCCAGGGTCCGGATGATGCGCCACCCGCCCGAGTAGGTGCCCAGCGCGAGCACGGTGGCGGAGGTGAAGAAGACCCACAACGGGATGTGTGTCCGGCTCTCCTGGAATCCGCCGGTGTAGAGCGCGAGCACGACGATGCCCATGGTCTTGGCAGCGTCCTGCATGCCGTGCCCGATGGCCATCGCCAGCGCCGAGACGCTCTGCGCCCGCCGGAATCCCCGGTTCAGCCGACCCGGGTTGCCGCGCCGGAAGATCCAGAGCACCGCCAACATGACGAGGAACCCGAGGAGCAGGCCGATCATCGGCGACAGCACCATCGGGATCAGTACCTTGACGATGATCTTGTCCCAGTGCACGACGGCTCCGGCGCCGAGCAGGGTAGCGCCGACCAGCCCGCCGAAGAGGGCGTGCGAGGACGACGAGGGCAGCCCGAAGTACCAGGTGATCAAATTCCAGATGATCGCGCCGACCAGACCGGCGAAGACGATGCCGAGGCTACTCACGCCGGTGGGCAGCGTGACCAGCTCCTTGCCGACGGTTTCCGCCACTCCCGTGCCGAGGAACGCGCCGCCAAGATTGCCCACGGCGGCCAGGGCAAGCGCGACCCGGGGGGTGAGCGCCCGGGTGGAGATGGAGGTGGCGATCGCGTTCGCGGCGTCGTGGAAGCCGTTGGTGTAGTCGAAGACCAGCGCCATCGCGATGACGGCGACGGCCGCGACGAGCTCGGCGCTCACCGGGTCAGGACTCCTTCACCGTGATCGTCTCCACGGTGTTGGCGACGTGTTCGAAGGCGTCGCAGGCCGCCTCCAACTCGTCGGCGACCTCCTTCATCTTCAGGACGCTGAGCGCGTCGTACTCGCCGGAGAAGAGGCGCACCAGCAGCATCCGGTAGCCGCGGTCGCCCTCGTTCTCCAGGCGGTTGCACTCCACCCAGTACTCCTCGAGGTCCTTCATCGACTTCAGCCGGGGCATCGCGTCGGCGGTCACCCGCGCCTGCTGGTCGAGCACCTTGACCATGTCGTGCATCTCCCGGGGCAGTGCCGGCAGGGTGGTCAGGCCGTACAGGTAGAGCAGGCTGCCGATCGCCTCGAGGTGGTCCATGACGTCGTCCAGCTGGGAGCCCAGCCGGTAGATGTCCTCCCGGTCGAACGGCGTGATGAAGCTGGAGTTGATCTTCTTGTACAACTCGTGGGTGATCGCGTCGCTGTCGTGCTCCACCTCGACCAGCCGCTCGCTCACGCTCTGCACATCGACGTCCGGACGAGCGAGCTCCGACAGCAGCTCGGTGCCGCGCACCAGGTTGCTCGCCGCACGGGTGAACAGCTCGTAGAAGGTGTCGTCCGACGGACGTAGGCGAATTCGCAACTGAGACCTCACCGCGGCGATGTGGGTGGTAGCGCGCCGATCCTCGCACGCACCAATCAGTATCCGCACCCCGGTGCACTGTGCCGGGCAATCTCCCGCGCCGGTGCGGTGGTCAGGATCGCTGGGACACGGCCGCGCTGCGTTGGCGGACCGTACGGTGTCGGGCGGTGACCCCGGACCGCCGGAGCACCCGGGCGGTGGCCGCCAGGCGGTGCGCGCCGACCAGGTCCACCCCGGCCGCACGCAACTCGACCGCGAACGACGCCGTTCCCCGCCACGAGGCGGTCGGCACCCCGGTGAAGCGCAGCTGCCGACCGTCGGCGTGCGCCTGCCTGACCATCGCACGCAGCAGGTGCCGCGACTCGGGTGGCATCCGCCCCGCGTCGGGGTACATGTTCCCGCCGAGGCAGCGGCGCAGCGGCTCAGCGAGCAGCGGTACCAGCATCGGCGGCGCATCGGCCGAACCCAGGTCGGCGAAGGTGCCCTCGAGGAAGAGGTGCCGGTCCGGCTGCGCGGCCACCACGTCGCGGGGCCACCGGCGGCCGGCCAGCACAACGGTCACCGGGCCGGTCACCAGCCGGCCGCGGTCGATATGGCTGACCAGGCCGGCGTACTCCGGGAGCAGGACGTCGAGGACGCCGACCATCTCGGCCGGGTCGGCATCCACCGGCTCGAGGAGCAGCAGGAACGGCGGCCGCGCCCGCTGCCGGGCGGCCGAGGCGCGGGCCGCCGCCCGGGCGGCGAGCGGTTCCAGCACCATGCGGTGCAGGGTCCGCGCCGGGTCCCGATCGTCGACGGCGTCCGCCCCGGCCAGCCGGAGCCGCCGGGCCGGACCGAGGTGTGCCGGGCCGAGCCGGACGCCGACCGCCATCGCCGCGTACCCGTGCCGCAGCGCGGCACCGAGCGGGTCGCGCCGCGCGTCGGCCCGCTCGGCGAGGGCGCCGGCAAGGTAGGGCCGAGGGCGGCGGGCCAGCGCGGCGCTGATCGCCGCGACGCCACCGCTCGCGGCCAGGCCGAGCAGGCCACCGCTGATGGTCGCCACACTGCTGGTCATCGTCCCTCCCTCAGCCTGAAACGACCGAGGGAGGCGACGCGTTGCGGCAGGAAGGTCAGATCATGTGCGCCAGCCATGGCTGGTACGCGCTGCCGAACGGCTCGGTGCGCTGCTTCACCGCGCCGGCCAACCAGTCCGCGGCGGCCCGCGCGCCCTCCACCACCTCGGGCGGATACCCGAAGCGGACCTGGTGCGCGGCGAACTCTTCCTCGTCCAGCAACTCCACCTCACCCGTGCGTCGGCGCCGCACATCGAGGTCGAGGTCGACCATGTTCACCTCGCCGTCAGCCCATCGCGGGATGGTGCTGACGTCGCAGTAGATCTCGGTACGGTGCGGGGCGGCGTTGAAGCAGGCGGTCCACCACCCGTCCCGCGGAAAGAGCAGCACATGCGGCGCCGCCGGGATCGGCGGCTCGCTGCCGCGGCGCACCAGCGTGCCCCGCGCCGTTCCGACCCAGTACCCGTACTCGTCCTCACCGAGGCGGACGCCGGTGTGGTTCCAGTGCAGCGAGCCGTCGTACTTGCGGTACACCACCCGAACGGTGGCCGGCCGAGCCGGCGCCTCCGGCATCGGTGCTCCCGGCATCGGCGCCTCGGTCATCGGCTCGACTTCCATGGCAGACGCCATCGTGCCCCCCCATAGTTATGGGCGCCACCATGGCGCCCGGCCACGGCTCTGCGCAACCTCGCGCACACGCGCTGTGGAAAACCTACGCCATTGCGCGACCCGCCTGTGGACAACACAGCGTCCTGTCCGGAGAACGCGGTACCGTCGCAAACCGTGACCGTCGCTCCCGCCGTCGATGCCCGCCGTGTGCCGCGCCCGCGACCCACCGTCGAGCAACTCCTCGCCGCGGCTGTCGGAGCGGTGCCCGGCGGCATCGAGCGCCCCGGCCAGCAGCAGATGGCGGCGGCCATCGCGGCGGCAACCGAGTCCGGCGAGCACCTGCTCGTGCAGGCCGGCACCGGCACCGGCAAGTCGCTGGCCTACCTCATCCCGGCGCTGCTGGTGGACGGCCCAGCGGTGATCTCCACGGCGACCCTGGCCCTGCAGGCCCAGTTGGTCGACCATGATCTGCCCCGGCTGGCCGACGCGGTGACGCCCCTGCTCGGTCGGCGCCCCACCTTCGCGGTGTTGAAGGGGCGCCACCACTACCTGTGCCTGGCCCGCATGGAGGGCAGCACCGAGGACGAGCCGGCCGATGCGCTCTTCGAGACCGCGGGGACCTCGACGACGCGGTGGTTGGGCGAGGCGGGTCGGCTCGGCAAGCACATCCAACGGCTGCGCGACTGGGCACAGGAGACGGTCACCGGCGACCGGGACGAGCTCGACCCGGGCGTTGACGAGTCGGCGTGGCGGCTGGTCTCCATGCCCGCACGGGAGTGCGTCGGCGCCAGCAAGTGCCCGTTCGGCACGGACTGCTTCGCCGAGGCGTCCCGGATGCGGGCCCGCGAGGCCGACATCGTGGTGACCAACCACAGCCTGCTCGCCTTCGACATGCTGGCCGGGCGGCATATCGTGCCACCGCACAAGCTCCTCGTCATCGATGAGGCGCACGAGCTCGCCGACCGGGTGTCCTCGGCGACCCAGGCCGAGCTGACGCCCGAGCTGGTCGACCGGGCCTCCCGGCGGGCCCGGTCGTATGTGGACAGCGACGTCTCCGAGGGCCTGGCCGAGGCCGGCGACACGCTCACCGTGGGCCTGGCCGAGGCAACCCCGGGACGCATCGTGACCGGGCTGCCCGCGGCGCTGCGGGACGGGCTGATGCTGCTCGATGCCGCCAGCCGCCGAGGGCTGGACGCGATCGGCGACATCAAGGCCGACGATGCCGACCCGGTGCGCAAGCAGCAGGCGAAGGCGATGCTGACCGACCTCACCCGCACCGCCCAGCGCCTGCTCGCCGGCGACGAGGCCGACGTGGCGTGGGTGGAGCGCGATGACCGGGGCCGGCGCGCGGTGGTGGTCGCCCCGCTCTCCGTGGCCGGTACGCTCGCCACCCATCTGTACGACGAACGCACCGTGGTGGCGACGTCGGCCACCCTGGCGCTGGGCGGTCAGTTCGACACGGTGGCCCGCTCGCTCGGTCTGGCGATCCCGGCTCCGGACGAGACCGATCCGGAATGGCGCGGGCTCGATGTCGGCTCCCCGTTCGAGTACCCCAAGCAGGGCATTCTCTACGTTGCGGCGCACCTGCCGAGGCCCACCACCTCGGGCCTGTCCGAAGCCGCCGCCGATGAACTGGTCGCGCTGGTGAGCACGCTCGGTGGCCGGACCCTCGGGTTGTTCTCCAGCCGGCGGGCCGCCGAGCGGGCCGCCGAGGTGCTGCGCGAGCGGACCGACCTGCCGATCCTGCTGCAGGGCGAGGAGGCGCTGCCGCTGCTGGTCCGCCGCTTCCGGGACGACCCGGCGAGCTGCCTGCTCGGGGTGATGTCGCTCTGGCAGGGGGTGGATGTGCCGGGTAGGGCGTGCCAGCTCGTGGTGATCGACCGGCTGCCGTTCCCGCGGCCGGACGAGCCGCTCGCCGCGGCCCGGTCGGCCGCGGTCGACGCCGCCGGGGGGTCCGGGTTCGCCGCGGTGAGCGTGCCGATCGCCGCGGTGCGGCTGGCGCAGGGCGTCGGCCGACTGATCCGGTCGCGCGGCGACCGCGGCGTGGTGGCGGTGCTCGACCCGCGCCTGGAGACCGCACGGGGGTACGGCGCCTACCTGCGGCGCTCGCTGCCCCCGTTCTGGTACACCACCCGCCCCGAGGTTGCCCGGGGCGCCCTGGAGCGCCTCGCCGGCACCTGACCACCCGCGCGGCCCACACTGATGTCGGTACGCGCCTGAACCATAGATCGAGTTTTGGTGATCGGTTCAGGCCGCGTGCTGGACCACCGTGTCAATGGCGCGGCGCAGGTCCGCGACGCGCAAAGTGACCGTGGCGTCGTCGCCGACCGCGGTCAGACCAGCCTCCACGGACTCGCGGATCAACTCGCTGGGTGTAATCCCGCGGCGCTGCGCCTCGGCGAACAGTCGTTCCGTGAGGTCCTGTGACATCCGCACCGAATGGACCACGCTCGCGGTCCGCGACGGCTCGACGGCGTGGGCGCCGGACCAGTCGCGGTTGTCCAGTGCGGCCTCGGCCTCATCGAACTTGCTCATGACTCGTCCTCCCTCTTGATCGCGACGATGACGGCGATCTCGTCGTCGTCGAGGTTGCGGGCACCGGCGACGGTGTAGCGGACGTCGTCGTCTTCGACCAGGCCGATGGCGAGCCACTGACCGTGCCGGTCGCGGCCGGCGACCTGGAGCACTGCCCCGATGTGACGCCGCACGACCGCACCGCCGTAGAGCACGTCGGTCACCGACAACGGGTTGATCCGGGCATCGGCCAGCCGCTGATAGGTTCGCTCGGTGAACGTGTAGAACTCATCAGGCACCACCCGAGTGTATGACAGTTGTAAACAGCCGTCAGCCCGGTACCAGCTCCGTGCGCAGCTCGTGTGCGCCGTCGGCGCGGGTCGCCTCGTAGTAGATCCGCTGTCGGCCGTCCGGGAGTGCGACCAGGCTCAGGTAGCGCAGCCCGTGCGGGGCGTACGGCGACGAGGTCGGCGCCGCGTCGTCGGCGGCCAATGCGCCGAACCGCCCACCCGTGATGGCCCCGTACGCCAGCCCGGTGCGCTCCTCCCAGTTCTCCGCTGCGCTGGCCCGGCCGTCGTAGCTGGCCACCGCCGTGCCGTCCACCGCCAGCACCGAGGTCACCCGCACCCCCCGCGCGTCCCAGTGCCCGGGGCGTCCGGCCAGCACGGCGCCGTGCCACTGCCAGGACAGCCCGTCCGGGCTGGTGGCGTACCACGTCGACATCCGGTCGGTGTGCTCGGGCGAGTCGAGTGGATGCACCGAGGCCCAGAGGTGCCAGCCGCCCTCGTGGAAGATGATCACCGGGTCCTTGACGGCCATCGTGTCGTCGCCTGGAAGCACGGTGCGGGCCGACGCGTGCACCAGCCCGGCCGGCGACTCGGCTTCCAGCACGTCCACCCGCCAGTGCTTGGTGCCCGGCGTCGCCACACTGACGTACAGGCGCCACCGCCCGTCCGGTGTGACCACGAGCGCCGGGCGCTCCAGGGACTCACCGCCGAACCGCTCCTTGTGCACCTCCGCCACCGTGGCGAACCGCACGCCGTCGGAGGACGAGGCGACCACGTTCGCGAACCCGCGACCCTCGCCGACCGGGCGGCGCAGCCGGTACGCCAGGAAGATCTGGTCGGCGACCCGAACGGCGCAGGGCGCACCGGCCCAGGCACCCGGCCGGTTGCCCGGCGGCGGGACCGCGACCAGCGATCCGGCCCATGCGGGAAGCGGGAAGACTGAAGTGAGCGTGGACACTGCGGCTCCATTTCTCGGGCGATGCGCGCACCGGCACGGCCGGGGTCAGGAGCGGCCTTCGGCGCCGGCGCGGCCTCCAGCCGCCGGGCCGACGACCGCCGGGCTGCCGCCGGCAAGATTCATCCAATCGGCGAAGGATATCCCGGTCACCCGCTCGAGTCGGGCGTTGTCCTCGGCAAAGTACGGCAGCAGGGCGGATCGCTCCTGAACCGTCGGTCGCCGGCGGGGCCCCTTCTCGCGGTGCAGCAGCGCCAGCAGGGGGGCACTGCACAGCTCCCGGAGCGGCACCGGAAAGTGCTGGCCCACTCGGCCCCCGGTGCGCAGCACGTACCGGATGATCGCGTTGGTGCGGGTGTCCGCGACGTAGGACGACACGTTCTCCCGGGGCACCGCGTCGAGCAGTCCGGTCTGCACCCCGAGGAAGGCGCAGACCTTGTCGAGCGCCTGAGCCGGAGTGTCCCGCAGCTCCTTGAACCGCAGGATCAGCACCTGCTCGCGGGGAAACAGGCTGAACAGGTGCTCGAACTGCTGCCCGTAGAGCCCGAGCGAGCAGTAGTGCCAGAAGTCGGCCCAGCCGGCGGCGCGACGCTGCGGCTCGGCCCGGCACGCGGTGAGGAAGTCAGCCTCGGGCTCCAGCCCGTCGGTCCACAGGTGGGTCCAGTTGGAGTGGGCACGGTCCACCGGGTCGCGGACCACCGCGATGAGCTTCGCCTTGGGTACGAGGCGGTGGATCCGCTGCTGCGCCGCCAGGTCGTACAGGTAGAACGGCGTCGCCTCGCCGCGCAGCGCGCCGTCCGGCGCGGCGTCGAAGAGCGCCTCGTAGTCGGCCCGGCGCCAGACGTGCTCCTGATAGGTCTGCACGTCTCCCGGCCCGCCGTGCCGCGGTGGCGGCCCGGCGGAGAGGAAGAACTTCGGCTCCTTCACGCGGGAGAGGAACAACTGCGGGTGCCCGGTCAACGCCGCGTGCAGCGCCGTCGTGCCGGCCTTCGGCACGCCGATGATGAGGAAGTCCGGGAGTGCCATCGATCGCTCCCATTCGTCGGTGAGGTCCGCCCCAGCTCAGATACTCTACCAAGTCCATAGGTTTACTCGAGACGCGGCCCGCTACCTGGCGCTCACCACCACGGCGTCCGGGTCGAAGTCGTGCCGGTGCCCGAGCAGATGCCGGATGCCGGTGTTCAGCACCGCCACGATCGGCACCGCGACCAGCGCACCGATGATGCCGGCGAGCACCACGCCGGCGGCGATGGCCACGATGACGGCGAGCGGATGGATCGCGACCGCCCGGCCCATGATCAGCGGCTGCAGGACGTGCCCCTCCAGTTGCTGCACCGCGATGACGGCGATCAGGATGGCCAGCGCGATCAGCGGCCCCCGGGTGACCAGGGCCACCAGGATGGCCACCGTGCCGGAGATGGTGGCACCCACGATGGGAATGAACGCCCCCAGGAACACCAACGCTGCCAACGGGAACGCGAAATCGACCCGGAAGATCAACAGAAACAGCCCGATCCCCACCGCGTCGATGAACGCGACCAGAACGGTGGCCCGGACATAGGCAACGAGCGTGTGCCATGCCGCCTCGCCGGCCGCCGCCATCGGCGCGCGCGCCCCCCGCGGCAGGATCCGTACCAGGAACCGCCAGATCCGGCGGCCGTCGCGGAGCAGGAAGAACGTCGCGAACAGGACGAGGAACAGCGACGCGAGGACCTCCAGCGTGGCCACCGCCGTGGACAGCGCACTGCTGGTCAACGACGACGTGTTCTCGCTGATCCAGGTCTGGATGGCCCCGAAACCGTTGCCGAGTTCTTCGCTGGACAGGTGCAGTGGGCCGGTCTGCAGCCAGCCCTGGATCTGCTCGACCCCGGCGGCCGCGTTCTCGGAGAGCTTCGGGAAGCCGTTGATGAACTGCGTGATGACAAGCGTCAACGTGCCGGCCACGGCGGCCAACCCGCCGATCACCACCAGTCCGGTGGCAAGCGAGGGGGCCAGGCCGACCCGGCGCCGCAGGAACCCCACCGCCGGAGTGAGCAGGGCGGCCAGCAGCAGGGCGATGGCGAGCGGCACGAGGACCTGCTTGAGCCGGCCGACCAGATAGATCGTGACCGCCATGGCGGCGGCCAGCACCAGCAGCCGCCACGCCCACGCCGAGGCGACCCGCAGCCCGTGCGGCACCTCCTCGTCGTCCCGGCTGGCCACCGACGGGGCGGCCACCACCACCTCGGCCACCGGCTCGGCATCCAGGTCGTCGAGGTCGTCGCGCGCGTCCACCGACGGCCCGCGTGCCTGGCGTACGGTCTCCCGCGCGTTCAGGTACGCCCGACGCGCCCCGGTCACCGCTTGCCCGAATCGGCCCACAACGCCTCTTTTCGATCGCGCCGGTCAGCCCTCCGTCGCCGGCCGCTCCGGCGCTGGCCAATGTCGTACACACCGTATCGGCAACGCACCACCAACGGAGGAGCGGCGAGCCGGCACGCGGTAGCGTCTCCTACCGTGACCTCCCCGGCGAACACCACCGACTCCGACTCCGGCCTGCCGATCCGACTGCTCCACGACCGGGTTCTGGTCCGGTTGGAGGGCAACGACGGCGAACGCAGGTCGGCGGCCGGCATCGTCATCCCGGCCACCGCCTCGGTCGGCCGCCGACTGTCCTGGGCCACCGCGGTCGGCGTCGGCCCCAACGTACGGGCGATCGTCACCGGCGACCGGGTGCTGTTCGACCCGGACGAGCGGTCCGAGGTGGAACTGCACGGCCGGGAGTACATCCTGCTGCGCGAGCGCGACGTGCATGCCGTGGCCGCCCCGCGGGTGGAGCCGGACTCGACCGGGCTCTACCTGTAGGGGTAGGGCACCGGCGGCGGCGCGAGCGGCACCGGCACGGGAACGACCGGGGTGTGCGGAGCGTCGATGGCGCGGACCGCGCCGTCCGGGAACGTGAGGTGGTAACGCCCGCCGTCCCATACCGCACGCGGGGTCGCCGGATCCCGGCCGCTGAACACCCTGCGGTACGCGTCGATGGCGGTGAGCAGACGGTGCTCCTCGGCGAGCGTCTTCTGCAGCTCGCTTCCGCCCATCCGCAGGCCGCGCCGCATTCCGTCGCGCAGCAGCGCCAACCTGGTCGCCTCGAACTGGTACGCCCGCATCGCCTTGGCTCCGGGGTCGCCGGCAACCCGCCGGGCCCACCGCCGCGCCGAGAACCGCCGCCCGAGCGTACTGAGCGCCGCGACCTCCGGCGGGGAGAACCAACCGGCCCGGACGTACTCCGGCAGCACCCGTTCCACCAGCCGCCCCTCCGATGAGCGCAGCCAGAGCGCGAAGCCCACCATGCCGAAGAAGATCGGCGCCATCACCGCGAAGTAGCCGTACAACAGGATGTACGGCTGCTCGGTCGAGGCCGCCACCACCGACATGAGGTTCCACGAACCGTGCAGCATCATCGCCACGATCAGTCCGGTGATCGGCGCCAGCCAGCGCACCCCACGGTGGGCGTTGCGCGCCGCCACACCCATCCCGATACCGGTCATCGCGGTGAAGAGCGGATGCGCGAACCCGCTCATCACGATGCGGAGGAAGAAGGTCAGAACCACGAGCTGCGCCCCGACCAGCGGCCCACCCATGCTCTCGCCCTGTGCGTAGGCCTTGCCGCCGAGATAGAGGATGTTCTCCACCATCGCGAAGCCGATCGCGGACAGCCCGCAGTAGACGATCCCGTCGATCACGCCCGAAACGGAGTGCCGTCGCAGCCAGAGCAGCAGCAGCGGGAACACCGCCTTGGTGGTCTCCTCGATCACCGGCGCCACCAGCACGGCGGTCAGGCTCTCCGGGAGGTTCGCCCGCTCGAACACGCCCGCCATCTGGGTGTTCACAAAAAGGGAGATCCCGGTGGCCACGCAGGCGCCCCACGCGAAGCACAGCGCCAGGTACTTCACCGGCTCCGGCTCGTAGCGATCGAGCCACAGGAAGCAGTAGATGAAGAACGGCACCGGGATGACCGCGGCGCCGATGCCGATGGCCAGCGCGAGCGGGCCGATGTTCCACCCGACGTAGCCGAGCACCGCGACGCCGCAGAGCGCGATGGCGACGACGAGCGCGGTCATCCAGAGGACGCGCCACAGGCCGGATCGGGGGCGGCGGGGAGCGGCGGCCAGCACCTGCCCCGGCGAGACCTGGCCCGGCGAGACCTGGCCCGGGGCAGGCTGATCCGGGGCGGGCTGCGGGTCGCCCGCCGTCTGGGTGCCGGATCCTGACAACGGCCCCGGCTCCGGGCCGGCGGGGTGGCTCATACGGTCAGCGTAGTGGAGGAGTCAGGAGCCGGCGGGGTGATGGGAGCCGATGGCTCGGACGACCGGCCCGCACCGCCGGGCCGCTCAGCCGTTGCCGCCGAACAGCGGGTCCATCCGCCGCTGGCCCGGATCCGCCGAACTGGCCTCGATCCGTGCGAGCTGAAGTCTGATCTGCTGGAGCTCCGCGAGCACCCGGCCGTCCGCACTCCCGACCGTGCCGTGGGCAGCGGCTGGTGGCGCACCATGACCCAGTTGCGCCTGGAGCGAGGCAACCTGCTCCGTCAAGGCGACGATGGTTGCCTCAACCGCGTCCAGAAAATCATCGACCTGTTGCTCGTCGTACCCCCGCCGACCCAGCGCCGGCTTCCTGAAGGCGACGTTGCGCACGTCGGCTGCCGTTACGTTTGCCATCGATTGCCTCCACTACGTGCTGGTCGCCTCGGCGTAAGCGGCTCGTCAATCGCGGAATGGGCGCAGGAACCCTCACCGCCGATGTGGTTCGGGCACCATCCCCAGCACGCACACCTCTGGGCCGTACGTTGGCTGGCTGCACGCCTGCACATGGAACGAGTCGGTGAGGTGCAGGGTGCCGGAGCCCAGTGCCGGGTCCGTGGTGCAGGTCACGGCGTTGACCTCGGTTCCGGCGCTTGGCGAGGACGCCCGGCCGGTGACGCAACCGCTGGCCGCATCCGTCTTCTGCACCCAGTCGAGCCAGGTGTAACTGCCACCGTCGGAGCGGACGCCCTTTCCGCCGACTCTCGCGCCCGGCCGGCTCACCCGGTACTCGAACCGGGTGGCTTCGGGGTTGGTGTACGCCCACTGCATACCGCTACCGGGCGCGCGCAACCCCGGATCACCGGCCGAACCGGGGACGTAGAGGTAGGTGGTCCGGTCCGCCTCGGTGCTGCCGGGAAGCAGCCGATCCAGGACGATCATGAAATCCTGGCCGAAGGAGCCGGTGGCGAACCGCCGGAAATCGCCTGGCGCGCAGGTGCCGGCCTCCGCCATGAAGCCTCCGCCCACCGCATACACCCGGGCGCGAACGCAATGGTCGTCGTCCACATGGTCGGTGAGGCTGCCGCTCAATGTCCGGGTGCCGTTGTCGTCGGTCGCTCTCCCGACGAAGCCCGCACCCGGGGTCGTGGCCTGCAGGTGGATGGCGCTGGAGGAGACGTATTGCCATGATCCGGACCAGGCCCAGTCATACGCCTCGGCCCGCGCCGGGGACGCGGAGAGCAACAGGCCGGCGACGGCGAGCGCCGCTCCGCCCGCCACCGTAGCGCCCGAAGTGATCAATCGCCTGAGCCCGCGTGCCATGGGTTGCCTCTCACTGCGCTCTGCACCCCGGATCGGTGCGCCCTCCCTATCGCATCGACTTGTGGCATCGAAGTCGATGGTTATCGGGCGGCCGAATGGGCGGGCGGGGCCGCCCAGAGGGGCAGGGCGTCGCAAGAGCCCTAGCGCCGGGAGGTACGGCCGCGTGGAGGCTCCGGCACCCGGGGCCCCGGCTCGCACAGCGCACCCAGCAGGTCGCCGTGCTCCTCGATGCGCCGCAACACCACCGGCGCGGTCAGGTCGGCGGCGCGCACCTCCCCGGTGGCCACCTCGTCCCAGGTCAGCGGCGTGGACACGCTCGGCTCCGGCTGGGCGCGCAGGGAGTACGGTGTCACCGTGGTCTTCGCGGCGCTGTTCTGACTCCAGTCGATGAACACCTTGCCGGGACGCAGGTTCCGCGCCATCTGCGCGGTCACCGCGTCGGGGTACTGCCGCTGCAGCTCCTCCGCGATGCGCTTGGCGTACGCGCTGACCTCCGCCGACGTCTGCTCCCCCGACACCGGGCAGCACAGCTGCATGCCCTTCTTGCCGC
The DNA here is from genome assembly GCA_035296325.1 of Micromonosporaceae bacterium. Lineage (GTDB taxonomy): Bacteria > Actinomycetota > Actinomycetes > Mycobacteriales > Micromonosporaceae > DATHBD01. The sequence continues at coordinate 37,434 of DATHBD010000062.1, read as the reverse complement.
TGGTCTTCGGGTACGCCGTGATCCCGTCGGCGGCCAGCCGCTCCCGCATCAGCACCGCCACCGCACTGCACTCGGGCAGCCCCGCCGGAGCGCCCGGATCGAGGTCCACCACGAGCAGGTCCGGGCCGGCCGCGCCGATCAGCCACTGATGGGTGTGCAGCTCCAGCGCGGCGAGGTTGGCCAGCCACACCAGCGTGGCGAGGCACTCCACGACGATGTAGTCGAGCATGTCGTTGCCGCTGCGCGAGCGCGGCGCGGGCAGGCGCTCGGTGCGGACCCAGTCGGGCGTACCGGCGGGGGCGTTCTTCTCGAAGAACCCCGGCGTGGCGACACCGTTGGGGTACCGGATCCGGGTCAGCGCGCGGTCGGCGAGGTGCGGCAGCAGGACCGGCGACACCCGCGTGTAGTAGTCGATCACCTCACCCTTGGTGAACCCGGTCTGCGGATAGAGCACCTTGTCGAGGTTCGACAGCTCCAGCTCCCGACCTTCCACCGAGACCAGGAGCCGCTTAACCATCGGTCACCTCCGCGGCGCTCAGATCGGGGCGCAGCCGCAGGTACCGCGGGAAGCGCAACCGCCCGTCCCGGGTCCGGTTGCTGAACTTCACCTCCACCACCACCTCCGGACGCACCCAGATCGCGCCCCTCGCGTCCTCGCGCGGGACGGTACCGCGGGCGAACGGCGAGCCCGGCGTGACCAGCGGCGTGAGCAGATCCAGCAGTTCCTGCTGGGCGGTGGCGGAGATGCCGCCACCGACCCGACCCCGGAACGCGAGCGCCGCGCCGGCGGGGGCACCGACCAGCAGGCCGCCGATCTTCCGTACCCCCGGACGCCAACCGCCCACCACGAACTCGGCGGTGTCCTCGACCTTGACCTTGACCCAGTCGCTGGTACGCACGCCCGACCGGTAGGTCGACGCGAGCCGCTTGGCGACCACCCCCTCCAGGCCGTTCTCCTTGCTGGCGGCGTAGGTGGCGGCGCCGTCGTCGAAGGCGGGTGGGATCATCCAGCGCTCGCCGCCCAGCGCCAGGCCCTCCAGCAGGCGGCGGCGCGCGGTGTACGGCAACTCGGCGGCGTCCACGTCGCCGAGGCGGAGCAGATCGAAAATCATGTAGGTGACCGGCATCGTGGCGGCGAGCCGCGCCGCCCGGGGCGCATCCCGCACATGCATCCGTTCCGCCAGCGACTGGAACGACGGGCGGCCGGCCGGGTCCATCACCACGACCTCACCGTCGAGCACCGCCTCGGTGACACCCCGCGCGGCCAGTTCGTCGGCGATCCCGGTCAACTCCGGGTACGCCGCGGTGATCTCCGCGCCGCTGCGCGCCCACATCCGCTGCGCGCCGGCCGTGATCACGGTCAGCGCCCGTACCCCGTCCCATTTCAGCTCAAACGCCCATCCGGCCCCCGCCGGCAGCGCTCCGGTGGAGGCCAGCATCGGCGAGTACGGCGCTCCCGGCACTCCAACACGATAGTTCCCGGTCAAGGGGGTCGCGCTGGGAACGCGGCGGTGGGATTGTTGTCGATACTGAACGTTCGAGCAGGTCGGACGGGGTCAGAAGGGGCGAAGGGGGCAGCGTGCGCGCGATCTGGAAAGGGGCGGTCTCCTTCGGGCTGGTCTCCATCGGGGTGCGGCTGTACTCCGCCACCGAGGAGAAGGACATCCGGTTCCACCAGGTGCACCGGGAGGACGGTGGGCGGATCCGGTACAAGCGGACCTGCTCCGTCTGCGGCGAGGAGGTCGGCTACGACGACATCGCCAAGGGGTACGACGCCGGCGGCGGCGAGATGGTCATCCTCACCGACGAGGACTTCGCCGACCTGCCGCTGACCAGCAGCCGTGCCATCGAGGTGCTGGAGTTCGTGCCGGCCGAGCAGGTCGACCCGATCCTGTACAGCAAGGCGTACTACCTCGAGCCGGAGAACGCCGGCACCAAGCCGTACGTGCTGCTGCGCGACGCGCTCACCCGCACCGACCGGGTCGCCATCGTGAAGGTGGCGATGCGGCAGCGTGAGCAGCTGGCCACGCTGCGGGTGCGCGACGACGTCCTGGTGCTGAACACGATGCTCTGGCCCGACGAGGTGCGCCAGCCGGACTTCGAGTTCCTCGGCGAGGACATCGAGGCGCGGCCGCAGGAGCTCGCCATGGCCGGCTCGCTGATCGAGTCGATGGCGGCCGAGTTCGACCCGAGCGTCTACACCGACAACTACCGGGCGGCGCTGCAGGAGGTCATCGACGCGAAGGTGGCCGGTCGGGAGGTGGTCCACGCCGAGGAGCCGGAGGCCGCGCCGACCGGAGCCGTGGACCTGATGGCCGCGCTGCGCGCCTCGGTGGAGCGGGCCCGCGCCGCCCGCGGCGAGGATGCCGCGCCACGCCCGGAGCGCTCCGAGCCGACCGAGCCCACGCCGATCACCTCCGCGAAGTCGGCGCAGAAGGCGGCCGCGGCGGCGCCGGCGAAGGCCGGGCCCGCGAAGAAGGCGGCGGCGAAGAAGGCCCCCGCGAAGAAGGCGGCGAGCGGCTCGGAGTCGGCCGAGAAGAAGGCGGCGCCGGCCAGAAAGGCCGCGGAGAAGAAGGCCACGCCGGCCAAGAAGGCCGCGCGAAAGTCGGCCTGATCGCGGGATGGCCGCCTGCCGGTCAGACCTCCGTCGCCGAAAGCAGGCCTTCGGTGTACTCGGCGCGGACGCGCTTCTTGTCGAACTTGCCGACGCTGGTTTTGGGCACCGCCTCGATGAAGGCCCAGCGCTCCGGCAACTGCCAGCCCGCGACCGTCTCGCCGAGGAACTGGCGCAGCTCGACGGCCGTGGCGGACGCTCCCTCGCGCAGCACCACCGTGGCCAGCGGCCGCTCGCCCCAGCGGTCGTCGGCGACACCGACCACGCACGCCTCCGCCACAGCCGGGTGCGCCATCAGGGCGTTCTCCAGCGCCACCGAGCTGATCCACTCCCCGCCCGACTTGATCACATCTTTGGCGCGATCGGTCAGGGTGAGGAAGCCGTCGGCGGAGAGGGTGCCGACATCACCGGTACGCAGCCACCCGTCCCGGAAGCGCTCCGGGTCCGGCCCGTCCTCGCCGACGTACCGCCCGGTGACCCACGGGCCGCGGACCTCAAGCTCTCCGACGGCCTCGCCGTCGGCGGGCATGACGTCGCCGGCCGGGCCCACGATGCGCGCCTGCACGGCGGCCGGCACCCGACCCTGGGTGTAGCGGTAGGACCACGCCTCGGCGCCCTGCACACCGGCCGGCGTCCGGGCGACCGAGCCGAGCGGGGACATTTCCGTCATCCCCCAGGCGTGGATGATCGCGATGTCGTGCCGCTCCGCGAACGCGTGCATCAGCGCGGGCGGGCAGGCCGAGCCGCCGACGATCACCTCACCCAGGGACGACGTGTCGGTCGGGTTGGCGTCGAGGTGGTTGAGCAGGTCGGTCCAGATGGTGGGCACGGCGGCGGCGATCGACGGGCGTTCCGCCTCGATCATCCGGGCCAGCGGCGCCGCCTGCAGGAACCGGTCCGGCATCAGCAACGCCGTGCCGGACAGAAACGCCGCGTACGGCAGACCCCAGGCCATGGCGTGGAACATCGGCACGATGACGAGCTGGGTGTGGGTCGGCCCGAGCCCGAACGCCTCCGCCATGCACACCTGCATGGAGTGCAGCCAGATCGAGCGGTGCGAGTACGCGACGCCCTTGGGATGCCCGGTCGTACCGGACGTGTAGCAGAGCGCGGCCGCGTCGTTCTCGTCGACGGCCGGCCAGTGGAACCGCTCCGGCTGCCCGGCGAGCAGTTCGTCCCACGCGTGCACGGCCACGTTCGGCGCGGCGGCGAGCAGCGGCGCCGGGTCACCGCCACCGACCACGACGACGTGTTCCACCGTGGACAGCTTCGGCAGCACGCCGACCAGCAGCGGAATCAGCGTGGCATCGACCAGGACGACGCGGTCCTCGGCGTGGTTGGCGATGTAGCAGAGCTGCTCCGGGAACAGGCGCAGGTTCAACGTGTGCAGCACGGCACCCATGCTGGGCACGGCGAAGTACGCCACCACGTGCTCGGCGTTGTTCCACATCAGGGTGGCCACCCGCTCGTCGCCGGTCACACCGAGGGTGCGCAGGCCGCCGGCCAGCCGGGCCGCCTGCCGGCCGATCTCGGCGAAGGTGGTGCGGCGGGGCGGGGCGTCCGGGCCGGTCCACGTCACCACCTCGGCGGTGCCGTGCACGGTGCTGCCGTGCTCCAGCAGGCGGGAGACCTGCAGTGGGGTGGGCATCATCGTGCTCCGCATGGGACCGACGCTAGTTCACCCCCCGGGCCCGGGGAAAGCCGACCAGGGGTCACCCCTGATCCCGCGACGACCACGTACCCTGCTCGAATGATCACGCTGCGTGTCGGCTGGCGCGCAGCCGTCCGGGGCGCGCTCACGTGGGCTCTGCTCGCGCCGGTCACCGGCTTCGCGGTGCTGCGGGTCTCCGGCGTGACCCACGGCTGGTTCCTGGTGGCCTGCCTCGCCTTCACGCCGTACGTGGCCGCCGCCGCACTCCTGCCGCTGGTCGTCGCCGCGGCCGGCCGGCGGGTCGTGGCGCTTCCCGTCGCGGCGCTCACCGCCGTGGTGCTGGCCGCCGGCGTGCTGCCGCGGGCCGTGGGGGCCGCGGAAGGGCCGGCCGGTGGCCCGGAGTTGCGGGTGGCCACCGCCAACATGCAGTACGGCGGCTCCGATCCGCGCGCCCTGCTGGCCCTGGTACGCGATCGCCGGGTGGATCTGCTGGCGCTGCAGGAGTACACCGAACCGGCCGGGCGGGCCCTCGACGCGGCCGGCATCGCCGACGTGCTGCCGTACCGGGTGGCGTACCCGGTCGCGGAGGTGGGCGGTTCGGCACTCTACTCGCGGCACCCGCTGACCGACGCGGCGTACCGCCCGCTGCCGCCGCACTTCGGGCAGGCCGCCGCGACGCTGCGCGTGCCGGGCGGCCCGGACGTCCTGGTCGAGTCGGTGCACCCGTGCGCGCCGGCCGGCGCCGACCTGGTGCCGCACTGGCGCACCGGCCTGGCCGCTCAGCCGAGGGCCACCCCGACCGGGCCGCTCCGCCTGCTCCTGGGCGACTTCAACGCCACCCTGGACCACGCGCCGATGCACCGGCTGCTGGACTCCGGCTACCGGGACGCCGCCGCGGTGGCCGGCGCGGGGCTGCGGCCCTCGTGGCCGTCCGACGGGCCGCTGCCGGGAGTCACCATCGACCACGTACTGGCCGACCGGCGGATCGCGATCCTCGGGGCGTCGGTCCACGCCAATCCGGGCAGTGACCACCGCGCCGTCTTCGCCGCGCTGAGCCTGCCCACCCCCTGACCTCGGAGCACCGCCCGGAAACTTTCAACCTGCGGTAGCCCGGCAGCACGCATCTCCGACATGACGGTGTCGCCAAGACATCGACAATGGTTGAATCGGCGCACGAATGCCGACTCCGGTGGAGGAATGAATGCGCATGTCACGCGGCTTGGCCGCAGTACTGATGTCGTCGGTTCTGTCCGTGTCGGCAGTTGTCGTGGCAAATCAGGCCAGCGCCGCTGAACCGGTTCGCATCATGGCCCTCGGCGACTCAATCACCGGCTCGCCGGGCTGTTGGCGCGCGCTGCTCTGGCAGCGACTGGTCAACAGCGGGCACACCGTCGATTTCGTCGGCACGCTTCCATCGCAGGGGTGCGGGTTCAGCTACGACGGTGAGAACGAGGGCCACGGCGGCGCCCTGGTCACCAGGGTGGCCAGTCAGAACCAGCTGCCCGGCTGGCTCTCCGCCACCCGGCCGGACATGGTGTTGATGCACTTCGGCACCAACGACGTCTGGAACGGCATCGCACCGGCGACGATCCTGTCCGCGTACAGCACGTTGGTCGATCAGATGCGGGCCAGCAACCCGCGGATGAGGATCCTGGTCGCGAAGATCATTCCGATGAACCCGTCCAGCTGCTCGGCCTGCGCGCAGCGGGTCATCGACCTCAACAACGCGATCCCGGGCTGGGCGAGCGGCCGGTCCACCGCGCAGTCGCCGATCACCGTGGTCGATCAGTGGTCCGGATTCAGTACGGCCGCGGACACCAGCGATGGCGTGCACCCCAACAACTCCGGAACGCAGAAGATGGCCGACCGCTGGTACCCGGCCGTGGTCGCACAGCTCGCTGGCGTTCCCACCACCGCTCCCACCACCCCGCCCGCCCCGGGGCCCAGCTCGGGTCCGGGCACCACCACCGGCACGCTGGTCGGCGCCCAGTCCGGGCGCTGCGTCGACGTCCCGAACGTGAGCCGGACCAACGGCACTCAGGTGGTGCTCTGGGACTGTACGGGCAACACGAACCAGCAGTACGCCTACACCGCGGCGCAGGAACTGCGGGTCTACGGCGACAAGTGTCTCGAGGCCCGCGCTGCCAGCCGAACGCCGGGCACCGCCGCAGCCATCGCCGACTGCACCGGCGGCGCCCACCAGCGGTGGACACTGCGCGCCGACGGCTCGATCGCGAACGCCGATTCCGGGTTGTGCCTCGACGCGGTCGGCCAGGGCACGGTCAACGGCACCCTGCTCAACCTGTGGACCTGCAACGGTCAGGCCAACCAGCGGTGGACCCGCCGCTGATTCGCGGCCGGGCGCCACGCACCTTCGTTGCGTACAGACCTGCCATCAACGGTGCGAGCAGGTCTGTACGCACCGAGGTGAGGTACCACCAGACCTCGCCTCACGGCTCGGGACGACGCCGCCGCAACCGGCGGCACACACGCAGCAGGGCCGGGAGTGATCTCCCGGCCCTGCTGGCTGTGCACGTCGTTGCCCTGAGCCGCCTAACGGAATCGAACCGTTGACCTGTTCATTACGAGTGAACCGCTCTGCCGACTGAGCTAAGGCGGCAACGGTCCACCAGTGTACGCGAACCGGCCGGGGGAACGACGCCGGGTTCGCATGCCCGGACATCGGGCCGCCAGCGATATCGATAACTGACAAGCGCCGGTACCGTACCAACGGTGAGCGGTCAGAGCGATCATTCGGGGCAGGCGGGCGGTCACGAGCATGGCCCCGGCTATCGGGCGGAGCGATCGGGGCCGGTGACCGCCGGCGCCGATTCGGGCATCGGCGGTGCGGCGACCGGTGGCGGCTGGGCACCCGCACCGGACCAGGGTGAGCGCTTTCCCCGCCCGCGACTGGTCGATCCGCAGCAACTCGGCTTCACCCCACGCAAGCCCGTGCCGTGGCTCGGGCCGGTGCTGCTCGCCGGTACCGCCGTGCGGGTGGTGCTGGCGGACCTGTTCGGTGCGTACCTCGACAAGCGGGAGCTGCAGAGCGCCCTGACGCCGAGGATCTACGACGAGCGCCCCGGCGCCTCGCCGGACACCAGTGAGCCGGAGCCGCGGGAGGTCGACAACCTGCTCGACGACACCGAGCTCTGGCTGGACTACGTCGCCGATGTGGGGGACGGGTTCGACCCGACGTACAGCGTCGCGTACCTGCTGGCCCAGCCGGAACTGACCGTGGACGGTCAGGCGCTCCCGCGCGGGCGGATGCTCGTGCTCGGCGGGGACCAGGTGTACCCGACCGCCAGCGGTCAGCAGTACGAGGACCGGTTCAAGGGCCCGTACCGGGCCGCGCTGCCGGCGCCGCCGACCGACGGCGACCCGCCCACGCTGTACGCCCTGCCGGGCAACCACGACTGGTACGACGGGCTGACCGCGTTCCTGCGGCTCTTCGCCCGGGCCGAGGAGGGCCGGATCGGCGGTTGGAACACCAAGCAGTCGCGGTCGTACTTCGCGGTGCAACTCCCCCAGCGCTGGTGGCTGTTCGCGGTCGACGTCCAGTTCGGCGCCTACATCGACGACCCGCAGCTGGGGTACTTCCGGGCGGCCGCCGACCGGTTGCGTGCCGGCGACCGGGTGATCCTCTGCGTGCCGTCCCCGAGCTGGGTGCAGGCGTACGCCGCCGACAACACCGCGTACGACACCGTCGACTACTTCATCCGTCGGGTGATCAAGCCGACCGGTGCGCAGGTCCGGCTGATGCTTTCCGGCGACTGGCACCACTACGCGCGGTACACCGGCGAGGAGCGTGAGCTGATCACCTGCGGTGGCGGCGGTGCGTACCTCTCCGCGACGCACCGGCTGCCGGAGGAGATCCAGGTGCCGCCGGACGCCAGCCTTGTCCTCACTCCGAGCCCGACGGAGAAGTTCACGCTCGCCGCCAGATATCCGTCGAAGCGGCGTTCCCGCGAGTACGCCGCCGGGGTGTTCTGGCGCCTGCCCTACCGCAACCCCGGCTTCAACGCGCTGGTGGGCATTCTGCACCTGCTGCTCATGCTGGCCATGTCCAACGCCTCGCAGCGGGTCGCCTCTCCCACGGTCCAGCGCCTGGTGACCATCCCGCTGCTGCTGATGATCACCATCGTGCTCGGTGCCGCGCTGGCATTCGCGATGCCGGCGACCGGCGGGCGAAGAGCGCTGCGGCACTGGATTCTCGGCGCCGGCCACGGCGCCGCCCACGTCGGCCTGGCGGCGGCCGGCACCTGGATCGTCCTTCAGCTCCCGTTCCAGAACCTCCACTGGCCACTACCGCTGATCCTGGCATTCGTGCTGTACCTGCCGGCCGCGGGTCTGGTCGCCAGCCTGCTGGTCGCGCTCTACCTGCTGGTGGCCAGCGCCTGCAACGTCAACGTCAACGAACTCTTCGCGTCGCAGGGCATCGTCGACGGGAAGTCGTTCCTGCGCATGCACATCGGGCGCGACGGCACGTTGACGATCTACCCGTTCAGCGTGTTCCGGGTGGGCCGGCGCTGGGTTCCGGTGCCGGACGCGACCGCGCCCGAGGCCCCCTGGCTGGAGCCGGACGCACCGATCGGATACCGCCTGGTCGAGCCGGGTATCCGCATCCGGTGACCGCCTACTCGGCCGGGTAGGCCCCGTCGTATGCCTTGCGGGGGCCGCAGACCGATGCCCGGCTGCAACCGCACCGGGATCCGTCGGCGTCCATCCGCACCACGACCGAATCGCGGGGAACGCTGTGCCCGACCACCCGACCGTCGCCGTCGGGCGTGGTCACGCGGGCGCCGAGCGCCGGCGCCGTGGCCTGGAACTGCTGGTACAGCGGATGTTCGTACTTCAGGCAGCACATCAACCGGCCACACGCGCCGGAGATCCGGAGCGGGTTGAGCGGCAGGTCCTGATCCTTGGCCATCCGGATGGTGACCGGCTCGAAGTCGGTCAGGAACGTGGCACAGCACAGGTCCCGCCCGCAGGAGCCGATGCCGCCCTGGACCCGCGCCGAATCCCGCGCGGAGAGCTGCCTCAGCTCCACCCGGCAGTGCAGGGTGGCGCCCAGGTCGCGCACCAGCGACCGGAAGTCGACCCGGTGCGGCGCGGTGAAGTAGATGGTGGTCCGCGGACCGGGTCCACCGGATTCCAGGACATGGTCCACCGCCACGACCTTCATCGGCAGACCGTGCTCGCGGATCAGCCGCTTGGCGGCCACCTTGGCGTCCGCCTTGCGCCTGCGGAGCTGCTCATCCCGGCGCAGATCGTCCTCGGACGCCATGCCGGCGAGGCGGGGGAAGCCGTCCGTGTCCTCGCCGACCCACTGGGCTGCCCAGACGCACTCCGCCACCTCTGGGCCGTCGTCGGTGGGCACCAGCACCCGGTCGCCCACCGCGGGGGTCAACGATCCGGGGTCGAAGTAGTACAGGCGGCCGTACCGGTTGAAGCTGACCGCGCACAGCATGCCCATCCAGGCACCCTAACGTGGCGCCACACCACACGTCACGCGTCTGCGGCTTGCCGTGCACACCCGGGTGCAGATCAAGCCAGGACAGTCCGCACCTTTTGGAGGCATTAGTCGTTCCTGATGCGGATCCGGAGCCGACCCGCAACGTAACTCCGCATTGACGGGTGTCGCTGGGCGCAGGGGGCACGCCGTACCGGGCGGGAACGGAGCCGGCGGATCGGGTCGGTCTGACGTTGCCGGTCAGGCCGACACGATCGTTGGTGTGTACCCTCCCGGGTCGGCGGCGGGCCGGTAGTCCACCCGGCCGAGTCGGGGCGCCCAGGCGCCGTGCAGTTGTCGACCTCTCGCAACGGTGTCGTCCACAGCTGACAAGATTGCCCATGCGAGTGCCGCCGCCGCGGTCGCCGCCGACCGGTCGGTCGGGACGTCCTCAGCACCCGCCGCACGTGCGGCGGCGCGCAGCCGCACCGCTTCCGCCGAGCTGAGTGCGGCGGCGAGCGTCCTGGCCACCTCGTGGCGGGTGTCCACCACCCAGTCCGCCACCGCGTCCAGATAGGACGCCAGGAGGCGCATCCGGCCGGCCATGCTGTCCGGGTCGGGGCCGGCGCCGACTCCCTCGGGGTCGAGGTACCCGGCGAGCGCACGCCACCGACTGGTGAATGCCTCGTGGCCGGCACCCTGCCAGATCGTCTCGTCGACGTTCCCGGCGAGCGCGGCGCACTCCTGCCGGTAACCGTCCGCCCGGTCCCGAAGGTGGTCGGCGGCGACCGTCATCGGGGCCGGCCGCAGTTCAGCGACGAACTCGAATGCGCCACCGGGCAGTGCGCCGACCCGGCTCAGCAGCTCCCACAGCTGCGGCTGATCGGGCGCGCCCAACGCCACGAGCGTGGCATCGACGCGGCCGAGCAGGTCCCGGGCGGGTGCCGCAACGCGGTCCAGCGCGTCCATCACGCCACTCCCCCGGCGTGCCGATCCTGCGCCGCGCGCTCGGCGTCGGCGTACCCGCCCGACACCCGGCGGAGCGCGTCCGCCGTGTCGGCGAGTCGCACGCCGTGTGCCACCGCCTCGTCGCTGCGCGCGGCCAGACCCGCCGCCAAAGCCAGATGCAGCGTCCGGCCGAGCTCGCCGAGGCGGCCCGGCCCGTCGGCACCGAACGCGCGCGGGCCCGGGTCGAGCCGGTCCAGCGCCGCGCCGGACGTGGCGAGCCGGTCGCTGACGGCGTCGAATCGAGCCGAAAGGTCGTGCGGTCCCACGGTTGGCCTCCTCTGGGCGCGTCAGGCGAGCGGACGGTACTCGCCGAACGTGTCGGCGTGCAGCTTCTTCCGGGCCCACGCAGCGGCGTCCGCCGCAGCGGTCACCGCCTCACGGACCGAACGCGACAGTTGACCGCTGCTCCGACCATGCAGACTGCCCTCGATGCGGACATCGCGGATCGTGCCGTCCGCCGTGACCACCACCTCGACCAGCCCGTCCGGCGACCGCACCGTGACCTCGACCCCGGTGAGCGCCTTGTCGAACTCGGCAAGCAGCCCGTCGATGCGGCGGTAGCGCTCCACCGCCTCCTCGATCCATGCCTCGTCGATCTCGCGAGCCATCTCCGCGCCCTCCCCGGCTTGGAACGTACGGCACCCGAGCGTAGCGAAGGAACCCCGAACCGGTAGCTGTGGATAACTCCGGGTGGATCAGCCGCGCCAGAGCGCCAGCATCATCGCTTCCACCGCGATCCGCGGTTTCACATTGAGCGCGATCGCGTCGCGACACGCGAGTACGGCCTGCAGCCGGCGCAACGCGCTCTCCGCCGTCCACCGCTGCGCCGCGGCGGCGGCCAGTTCGGCGGTGTCCACATGGATCGGCGCCACCGGAGCGGCGAACGCCTGCGCGAGGACGTCCCGGTAAAACCCGGCCAGGTCGACCAGCGCCCGGTCCAGTGCATCCCGCTGCGCCCGGGTGGCCCGGGACTTCTGCCGGCGCTCCAGCTCCCGGAGCTGGCCCGCCGACCCGCGGGATGCCGCCGCGGCGCCCTTGCCGGTCCCGCCGCCGCCGAGCGCCGTCTCCAGCGCGGCGCGTTCCGACGTGTCCACTTCGGACACCGAGGCGACCGCCTCGGACTCCGCCGCCTCGATGAGCGCGCCGGCGGCATCGAAGCACGTGCCGACGCCGGTCAACCGGCGCGGGAGGGCGAGCACGGCGTCGCGCCGGGCGCGCGCCTGCGGGTCGCGGGCGAGTCGCCGGGCCCGGCCCACGTGCCCCTGCGCGGCGGCAGCCGCCCAGTCGGCGACGTCGGCGGCGGTGCCGTCGCGGGCCCGGAGCACCGACGCGATGGCGTCGGCCGGTGGTTGGCGCAGTGGCACCACGCGGCAGCGGGATCGGATCGTCACGGAGATGTCGTCCGGGTGCGTGGACGGCGTACACAGCAGGAAGACCGTCCGCGGTGGCGGCTCCTCGATCGCTTTCAACAGCGCGTTTCCGGCCGCCTCGGTCAGCCGGTCGGCATCCTCCACCAGCAGGATCTGCCATCGGCCCTGGGTGGGCGAGCTTGCCGCGCGCAGCACCAGGGCCCGCATCTCGCCGACGCCGATGGTCAGCCCTTCCGGTACGACGAAGCGAACGTCGGCGTGCGTACCACCAAGCGTCGTATGGCATGCCGGGCACGCTCCGCAGCCGCCCTGCGCGCACTGCAGCGCCGCCGCGAACGCACGCGCCGCCACCGAACGCCCGGAGCCCGGCGGCCCGGTGAAGAGCCAGGCGTGCGTCATCGCCGACTGGTCCGACGGCTCACCGCGCACGATCGCCGCCCCGGCAGCCGCCGCGTGTGCCAGCGTGGCTACGGCCTCGTCCTGCCCGACGAGCGCATCGAAGACTGCCGCCGGCATCAGACGCGGCTGTCCTGGGCGTCAGCGGACTCGGCACCGGTTGCGGTGTGCCGACCGACCGGCATCAGCATCGTGCCGATCCGTTCCGCGACCGCGGCCGCGATCTCCTCGGGCCGGCGGCCGGCGTCCAGCACCAGGTACCGCGCGGGATCGGTGTGTGCGAGGTCGAGAAATGCGTAGCGCACCCGCTCGTGGAACGTCAACGACTCGCGTTCCAACCGGTCGGCGACCCCCCGCGACCCGATCCGGTCGAGCCCGACCGACGGGTCGATGTCGAGGAGCACGACGAGGTCCGGCTTCAGCCCGCCGGTGGCCCAGGCGGACAGCCAGGACACCTCCTCGACCGGCAGGGTCCGGCCGGCGCCCTGGTATGCCAACGACGAGTCCACGTACCGGTCGCTGATCACGACCGCCCCGTCGGCGAGCGCCGGGCGAACCACCGTGGCGACGTGGTGGGCGCGGTCCGCCGCGTACAGCAGGGCTTCCGCGCGCGGGGTGACCGCCGCCGCCGCGCCGGCACCGTCCGGGCCGCGCAGCAGGAGCTGGCGGATCTCCGCACCCACCGCCGTCGCGCCCGGCTCCCGGGTCACCACCACGGTGTGGCCCTGCTCGCGGAGCACCTCGGCTAGCCGTTCCACCTGGGTCGACTTGCCGGCACCCTCGCCGCCCTCGAACACCACGAAGATGCCGTGCCGGGCCCGCGGCTCGGCCGGCGTCAGCGGCCGCCCGCGCATGGACCCCAGCAGGTCGGCGAGAATCGGCACGCCCGGCTTGTCGTCCATCTGCCGGAACGCCATCACGCCGGCGATGATGCCGAAGATCCCGGCCGCCGCCAGCAGCACCCTGGTGCTGGAAATGGGCAGTTCGACGACGCCGAGATCGAGCCGGCGGGAACTGCCCGCGCCGACCACCACGCTGGACAGCGCGATGCTGAACATCAGCACGACCCGGGTGCCGGTCTGCACGAACGCGAACGCCCGCCCCCGCATGTCGTCCTCCACCTCGCCGCCCATCAGCGTGGTGCCGGAGAGGAACGCCATCCCGGCGCCGACGCCGACGAGCAGCGTGAAGAGCACCGCGATGACGAGGTGCCAGGCGATCGCCAGGGCGACCACCGAGCACGAGGCCAGGATGATCGACAGCCCGAACCAGCGCCGCCGGGACAGGGCGCCGATCATCCGCGGGCCGGCCACGATGCCGATCCCCAGCCCGACGAAGAGCATGGCGAACAGGATGTAGAACGTCGATTCGCCGCCGCTCAGCGAGCGCGCGTAGAACGGCGCGGTGCCGACCACCACGCCGCCGCCCGCGAACGCCCCGAGGATGCCGAGGACCAGGCCGCGCACCATCGGCGTGCGACCCACGAACGACCAGCCCTGGACGAAGTCCCGGAGGACGCCGGGCCGGGCCGTACCGTCGCGCTCCCGCGCGGCCCGGCGGTGCCCGCCGTCACTGATCTCCTTGATGCCGAAGAAGACGGTGAACGCCGTGGCGAGGAAGGTGAGCGCGTTGAAGTACAGGGCGATGTCGGTGGGCTCCGCCCAGGCCCGCCCGTGCAGCCAGTCCGCGCCGTTCACCAGCGTGGTGAGCCCGGCGAGCACCAGGGCCGCCGCCACCGGGGTGAGGCCGTACGTGGTGGCCAGGGTGAGCTGGTTCGCGGTCTCCAGTCGGGCCCGCGGGATCAGGTTGGGCACCGCGGCCTCCTTCGCCGGCACCCAGAGCATCGCGACCGACTCGATGACGAACGTCGCGATCGTCGCCCAGGTGACGACGATGGTCGCGTTGGCCGTCAGCAGGCCGACCAGCGGGATCGACGCGAAGAACACGAACCGGATCAGGTCGCAGACCACCATCGTGTACCGGCGATCGAACCGGTCCGCCAGGACGCCGGCCGCAGGGCCGAGCACGAGGGCCGGCAGCAACCGGACGGCGATCACGGATCCGAAGACCGCACCCTTGGCCGCGGAGCCGGTCACCTGCGCGGCCGCGAACGTCGACGTGGCGAGCAGGCCCAGCCAGTCGCCGAGCGACGAGAGCCCGAGCACCGCCCAGAGCCGGCGGAACGGACGGATCCGCAGGATGGCCTTGAGGCCGGCGATCCCGGACAGCTCGACCTGCGCGCCCGGCGCTGGGGTACTGGCGCTGCTGGTGATGGCGAACCTCCCCTGGCTGCCCGGGCGGGTGGGCTGGTCCCACTGTAATCAAGCTACCGGCCGCGCTGTGCCCCGTAACGTGCTACAGCCGGCGCGGCGGCCCGGTCGGCCAGCTCAGTAGGGTGTACGGGCTCGCGGTCACCTCGGCGTAGTGTTCGGCGGATGCGGCGCTGGGGGCGGGCGATGGCCGATTCGTTGTACGGCCCCGGCGGTTTCTTCGTCCGCGACGGCGGCGGACCGGCGGCACACTTCCGGACCAGCGCAACCCAGTCCCGGGTGCTGGCGCAGGCCCTCGCCCGGCTGCTCGTCCGCACCGACCAGGCACTCGGAACGCCGGCCCGGCTGGACCTGGTCGACGTCGGCGCCGGCCGCGCCGAACTGCTCACCGGCATGCTCGCCGAACTGCACCCGGCGCTCATCGACCGGCTGCGGGTCACCGCCGTCGAGCTCGCGCCCCGACCGTCCGGCCTGGACGAGCGCATCTCCTGGGCCGGCGGGATCCCGCCCGGCGTCGAAGGTCTGCTGATCGCCACCGAGTGGCTGGACAACGTCCCGCTCGACGTGGTGGAGGTCGATGGGACCGGCGAGCCGAGGTACGTCCTGGTGGGCGCGGACGGGACCGAGGCGCCCGGGCCGCGGGTGGAGCCCGGCGACGCGGCATGGCTGCGCCGCTGGTGGCCGCTCACCGGGGCCGCCACGGGCGTGCGGGCCGAGATCGGGGCCCCCCGGGACGCCGCCTGGCGCTCAGCCGTCGCATCGGTGCGGCGCGGTGTCGCGCTGACGATCGACTACGGCCACACCGCCGGGTGCCGCCCCGCGTTCGGGACGCTGACCGGATTCCGCGACGGCCGCCAGGTCCGTCCGGTCCCGGACGGGACCTGCGATCTGACGGCACACGTCGCGATGGACTCGCTCGCGGCCGCCGGCGCGGAGGTGGCCGGGCGGGTCCCCGCGGCCGTCGCCGCGCCGGACGGCGTACCGCCGACGCTGCAGACCCAGCGGGAGGCCCTGCCGGGGCTCGGCGTCACCGGCGGGCGGCCGCCGTTGACGCTGGCCGGCACGGATCCCGCTGGATATGTACGCGCGCTCGCCGGCGCGTCGGCGGCGGCGGAGCTGCTCGATCCGGCCGGCCTCGGCGGCCACTACTGGCTGACCCAGCCCGTGGGTGTGACATTGGGTCATACCGAGGCGTAGGCTCCTTGGCATGACCGCGAAGGTGACGCTTTCCTTCTCCGACCAGACCATCGCCGACGCCCGCCACTGGGCCGAGCGGGACGGTGTCTCGCTGTCGGCGTGGATCGACCGCGCGGCCCGCGAGCGTGCCCTGCGGGAGATCTTCACCGCGCACGCCAGCGCGGTGCGCCGGGCCGGCCTCGACTCGGAGGCCGACGCGCTCGCCGACGAGCGGGAGCTCGCCCAGGTCGACGCGGAGCTCTACGCCGGGCGCGGCCGTGCGGCGCGGTGAAGTCTGGCTGATCAAGGGGGCACGGGAGCGGTTGGGACTCATCGTCAGCTCCGACGTGTTCAACGGCACCGAGGTGCCGGTGCTGATCGTCGCCGAGGTCACCGACCGCACGGAGCTGCGCGACTCTCCGCTCGCGGTGGAACTCGACGAGTACGTCGTCATGCCGGACCGGCTCTCCTCACCGATCAAGCGCTGGTTCGTGGAGCGGATCACCGTCGCCGACACGACCACCATGCATCGCGTCTCCCGCGCCCTACGCATCCTTCAGGACCTGTGATGCCCCGCGAACTCACCGTCGCCACCGGCGCCGGCCTGCCGCCCGAGGGCGACCAGGGCCTTGGCGCCGACATGGTGCTCAACATCGGCCCCCAGCACCCCTCCACGCACGGGGTCCTGCGCCTCAAGCTGGTCCTGGACGGCGAGCGTGTGATCAGCTCCGAGCCGATCATCGGGTACATGCACCGGGGCGCCGAGAAGCTCTTCGAGGTGCGCGACTACCGGCAGATCATCATGCTGGCCAACCGGCACGACTGGCTCTCGGCGTTCGCCAACGAACTTGGCGTCGTGCTCGCGGTGGAGCGGCTGATGGGGCTGGAGGTCCCGGACCGGGCGATCTGGCTGCGGATGGCGCTGGCCGAGCTGAACCGGGTGCTCAACCACCTGATGTTCCTCGGCTCGTACCCGCTGGAGATCGGCGCGATCACGCCGGTGTTCTACGCCTTCCGGGAGCGCGAGACGCTGCAGGCGGTGATGGAGGAGGCGTCCGGCGGGCGGGTGCACTACATGTACAACCGGGTCGGCGGCCTGAAGGAGGAGGTCCCGGCCGGTTGGACCGGGCGGGCGCGGACGGCGATCGACCAGGTACGCCGGCGGATGCCCGACATCGACCGGCTGATCCGGCGCAACGAGATCTTCCTGGCCCGCACGGTCGGCGTGGGCGTGCTCTCCGCCGAGGCGGCGGCGGCCTACGGTGCGTCGGGTCCGGTGGCGCGCGCCAGTGGACTCGACTTCGACCTGCGCCGCGACGATCCGTACCTCGCCTACGGCGAACTCGACGTGCCGGTGGTCACCCGGACCGCCGGGGACTGCCACGCCCGGTTCGAGTGCCTGCTGGATCAGGTGTACGTCTCGCTCGACCTGGCCGCGACCTGCCTGGACCGGGTGGATCGGCTCACCGGGCCGGTGAACGTACGGCTGCCGAAGGTGCTGCGGGCGCCCGAGGGCCACACCTACGCGTGGACCGAGAACCCGCTCGGCATCAACGGCTATTACCTGGTGTCGCACGGCGACAAGACACCGTGGCGGCTCAAGCTGCGTACCGCGTCGTACGCCAACGTGCAGGCGCTCACCACGCTGCTGCCGGGCTGCCTGGTGCCGGACCTGATCGCGATCCTGGGGTCGATGTTCTTCGTCGTGGGCGACATCGACAAGTGAGCGTTACTCGTCGAACAGGTCGTTGATGTCGTTCGCGGTAGCGGCGCGGCGGACCCAGGCGTCGAGCTGATCCAGGTCAATACAGCTGGCAATGCGTTCGCGTGCCGCGTCGGGCACCTCGACGCCGCGGGCCTCGAGCACCGCCAGCACAGCCTTCGCCTCGCCTGTTGCCTGGCCCTCAGCCTGCCCCCGATCGTAGTAACGCCGGGCGAACTCACTTTGGTACGGATGGGAGGTGGTGGTCATCATGGCCTCCAGAGAGTCTCGGGCTGCCGCCGGCGCCGGGCCACGCGCTTGACCACGGAGTAGGCGACGGCGCCCACCGCTACCCAGGGCGCCGCGACGATGACCACGTCGAGCGGCTGATGCTTCAGGTCGGCGCGCTTCTGGCCGATCCGCGATGCCACGCCCTGGTGCGAGAACTCACTGAGCACCCCGGTCTCCGTGATCGGGTTGTCCGGGCGGCCGGTCACCAACGACTGCACCGCGCCCTCCACGGCGTCCACCCGGTCGGCGGCGAGCAGGATCAGCCAGTGCGCGGCACGCGCCTCGCTGTACTTGCGGTAGGCGTACCTGCGGAGCACGCCGGAGAGCCCCTTCGGCGGGCAGGAGGTGCCGAACACCGGGGTGAGGAACTTGTGCTCGATGGAGCGCTCGCGCGGCCATTTCTCCGGTTGGCGCTCCGGGAACTCCCAGTGCGCGCCGTTGAGGTCCGGGTCGAACTGCTCCTTCGGCACCGAAGGGCGGTCCTTCGGGTCCAGGTCCACGCCCCAACCGGGGATGCGGGCCCGCAGCTCGTCGCTGGACTCGGAGAGCTTCGGCTTGTCCGCGGTGTAGGCCATGATTCGCTCCGACTTCGTCAGGCGGCGTTGGGAATGATGATGGGCTTGATGCAGCCGTCGAGCTTCGCGGAGAAGATGTGGTACGCCTCGGCGATGTGCTCCAGCGGAATCCGGTGGGTCACGATGTCGCTGGGCTTGAGGTAGCCGTTCTTCACGTGCTCGAACAGGCGCGGCCACTGCCGCTTCACCGGGCACTGGTTCATCCGCAGGGTCAGCCCCTTGTTCATGGCGTCGCCGAACTTGACGGCGCTGAACATCGGCCCGTAGGCGCCCATCACCGAGATGGTGCCGCCCTTGCGGACGGAGTCGATCGCCCAGTTCAGCGCCACCGGGGAGCCGCCCTGCAGCTTCAGCTTGACCGCGGTCACGTGCTGCAGGAAGTTGCCGTCGGCTTCCGCGCCCACCGCGTCGATGGCGACGTCGGCACCGAGGTGATCGGTGATCTTCTTCATGTGCACGACGATGTCGTCGTACTCGGTGAAGTTGTACGTCTCGGCGTGGGCGAACGTTCTGGCCTTCGCCAACCGGTACTCCAGGTGGTCGATGACGATCACCCGGCCGGCCCCCATCAGCCATGCCGACTTCGCGGCGAACAGGCCCACCGGCCCGGCGCCGAACACCACCACCACGTCGCCTTCGACGATGTCGCCGAGCTGGGCGCCGAAGTACCCGGTGGCGAGCGCATCGGTGAGCAGAACGGCGTCCTCGTCGTCCATCCAGTCCGGGATGAGACTCGGCCCGACGTCGGCGAACGGCACCCGGACGTACTCGGCCTGGCCGCCGTCGTAGCCGCCGCAGGTGTGCGAGTAGCCGTAGATGCCGCCTACCGCCGTGGCGTTTGGATTGACGTTGTGGCAGTTGGCGAACAGCCCGCGGGCGCAGAAGAAGCACGACCCGCAGAACACGTTGAACGGCACCATCACCCGGTCGTTGGGCTTGAGGTGCTGCACCGACGGCCCGACCTCGTCGACCACGCCGATGAACTCGTGGCCGAAGGTCATGCCGACCCGCGTGTCCGGCATCATCCCGTGGTAGAGGTGCAGGTCCGACCCGCAGATCGCGGCCCGGGTCACCCGCACGATCGCGTCGTTGGGGTGCTCGATCGAGGGACGGTCCTTCTCCTCGACCCGGATCCGGTACGGGCCGCGGTAGACCATTGCGCGCATCGGGTGCCTCCTCGACCAGCCGCTCGTCGACGACCTGCGGCCCCGCCTCCGAAGCCCCCGCCGAAACTACCCCGGCGACCGGCCGGCAAACGTCAGATCCGTCCGGTCCGCTGGGTCGGCGGGTCAGCCGGCGGCGAGGGAGCCGTCCGAGGAGAAGACCAGACCGATCGTGACGGTGCCGGTCTTCAGGCCGTTCTTCGTCTGCGGCCCACCGGCGTCCAGGCTCGCGAACCGACCGAACTGGATCCCGTACTTTTGCTCGAGTCCCTGCTGGCAGAACGGCCGCTGCGGGCACTCCGCCCCGGCGGCCAGGATGCTCGCCGCGCCGGAGCACTTGCTCGCGAAGTCCGACAGCGTCCTGAGGGAGTGCTTGTCGGCGAGTGCCTTGGTGACGGCGAACGCGTTCTGGGTCGCCGCCTTGGCCGGCTTGCCGAAGGAGATGCCCACCTTCTGGCCCACGCTCTTCAGGGCGGTGACCGTGGCCTCCACGTCGCTGGACGCCACCGGGCTGGCCGTGGCGCCGTTGACCTTCTTGTTCAGGAACTCCGCCATCGTCGCCGCGTACTCCGCGGTCACCCCGATGTCGCCCTTCTCCAGCTGGGGCTGGTACAGCTCCCGGTTGCCGATCTGGGTGACCGTGGCGTCGTACCCGATGGAGTCCAGGACGATCTCGTAGAGCGCGCCGAGCGTCGCGCTCTCGCTGAAGTCGGCGGCGCCGATTCTGATGGCGCCGCCGGGACCCTTGGCCAGGCCGGCGGTGAGGTTGGCCGACTGCGCGAACTCCCCGGCCGCCACCTGGGAGGTTTTGCGATCGATGTCGACCGCTTTGTTGAGCGCGATCAGCTTGGGGGTGTCCAGGGCGTCGGCCACCTTGTCGACCGCGGCGACCAGCGCCGGGTCGGCCACCTTCGCATTGATCGCGGCGATGATGTTGTCCGCGTTCTGCAGCTTCTTGTCGTCCTCCAGCACAACGAGCTGGTCGCCGGCGACCGGGGCGCAGCCGGCGGCGCTGACGCTCGCCGGCGCTTCCGTGCCGGATGAGCCCGATTCCCCACAGCCGGTGGTCAGGCCGGCGACGGTCAGGCCGGCGATGAGGCATGCGGTTGCGCGCAGCACAGTCCCCATGAAGTGGTCCGCCTTCCGTGTCCCGGCGCGGCCAAAGGTTGGCCGGCCGCGTGTCCGGCGGGCGTCACATCGCCACCCGCTCCCCCTAGCCAAACGTGCCGATCCCGATCCGGCAACCAGAAATGGTCACGACTTCGCTACGGGCGACTGCGCCGGGCCCGCAGCGCCCGCGGCGTCACCGCGCGCTGCAGCACCGCCGCAAGCGCCTCCACCAGCAACGCGAGCCCGATGATGAGCAGACCGCCGGCCAGCACCTGCCCGCCGCCGGCGACGAGCCCGAGGCCGAACCCGGCTCCGATGATCTGGCCCAGCCCGCCGCCGTTGACGAACGTCGCGAGCGCCGCCGTGGCGACCACCTGGACCGCCGCCGTCCGTAGACCCGACGCCAGGTACGGCACCGCGAGCGGCAACTCCACCCGGGTGAGCATCTGCCAACCGGACAGGCCCATGCCGCGGGCCGCCTCGCGCACCTCGGGATCAACCTGGCGCATCCCGGTGTACGCCGTGGCGAGCACCGGCGGGATCGCGAAGATGGCGAGTGCCACGATCACCGGCCGCGCACCGAACCCCAACGCGGTCAACGGCAGGATGGTCAGCAGGGCGACCACCGGGACGGCCTGGGTGAGGTTGGACAGCAGCAGCACCAGGGTCCCCGCCCGCCGACCCCGCCGGCCCAGCCAGATGCCCAGCGGCCAGGCGACCAGGCAGGCGAGCAGCACCGCGGCGGCGGACAGGCGCAGGTGCTGACCCAGCCGGGCCAGCACGCCGTCCGGGTTGGTCCAGTTCAACGGGTCGTTGAGCCACACCACCATCTGGCGTACCGCGGTCATGACGCTGCCCGCCGGGCCCACGGGGTGAGCGCCCGGCCGAGCATCGCCAGGGCCAGGTCGAGCACCAGGGCGAGGGCCACGCAGAGCAGGGTCGCCGTGGCGATCTGGGCCTTGTAGAAGTTGTTCCGGAAGCCGGACACGATCAGGCCGCCCAGGCCGCCCTCCCCCACCAGCGCGCCCACGGTGACCAGCGCCACCGTGGACACCGTCGCCAGGCGCAGGCCGGTCAGCAGGCCCGGCAGGGCGAGCGGCAACTCCACCCGCAGCAGGCGCCCCCATCGGCCGTACCCCATGCCGGTCGCCGCCTCCAGCACGTCGGCGGGCACCTGCAGCAGGCCGGTGAGCGCTGTGCGCACGATCACCAGCAGCGCATAGAGCACCAGCGCTGTGACGACCATCGTGGTCCCCGAACCCAGGACGGGGGCGAGGATCGCGAAGAGTCCCAACGATGGAATCGTGTAGAGCACGCCGGCAGATGCCAGAATCGGCGTGGCGAGCGGGCGTACCCAGTACGCCAGCACGGCGAGTGGGATCGCGATCAGCGCGGCGATGGCCACCGACTCCACGGTCAGCACGACGTGGTCGGTGAACGCGCCGCGGATGGTCTCGACGTTGTCACGGACATAGCGCCACGACCACCACGGGTTGGTCGGCTCCTGGTAGGCCAGAAGGGACATGCGTGGACGGTACCGCGAACGGGGCAGCTGCCGCTGACATCACCCTGGAGCGGGTGGGCAAGCGGTACCCCGACGGCACGGTCGCCGTCGAGGACCTGTCGCTGCACATCGGCGCAGGTGAGGTGGTGGTGCTGATCGGGCCGTCCGGCTGCGGCAAGTCCACCGTCCTCCGCATGATCAACCGGCTGATCGAGCCGACATCCGGCCGCGTCCTGCTCGGTGGCGAGGACGTCACCACCGTCGATCCGGTCGCGCTGCGGCGGCGGATCGGGTACGTCATCCAGAACGTCGGTCTCTTCCCGCACCAGTCGGTGCACGCCAACGTGGGCACCGTGCCGCGCCTGCTGGGCTGGCCGAAGCGCCGGATCGCCGAGCGGGTGGACGAGTTGCTGGACCTGGTGGGCCTGGACCCGGCGCGGTTCGGCGCGCGGTACCCGCACGAACTCTCCGGCGGGCAGCGGCAACGGGTCGGGGTGGCCCGGGCGCTCGCCGCCGACCCGGTGGTCCTGCTGATGGACGAGCCGTTCTCCGCGGTGGACCCGATCGCGCGCGGGCGGCTGCAGGAGGAGTTCCTCCGGCTGCGGGACCGGGTGCGCACCACCACGGTGCTGGTCACCCACGACGTCGACGAGGCGGTCCGGCTCGGCGAGCGGATCGTCGTCCTCTCCGACCGGGCGCATCTGGAGCAGTACGATCCGCCGGCGGCGCTGCTGGCCGCGCCGGCGAACGCCTTTGTCGGCACGTTCGTGGGCGCGGACCGCGGCATCAAGCGGCTGGCCGTGACGCCCATCCCGGTCGCCGCACTGCGCCCGGAGTCCAGCGTGGACGGCGCAGGGGCGCCGAGTGTGCCGGCCGGCGCGACGCTGCGCGAGGCACTGGCCGCGATGCTCGGCGCCGGCGCCGGCGCGGTGCTGGTGCACGACGGCGGGCGAGTGATCGGCGCGCTCACCCCCGACGACATCCACCGGGTGCTGCGCGAGGCCGACACCGCGCCGGCCTGACGCCCTACCGGTGGGTGGCCTCGTCAGCCGCGGACTCCGGCCCCTTGCTCAGATAGTCGATGAAGGCCGCCCGCACCAGCGGCTCAGAGTCCCCGTAGGTGTGCCCGGTCACCTCGCGCCACAGCCCCACGGCGTCGTCGACCGTTGCGGCGAGCGAGCCCAGCCAACCGTCGTGACTGTCCTCGTGGCCGTGTGGCACGTGCGTGAACAGATCCCAGAAGAAGCTCAGGTCACGCCGCTGCCGGGCCAGGGCGAAGGCCCGCTCGTGCAACTCCTCGGTGGGAAGTGCGTCGAGCTCTGTCAGCCGTTCGGTGCTCATGGTGCTCAGCCTAGCGATCAGGCCGGCGCCGCGCCCCGCGCCATCCCTGGCCGGTGGTCCGCGCCGGCAACGGACTGGTCCACCCGCCCGAAGGGGACGACCAGGGGCCGTCCGGGCCGGTCTCCGGTTCCCCCGCACCCGCCAGGGGAACCCAGCCCGGCGGCGGTTCGGCAACCGGCTCCGGGTAGCCGCCGGCGCCCGGCGGGCGACCGAAGCGCTCGACCAGGCGGGTCACCGCGAGGCCGACCCCGATCGCGGCCGCGGCGAGGCCGAGCCGGCTCACCGGCCAATCCTGGACGGCGGCGTACCGCAGCAGCAGGACAAGGCCCACCACCGCGAGGACCGTACCGGTGACGCCGCCCCGCCGGCCGAAGGCCGAGGTGCCGCCCAGCAGGGCCGCGCCCAGCGCCAGCCCGGTCAGCGGCAGTCCGGTCTCGGTCGGGTCGGTGCGGGCGGCACCGAGGACCTGCAGGACGCCGGCGGCTGCGGCCAGGCCGGTCGAGGCGATCAGCGCCCCCACGACCGGGCCTACCACGGCCCTACCGCGCCGGTGGGCCGGGTCGATTCCGGGCCGGTACCGGCCGGTGCCCCGGCGAACCGCCTTGACCGTGCCCAGTGCGCCGCCCAGCAGGGAGAGCGCGACGAACCCGGCGAACCAGTACGGCCCGTGGCGCTCCGGCTGGTACATGTCGCCGGGGACCGCCGCCACCGGGCGGTCCGCCCCGATCCAGGCAATCGCCGCCAGGGCCAGCGCCAGGCTCGCCGCCCAGCCGGGCACGTGCAGGCCCACCACGGCGACGGCGAGCGCCGCACCGGCAGCCAGCGCCATCCCGACGGTGGTGAGCGCCGCTGCGGTGAGCCCACGGTCGGCCTGCTGCGCGAAGACCACCGCGCTGGCGTACGCCACCGGGCCCACCGCGAGATTCACCGCGCCGGTCCGCAGGCTCAGCGCCACGCCCATGGTGGCGAGGCCGAGCACCGTCGCCACCAGCAGCAGATCGGTCAGGCCGGTGGAACGCAGTTCGCCAGGTGCCGCCCGGTGCAGCAGGTACCCCACCACGAGGACCGCTGCGGCCAGCAGGGCCTCCCAGACCAGGTGCACCACCATCCGGTCGCGACCCGGCTCGCCGTACGCCGGATCGTCGAAGATGTCGTCGAGGTGCACCACGCTGCGAAACGTACCCGTGGTAGGGCCGGGACGACAGTGCGCGACGTCAGCCGGACGCTCGGTCACCCTCCGCGCGGTCCTCGCCGCGGCCGCCCCGTTCCGGCAGGGGCGGCCCGGCCGGATCGGCGCCCGGCGGTGGCGTCGGAACCCGGCATGCCCACTCCAGCCAGAGCGCGGCCGCGACCAGGGCCACCGATCCGGCCAACCCCACGCCGGCCTGCGGAAGATCGTCGGCCGTCCGGACCAGGGTGGCGCGCTGGGCCACCAGCCAGGTGGTGAGTCCCAGGAAGGCCCCAACGAAGATCGCGCCGGCCAACGAGGAGGCCTTGGCCAGCACGGCATACCGGACGACCACGAGCGGCTCGACCGGCACGGTGCCGGGCTTGCGGTCGATCCGCGCCTTGGTGGTCCACGCGGTCACCGCCTCGACCAGCGCCAGGCCGAGCAGGGTCAACGGCGGGAGCCAGGGAAGGGTGACCATTTCCTGGTAGAAGTTGCTGATGCCGAGCCAGGCCAGCGCGCCGGTGGCCATCGCGGCCACCAGCAGGGTCGCCGGCCTGGTCGGTTCGAGCCGCGGTCGGGGCCCGAGTGAGGACCGGTCGTGCGGGTTCGGCGTCACCATCGTCGCGGGCTCCAAGCTCTGTCGGACTGCCTACCCAGTCTCCCGCATGCGGCTCAGATCGCCGCCTCCAGGGAGATGTCCTCGCGCACCCGGAGCCCGCCGAGATCGCCCACGACCGGAGGGCGACGCACCAGGTCGTACACCCAGCCATGGCCGGGCAGCTCGGCGTAGGGCTGGATATCCAGCCACGGCCGGAGCACGAACGCCCGCAGGTGGGCCCTGGGATGCGGCAGGGTGAGTTCCGGGTCGTCGCTGCGCACCGGCGCCCCGTCGGCACCCCACACCGTGATCACATCGACGTCGAGGCTGCGGGGGCCGGCCGGCAGCGCCGGATCGCGCAGCCGCCCCGCCGCCGTCTCCAGCTGCCGGGCCAGGGCGAGCCAGTCCGCCGGGCCCGCCGCGGGGTCGACGACCAGGGCCACCGCGTTGAGGAAGTCCGGCTGAGGCAGCTCACCCCAGGCCGGCGTCTCGTAGACCCCCGACACGGCGAGGATCGACTCGCCGAGCCCGGCGACCGCGGCGCGCAGGTGGGCCTCCCGGTCATCGAGATTGCTGCCCAGGGACAGCACCGCCCGGCTCACCGGCGGGCCCGGCGCAGGGTCACGGCGACATCGGTGAACGGGTGCGGAATCGGGGCCTGTGGTTTGTGTACGGTCACGGTCGCGGCGAGCACCCGGACATCGACGAGACAGGCGTCGACCAGCCGGGCCGCGAGCGACTCGATCAGCTCGACCGACTCGCCCTCCACCACGGCGACGAGCCGTCCCGCGAGCTGGCCGTAGTCGACCGTGTCGGCCACGTTGTCGGACCTGGCGGCCGGTGCGAGGTCCAGTTCGAGGGTGACGTCGACGACGAAGTCCTGGCCCTGGGCGCGCTCGAAGTCGTACACCCCGTGCCGCCCGCGGGCCCGCAGGCCCTGCAGCGTGATCACGTCGCTCATCGGCGGGCCTCGGTCGCCTGCCAGACCTTCACCGCGTCGGCGTTGGCGAGCACGTCATGCACCCGCACGCCCCACGCGCCCTTGGCCAGGGCCAGCACGGTGGTGGCGACGGTGGCGGCCGCCCGCTGCTCGGTGGGGCGGCGGCTGCCGTCCGGGTCGGCCAGCAGCTCACCCAGGTACGACTTGCGGCTGGCGCCGACGAGTACCGGATGACCGAGCGCCACGAGGTCCTCCAGATGCGCGGAGAGTCGCCAGTTGTGCGCGGCGGTCTTGGCGAACCCCAGCCCGGGGTCGAGGATGATCCGGTCCCCCGGTACACCTGCGGCCAATGCCGCGTTCACCCGCTGGCTCAACTCGGCACACACCTCCTTCACCACATCGTGGTATTGGGCAAGATCTCCCATTCTGCTGGAATGCCCGCGCCAGTGCATCAGGACCCACGGGCAACCGGCGTCCGCCACGATCCGCGCCATGTCCGGGTCGGCGAGCCCACCCGAGACGTCGTTGACGACGCTCGCGCCCGCTGCGAGCGCGGCCGCGGCGACGGCGGCGCGGGTGGTGTCGATGCTGGTCGGTACGCCCTCCGCGGCGAGCGCGGTGATCACCGGAAGGACCCGCCGCTCCTCGACCGCCGCATCGACCCGGTCGGCTCCCGGGCGGGTCGACTCCCCGCCGACATCGATGATGTCGGCGCCCTCGGCCCGCATCCGCAGGGCGTGCCGGATCGCCTGGTCCAGGTCGGTGTAGCGCCCGCCGTCGGAGAAGCTGTCCGGGGTCACGTTGAGCACGCCCATCACCACGGGGCCGGGAGGCAGCATGTCGATCACCACTCGAACGTTAGCGAACGGCAGCAGAGGGAACATATGGCACGCCGGAGCCCGAGGCGGCACGGGTTCGTCAGCTTGTTCGAAAGACGGACGGCGACGTACTCTCTGCAAGTGAACGCTATCTGGACCGTTAAAGCTGACATAGTCCCCAGCACTATGCAAACGCCCGGATAACGTTCTCGCTGTAGAGAGTGGCATTGCGGTCCAGGTGTTCCGCACGGTGCTCTTTTCGGCGAGGCTTAGCGCGCCGGCACCCCGCCGACCGCGCGCCCGGGGAGGTTGAGATGTTCACAGCGTTCGGTCAGACGGTGTGGTACCACGCCACGCGCGCCGCGGACGTGCTTGGCGCCGCTGACGTCCTCGGCTACGCGCCCGCGCAGCCGAGAGAGCTCAACACGGACGGCGTCCTGGAGTTCTTCGCAACCAAGATCACTCCGATCCTGCTCGCCGTCCTCGGCATCATCTTCATCGGTCGCGCCAGCAAGGGTGAGGTGTCCCGGGTGCTGACCAGCTCGGTGATCGCGATCATCGGGCTGGCCTTCGTCGCGGGCGCGGCGACCCTCTTCTTCGTCGGCGACTCCCTGATGTCGATCCTGTTCAAATAAGACCTTGCGGATCGCGGCGGAGAGGCGAGGTGGTAGACGACGATGCGGCTGCGTACCGACGACGACATCTACCGGGCGAGGCTCGTCTATCTGGGCCCGCCCGGCTACACACTCCCCATCCAGTTGCCGTACGCGCAGTACGGCGTTTTCGTCCTCCTCGTCCCACTCTTCATGTTCATCCACTACCTGTTCGAGTTCAAGGTCGACCTCTTCCCCGCCTGGGAGATAGCCCTGGCGATGGTCGCCACGTCGCTGATCTTCCGGTACGTCGACCCGGACCGTCCGGCGCGCATGGTGCTGCGGACCGCGCTGACCGACTGGCGCCACACCCGCGAACCGCGCATCGAGCAGCGCGAGCCGCGCCTGGTGGCCTCGCGCGTACGGATCCGTGAGGAGCTGATATGACCCGCACCCCTCCCCATGCGGGCACCACCCCCGTAAGTGACGACCACGACAACGGCCACGACGACGAAGCAGCCACCTTTGTGGACTTCGACGGCGGCCTTCGCGCTGCCGCCGAGGGCGGCCGCGTCGCGGTCTTCCAGAGCGCGCACAAGCGGGGGGCCGGCAACGGCGTCGCGGTCGCCGGGCCACCCGGGGAACCGGCTGGGCAACAGGTGCCGGAGCACTCCGTGCTACCGGACGCGGTGCCGGCCGCGCAGGCGCAACCCGAGGTTGACTCGCCGTTCCTGGACCTGTTCGGCGAGCCGTCGGGGCACGACGCGAGCGATGTCGGACCGGCAGGTTCGGCGGAACCCGCCGTGCCGGTGCGGCGCACCGGGAGCGGCAGTGGTGTCGCACGGGCCGCCGAGGACCTCGCCGGGCCCCAGCGGCGACCGGGCTCACGGGACCGAATCAACGGCCGGTACACCGGCACCGCGGAGCAGCCGTCGGTGGCGCCCGCCCAGCCGCAGCCGCAGCCCGTCGAGTCCGTCCCGGCACAGTCAGCGGAGTACTTCGACCCGGTGCCCGTGCCGGCGGGCAACGGAGCGACATCGACCGTCCAGGTGCCGTCCACCACGGCACCACAGCACACAACAGCGCCCCAACCGGCCGGTGCGACAGTGGCGCCTCCGGTCCCTCCGCCGGGCGGCGACGCGCCCACGGTGAGCCCGGGCACGGTCCCCGCACCGCGCCGGCGGTCGGTGTCGGCGGTGCCGGAGCGGCGTACCGGGCGTACGCCACTGGACCGCACCCCCAAGCCCCGGCAGAAGGACCGCGACCCGTCCATCGACCTCGCCATCACCGAGATCGCCGGGCACCTAACGTTCACTCCCAACGCGGTGACCGCGTGGTACTGGCTGCCCGAGGTCCGCTGGGCGTTCCGGCCGGACAATGAGCGCGAGTCGCTGCTCCTGGCCATCTCCGAGCAGTTCGCCGGCCTCGCCGGGTTCCGGCTGCACCTGCGGCGCACCACCAAGCCGTTCCCGGCCGACCAGTGGGCGCGCGTGGTCGACGGCAACACGCCGCGTCCGCTTCCCGAAGTGACCGGCGCACCGTCCTGGGCCGACCACCTCGTCGCGGCGCAGCAGCACCTGCTCGCGGTGAACCACGCCGAGGGGCAGACCTACATCGGGATCACCTTCGCCCGCCGCACCCTCGGTGACACGATGTCGGAGCGCATCAACACGCTGTTCCGCCGCGGTGTGCCCGGGGCGGAGCGGCGGCGGATGGCGCGCACCGTGGAGCAGTTCGACGAGGTGCTCGGCGCATTCGGCATGCGCGGGCGGCGGGTCACAGCCACGGAACTGGAGTGGCTGCTCTACCGCTCGGTGGCGCTCTGCATGTCGCCGCCGACCGGGCTCGCCGCTGTCGAGCACGGCCAGTGGGACCGCGGCGACCTGCTCGCACTCACCGAGCAGATCGAGCGGTACCGCACGCCGTACGGCTCCACCATGAAGCTGGTCAACCGGCTGACCGACGAGGAGTGCCACGTCGCCGTGCTCGCCGTCGGCCGGATGGAGCCGCTGGAGATCCCGGAACGGCACGAGCCGTGGCTGCACTTCCACGAGCGGCTCCCCTGGCCGATGGAGATCTCCTCCCGGGTCGACCTGCTCGGCCCCAACGACTCGTTCCGCAATCTGGAGCAGCGCCTGCGGCTGATCCGCTCCCAGCAGAAGGACTACGCCGAGCACGGCATCGACGCCCCGCCCGAATTGGAGCGTCTCGCCTCGCGCGCCCTCGCCATCGGTGACGACGTCAGCACCGGCCTGCCGGTGGACTCGTCACGGGCGCACGGCTGGCACCGGATCGCCGTCGGCGGCGCCACCCGCGAGGAGTGCCTGGAGCGGGCCCGGCGACTGACCAAGATGTACGCCCGGGAAATGCGCGTCGCCCTGCAGCACCCCAAGAACCAGGACTGGCTGGCGCGGGAGTTCATTCCGGGCGAGCCGCTCGCCAACACCGGGTACCTGCGCCGGATGCCGGTCAAGCTGCTCGCCGCCGCGCTGCCGCAGGCCGCGTCGACCGTCGGGGATCAGCGCGGCGACCTGGTCGGACGTACCGCCGGCACCTCCCGCCGGCCGGTCTTCCTCGACCTGCACTTCCCGATGGAGGTGCGGGAACGGTCCGGCCTGGCCGTCTTCGTCGCCGAGCCCGGCGGTGGCAAGTCCACGCTGCTGGGAGCGCTCGGCTACCTGGCCGCCCGGCGCGGTGTGCAGGTCACGCTGCTCGACCCGTCCGGCCCGCTGGCCCGGCTCTGCGCCATGCCGGAGCTGGCACCCTACTCCCGGGTGCTCAACCTCACCGGCTCCGAGCGGGGCACCCTCGCGCCGTACTCGCTGATCCCCACCCCGCAGCGCAAGCACTACGTGCCCGGGCCGGCCGGAGACCGTGAGTTCGAGATCGCCATCTCGAACGCCCGCGCCGAGCGCCGCATGCTGGTCCAGGACATCTGCATGATGCTCGTCCCGCCGCAGGTGGCCCGCGAGGCGTCCACCGCCACCATGCTGCGGCACGCGGTACGGCAGGTGCCGGCGGAGGAGACCTCCACAGTGGACGACGTGGTCCGCACCCTGCACGAACTGTCCGACAGCGACGGTCGGGAGCTCGGCAACCTGCTCCTGGACACCGCCGAGATGCCGCTGGCCACGCTGTTCTTCGGCTCGCCCGAGCCCGGCCTGCTCGGCGCCGACGCCGCGCTGACCGTCATCACCATGGCCGGGCTGCGGCTGCCCGACCTCAAGATCGAGCGGGAGTACTGGTCGGCGGAGGAGTCGCTCGCGCTGCCCATGCTGCACACCGCGCACCGCCTCGCCGTGCGCCGCTGCTACGGCGGCGACATGGGCCAACGCAAGCTCGTCGGCCTGGACGAGGCGCACTTCATGGAGGGCTGGCGCTCCGGCCGATCGTTCCTGGTCCGGCTGGCGCGGGACTCCCGAAAGTGGAACCTCGCCGCACTCGTGGCCTCGCAGAACCCCCGCGACATCCTCGGTCTGGACGTGCAGAACCTCGTCTCGACCGTGTTCGTCGGGCGGATCGCCGAGGACTCCGAGATCGCCGCCGAGGCGCTGCGGCTGCTCCGGGTCCCGGTCGATGTCGGCTACGAGCACACCCTCGCCGGGCTGTCCCAGGCCGACGTCTCGTCGCAGTCACGGCTCGGCTTCCGCGAATTCGTCATGCGCGATGTCGACGGACGGGTCCAGAAGGTCCGCGTCGACGTGTCCTACGTTCCAGCGCTTCTCAAGTACCTGGACACCACTCCGGCCGCGGTCGGGCAGAAACCGGTGGAGCAGCAACACCACGACACCGACGAGCCGGAGGTCTGACGCCATGCACCACGGTCGACATCGAATACTCCGATTCGTCGCGGCGGCCCTGATGCTCGCGGTGGCGACGCTCTTCGCCGGCCCGGTATCGTCGGCGATCGCCGCACCGCCGGCGAAGGCGCCAGGCCAGTGCACGACCGCCGAGTGGCGCAACCCCGGCAACTTCCAGTCCTGCGTGGAACGGCTGGGGGATCTGGCGTCAGACCGGGTCAACTGCGTCAAGGCGCCGACACCGAGCGCGCCCGACTCCGGCATGGCCGGATGGTTCGCGACGCGACCGGAATCGTCGCGCCAAGGCGGGCCGCAGGGCCTCTACAGCAACTACGGGTATGCGGGGTACGACTACACCACGTACGACATCGGTTGCGTGTCGACGGTGATGCATCCCGACTACAAGTTTGAGAGCACCATCGCCAATGGCGAGATGTTGATCGCGACCTCCATCATCGGCGCGTCAAACGCCCTCCGCGAGCGGGCGTGGAACCCGGCTGAGATGTGGGGATGGGCAGATCCGCTGGTCGAACAGGCCACCAAGGCCATCTATCAGAAGGTCTTCACCGTCTTTGGCGCGGTGACGCTCGCAGTGATCGGCCTGTACCTGCTGTGGCGGTCCAGGCAGTCCGACATGTCGGGAACCGTGACCACCGCCGGGTGGGCTCTGCTCATCATGGTTGTCATCACTGCCATCGCCGCCTGGCCGACGTGGTCAGCGAACGCCGCCGACCGAACGCTCGTCACGTCCCTCGGCGTAATCCACGGTGCGGTGGGCCCGCAGCCCGTTGACGCTTCACCGGACCAATGCCGCAACCTCGACCCAACGGCGTGCACGGACATACGTCCACCCGCCGTTCGTGCGAGCGACACGGCGGCGGAGGGTTTGCTGTATCGCAACTGGCTCCGCGGCGTGCTCGGCTCCGCCGACAGTGAGGTCGCCCAGAAATACGGACGAGTGCTCTACGACGCCAAGTCCTACAGTTGGGATGAGATCGAGAAGCTTCGGCAGGACCCGCAACTTCGCCAGTCAATCATCGAGCAGAAAGCAAGTCGGTGGCAGAAGGTCGCCGAAACCATCAAGGTTGAAGATCCCGAGGCGTACGAATATCTCCAGGGCACGCGCGGAATGGAGCGGATCGGGGCCGGCTTCATCGCGATTCTGTCGGCCCTCTTCTTCTCCATGTTCGACATCGTCGCCTCGCTGCTCGTACTGATCGGATTCCTGATCTTCCGGTGGGCCGTCATCGCAGCACCGATCCTCGGCACCATCGGTCTGATGCGGCCGGCAAGTTCGGGCATCCGTCGCCTGGCCAACGCGGTGGTCGCGGCGATCTTCAATATCATCGTCTTCGGTACCGCCGCCGCGATCTATCTCTTCGCCGTCAACCTGATCATGGGCACCGCCTCGTTGCCGGGCTGGCTCCAGGTCGTGCTGATCTGGCTGACCGGCGTGGTCGGATGGCTCCTGCTGCGGCCGTACCGGAGGATCACCCAGCTCGGCGGCAAGGACTCCAGCCAGGCGGTGACGTCGGCGGGAAGCTGGCACCGGCTGTTCTTCCGGGATCTGCGGGCCGCCGCCGCGCTCAAGGTGGTGGATGCCGGCGGCACGTCGGAACCCACGATGGGCCGCTCGCGGGAGGTGCTCCAGACGGTTCAGCGCCCCGAGTCGCGTACCGATGACCATCCCACCGTCACCACGCCGAGTCGGCGCGCTGAGAGCGCCGTGCCCGGCGAGCCGGCTACGAGCCAGCCCGGGGCGAGCCAGCCCGGCACGAGCCAGCCCGGAACGGGCCAGCCTGCGACGGGCCAGCCCGGGGCGAGCGAGCCGAGTACGAGCCCGGGGCAGCAGCCGGCCACCGCACCGGAGCGGCGCACGTCGCGGCGGTGGCAGTCGCCGGACGTCCCGCGCACCACGCCATCGTTCGGGGTCTACCGGCCCGGCTCGGACGAGGACGCGCCAGCGCCGAACCGGAGCCGGCGCCCGGAGTCGGCAACCATCCCGGGGTGATCGAAGATGCGGCATGTCCTGCGCCTGATCAGCACCCGGTACGGTATCGCTCTGGCACTGTGCGCGGTGCTGCTACTGGTGATCGGTGCGTTCCGCGGCGTCGCCGGGTCGACGGACGCGGAACCTCCGGCCCCGCTGATCGCGACGAGCAGCCAGCCGAGTGTCGATCCGTCAGCGGTCGACGACGGCGAGGTGGAGCATGTGGATCCGCCGGCGCCCTCGCTGAGCGCCGGGGCGCCTGATCCCGCGACCGTGGCAACGAAGTTCGCCGAGGCCTGGCTGCGCCACACCGGCGTGAGCGCGGACAGGTGGCTCGCCGACCTGACCCCGTACGCGACGCAGGCGCTGGTGGCCAAGCTCGGCGGCGTCGACCCGGCCGGCGTGCCCGCCGATCGGATGACCGGCGGGGTGTCGATCAACGCCCGCGACCCGGCCCTGATGGAGGCCAGCATCCCGGTGGACTCCGGCACGCTGCGGCTGCGACTCCTGGCCGACAAGGGTCGGTGGCGAGTCGACGGGGTGGACTGGGAACGGCAGATATGAGCATGCCCGGGGAACCGTCGGGACGCCGGTTACGGATCGGCTTGATCGTGGCCTTGGTGGGCGCGCTGACGCTGCTGTGCTGCGGCGGCACGACGGCGTCATTCTTCCTCGGCGGGCTGGGCGGGGAGTCGGTCGTGCCGGCCTCGTTCGGCTGTGGTGACTCCGAGATGGTCGATCCCGATCTGGCGGACCTGCCCCGCGCAGGGCTGCTCGGAGCTGAGCAGACCCGCAACGCCGCGATCATCATCCGGGTGGGGCAGGAGCTCAACGTGCCGCCCCGCGGTTGGGTCATCGCCGTCGCCACCGCCATGCAGGAGTCGTGGCTACGCAACCTCGGTCACCTCGGCGAGCGCAACGACCACGACTCCCTCGGCCTGTTCCAGCAGCGACCCAGCGCAGGCTGGGGCACACCGGAGCAGGTCACCGACCCGGAGTACGCGGCGCGGAAGTTCTACGAAAAGCTGATCACCATCAACGGTTGGCAGACGTTGTCGCTGACCGATGCCGCACAACGCGTGCAGATCAGCGCCTATCCGGATGCATACGCCAAGCATGAGCCGACCGCCACCAACGTCGTGAACCTCCTCACCGACGGCGCGGCACGCGCGGTCGGTGCAATTGATGCACTGCGATGTGTTTCGGCGGGTGAGATCTCCGCGTCCGGATGGACCGCCCCCATCGTGGGCCCGGTCGGCTCCGAATTCCGCAGTGCCAGCCGCCCGACGCATCAGGGCGTCGACATCACCGCACCTAGGGAGACGCCAGTCCGCGCGGCATCCGGCGGCGTCGTGGTCAAGGTGCGCTGTCGGGCGACGACCGAGGGCGGTTGGAACTGGGGCTGCGACCGCGACGGCTCATCAAGCATCCGGGGCTGTGGCTGGTATATCGAGATCATGCACGCTGATGCGGTGATCACGCGGTACTGCCACCTGGTGCGCCGACCGCTTGTCAACGTGGGCCAGGCGGTGGCCGCTGGCGAGGAGCTCGGCCGGTCCGGCTCCAGTGGCCGCTCCTCCGGGCCGCACCTGCACTTCGAGGTGCATATCAACGGCGACTCCGGCGACTCCGGCGCGGTGGATCCGATCCAGTTCATGCGGGAGCGAGGCGCCCCGCTGGGCGAGCCGACATGAGTGGCTTCGACGACGCCAACTTCCCGGACTGGGACCTCGATGAACCGGTCCGGCCCCCGGCGTCGATCCGCCCGGAGCCGGCGATCGGGCAGACCGACCTGCGCGGGCGGCGCGTGCTGGTCGGCCTGCCGGGCGTCGGATGGCGCTCAGACCTGCGCGCCGACCGTCCGGTGGTCCAGGGCAGCCGCACCTACGTGCCGGTCCTGCCGGAGTACGAGTGGTACCGGGCGGAGTCGGAGCAGACCGAGGTGTTCGCGCCGCTGGTGCCGATCGAGCGCGTGTGGGTCGAAACCCTCGGGGTGTCCACATCGGATGGCGAGGCGAACCGCGGCCACGATATCCTGGCCAAGTTGGTGTCGCTGGACGCGCCGCCCCGGCGGGACCCGGTTGCAGTCGGTGCGGCCAGCAAGGTCACGGGCCAGCGGGTCGTCCACATGGTGCTGCCAGAGGACCAGGCCCCGACCGAACGGCGTGACCTGCGAGCGGTGACGGAGCCGTACGGCAGCGCGGAGGGCGACATCTGCGTCCGGGTCGCCGCGGAACTGGACTGGTACCGGTGGGCCTGGGCTGGTCGGCCCCCGTCGACACTGGCCGTGCCGATCCACCTGCTGTGGTTGGAGTAGCGTCAACTCACCCGGTTCGCCGCACAGACGCGCCAGCCATCCTGGTTCACCACGTCGAAGTGCCAGCGCTGGATCGAGCGCGAGGATTGGCCGCCTTGCTCCGGGACATCAATCTTCAGGTTGGCATCTACAGAGGCTCGATCAGTGGTCGATGAAATGGCCAGATCGGATGATGTCACCCGGATCGTGATGCCATATTGCTGTTCCCGTGCTGTTATGTCCCGCACCAGCTGGTCAACTGATCCAAGGGTCGAAGATTTGCAGGTGAAGACGTTGGCGCGAACCTCATCCCTATCGGTGAGCCGCGCGGACAGATACTGGTCTACGGCAAGAGCTGGTGTATCTCGATCCGGTTCGGCGAGCTCGTTGTACTTGTAGTAACCGAAGAACACTCCGCCGAGGCAGAGCACCAGCGCTGCCGCGATCGCGAATACGAAGTACGTGCGGATGTTCCAGACGGAGGGCACAGTCTCCGGCGCCTCCTCGGCGGCCCCCTCAGGCGCCTCCGACGACGCCTCGGATGCCACCGGATCATCGCCGGCTGAACCAGGGGTCACGGGGCCCGGACCCGTCGGGTCCTGATCGGCGGCCTCCCGCGGCGAAGGCACACCCGTTCCCGGGCCGGACGGCGACGCCGGGGTCGGCTGGTCGCGTGCATCGTTGGGCTGGGACGGCTCCACGGTACGAGGTTATCGGCAGCGCCCTCGAACAGCACCCCCTGCCGCGCGGCAGTCACGCAGCCGCCAGGACGCCCGTGTGGACAGTGCTCCATCGGCACGGAGTCCGGCGCAACCACCGCGGACCGCGCCGATGCGATGCAGCTCCAGCACGGCCCTACTCGTAGCCGACGATTGATCCGGCCATCATGTCGTGCAGCGTCCGACGGCGCTCTCCGAAGACCATGAAGCCGTCGACGAACGTGAGAACGCTGCAGGTAAGGAGGCTGCCGATCGGAAGGACGATGCCCTTGATCAGAAACTCGCGCAGGAACATCCTTTCCCAGGTGAACCGGGCGCCCGTGTCGGCGTCGACCACCACGTAGCCCAGGAGTCTCTTCGCCGGCGTCTGACCGGTCGACCAGGTGAAGGCCGCCCAGATCCACCATCCAATGCCGAGCGTCACCATGATGAGCAGGACCTCGACCACCGCCCCGGCGAATCGGCCGCCGGCGGAAACCGGCTGATCGGTTCGCGGGGCACCCAGGGGTGCCAGGGCGTGGCCATACGCCTCCACCGCGGCACCTGGTGCAGGGACCGGGGCCGGGCCCCGGACGGCCGCCGGTGGACTGTCCACCGGCGGCCGGTAGGTGCCGCTCGGCGCCGGCGGGTACGGCCCGGGAGGACGTTGGCCTTGGTGCGGGTCGCCGGGAGGTTCGCTCATGATCGTCGCCCTTTCCGAAGTCGTTGGACGCTCGTCGGGACGACCCGAGGACAGCGGCGCGCAAGCGACAATACGGAACATACGGCAACGTTCGACCCGCCAGTCGGACCTTCACCCCTCCGAGCCGCTCCACCCGCCGCCGCGATCTTGCAGCCGTGTGCGGGAGTTCGCGGCTTTCGTAGGCCTTTGCCTGAGGCACAACTG
>DATHBD010000061.1:0-29510 GCA_035296325.1 Micromonosporaceae bacterium | reverse complement strand
TAATGGATCTTCGTGATACAGCACCTTGAGTCCTGGCACGGTGCCGGTGGTAGGGGCCGGCGCCTGCCTGGTCCGCTCCGACTCCGGTGCCCGCTCAGCACCACAGCGAACGGAGCCCGCGAGAACCTTTCACGGCGATCGCACGCGACGGTCGAGTGCGGGCGATCCGGCTCAAGGTGCCGCGGACCGGGGCACCCCGGCGAGAACCCCTCAGCTCAGTCCGGGAAGGGCCGATGACATGGTCGCCAACCGCCACCGGTCCCGGTCCGGTGGTCAGCACGTGGCCGAGGCTCGACGGCCGCACCACATCAGGGGAGCAGCCATACGCAGATTCCTGGGCAACCACCGTACGGCCATCGTGACCAAGGTGCTCACCAGTACCAGTGGCCGCACTGTCCTGGCGGCGGTCCTCGCCGCGCCGAGGAAGTGGTAGTCAGCATTTCCACGATCGCGGTGTTCCAGGCGTGCGGCTCTCCATCGACGACTTCGGCACCGGGTACTCGTCCTTCGCCAACCTGCGGGACCTGCCAGTGGACGAGATCGAAGTCGACCGGTTCTTCGTCTCGGCCGCTCCCGGATCCGCCGCCGACGCCGCCATCGTGACGTCGACCGTGGACCTCGGTCACAACCTCGGATTGGAAGTGGTCGCCGAGAGGGTGGAAACGGTCGAGTGTCTGGAACTGTTCACCGCAATGGGATGGGGACTGTCGAGAGGGCGAAGACAGCATGTTGACCGTGTACATCTGCATCGCCGTGCTTGTCGCGGTGGCCGTCACCGGCGGTTCCCTGCGACGCCTCGCCGAGATCCGCATTCGGCGTGCGTGGTTGCTCTGGACGGCACTCGCCGTCCAGATTCTGATCATCTCGGTGATTCCCGACGCGACACCGGCGCTGCTCGCCGTGCTGCACATTGCTTCGTACCTCGCCGCCGGCGCCTGCCTGGTGATCAACCGGAACCTGCCGGGAATTTGGATGGTCGGCCTCGGCGGTGCCCTCAACGGCGTCGTGATCGCGGTCAACGGCGGCAGCCTCCCCGCATCCGCCGACGCGCTTCGGGCCGCCGGTCGCCCCGTCGCCACGGGTCGGTTCGCGAACTCGGCGGTCCTCCCCGACCCTCATCTGGCGTTACTCGGCGACGTTTTCGCCACACCGCCCTGGGTCCCCGGTCACAGCGTCTTCAGCGTCGGCGATCTCGCCATCTGGGTCGGCGTGGGCGTCCTCTTCTGGCGCACCTGCCACGTCTCCGCCAACCTCGGAGGTCGGCACCGCGATCTGCTGATCGGGGGTGCGGTGAGCGCCCGCCCGGCGCCACGGCACCGGGTCGGAACGACTCCGTAGGCGCCGTTGAGCGACCGGCACCTGAGGGGCGCGATTCACTGCGCCGGCACGGCCTGCCCGCCCCGGGAACGGACGTCGCCGATCACGCGCGCTGGATTGCCGACGACGATCGCGAATGCAGGAACGTCGCGGGTCACGACGGCGCCGGCTCCCACGAGCGCGCGGGCCGCGATCGTGACCCCGCCCAGGATCGTGGCGTGGCTCCCGATCGACGCGCCCTCGCACACCCGCGTGGGTGCGAGATCCCAGTCCGCGCCCGTCTGGGTCCGGCCGTCATCGGTCGTGGCCCGCGGGAACAGGTCGTTGACGAACATGACTCCGTGGCCGACAAACACCTCGTCCTCGACCGTCACGCCGGAGCAGATGAAGGAGTGCGAAGAGATCTTGCAACGAGCACCGATCGACACGTCGCGCTGGATTTCGACGAACGGGCCGACGGTGGTCTCGCGCCCGATGGTGCACCCGTAGAGATTCACGAGGTCGGGCTGATAGACGACAACACCCTCGGCCATGCTGACAGAGATGTCGATCGGCATCGTGTGACCTCGTTGGTTGCGTTGTGTCGCCGGTATGTACGCCCGCCGAATCTACCGGTGTGCCGGTCATCCGGCAAAGCGCTCCGCCGCCAGGAGGGTTCCAGGAGGTCACGCGTGTCGGCCGTTGCGGCGTTGCCACTGGCTGGAATCTTGGGTGTCGTCACCTCCCCTTTCCGTGCGGCGACGAGTACGGTGTCGATCTGACGAGCCGACGGTCCGACAGGATTGGATTCGATCAAATGCGTATGGTTTCGATCCTGGGTGCCGGCCCGTACGGTCTTGCCGTTGCCGCCCATCTGCGGGCCGCCGGGATCGACGCCACCGTGTTCGGCGAACCCATGTCGTTCTGGTCCGACAATATGCCCGCCGGGATGCTGTTGCGTTCACCAAGGGTGGCAAGCAGCATCAGTGATCCACGCGGCGCCCTTGATCTCGACGGCTATTCGTCCGCCACCGGTACGACGGTCGGCTCACCCGTCCCGTTGGAAGCTTTCGTGGCGTACGGCCGCTGGTTCCAGTCGAGGGTTGCGCCCGACATCGACCGCCGCAAGGTCGAGCGCGTGCAACGGCACGGCGACGGGTTCGTCCTGGCCCTCTCCGATGGGGAACAGGTGGCGACCGAACGCCTCGTCGTGGCCGCGGGGATCGAGCCCTTTGCGCGTATTCCAGAGGTCTTTCGCGGCCTTTCACCGGACCGCGTGTCGCACGCGTCATGGCACGCTGACCTGGGTCGCTTCGCGGGCCAGCGGGTCCTTGTGGTGGGCGGCGGCCAGAGCGCGCTGGAGTCGGTAGCGTTGCTGCATGAGGGCGGTGCGCAGGTTGAACTGGTGGCTCGGGCAGCGCAGGTCCACTGGCTGCGGCAGCACACCTGGATGCGGTCGCTGGGCCCGGTGACCACCCTGATGTACGCGCCGCCGGAGGTCGGCCCGCCGCTGCTGAGCCAGTTGGTGCGCGTTCCCGGTGTGGTGCGTCGGCTGCCGACCCGGCAGCGCACCGCGCTCGACCGGCGGTCCATCCGCCCGGCTGGTGCCGGGTGGTTGAAGCCACGGGTGGACGGCGTCGTTCCGCTGCGGTTCGGGAGGTTCGTGACTGAGGTCAAGGCGACACAGGAGCAGGTTTCGGTAACCTTCGACGATGGTGGACGGGATACATTCGACCATGTCCTCCTCGGTACGGGGTACCGCGTCGATCTGGCGGGCTATCCCTTCCTTGCCTCCGAACTCCTCCACCAGGTGCGCCAGGTCGACGGGTACCCGATGCTCCGTGCCGGAATGGAGTCGTCCGTCACCGGGCTGCATTTCGTCGGCGCTCCCGCCGCGTGGACCTTCGGCCCGCTGATGCGGTTTGTGGCCGGAACGCCGTTCGCCGCGACGGAGGTCGCGCGATTCCTCGCCTCGTCGACGAAGCGCCCGGCGAGGGGTACCGTCGTGCAAACGTGAGAAACGGACCGTTGCAGGTGGACCGGCCCCAGGGCGTGCTCGTCATCGGCGGCGACTACCGGGCGCTCGGTGTGGTGCGAAGCCTCGGGCGTCGTGGCATTGCGGTGTGGGTGGTCCGATCTGCCGAAGATCACCGCCTCGCCGGCATCTCGCGGTTCAGCCGGCGGCGCTTCGTCTGGCCGGACGACGACGAGGGCCGGTTGTCCTTTCTGCTCGGCCTGGCCGACCGCGAAGGACTGGCGGGGTGGACGCTGTTCGCCACCGCCGACGCTACCGCCGCGTTCATCGCGCGTCGGCACGCCGAACTGGCCGAGCGTTTCAGGCTGACCACGCCGGAATGGGCGACCTTCCGCTGGGCCTATGACAAGCGGTTGACGACCGAACTCGCCGAGAAGCTGGGCATCCCTCATCCCTGCACGTTCGCTCCGCGGGACGGTGACGAGGTCGCGCAGTTCGACGGGGACTTTCCCGCCGTCCTCAAGCCGGCGACGAAGCCGCGCCTCAACCTGCCCCAGGCGAAGGCATGGCTGGTCAACGACGCAGCCGAGCTGCGGGACCGGTACGACGCCGTGGCGCCGCTGGCTGAGCCGGGCGCGCTCATGATTCAGGAGCTGGTCGCCGGTGACGGCGGCCAGCTCTCTGTCGCCGCGCTGTGCCGCGAGGGCGAGCCGCTGATTCTCACGGTCGCCGAGCGGGTCCGTCAGTTTCCGATGGACTTTGGGCGGTCCAGTTCCTACGTTCAGACCATCGAGGATCCGGAGGTCGAGGCGCTCGGCCGCCGGATCCTCGCTGCGCTGCGGATCGACGGGCTCGTCGAAATCGAGTTCAAGCGGGACAGTCGGGACGGGCTGTGCAAGCTGCTCGACATCAACCTGCGGGTGTGGGGATGGCACACCATCGGTTCGGCCGGTGGGCTCGACTTCACCCACGGCGCGTGGCGGCTCGCCAACGGCCTCGAGGTGTCGCCGCTGCGCGTGCCCGCCGGCATGCGGTGGCTGCGGATGACCACCGACATCCCGGCCGCGTGGCACGAGATGCGGCATGGTCGGCTGTCACCGGGTGCGTACCTTCGCATGCTGTTCTCTCCACACGAACGAGCCGTCTCAGCCCTCGACGACCCGCTCCCCGGAGTGCTCGAGGTGCCGATGTTCGTGCTGTCGCGGCGCGGTTCGTAGTCGGCTGCGCGGTGGAGCCGCGCCGGCCGACGCTGCGCCTGCCGACGCTCTCCGGCTACCGGCCGGAGCGGCGTAGCGCGCGCCGGTCGCGGCGGTACGTCGGCCGCAGCAGGTTCTCCATGACGCCCAGGTACTGCTCGCGCTGATTCGACCATCGGTACGGCTCGGTCGCGGCGGTCGCGGCAGTCACCAGCTCGGCGCGGCGTTGCGGGTCCAGGTACAGCCGGCGGATCGCCGCGGCGAGATCGACCGCATCGTCGGAGTTGAACACCTCGAAGCAGCCCGGCGGAAAGGTCTCCACCACGGATCGGGTACGCGACACCGTGACAGGGATGCGCATGGCGATGAAGTCGAACATCTTGCCGGCCAGCGTGAGGTCCCGGAAGCAGTCCCGCTTCATCGCCACGACGCCCACGTCGGCGGTGGCGATGCCGTGCACGAGCTCGTCGAACGGAACGAAGCCGTCGCTGAAGTACACCAGGTCCGTGACGCCCAGTTCGGCGGCGAGCGCGTGGAGCCTAGGCAGGTCGGAGCCGTCGCCGTAGATCTTCAGCCGGATCGCCGGGATCTCGTCGCGGAGCATCGCCACCGCGGCGATGACGATGTCCAGGCCGTAGCGCTCCTCGACCGTGCCGTGGCTGACCAGGGTGAAGGTGTCCGGGTCCGGGCTGGTGCCGGTCAACGGGTGGAAGACGTCCTCGTCTGCTCCGTCCATGACCACACTGATCTTGGCCGCATCGGCGCCCCGAGCGATGAAGGTGTCCCGAAGCTGGCCGGTGGGGGTGATCACGCGATCCGCGAAGCGGATGCTCAGTTGTTCCAGCGCGGCGATGACCCGGACGGCGGGGTGGCGCATGTCCGTGCCGAACTTCGTGGCGAAGAACTCGGGCATGCACTCTTGGAGGTCGAGCAGCACGCGGGCGCCCACCAGCTTGGGCACCGCGGCCGCGAAGACCAGTGCGTCCGGCAGTGAGTTGACCTGGATCACGTCGTAGCGGCGACGCCGGTGCAGCGCGCTGACGAGGAACGCCGCCCGGGCGAAGAACCGACCGTACTGCAGGATGTACCGCCCAGCCCCGCCCTTGGTCGTTCGGGCGACCGGCAGGCGTCGGATCGTCACCGGGCCGATCCGCTCGAACGCCGGCTGCCCGGCTTTCTGGACGCAGATCAGGTCAACCTCGTGACCGTGCTTGGCGAGCGCCTCGACCTCCCTGAGCACGCGGGTGTCCTGCGGGACGTAGTGCTGGCGGACCATGCAGATCCTGGAGCCGTTGGTGGAACCCACGTCGACTGCTCTCGCCCTCTCACAGATTTCGCGCTCACGTTGGCAATGCCGAAGG
Organism: Micromonosporaceae bacterium; assembly: GCA_035296325.1. Lineage (GTDB taxonomy): Bacteria > Actinomycetota > Actinomycetes > Mycobacteriales > Micromonosporaceae > DATHBD01. The sequence goes on along the minus strand of DATHBD010000061.1, from coordinate 23,682 downwards.
TCACGCTCACCGCCGGGCACCGGAGTCAATGCACGCCGGGCCCGTGTCGCCCCCCGTGGCCCTGCTCGCCCGCGCCGTGCCGCGTCGCATCAGGGCGGGGCGACGAGACCGCGCCACCGGTTGATCGTACCGACCAAATTGAGAATGCAGGCACGGCAGGCGTGAATGCCACACCGGCATATCGGTACTCAGGAACAAGTTGCACCAAACCGGTTGTCGAGTTTCCACTGCGTGGAACCGTTGACCGGAACCGACCTTGGTCGCGTTACCGTTGCCCCGACGGGCGCTGGGCGGCAGTATGGGAATGTGACGTTCATCGATTTGTTTGCACTGTGATGTCCGATCCTTGCCTCGCTGCGAGGTTACGGTGCGAACGAGGAATTCAGCAGTGACCGATCATCGCGAGCGGCGCCGGAGGATCCATGACCGACACCACCGCGCTGCGTGCGCCGGGCATGAACGCTCGGGGGTCTCGCGGCGTGGCACACCGCCGAGGAGCGCGGTGAACCGGTGAACCTCATCGAGCGTATCGTCGACAATACTGATCCCAGCATCAGCGTACGGCTCCGGGCAGTGAAAAAATGGTGGCACCGCGACCAGGTCGGCCGCGTCCTGGCGGCGCTGACTGCGACCGGAACGGTCGCCGTCGACGTCGGTGCGAACCGCGGCGTCTATACCTATGTTCTGTCGACGAAAGTCGGCCGCACCGGGCAGGTCCACGCCGTGGAGCCCTATCCCGGTAACGCCGCCCGCCTACAGACCCTCGCCCGCCGACGCGGGAACATCACGTTTCACCCGGTCGCCCTTTCCGACACGGTGGGTCAGGCGGCACTACGGGTGCCGGTCCATGAGGGCAAGCACATCGACGCGCTGGCGACGCTCGGCCCGGTGGTGGGTGCCGGTCACGACGACATCCCGATCCCGGTCCGCACGCTCGACGACCTGCTCGGCGACGAGTCGGGACGCATCAGTGTGCTGAAATGCGACGTCGAAGGCCACGAGGACCGGGTCCTCCGGGGTGGTGCCGCGGTGCTGCGCAGGCACATGCCCGCCATTATCGTCGAGGTGGAGCAGCGGCACCGCAGCGACCGCATCGAGGACACATTCGCCTACCTGCTGGGTCTCGGCTACGTGGGCTACTTCCTGGTGCCACACGGCCTGCGACCGTTGGCCGAATTCGATGCGGCGCAGCATCAACCGCCCGCTTCGGCCGCGCAATTTGTTGCTTACAGTATGCCGGACGGTTACGTCACCGATTTCCTGTTCGTGCGGTCCGGCACGTCGCTCGGTGCGCTCGTAACGCCACAGCGCCGCCGTGTGGCCAATCCGGTGCGACTGCCCCGGCCACGCCAGGAAAGCAACCGCGAAGCGCCGACGACGCCGGTTGTCGGGAGGAACTGGACTGACGGTAGGTAACCGGTTTCTTTCCACTGCGCGGAAGCCTTGACCAGCCCCACGGGTCGGCGGCGCTACGGTTGTGCGGTCCGGCACGGGGTAGCACCATGAGCGCATGGCGGTCATCGATGGAGTGGGCGAAGTTCGTGCATTCCTGAATTGGCCGCCATAGGACGGCCGGCCCCGGGCGACGAATGGCCGGCACGGTTCACCGTGCGGCAGGGAATTGCGGACACTGTAGATCTGGGGTAGCCATGTCGACACACAGACGTTCCGGCGGCGGTCAGCGTCCCGGGCGCGGGCGGAGTCTGCTGGTCCTGATGCCGACGCTGGCGATGGTCATCAGCATCCCGGCGTCAGCGACCTCGGCCGGCTCAGGGTCGGCGGCACGTGCCGCTGCGGCGTCGCTGGCCTCGGCACGGCCAGCACTCGATCTCTCCCCGTCGCCAACGTCGCTCGACGCCAGCCCGCTCGCCCAACCTGCGGTGGCGCCGTCCGTGCCGGCGCCACCGTCAGCCACCGCATCCCGTCCCCTGTTGCCCTCGCCATCCCCGGCGGCCCTCGCCATCGCGGTCGTCCCCGCGGGCAAGCCCCTGCCCAGGGAGGAGGACTGCGCACGACTGGTCCGGCCCACCCCGGAGTACGTTCCGGAAAACACGCCGTACAACATGAGGCGAGGTACGCATCGCCTACCAGGCGATTTCTTCGATCCCGGCAGCCACAATTCGGCGGCAAACCGGGACTTAGCCCCGCGGGTCACCGGGAACTTCACCGGCACGACGCACGAGATCATGCAATGGGTGGCCTGCAAGTGGGGCATCAACGAGAAGGTGGTCCGGACCCAGGCATGGATGGAGTCGTCGTGGCGTCAGACGACAGTGGGTGACTGGACGGGTGACGCTGCATTCTGCGTTCCCGGCCACGGCTTGGGTTTGAACGGAGTGCGGGGCGAATGTCCGGAGAGCTGGGGCCTGCTGCAGGTGCGATATCGATACCTCAAGGGGGCGTTTCCGGATGCTATCAATTCGACTGCGTTCAATGTAGACACGGCCTACGCGATATGGCGTGCCTGCTACGAAGGATACGAGGAGTGGCTCGGGCACGTGCACGAGGAGACTCCCGCGCCCGTGCCCACAGTGTCGAGCCCGCCGAAGCCGCCATATGCGGAGAAGGGCGGCGACGGCTGGGGGTGCATCGGTCGGTGGTACGCCGGGGCCTGGTACAACGACCACGCCATCAGGTACATGACGGACGTGCAGAGAGCTGTCGATGAGCGGGAACCAGGCTGAACAGGATCCATGTCGCCACTGGCGCGGACGACAATCTGAGAGGAAGGGAGGAATCGATGCCGGCACCACGAAATTGTCTGATCATGGTCCCCGCGTGGGTCGGCCAGGACACCTGTGAGCAGTTGGAGCGCAAGGTGGCCGCCGGTGAGCGGCCACGCGTTGACTACGTCGAGCTGGCCCGCGCGCTGGACGGCGATGTGATGGACATGCAGTACATGACGGAACGCGCGGCCCCACTCTCCCGGACGATCATGGAGCGGTTCGGGATGGTGCCAGCCCAGGTCGTCGAAGCCTTCCTGAAGCGGAAGCAGTACGAACACATCGTGGCGCGCGCCGACAAGCTCGGCCTGCCCCTCGGGCTGCTGTTCAAGTTGACCCGCGGGCGCCGCGACGCCGTGCTCATCTCGGTCTGGCTATCCCGGTGGAAGAAAGCGACATTCCTGAGTCACCTCAAGGCGCACTCCCACCTGTCCGCCATCATCAACTACGGCAGCGTGCAGAGAGATATCGCCGCCGACCGGCTCGGCGTCCCACCGGAGAAGCTCCACCATTTTCTGCACCCGGTGGACGAGCGCTTCTGGCAGCCCGTGGCCGACCCGGCGCCGCCGGCGCAGGACTACATCCTGTCGGTCGGCTCGGAGGCACGCGACTACCCCACACTCGCCAGGGCACTCGACGGGCTGGACATCGTCGCCGAGGTCGCCATCGGCAGCTCGGTGGTGAATGCTTCCGGCGACCTGGACGCGATGTTCGGTCCACTGGTGCGTCGCACGGCCGACGCCGACGCAACCGGCGCCTTCCGGCTGCGCCAGCAGCTCAAGCACCGGGAGCTACGGGAGCTGTACGCGGGAGCCCGATTCGTCGTCGTCCCACTGCAGGACGTGGACTTCGACGCCGGCGTCACCGCGATCACCGAGGCGATGGCGATGGGCAAGGCGGTCATCGCCACCCGCTCGCGCGGACAGGTTGATGTCGTGCGGGACGGCCAGAACGGGATCTACGTCCCGCCCGGCGATCCGGACGCGCTGCGGGCAGCAATCCAGCGCCTGCTCAGCAACCCGGAGGAGGCAGCGCGGATGGGGCAGGCCGGTCGGCGCCTGGTGGAGTCCCGGCACACCTTCGACGGCTGGGTGCAGGCCGTCGCCGGCGTGGTGGCGCCGCAGTCCACCATCCCGCGGGTCCAGGAAGCCGCGTGAGCCCACCGTCCGAACGCGACGCCGTCCCAAGCGGCGGATCAGCCAACCTCAGACGCGACCCTGCGGGCAGGAGATGACAGTGCCTCTCAAAGCGGCTCCCGGACGGGTCTTCCGCGCCACCCTGCGGCCGGCCTTCGTCGGCGCCCGGGACGGTGTGGTGCGGATGTTGGAGCGACGCAACGGTATCTCGACGGCGGGCGTCGTCGAGCTTGACGAGTTGGGCCTCGCCGGCCCGGATCGGATGCGGTACAAGCCCGCGCCGTGGCTGTTGCTTCGGCGCGCATTGCCCAAGCGGTCGGTCAGCCGGGACGATGTCTTCATCGATTTCGGATCCGGCATGGGTCGGGTGGTCTTCCAGGCCGCCCTGCACTTCCCGTTCCGCCGCGTGCTCGGTGTCGAGCTCTCCCCGGAGCTCCACCGCATCGCGCAGGGCAACATCGACCGTAACCGCAGCCGATTCCGTGCTCAGCAGGTCGACCTCGTCCGAAGTGATGTGCTGGACTTCGACATCCCCGACGACGTGTCCGTGGTGTTCTTCGACAACCCCTTCACCGGGAGAATCTTCACCGAGGTGGTGGACCGCCTGCTGGCATCCGTCGACCGGGCGCCGCGGCGACTTCGGATCATCTACTTCAACCCCGTCGAGCACGAGTGGCTGATGGGTACCGGTCGCATCGAGGTCATCCGGCGCGTGCGCGGCCTACGGCCGGGCGCCGACTGGGCCCGGTCGAACTCGGCGAACGTGTACGCCGTCCAGCCGGGCCGGCCCGCCGCGAACTGACCGACCGACGGGCTGCGCGGTGACGAACAGGCTACCGGCGTACGTCGCATACTGAGCTGTCTGGCGGGGCGCTGGAAGGAGCGAGCCATGCGGGCAACCGCCACCGGGACTGCCGTCCGGGAGCGTCCGACTGTCCCGGACTCCCCGCGGGTGGGGGAGCGGCGCCTGCTGTGCGTGGTGCTCGCCGTGGCGCTGATCCTGCGGATACCGCCATGGGGCGCGAGTCTGTGGATCGACGAGGGCACGACATACAGCATGATCTCGCGCCCGTGGGGCTCGATGATCCGGCTGTTCGGCGAGGAGCCCAACGGGCTGCTGTACGCGATCCTCGCCAAACCACTGCTGGTTCTCGGCGACAGCGAGTGGATCCTCCGGCTCCCGGCGGTGGTGGGCGGCGTCCTCGCGGTCGTGGCGCTGTGGTGGGCCGCCCAAGAGCTGGAGCTTCCCCGGGCGGCGCTCCCGGCGGCGGCGCTGTTCGCGGTCAGCCCGCTCGCCGTCAAGATTTCGGCCGACGCGCGACCGTACCCGCTCGTCGTGCTGGTGGCGTGCCTGAGCGTGGCGACCCTGGCGAGGGCCAACCGCGCCAGCGGCACCCGGTGGTGGTTGGCGTATGTGGCGTGTGTGGTGGCGCTGACCTACCTCAACGCACTCGCATTGCTCATCGTCTCGATCCATCCGTTGGTTCTCCTGCTGCGGCGTCCGGTCCGGTGGCAGCCCTGGCTTGCCAGCCTTGCCGCCGCCGCGCTCGCCAGCCTCCCGATGGCGGTGCTGCTGGCCCGTGACCGGGCCCGCCGAAACCCGCTGTACTGGCTGTCCAGCGACTCCGTTGGCGACCTTGCCCGCGAGATGGCGAAGTTCTTCGGGTACCACCCGCTGCTGGCCGCGCTGGAGTTGGGCGTCGTCATTGCCGCGGCCGTGGTGTTCCGGCGGCGCCGCGGCGAGCTTTCCGCCGCCGGGCACCTGCGTCACCCGCTCATCCCGATCCTTGGCTGGGCCGCGCTGCCGCCGTTGTTCGTCTTCGCGATCTCCCAGATCTCGCCCATGCTGAAGGACCGGTACTTCATTGTCGCGCTGCCCGGGGCGTGCCTGCTCGTCGCGATATGTCTGCTGCCGTGGCGGCGACCGGTCCGGGCAGGTCTGCTGGCCGTCATCCTGCTCGGCTCAGTGGCGGTCGCGGCGGACCGGAACTGGCGGCTGGAGCGGATGGGCGAGGACTGGCGAGCCGCCGTGCGGGAACTCGAGTCCATGCGCGCACCGGGTGACCCGGTGATCTTCGACGGTGCGGACGGGCTGGCAGTCGCCGGATACTACTCCGCACAGTTCCGGCTGGCGGACGGTCGAGCGGCGGTGACGCAGTGGGACCGGGAGCTTCCGCCACGGGTGCTGGCGTTTCAGCCTCCCGGCGGATACTCGCGGGTGCCGGTGGGCCCGATTCCCGCGGATACGCTCGCCGCCGAGGCGCAGCGCACCGGACGCGTCTTCGTGGTCGAGATGGACTACGACCTCGTGGGGCCGCAGTCCTTCGCCGGCCCGGGTGCGGAATGGGCCCGCGCGCACTGCAGTGTCGATGACCGCGTCCACCCGCGCGTCGTGCTGATTCTCATCACAGCCTGTCGAACCGGGTGAGGCCGCGATGGCCGAGGCGGACGCAGATGGCACGCCGGTGACGGACGACAGCTCGGCCTCGGCTGTCGCCCGCAATTCCATGTCGATGGCGGTGTGGACGCTGGTCAGCCGGGTCACCGGCTTCGGGCGGATCGCCGTCACCGGTGCGGTGCTCGGCCCGACGTTCCTCGGCAACACGTTCCAGGCCGTCAACTCGTTGCCCAACATGATCGTCTATCAGTTGCTGTTGGGGTCGCTCTTCGTCTCGCTGCTCGTGCCCTCCCTGGTGCCGCACGTCGACGCGGGGGACCGGCGAGGGGTGGAGCGGGTGGCCGGGGCGTTCCTCGGCATGGTGACGGCGGCGTTCCTGGTGGTCTCCCTGCTGGCCCTCGCCGCTGGTCCGCTGCTGCTGCGGCTCTTCGCGCTCGGGGTCGACGACCCGGCCGCCGCCGCCGCGCAACGCCGGGTCGGCATGCTGCTGCTGGTGATGACCGTGCCGCAGGTCATCTGCTACGGCGTCATCACGACGGCGATCGCGGTGATGAACGCCCACGGTCGGTTCACGCTCGCGGCTGCCGCGCCGGCGCTGGAGAACGTGGGGACCATGGCGACCCTGCTGGCAACGGCGGTGCTGTACGGCGCGGAGGGCGACGTCCAGAACATTCCACTGGGCGAGGTGCTCCTCCTCGGGCTGGGAGCGACGGCCGCGGTGGCGTTGCACGCGGGGGTCCAGGTGTGGGGCGTGTGGCGGCTGGGGATCCGGCTCGTGCCCCGGGCCGGTTGGCGGGAGCCGGAGGTCCGCGAGTTGACCCGCCGGGTCGTGCCGTCCTTCTGGTTCACCGGGCTGGACACCTCCCGCGCGCTCGTCGTCCTCGGTGTGGTGAACAAGCTCCCCGGTGGCGTGATCGCGTTCCAGCTGGCGACGAGCCTGTCGTATCTGGTACTGGCACTGTGCGCCACCCCGGTCGGCGCCGCCCTGCTCCCGCAGCTCTCCAGGTTCCATTTCGCCGGCCGGCTCCGGGAGTTCCGGGACGCCCTGGTCCGCGGTGGGGGGCTCGTGTACTTCGTCGTCATGCCGGCAGTGGTGGCGTACCTGATCTTCCCGGACCTGCTGGCCGGCATGGTGTCGTTCGGAGAGATGGCGACCGCGACGGCCGTTGCCCTCGTCGCCGCCTCGATCGTGGCGATGGCGCCGGGAATCCTCGGTGACGCCTCGTTCCAGTTGGCGTACCAGGCCTCGTACGCGCGTCAGGATGCGCGGACGCCGCTGCTGTCCCAGCTGTCCGGTACGGCCGCCTCCTACGCCGGCATCCTGATCGCATTCCTCATCCCGCCGGGCATCGCCGTCCTTGTGGTGATCGGACTGGCGGTCTCCATCGGCCGGCTGGTGAGCGGATGGGATCTCACCCGAAGACTGAACCGGACGCTGCCGAAGGACGGGGAACGAGCGTATCCGGCGATCCTCCGCGCGGTCGGCGCGGCGGTGCTGGCGGCCGGGCCGGCGTATGCGGCAGCTGCGGCGGTTGGCACATTCCTGCAGGGTCGCGCCGGCCAACTGACCCAGCTCGCGGTGGCCGGCGTTGTGCTGATCGTGATCTATGTCGGCGTGCAGCGGATGTGGCGCTCGCCGGAGTTGCGCTCGCTGATGACCGCGTTCGGCCGGTGAGGACTTCGGGCGAGAGCCGGCACCGCCGTCGCCAGCGCGAGGAGCGAGAACATCAGGTCCGCCGTGCCGCGCATGGTGATGTGCGGGTCGAAGGACATCAGCACGAACGCGGTGACCAGGCTGGCCAGGCTGGCGATGGCCGCGGCACCCACGGCATCCCGGCGTAGCCGGAATACCGGGATGACCGTCCGGATCGCGACCCAGGTGAAGAGCAGGTACGCGAGCAGGAACGGGACCCCGCCGATCCACAGCAGCCAGGTGTGGCCGCTCTCGATGTAGATGTACGGTCCCCACACCGCGTCGATGCGGATCACCGGCGTCGGCCGGACGCCGAACAGCCAGTTCCACCCGGTCATCAGCTCCGGCCAGATGAAGTCGTGCAGATTCACCCAGCGGATGTACCAGCTCTGCGGGACCCCGGTCGAGTCGATGTCGTTGAGCCGTCCCTGCAGAATGGGTTGCAGGGCGGCGGCCGCGACCAGCATGGCCGGCCCGAGCACCAGCAGCAGCCGCCGTACCTGACCGGTCACGATGACCGCGACCGCGACGGACACCACGAGCGCGATGACGCCGGAGAACTGGCCGGACCCCAGCGCGCCGAGGCAGAACAGTCCGGCCGCCGGGATCAGGAACCAGCGTGCCCGGTGCACTCGCAACAGCGCGAGGCAGATGACCAGGCTGTACGCCATGACATCACCGACCGCGATCGGTGAGCCGAGGGTGGAGGAGCCCCGGCCCGCCCCGGCCGCGTTCGGGTCCGCGGTCTCGTAGATCAGGCTCACCAGGCCCAGCACCACGGGAACCTTGAGTGACTGGAGGATGGCGATGACGGCGACCACCATGCCCGCGCTGATCGACAGGTACAGGCATCGGGCGACCTGACGCTCGGTCCGGACACTTGCCCGCACGAGGACGAAGATGCCGTAGAACTTCCACATCGTGGCCGCGTAGAAGAGGTCCTCCACGGTCGGGGTGATGCTGCGTGCCGCCATCCAGACCAGCGGTAGCAACGAGCTGGCCAACGCCATCAGGATCAGGACGACGTCGACCCGGCGCAGGCGCAACGGCAGGCCGCCCCGGCTCAGTTGGATGAGCGCCCGCAAGCCGACGCCTGCCGCGAGTACCACGGCGAGGGCCTCGTGCGGCCGTAGCAGCGGGATGTACGCACTACGCTCCAGCCCGGCGATGAGCGGCGTCGCGGTGAGGAGGATGTACGCCGCGGCCGGCGGATGCGCGCAGGCCAGGGCGACCAGCCCGAAGGCAACGAGCGCAGCGCCCAGTAGAGGCAGCGGAACCGCGACGGCGACCGGGATGAGCGCGAACGCCGTCAGGGCCAGCAGCGCTGCGCCGGCCCATCGTCCGCCCAGGCCGGAGGGGCCGTCCCGCTGCGTCCGGTCCCGCTGCGGGATGTCGCGCCGCGCGACGTCCGGCTGCAAGGTGGCGGCGCCGACGGTCACCCCTACTCCCAGTGGGTGGATGGCCGGGTGATCCAGCGTGGTCGCAGCAGGAATGCGACCGCTGCGGCCGCGACGAGGAGGCCGAGCAGGATGCCCGCGGCCACCGCGCGCACCGGCCGCGGCTGCAGTGGGCTGCGGAGCGGAGCGGCGGTCGACAGCACCGTGGCGGTGACCGGGGAGGCGCGGTCCGGCGCCGGTACGGTGGTCGTCGAGGTGCCGGTCGGCGCCGCGGCCGTCTCGAGGTACCTGTCGGTGATGAGCTGCACCAGCCGCACCGATCGGGCCTGGTTCGCGCTGGCAACCGTCACTCTCAGCACGTTGCTGCGCCCGACGATCTCGGCGGTGATCGAGTCCCGCAGTGGGCCGACCGACATCGACGCCTGCTCGGCGACGGGGGTCAGCACCGGGTCGCTGGTGACGATCATCGTCTGGGTCACCATTGCCCGCTCGACGGCCGCGTCGGACAGCTCCGACCGGTGGGTGAGAATGAAATCGGCCTGAGCGCCGTAGACCGTCGGCTGCATCTGGCTGTACCCGAAGCCGCCCAGCCCGAACAACGCCACGATGACCACCGCGAACGCGACGACCTTGGCCATCCGCGGGCGGGGGCGCCGGACGCCCTCGGAGACTGCCGGCGGCGGTTCCTTCGCGGCGGACTGCGCTGGGCGGACATAGCTGGGAAGGGTCAACGACATCTCTTCGTCGTCGTGGGGCTCCGCCGGCCCCGCGTCATCCGGGCGCTCCGCGGGCTTGTCCGGGGCGGGCACCGGGGCGCGGCCGTACGCCTTGGGCGGGCTTGACGGCTCCTCGTCGTCCAGACGGTCCATGAGGTTCGGTTCCTGCGTTTCCTGGCTCATCGCGCGGCTCCAGGCAGAAGGATGGCGGGAATCGTCTTGAGAAGGATCAAGAGGTCCAAGGGTACGCTCCGGCGCCGCGCGTACTCGACGTCGAGTTCCAACGCCTCCGTCATCGTCAGTCTGCTCCGCCCGGATACCTGCCACAACCCGGTGAGTCCCGGCTTGACCGAGAAGCGTTCGTGATGGTGCGGCTGGTAGAGCTTCACCTCCCAGTCCAGGGCCGGTCGCGGACCTACCAGGGACATCTCGCCGCGGAGCACGTTGATCAGTTGCGGCAGCTCGTCAAGACTGGTGGAGCGCAGGATCCGACCCACCGACGTGATCCTGCGGTCGCCACTGAGCTTGTGGATTCCGTCGCCGTCGCCGTCGCCGTCGCCCCGGGTCGGGGCGTCGGCGGAGAACATCCGGCTGACAAAGGCCCGGTGGACGTCGTCGCTGCTGTCGACGTACATGCTGCGGAACTTCAACATGACGAATGACCGCTGTTGATAGCCGACCCGGGTCTGTCGAAACAGCGCCGGGCCGGGGCTGGTGATCCGGATCAGGGCCGCGATGAGCGCCATCACGGGCGCGAGCAGGATCAGCGCCGTGCCGGCGATCACCACATCGAGCACCGTTGTCAGCGGCCCACCCGCCCGATCACGTGCCGCTCCGGCCGCGTCGCCACCGGACCTCGGCGGGCGGGTCCGCGGAAACCATGTGGCGCGGGTGCGAGGGGGCGGGGCGGAGCGTGGGCGCCGGCCGTTCGACGACTCGACACCTGACGGCCCGACCCTCGGTGCCCCGACGGTCGGCGGCACGGATTGTGGTGGAGCGTACCGTGGTGGAGCGGATCGTGGTGAGCTCTGCGGCAGGTTCTGGGTCACGGTGCTGGTGTCCCTGGCCGTCGATGGTCCGGGTCTTGCAGGCGCACGTCACCCACCGCGTCGGACGAGGTCCGTCGAGCCGAGAGGCAACTGGGGCCCGGATCGTCCGTGCAGGACATCCCGGTCGGGTATGCGAATCGGACTGCCCAACTGCATGGACTGGGCAGCGGCCTCCAGGACGTGCACCACAGCCAGGCCGCTCTCGCCGTCGGTGCGGGGGCGGCGTCCGGTGGCGATGCACTCGACAAAGTGCTCGTCCTGAACCCGCAGCGGCTCCCGCATCTCGATATATGGCAGCGAGATGCCCCCATGCCGGTATGTCATCGGACGATTCCGGACATCGTCGGACGGCGGCGTCTCCAGGCCCTTGTCATAGATGCGCAGCCGCTCCTGGTCGGCCATGTCGTTGTACACGGCCATCTTCTGGCTCCCGACCACGGTCACCCGTCGGACCTTGCACGGGTCGAGCCAGCTCACATGGATCTGTGCGCGCACGGACGGGGCCTCGTAGCCGAGCCGGAGATAACCCACATCCTCCTGGCTGTAATTCGCGTACCTAGAGGCGAATGCCTGGGTCCAGGTTGCATTGCGGCGGAGGAGATAGTTCACGATGGAGATGTCGTGCGGGGCCAGGTCCCAGATCACGTTGCAGTCCGCCTGGTAGATGCCGAGGTTGAGCCGCGCGGTGTCGATGTAGTAAATGTCGCCCAGTTCACCGGACTCGATGACCTCGCGAAGTTTCCAGACGGCCGCGTTGTATTCGAAGGTGTGGCCCACCATCAAGGTGACGTCCCGGGCGGCCGCCTCCTGGATGAGCTGACGGGCGGTTGCCGTGCTCGTGGTCATCGGTTTTTCGACCAGCACATGCTTGCCGGCGGCGATGGCCTGCATCGCCAGGGGAGCATGGTCCTTCGGCGGCGCCGCGATGACCACGCCGTCGACGTGCGGTAAGGCGGACTCCAGGTCGGCGAATGCGGTGACCCGTTCCACCGACCCAGCCAACTCGGCTCGCCGCTCCGGGCGCGGGTCCACCACGACCACCTGATGTACTGCCGGGATTTGCTGCAGTACGCGAAGGTGCTTGGACCCCCAGTACCCGCAGCCGACGACGCCCAGCCGCACCGTAGTCTCCTTTCACCAGCCGAACGGCCGAGCGATACGTGTACCGGCACCTGGTGCGACCGGCGACCGCCGTCTGCGTTGTGCTTGACGTCGATATGGTGGCTACAATCCGCGGTGCCCGTTTAGTGCACGATGCGACCGGTATCCTGGCTGGCTATGCCATTCATTCTCGACCATGTCTCACGGTGACGAAATTGCCGGCACCTGGTTTTTGGCCGGGCCGGGCACGTCGCTACCGATACACATGCTGTCACCCGTCGTCGGCTGAGTTGCACCACCTTTCGGCTGAGTGGAATCGCACCGCTCGAAACGGGAAATCGACGCAACCAAGGCGAGTCCGAAATGCGCTGACCAAATCGTTGGGCGGGTGGTCGCATCCGCCGGCGGAGCGGTCGTACGGGGCGTTACCGCCCAGCGCGTCCCCGGGCCGGACGGCTGTGGTCCCACTTCACCGGTTCACCGCACCGTCGTGTGGTCCGGGTGCGGCCGGTGCCGCACCGGTCACGACGACACGGCCCTCGTCGCTCGCGGGCCCCACCACGCGCCAACCATCAGCGGTGCGTTCCAGCGTGGATTCGGCGCGTCGCCGCCACCAGCGGCTGACCTCGATGGGCAGCGCCCGCCACAGGTCGGGATCGTCGGCGAATCGACCGAGCAGATCCTTATAGGCGGCGGCAATCGGCCCCAGGCCCAGATAGTCCGGATGCGTGATCAACAGCGCCATACCACCGGCCGCCCGGATCTTCTCCGCCTTCGAAATCCAGATCCGCGCATCGGTCTGCCGCAGGATCACGAACAGGGTGTGGTCCTGCGGCAGGGTGATCGGCAGTTCCACCACCTGCCCATTGAAGTAGGGCAGCCAACTGCAGCAGCCGCCCGGCTGTGGCTCGAACGGGTCCGAGTCGGGGTAGGAGGAGTCGTACTCGAACGGAAGCGACGACATGGTGTCCCAGGCGCGGTGGGTCGCCGGGGACCGGAAGCCGCTCGCATCCCAGCGCTGGGCCCACTGCTGCATTTCCGGCAGGCGGCGCTGCAGGAATCCGTCGGCCAGGTCGCGGCCGTCGTGGTAGAGGCCGTGCAGTCCGATCTCGAATCCCGCAGCCTTGAGCTCCGCGACGACGTCATCGGACACCTGGTATCTGCGCGGCACCAGGTTCCACGAGGATCGGAAGCCCGCCGCGATCTCGATGTCGCGGAGCTCTGGCACCTGGCGCAGACCGTCGGCCGTTTCGACGTCATGGGTGAGGATCAGGGCCCAGGTCCGTCCGTCCGGCCACGCAGCGATGTGCGGGACTTCCTCGCCCGCCAGTTGAGCAGCCCACGCCAGCATCTGGTCGAGGAACTCGTGCAGCGAGGGTTCGACCGGCCAACGCGGAAACGGCGTCCGCGCCTGCACCTTGCTGTACAGGCGGCGGGCGGCAATCTGCACGGGCCGCGGTATCAGCGGGCGGAGCAGGTAGTAGCCGGACACGGCGATGGAGCGCACCCGCGATGCCGGAGCGCCGGACTTCGCTGTCTGGTAGCCCTCACTCCAGAAGGTGCTCACCACCTCGTCCGGGTCGAACGGCAGGACGATGTCTCCCGCGTCGCTGCGCCATACCGAGCCGATCTGCTCGCCACCCGCGGTCAACGACTGTGCGGCGGACCACTGCCGCCCCGGCGCGAGCAGGGACTCGCGCAGTACCTGCTCGGGCAGCACCCGCCCGTGCAGCACCATGCCGCCCAGTTCGAACCGGCGCGGATCGCCGGCGAGCCGCTGCACAGCTGGGTCGGCGCGCAGACGCGGCCAGCGCATCGAACGGTCCGGGGAGGCGCTCGGGGCGAGCGTCGCGTAACCGTCGACCACGGGGGTCTCGTCGCGAGCCGTCCGGTAGGGAACCCTGAAGTGCTCGAAGACCAGGACCGGATCTGAACAGACAAACATGCGTCAACTCCCCAAATACTGCGATGAGCCAGGCGGCCGGTGCTCGGCGGGTCAGGCGGTGTGGCGGTAGAGCAGTTCGCCGAGCACCCGCGGCACGAATTGCGGCCCTCGCTGGATGACCGATCGTAGGGACGAGGGCACGCCCGGTCCGCCGGGCCCAACAGGGCTGTCGGCGAGGACCGAGTACGCCAGCCGGGCCTCCACCGTCCCCCAGCGCGACTTGAACTCCCGCAGTCCCTCGTCGGCGACGTCGGTGCGCCCGAAGTCGAACGTCTGGCACCCCCGGCCGATCGCCCAACGGATGGCTTCCCAGAAGAGCGCATGGTTGGGGCGCACGCTCCAGCGCCGTTCGTCCGAGGCGCCATACTTGTACACACAGACGTTCCTGGATGTGAGGAAGACGCCGGCGGCGACTGCGTCGCCGTCCGCCTCGGCGATCAGCACGGTACCCAGCCCGGGCTCCAGGAACCGCTGCCAGAGCAGACGGAAGTAGCGCCGCGGCTGCACCGGAACGCCGAGCCGGTGCCTCGTCCGGGCGTGCAACCGGTAGAAGATCTCAGTGACGTCGGCCTCGGCCTGCGCGTGGCGCACCACGACGCCGGCGGTCTGGGCGCGACGGATGTTTCGCCGGACCTGGTTGCCGTGCAACGAGGCGAACACGTCGGGTTCCGGACGGGTCAGCGACAGCCGGTGAGTCAGGTAGGCGCCGCCACGCCGCGCCGCCGCGCCGGTCAGCTCACCCCGGACCTGGAAGCGACCCACAGCGTTCGCCCGGCGGAACCGGTCAAGCGGCCCGGCCAGGTCGACGCCGAGGTCGTCGGCCGTCAGCGGAGGACACTCATCGGTGAAGGGCAGTGCAACCCACTTCGCCCGCCCTATCCGGTGACGCACCTCGATGACCGGGATGCCGGCCACAATCGCCCCGGCGGCGTCGTCGATGGTCAGGCAGAACGCCCGAAAGCCATAGCATTCGGCCAGCATCGCGGCCCAGGCCGGGTGATGGAAGGGCAGCGCGGAGCGGTGGTCGGCCACGAATCCGGCCCAGCGTGGGTCCTCGATCGAGCGGAGAACTACCTCGCCATCCATGCCCCTACCCTCGTGGCCATTCGCTGCCGCAGGCGTACGGCGTTCCGGCGAAGTCTGAGCCCGGTCCCCGTGGCGTCGCCAGACGTTGTCCGCCCAGCGGAATCCACGCCGACGGCCGTCCGGTCGGCACGCCGAGTCGACCCAGTGGCAGGGGGGTGGGCAAGCCTACCCACGAATCAAGACCTGTCGATCAACTATTCGTGCTGTTTCTGGTGCCCGATCGAGATCGGTTCAACACGTTCGATTTGATAAGTCAGCGTCTATGTCTATCGCAGCGCAGGGTAACCGACCGATAGCTTGCGTGCGGTGGCAAACTGTTGGTGTGGTGCGGCCCGGCTGTGCGGGCCGGGTGCCGCCCACCACCGTGGATGGGGTCGATGGGGTGGGTAAACCGATGGCGGATCCCTTGATGTCCGAGCCAGGATATCGGGACAGAGCTCGCATTCCACTGGTCGACCTCCAGGCGGCACACGCCGAGGTCGCCAACGAGGTCGAGGTCGGCTTCAAGCGGATCCTCGCCACCGCGGCGTTCGTCGGCGGCGATGAGGTCCACGCGTTCGAGCGGGAGTACGCCGAATTCTCCGGCTTGGCGCACTGTGTCGGGGTCGCGAACGGCACGGACGCGCTGGAGCTTGCGCTGCGAGCGGTCGGCGTGCGTGCCGGCCGTGAGGTGATCGTTCCGGCCAATACCTTCGTGGCGACCGCCGAGGCGGTAGCCCGCATCGGCGCCGAGGTCGTCCTGGTGGACTGTGATCCGGCGACCTACCTCATCGACGTCGACGCCGCGCTCAACGCGGTGACGGACGCGACCGCCGCAATCGTCCCGGTACACCTGTATGGACAGATGGCAGCGGTGGAACGACTCGCGGACGCCGGCGTGCCAATCGTTGAGGACGCCGCACAGTCCCAGGGCGCCACCCGGTTGGGCAGAGCAGCCGGGTTGTCGGGTCCGGCCGCCACGAGCTTCTATCCGGGCAAGAACCTCGGCGCGTACGGCGACGCGGGCGCCGTCGTCACCACCGAGCAGGAGATCGCCGATCACGTGCGCCTCATCGCGAACCACGGTCGCAGCGGGGCCCGGTACAACCACACCGCCATCGGTTTGAACAGCCGGCTGGACGGTCTGCAGGCAGTGGTGCTGCGGGCGAAACTGTCCCGGTTGGCTCGCTGGAACGAGCAGCGGCGTGCAGCAGCCGAGCGGTACCACACGCTGCTGCAGGGGCTCGATGTCCAGCTTCCCTCGACGCTCGACGGCAACATCCACGTGTGGCACCTGTATGTGATCGGCGTACCGGGGGACGGGACCGGTGCTCGCCGGGACCGGGTGCTGGCCCGGTTGAACACCGCCGGCATCGCCGCGGGCGTGCACTATCCGGTGCCCGTCCACCGGACGCCCGCCTTCGCCGGGGTCGCCCGGCAGGCGGGCAACCTGCCGGTTGCGGAGGCCGCGGCCGGCCAGATCCTCTCCCTTCCGCTCCACCCGCACCTCACGCCGGAGCAGCAGCGATTCATCGCCGAGTCGCTGGCCGTGGCGTTACGCGATTAGTTGGCTTCCCGCTGTTCGCGCTGGGTACTAGCCCAATCATCGGGGCCGCGCGCATGGCAACCGGGCGCGGGTACGGTCGGTCACCCCGCAAGGCCATGACCGCGCTGAGGCATCTGCGCGGAAATGCCGAGCTCCGGTGGTTTCACCAAGGTGAAGCTCGCCGGAAACCACAGGAGAGGCAGCACCAGATGGCGGGTAACTCGTCTGACGCCGGCAGATCGGTCACGAACAAGGTGATCGCCATTCTGCTGGTCTTCACCCGGGGCAACAGGTACTCCCTGAGCGAGATCGCTCGGTTGACCGGACTGCCCATTTCCACCACGCACCGCCTAGCCACCGAGCTGGCCGCGTGCGGCATCCTGGAACGCAGCGAGGACGGGTCGTATCTTCCCGGCGCCCATCTGAAGATGATCGGCGGCCAGTCGATGCCCGGTTTGTCCACGCTGCACGAGAAGGCCCGATGGGTGATGGAGGACCTGGCCGCCGCAACGGCCCGGGCAACTGTTCGGTTCGGCGTCCTCAGCAACCTCCGGATCGCGTTCATCGAGAGGCCTCCGGGAACCCGACCGGTGTCCACCTTCTACGAGGCATCCACCTGCCCCGCGCATGCCACCGCCATCGGCAAGGCGTTGCTGGCATTCTCTCCGCCGGAGACGGTCGATCTGGTGATCGACCGGGGTCTGGAGCAGTACACGCCGCACACGCTGACGACACCGGAACGACTGCGTCGGGCCCTGGCCGTCACCCGCCTCACCCATGTCGCGATCGCCCGGGGCGAGCTCGAGCCGATGACCGCATCCATCGCCGTGCCGGTGTTCGGAGCCGGGGGAGAGGCCGTCGGAGCCCTGGAACTGCAGGCGCAGGACCCGATGGAGCTGCCCCGGCTGCAGGCGCCCCTCGTTGTCGCGGCACGCAGCCTGTCCCGGGAGCTCGCGGCGGCAAACGGTCGCGGTCACCTGATGCTGAACGGCAAGCGGCGCTTCGGTGCACCCGGCGGATGCCACGTCAACGCGATGCCGGAGAGCCGGCCGGCCGCCGGCTAGGACTGCCGGGGATCAGGACGCCGACGGGCCCGGTTGCGGGCTTACGGTCGGGCTCGCCGCGCGCAGCGCGCTGCCCTGGATGAACTCCTCCCAGGGCAGGTCCCATGCGGTGAATCCGTTGCCCTGGTTGACCCGGCGGCCGGTGCCCTTGACGACGACCGGGTCGCCGACCTTGATCCAGTTGTAGATCCAACCGCCGTTTTCGGTGGAGATGTTGACACAGCCGTGGGAGACGTTGGTCCGCCCCTGCTGGGCGACCGACCATGGCGCGGCGTGGATGAACTGGCCGTCCCAGGTGAGCCGCTCCGCGAACTGCACATCGGTGCGGTATCCGTCCGGCGCGGTGACCGGTGTGCCGTACGTGGACGAGTCGAACGTCGTCTTGTCGAGTCGCTCCATGACCACCATGTTGCCGGAGAAGGACGGTTTGTCCGGTCGACCCAGGCTCACCGGCATGGTCTTGACGATCTGGTCGTCCTGCGTCGCCGTGAGCTGCTTGGTGGCGTCATCCACCTCCACCGTCCGGCGCACCGTGTCGATGCCCGCGTCGATGGTGATGTCCTGACGGCCGTACCGGCCACCGCCGACCGGCAGTCCGCCGAGCGCCAGGCGCGCACGGATTCTGGTCCCCGGTTTCCAGTACTCCTTCGGGCGGTACTCGATCTGGATGTTGCTGTCCCAGTGCCAGCTGCCGACCTGCGGCGGGTCGCTTGTGACGAAGAGGCGGCGTTCCACAGCGGCGCGGTCAGCGGGCGCCACACCGCCCTGCTTGAACTCGACCACGATCGGCATCGCCTGCCCGTAGACCGCGTTGTCGCTCATGTAGACATGGGACTCCATGCGGTTGCCCGGCCGCTGCATCGTGGTGAACTCCGCGCTCCGGGTCACGGTGCGGCCGGCCTTCTCGACGGTCACCCGGGCGGTGTAGCCGGTGGCGTAACTCAGCGGTGCCGTGGGCACCCAGGAAGTCCCGTCCTCCCGTAGCCGGCCGGACACCTCCGCACCGGCGCGGTCCACCATGGCCACGGCCTTCAGCGTGACGAGGCCCTCGGCCACGCTGATCTCGGTGGACACCGGCACGTCGGTGGACCGGTCGGCCGGTGACAGGCTCACCGTGATGGCGGCGTCCGGATCGGCAGGTGAGCCGCTCGGGCCGGGAGGCGTTCCGCCGGTCCCGGTACAGCCGGACAAACCGACCAGGAGCGCGAGCGTCACCGCGCCCGCGGCATGCCGTTGTCGCCTCACGATGCTGCCAGACTGGAGATTCCCACCGCACCATCATGCCGCGAGCGCCAACAATGTGTGCGCCAGGACGACCCCACTGCGCGCGGTGCGCCCAGCGACCGGCGGCGCCAGTCGTCGCCATGCTGAGGCGTTCGGCCTGTTTCATCCGATTCTGTTGCTACGTCGGCGGCCGACGGGCCGAGTACGCTTTCTGCCATGACTCGAGGGCTGGCGGGGGGTGGGCTGTCGCGTCGTGCAGTGCTTGCCGGCACGGGAATCGCGGCAGGTGGCACCCTGTTCGGCGCAGCCGGCAGTGACCGCGCTCCGGCGTCATATTTCTACGGTGCGCGTCAACCGGGCATCGCCACGCCAGCGTTGCCGTTCGTCTCGATTGCCGGTTTCGATGTGGTGGCGCGGCATCGCGCCGGCCTGGTGGACCTGCTCAGAACGTGGACCAGGGTGGCGGCCGAGATGACCGCTGAGTCAACCCATGCCGTCACGTTCACGTTCGGCTTCGGCCGGCCGCTGTTCGCGGAAGGCCGGTTCGGCCTCACCGATCGGCGGCCGGGCCCGCTCGCTGATCTGCCGTCGTTCCCGGGCGACAGTATCGATCCGGCCGTCAGCAACGGCGACCTGTGCGTTCAGGCATGCGCCACGCACCCCTCGGCGGCGCACCAGGCGGTGCGCACCCTGGTCAACACCGGCCGCACGCACGCCGCGTTGCGCTGGCGGCAGACCGGCTTTCGAGACGCGGGCAACGCCAGCGATCCACCCGGCATGTTCGGGTTCCGTGACGGCACGGCGAACCTGGACGTGGACGACGCCAGGGCGACGGCGGACCACCTCTGGGTGAGCGACGGTCCGGCATGGCTGCACGGCGGAACGTACCTGGTGGTCCGACGGATCCGGCTGCTGCTGGACACCTGGGATCGCACCGCTGTGGCGGCGCAGGAGGCGATGATCGGCCGCCATCGGGACAGCAACCGCCGGATCGAGGGCGTACCGACCGCACACATGCGGCTGGCCTCGCCCGAGGCCAACGGCGGGGTACGGCTGCTTCGCCGGTCGTACTCCTACGACGCCGGCGTCGACCCCAACGGGCTGCTCGACTCGGGCCTGATCTTCCTGTGTTTCCAGCGGGATCCGCAGCGGCAGTTCGTCCCCATCCAGCGCCGGCTCGCTGAGCACGATCCGCTCAACGGCTTCAGCCAGCACCTCGCCAGCGGCGTCTTCGCCTGTCCACCGGGCGTCGAGCGCGGTTCGTGGATCGGCGCCAACCTGTTGTCGTGAGGTGCCCGGCTACGCCGGCTTCGCTCGGGGGAGGGCTTTGCTGGCCAACGCCACCGCCTTGGTCCTGGCGTCCGCTGGTGGGGTGCCCGCGCCAAACCTGGCAACGAGATGGGTGCCGCCGCTGAGGACCTGGAGTTCCAGCTTGTCCGGCACCCAGTACGCTTGG
The DNA here is from genome assembly GCA_035296325.1 of Micromonosporaceae bacterium. Classification (GTDB taxonomy): domain Bacteria; phylum Actinomycetota; class Actinomycetes; order Mycobacteriales; family Micromonosporaceae; genus DATHBD01. The sequence goes on along the minus strand of DATHBD010000061.1, from coordinate 3,169 downwards.
TCGCCCACGCCGGTGACCGGCTCGCTCGCCGGCGGGTTCGCTCGGCCCTTCTCAAAGTCGGCCTTGGCCATTTCGCCCGAGTCGTCGGAAATGTAGAACCACTCCGCGGGTGGCCCCGGCAGCGAGAACGCGCACACCGGTGGCCAGCTGTCCAGGTGATCGGCCTTGTCGACGGTCACCGCCAGAATTTCGGCGACCTCGTCCTTGGTCAGCGTGCGGCACGGGTCGGGCAGCTTGCTGACGTCCCAGGAGGCAGCCGAGCCGTCGGACATCGTCGGCTGCGGGCTCGCTCCAGGGTCAGTGGCGCCCACCGAGTCGGTGGCGGCCGCTGACGCGGCACGGTTGTCCCCGGGCGTTGCAGACCCGGCGCAGCCGGCGACGAGCGCCAGAATGGACGCGGCTGACACCGCTGTCGCGGCGAGCGTGGTGCGACGCGGCACCGTTCGCTTCGCGTGGGCTTTCCACATTGACAACAAGCTACCTCCCGGGACGTGCCCGCGATACTGCGGATGGCGTTTACCCGGCCGGATATAGGGTCAGTGCTGATTGACCAGCTACCGGAGGGATTCCCATGAGCGCACCGACCAGACCCTTCGGACGCGCGGGCCTGCGTGTCGGCCCGCTCGGCTTCGGCGCCGCGCCGATCGGCAACCTGGGCCGTGAGGTGACCGAAGAGGAGTGGGCCGGCGCCGTCCCGGCGGCCTGGGACGCCGGCGTCCGGTACTTCGACACGGCTCCGCACTACGGCCTCGGCCTGGCCGAGCGCCGCATGCGGGAAGGGCTGGCGGGCCGACCTCGGGACGAATTCGTGATTTCCACCAAGGTCGGTCGGCTGCTGGCACCGGTGGAGGACCCGGGCGACGCGATGGATTCGGAAGGTTTCGCCGTCCCGGCCACCCATGTCCGCGTCCGGGACTACAGCCGCGACGGCATCATGCGGTCGCTGGAGTCGAGCCTCGAGCGACTCGGGCTGGACCGCGTCGACATCCTGCTGGTCCACGATCCGGACGATCACTACTCCGAAGCCCTCAATGGCGCCTTTCCGGCGCTTGAGGAACTCCGTGCGCAGGGCGTGATCCGTTCCTACGGCGCGGGAATGAACCAGTCGGAGATGCTGGCCGACTTCGTCCGGCACACCGACCTGGATGTGGTGATGCTGGCCGGCCGGTACTCGCTGCTCGAGCAACCGGCGCTGGAGGAGTTCCTGCCCCTGTGTGCGGAGCGGAACGTCTCGGTCATCGCGGCGGGCGTGTTCAACTCGGGCCTGCTGGCCAGGGCCCGGCCGCGGCCCGGCGCCACGTACAACTACGAGCCGGCACCGGCCGAGCTGGTGGAGCGCGCCAACCGGCTCGCCGACGTCTGTGAACGGCACGGGGTGACGTTGCCGGCCGCAGCAGCCCAGTTTGCGCTGGGCCATCCCGCGGTCGCCACGGTCTGCCTGGGGGCTCGCTCGGCCGAGCAGATAGCCCGGAACGCCACGCTCTTCGAGGTCGCGATCCCGGATGACCTGTGGGCGGAGCTGAAGGCGCAGGGCCTGCTGCGCGACGACGCCCCCGTACCCAGCGGGGGAGTCAGCGCGCCGACCACCCGCTGACTCCCCATGCTGTTCCCGGCGACGCTCAGCGGGTTTCCACTCCCGACTGGGCGCCGTCGGCATCGATCTCGCCGTCGTAGTTGAACACCGGGTAGGAGTGGCCACCGTGCTCCCGGGTCTTCGTCGTCCGGATGTACCGGTGCACGAGTCCTTCGATTTCCAACTCCACGACGGCAGCCTCCTCGGCGGCGTACGGCTCGCCATCGCGGGGGCCACCGACCAGGATGGCGTCATGCGGTGTAGATGCGGTCATACCTGCCCGATTACCCCGATCGCTCGATCTTGAAACGGCAGCGGGCTGGGTCGACCGCGGTCGGATATCGGCTTTGCTGGACCCTTAGCGATCATTAGTAGGCCTTAATACGGGTTGCCGAATTCCGGCCGTGCCGCCGATCGGGCACAGTTCTCCGACCTTCGACGTCGGCGCTCAGCCGTACGGCCGATCTCTGGGCTCCGGCGCTACTCGCGAGCAGAACCCGCGGATCCGGGGCGGCCGGTTTCCTGGTGGACGGAAGGGCATCTCCGTTGCCCTAACGCCCTGGCCAGGGGCCAACGCACCGGTGGACCGGGCCTCGCGGCGGTGCCGGCGGTCGCGCAAACGATGCGAACCAGTTACCAGAATCGATGGACCCTAGCGCGCGGCGACCCGTCCGACCAGCGACTATCCAAGCCGGACAACAACTGGTATCTATTTCCCTGAGTTAATCGCCGTGTCGTCAAGGGGGAACCTTGAGAAACATCTTTGCTCCACGTGGGCCCGCTGTGGAGCTCCCGCCCGTCAATTCGTCGCCCCGGCGACGGTCGCGTAGGTGGGCTCGGGTTGCCCTGCCGACAGCGGCAATCCTGCTCGTCAGCGTCGGGTTGACTGTCGCCGGCGGCGGGACCGCGTCCGCGGCTGACCCGGAACTGCCACGAACCGGCTGGACGGCCACTGCCACCAGCGCACAGTCCGGCTACCCGGCGTCCAACGTGATCGACGGTGTGCACTCCTCGTACTGGCACTCCGTCTGGGGCTCGTCCGGCCCGGTTCACCCGCACACCGTCACGATCGACATGAAGGCCAACAAGAACGTCACCGGCCTGACCTACCTGCCCCGCCAGGACACCTCGAACAACGGCAACATCGGTGGCTACCGCGTGGAGGCCAGCACGACGGGCACCAGTTGGACGACGCGGGCGACCGGCACGTGGGCCGACACCAAGGCGGCCAAGACGGTGACCTTCACCGCGATCACGGCCCGCTACGTGCGGCTGGTCGCCACCACCGAAGCCGGCAACCGGGGCAGGTGGAGCAGCGCGGCCGAGATTCACCCCCTCGGCACCAGCGGCACCACCACCCCGACGACCCCGCCCACGACGACGACCCCGCCGGCTACGAGCACCTCCAAGGGGCGCTGGGGCTCGCTGATCAACTTCCCGATCGTGCCGGCCGCGGCGGCCCTGCTGCCCAACGGCAAGGTGGTGACCTGGTCGGCGAACTCGAAGGACCGTTTCGGCGGCAGTGGCCAGACGTACACGTCGGTGCTGACCCCGTCCACCGGGGCGGTCACCGATCGTCTGGTGACCAACACCGGT
>DATHBD010000060.1:0-257803 GCA_035296325.1 Micromonosporaceae bacterium | reverse complement strand
GTTTCAGCAGCAAGCAGCCGCTAAGGTCCGGGAGTATTCTCCCCATCAGCACGCGCTGGACGAACCGACCGGAAGGACACCCGATGCTGCTGCGTCTTCTGCCCCGTCTGCTGGCACCCGCCATTGAGGTGCACGCGCATTGCGACCTGCCCTGTGGCGTCTACGACCCGGCCCAGGCGAGGATCGAGGCACAGTCGGTCAAGGCGATCGCCGAGAAGATGGCGAGCAACAGCGACCCCGTCTTCCAGACCCGCGCCATCATCATCAAGGAAGAGCGCTCGGACCTCGTCAAGCACCACCTGTGGGTGCTGTGGACCGACTACTTCAAGCCCCCGCACTTCGAGAAGTACCCGCACCTGCACCAGTTGTTCAATGAGGCGACGAAGCTCGCCGGTGCCAGCGGCGCCAAGGGCTCGGTCGACCCGGCCGTCGCCGAGCAGCTGCTGCAGAAGATCGACGAGATCGCCAAGATCTTCTGGGAGACGAAGCAGGCCTGATCCGGACGGCCCCCGGAGCCGGCACGCCGGCGCGGGGGCCGGTCACGGCACACCGTAGAGTTGCCGCAGGGGGTCGCCGTGACACAGCTCGTACCTGACACGTCCAAAGTCTCTGACGACGACGTCGTGCTCCTGACGGTGCCCGCCGCCGGCGCCTACCTCGGCGTCCTCCGGACCGCCACCGCGGGTCTCGCCGCGCGCCTGCAGTTCACCCTCGACGAGATCGAGGACCTGCGCATCGCCGTTGACGAGGCGTGCGCGATGCTGCTCGCGGTGGCCGTCGAGGATGCCGACCTGACCTGCCGGTTCACCGCGACCGGGGACGAGCTCTCGATCGGGACCAGTGTGCCGGTGGCGTCCGATGGAGTGCGGCTGCCCTCCGGGGACTCGTTCGCCTGGCAGGTGCTCAGTGCGCTCACCGACGAGGTGGCCGCCGAGATTTCACCGCTGCGGGCGACGATCCAGCTCACCAAGCGTCGTCCGACGGTTCACTGAGCCGCTGGCGCAGGCCCCCCGGGAGCGGGCGAATCGTACATCGGGCGCAGCGAGACGAGGTGGACCCGACAGGCCTGCATGGCTGCCGCCGGGTCACGGTCCTCGACGGCGCGCAGGATCGCCAGGTGCTCCTCGCGGATCTCGCGGAGGGCGTCCGGGGTCGCCTGCGCGACGGCGACCCGCTCGTGGGCCAGGCCGTACAGCGGCGACGTGATCAGCTCGAGCAGCGGATTGCCGGTGGCCGCCGCGAGCACGGTGTGAAAGCGGTTGTGTGCGGCCACCACGGTGTCGACCTCGGGCGCCTGAGCGCTGCGCAGGGCGTCCCGCATGGCGCCGAGATGCTCGTCGGTGCGCCGTTCGGCGGCCATCGCGGCTGCGGGCACCTCGATCAGGCCCCGGGCCTCCAGCACGTGTGGGGTCACGATCGTCCCGGAGGACAGCAGCATGTCCATACCGAGCGTCAGGGAGTCGGCCAGCTGCGCGGCACTGGGCCGGGCCACGAAGCTGCCGCCGGTCACGCCCCTGGTCGTGACGATGAGGTGCTGGCTCGCCAAGAGTCGTAACGCCTCCCGGACCGTGGATCGGCTCAGGCCGGAATGCGCGCAGAGCTGCGGCTCGGTCGGCAGTCGCTGCCCCGGACACAACCGCCCCGAGATGATCTCGGTACGCAGTTCGTCGGCGAGCACCTGATATGCGGGCAGGCGAACCGCCTGATCAACACTCACGACAGGTGAGCCTACGCCCGCCGGTGGAAATCATCGACGTCTCGACCGTACCGCCGCGCGACAACACGATCGGGGGGCAGCCCTCCCGGCTCAGCGGTCGGCGAGCGCGAACCTGGTCGACGGCGCCAGCAACAGACCGGCCGCACCGATGCTGGCCGCCAGCATCGGCACGCCCACGACGGCCAGGCCGCCGGCGAGCAGCCCGAAGCCGATCGGCACCTGGAGCAACTCGAGCACGATCGCGGGCCCGCGGGCCCAGCGTCGATGACGGGCCAGGCCGACGCCCGCGCATCCCAGCAACACCGTGAGGAGCAGGGCGTAGCCGGTGACCGACGCGGCCATGCGCGCCGTCGTGGACCGGTCGACCAGGCTGCCGTAACCGAGCGCCGCGGTGAGCAGCGCCAGCGCCACCACCTGGGCCAGGATCAGACGAACCGCCCACCGCAGGGTGGTCCGGGACGGCACCCCGGCAGCGTCCGCGGTCGGCTCGGTCACCGGGCCACTGTACCGGGCGCATTCCGCGCCACCGCGGGGCTGAGCCACCGGTCGTCCGGGCGACAGCGCCGGTGGGTGGGGCGGGGTACAGTGCCGGCCATGCGCGCCCTGCTCGTCGTCAACCCGAACGCGACGACGACCACCCCGCGCATCCGGGACGTCCTGGTTCGTGCCCTCGGCAGTCAGGTCGACCTCACCGCGGTGCACACCGAGGAGCGGGGTCACGCCGCCCAGCTGGCGCGGGAAGCGGCACGGTCGAAGTTCGAGCTCGTGGTGACGCTCGGTGGTGACGGCACGGTCAACGAAGTGGTCAACGGGCTGATGACGGCTGATGCCGGTGCCCCCGAAGGGCGTGCCGAGCAGCGGCCCGCGCTCGCGGTGGTGCCCGGCGGCTCCACCAACGTGTTCGCCCGGGCACTCGGCCTACCCCGGGACTGGACCGAGGGCACCGGCGTCATTCTCGAGGCGCTCCGGGCCGGCCACACCCGCACGGTTGGGCTCGGCCGGGCGGAGGACCGTTACTTCACCTTCTGCTGCGGCCTCGGGATCGACGCCGAAGTGGTCCGGCGGGTGGAGGAGGCCCGTACGCGTGGGGCAGTCTCCACGCCGGCCCTGTACGTGCGCGCGACGCTGGCGCAGTACGCCGTCGGCGCGGAGCGCCGGATGCCTGCCATCACCCTGGAGCGCCCGGGGGAACCCGCCGAGGCCGGCCTGGCGACGGCGATGGTGCAGAACACCGCGCCCTGGACCTACCTCGGTCAGCGACCGATCCACTGCTCCCCCGATGCCTCGTTCGACACCGGCCTCGACATCCTGGCCCTGCGCAACCTTCGGTTCAGCAGCACGGTACGCACCGTGACGCAGATGTTCTCCGGGCACCCGAACCCGCACGGCAAGCAGGTGCTGCGACTCCATGACCTTGCCGGGTTCACCCTGCGGGCAGCCCGCCCCACGGCGTTCCAGGTCGACGGGGACTACCTCGGCGAGCGGGACAAGCTGGAACTCGCGTCGATCCCGCGGGCATTGCGCGTAGTCTGCTGAGTGACCGGGCGACTCGGCCGTCGTTGAACAGGTGAAGTTGCCAACGTCGGGCGCGCCGAGTCTGCACAGTACAGTCGTCTAGCTACACTGAGTCATATTTCAATCGCACGCTGCCGTCGGGTACTACGTCCATCTCCCTACGTAACCGGACAAACCCGTCGTGAGGTCCCTCACGGTCTGCAGTTTTTTTCGAGAATCCCCCTTGACATCCCGCCCGTTCGTGAAAGTATTCACAAGCGAAAGAGCCGTATCGGTGCGTTGCGGCAGCGCATCGCCGATCGGACTCGGCATATACCCCTCACGGGACGGTCCTCAGACTTCTGCGACCTTCACCGCGAGATGCACATAATAGAAGTACGCATATTCAATGGATCGTTCGCGAGGAAATCAAGGAGTGTTGCCGCCATGTCGGACTGGCGCCACCATGCTGCCTGCCGTGATGAGGACCCGGAGCTGTTCTTCCCAATTGGGACGTCGGGCCCTGCAATCCTGCAGGTAGAACAGGCCAAGGCGGTGTGCCGGCGCTGCTCAGTGGTCGACGACTGCCTTCAGTGGGCTCTCGACTCGGGTCAGGATGCCGGTGTGTGGGGCGGGTTGAGCGAAGAAGAACGGCGTGCTGTGAAGCGCCGGGGAGGCTTCCGGGTCCGCGCCCATTCAGCCTGATCACTGAAATTTCAGCAGCGCCCCGGCGGCAATCCCGCCGGGGCGCTTTCCTTTGGTCAGACTGCTGGCTCCAGGCCACCGATCAGCCGAACAGATCCTCGAGAAATCCACCGCGCTGCTTTTGCTTGTAGTGACGCTGATCAGTGTGATGACGGTCACCATGATGGCGGCGATCGTCATCGTCATCATCGTCGTCGTGCCGGCGCTCGCTGTGTCGCGGCACATCCCCGGACGCGAAGGCCGGCGGGTACGACTCCTTCGGACGGCGTTCGCCATGCCACGCGTTCTCGGCGTCGACGAGTCGCTCCAACTCTCCACGATCGAGGAAGAGGCCACGGCATTCGGAGCACTGGTCGATCATGACCCCATTGCGCTCATACGACCGCATGGCGCCCTGACACTTCGGACAGATCATCTGCATGCCGCCCACGATACCCATGTGGAGCTACCGCGGGTCGGCCAACGCTCACGCCACCGCGCGACCGGCGGCGGCGACGATGCCGGCCCGGGCAGTGTTCAGCCCGTTCAACGCATCGACGCGCGCCAATACGAGCTGGGCCAGCTCCCAAGCGCTGCCCAGGGGCTGCGCCACCGACACCGCCCCGGCCGATCGGACCGAGGCCGCCACCGTGTCGTAGAGCCGGCCGCAGGCGAGAAAGTACGCGGCGGCCGCGATGCGCGAGGCACCCGCCGCACGCAGTGCGGCGACGGCGGCGCTGCCGGACAGCCCTTCGCCCGAGGCGAACGCAGCGACACACGGTGTGTCCAGAAATTCGCCCAGTCGGATGGCGGCCAGGTCCACGGTGGATCGGGCTTCCGCGTCCCGGGTGCCGGCCGCGGCCAGCACCACACCATCGAAGCTTCCGCCGGCCTCGACCAGCCGACGGCGTAGCCCGCTCAACAGCAGCGGCGGCACCTGCCCATCCACCGGGCCCAGCACCGCCGACTGCCGCGCGTCGAGCCGCAGGCCGGCGGAGCGCGCCGCCGCAATCGCGCCGGGAAGGTCCACCCGCCCGTGGTATGCCGCGGTGAGCAGGAGCGGCACGACGACAGCCGCCGAGTGCCCGGCCGCGTCCAGCGCGACGAGCACCTCACCCGGGCGGGGGCCGGCGTGGTCCAGGTACGCCGTCCGGACGTCCAGACCCGGACGCGCCGCCGCCACCGCCCGGGCGAGTGCCCGGGTCGTGGCCGCGGCGCGCGGGTAGGACGATCCGTGGGCGACGAGGACGACCGGAGTCACCGGTGAATGCCGCACTCGTTCTTGTCGAACATCGGCCAGCGACCGGCCCGCGGGTCGGTGCCCGGAGGGGTCCGCCGGGTGCACGGCCAGCAGCCCACCGAGGCGTATCCCTGCCGGATCAGCGCGTTGACCGGCACGTTGTGCCGGGAGATGTACGCGTCCACGTCGGCCTGGGTCCAGGCCACCATCGGCGACACCTTGATCTTGTTGCGGCTCGCCTCGAAGCTGACCACCGGGGTGTTCGCGCGGCTGGGCGACTCGTCGCGGCGCAGCCCGGCCGCCCACGCGTCGTAGTTCTCCAGCGCCCGGTCCAGCGGTTCCACCTTGCGGATGGCGCAGCACTCGTCGGGCTCGCGGGCCCACAGCTTGGGGCCGTACTCCGCCTCCTGCTCACCCACGGTCTGCCGGGGCCGGATGGACCGCACGGTCACCGGGAGCGTGCGCTGCACGACGTCGCGCACCCGCAGCGTCTCGGCGAAGTGCAGGCCGGTGTCGAGGAAGATCACGTCCACCCCGGGGACGACCCTGGAGACGACGTGGGCGAGCACCGCATCGGCGAAGGAACTCGTCACGCAGAACCGGTCGCCGAACTCCTCGGCAGCCCAGGCCACGATCTCCTCGGCCCGCTTGCCCTCCAACTTCCGGGATGCGTCCGCGGCGAGCTCAACCAGCTCCTCACGGGTACGTGCCACAGCTGTACTCATCGGTTCACCTCCAACACGCTGGTAGCCAGGCCGAGCAATTTCACGGAGAAGACGCGGGCACAGCCGCGACACTCCCAGGAACCGTGGGTCGCCTCATGCGGGCGGAGATCCTCTTCACCGCAGTACGGGCAGTACATCGGAGCCGCACGCTCACTCACGCTTCCCCCCGCGATCTTGCAGTCATGCCTCGGGCAAAACGCCGCGAGTCGGGCAAAGAGGCAAGCACGACTGCAAGATCGCGGCGGGGGTCCGGGGTGGTGCGTCGCGCGGCGCGGCGCGTCATCGCAGTGCCTCCTCGTCCGCGCGGAGCACCCAGTTCGCGAACGGCTCAGCCGCAGCGCGCTCGGCGAGGTAACGCCGGGCCACCCGCTCCACGTACTCCGGCAGCTCGGCGCTTGTGGTCTTGAGGCCACGCAGCTTGCGACCGAAGCCGGCGGTCTGACCCTCCGCCATGCCCAGGCCGCCACCGAGGTGGATCTGGAAGCCCTCCACCATCGCGCCGTCCGGACCCGGCATGAGCTGGCCCTTCAGCCCGATGTCGGCCACCTGCGTGCGGGCGCACGCGTTCGGGCACCCGTTGAGGTGGATGGAGATGTCCGCGTCGAACCCGGCCAGCCGCTGCTCGAGCTCGGTGACGAGGGTGGCCGCCCGGGCCTTGGTCTCGACGATCGCCAGCTTGCAGAACTCGATGCCGGTGCAGGCCATCGTGCCCCGCCGCCACGCCGACGGTGTGACCTGCAGGTCGATCGCCCGCAGGGCGCCGACCAGCGAGGTGACGTCCGGCTCGGCGACATCGCAGACCAGCAGCTTCTGGTACGGCGTGAGCCGGACCCGGTCGCTGCCGTGCGCCTCGGTGATGTCGGCCACCCGGGCGAGCAGGGTGCCGGACACCCGACCGGCGACCGGTGCCGCGCCGACGTAGTACTTCCCGTCCCACTGCCGGTGGATGCCGACGTGGTCGATGGGGCGCTCGGGCAGCTCCGGTGCCGGCCCGTCGACCATCGGCCGCTCCAGGTACTCCTTCTCGAGCACCTCCCGGAAGCGACCCACGCCCCAGTCGGATACCAGGAACTTCAACCGCGCCCGGGTCCGCAGTCGGCGGTACCCGTAGTCCCGGAACAGCCGGACCACACCGGCCCACACGTCGGGCACCTCGTGCAGCGGCACCCACACACCCAGGCGCTGGGCCAGCATCGGGTTCGTGGAGAGCCCGCCGCCCACCCAGACGTCGAAGCCGGGGCCGTGCTCGGGGTGGATGACCCCGAGGAACGAGATGTCGTTCGCCTCGTACGGCGTGTCGGCCAGCCAGGAGATCGAGGACTTGAACTTGCGCGGCAGGTTGGACAGCTCCGGATCGCCGATGTAGCGCTTCTCGATCTCGCGGATCGCCTCGGTCGGATCGATCACCTCGGCCTCGGCCACGCCGGCGACCGGGCTGCCGAGGATCACCCGTGGGCAGTCCCCGCAGGCCTCGGTCGTGGTCAGCCCGACGTCCTCGATGAGCTTCCAGATGGCCGGCATGTCCTCCACGCGCACCCAGTGCAGCTGGATGTTCTGCCGGTCGGTGATGTCGGCGGTGTCCCGGCCGTACCGCTGAGAGACCTCGGCGATCGCCCGCAACTGCGCGAGGTTCAGCTGCCCGGTGTCGACCCGGATGCGGAGCATGAAGTACTCGTCCTCGAGCTCCTCGGGCTCCAGCACCGCGGTGCGCCCGCCGTCGATACCTGGCTTGCGCTGGGTGTAGAGGCCGTGCCAGCGGAACCTGCCGCGCAGGTCGGCGGGGTCGATGCTGGCGAACCCGCGGTGCGCGTAGATGTTCTCGATCCGGGCCCGGACGTTGAGCGGATTGTCGTCCTTCTTCGACCGCTCGTTGGGGTTGAGCGGCTCGCGGTGCCCGAGGGCCCATTGCCCTTCGCCGCGTGGGCGACGCCCGGCGCCAGCGGCAGCCCGGGAACTGGCGGCGCCGACGGTCCGGGTGCCGGCCGCCCGGACGGGTCGCGCCACGCGGGCCGCGTCCCCGGCCGCTGCGGCGTCAGCTGGTGGCACGGCCGCTGCTGGCACGACCCCGGTGCGCGTTGGCTCGCCGGTGGCATCGTGCGGCGCGGCGGTGCTGACCGTCATTCGGCTGTCCTCCTGGAAGGCGGGGACGCGCGACGCCGATCGACTTTGATTACTCAACAGCCCGGCGCATGCGCGCGCCCGGAAAGAAAAGGGTGGGCGGCGTCAGAAGGCCGGACACATGGCGCTGCGGACGCGACCGAAGTCGACGTGCCGGCGGCTGACGAGCCGCAATTCCACAGCGTGCATAGGCGCTATTCTGTCACGCCGGCTGGCGGATTGCCATGCCCGCGGAACCGCCATCCCATTGGGTGGAGCGCCCGTCCCACCAATGTACCCCTTACCCGGTAGGAAATACAGACCTTCTTGCGGGCTACTGCGAGCCTGCCGGCGACTGGTCCGGACCCGCGTTCTCACTTCTTGGCATACGGCACGACGAGTACCGCCTCGGTGCCCCCGCCGGCCCGCGGGCGGAGTTCGATGGTCCCCTGGAGTTCATTGGTGGCCAGGGTACGTACGATCTGCAGCCCGAGCCGCTCGCTGGCGTCGAGCCGGAACCCGGCCGGCAGCCCCTTGCCTTCGTCAGCGACCGTCACGTGCAGCTGCCCCCGGAACCGGTGCGCGGAGACCACCACCTCGCCGCTCGACCCGGGGCCGTACGCGTGCTCGACGGCATTCTGCAACAACTCGTTGAGGACCATCACCAGTGGTGTGGCGATCTCGGCGGGCACCACCCCGAAGGTGCCCTCCCGCCGCAGGATGACCTGCGATTCCGGCGCGGCGAGCTCGGCCGCTGTCGCCGAGACCCGGTCGACGATCCCGTCGAACTCCACCGCCTCCTCCGACGACATCGACAGCGTCTCGTGAACCAGCGCGATCGACGCCACCCGCCGCACCGACTCCTCCAGCGCCGCGCGCGCCGCCGGCTGCCCCACCCGCCGGGCCTGCAGGCGCAGCAGCGCCGCGACGGTCTGCAGGTTGTTCTTCACCCGATGGTGGATCTCCCGGATGGTGGCGTCCTTGGTGACCAGCTGGCGATCCCGTCGCCGGACCTCGGTGATGTCGCGGACCAGCACCAGCGCGCCGATCGGGACGCCGGCCGGCATCAGCGGCAACGCCCGCATCAACACCGTGGCGCCGCGCGCCTCGATCTCCTTGCGCGGCGGGGCGTCGCCGCGCAGCGCCGTGGCGATCCGTTCGCTGGCGTCGCTGCCCTCCAGCGGGTCGGCGGCGAGGCGGCCGGTGAGCGCCGCCAGGTCCTCACCGACCAGGTGCGCGGCGCGACCCAGCCGACGGTACGCCGACTGGGCATTCGGGCTGGCATAGGTCACGTTCCCGCTGGCGTCCAACCGGATCAGCCCGTCGCCGACCCGTGGCGCACTCGTCGTTTCGCCAGGGTGGATCTGAGGCGGGAACGCGCCGTCGGCGATCATCTGCGCCAGGTCGTCCGCCGTGGTGAGGTAGTTGAGCTCCAACTGGCTCGGCGTACGGGCGGTGAGGAGGTTGGTGTCCCGCCCGATCACCGCGATCACACCCGAACCGCCGGGCCCCCGCACCGGCACCGCCTCGTGCCGCGCCGGGGTGTCCCCGTACCAGACCGGGTCGCCCTCCCGCCAGATCCTGCCCTGGGCGCGGGCCACGGCCAGATGCGCGGCCTCCGGACCGCTGGCCCGGTGGCCGACCTGGTCGTCCTGGTACGCCGTCGGCGCGGTGGTGGGCCGGACCTGCGCGACGCAGAGGAAGTTGCCGGAGCCACCGGTGGGCACCCACATCAGCAGGTCGGCGAAGGAGAGGTCGGACACCAGCTGCCACTCGCCGGCCAGGCGGTGCAGGTGCTCGATGTCGACCCGTTCGAGGGCGGTGTGCTCCTCGACGAGATCACGCAGCGTGGACACGCACCCCAGAGTGCCACGCCGCGGGAGTACCGTTCGTGCGGTGCGCTGGTTGAGAACCCTGAGTGTGTTGGTCGCGGCTGGGCTGGTGACCGGTGGATGCGGCTTCATCGCGGCCGGCGACGCCAGTCGCACGAAGCCGTCCGGATTCGTCCTGAACGGCTATGTCAGCGTCGCCGGTGTGTCCGCCGGCACCGCGGGCTCGGCATGCCAGGCGCCGCCCTCGGTCCCCGACATCGTCGCGGGCGGCCCGGTCCGGGTCGGCGACCCGGGCGATTCCACCGGAGCGGTGGTCGTGACCGGCACCCTCGGGGACGGGGTGCTCGCGGCGGACCCGGCTGGGATCGGGGGATCGCGGTGCAACTTCCCGTTCCAGATCCGCAATGTGCCCGGCGAGCAGCAGCAGTACGTGATCGTGGTGGGCACCCGGCCCGCGGCGACCTTCGCCGGCGCTGATCTGCGCTCCGACAAGCCCGCCGTGATCGAGGTACGCCCTTCCTGAGCTGGCGTACCGGCGACCGCACTACGCGGTGACGGCGGGCTCCACGAGTTCTGCCTTCGCGTCCGACGCCGCACCGTCGCCGTACCCGCGCAGCGGCACCTCCTTGATGAAGATCGCGAGCACAGGCACCGCCACTGCGAAGAGCACCGCCCAGCCGAAGACCCCCGAGGTGGCGAACGCCACGGCGTGCAGGAACGCCTCCCGCACCGGCGCGTCCAGCCGATCCAGCATCCCCGGGTCGAGTTCGGCGCCGCCGTCGGTCAACCCCACCGCCGCCGGGCCAAGCTTCGCGGCGAGGTCGTCCTGCAGGCGGTGGCTGAAGATCGCCCCGAACAGCGCCACCCCGAAGGAGCCGCCGATCGATCGGCAGAACGTCGCCACGCTGCTCGCCACGCCGAGATCGCGCTGCGCCACGCTGTTCTGTGCGATCAGCATCGTGGTCTGCATCAGGCCACCCATGCCGATGCCCAGCACCAGCATGTACGCCGAGGACAGCGTCTTGGAGGTGTGCTCGTCCAGCAGCGACAGCAGCACCATCCCGATCGCCATCACCACGCCGCCGAGCACCGGGACGGCCTTGTAGCGGCCCGTCTTGGTGATCATTTTGCCGCCGATCACCGACGTGACGAGCAGGCCGGCCATCATCGGCAGGAGCAGGAGTCCGCTGCCCGTGGCCGAGGCCCCCTGCACGGTCTGCTGGTACAGCGGGAGAAACGCCACCGCGCCGAACATGGCGAACCCGACCAGGAAGCCCATGACGGCCACCAGGGAGAAGTTCCGGTTGGCGAACGTGCGCAGCGGAATGATCGGCTCCGGCACCCGCCGCTCAACCACCAGGAAGAGGGCCAGCGTGACCGCGGCCAGGGCGGCCAGGCCGAGAATCTCTGCCGACGCCCAGGCGTACTGACTGCCGCCCCAGGTGGTGATCAGCACGAGCGCGGTGATGCCCACCGAGAGCAGCACGGCACCCACCCAGTCGATGCGGTGCTCGGTGCGGTACTTCGGCAGGCGCAGCGTGGCGATCAACACCAGCAGTGCGATCCCACCCAGCGGCAGGTTGACGTAGAAGGCCCAGCGCCACGACAGGTTGTCGGTGATGAAGCCACCGACCAGGGGTCCCGCGATCATCGCGATCGCCATCACGGCGGCGATCTGACCCTGGTACTTCCCGCGCTCGCGGGGCGGCACCAGGTCGCCGATGATCGCCATGACGCTGACCATCAGCCCGCCCGCGCCCAGGCCCTGCAGCGCCCGGAACCCGATGAGCTGCTCCATCGACTGCGACATGCCGCAGAGCGCGGAGCCGATCAGGAACACCACGATGGCGGTCAGGAAGACGGTCTTGCGGCCGTACAGGTCGCCGAGCTTGCCCCAGATGGGCGTGGACACGGTCATGCCGAGGATGTACGCGGTGACCACCCACGAGAAGTGGTCCAGACCGGACAGCTCGCCCACGATCCGCGGCAGCGCGGTGCTGACGATCATGTTGTCCAGCATCGCCAGCAGCATGGCCAGCATCAGGCCAGGTAGCACCACCCGGAGATTGGGTCGCGGAACAGTCGATGTGGTGGCTTCGGACATCGGCTTACCCCGTTCTGGGCTTACTTGCCGACCGGCTAGTGACACCCGTACGGTATGCTGCTCACTAGCCGGTCGTCAAGTAAGTTCCCTCCGCCCGGCGTGGTCATGGAGATGTCATGGACAAGCACGAGCGGCAGACAGCCGCGGCCCCTCGGGGCGGACCCGGTGTCGGGGCTCCGGAGCCGGCCGTCGGCGACGGCCCGGACACCCGGTCCCGAATCCAGCGCGTGGCGCTCGCACTGTTCATCGAGCACGGCTATGAGAAGACCTCGCTCCGGGAGATCGCGGAGCGGCTGGGCGTGACGAAGGCCGCGCTCTATTACCACTTCCAGACCAAGGACGACATCATCCAGAGCCTCATCGAGGACCGGATCGCCCGGCTCGACGAGTTGTTGGCCTGGGCTCAACAACAGCCCCGCACGCCGGCAACGCGGCGGGAGCTGATCCAGCGGTACGGCGAGGACCTGCAGTCTGAGCGACACCACGAGGTGATGCGGTTCTTCGAGCGCAACCAGACAGCCATCAAGGGCATGCCAGCCGGCGTACGGATGCGCGACCGGATGCTCGCCCTGACCGACGTGCTCTGTGACCCCGGTGATCCACCGGCACGGCGGCTCCGCAGCAGCTTGGCGATCTTCGCCGTACACGCGTCGGCGTTTCTGCTGCGCGACCCGGATCTTTCCGACCGGCAGCGGCACTCGGCGGCGATGGAGGTGGCGTTCGACCTGATCGACGACGGCGGGACGGCCGGGGACGGCGACCCGGCTACTCGATCACCGCGATAAGGTCGCCCTCCTGGACCACGTCACCCTCGTTGACGGCGATCGACTGCAGCACGCCGTCGGCCTCGGCGACCACCGGGATCTCCATCTTCATGGACTCCAGGATGAGCAGGGTGTCACCCTCTTCGACCTCGTCACCAACGGCCTTGACGATCTTCCAGACGTTCGCGACCATCTCGGCGCGGATCTCCTCGGCCATACCTGCCCCCTCGGCGTTCGCAGTGCCGCAGGTATCCAATCACGTCCGGGTCGCACCCACCGCGCCACCACTCGAGATCGTCCCGCCCTGGGGAGGATCACTCGGGAAGGTACTCGCGGCGGTCGGCCTCGAAGACGTACTGCGACAACCTCAGCCGCACCCGCTGCTTGAGCTCCATCGGCGCCACCTCGGAGCCGCAGCACCGCGCCACCAGCGCCTTGACCTCGTGTTCGATGCCGTACTCCCGAAGGCACGGCGAGCACTCCTCGAGGTGGGCACGGATCACCTCCCGCCGGGAATCCGCGCACTCCAGGTCCAGGTAGATGTAGACCTCTTCAAGAACCTCGCGACAGTCAGTCTCGTGTGGATCACCGCAGCTCATGACGATCACACCTCCTGCCCGGCCGGCAGGTCGACCGTGAGGTCGGCCGCTGGGGCGCGGGTAAAGCCTCGATCGGTTGCATAGCGCTCCAGCAGGCCGCGCAGGTTGCGCCGGCCGCGGTGCAGGCGGGACATCACGGTGCCGATCGGCGTGCCCATGATGTCGGCGATCTCCTTGTAGGAGAAGCCCTCCACGTCGGCCAGGTACACGGCGAGCCGGAAGTCCTCCGGCAGCGCCTGCAGGGCGGCCTTGATGTCGGAGTCGGGCAACCGGTCCAACGCCTCGGTCTCGGCGGAACGCAGGCCACTCGACGTGTGTGACTCGGCCTCGGCCAACTGCCAGTCCGAGATCTCCTCGGTCGGCGCCTGCACGGGCTGGCGCTGCCTGCGTCGGTACGAGTTGATGTAGGTGTTGGTGAGGATGCGGTACAGCCAGGCCTTCAGGTTCGTACCGTGCTCGAACTGGTGGAAGGCCGCGTACGCCTTGAGGAAGGTCTCCTGCACCAGGTCCTCGGCATCGGCCGGATTCCTCGTCATCCGCAGTCCGGCCGCGTAGAGCTGGTCAAGGAACGGCAGGGCGTCACGCTCGAAGCGCGCGCGCCGCTGCGCCGGGCTCTCGCTGTCGGTCACTGGGCGATCCCCCCTCGACTGTTGCGCCGAGAATACGCCGGCACCCTGGAAGCCCGCTGGGTACCCGCCGAGGACCAGTCCAGTCCGCGCATCTGCGGGCGGGCCGGAGTCGACCGTCGGTGGACCTCCGGTGGGCCACGCCGGCCCGCTCAGAATGTCGCGCAGCCGACCGCGCTGGATGATCTCCACGTCGTCTCCCACACCGGAACGCGTGCGTCCCTCGCCAAGGGCGGCGCCGCGGATCGACGACCGCACCCGGCCGGTGTAACGCTGCTGGTGGGTGCCGACATTCCAGGCCCCACCCACCTGCCCCGGTGGCCGGCACAAGGCTGGGACCGACCGACCGTTCCGGGGCAGGAAGGACCTGGGAGGTTGTGGATCTGCACCCGGGGTCGCCGGGTACGTGGAGGTAAACGAACCGAACGGTGCCCGGACACGCGTCGACCTGGAAAGACTCGAACGGATTATCCCCGATCGGGGCGGGCCCACCCGTGCCGACGCAGCCAGTCCACCACGACATGCGCCGCACCGCTGGGGTCCCGGCGCAGGTCATGGGCCTCCCCCGGTCGCACCGCCACGTCGACGGTTGGCCCGCTCTCGGGCACGCCGAACGGATCCCGGTCGCCGTTGACCACCAGCACGGGCAGCCCTTCCGGCACCTCCGCCGCCCGGGAACGGTCCGGGCGGCCCGGCGGGTGCAGCGGAAACGCGAGCGCGACGACCCCGACCGCACCCGACCGACGGGCGGTCCGGCAGGCCACCCTCGCCCCGCTGGAGCGCCCGCCCACGACGAGCGGCAGCCCGGTGACCGTCGGCAGCTCAGCGAGGTGTGCCAGCACCGCCAGCCATGCCTCGTCGAGTTGACCCGCCGGTGCCGGCGCACGCCGTCCGGCCACCCGGTAGGGCTGGGTGACGCGGACAACCACGAGGCCGGCGGCGGTGGCGGCGCGCCGCACGGCGAGCAGATCCACCGCGTCGACCCCACCGCCGGCGCCGTGGCCGAGCACGAGCACGCCGGTGGCCGGGCCGGCGGGTACGTCGATGACGTACCCCGCCGGCCCGTACCGCGTTGCCACGACGTTCACCCCGGGATCGTCCCAGGACGAGGTCACCCGGCTGCGGCGGCCACCGCCCCCGCAGCCGTGAGCCTCTGGATCCCCACCTCTTCCGCCGTCCGGACGTCGGCGAGCACGGTCGGGCCCGCCGCGAGCCCGGCCGCCGCGTCGGCGGCGGTGAACTCGTCGTGGACCACGATCGAGTCGATGCCGTCGGCGCGGCTCATCGTCTGCAGCCGCCGCCCCGGGCTGACTGCCGGCGCAGCGTCCGCCGCGCCCCGCCAGGCGATGAGCATGGCCCGTCGCTCGCGGGGTGTGGTAGCACCCCAGACGCCGTGGCAGTCACCCACCTCCAGCGCCCAGGCCAGGCAGGCACCCTGGACATCACAGTTACGACACATCGACACAGCCGCATCGGCTGGCTCGGTCGGCGCCGGGAAGAACGTCTCCGGGTCGACCGACTGGCACGCGCCTCGCGTGCGCCATTCGATGTCACCCTGACGTTCCCGTACCGCTCGAATCAGTCGTGGGTCCCGCCTCGCAGCGGCAACCTCGTGCGGGCGTGGCATACGCGCGCGGGTCATCCCCCACCTCCCCCGTGGGTCAGAAACACGAACGACGGGCAGGTCACAAGGCTTGGCTCGGACCAAACCCGCCGGCGCAGTGTCTACCGCAGGCATCGCGGCGAAAACAAGCGTGTAAGCGGGTTTCTGTCACTTCTGCCGGGGGACGAACCCGGTCCAACCCCTCAAAATAAGGTCAAGTCCGCGTCGATATCTGCCGGTCGATGCAGCGGCCGACCGGGCACTCGATCGATAAGTTCCGGACCGTCATTGCGCACGTCCCCCACCCGTGCACCGACCGGTCGAAGCTCCAGCCCGGCGAGCAGATCCGCGGGTGGAGGTGCGAGCAGATCGGCGGCTGCGACGTCGCGCCCGCTGAGCCACTCGGCCCACCGCCGCGGCGGCAGCGCCAACGGCATGCGGTGGTGCACCAGGGCCAGCTCATCGACAGCGGCCGTGGTGAGGACCGTGCAGGTCAGCACCCGCTGCTCGGCGTTGCCCCAGACCGACCACAGGCCGGCCAGGGCGAGCGGCCCGCCGTCGGTCGGCGTCATGAAGTACGCCTGCTTGCCGCCGGCGTCGTCGCGCACCCACTCGTACCAGCCATCCACCGGCACCAGGCAGCGACGCTCGGCGAACGGCCGGGCAAATGCGCGCGACGTCTCGACCGTCTCGGCGCGCGCGTTGATCATGCGCGCCGCCCCCCGGGTGTCCTTCGCCCACGGGGGCACCAGTCCCCACCTTGCCGCCGAGACGACCCGACCGCCGGCCCGTGCGGAAACCCGGATGACCGGAGTGGGGTCGGTCGGTGCCACGTTGTAGTCGGGCACCAGGACGCCGCCGGTCTCATCCGCCGCCTCGAAGAGGGCGGCGAGGTCGGCGCTGCTCCGGGTGGTCGCGTACCGGCCGCACATGGCCGTACCGTAACGCGTTCCACGCCTTCCCGTGGTCCGTCCCACGGTGCAGGAGTTGCCCGGAACCCCATCGCCGGGCCGGCATGGAGCCGGCAGACTGTACGGGTGTCAACAACCTCCTCCCCGACCGCCGGCTCACCCGACTCCGCCCGGCCCTGGGCCGCGCCGACCGCAGCCGGCCCGGTGACCACCACCCTGCGACTGCCAGGGTCGAAGTCGATGACCGCCCGGGCGCTCGTCCTCGCGGCCATCTCGCCAGGCTCCAGCACCCTGCGGGCGCCCCTGCGGGCCCGCGACACGGAGCTGATGGCATCCGCGCTGCAGGCCATGGGGTGCCACGTCTCCACTGTGGATGATGGCTTGTGGACGGTGCGATCGCGGCAACTACGCGGGCCGGCCCTTCTCGACGTCGGCCTGGCGGGCACGGTGATGCGGTTCCTGCCGGGCATCGCGGCACTGGCCGACGGGCCGATCACGTTCGACGGTGACCCGCGGGCCCGGGAACGACCGCTGGCACCACTGCTCACCGCGCTGCGCTCGCTCGGCGTCCGGCTGGACGCCTCGCCGCAGGACGGCCTGCCGCTGACCGTGCACGGCGCGGTCCGCGTCTCCGGCGGCGAGGTGACGATCGACGCCTCCGCGTCCAGCCAGTTCGTGTCGGGCCTGCTGCTCGCCGGCGCCGCGTACGACTACGGCGTGGTGGTCCGCCATGTCGGGCCACCCGTGCCGAGCGCCCCGCACCTGCGGATGACCGTCGCGATGCTGCGGGCGGCGGGTGCCGGAGTGGACGACAGCGATCCCGACGTCTGGGTCGTGGAGCCCGGACGGCTCTCCGAACGCGCCTGGGACATCGAGCCGGACCTGTCCGGAGCCGCGCCGTTCCTCGCCGCCGCACTCGTCACCGGCGGCACCGTGACCGTGCAGGGCTGGCCCCACAGCACAACACAGCCGGGTGACCGGCTCCGCGACCTGCTCACCGAGATGGGCGGCACCGCGACGCTGGGGGCGGACGGGCTGACCGTGCGCGGGACCGGCACGGTGCACGGGCTGGACGCCGACCTCAACGAGGTGGGCGAGCTCACTCCGGTGCTGGCGGCACTGGCCGCGGTCGCCGACTCGCCGTCGCGGCTGCGCGGCATCGGGCACATCCGGGCGCACGAGACCGACCGCCTGGCCGCGCTGGCGAAGGAACTCGGCAAGCTCGGCGCCGAGGTGCGGGAGCTTCCCGACGGGCTGGAGATCCATCCGAGGCCGCTGCGCGGCGCCGTCTTCGAGACCTACGACGATCACCGCATGGCGCACGCAGCCGCGGTGATCGGCCTGGTCGTGCCGGGCATCGAGTTGACCGACGTGGGGTGTACCAGCAAGACGCTGCCGGAGTTTGCGGCACTATGGTCGACGATGACGAGTTCCGCGGTGGATGAGCGGGAGGGCCAGGCCTGAACCGGTCCCGGGAGTACGACGAGGACGACGTCCGGGTGCGCCCGGGCCGGTCCTCGCGCCCGCGTACCCGCCGCCGGCCGAGCCATGACGACGCGGTGGATGGTTTCGTGGTCGCGGTGGACCGTGGGCGGTACACCTGCGCCCTGGCCAACGGACGTACGGTCACCGCCATGCGCGCCCGCGAGCTGGGCCGCCGTGGTGTCGTGGTGGGTGACCGGGTGCGCCTGGTCGGGGACCTGTCCGGGCTACCCGACGCGCTCGCCCGGATCGTCAGCCTGGCCGACCGGGTGTCGGTGCTGATGCGGACCGCCGACGACGACGACACCAGCGTCGAAGGGCGTCAGGAACGGGTGGTGGTCGCCAACGCCCAGCAGCTGGTCATCGTCTGTTCGCTGCACGATCCGCCGCCGCGCACCGGGTTCATCGACCGGTGCCTGGTCGCCTCGTACGACGCCGGGATCGAACCACTGCTCTGCCTGACCAAAGCCGACCTCGGCGACCCCACCGAGGTGCTGGGCTACTACGCCGTCCTCGACCTGCCGTGGGTGCTCTGCCGCCCGGACCAGCCGCTCACCGCGCTGCGGACCGCCCTGACCGATCGGCTCTCCGTGCTGGTCGGGCACTCCGGCGTGGGCAAGTCCACCCTGGTGAACCGGCTGGTGCCGGGCACCGACCGGGCGGTCGGCGTGGTGAGCGCCGTGGGCAAGGGGCGGCACACCTCCACCAGTGCGGTGGCGCTGCGGCTGGCCGCCCCGGACCCGGCCGAAGGCGCCGGCCCGGCCGCCGCCGTCGACCCGGCCGGGAACGCGATCGGCGCCGGCTGGATCATCGACACACCGGGCATCCGCTCATTCGGCCTGGCCCACGTCTCCGCCGACAGCCTGCTGCACGGCTTCCCGGACCTGGTCGAAGCCTCCACCCGGTGCCCGTCCAACTGCGACCACACCGGCGCCGGCGGCGAGTGCGGGCTGGACCTGCTGGTGGCCGAGGGCGGCGCGGATCCCCGTCGGCTCGCCTCGTTCCGGCGGCTGCTCGCCTCCCGCTCCGGTGAGGACATGCCAGAGGACCAGTGAGGGATCCGGTCCTCAGAGTTCCACGTATCCGCCGGTGCGCCAGTACACGCCCGCGTCGCGGCCCATCAGGCCCTCGTCCACGAGGTTGCGGCGCAGGGCGGCGTAGTCGGCGTGCCAGGCCCGCAGAATCGCGTTGACCGCCTTCTCCGGGTACTTCACGCCCGGTTCGAAGGCCGCCACGATGTGCTCCAGCACGATCAGCCGTTTGGAGTGCTGCGCCGGCAGCCGGACCAACCGACCGTCGACCAGAAACGTCCGCAGCACCGTGTCGCGCTGCCGGTCCGGGTCGAGCGGCTCGGCGGAGCCGGGTGCCGGAGCGTACTCCCGGACCGCATCCTTGAACGCCGAGGTGTCCGCCACCAGCCCGTCCCCGACCGTGCTGACCAGCCCGCCCTGCTCAAACCGGTGGAGGGCGGCGACCACCGCGCGGGCCGGCAGACCGGTGCGTTGCGCCACCTCACCGGCGCTCCGCGCGCCGAGCACCACAGCCGCGAACACACGCAGCCGATCGGGCTCGGCGAGCAGCCCGCACAAGAACTCGGGTCTCATCCCTGGAACGGTATCGGGCGCGTCGGACGTGCGCTCCCGGGCATCCGCTAGGTTTCCGCGCATGGCCCGATACGCCGATGATCTCTCCCTCGCCCATGTCCTCGCCGATACGGCGGACGCCATCTCCATGCCCCGGTTCCGCGCGCTCGACCTGCGGGTGAGCGAGAAGCCCGACCTGACCCCGGTCTCCGATGCGGACACCGCGGTGGAGAAGGCGCTGCGGGCGACGCTGGCCCGCACCCGGCCCCGCGACGGCGTGCTCGGCGAGGAGTTCGGCGCGCGCAAGGCGGCCGCCGGGTCGGGGCGGCGGCAGTGGGTGATCGACCCGATCGACGGCACCAAGAACTTCATCCGGGGGGTGCCGGTCTGGGCCACGTTGATCGCGCTGATGGAGGGTGAGGAGCCGGTGGTGGGGCTGGTCTCCGCGCCGGCGCTGGGCCGCCGCTGGTGGGCGGCCTCGGGGCACGGGGCGTACGCCGGCAAGCACACCGCGGCCGCCACGCCGATCCGGGTGTCGGCGGTGCGCCGCCTCGCCGACGCCTCGTTCTGCTACTCGTCGCTGACCAGTTGGGACGAGGTGGGCCGGCTGGACGCCATGGTGGAACTCATGCGCGGCTGTTGGCGGACCCGGGCATACGGGGACTTCTACGGGTACATGCTGGCCGCCGAGGGCGCCGTGGACATCATGGTCGAGCCGGAACTCTCCCTGTGGGACCTCGCCGCGCTCGTGCCGATCGTCACGGAGGCAGGCGGCCGGTTCACCGATCTGGCCGGACGCCCGGGCCCTGGCGGCGGCAGCGCCATCGCCACCAACGGCACGCTGCACGAAGAGGTGCTGGCCCGCCTGGGTCACGCCGAGTTGCTCGGGTAGCGGCGCTCCCGGGTGGGGACATAGCCACAGTCGACCGCGATCCGGCAGCTATCCTCGGCCGGTGGCGTCTTCCGGATGGGTCTTCCTCGCGGCCATGATCCTGGCGTACGGCGTCGCGAACCTGCTGCAGTCGGTTGCGGCGGCCCGCACCGACCTGCACGCCGCGTTCGACCCCCGCCTGTTCCTGCGGCTGGGCCGGCACCGGATCTACCTGGTCGGCATCGCGTGCCAGTTCGCCGGCTTCGCGCTGGCCTTCCTGGCCCGCCGGGATCTTCCGCTGTTCCTGGTGCAGTCCGCGATGGCGGCGGGTCTCGGCGTCACCGTGGTCCTTGGCGTGGTGGTGCTGAAGTGGCGGCTGCCGCCCGCCGAGCTCGCCCTGCTCGGGATGCTCTGCGTTGGTCTGACCGCCCTGATCGTCTCGGCGGAGCCGGCCCAGTCCGAGCCGCTTCCCGCCACCGGCGTGCTGTGGCTGATTGTCGCCCTGATCGCGGTCGGGGTGGCGGGCTTCTTCGCGGTCCGGCTGCACGGGCCGCCCGGGTCGGTTGCGCTCGGCCTGCTGGCCGGCCTGACGTTCGGCGCCGCGGCGGTGGCGTCCCGGCCGCTGGCGGCGGCGCAGTCCCTCCAGCAGTTTGTCACCGACCCGCTGCTGTACCTGGTGATCGTGCACTCGATGGTGGGCCAGCTGCTGCTGGGTATGGCCATGCAGCGCGGTTCCACGACCGCCGCGGTGGCGGCGATGGACGCGGCGGCCGCCGTACCGGCCGCGATCATCGGGCTGGCGTTCCTCGGCGATGCGATCGTCAGCGGACGGGAGTGGATGGCAGCAGCCGGGTTCCTCGGCACACTCGCGGCGGTGATCGGCCTGACCTTCTACGCGGAACCGCAGCACCACCATCGGATCAGCACCCGCGCGGAGCCGTTGGTCGGCGCGGGTTCCCGGCGCCACTGACCGCAGACGCGGCGGCGCCCCCGATCGGTCCCGGAACCGGAGACGGATGGGGGCGCCGTATTGCGCTCGTTCTACGGCTGGCGGTCGGCGCCGCCGGTGCGCTCCTGCGCGAAGTCCACACCCTTGTCGACCTGGGTGGAGTACCGCGCGCCGGTACGCTCGTCAACCTCGTCGCCGGCCCGCTCCAGGCCCTGATCGACCTTGTCATCGTGCTTGCCCGCCAGATCCTTGGCCTTGTCCAAAAAGTCGTTCATGGTGTCCTCCGATCGTGTGGGTGTCGTTGCTGTAGTGCCCACCCGCGGGGCAGGGAAACAGCGGGCCACTGCGTCACCCGGTCCGGCGCGCCACCCGCCCACCTCGGCAGCGGTATCAGAAATCGCCAAAATTCGTCTCGAAAGGGGCTAGAAATTTAGTCCACCGACCGCCTACGCTGAGTGAGCAAGCCGATGCCGAGTTGGCAAGGAGGACGCGACATACCTGATTCGAAGTGCTCCCGTCCCCGATCCGACAAGAGGTGGTCGCTATCGCGTGCACCGACGTTCCGCACCCGCCGCTGCGGGTGGATGTAGCAAAATAACGTGTTGTCCGGGCCCCGGTGCACCCTGCCGGGGCCCTTCCCATGCCGGCGCGGCGGGACGGGCCAGGGGCGGCGTCGTGGCCACCCCCCGCTAGCTCGTTGCGAGCACCCGCGTGTGCAGCAACGACTCGACGGCGGCCGCTTCCGGCATCGGCCGGGCGAAGAAGTACCCCTGGCCGTACCCGCAACCCGCCTCCACCAGGAGCATCCGATCCTCCGCCGTCTCGATCCCCTCGGCCACCACCTGCAGGTGCAGGGTGCGCGAGAGCGCCACGATGCCGGTGACCAGATCCAGTTGCTGTCGCGACGAGGCGATCGTGTCGACGAAGGACTTGTCCAGTTTGATGATGTCGATCGGGACCTGGTGCAGGTAACTCAGCGACGAGTACCCGGTGCCGAAGTCGTCGATCGACACCCGAACGCCGGCGTCGCGCAGCGTACTGAGATCGGCCCACACCTTCGACTGGTCGCCCAGCAGCAGGCTCTCTGTGATCTCCAGGATCAGGTACTGCGGCGGAAGACCTGACTCGGCCAGCTCCCGGCGGACCAGGTCGATGAAGCCGGCGCTGCGGAACTGGCGGGCCGACACGTTCACGCTCACGTACGGGCTGTCGACCGGCGCGAGTTCCCGCCACCGCACGGCCGCGGTGACGGAGGTCCGCAGCACCCAGGCCCCGAGCGCGACGATCAGCCCGCTCTCCTCGGCGATCTGGATGAACTGATCCGGCGGGACCAGCCCGCGGGTCGGGTGGTTCCACCGGACCAGCGCCTCGAACCCCTGGGTGCGCCCGGTCCGCAGTTCCACGATCGGCTGGTAGTTGAGCACGAACTCCCCGCCGGCGATGGCCTGGTCGAGTTCACTGCGCAACTGCAGCCGCTCCATGATCTTCGTGTGCAGGGACGCCTCGTACCGCCGCCAGCGCGCCTTGCCGCCGCCCTTGGCCAGGCCCAGCGCAACGTCGGCCTGGCCGAGGAGCCGATGGCCGTCGGTCGCGTCGACGGTGGTGGCCACACCGATGCTCACCTGCGTGGTGACGATTCCCTGGGTGAGCAGGAAGGGCTCGTCGAACGCGGCCATCACCCGTTCCGCCACGCGCTCCACCTCCCGGACCTCGGTGCGGTGCTCCACCACGGTGGCGAACTCGTCAGCGCCGAGGCGGGCGACCAGCCCGTCCGGCTGCAGCACCCGCACCAGCCGAGCCCCGACCGCGATCAGCAGTTCGTCACCGGCGTCGTGCCCCAGCGTGTCGTTGATGACCTTGAACTCGTCCAGGTTGACGACGATCACACCGGCCACCTCGCCGGTTTGGGCGACCCGGGTGGTGGCCTGGTTGACCTTGTCCTGGAAGAGCGAGCGGTTGGCCAGGCCGGTGAGCGAGTCGAAGTAGGCACGACGCAGCAGTTCCTGCTCCAGTCGACGCCGCTCGGTCACGTCCCGCAGGGTGAGCACGACGCCGCCCACCGTTGGGTCGGCGCGCAGGTCCTGCCCGGACATCTCGACCCGCCGGAGTTCGCAGTCCGCCCGGCGCACGATCCAGTCGGCCGCGGCAGCCGGGTCCGCCGCGCCGCGCGCCGCCGTCGGTTGGGCGGCGTCCGCAGCCACGCCGGAAGCCGTGGCGGACACCGGCTCGCCGGCGCGCACCCGGTCCAGGCTGTCCGCCACGGCGTCCTCATGGTCCGGGTCGATCAGGTCGAGCAGGGCGGCCCCGACCAGATCAGCGGTGCCGAACACCGTGGGCGCGGACGGGCTCGCGTAGCGGATGACGTTGCTGTCGTCCACGATCAGAATGACGTCAGCGGCATGCAGCACCAGCGTGCGGAAGTACGCCTCGCTCTCCCGCTGGTTGATCTCCCGGTTCAGGGTGATGTGGTCCAGCATGGTGGCCGCCTGGCCGGCGAGGACGGGGACGGCCTGCTGGAGGCCGACGAGCGGGATCTCGTCCGCGGCGACGAAGAGGTCACCGACGTCGCGGGCGCCGACGGTGAGTCGGTAGTGCAGGGTGAGCGGGAAGTCGACCAGCCGCTCGGCGACCGTCGGCTCCAGCCTTCGGGTGTAGGTCATCGTCATCGCCGGCGCCTCGTCCGCCGCGCTGTCGGCGCCCGCCTCCGCCTCCGGCAGGTGGTCCGGCGCCTGCTCGGGATCCCGAACCTCCAGGACGACCCGGTGCGGCGTTCCGGGCGGCAGCAACTGCCCGACCGCCGCGTGGACCACGTCAATCACCTCGGCGGTAGTGGTGGTGGACAGCAGCGTCTCGCACGCCAGCCGTAGCTCCCGCTCACGCGCCAGGGTCCGGCGCAGACCACTCGCCACCGTGGACAGGCGGGCCAACGCCAGCGGCACCAGGATGCCCGACACCAGCGCGATGACGACGCCGTCGCGCACGTCGCCCTTCAGGGCCTCCACGAGCAGCACCCCGGGCGCGACCAGCGAGGCCACGCCGAGCACGGCGCGACGGGCACTCACCTCGGTGTGGCGCAGCACCCGCGGCTCGGTGAGGCCGACCATGGACGGGTGCAGGGCGGCGGCGCCCCACGCGGCGTAGAACACGATCCACCCCACGTCGATCATGCCGCCGACCTGCCACGCCCCGCCGAGCTGGCTGAGCCCGTACAGGACGTCGGCCACCAGCAGCCCGAGACCGGCCAGCACGAGGAGGTAGACCGCCGCGGTCCGGACCGCGCTGATCGCGAGCCGTACCACGATCGTGAGGACCAGCAGGTCGAGCGCCGGGTAGGCGACGGAGATCGTCTTCTGCACCGGGGTCAGCTCGGGGTTCTGCAGGTTCGGATTGATCAGGAAGATCCAGGAGAGCAACGCGGCGCCGGCGGTCAGGATGAGTGCGTCGATCAGGCTCGCCCGGTCCCGTACGGCGATTCCCGACCGGGTCAGCCGGAGCAGCCCGAAGACCAGCGCCGGCGCGAAAACCAGGAGGTAGACGGCGTCGGCCGGGGACGGGAAGGTGGCCTCGCGGTGGAGCACCTCGACCAGCGCGATGCCGATGAGGTCGCCCGCCATGAAGGCGACCGCGGCCAGCGCCATGAGGATCCACGGCCCGCGGCGGCGGGGTCGGTGCCGGATGATGCCGACGACGACGGCACCGGCGCTGGACAGCGCGATCGCTGCCCACAGCACGATGTGCCACCCCGGAAATGTCAGGTAGAGGGCGGCGACGGCGGTCATCCAGGCGCCGTAGGCGAACAGCTTCCCGTTTGACATAGCCCTCTCCCCCACCTCGCGTCTGTCCGTTCGGCTGACCGCGAAAGTAGTTGAGTTTTTGCCGAGAAAAACCCGAATGGAGTAACTTGATGATATCTCGTCGGGGTTTAGTCCTTAACGTCCGCTCTTTGCTGCGACCGGCCAAGATCCCGGTGCGGCTATGGACGGCGATCAGTTCCGCAAGGTAGGCAGAGGCATGCAATTCGCTACGCTCGTCGACCGGCCCGAACTGGCTGCCCGGATCAACGACTTCCCCGCCGGCGTAGCCGAGTTCCTCTACCACGATCCGGTGTCAGCCGCAATGTACGACGACGTCGTGGCGGCGTACCCGGAGTTCACGATCGTGGCGGTGGACCCGGCGGACCCGGACGTGCCGGTGGCGAAGATGTGCACCCTGCCGTTCAGCTGGGCCGCCGACCCGGCTCGTACGCTGCCGCCGGGCGGTTACGACCACGTCGTGCTGAGCGCGGCCGGAAACCGGCTGGTCGGCCGGCGGGGGAACCTGGTGTCCGCGGTCGAGGCCATGGTGCAGCCGGCGATGCGCGGCCGGGGGATCTCCAAAATGATGCTCGCCGAGGTGTGCCGCAACACCGTGCGGCTCGGGTACGACGCGTTGGTCGCGCCGGTCCGCCCGAACCGCAAGCACGAGCATCCCGACCTGCCCATGGCGAGCTACCTGGCGCTCCGCCGGGACGACGGCCTTCCCGTCGACCCGTGGCTGCGGGTCCACCTCGCGGCGGGCGCCCGGGTCGTCGGCGTGGCGCCGCGATCCATGATTATCACCGGCACGCTCGCCGAGTGGCGCAGCTGGACCGGCCTGCCCTTCGACCTCCCCGGTCCGGTACTGGTGCCCGAGGCACTCGTACCGGTGCACTGCGATCCCGCCAATGACGTCGCCACCTACGTCGAGCCCAACGTCTGGGTCCACCACTCCCTGCAGCACCTCGAAAGGACCTCCCCGTGACGTTCCAGGAAACCAACGCGGCCCCGGCGCGGCCCAACCACTCCCCGGTGGCGCCGGCGCTGCACGTCCCGAACCAGCGGGGCCCCGGCCGCTACCGCGAGTCCACCGTCGAGCATCGTGACCCGCTGGCCGGATATCAGGGCATCGTGGCGCT
Organism: Micromonosporaceae bacterium; assembly: GCA_035296325.1. Taxonomy (GTDB): domain Bacteria; phylum Actinomycetota; class Actinomycetes; order Mycobacteriales; family Micromonosporaceae; genus DATHBD01. The sequence goes on along the minus strand of DATHBD010000060.1, from coordinate 231,589 downwards.
GCAGGACGCCGGCCTCTGGGATCAGGTGATCGACGAGATCGACGGTCGGCGGATCCGGATCGGCGACCGATGGCTCACCGACTTCGCCTCCTGCAACTACCTGGGCCTGGACCTCGACCCGGACGTGCTGGACTCGATCGACGTCCAGGTGCGCCGCTGGGGTACCCATCCGAGCTGGTCCCGGATGCTCGGCAGCCCGCGGCTCTACCCGCAGATCGAGGAGGAGCTTTCCGAACTCCTCGGGGCGCCGGACACGCTGCTGCTGCCCACGATCACGCAGATCCACCTGTCGGTGATCCCGGCGCTGGCCGGCAAGGGCCTGGTGTACATCGACGCCCGCGCCCACAAGACGATCTACGACGGCTGCGTGCACGCGCGGGCGCTGGGCGCGACCCTGCACCGCTTCCGTTCCAACGACGTGGCGCACCTGGAGGAGTTCCTGCGGGCGGCCCCGGCCGGAGTGCCGAAGCTGGTCTGCATGGACGGTGTCAACAGCATGACCGGCAACCCGCCGGACCTGGCGGCGTTCGCCCGCCTGTGTCGGGAGTACGGCGCCCTGCTCTACGTCGACGACGCCCACGGCTTCGGCGTGCTCGGCGAGCGGCGGCCGGACGAGACCTCGCCCTATGGCGCCCGGGGCAACGCGGTGATACGCCACTGCGGAGAGAGCTACGACAACATCATCCTGGTCGGCGGGTTTTCCAAGGCGTACTCCTCGCTGCTCGCGTTCATCGCCTGCCCCAGCGACGTCAAGCGTCAGCTGAAGACGATGGCCGCCCCGTACCTGTACTCCGGCCCGTCGCCGACCGCCTCGCTCGCCACCGTGCTGGCCGGCTTCCAGGTCAACGCGGCCCGCGGCGACGCGATCCGGGGCGACCTGTACCGCAAGACCAAGCGGGTCCTGGACCATCTGGCCTACCTGGGTGGGTACACCCCGAACACCACCGGCTTCCCGCTCATCGAGATCCCCCTCGCCACTCCCGAGGACCTCATGCCGGCCGGGCGATTGCTGACCGAGTCAGGCATCTACGTCACCCTTGCGCCGTACCCGGGCGTGCCCCGCGACCAGGTGGGCTTCCGGGTTCAGGTCACCGCGGCGAACACCGACGAGCAGATCGACGAGCTCCTCGTCGCGATGAGCCAGGTGGCCGCAGCCTTCCCGCTCCGCCGGGCGGAGCCCGGTCTGACATCCTGATCCGGTCAGTCGGCGCGGTCGTGCCGGCCCGCCGCCACCGGTGACGATGTCGCCCGAGTTCGCCTGAGGAGTCGATGTGGGTAACCCGGCCAGCCTGGACGCTTTTCTGGTCGGCTTGGACAACCCGATGTTCATCGTGACGACGGTGCACCGGGACACCGGCGACCGCGCGGGCTGCCTGATCGGGTTCGCGACGCAGTGCAGCCTGGAGCCGGACCGGTTCCTGGCCTGCCTGTCGCACAACAACTACACCTACCGGATGGCCATGCACGCCGACATCCTCGCTGTGCACGGGCTGGACAGCGGCCAACGTGAGCTGGCGGCGCTCTTCGGCACCAGGACCGGCGACGAGTTCGACAAGTTCGCCGCGTGCGCGTGGCGGCCGGGTCCCGGAAATGTGCCGATCCTCGAGGACTGCCCTCGCTGGTTCGTCGGCGAGATCGTGGATCGGCTTCCGCTTGGCAACCACACCGGCCTGCTGCTCAATCCGATCCAGGCGGACGGCGGATCCAGCGCCGATCCGATGATGTTCTCCGTGGTCGCGGATCTGGAAGCGGGCCACTCGGCGTAACCCGGTCGCGGCGTGGCCCACCCGGGCCGAATGCGCTGATACAGCGTAAACTAGTTCTCCGGGCGTTCCGATCTGGCGGCGCCCACCCGGCGGTTGCCGCGCCCGGTACACCTGGGCGGGGCCACCGCCGGTGGCGCGCCAGATCGGCCCATCCCCGGCAGAAGGCGACCGCTGATGTCCGACGCCCCGAGCTACCCGCTGCAAGTCCTCCTGGTCGAGGACGACCCAGCCGATGCGCTCCTGGTCGAGGACGCGTTCGCCACCCACCGCCTACCGAGCCGACTGCACCACGTCATCGACGGCATCGAGGCCATGCACTTTCTGCGCCGGGAAGGCCGGTACGCCGCAGCACCGCGCCCGGATCTGGTGCTCCTCGACCTGAACATGCCCCGCCTGAACGGGCGGGAGGTGCTCGCCCAGGTCAAGATCGACGAACAGCTCAAGACCATCCCCGTGGTGGTGTTCACCACGTCGGCCACCGGCACCGACATCCTCGCGAGCTATGCCGCCCACGCCAACGCCTACATCACCAAACCACTCAACCTCGACCGCTTCGAAGAGGTCATCGCCAAGATCTACGATTTCTACGGCGAAGTCGTCACCAGACCGTTGCCGCCCCAGCGACCTGACCGGCCGGCCGACAGCCGAGCCGGTCAGGCGCCGTTCAACGGGTGACCGGCCACCGGGCCGGCAGACGCCGCTCGGTAACGGCGGCCCAGGCCCGTGCCGCCCGACTCGGCGGCGTGACCCGGCTGCGGCGCCACGCCACCACGCCGACCGCCGCAGCGGCAAGGACACCGCCCGCGACACTGGCCCACCGCGCCGGCTGGGTCCGCACCGAGGTGTTCACCCGACCGGTGGCGGTCCGGGCCCGCTCGCCAACCTTGGCGGTGGCGCGCCGAGCGGTGTCCTTGGCGCGACTTCCCACGGCGGCCTTGTCGGCGAGGGCATCCACCGTGTCGCCCAGGTGATCCCTGGTCTCGGCAATGTCCGCCTTCAGCGCGTCCGCGTCCGCTTCGGCACCCGCCGGTGCGGTACCGGTGATCGGACTGATCGTCCCGCTCATGCTGTCCTCCTTGTCGTCCACGCGTTCGACGAAGGTTGCCCAGCGCAGCCCACAGTCACTCATGGAAATGTCTCAGTCGCTCCCCGGTGCACCGATGCCAGGTACCGGCTCATCGGCGACCGCGTCACGGCGTGAAGGCGCGTCGGTAGTCGCTGGGGGTGGTGGCGAAGGCCCGCCGGAAGTGGGCTCTGAGGTTGGTCGGGGTGCCCAGGCCGGTCCGTCTGGCGACTTCGTCAACGCTCAGGTCGCTGTTCTCGAGCAGCCTGCAGGCCACCCGAAGGCGCTGGTGGGTGAGCCAGGACTGCGGACTGGTGCCGAGGTGCCGGTGGAACGCGCGGTGCAGGGAGCGGGTCGACTGCAGGCCTTGTCGGGCCAGGTCGGTGACGGTGATCGGCAGGTGGAGGTTGGCACCTGCCCACGCGGTCACCGCCGCCAGATCCGGGTTGGCCGCAGGCGCCTCGGTGGGGATGAATTGCGCCTGACCGCCCGCTCGGTGCAGCGGGGTGACCATGTCCCGGGCGCGTTGGGTCGCGACCGCCGGCCCGTGATCGCGGCCGATCAGGTACAGGCAGAGGTCAAGGCCGGCGGCCAGGCCGGCGCTGGTGATGATCTGACCTTCGTCGATATAAAGCGCCCGCGCGTCCACGCTGACCTGCGGATGTTCTCGGGCCAGGGCGTCGGCGTGACGCCAATGCGTGGTGGCGCGCCGGCCATCGAGCAGGCCGGCCTGGGCAAGGGCGAAGGCACCGGTGCAGATGGACGCGATTCGCGCGCCCCGCCGGTGCGCGCGACGGAGGGCGGTGAGCGCGCTTGCCGGGACTGCTCCACGGCGGAAGCCCGGCACCACGATCGTGTCGGCGTCGTCGAGGGCTTCCAGGCCCGCCTCGACGGACAGGCCCAGTCCCGGCGTCGTCGCCGGCGTGGGTCCGGGTCTGAGCGAGCAGACCGTGGTCGCGTAGCGACCCTGCCCTTCGTGGCCGAACACCTCGGTCGCGATGGTCAGATCGAAGGCGACCACCGGTGGCAGGGCCAGAACGACGACCCGGTGTATGGCCGATTCCTTACGCATGGGGGCAAGGATGCCACTCGTCTGCTCACCCCGGCCACGCCATGCTGCGACGATGCGTATCGAGATCGTTTTGTTCGACGGGTTCGATGAGATCGACGTGTTCGGCCCGTTCGAGGTCCTGGCGACGGCAGGCTTCGGCGTCGAGCTCGTCGCCGCGGAGCGGCCAGGGCGGGTCGTCAGCATGCGAGGCGTGTCGCTTGACGTGTCCTCGGTGCTCGGCGCCGCCGACGGCGTGATCGTGCCCGGCGGCGGATGGCTTGACCGGGCGACCGAGGGCTCGTGGGCGCAGGCGGAGCGCGGCGCCCTTCCGGCCCGGCTGGCAGCGCTCGCGCCATCAGTGGAGTGGATGGCCGCCGTGTGCACCGGCACCCTGCTCCTGGCCGCCGCCGGGCTGCTCCGACACCGGTACGCGACCACCAACCGGCACGCCTATGCGGAGCTGAAGGGCTACGACGTCAACGTCGTCGAGGAACGCGTCGTGGACGACTCGGACCGCATCACCGCCGGCGCCCTCACCGCCGGCTTGGACCTCGGTCTGTGGATCACCGAGCGGGAGCTCGGCACCGCGGCCGCGGACCGGGTGGCGGAGACGATCGAGTACTCCCGACAAGGCCGAACTTGGCACGCGCCCGGGTCACGTCGGGCATGACCGCTGGGGCGCCTGCATGGGGACGGCCCTGCCGGTGGCGCTGGCGTCCGGCTCCTCCCGACGTGATCGAGACCAGCTCAGGCGGCCGGGTCGATCTCACTGAGATCGGCCATGTCGACGCCGACCTCGGCGAGGATCCGTTGCACCGCGGCGATTGTGAGCCAGTCCATCTCGTTGTCACCGTGCAGGATCCGGTACCAGCGCGTGGCGCCGCGCCGCACCGCCTCGACGCGCCACTGCCCGTCCGGCGTCTGCATCGCGCCCTCGACCCGCGCGGGGCCAGGCATCGCGGCCATCACCCGCACCCGTTGTGGATGGAGTCGAGCGCCTCGAGACATTCGCGCAGGCCGGTGCCGCGGTCGGGCACGATCGCCTCGACCTGACATTCACCATGCCCGAGCACCAGCCGCACACTTCATTGATGCTCATGCGTTTACCCTGGTCAAGGCCTTGCCGGCAAGATCACCGAACTACATCCCTGTGGTTCCGACCAGGGTGACGACGTCAGCACTGACCGGATCCACCTGACGCGGGTCAAGCAGATCCAGGGTCGTGACGGCCTTCTCCTTCGCGGTGTTGCGTTGCTGGCTTTTCTCGCATCGCAACTCATCATGGGCACCCGGAAGCGCAGCTGATCCGGCCAGGTCATCGTAAGCCAACGCCATGACGATGCACGAGATCATCGACTCGTCATGACCGCATCGAATTTGTTTCCAGAGTTCAGCTGCTCGATCAGCTTGCGGACGGCTGCCGGTCCGCCGTTCGCGTCCATCCACCTGACCACCCGGCAGGCGGACCTGGCGTAGACCTGTTCGTCGGCGCGCGCCGCGTCGAGCCATTGGTGCAGCGTCTCCGGCAGAGCGCCGTCCGCGTCGACCTTGCACCGGTCCGGCGACGGTCCAAGATAGCGTGGGTCGTTCGAGACGACGACAGCGAGTCCTTCGTCAAACCACTGTGGAACACCTTCGGAGCGCCACCCGAGTCGATGGTGCAGTTCCACATGGGACATCTCGTGTGACGCGATCACCGGGTCCAGCCCGCGCGGTGACAGAATGATGGCCCGGTTGAGCACTGCCACGCCTCGCTCCCTGCCACCGCCGATGCGGCGATAGCAGGTTTCTGTCGTGCAGGCGAGAATGCGCGGAGAGCTGTCTCGGCTGCCATAGAAGTCGTGAATGAGCCGGCGCGCCGCGTCGGCAAAATCAACGACCTGTTGGTGACGGTCGGCGGACAGGTTCCGCTCCACGTAAAGGTCAGGTTGCAACTCCTCCATTCCGTAGCAGGTGGGACAGGTCGTTGCCGCTACGGTGGGGAATGCCCGCGCGGCTCCGGCGACCGTGCCGACGAGCGCGACACTGAGCACCACGGCCAGGAGCACCTTCCGGCGTCGGGTCCACTTGCCCGCCCCGCTACGCCCTGCCCGATGCCGACGTGGGTCCACTGCGGCCGCACCTCTCCTCATCAGCCATCAGGTATCACGCCGAAGGAACGCGACCCTGCCGGCATGAAGGATCCCACCGTACGGCGGATACCTGACGCCGCCCAGCGCACGCCCCGTCCGTCTGCCCTGACGACTCGAGCCGGTAGGTGGCGAGCGTAGTGAGTCGCGCTCCGGACAGGTGCGGTTCAGGGCTTGGATCAGCGCTGTGGTGGGATCGGACCGTGGTTCCACTCAGCCCCACCCAGCGCATGCTCACCTCCGACGATGTCGCTGCGCTCGCGCGAGCGTCGTTCGGGCCGCGCGCGGCTGTGGCTCACGCCGCACCGCTGGCCGGCGGCGGATTCGCGGCGGTATGGCGGGTCCGGCTCGCTGACGGCCGCGACACCGTCCTGAAAGTGGGCCCGCCACCGGGGGTGCCCCTGCTCTCGTACGAGAAGGGCCTCGTCGCTGCCGAGGCGGCCTACTTTCGAACGGCCCGCGATGCCGGCGCACCCGTGCCGGAGGTGCTGGACCATGGCACCGATTCGGACGTGCTCGACGGGGACTGGCTCTTCACCAGTTACCTGGACGGAACGGCATTGCCCGATCTGCCCTCGGCGGTGGACGACGCTGGAGCCCGATATGACGCTGGCGCCGCCGTGGCGCGGCTTCATCGCCTCACCGGCGACCGGTACGGCTACAGCGGCGACCGCACACACGGCGCGACCTGGCGGCAAGCCTTCGTATCCATCATGGACGAGATCCTCGCGGACGCCGTCGCGTGGAACGTCGCGCTGCCGGCCCGCCCCGAGCGCATCCGTGGCCTGGTCGCCAGGCACGCGCCCATCCTCGACGCCGTCACCCGGCCGGCGCTGCTGCACTTCGACCTCTGGGACGGCAACCTGCTGGCCGCCGTCACCTCCCACGGGACCACCCGGCTGACCGGACTCGTCGACGGCGAGCGCCACCTGTACGGCGACCGGCTGCTCGACTTCGTCTCCCCCTGCCTGCTGCGCCGCATCGAGGATGAGCCGGCACATCCGTTCCTGCGCGGCTACGTTGCGGAAAGTGGCGAGCCAGTCATCTTCGATGAGACGGCGCGTCGCCGGCTGACGCTGTACCGCCTCCACCTGTACCTGATCATGCTGGTCGAGATGCCGAGTCGAGGCATGACCGGTTCCTCCGCCGAGGCCCGGCGGGCTCTACTGAACCCGCTGGTCGAAGCGGAACTCGCCGCGCTGGAAGGGCACCGTGGTTGACGCCCTTCATCGCGAGAGTGCGCCGCCGTCGAGGGGGCGACCACCGCGCTGATACATAGCTGCCCGGAAACGGACCGGACACCCAGCCGGGCTCGTGCAGCCTCACGGACCGGACCGCAGGACGGCGACCTCCGGGAACTCGTCCGGCGAGCCGTAACCGTGCTCGGCCAGCCAGCGTACGTTGGTCAGGCATCGCAACGACCACCATGCGCGGATGAGGTCGCGGTCGACGTCGGTGCCGTAGCCGGCGACGACGTCGCCAAGGTGCTCCTCGTGTCCGAGCGTGAGGATGGCGAGGTCAAACAGCGCGTCGCCCTGCGACGCCTCGGACCAGTCGACGACGCCGATGACCTCGTCGCCGGCCACGAAGACGTGGTCGACCTGCAGGTCGCCGTGGATGAACACCGGTGTACATGGCCGAAGCGCAGTCTCGGCGCGCCGGCGGTTGCGGGTGACCACGTCGACGGGAAGGACGTCGTTGGCGACCAGCCACTCGCACTCGTCGGCGAGCCGCGATGCGAGCTCGTCGAGGCTCCGACCGGGCCATGGCGGCAGCGGCGCATCGTGCAGCATCCGAGCGGCGGCACCCGCCGCGGCCCACGCGGCCGACGAAGCGGTCGACGGCTCGCCGAGGTGACCGAGTGCCGTCCCCGGGAGAGCGGCGAGCGCGAGCACGGGCGGCTTGCGCCACAGGATCGTCGGGGTCGGGATCGGCGCCATCGCCATCGCCTCCACCTCGACGTCGGTGCGGGCCTGGTCAGCGTCAATCTTCAGGAATACTTCGCCGACGCGCAGGGTCGCGCGCTCGTTATGGGCGACGACAACTTCGACCTCGGCTACGTCCATGTCGGCCATCATTGCCGAAATGACCACCGACGTCGCGGCGCCGGAGCGGGCAATAGCATCTGTAAGCGGGGTGGCGGCAGGGACTTGGTGCTCGCGTCGCGATAGTCCGGGTCGGTATGGCCGGACTTCGGCCCTCGTGCCTCCTCACCACCCATGCAGAGAGAATGTCTCCTGCTTCAGGTAGAGCCGAACGATTTCCTGGGTGTACTCCATCGTCGGCTCGGGGAGCGTCGTCGGCGGGAACCACGCAAGCTGCGAGCATTTCGCTGGTTCCATGTTGGTCGGCTGTCCAGACCACCTGGTGGCGACGAACCCGAAGCCCACGCGAGCGTCGCCGCGCGGGGGCCGATGGTGCGTGACGCCAACGAAGTGGAGGTCGGTGGACGCGACATGGATGCCGACTTCCTCTTGTACCTCCCGGATGGCTGCGCTGACGACGTCCTCTTCTGCCTCGACGTGACCGCCGGGGATGGCCCAGTGTCCCGAGAGGTAGATGTTGCCGGCTCGCTCGGTGAGCAAGACCTTGCCATCGCTGATGACCAGGATCAGCACGTCGACCGGGGTGCGATGCCGGTGGGTCATCTCGATCACCTTCCGACTGTCAGCTTTGTCGTGTTGCACCAGCAACACCCCGGTCTGCGCTGTTGGGACTTCACCAGAGGAAACACGCGTCGGAGGCGACGAGCGCCAACTTGCCCTTGTTGAAGCGTTGTATGCACTGTCGCAGCCAGATCGCCTCGGGCCACGTCAAAGGTCGAGAAGGCTTGGTTGGTGATGATCGGCCCGGTCCCGCCGACCTTCCGTTGGGACGCCCGCAACGGTCAGCAGCTCATCAAGTGTGGGCTCGCGGTTCCATCCGCGGGTGACCAGTTCGCGTAGGAGCATGGCGGCGCCGATGGTGTCCCAGAGCGCTCGGTGTGGCTGGCTGGTGGGGGCTTTGGCGGTGACTGCGGTCGTCAGTTCCAGTTCGGTGAGCAGTGCGCCGAGCGACTTGCGCTCCCCCACGCCGACGTGGCGGGCGAGTTTGAGGGTGTCGAGCAGGCCGGATGGGCTGATGGCGGGACAGCGGCGGTGCAACAGTCGCCAGTCCACGTTGATGTTGTGGCCGACCAGCACCCGGCCGTTGATGAGCCGGGCGAGGATCGGCTCCACGGCCGCGAGGTGAGGGGCGAGGTCGAGGACGGCGTTGGTCAACCCAGGCGAGATCCACGGCTTGTTCGCGATGGGTCGGCCTGGGTTGACCATGGTGCAGTAGCCGGCGGATACGGCGGGCTCGCCGGAGACGATCGGCACGGCGGCGATCTCCAGGATGGCTTCGGCGTCGCGATCCTGCGCGCCGCTTCCCTCCAGGTCGAGCGCCACGAGTTGGGCGTCGCGCCAGGTACCGCCTCGCTGGCTCATCCCCGCCGCCTTCCGCTTCGCTGGTGTTAGTCGTCTTCATACCGTGCGGCGTGCTCAAACTCGGTACGCACTGCCGTGATGTGTGCGGCCTGATCGGGGTCGGCCTGGTGGCCGAGCAGGGACCGACCGTGCGCGTGGAGGTAGTGCGGCTGGTCCAGTTCCCAGATTTGGTGCCGCAGGGTGTGCTGGATGGCGTAGCGGCGTTGCTCGCCGAGCCCGTGGGTCCAGACGTGCCCCTCATCGATGAGGTAATGGCTGTCGTAGCCGAACAGGTCGAGCGCGCCTTGGACCTCGCTCGGGGCCGGCCGGCGATAGTCGTCGGCGCACCGTTTGCGCTGAGATTCCGGGCAGATGTCGCAGATTTCGCGGACGCCCCAGTGGCCGTTGTAGTCGGGCGCTTCGTGGGCGTACGCGACCCCGCACGAGGTCTTGCGGAACAGCGGCGTGGACACCCCCGATGCGCGCCACGCGGCGATGACCTTGGCGTCCAGGTCGCCGGGCATGACTTTGCGGCGGTGGTAGTCCTCGCCGAACGGGACGTCGACTCCGGCGCTGCGGAGGTAGTCGGCGTTTTCGGGCTTGTGGTAATAGCCGGTGAACACGATCGCGTCGGCGAGGCTGCCGACGTCGAGGACGTGCGCCATCGTCTCGGGGGCGTCGTTCCAGCCGGGCACGATCGGGCGCCAGTACAGCACCACGCCGGTACGGCGGCTGTGTTTGGCCGCGGTACGGATCGAGTCGACCGTGATGGTGCTCTTGGCGATCGGCTCGACCCGCGCATCGCTGATCCCGGAGTAGGTGAACAGCAGGGTGACCCGGATGTGGCGCAGTCGTTCCAGGACAGCCATGTCGACCTCGGTGACCTTGAACCTGGTGATCACCAGGACGTGGTTGGTGTAGCCGAGATCGTCCAGGGTTTGCAGCACCTGGAACAGGTGCGGCTTGACGCCGGGGAGGAACGGGTCGGTGGCCTTGTTGAACACCTGGATCGGCGTGGTGTGCGGCTGGAATGCATGGTGGCTGATCAGCAGGTCGATCGCCTGTTCGGTGGTGACGAGCAGGTTGGGGATCTTGACCTCGAAGTTGCCCCAGAAGTGGCGTACGCAGTACCCGCAGTCCAGCGGGCAGCCGATGATGTGGTTGAGGCTCAGGCCGCTCTTGCGGTACCCGACGATGGTCGCCATGTACGGGTCCAGGGCGGCTTGCTGTTCGGCCGGCATGATCGGTAGTAGGCGCGGCCCGGCGGCGATGGTTGGTTCGACGGTCGTCATGGCGTCCTCCCGAAGGGGTGGGTGGGGGCGTGCAGGAGGTCGACGCAGGCCGGGCCGTACCAGATCGCGAACTCGCGTTCGGCGCCGTCCGGGTCGTCGGATGAGTGGATGACGTTGTGGATGAGTCGTGCCTCACGCTGGGCTTGGCGCAGCGAGTCGATGCCGAACCGGCCCCGGATGGTGTTCGGGCCGGCAAGTGCGGGGTCGAAGTCGCCGAGCATGGCACGGACGCGCGGGGCGGCGTCCTCGCCGTGGCCAAGCGCGATCCCGACCCGTTGGCCGACGTAGTTGCGTCGCAGGTCCGCGCGCACGTCGACCCAGGTGAAGTGCGCTCGGCGGGTGGTGAGCAGATCGAGGTAGTGGGCGAAAATCTGCTCCTGGGTCGCCGTGACGATCCGGTGGTCGACCAGCGTCACTGCGGTGCCGAGCCAGGTCAGGACCGGTTTGACCAGTCCACGGGCGACACAGTCCGGTTTGAGGAGGATGACGGTCCACCTCGACCAGTCCACGCAGGCTGGTGTCGCAGCGGGGTCGACGGGCGCGGTCATGCGCGGACCGCCGTAGCGGCAGCGGGCATCCGGTCGGGCCATCGGTGTTCGATGAGCCATCGGTGGCCGGGGTGCGGTGAGGCGAGGGTGTCCGCGTCGACCGGGTGGTCCGGCTCGTGGACGATCTGGCGGTACACCTCGAACAGGCGCAGGACTCGCCGCCAGTACGGGTGCAGCGGCACCCGGGCAAGCGCGGCCGGCGAGAGCGCGGTCATGTCGGTCCGCAGCGCCTCCTCGTAGGCGAACACCGTGTGCAGGTCAGCCCACGACGTTGCCGGCGGCATCACCTCGACGGGGAACGCGGGCCGGTCCGCTGCCTGGTCGTACTCGGCGATCATCGCCGCGACCTGTGGCAGGTCGAGGACGTTGATGTGCATGGAGCCGACGTGGTGGGTGTACGTGCCCACCTCTACGCCGAGCAGCCTGGCGGCGAACTCCTGGATGAACGTGAACGCGAACGTGTCGCCGAGCAGTCCGATGACGGCGTCGTTGCCGCGCATGTAGGCCGACATGTGTAACCGGTTGTTTCGCAACATGAGCTGCAACCCGAGGGTGCACGCGACGTCGGGATTCGTGGGGTCGAGCAGCTCGTCAGGCTGCATGATCAGCAGCGCGGCGCGCTTGCTGTCCGGGTCGGCCCGCAACAGGTCGAGGACCCGGTCGAACTGGCTGCACCCGGCCGCCTCCGACGCCGCGAACAGTCGCGGCCCGTACGCCGTGCCGGTCAGCCGCTCCCCGTCCGCTGACAACTTCCGTAGGCCGGGCGCGTAGTAGGCGATCATGTCGAGGTCGTCGCGGCCGGCGAGGTACCACAGTGCTTCGGCGTGGTTGAACACGATGTTGGCGCGACGCGCGGCGAGGTACGGGACGCGGTCGGCCGGGTCGGTCAGCCGAAAGCTGATGTTGGTGGACTCCCAGGCGTCCTTGCCCCGTCCGGCCGTCACGTAATCGCGGTCGTTGAGGACGTGGCGTAGTACCGCGCCGTAGGCGTGGTGGAACGTCTGGAACGTCGCGGCCGTCAACATGCCGGCACCGCGCCGAGGGCCGCGTTGAGGGTGTTGACCTGCCGGGAGAGCCGGAACGGTTCGAGCAGCCGCAGACACGAGGCGATCAGGTCGGCGTGTTCGCGCCCACCGGCGATCCGGCGAAGCCACTCCACCCGCGCGACGACCTCCCGGCCGTCTGCGGCGTGCAGCACCGGAGGGGCGAACATCAGCACGTGCGCGATGTCGGCCGGCACGATCGGCAGGCAACCGGCGAGCAGCGCTTCGGGCAACCGCGAGGTCATGTGCCCGACTTCGGCGTACCGCTCCGGTAGGAGGAGCACCGTGGCGAGGGCGCCGGCGTGGATGCGCGCCACGTCGCCGAAGGCGCAGCGGCCGGTGAAGTTGATGTGCGGCCATGCCTCGGTGCGGGTCCATTTGCCGGCCACCCGGTGGTCGAACCACAAAGCAGGGCGGGCGAAGAACTTCGTGAACGCCTCGTCGCGTTCGTACTGGTTGCCGACGTAGACCAGCGGCACGGGCCGAGGCATCGCGGCCAGCGCTGCCGGGTCGGCCGCATCCAGTGCCGCATCATCGACCGGGCACAGGAGCGTGGTCGCACCAGGCGTCGGCGACATCGCCAACTCGCACAAGCTCACGTTCGGCCGAGCGCGCAGCGGGTGGTCGCTGGGGAGCTGCCGATCAAGGTCCCAGAGGACCGTGGGTAGGCTTTGGGCGTTGGTGTACCAGCCCAGCAGTTCCGCCTGCCGGTGCAGGTCGCAGGTGTGCCCAGCCGTCCCGCAAGGGGTGGTGTTGCGGCCCGGAAGCGGCCACCGCCACTCCAAGATCAGCGCGTCAAGGTCTGGGAATCCATCGCGCCATGCATATCGATGGCGCAGATCGTCGCCCGCCTCGATCAGATCGCGGTTCGTCTGGAGAAATACGACCTGGTGACCCGAGGCGAGCAACGCGTCCACGAGCGGACGGCGATAACTGCGGGAACCGTCCGGGGTATCCACCACCCCGGCCCCCAGAAAGCCCCACATGCTGTACCCGATCCTCACAACGCCTCCTTCCGACCATCAACGCGACGAAACCAGCCCGGCTCAACGACGCCGTACCGCTTTCGACAGTGCCGATAGACGCAGATATGCCGACCGCTGACATCGGTCAGTCCCGTCCTGGTAAAGATCAACCCCACGCACGAAGAGATAATCGCCATCGGAAAACGAGACGGGCTCCACAATCTCGTTGACCCTCAAATACAGCCGTCCGGTGCCATACCGGTAATCGGCTACCGCCAAAACAACAACATCACCCGGCTTGATCGGGTAGGCCATCACCGCTACCCGCTATGGTCAGAAGCGCTGGTCGACTGCCACGCCTTCAGCCCGGACAACAGCGATAACAGCGTTGCCCGATCACTCGACCACCGACTCACGGGATACTAGACCCGAGCCCGCCCAATCGCCCGGACCTCCGAACGTAACGATGCACCCTTCGGGCGATGTGGCAGCGCAGCCCGATCCCCATTCTGGGACCGCCCCGGTACGGGCTGACCGCTACTCATGTCCATGCGGCCGTTCGTTGAGCCGACCACGGGAAGCAGGGTTCACCAGCCCTTTCCAGCGTGGACCCCATCTCGGACCGAACGAGGCCGTGCACGAGCTGCACAGCAGATGCCTTCCGCAGCAGGGACACCACCACCGTGCCCGCTTGCCCAAGGCGAATCCGGCCAGTAGCCCTATCGCTAGAACCACGAGGACGATCAACACGGCACTGACACCTCATTGCGTCGGGCGCCCCCAGTCGCGCTGTGGTGCTGTTTCGAGATCATGGCTGCTGGGTCCTCTCCTCCGTGGCACGCTCAGCACAACGCAGCGGACGGACGAGGCGGGAGGCGCGTAGAGGGTGCGCGGTTGAAAGCAAGTTGAATTAACACGTGAGAGGCGTCGTACACTGGAGTTTGGACGCGGGAGAGGACATCATCAACCCGTGCCTGCATCGCGACCCTCTGCGAACACCAAGCTGGCCGCGCTTATGGCGGCGGCCGGGTGCACGCACGCAGGTCTGGCGCGTCGGGTTAACGACCTGGGCGGCCAGCAAGGTCAGGCACCCCACTACGACAAGACAGCCGTAAGCCACTGGTTGAGCGGGACGCAGCCTCGCCCAGTCGCGAGGTACCTGATCGCCGAAGCTATCGGGAACAAACTGGGTCGGCACCTTACCCTGAGCGAGCTAGGCTTCGAGGAGCCCGAGTCGCCGGACTGCGTCGGGAAGGCGTTGATCTTCGATCAGGACGCTGTGCTGGCGGCGGAAACACTTGCCGAATTGGGAAAAATGGATCTTGATCGTCGATCGCTTCTAAAGATGGTTCCGTTCATCGGCACAGCACTCCTTGCTCCACAACGCGACTGGCTGCTAGCTCTGGTTGAGTCCGAGACGCTCGGCCCGACGACAGTCGACGGGGATGGCCCGGCCGAGACTGTGCGGGCCATGATCCGCGTGTTTGACGAAATGGATAACCGCTACGGAGGCGGCCACGCTCGCATTCCAGCAATTCATTACTTGAGCACGGAACTTCTACCACGATTGAGTCTGACCTACCCCGAAAACCAAATGCGACAGATGTTTACGGCTGCCGCCAAGCTGGCCGCCACCGCTGGATGGATGACCTACGACGTCGGTGGATACGGCCTTGGCCAGCGGTACATGACTCAAGCATTAAGGCTTTGCGTCGAGGGTCGGGATCATATTCTCGCTGGACAAATATTCGCGGGCATGTCACACCTTGCTACCAACATGGGAAACCCCCGGGAAGGGCTGGCCCTGGCGCGTGCCGGGATCGCGACCGCGAAACGGACCGGCAGCCAACTCGGCCTAATGCGGATATATGCCATGCGAGGACGCGCACACGCCGCCCTGGGTGAGGGGCGGCAGGCGGCGCAATCGATTACCCAGGCAGAGTTGGCGCTTGACAAGAGCCGCGCGCCGCAATCGGAATCTGAATGGGTGCAATATCTGGACTCGGCGTATCTTGCCGCCGAAACGGCATGCTGCTTCCGCGACTTGAAGGACTACGACAACGCAGAAAGGTTCGCGGTTACGGCCGTTAAAGGAGCAGGAGCCCGCGGCAGGCGTCAGGTTATAAGTCTCTCCGTGCTCGCTACCGCCACATTGAGACGCAGGAATGGTGATGTGCACCAAGCCGTCATCACGGCCAAGAAAGCGTTAGAACAGCTTGAGCGGGTATCGAGCGAGCGCAGCGCCAAGGCGCTACGGGAATTTCGCCGACAGCTCATCCCCTATCACGAGGAACCCGTGGTACGCGCGTTTGAGGCAGAGGCTTGCGCTAGACTCGGAGCTGCTTGACCTGGTCAGTACCCATCGGCAGTTGGCGAGTTTTGCGCGCCGTCTACTGCGATGGAAGCACCGTTGACAGCACGGGATTGATTTGAAAGCAAGAATGCGATAACGGCCGCGACCTCATCTGGCCCAATCAGTTGGCGGCCGGGAAACTCGTTCAGGAACTTATCGAACCGTACCGGATCTTCAAGCCGCATCCTGTCCCAGCGCTTGCCGGGAATCAACATGGAGCCCGGACATACAACGTTCACACGCACACCGGCCGGACCAAGCTCTCGGGCGAGGCAGGCGCCGAGGTGGATGGTCGCGGCCTTGGCAGAACTGTATGGCGCAGAAGGCGCTGGCTTCCAGCCAGAGACTGATGACACAAGGACTACCGACGCGGAGCCGTCACGGACGAATCGCGGGACGGCCGCGCGCGTTGCGGTGGCGGCGTGTACCACGTTGACATTGAATGTGGCCGACCAGTCAGCCGCCGTTGAGTCTTCAAGACTCCCGCCACGGCCGCCACCAGCGTTCGCGACCAGCCCATGTAACCGGCCGAGCTGCGCAGCGGACTCTGCGATGAAGGCGGCAAGCCTGTCGTGGTCGGTCACGTCGACCGCCGCCGCGTGAACTCTGACGCCGTGGCGCTCCCGCAGACCTTCCGCAAGATCCTCCAGGGGACCTTGCCTGCGGGCACACAAAGCCAGGTTGCACCCCTCGTCAGCCAGCCGTTCAGCCACTGAACGCCCTAGGCCACGACTGGCCCCCGTCACGATGACTGCGCGCCCGGCCAGATCGAGTCCACTCGGCATGGATTCATCATCCCTGGCATACGCGCTGGGGCGCTAACTGAAGCGCGCCCGGCGGCGCCGAATAGCCAACAGACTCGGCCCAACTGCTCAGTCAAAAGGGCGCCCCGCTTCACCGTGTGGTGTGTACAGGTCCTCAGCGACCGGGTGGGTCACGCCAACGAAACCGCGACCCGACCAGATTTACACCCACCAGTCGACCGGGCATGACCGAGAGCTGGCCGATTCAGTGGCTGCCCTCATCACGGCGGCGGCTTGAGGGGTGATGAAGGGTTTGATGACCCAGGGGATGCCGGCGGCAGCCTGACCCTTGCTACGGCCTGCTACCTCAAGATCAAATGGCGGGGCGGGGATCGCTAGGCGTGCCCCACCTGTCGTTAATTCCGCCTGACCTGCGTGAAGAAACTTCGAAGAAATTTGGCACGAAGATCAAGCCGCGCCCGCAGACGGCCCACGTCGATCGCGACGCATGTCTTCGGCTGAGATTTGCTACCACTTTTGCTACAAACGGCCTCCCAGAGAATCTCTGGGAGGCCGTTTGTTCTTGTAGCGGGGACAGGATTTGAACCTGTGACCTCTGGGTTATGAGCCCAGCGAGCTACCGAGCTGCTCCACCCCGCGTCGCCTTGGATACATTAGCGCACCGGTGGACCGACCTCCAAACCGGTCCGCGTCGGCCCACGAACGAGGACCGAGGGGGGGCCGACCCACCAGACGGGCGGAGCGGCCCCCCCTCCACTGCTATCCGGCGGGCGGGACCGCCGCCGTTGCCGACGGGCCCGCCGAGGCCGTTGCGGACGGGCCT
Organism: Micromonosporaceae bacterium; assembly: GCA_035296325.1. Classification (GTDB taxonomy): domain Bacteria; phylum Actinomycetota; class Actinomycetes; order Mycobacteriales; family Micromonosporaceae; genus DATHBD01. The sequence goes on along the minus strand of DATHBD010000060.1, from coordinate 214,346 downwards.
GCTGACGGCGACGCGCTCGGCGCCGGACTGGCGCCAGCCGCCCGCTGCGCCTCCTGGTAGGCCCGGATCGCCTCCTCCAGCGCCTTGAGCGAGCGCCCGTGTGCCTCGAAGTCACCCGACTGCAGCGCGGCTCGCGAGTCAGCGATGGCCTTGTCCATCCGGGCCACCGAGTCAGCCACCGGTCCGGCGGCGGGCCCGCCCGGCTGGGCGGTGCCGCCCGGCGGTGCGGTGCCGGTGTTGCCATCGCCCGGCGGTTGCGGCTGGGCGCCGTTGGCCTGCTCGACCAACGATTTCAGGCCGCCGGCGAGCGTGTCGGAGTACGCCACGAACTTGCCGTAGCTGAGGATCACCTTCCGCATCAAGGGATAGGTGTCATCCGCGCCCTTGCCCTTGGTGTACAGCGGCTCGACGTAGAGCATGCCGCCGCCCACCGGGAGCGAGAGCAGGTTGCCGTGCACCGGCTCGGAAGCCTGCGAGTTGAACAGGGTGAGGTCGGTCCGCACCGCCGGTGTGTTGGTCATGAACTCCCAGATCTGGATCGGCCCCTGGACGGCGGTGTCGTCGGGTAACTCCAGCACCTCCAGCACCGGTTTACCGCCGTCGTAGGAGCCGGTGACGAGCGCGGCGAGGTTCTGCCGGCTCTTCGGGGTGACCGCGGCGGTGAGCTGGAACGTGGTTCGCTCCTGGCCGGGGAATTTGGCGAGCAGGAAGTACGGCGGCTGGTTGAGGTCCGCCGTGCGGTTCGCCGGGTCCAGCGGGACCTGCCAGAAGTCCTGGCCGGAGAAGAAGTCGGTCGCGCCGGTGACGTGGAACCGCGACAGCAGGTCCCGCTGCACCTTGAACTGGTCCTCCGGGTACCGCAGGTGGTCCATCAACTCGGGCGAGATGTCCGACCGAGGCTTGATCAGCTTGCCGCCGAACGCCTTGTTCCACGCCCGCAGGACCGGGTCGGTCTCGTCGAAGTTGTACAGCGTCACGGCGCCGGTGTAGGCGTCCACTGTCGCCTTCACCGAGTTGCGGACGTAGTTGACGTCCTGGCGGGTCTCCGGGAACACGCGGACCTCGGTCTGGGTGTCCTTGGTCGCGGTCCGCCAGTCCAGGCGCTGGGCGTACGGGTAGGTCGAGGAGGTCGTGTAGCCGTCCAGAATCCACACGACCTTGCCATCGACCACGGCCGGGTAGATGTCGTTGTCCAGGGTCAGGAACGGCGCCACCTTGTGCACCCGGTCCACCGGATTGCGCACGTAGAGGAGCTTGGAGTTCTCGTTAAAGACGCTGGAGAGCAGGAAATTCGTCTCCTGGTAGTGCGCCGCGTAGAGCACCCGCCGCCAGTACGAGCCGACCGGGACGCCGCCCTCACCGGTGTAGGTGAAGTTCTGGTTGTCCTCGCCGCTGGGCCGGTCGAACTCGACGTCACGGCCGCCGTCCGGCTTGCCGACGATGGCGTACGAGTCGGCGCCGCCCATCCGCTCGCCGTAGTACACCCGGGGCTCTTTGGTGGGGATCAGGTCGGTCTGCGACGAGCATGGCTCGCCGGCCGGCGCACCGGGGGCGGTCTTCTGCTCGCCGAGGAAGCCGGAGACGAAGAACGGCTGGCCGTTGCAGACCACCTGGTTGGCGGGCGCCGCGACGAAGCCGTACCCGTGTGTGTAGGTGGTGTGCCGGTTCTGCCAGTTGCTGCTCGGGGCGGCGGCCTTGTAGTTGATTTCGCGCACGCCGACCACGTAGTCCTGCACCTTGCCGTTCACCGTGTACCGGTCGACGTCGAGCTTGGCGTTGAACTCGTAGAAGCCGCGCACCTGCTGGAGCTGCGTGTACGTCGGGCCGACCACGTGCGGGTCGAGGAGGCGGATGTTCGCCACCGTGCTCGGCTCGGCCGGCAGGTCGGCCGGCGGGGCGCTGGTGGCGGCCGGGTACTGGATCGTCTTGACGTTGTCGAGCCCGTACGCCTGCCGGGTCGCCGCGATGCTCCGCTCGATGTACGGAGACTCCTTGCTCTGCGGGCTGGGCTTGACGCTGAACGACTGCACGGCGGCCGGGTAGATGCCGCCCACCGCGACGGCCGAGACGGCCAGCATCCCGATCGCGAGCCCCGGCCAGAGCAGGTTACGCATGAAGGCGTTGGAGAAGACCAGGATGGCGATCGCCACCACGATCGAGATCCAGGCCAGGATCTCCTTCGCCGGCAGCAGCGCGTTGATGTCGGTGTATCCGCCGCCGTACAGGTCGAGGCTCTGGTTCTTGGTCAGCAGCAGCCCGCGCCGGTCCAGGAAGTACGCCACGGCCTTGAGGAGCACGAACACCGCGACGAGCGTGGTCAGGTGCGCGCGGGCGCCGCCCGACATCCGGTCACCGGCACCCTGCAGCCGAACCCCGCCGAAGAGGTAGTGCAGGCCCAGTGCGCCGAGCAGGGAGACGACCACGGCGGTGAAGCCGACGCCGAGCAGGTACCGCCAGAACGGGTACTCGAAGACGTAGAAGGACATGTCCACCCCGTACTGGGGGTCCTTCACGCCGAACTCCTGGCTGTTGGCGAAGAGCAGCCACTCCTGCCAGTGCGCCTCGGCGGAGAGACCGGCGAAGAGGCCGATCACGATCGCGGCCAGCGCGATCCAGGAGCCCATCCGGGGCAGCAGTGCCAGCCGGTACCTGTCCAACGCGTGCTGCTCGACCGAGTGCGGCCGCAGCAGCGGGCGCAGCCGGTACGCCAGGTACAGGTTTGCGGCGAGGATGACCGCGACGGCCGACCCGATCACGGCGAAGAGTGCCAGGCGGGTCGTGAGCACGCCGCTGAAGACCTGCGTGTAGTCCACCTCGGAGTACCACAACCAGTCGGTCCACGCGCCGATGGCCCGGTCGAACACGGTGAGGAAGACAAACACGAACGCCAACACGACGATGGTGACCCGGCCACGCCGGCTCACCCTGGACAAGGGGCTACGCATAACCACGTTCGACTCCGAACCATCGCGTACGGCAACCCGATCGGCGCTGATCGCCGTCGGGGTGCCCGGTCACCCGTCCAGCCTACGAGGTGAACGCCGGCGTGAAGCGCCGGTAGGGTCCCGATTCGGACACCGGCTCAGCGTCGTCTCAGCTTGGGCACAGGACGGGTGTTCGCTTCTGGCGTAACGCCTCGACCGCGGCGAGTGCGTCGTCGAGCGTTTCCACCTTCGCCAGCGGCAGTCCGGGCTGCGCGTTGGCCACCGCGTCGGCGCAGTTCGCCGCCGGCGTGAGGAAGAGCTTCGCCCCGGCCTTCTTCGCCGACACGAGCTTGTGCGAGATCCCGCCGATGCGCCCGACCTTGCCGTCCGCCGCGATCGTGCCGGTCCCGGCGATGACGAACCCTCCGGTGAGGTCCTCCGGCTTCAACAGATCGATGATCGCGAGCGCGAACATCAGCCCGGCCGACGGGCCGCCGATCCGATCCAGCTCGATCTTGAGCTCGAACGGGTGCGGCTGGACGTTCTTCACCTGCACCCCGAGCCGGGGATTGCCGTCCTCGGCCCGGACCGGTGTCAGGGTGACCGTCGCGGTCTGGCCGTCGCGCCGGTACGTCACCTCGCGCGCCGTCCCGGCCGGCTTGGCCCGGATCAGTTCGGCGAGCCGGTCCCCGTTGTCGACCGGCGTACCGTCCACGCTGACCAGGATGTCGCCGACCTTGAGCTGAGCCGCGGCGGGGCCATCCGCGGTCAGCCCGTTGATCGTCACCTCGATCGGGTAACCCAGCTCCCGCAGGGCCGCTGTCTCGGCCGTGCTCTGTGACTCCCTGAAGTCCTCGGCGTCGCGCTCCTGCACCTCGGTGCGGCTCTGGTCCGGCGGGTAGATGAGCTCCCTGGGCACCACCGCGTAATCGCTGCTCCACCAGCTGCGCATCGCCTGCGCCAGCGTCAGCCCGTCGATCACATCGATGGTGACCAGCCGCAGCTCACCGGTGGACTTGCTGGTGGGTGCCCCACTGACCGTGATGATCGGCCGGTTCTGGCTCTGCCCGAGCGTGTCGAACGTCGAGCCGGGGCCCATCTCGACGTACGGCACCTTGACCCGCGCGATCGACACCAGCAGTACGGCGAGCAGAACCGCTCCGACCAGCACGGTGATGCCACGACGTCTCATGCGGCGAGCCTAACGCGCGGACGCTGACGGCTTTGCCCGGGCGAGTACGGTTGACGCGTGCCCGCAGACATCCCGTTCGGCTTCGGCCCACCCGGTGGCGACCTGCCGGACCCCAACGATCCCCGGCAGATGCAGCAGTTCCTGAGCCAGCTGCAGCAGATGTTCACCGTGCCCGGCGGCGGGCCGGTCAACTGGGACCTGGCCCGGCAGGTGGCCCAGGCGCACCTGACCGGCGGGCCGGGCGGTGCCGGTCTGACCTCACTTCCGCTGGGCTTCACGCTCCCCGGCATGGGCGCGACCGGTCCCGCCGGCGCCGGCCCGACCGGTGCCGGCGAGGCGACGCGACCGGTCGGCGACCCCGCACTCACGCCGCTGGACCACGCGTCGGTTGCCGAGGCGCTGCGCCTGGCCGACCTGTGGCTCGAGGACCAGTCGGCGCTGCCGTCCGGGATCTCCTCGACCGTGGCGTGGACCCGGAGCCAGTGGCTGGGCAGCACGCTGGACGTCTGGCGCAAGCTGTGCGATCCGGTCGCTGCGCGCATGGTCGCTGCCATGACCGAGCTGGTGCCCGAGGAGACCCGCTCCCAGCTAGGGCCGCTGACCTCCATGGTCAGCTCACTGGGCGGGGCGCTCTTCGGCGGCCAACTCGGCTCGGCCCTCGGCTCGCTCGCCGCCGAGGTGCTCTCCGCCGGCGACATCGGTCTTCCGCTGGGACCGGGCGGCACGGCCGCCCTGCTGCCGGCCAACATCCGGGCGTACGGCGAAGGGCTGGAGATCCCCGACGACCAGGTGCGCCTGTACGTGGCGTTGCGGGAGGCGGCGCACCAGCGGCTCTTCGGGCACGTGCCGTGGCTGCGCAACCACGTCTTCACCGCCGTCGAGACGTACGCGGCCGGGATCCACGTCGACCGGGAGGCCGTCGAAGAGGCGATGGGTCGGATGGACCCGTCGTCGATGGGCGATCCGCAGGAGATCTCCCTCGAGGGCATCTTCACCCCGGAGGACACGCCAGCACAGCGAGCCGCCCTGACCCGGCTGGAAACGGCGCTGGCACTGGTCGAGGGCTGGGTCTGCCACGTGGTGGACAGCGCCGCTGCCGACCGGTTGCCGGAGGTGGCCCGGCTGGGTGAGGCGTTCCGGCGGCGCCGGGCCGCCGGCGGCCCGGCGGAGCAGACGTTCGCCGCCCTGGTGGGGTTGGAGCTGCGACCCCGGCGACTGCGTGAGGCGACCGCCCTGTGGGCCGCCCTCACCGAGCACCGGGGGGTCGCCGGCCGCGACGCGATCTGGGGGCACCCGGATCTGCTGCCGGAGGAGGAGGCCTTCACCGACCCTCAGACGTACGCCCGGACGGTGACGGACTTCGGCGACATCGGCGACCTGACGGAGTAGCGGCTCAGCCGCCCAGCAACGCCCGGGTCGCGTGCCATCCCTCCAGGCGCGGGTCCAGCCTCGCCAGGTCGGCCGGCCCACGCAGCCGGTACCACGCCGGGGCGGCCGCGACCAGGGCCCGGCGGGGAGCCGCGCCGCGCACCTTGTCCAGCCCTTCCTCATCGGCCAGGTCGATGTCGGGCAGCCAGTCCGGCACCGGCAGCCGGCTGGCCACGCCCAGCAGCCCGCCGCCGAATGCCGGCGCGACGGCGACCTGGCGGGTGGTGAGGGGTTGCAGCAGCTTGCCGACGAGCATGCCCGGCAGGTCGGGGGCGTCGGCGCAGAGCACCGCGGCGCGCGCGTGGCCGTCGGCGGCCGCCGCCTCCAGCGCGGCACGCACGGTGGCCCGCGGCACCTCGTACACCGATGTGGTGGGCCAGCCGATCTGCGACATCAACGCCCGGTCCCCGGCTTCCCCCGCAAGGCCCGGCTGGACCTGGGACAGCGCCGAGATCAGGTCGACCACGTCCTCAGCGAGGGCAGCCCGCCATGCGGACGGCTCGATGCCCGGCGGGCTCCAGGGGGTGGCGCCGAGCAGGGCCACGACTGCAGTGGTGGAGCTCACTCAGTGATTCCCAATCCCGCGGCGGCAGACACCCCCTCAAGATAGCCCCGCGCGCGCTCGGCCTTCGGGTAGCGGGCCACCAGTGCCCAGAAGTCCATGCCGTGGCTCGGCACCACGAGGTGCGCAAGCTCGTGCAGCAGGACGTAGTCGATCACCCAGTCGGGCATCTCCTGCACCCGGTGCGAGATCCGGATGGTGCGGTCGGCCGGCGTGCAGGAGCCCCACCGGCCGTTCTGGTTCCGTACCCACCGCACGCTGGCCGGCCGGGTGGCGCTGGGATGGTCGGGCAGGTAGCGGCCGGCCAGGTGGGCGGCGCGTTCGGCAAGATCGGTATCGGTCCGCTGCACCTTGCGCTCGCGTTGGCTGAGCCGCTCCAGCATCCGGTCGACCCACTCGCGCTCCTCGGCGCGGGAAAACTGGGCGGGAATCAGGACGACAACGCGCTCCCCGTCCCGGTACGCGGACACGGTCCGCCGGCGGCGCTGGCTGCGTCGCACTTCGATGACCGGCTTCCGTGTCACGCCGGGCCTTTGCGGGTACCGCTCACGCAGGCACGCTAACGGGCGCATGCCCATCTCTCGCAAGAGCCAATCGTGGGAGGTCCGCCGGATACCACCCGATTAGGGGGCTCCTGCCGGAAAGATTCCTGCCGCGCAACGCCGTACTTGCTGGTCATCCGCGGTGCGCCGGTGCCGCGCAGTACTATCCGTCCAGCGTTGTCCACAGGCTGTGGACGACACTCACCCAGGATTGTCCTCGGCGTGTCCCGACTAACCGGACTTTTCTTGAGTGTCCGGCAGGGCACACTCGGGGACGACTTGCTGCGAAGAAGACTGAGGAGGACACCGTGGCCGATACCTACAACGGCTACTGCGTGAAGTGCAAGGAGAAGCGCGACTACCAAGGCACAGAGGAGGTCTCCAAGACCGGCATGAACATGGCCAAGGGCCCCTGCCCGGTCTGCGGGACCACGGTGAACCGCATCCTCGGCAAGGCCAAGGTCTCCGACGATCGGTGACCGCGATGCGGTTCTCGATCGGCACTGACGTAGCGGGATACCCGCATGACGGGCCAGGGCCATCACAACGGCTGGCTTCGCCGGCACACGCCGAGCGGCGCGATGGACGTTGTGATGGCCTTGGTACGCCCGCCGACCCGGCCTTGGCGCGCTGTCCACAAGCGCGCCGGGCAACCTGGGGATAACTCCCGGCAACCGGCGCCAGGCTGTGTACGACGACGCCCGGAGGGCCCGTCGCCTGCCACGCTGACGAACCATGCGACCTCTGCTCCTGCCAAACCTGCGCCGCCTGTGGCGCGACACCCGCACGGTGCAACTGGGGACGGACCCGGCCACGGCGGTGGTCCTCGAGTTCGACGAGCCCACTACGGCCCGGCTGCTCGACCTGCTCGACGGCACCCGCACCGAGCACGCGATCGGCGTGGAAGCGGCCGCCCTCGGTGTCGACGCGGAGACGACGCGGTGCCTGCTGGACACGCTCAGCCAGGCCGGTGTCGTGGTCGGCGCCCATACGCTGTACCCGGTCGGTCTTCCTGAGGCGACCCGCCGCCGTCTGACCGGTGAGGTCGGCGCGCTGGCCATCCGCCGCGTTCGCGGTGCGGAGCCTCGAGCCCGACCGTCGGACCGCACGCCGGCCGACATCCTCCGGCGCCGCTCCGCCGCCCGGATCCTGGTGGCGGGCGAGGGTGCGCTCGTCGCGTTGATCGCCTCGGCCCTGGCGCAGGCCGGCGTCGGCCACGTGGATCCGGCGGTGGACGGCACGGTGAGCGCTCGCGATGCCGTGCTCGGCGGGCTGCTGCACGCCGACACCTCGCGAGCCCGCTCCATCGCGACCGTTGAGGCCGTCAGCCGCGCAGCGCCCGGCGTGGCCCTGTCCCGGCTGCGCGCGGACGCGGCGACGTTCCTGGTGCGGGTGGGCGCGCGGATCCCCACCGCGCTCGCCGCCCGCGGCTACCGCACCAGCCGGGTGCCCCGCCTCACCGTCGTGGTCCGCGACGGTGTCGTGGTGATCGGGCCGCTGGTCCGGCCGTCCGACTCACCCTGCGGCAAGTGTCTCGACCTGCACCGCACCGACCGGGATCCGGACTGGCCGGTGCTCGCAACCCAGCTCGCGACGGCACCCGAGGAGGCACAGGCCTGCGCGGTGACGACCGCGCTGACGGCTGCCGCGTACGCCGCCGAGGAGGTGTTGAGCCACGTCGACGGGCGTGTCCCCCGCACCCGCGGGGCCACCGTCGAGGTGGTCCGGCCCGGCGAGCTACGCCGCCGCACCTGGCCATCCCATCCCGGGTGTGACTGCGGTCGCCGTCGGCGGACCTTGGAAGCGGGTACAAATGACAGGTGACCGACATCCCCCGGCGCGCCGCATCGCGCACCGCCAAGCTGGCCTCTCTCCCCCTCGGTTTCGCCGGGCGGGCGGCGCTCGGCCTCGGCAAGCGCGTCACCGGGGCAGCCGCCGATGTGGTCTCTGCCGATCTGCAGCGGCGCACCGCCGAGCACCTGTTCAGCGTGCTGGGGCAGCTCAAGGGCGGTGCGATGAAGTTCGGGCAGGCACTGTCGGTGTTCGAGGCGGCACTGCCCGAGGATCTTGCCGGGCCCTACCGGGCGGCATTGACGAAGCTGCAGGAGTCGGCACCGCCACTGCCCGCCGCGAGCGTGCATCAGGTGCTCGCCAGGGAGCTGGGCGAGGACTGGCGCGAGCGCTTCGCCGACTTCACCGACGTCCCGGTGGCCGCCGCCAGCATCGGGCAGGTGCACCGGGCCCGCTGGGCGGACGGCCGCGACGTCGCCGTCAAGATCCAGTACCCGGGGGTCGGGAAGGCGCTGCTGTCCGACCTCAACCAGCTCAGCCGGCTCGCTTCGCTGTTCCGCGTGGTGCAGCCGGGGCTGGACGTGAAACCGCTGATCAGCGAGCTGCGGGAGCGGATCACCGAGGAGCTCGACTACGAGCTGGAAGCTTCCGCCCAGCAGACCTTCGCCGAGGCGTACGCCGACGACCCGGACATCTACGTGCCCGCCGTGATCGCGTCTGCGCCGCGTGTGCTGATCACCGAGTGGCTCGACGGCACCCCGCTGGCCACCGTGATCGCCTCCGGCACCGAGGCGGAGCGCGACGCGGCCGGCCTCCGCCTCGCCACGCTGCACTTCTCCGCGCCGACGACGATCGGCCTGCTGCACGCCGACCCGCATCCGGGGAACTTCCGCATCCTGCCGGACGGGCGGCTCGGCGTGATCGACTTCGGGGCGGTGGCCCGGCTCCCCGGAGGACTGCCCGAGCCGATCGGTCGGCTCACCAGGCTGGCGCTGTCCGGCGACGCCGACGCGGTGCTGGCCGGCCTGCGCGAGGAGGGCTTCGTTCAGCCGGACACCGAGGTCGACGAGGTGGCGGTGCTCGACTTCGTGCGGCCGCTCCTGGAGCCCGTCGCCAGCGACGAGTTCCGTTTCACCCGGGCGTGGCTGCGCGCGGAGGCGACCCGGCTGGCCAACCCGAAGGGCCCGGCGTACCAGCTGAACCGGCAACTGAACCTGCCACCGTCGTACCTGCTGGTCCACCGGGTCACGCTGGGCTCGATCGGCGTGCTGTGCCAGCTCGAGGCGCGCGCGCCGTACCGGTCGATCGTGCAGCGTTGGCTTCCCAGCTTCGCCGGGTAGGCCCTCGACGTCCGCGGTCAGAGCACTGCTCTGCGGCGGAAACACGCGTCCGGCAGGAACGGGCGACGCCCGCCCCGCGAATGCGGGACGGGCGACGCGGCGATCGGCAGGGTGGCTGGGGTGCGTCACCGCCCCTGGCTGAGCCAGGAGTTCTGGGCGCGCCGGGCACGCAGGCTGATCTGTCGGGCGGATCGGTAAGCCTCAGAGGAAACATCCTGAGGCCTACGCATTCGGGCTCGAGATAGTGCTTCGTTGAGCCTATGGAGTTCAGTCGCGAGTGTCATTGTCGTGCTCCTCGATCGGTGAGTTGGTGTTCCCGCTTGCCGGGTCGCCTGCGCGGCGCGCAGTCGGCGGGCGGGCGTACGGATCGTGCTCATGTCAGGCCACCGAACCGGCGACGAGAGCCGCAGTGCGGTGGGCCACCTCGACGCGCATCACCGCGTCACGTGCGACGTCCTCCTTACGGGGCCGGCCACGGGGCCGCTTGCGCGGCACCACCGCACCCCGGTCGAAGATCTCGCCGCCCCAGACGCCCCAGGGTTCAGCCCGCTCCACTGCGCCGGCCAGGCACTCCACCCGGACCGGGCACTCCCCGCAGAGGGACTTGGCCAGCTCCAGCTCGGCCGGGCCCTCCGCGAACCACAGATCCGGGTCGAAGGTCCGGCACGGCAGTTCGGACACCACCCGTCGCGCGGTGCTGCCTGACCGCAGATCCGCCTGCTCGACGGCCTCGTCGAGCTGCGCCACTGCCACGCTCATTTCCCGGTCACCCCACTTCCTGCTCTTTCATCTCGGACAACGTGTCGTTGGAACTTGTGGTGGAAATGACAAAGGCCGCGGATCCCGGTTACGGGTTCCGCGGCCTCGAGGTGAGCCGGTTGGTCGGTCTATCAGACCGGCCTTCCTCGAGGCGGAACACCGCGCGGGGCTCCGACGCGCTTCGTCGTCGGCAGATCCATGGCAGCGAACCCATTGATCCCGGAGATCTGGGCGTGCTGCCGCTCGATGGAGACATGTGCCACCGAGATGGTCTGCTCGCCGGCTGCCACCCACCGCGCCACGCTGGACGTGCGGGCGGTGGGAGCGGTGGCGGCGAGCGCGCCCGGAGCGCTGCGCAATGCAGCACCGGACACCGGAGCGCAGCCAGCAGCGATTACCGACGGGCGAACCTTCAGCGCGTAGTTGCTTTCCACCGGAATCACCTCCTGTCAACACTCATCGCGGGTGGGTCGGCCGGCGCGAGGGCGGCAGCGTTCCTACCTGTCTCGCGGGCGTGTACGCAGGTTATTCCTCCGGCCAGCGGCGGGGCAATCGAATTAACCGAGAAGTTGTGTGTCGTCTTTCGGCACCAGCTCATCCACACTCGCGCCGCCGACCAGCGCGAGCACCGCGTCGCCGTACAGGCTGAGTTTGCGTGGCCCGATGCCGGCGATGGCGACCAGGTCGGCCGTGCCGGTGGGGCACCGCTCGGCGAGGGCGGTGAGGGTCGCATCGGTGAAGACGACGTACGGCGGGACCCGCTGCGCACCCGCGACCCGGACCCGCCACTCCTGGAGCCGCTCGAGCAGCGCGTCATCAAGCGTCGACGGGCAGGTGGCGCAGCGTCCGAGCTTGCGGTCCAGGGCATCGGTGAGCCCGCCGCCGCAGACCCGGCACGAGACGATCACCCGTCGGCGCTGCACCTCGCCCGCTGCGCCCCGGTGGCGTTCCCCGGCGCCGGCGCGCCCAGGCGTGGCGCGCCCGGTGCGGGCCCCGCCACCGGGCTCCAGCATCGGCAGGAACCGGCAGGCGCGGCGGGCCCGACCCCCTGGCGAGCGCGCCAGGCCGTAGGACAACCACAGAAGTTGGCGCGCCCGCGTGATTCCGACGTACAGCAGCCGGCGCTCCTCCTCGACCGCCTCCGGCGCCCGGGCGTGGGTGGTCGGCAGGGTGCCGTCGGCCAGACCGACGAGGAACACCGCATCCCACTCGAGGCCCTTCGCCGAGTGCAGCGACGAAAGTGTGACGCCATCGACGGCGGGGGCGTGCTGGATCGCGGCCCGGCGGCTCAACTCCTCGCAGAAGGCGGCGAGGCCGGGTGGTGCGGCGGCGGGTGCCGGCGCGAACTCCTCGGCCAGGCCGAGAATGGCGGCGACCGCCTCCCACCGCTCGCGTGCGGCCCCGCCCGGTGGGAGTACGTCCGGGCGCCAACCCACGGCGTCCAACGCCGAGATCACCGCCTCGCGCAGCGGCATCTCCTCGGGCGTGGTGCGGGTGGCCACCCGCAGAGCGATCATCGCCTGCCGGACCTCCGGACGGTCGAAGAAGCGCTCCGCGCCGTGCACCACGTAGGGCACCCCGGCCTCGGCCAGCGCCTCCTCGTACACCTCGGACTGGGCATTGATGCGGAACAGCACCGCAACCTCGCGGGCCGGCGTACCGGAGGCGATCAGCTCGCGACACCGCGTCGCCACCGCCGCCGCTTCGCCCGCCTCGTCGGGGAAGGACCGCAACTCCGGCTCCGGCCCGCTCGGCCGCTGGCCCACCAGTTGCAGCCGGAGCCGCGCCAACTCGCCCCGCGCCTGGCCGATCACCGCGTTGGCCAGACCGACCACCTGGGGCGTGGAGCGGTAGTCACGGACCAGCCGGACCACGGTGGCGCTCGGGTGCCGCCGGGCGAACTCCAGCAGGTAGGAGGAGGTGGCGCCGGTGAAGGAGTAGATGGTCTGACTGGCGTCGCCGACCACCGTCACGTCGTCCCGGTCACCCAACCAGGCCTGCAGCAGCCGCTGCTGGACCGGATTGACGTCCTGGTACTCATCCACCACGAAGTGCCGGTACTGCGAGCGAACCTGCTCGGCCACGTCCCGGTGCTCCTCGATGGCCCAGGTCGCGGCGCGCACCAGGTCCTCGAAGTCGATCATGCCGGAGGATCGCTTGACCGTCTCGTACGCCGCGTACACGTCAGCCACCTTGGCCGGGTCGTACGGTGGCTCACGCTGTGCCTTCGCGGCCGCCACCGCATACTCCGCCGACTCGACGAGGCTCGACTTGGCCCACTCGATTTCACTGGCCAGGTCTCTGGCGGCGGTGCGGTCGGCACGCAGACCGCACCGGGCGGCGGCCAGCCCGACCAGGCGGGCCTTGCTCTCCATCAGCTCCGGCATCGCGCGGCCCTGGAAGATCCGGGGGGCGAAGTAGCGCAGCAGCCGCAGCGACGCCGCGTGGAACGTGCGGGCCTGCACCCCGTGCACACCCAGCCCGGCCAGCCGCCCCCGCATCTCCGCGGCGGCCCGGGTGGTGAATGTCACCGCGAGCACGTGCTGGGGTCGCACCGCACCGGTGTGCACCCGATAGGCGATCCGGGACGTGATCGCGCGGGTCTTGCCGGTGCCGGCACCGGCCAGAATGCACACCGGGCCGGCGGGTGCGGTCACCGCCGCCCGCTGCTCCGGGTCGAGCCCGGCCAGCACCATGGCAGGATCCGGGGGCCCGCCGATGGGCCGCGCTTGGTCAGGTCGCCCTGCGTTGTCCGGCACAGCAGGCATCATGGCAGGCAGGCCCGACGTTATAGACGTAGGCGCTGGTGCGTCGTTTTCAAAACCGAACTCAGGAGGCAACCGATGTTGACCATGTACTCCACGCCCTGGTGCGGGTACTGCCATCGCCTGAAGTCACAACTGCAACGCGAGGGCATCGAGTACGAGGTGATCGACATCGAGCGCGACGAGGCAGCGGCAGCCCTGGTGATGAGCGTCAACGGCGGCAACCAGACCGTGCCGACGCTGCGGTTCGCGGACGGATCGACCCTGACGAACCCGACGATCGTGCAGGTGAAGAAGCACCTTCAGACATTGACGACGAGTGAGTCCTGAGGTGATCGTGGTCCCCATTGCGACAGGAGGCAGTTGACCGGCGCATCGGGCGCTTAACCTCCGCCGGGACCCTCCACCGCCGACATCATGACTTCGGAGGACCACGTGGATTCGGCAGCAGAGCACTCAGCGGAGACAGTCGACCGTCGGCGGCTGCTCACCCGGGCCGGCATGGTGATCGCCGGTGCCGTGGGGACCGGCCTGGCGGCCGACGCTGCACCCGCGGCAGCGGCGCCCGGCGGACGGGTGGTCCTCGGTGCCAACAACGATGCCGGGGCCACCAGGACGACGATCACCAGCAGCGGGCCTGCGGCGACGCTGGAAACGGCCAACACCGGCGTGATCGAGGTGAACGGGCAGGAGCACGCGTATCCATCGCTGCGGCTGCGCCCCAACGGAGACTTCATGGCCGCCAGCGAGCAGGGCTCGATGGGCATGAGCACCGACGGTGACATGTGGTACGTCCCGCGGCCGAATGGGCACACCTATCGCCTGCACACCGGCTACACCACTGACATCGCCGTCCCGGTGGAACCGTTCCGGCTCATCGACACCCGGTCGGCGGCGACCCGGGAGAACCTCCTCGACCCGAGCGTCCTGGACGTGCATGGCCGGCTCATCGGTGGGCAATGGGCCTCCATCACGCTGCGCCGGTACGTCTCGTACGCCGGCATGGTGTACGGCAACGCGGTCGTCGTCAGCCCGACCGAGAACGGCTGGCTCACGGTCTCGCCGTGGTTCCAGGGGATGAGGGGGGCGCCGCCCACGTCGAACATCAACTACGTCGCCGGCCAGGCCCTGGCGAACGCCTTCGTCTGCGGCATCGGATGGCTGGAGGGCGGCGCCGACACCAGCCTCTACACCGACGTCATCGCCGTCTACAGCTCCGCGACGACGCACTTCATTCTCGACGTGATGGCCCTCGCCGTCGGCGACCCGGAACAGATTCTGGCGTTCTCCCCGTTGAGCGCCTCGACGATGGCGAGCCGGGCGGACGCGAAGCCCAGACTCAGGCAGAAGCCGCGGGTCTCCACGTACACGCCGCCGACGGAGTGACCGGTCGGCTCCACCGACCGGGGGCGCTGCCCCACCGGGCGCCGCCCCCGGGCCGGCAGGTCAGAGGTCGGCCGGTGTCGGCGACCCCAGCCACGCGGTGATCAGGAAGCTCGCGATCGACAGCCCGAACGGCAGCGAGAACTCCTCGTCCCCGGCGAGCGCTGCGGCGATCTGCGTCCGGGTGAACCATCGGGCGTCGGAGATCTCGTCGTCGTCGACGCGGATCTCCGCGCCGGGTTCGGCCCGCGCCGTGAAAGCCAGCATCAACGAGCCGGGGAACGGCCACGGCTGGCTCGCCACATAACGCACGTCACGGACCTGCACGCCGACTTCCTCAAAGACCTCGCGCACGACCGTGGCCTCGGCCGACTCCCCCGGCTCAACGAAGCCGGCGAGGCACGAGTACCGCCGAGCCCAGCCGGGCGTCGTCGTCCACTCCGCCTTGTGCCCGAGCAGGCAGCGGCCCTGTGGGCCGGCCACACCGTCGTGCACCAGCGCGATCACGGCCGGGTCGGTCCGCGGCCACAACGTGTCCGCCCCGTCCCGGGTGACCCGGGTCCAACCTCCGTCACCCGCCGTGGTCGGTGCCCCGGTGCGTGGGGAGTACCCGTGCCGCCGGTGCCATTGATCGAGTGCCACGGCGGTCACCACGAGCGCCACCTCGTCGTCAGGCAGGTCCTCGCCGATCTCGCGCAGCCCGGCCGGGCGTGCCCCGGCCCCCTCTCCCGCGTCGGCCCCGGGCGCCGCGTCGGTGGCGACCGCGAAGTACGGCGTGCCGCCGTCGTCCACGCCGAGGAACAGCCGTTCCCCGTCGGGGGCTGTGGCGGCGTCGCAGAACAGCAGCCGTGCCGGCTTGTCGTGGACGAGTACCTTGCCGGCCGAGACCACCAGCACCCGGGCCCGCTCCCACGCCTGCGCCAGCCAGGCGGCGTCCCGACGGCGCTCGGCGGCCCGGTCCGGGCCGCCGCGATCCAGCGGCGGCCGGAGCTGCGCCGCCGCGGCCGGATCGGTGCCGGTCACACCGCTCCGCCGTCGTCCTCGCTCGCCCGGACCACCGGAGTCAGCGTGGTCAGCGACCCTTCGATGCGCTCGGCGTCACCAAGGACGACGGCAGCCACCTTGGCCGGCGCGAGGTACCGCTGCGCCGCCTCCGCCACGTCCTCGCGGGTCGCCGCCGCCAGCCGGGCCGCGTGCTCGGCGAGGTAGTCCAGCCGCAGCCCGAACCCGGCGTAGGTGCTGGCCAGGCCGGCCAGGCCGGCCTGGGTCGACATGCCCAGCTGCAGGGTGCCCAGAGCGTACTGGCGGGCCTGCGTGAGCTCCTCCTCGTTTGGCGCCATCGTGGCCAGCCGGCCCAACTCGTACATCGTCTCGACCATCGCCGGCGCGGTCACCTCGGTCGCCACCTCCGCGGCGATGACCAGCGCGGAGCCGGCCAGATTGTGCTCGATGGTGGAGTGTGGGCCGTAGGTGTACCCCTTGTCCTCGCGGATGTTCTCCACCCAACGGGAGGAGAAGTACCCGCCGAAGATCAGGTTCGCCAGTTGCAGGACGGCGTGGTCGGGATGGGTCCGCGGCACCGCCGGCAGCGCCAGCCGCAGCGACGACTGCACCGAGCCGGGCCGATCGACCAGGGTCAGCGGGCCGGGCTCCAACGCCGGCACCGGCGGCAGATCGACTTCCTTGCCGCCACCGTTCCAGATCGACAGCGCCGCCTCGGCCGCCCCGATCGCGCGCTCCGGCTCGAGGTCGCCGACGAGCACGAGGGTGGCGCCGGCCGGATGCACGCGCACGCCGTGCAGGCTGCGAAGGTCGTTCGGGTCGACCGCCTCCACCTGCTCCGACGTCGGCGTCTGCACGGCGTACGGGTGGGTTCCGTAGATCCGTTTCAGCAGTGCCGCCCGAGCCAGGTGTGACGGCTGGCTGCGGGCCACCCGGATCCGGTCGGCCAGCCGGGCACGTTCCGTCGCCACCTCGGTCTCCGGATACGTGGCGCCGGTCAGCACCTCCGCGAGGATCTCCAGGAGCCCGTCCAGGCCGGAGACGAGCGAGTTGCCGGAAACCACGAGGCGGTCCGGGTCCGCGCCGGCGGACAGACCGCCGCCGACCTCCTGAAGTTGGGCCGCGATGTCGGTGGTCGACAGGTCGGCGGTCCCGGAGAGCAGGGTCTGCGTGAGCAGCGCCGAGCCGGCCAGGTCGGCCCGGGCGAACGGCAGCCTCAGCCGGACCTCGGCCAACGGCACCGAGGGACGGTTGATCGCGATCACGGTCAGGCCGTTGGGCAGGGTGCGCTCCACCGCCTCGGGCAGTTTGAGCTCCTGGTTGGGCCCGAGTGCGGGCAGCGGCCTCATCGCGCACCTCCGGCAAGAACCTCGACCGACGCCCGACGCGACGGGATCAGTGACGCAGCCGCGTCGACGATCTGCTCGGCGGTCACCTCGGACACCAACCTGGGTAGCTCACCGAGCAGCTCGGGTGCGCCGCGTTGCTGCTCCAGCACCGCCATCTGCAGTGCCCGGCCGAGCACCGCGTCGGTGTCGCGGAGCAGGTGGGTGGCCATCCTGGCCTGGGTACGAGCCAGCTCGCCCTCGCTCAGGCCGTCGGATGCGATCCGCGCGCACTCCTCGTCGATGGTGCGCAGCACCTTCTCCACGTCTCCGTCGGGAGGCAGATGCGCCTGCAGCACCAGCGCGGTGGGGTCGCGCACCGCGAACGGCTCGCCCATGAAACCGATGTACCCGCCGACCGTGGTGACCAGCCGGTCGCGCATCACCAGCCGCTCGACCAGCCGCGACGCGTCCCCGTCGGTGAGCACCTCGGCGAGCACCACGTAGGGCAGGTACCCGGTCAGGTCACCGATCGGGTCGGGCACCCGCCAGGCGGCGGCCACCGCGGGCAGCGGCGCCAGTTTGTCGGTGAAGGACGACCGGCGCTCCTCGCTCAGGTCCGGCTCGGCGAAGTCGGGGCGGGCCGGTGCCGGGCGGGCGGGCACGTCGCCGAAGTGCGACTCGATCAGGCGGGTGGCGCTCGCCACGTCGATGTCGCCGGCCACGGCGAGCACCGCGTTGCCGGCGGCGTAGTACTTCTCGAAGAAGTCCGCCGCGTCCGGCACGCTGGCCGACTCCAGGTCGGCGAAGGAGCCGTAGCCGTCGTGCGCGTTGGGGAAGGTGTTGAACATCACCGGCGGCAGGCGCAGCCACGGAAACCCGCCGTACGGGCGGTTGAGCACGTTGACCCGGATCTCCTCCTTGACCACGTCGACCTGGTTGCGCAGGTTCTCCTCGGTCAGCCGGGGGCCCCGCATCCGGTCGGCCTCGAGGAACAGCGCCCGCTCCAGCGCGTTGGCCGGCAGGGTCTCGAAGTAGTCGGTGTAGTCGAAGTGCGTTGAGCCGTTGAAGGTGCCGCCCGAGCCCTGTACGTGGCGGAAGTGGGCGAGCTTCTCGAGGTTCTCCGAGCCCTGGAACATCAGGTGCTCGAACAGGTGGGCGAAGCCGGTACGGCCTTCGGGCTCGGAGCGGATCCCGACGTCGTAGACGACGGCCACGCCTACCACGGCCGCACTGCGGTCCGGGACCAGCACGACGCGCAGGCCATTGGGGAGGGTGAAACGCTCGACCGGGTAGTTGACGGCGGGGATTCGCACGGCGGCGCTACGAGGAGACACCCTTGCGACACTAACCTGTGCCGGTGATCCGGCGGCCACTTGGGCGCTACCCCGGCCGCACCGAGTCGAGAACCTCGTCCACCACGCTGTCGTGCTGCCGGTGCGTACCGGGGATCGACACGTACAGGATCGCGGCCTCGGGCCGCCCGACATCGATCAACGCGATCGCCACCAGCTCGTCCTTGGCCTGCAGGCCGGGCGCGCTGAAGTGCAGCCGGAACTTGGTGACCCAGGCCTGCCGCCCACCGAGATCAACCTGCTCGTCGCGGATCATCTCCACCTGATTGGGCTGCGGGTAGTACTTGCCGCGCACGTCCGCGGCGACTTGCTGACCGGTGCACTTGAGGTCGAGCACCAGCGCGTCGTTGACCGTGGCGGGGACGGACGCGGACAGGATCGAAGCGTGGTAGTCGCCACCGCCGTACCGCTCGGTGACGAAGTGCTGGCCCACCGCGTAGCGCACGTTCAGGTCGCCCGCCGTCCAGACCTGGTCCCACGGGGTCCAGGGCTCGCCGTAGGCGCGGTATGAGATCCCCGCGTCGGCGTCCACGGTCCGCGGACCGGGCGGGGTCGCCGGCACCTCGCCGGGTGGCCGCGGCACCGGGTCGCTCGGCGGCGGGCAGCGCCTGGCCAGCGGCGGAGCGACGTCGGACGGGCCCTTGGCCTTGTCGTCACCGGCGAGCACGCCGGGCCCGCCGGTGCGCCCGGTCATCACCATGGCCAGCACCACGACCAGCCCGATCGCGAGAATGGCCGCCGCACCCACCATGAATTTGCGCAGCATCCGCTGGTTGCGCCGGGTCGGGTCTTCATCGTCGTCGTCGTCGTCATCGCGGCCGCCGGAGATGACGTCGGGCGGCGGAAGGTCTCCACCGGCGACGCCCGGCGGGCCGAGGTTGGTGACCGTGCCGGGACCGTAGCGCGACGCCGGACGAGCGGCCGGCACGTTCGCCGGCCCGTAGGACGGCGCGTTCGCTGGCGGCTGCGGGGATGCCGGCGCCGCACCGGTGACGACGATCTCGGTCTCCGGCGTGGCCCATGGCGAGCGCTGATCGGTCATGACCTCTCCAGTGTGCCAGGCCCGGCAGGCACCCGGCGCCCCTAGGTGGGCGGGGCGATCGGGAGGCTGGTCACCAGGCGCACCAGTCCGGCCTCGTCCAGGAGATCGGCGGGGCGCACGGTCACGCCGTCACGGACGTAGCAGAACGCGGCCCCGACCCGGTCCACCGGCACCCCGGCCAGCGCGGCCCAGGCCAGCCGGTACGCGGCGAGCTGAACGGCGGCTGCGCCCGCCTCGGCGCCGGACGGCTGCGCGCCGGTCTTCCAGTCCACCACGTCGAACCGGCCGTCCCCGCCGTGGTCGCCGGCCGGGTCGGCGAAGACCGCGTCCATCCGGCCGCGGATCACCACCCCGCCGATGACGGTGGCGAACGGCACCTCGACATCGATCGGCGTGCGGTCCGCCCAGGCACTTGCCAGGAAGCGCGCCTGAAGCTCCGCGAGCGCGTCGTCCGGCGCCGCATCGGCGTCGGCTGCGCCCGGGATCTCGTCCAGATCAAGTAGGCGCACCGACGCGAAGCGCTGCTCCAGCCAGCGGTGGAAGGCGGTGCCGCGGCGGGCGTACGGGTCCGGCCTTGCCGGCAACGGACGGCGCAGGATGCGCGCCAACCGCTGCGGGTCCCGGCGCAGGATGACCAGTTGGGACACCGAGAGGTGCGGCGGGAGCGGAACGTCGATCGGCGCGTGCGGGTCGGGACCCATCCGCTCCCGCTCCGCCAGCAGCAGCTGAGCCTCGTACGCCCACCGGGCGACGACCGGATCGGCGCCCGGATCCGGGCGCGCGGGCAGGTCGGGGCAGTCCCGCACCAGCGCGGCCGCCTCCTCCAGGATCGGCCTGCGCGCACCCAGTGGGTCGGCCGGCCAGCTCGCCCGCGGGACCTGGGCGGTGGTCGGGTTCTCCGCGTCCCGGCCCGGGTCCGGGGCCCACGCATCGACACTTCCGGCACCCGCCAGGCAGCGTTCCCGGATCTCCTCCAGGAACGGTGAAGGGCCGCGCGGCCGCTTGACGCCCTCTCCCCACCAGTACCCGCTGGCCAGCAGCAACCGGCGCGGCCGGGTGACCGCGACGTAGGCCAGCCGCCGCTCCTCCCGCACGTCGTGGTCGCGCCAGGCGGCGGTGAACGCATCGATGGCCTGCGCGACGCCCTTCTGATCGACGGCGCTCGCCACGTTGAGCACCGGCAGCCCGGCCCGGTCGCCGCGCAGCGGGAACGGCAGCACGCCCAACCCGCGCAGCCAGTGGTCACCGGCATTGCTCGCGCCCGGGAAGACGCCGTCGGTCAGCCCGGCGACGGCCACGACATCCCACTCCAGACCCTTGGCGGCGTGCGCGGTGAGGATCTGCACCGCGCCCTCGACCACCTCCACCTCGCCCGGCGCGAGGCCACGCTCCTCGTTCTCCGCCGCCGTCAGGTAGGCCAGGAAGGCGCCCAGGGTCGCCGCGTCGGACTCGGTCGAGAAGCGCGCCGCGATGGCGCTGAACGCGTCCAGGTGCCCCCGGGCCAGGCCGGCGTCGCCGGCCCGGGCGGCGACCTCGACGTCGAGACCGGTGGTGCGCTCGATGTCGGCGATCAGCTCGGGTAGCGGCTGGTCCAGCCGTCGGCGCAGGGCCCGCAGCTCGTCGCGGAGCGCGGTGAACCGGGCGTACCCCTCCACGGAGTACCGCTCGGGCTCACCCACGTCGTCGAGCGCTTCGATCAGCACCGCCTCGTCGAGTCGGTCGGCCAGCGGCGGCTCGTCGCCCGCCGGCAGCGCCCGGCGGGCCGCAGCCAGGTCGCGGGCGCGACGGTACAGGGCCACCAGGTCGCGCGGGCCGATCCGCCACCGGGGGCCGGTGAGCAGGCGCAGCAGCGCAGCCCCCTCGGTCGGGTCGGCCAGCACCCGCAGCGTGCTCACCACGTCGCGGACCTCGGGCGTGTCCACCAGCCCGCCCAGGCCGACCACCTCGACCGGCAGGCCGCGCGAGCGCAGCGCCGACTCGAGCGCGGCGAACTGCGCCCGGGTACGGACCAGGACCGCGGTGGTCGGCCGTGCGTCGACCGGGATGTCGTAGGCCGCGGTGTCCTCGTCGACCCCGGCCGCGGTGCGCCATGAGGCGAGGATGCGGTCGGCGATCCAGGCGGACTCCTCGACGTACGTGTCGAGCAGGGCGCAGTGCACCGTCTCGGTGGAGGCCTGCGGGCGCACGATGTCGGCCGGCGCCAGCTCGGCCACCTTGTGCCCGAACGCGCGCAACGGCCGGGACAGGGCATTCGCCACGTCCAGGATCTCCGGGCGGTTGCGCCAGCTCGTGGTCAGCGTCCGTTCCCCGGCCGGTACGCCGTCGGCGCGCCGGAACTCGATCGGGAACCGCTCCAGCGTGCCGGCACTCGCCCCGCGCCACCCGTAGATCGACTGGCACGGATCGCCGACCGCGGTGACGGGGTGCCCGTCGCCGAAGAGCGCGTGCAGCAGGGTCACCTGCGCGTGGCTGGTGTCCTGGTACTCGTCCAGCAGCACCACCCGGAACCGGTCGCGTTCGCTCGCCCCGGTCTCCGGGTGGTCCAGCGCCACCCGGGCCGCCCGGGCGAGCTGGTCGCCGAAGTCCATCGCCTCCATCAGCGCCTTGCGCTCGGCGTACGCCCGGACCAGCGGCAACAGCTGCAGCCGGGCCCGCTGCCGACCCAGCAGGTCGCGCACCCTGCTGTACTCCTTGCCCGGCTTCGCCTGCACCTCACCGAAGAACCGCCCGGTCCAGGCGGCCAGGTCATCCGGGGTGCGCAGGTGCTCGGCGAGGTCCGAGGCCAGGTGCAGGACCGCGTCGGTCACCGTGCTCGGGGCCGCCTGCACCGCCGTCATGTCCCCGTCGTAGGAGCGCACCACCGAGTCGGCGAGCTGCCAGCAGGCCGCCTCGGTGAGCAGCCGGGTGGCCGGCTCGTACCCGGCCCGCACCCCGTGCTCGCGCACGATGCGGGCGGCGTAGGAGTGGTAGGTCGCCACGGTCGGCTCGCCGGCGAGCAGTTCGTCGCGCCCGAGCCGGCGTACCAGCAGATTGAGCCGGGACCGGATCCGGTGGCCGAGTTCGCCGGCCGCCTTGCGGGTGAAGGTGAGGCCGAGCACCTGTTCCGGGCGGACGTGGGCGTTGGCCACCAGCCACAGCACGCGTGCGGCCATCGTCTCGGTCTTGCCCGACCCGGCCCCGGCCACCACGAGCAGCGGCTGCACCGGCGCCGCGATGACCTCCGCCTGCTGTGCGGTGGGCGCCGGCAGGGCCAGCAGCCGGGCCAGCTCCACCGGGGTGTACCGCGGCCCCTCGGCCGGCGCCTTCGGCGCCCGCTGGACCGGGAAGAGTTCCTGCTGCGTCATGGCCCGCCGTCCGTGACGTGGCGGCCCTTGCCGGACACCGGGCAGGACGTCCGGACCGGGCACACGCGGCACTTGTTGTTGGCGACCGCCTCGAACGTGGACGCCGCCATCGCCCGGGCGGTGCGGGAGATCAGCGCCTGCGCCCAGCTCGGGTCGCCCGCTTCCGCCAGCGGCGGCTGGACCTGCTCGCGCGCGTTCACCGCGTCGCCACCGAGCTGGACCAGCGACGCCCCGCCGGGGGTGTCGGACTCGTCGAACGCGCCAGCCTCGATCGCGACCTGGTACGCCGCGAGCTGGGGGTGCTCGGCGAGATCGGCACCGGCCGGCACACTCTTGCCGGTCTTGAGGTCCACCACGACCAGCCGGCCGTGCTCGTCGACCTCGAGCCGGTCCACTCGGCCCCGGATCTCCACCGGCCCCCGTGGGTCGGTGAGCTGCACCAGGAAGTCGCGCTCCACGGCAAGCAGCCGGCGGGGGTTGCCGGCGAGCCAGCCGATCAGCTTGTCCAGCATCATGTCGGCGCGCTCGCGTTCCCTCCCGGCGAGCCAGCGGGCGGACAACTCGATCGCGTCGAACCGCTCGGCCACGTAGGACACCAGGGCGGAGCGGTCCACTGTCGCGTCGCTGGCCAGCATCGCCGCCGCGTGGACCAGGTTGCCGATGCCCTGCTCGGGCGAGGGCAGCGTACTGCCACCGTGCCGCTCCAGCAGCCACCGCAGGCTGCACCGCTGCACGCTGTCCACTGTGGAGGGCGTCACCCGCACCGGCTCACCGTCGTCGATCAGCGGCCGGTCGTCGGAGAGGTGCCGCAGCCCCCACCACCCGCCCGGGTCGGCGCCCGGCACGTCCGCGGCGGCGAGGTCGGCCAGCAGGCAGGCCGCCGCGCCCCGCCGGCTCTGCTCGGCGGTCGGGTCGGCGGCGACCGTACGCAGTTCCGCCACCAGCGCCGGGAGGGTCAGCGGACGGGGTGGCGCGACCGGCTCGGGGTCCTCGGTGTACCCGTCCGGGTCGAGTTCGCCCAGGAACCGGCTGGGCTGCTCCTCGTTGTCGCCGGCCGCCACCGCCGTCACCAGCAACCGTCGCCGTGCCCGGGTCGTGGCCACGTAGAACAACCGCCGCTCCTCGTCCAGCAACGAGGACATCCGGGATGCCGGCTCGGAGGAACGGCCGACCACCGCGTCCACCAGCTCCTCGGAGCCCAGCACGCTGCCGCGCAGCCGCAGATCCGGCCAGATGCCCTCCTGCACGCCGGCCAGCGCGACGATGTCCCACTCCAGGCCCTTCGCCGCGTGCGCGGTCATCACCCGGACGGTGCCACCCCGGTGCGCGGTCGGTGCGATGGAGTCCGACGGCAGGTCCTGGCCCTCGACATGGTCGAGGAACACCGCCGCACCGGCGCCGGGCAGCCGGTCGGTGAACCGGGCCGCCGCGTCGAAGAGCGCCACCACGGCGTCCAGGTCACGGTCTGCTGCGGCGCCGCGGTGGCCGCCGCGCGCGCTCACCGCGGACCAGCGCTCGGCGAGCCCGCTGCCGCTCCAGGCCGCCCACAGCACCTCCTCGGCGGTCGCCCCCGGGCGGGCCGCCGCCTGTCGGGTCGCGCCGAGCAGCCGGCCGACCGCCTGGGCCGGCGCCGCCCAGCGCCGCTCCACGCCGGCCAGCTCGGCCGGCTCGTGCAGCGCGTCGACGAGCAGCAGGCCGGACGGTCGCCGGTCCCCGGCCGCCAGCGCGAGCACCCGCAGGCCCTGGCGCAGGCGGCGCTCGGCGAGCGGGTCGGCGCCGCCCAGCGGCGAGTGCAGCAACGCCACGGCGGTGTCCTCGTCCAGGCGCTCCGGATCGAGGGCGCAACGCATCAGCAGCAGGATCGGCGCGACCGCCGGCTGCAGGTGCAGCGGCAGATCCTCGGCCTGCACCGTGGCGGGCACGCCGGCCTGGTGCAGGGCCCGCTGCACCGGCGCCAGCTGCAGCGCGGTGGAGCGGATCAGCACGGCCATCCGCGACCACGGCACGCCGTCCAGCAGGTGCGCCTCGCGCAGCCGATGGGCGATGTACGCCGCCTCGGTGGTTTCCGTGCGGAACGTGCGGACCTCGACCTCACCGGTCGCCGCCTCGTCGGCCGGGGTGAGCTGGCGGTGCCGGGACGGCCCACGGAGCCGGTCGGCGACCCGCCGGCTCGCCGCGAGCAGCGCCCCACCGGCGCGGTACGACCGGGTCAGCGTCACCTGGGGCGCCAGCGCGCCGGACGGGGTCCGGAACCGGTGCGGAAAGGTGCCGACGATGGCCCGGTCAGCGCCCCGGAAGGCGAACGTGGACGAGTCCGGGTCGGCGAACGCCACCAGGTGCGTGCCACCGCCGGCGATCGTGGTGAGCAGGTCCACCTGGGTGGGGTCGGTGTCGGCAAGCTCGTCGACGTACACGTACGACAGCCGACGCCGCTGCTCGGCCAGCAGCGCGGGGTCGGCGCGCAGCAGGGCGGTGGCGGACCGGACCAGTTCCGCGTAGTCGTAACCCACCGAGCCCTGCCCGCTCGCCTCACGCAACGCCAGCACCTGCAGGTACTCCGCGTAGAAGCCAGCCGCGGCGGCCCAGTCGGCCCGCCGGTGGCGCACCGCCAGCTCGGCCAGCCCGGCCGGGTCGACGCCGCGCTCCACCGCGCGCAGCAGCAGGTCGCGCAGCTCGGTGGCGAACGCCCGGGTCCCCAGCGCGGGCTGCAGCGACTCGGGCCAGCCGGTCGCGTCAGCCAGCAGTTCGCGGATCACCAGATCCTGCTCCGGTGCGGTGAGCAGCCGTGGCGGCGGCTCGCCGGCTGCGACCGCGGCGCGGCGGAGCAGGCCGAAGGCGTACCCGTGGAAGGTCCGGACCAACGGCTCGGCCATGGTCGTCGCGTCCCGCAGGCCGAGCCTGGCCTCGATCGCGTCGCGCAGCCGCAGCGCGCCGCGACGCCCGAACGTGAGCACCAGGATGCTGGCCGGCTCGCTGCCCTCGGCCACCCGCGCGGCGACCGCCTCCACAAGCGTGGAGGTCTTGCCCGTGCCGGGCCCGCCGAGCACCAGCAGCGGGCCGGCACGGTGGTCGACCACGTGCCGCTGGACCGGATCATCGATGCGGGTCGGCTGCGCCGTCGGTGCCGGTCGGACCAGGCGATAGGTCCGCCGTCCGCCGCCCGGCCCAGCGGTCACCGTCGAAGTCACGCCAGCTATCAGACCACGGAGGTACGACCTCAGCCCGCGTTTGCCGGTGGTGGCGGCGGCGCGTTCAGGGTGACCTGCATCGCCGCGACCCGGTCGTCGCGCAGCGTCAGCACGAACGTGCCGCCGGTGCCCGGCACGTCGACCCACACGAAGTGCCCGGTCACCGTGTCGCCCTTGACGCTCGCCGCCAGCACCCGCATCGGCGAACTCGGCGGGTGCTCCGAGTACGCCTTGGCCAGCGCGTCCCGACCGTGCACCGGCCCGATCGGCAGGCCGGCGAAGGTGACCACCGTGTCGTCGGTGAAGGTGTCCAGCCACGGGTCGAAGTCGCCGGTCTGCACGCCCTCGTTGAACAGCAGCTGATGCCGGGTCACCGGGTCCACGCGGCCACACCCCTTTCGATGGTGGTCAGGGCAGTATCAAGATCTTCCGTCACGATCAGCATCCGCAGGCCGTCGGCGTTGACGAAGTTGTCCTCCGTGCGCGCCTGCAGCCAGCCCAGCAGGTCGCTGTAGAAACCGTCCGCGTTGAGTAGGACGATCGGCTTGCGGTGCAGTGCCAGGGTTGCGGTGGTCCACACCTCGAACAGCTCGTCCAACGTGCCGAGGCCGCCGGGCAGCGTGAGGAAGGCGTCCGACTTCTCGATCATGACGTTCTTGCGCTCGGCCATGTCGGCCGTGACGATCAGCTCGTCGGCGTCGCCGTCGGCCACCTCGAGATCGACCAGCGCCTGCGGGATCACACCGAGCGTGTGCGCGCCCGCGGCCCGGGCGCCGTTCGCGACCGCACCCATCATCCCGACCCGGCCACCGCCGGAGACCAGGGTATGACCTCGCCGCCCGAGCTCCGAACCGGTCCGGTACGCCAGGTCGAGCCAGCGCTTGTCGATGCGGCGTGAGGAGGCGCAGAACACTCCGATCGATGCCACGCTCAGCTACTCCCATCTCCGGCCGCGTCGGCCGTCGCGTCCCGGGCGGCCTGCTCCACGCCCCACTGGGCGGCAAGCGCCTCGTCGGCGTCGACGATGTGGGCCACCGCCTCATCGACGTCGTCGGTGAGGCGGATCAGGTCCAGGTCCGCCGCTCCGATCTTGCCCTGTACGGCCATCGTGGAGCGCAGCCAGTCGAGCAGCCCGCTCCAGTAGTCGGTACCCATCAGCACCACGGGGAAGCGGGTCACCTTGCCGGTCTGCACCAGCGTCAGCGCCTCGAACAGCTCGTCGAGCGTGCCGAACCCACCCGGCAGCACGATGAACGCCTGGGCGTACTTGACGAACATCGTCTTGCGGGAGAAGAAGTACCGGAAGTCGATGCCGATATCGACCCACTCGTTCATGCCCTGCTCGAACGGCAACTCGATGCCGAGCCCGACGGAGAGCCCACCAGCCTCCACCGCACCCTTGTTGACGGCCTCCATCACCCCCGGGCCACCACCGGTGATCGCCGCGTACCCAGCGTGCGCCAGAGCCGCCCCCACCCGCTCGCCGAGCTGGTAGTCCGCGCTGTCCGGCCTGCTGCGGGCGGAGCCGAAGACGCTGACCGCCGGCGGCAGGTCGGCCAGCGTGTCGAAGCCCTCCACGAACTCGCTCAGGATGCGCAGTGCCCGCCAGGCGTCCTTCGTCTTCCAGTCCGCCCGCAGCCGGGAGTCGAGCAGCCGCTGGTCCGCCGTGCTGACCGGGAGCGCCTCCCGGCGCAGCGTCACCGGACCCCGGTGCCGCTCCGGGCCGGATGTCCCCCGCGATCTGCCGTTGCCGTTTGCCATGGCAGATACGGTAACGCGGCCGTGCCGCAGGCCCGCGCCGCGCCGCGGCTGGACCTGCACCGGCGCCGGTGCGCCGTCACGACCTCGTCGACACCTCGACGGTATGCGCCGTCAGCGCGAGGCTGACGGTCAGCAGTTCGAGGCCGAACGTGCGGGCGCCGTCCCAGCTCAAGTCGCTGCACTGTCCGCCGGGCGCCGTCCTGTCGCGGTACGTCTCGTCCTCATCCGGGTCGGTGCGCCAGGAAAGGATCTGCGCGCCGAGGAAGCGCAGGACCACAACCGCCTGGTCGGCCGACCGATCCGGATCGGAGGCGAACTCGGCGGTCAGGATGGACTGCGGTCCCGGCTGGTACCCCAGGGCGTCCTGCCGTTCGTCCAGGCTCCGACGCATCCGGCGATGAAGCGCAACCCCCGGCGTGTCCCACACCTGGTCATCGTGGCACGACCTCGTTGCCGAACTGCAACCCGGCAGGTGGAACGGATCACGGCCCGGTAGGCGTCATTCCTTTCACAAGGGTTGGGGGCCGTCATGATCAGTCGCAGGGCCACGGACCAGCGTCGGCGCGAGCAGCTTCGCCGGACGCGGGAGCTGCTCGCGGTACGCCGAGCGATGGCGGCCTACCCGTTCCCGATGGCGGAGGAGTCCGAGCCACGCCCCGAGCCCGCCACGCCGTAACCCGGCCCGGCCCGGCCCGGCCGCTAGAGGGTCGACGGCGGGCGGGTCAGCATCCAGTGGTGCCCGAACGGATCGGCGAGCCGGCCGCCGCGGCCGTACGGCTGGTCGCTGATGGCATGGACCACGGTGGCACCCAGGCGCAGCATCGCGTCGGCCACCCCGTCCGGGTCGGCCACGTCGAGCGCCAGAATCACCGGGGTGCCACCCAGCGTCGGGGGCGCCGGATCACCGCCGCCCTCGTCCTTCACCGCCACCGCGAACCCGCCGATTGTGAGCCCCGCGTGCACGATCTTCCCCTCGGGGTCGGTGTGGCGCTCCGTCTCCACAGCGCCGAACGCCGCCGCGTAGAAGTCGATCGCCCGCGCGCCGTCGGAAACAACCAGGCGCGGGTACATGCCGGAGATCAGAAAGTCGGTCATCCGCTCATCGTCCCAGTCCCCTCCGAACGCGCGACCGCTTCAGCGCCCCCGTTCGGAGTATCTGATGTCACGGCAGGACCGTAATCACCCGACCACTGCCCGCCTTCCGATACCGGGAATGCGAACAATGGAGCCCCCAACTGATCGGTGAGGACTATGCCTTCGCGACCATCCCGCGCCACGAAGTGAACCATGCCGATCTCATTGCCCTCAACTGAATCCAAGACCTGCAAGACCCCGTCTATTTGAACAAGCATCGGCGAGCCAGCGCCCGCCCGAAGCCTGCGGCGGATATAAATCGTCCGCATTGCACCGACGTCCGCGTTCGACGCTTCTACGCGATCGATGCCGGCAGCGCGGACCGCGGCCGCGAAGGCGGGCTCACACCACCGGGACAGGACGTCCGAAAGAAGATCATCTTCCATCGGGCCTCCACCTGGAATGCGTTGCGCGAGCACTTCACCTAGCATCCGCCGAAGGCACCGCCACCCCCACTCGTGGTGGCACCCTCAACCTCACCATTAATAAAGTAGCTCGCAGAGCACCAGGTACGGCCAATAGAGCTCCGGGGTAATGGCAACGGCCGCACCGAAAGTAGCTATCCGCGATCGTCACGAACGAATTCTCCCCATGCATCGATCTCCAACGCTGATTTTCCAGGACGCTCGTCGAGGTTGACCAACAGAACCCCTTCCAGGTCCCGTGTCAGAGCACCAAACCCGTCTCCGTCCGCATGCGCGAGTGCAGGCAGATTAGCTATCGCGAACCCGAAATCGCTACGGGCCAACAGACCGCCAGGGGACGGGCGGAAGAACAGGAGGAACACTTCGCGTGGAGTTGTGGCGAGCCACGAGAGAGGTACGCCGTCTGCATACTCAGCGTGACGTGCATCGCTCCCCGGTGGTGGATGGAGCGCGAGGCCGCCGTAGCGCTGAGCCCCCAGATCGATCCAGCGCTGGGTGACTGAGCGGCTCTCCTGCAGGGACAGCCAGGACAAGCGGTCGGTGTCGATGTCCAGTTCGGCCAAACGGCTGATCAACCGTTCGCGTACCGAGTCGGGATCCTCACGCCACCGCCCCCTGATTTCGCCCGCTTCATCTGGATTCGCGAAGTCGTCATCCATCAGCACCTACCGTACGAGATTAGCCTTGATCTGGTCGTTGGAAACGCGGTACCGGCCATAGCGTTGACCTCGATCCCACCGTCCGGCACAACCAGGCGCGGACACATGCCGGCGATCAGAAAGTCGGTCATCCGCTCATCCTCCCAGTCAACTCCGAACAGGCGGCCGCTGATGCGGCCACCCGTTGCGAGTCCCTGATGTCACGGCAGGACCGGCAGTACCTTCTCCCATTGCATCAAGGCCGCGCGAGCCGAATCGTCGACCACGAAGTCCCGGAGCGGCAGAACGGACGCCACGAGCGCCCGTACCCGCCGCAGCCGCAGAATTTCAGGCCGCTCCAGACGTTGCCAACCCGGGCCGAGGCGCCCGGCCTCCTGCGCCGTCATCGACACGGTGGCCAGGAAAAGGTCGACCATATGCGGCGGATCGAGGAACTCCCGTACAGCCGGCGCCTGTTCCAGCAGCAGCCCCGTCAGGTTGAGCCGACGGATCACCTCCTCGTCCTGGTCGAGGGCCTGCGCGCGCCGGGCGTGGCGGAGCGCCGCATCGTAGGCCGCCAGGCACGCCGGCCACTGCGATGTGGTGATCCCCTCCGCCTGAGCGCTGAGGAGAAAGGTCATGCTCTGTACCACTCCCAGCCACTCCTGGGGATCCAGGCGCACGGTTTCGGCCTGCGGGGACTGCAGCCACTCCACGAGCGGCCACAGCGGCGGGGACCGCACATCCGGAACCTTCGTGTGCCCGCAGTCCGGGTCCATCAGAAGCGAACTCCCATCGCCTTGGAGGCCGCGATTCCCAGTTCCTTGGCTGCGAACGGGGGTTTGAAGTGGCGCCGGATCGTTGATCAGCCGGCCAACCAGCGTCGCAGCACCTCGGCGCCGGCCAGGATCCGCTCGACCTCGACATGCTCGTCGCGGGTATGCGCCAGGTTCGGGTCACCGGGCCCGAAGTTCAACGCCGGTACGCCCAGCGCGGCGAACCGCGCGACGTCGGTCCACCCGAGCTTGCCCTGCGGCGGCTGACCCACCGCGGCGAGGAACTCCTTCGCCGGCGCGGCACCCAGGCCGGGCGCGGCGGCCGGTGCCGAGTCCACGATCTCCACCGCGAAGCCGGCGAAGACCTCCCGCACGTGCGCCTCCGCGTCGGCCTCGGTGCGGTCCGGAGCGAACCGGTAGTTGACCTCGACCTGGCACGCGTCGGGGATCACGTTGCCGGCCACGCCGCCGGCGATCCGCACCGCGTTCAGCCCTTCGGCGTAGGTACAGCCGTCGATCGTCACGCTCCGCGGGGCGTACCCGGCCAGCCGGTTGAGCACCGGCGCCGCCGCGTGGATCGCGTTGACGCCGAGCCAGGAGCGCGCCGAGTGGGCCCGCCGGCCGGTGGTGGCGACGACCGCGCGCAGCGTGCCCTGGCAGCCCGCCTCGACCAGCCCGTACGTGGGCTCCAGCAGCAGCGCGAAGTCGGCGTCCAGTCGCTCCGGCAAGCGCTGGGCCAGCAGGAACAGGCCATTGCGCGCCGACTCCACCTCTTCGCACTCGTAGAAGAGGTACGTGACGTCGTACCGCGGTTGCGCCAGCGTCACCGCGAGGTGCAGGGCGAGCGCGACGCCGGACTTCATGTCGGAGGTGCCGCAGCCGTAGATCCGGCCGTCCACCAGCGTGGACGGGACGTTGTCCGCGATCGGGACCGTGTCGAGGTGCCCGGCGAGCACGACGCGCTGCCCCCGGCCCAGCTCGGTACGGGCGAGGATGGTGTGGCCCTCGCGCTCGACGTGCAGGTCGGCGACGCTGGTGGCGAGCGCCGCGCAGACCTGGTCGGCGATCTCGCGTTCCGCCCCCGAGACGGACTCGATGTCGACCAGCGACCTGGTCAGCGCCACCGGGTCGGCGAGGATCTCAGGCGTCAGCATGGCCCCAGTCTAGAGACGGTAGGCTCGGCGGCCGTGAGCAGCTACGCCGACTCCCCCGCCTGGGGCCTGGGGACCGCGACCGTGACCGCCGAGGGCCAGGTGCTCGACGTCTGGTACCCGACCGACTCGCTCGGGTTGGGTCAAGCGCCCGACGAGCCAGTGCCCGACGAGCCGGCCGACATCGATGCGGACCGCCCGTTGAAGGGCCTCCGCACCGTGCAGGTGGCGACCCGGATCGGCACCCTCGCCGACGCCCCGCGCGACGCGTACGACGTGTACCTCCGCCTGCACCTGCTGTCGCACCGCCTGATCCGGCCGCACCAGGCCAACCTGGACGGCGTCTTCGGCCTGCTGACCAACGTCGCCTGGACGACGGCGGGGCCCTGCCCGGCGGACCGCGTGGATGAGCTGCGCCGGCTGGAACGGCTCGCCGGGCGGCGGCTGAGCGTGTACGGCATCGACAAGTTCCCGCGGATGGTGGACTACGTCGTGCCGTCCGGGGTCCGCATCGCAGACGCCGACCGGGTCCGCCTCGGCGCACACCTCGCTGCCGGGACCACGGTGATGCACGAGGGCTTCGTCAACTACAACGCCGGCACGCTCGGCGCATCGATGGTGGAAGGTCGAATCTCGGCCGGCGTGGTCGTCGGCGACGGCACCGACGTGGGCGGCGGCTCCTCCATCATGGGTACGCTCTCCGGCGGCGGCCAGCAGGTGATCAGCCTCGGCCGGCGCTGCCTGATCGGCGCCAACGGCGGCATCGGCATCTCGCTGGGCGACGACTGCGTGGTGGAGGCCGGGTGCTATGTCACCGCCGGCTCGAAGGTCACCCTCCCGTCCGGTGAGGTGGTCAAGGCACGGCAGCTTTCCGGCGCGAACGCCCTGCTGTTTCGCCGCAACTCCGTCACCGGAGCGTTGGAGGCGGTATCGCGGGACGGCCACGGCGTCACGCTCAACGCGTCACTGCACGCCAACTAAGTACGATGTCGCGCAGAGCGCAAAATGCATATCACACCTAAGTAACGCGATCTCTTGCCTTCCCGGGGCACCAGGCGTTTGCTTGAAGCAACGCCGGCGGTCTATCGGTGCCCCCAGTGCCAGCCGACGTTGCCCAGGTAAAGCCGCCTGAACTCCCGGATCCGCACTGCGGAGCCGGGGCCTCTGGGCGCCGCCGGCTCCGATGCGTCGGAGCAGTCCCCTCAGGGGAGCGAGGGGACCACGGCCTGCGCCCGCAGAGGTGGGGACGGATCGTTGCACCGCTGGGGAGAGGTGTCCGACGGTCCGTCCCCGCTTCCTGCCTATTCGAACAGCCGCCGACCGGGGCGTCTATCGGCAGAATCACCAATCCTGCGGCGGCGACACCCGCCCCGGCGCTACAACCCTGCGCCGTTGCCCAGGCGATTCACGGCCGCGCGGATCCGCTCGTCGGTCGCGGTGAGCGCGACCCGGACATAACGCTCCCCGGTCGGCCCGTAGAAGGCGCCCGGCGCCACAAGTACGCCCCGCGCGGCGAACCAGTCCACAGTGGCCGAGCACGGCTCGTCCCGGGTGATCCACAGGTACAGCCCGGCCGCCGAGTGCTCGACCCGGAAGCCGGCGCCTTCCAGCGCGTCGCGGAGCACCGCGCGCCGGCGACCGTACCGGGCGCGCTGCTGCGCCACGTGGTCCTCGTCGGACAGAGCCGCGACCATGGCGCGCTGCACCGGCGCCGGCACCATCATGCCGGCATGCTTGCGGACCGCGAGCAGCTCGCGGATCAGCGCCGGGTCACCGGCGACGAAACCGGCCCGGTAGCCGGCGAGGTTGGACCGCTTGGAGAGCGAATGGACCGCCAGCACCCCGTCGTACCGGCTGTCGCACACCGACAGCACGGAGACCGGGCTCGCCTCCCAGGGCAGCGGGAGGTAGCACTCGTCGCTGGCCACCACGGCGCCCCGCTCACGACTCCAGTCGACGACCTTGCGCAGGTGTGCAGCGGGTAGGACCCGACCCGTCGGATTGGCGGGCGAGTTGAGCCACACCAGCCGCACCGGCGCCGGACCGGCCGCGGTGAGTCCGTCGGTGCGCACCACGGCGGCGCCGGCCAGCCGGGCGCCCACCTCGTACGTCGGATAGCAGATCGGCGGGATCACCACCACGTCCCCCGGGCCTACCCCGAGCAGCGTCGGCAGCCACGCGACCAGCTCCTTCGAGCCGATCGTGGGCAGCACGTCGAAGCCCGGCGCCGCACCACAGCAGCGCTCCACCCATGACCGGAGCGCGGCCCGCAGTTCGGGCGTACCCGCGGTGAGCGGATAGCCCGGGGCATCCGAGCCCGCGGCGAGCGCGTCGCGCACCCGCTGGGGGACCGGGTCGACCGGTGTGCCCACCGAGAGGTCGACGAGTCCGTCCGGGTGGGCGGCCGCCACGGCCTTGGCCGGCTCGAGCAGGTCCCACGGGAAGTCGGGCAGCGTGGCTGCCAGGCCGGGTCGACGCTGCGACTCCGCGCTCAGTGTTCGGCCTCGCCCCGGGGCGGCTGCGCCGCGACGAACGTGGCGTCCTTGGCAATCTTCCCGACCTTCGAGGCGCCGCCCGGCGAGCCCAGGTCTTCGAAGAACTCGTAGTTGGCCCCGGTGTAGCCCTTCCACTGCTCCGGCACGTCGTCCTCGTAGAAGATCGCCTCGACGGGGCACACCGGCTCACACGCCCCGCAGTCCACGCACTCGTCGGGGTGGATGTAGAGCATCCGGTTCCCCTCGTAGATGCAGTCGACCGGGCACTCTTCGATGCATGCCTTGTCGAGCAGATCGACGCACGGCTCGGCGATGATGTAGGTCACGGGTCGCCCTCTTTCGTACCGGAGGCTGCAGACTCTATGTCAGCCCCACCGCGCTCTCACGGCGGGATAGAGCCTATTACCTCGCGCCTCGGGAGGTCGACGGTGCTGACCCGACACGACCTCGGCCACCGTGTTGTCGTACGGTGTTTAGCCGGTCATGGTGGTGTTCGCCCGATTTTTTCAGACGTCCTCGGCGAGCTGACCGAGCTGACCGAGACCTCGATCACACTTCGCACCAGGCGTGGGCCGGTCACCGTGGCCCGAAATTCGATCGTCACCGGCAAGCGCATCCCGGACCGTCGGCGGCTCACCGGGACGGAGGCGCTGGAACGGGCCGCCGCTGGCGGGTGGCCGGCGCCGGACACGGCGCTGCTCGGCGACTGGCTGCTCCGGTCGGCGCAGGGCTGGACCAACCGGGGCAACTCCGCGCTCGCCATCGGCGAGCCGGACCGGCCGATCGCGGCGGCGGTCGACGCGGTGGTCGGGTGGTACGCCGACCGGGGCCGACCGCCCATGATCACGGTGCCGGAGCCGGTGGGCGGTCGGGTGATCCGCGAGCTCACCGACCGGGGATGGACTCCGTCCCCGGTCACCCTGGTCCGCACCACCACCCTGGACGCGCTCCTCACGGTGGCGCGCCGTCATCCCGACATCCGCCTCGACAAGGCTCCGCCGCCGACGTGGCTGGAGGTGGTGGCGGGGCGCAAGCAGGGGCTTCCGGACGCCGCCCGGCACATCCTCACCGCCGTACCGGAGACGCGCTTCGCCGGACTGTACGACCCGGCCGGGCGAGCCCTCGCCATCGGGCGCGGCGTGGTCGCCGCGGACCGCGAATGGCTGGGGCTGTCCCTCGTCGAGGTGGATCCGGGCGTGCGCCGCACCGGCCTCGGGTCGGCGATCGTCGGAGCGCTCGCCGAGTGGGCCGCGCGGATCGGCGCCCGGCGGGCGTACCTGCAGGTCGAGGAGCGCAACGCCGCGGCGGTCGCGCTCTACGGGCGGCTCGGCTTCGACACCCACCACCGGTACGCCACGTGGCGCGCCCAAGCTACCGCCGCACCACCCGACGCGGCCGGGCCCTGACCGTCTCCGCATAGCGCTTCAATGCCTGCGCCTTGTAGTCCTGCCCCAGGGCGGTCACCAGCAGCAGACCGAAGAGGGCACCCAGCGCCGCGACCGCCAGGTAGTAGCCGAACCGGGCGAGGAACGCGCCGATCCCGCCGGCGAACGCCTCGCCACTGGAGACGAAGGGACCGAGCAGGCTGCCGAGCAGACAGCCCACCAGGGCGGCGATGAGCAGGTCGGCGACCACCCGTGGCATGGGATGGCGCCGGGCCCACCAGTACGCCGCACCGATCATCACGGCGCCAACCACGAGAAAGGCGATCGCACCCAACCACGCCTGCTTGTCCGCGTCCTTGCCGGCGGCCAGGCGCACCACCAGCCGGGCAATGACGTTGAGTAGAAACAGCGTGCCCGCGAGGACGGCGACCGGCACCCATCGGCGCCTTGCCGCATCCCGAGCCGTGGCCCGCGCCGCGCCCCGCGCGGCGTCCTGAGCCGGGCCCGGACGAGTTAGCCTGCTCCGCATCGTTCCGCCTTCATCCCCGTTGCCAGTCGTTGCTGCCGATGTCTTTACCTCGTGAACCACGTCCGGCGCAAGAGCCGATATGGTCCGCCCCATGTCGACCGCAGATCATGCCACGCACCGGTACGAGCGCAACATCGCCGGCCAGGTACGGCGACTGCGGCGGCGGGCGCTCACCGAACGGCTCCGGCAGAGCCTGCTCTTCCTGCCGATGGTGCTCCTGTGCTCGGCCATCGGAGTGGAGCAACTCCTGGCCGCCGCGGACCGGGAGTGGGCACTGCCCGGCGCGCTCACCGTCGATCTGCACCCGGACGCTGCGATCACCCTGCTCTCCACCATCGCGGGAGCCACCATCACCACCGCGGGCGTGGTCTTCTCGCTGCTCGTGGTCTCGCTGCAACTGGCGAGCGGACAGTTCTCGCCCCGGGTGCTGCGGACCTTCTGGCGCGACCGGTTCGGCCAGGTGCTGATCGGCCTCCTGCTCGCGACGTTCGCCTTCTGCGTCCTGGCCCTCACCCAGGTGGATACCTCGGCGGAGCGCGCGCCGGCGCTCACCATCGCGGCGGCGCTGGTACTGGCGGTCGCCTCGGTCATCGCGATCGTGGCCTACCTGAACCGGATCACGCAGCAGCAGTACGTCGGCCAGATCCTGGAACGCATCGCCGGTGAGTCGCTGGCGCTGGTGTGCAGCCTGCCCTACGGGCCGAACGACGAGGACCGGGTCGGCGACCCGGTGCCCCGGCCGGACGTGAC
This sequence comes from Micromonosporaceae bacterium, assembly GCA_035296325.1. GTDB lineage: Bacteria > Actinomycetota > Actinomycetes > Mycobacteriales > Micromonosporaceae > DATHBD01. The sequence continues at coordinate 177,360 of DATHBD010000060.1, read as the reverse complement.
CGCCCTCGGCGAGCCCTTTGTCGTCCGCGCCCGTACCAGCGGCTGGGTGCAACAGATCAGTCACGTGGCGGTGCTGGCGGCCGTCCCGCCCGGCGCGACGATCCGGCTGGAGACCCGGGTGGGTGGGTTCCTCGCGGCGGGCGCGCCGCTGGCCGCGATCTGGCCGGCGCCCGGGCCGGCGGCGAGCCCCCGGGCCGGCACGATCGTGAACCGGGCGGTCATCGTCGGGGTCAGCCGCACCATGCAGCAGGACATCGATTTCGGGCTGCGCCAACTCAATGACGTGGCGCTGCGCGCGCTCTCCCCGGCGGTGAACGATCCCACCACGGCGATCGAGGTGATCCTCCGGGTGTCCACCGTGATCCGTGCCCTGCTGCACGCCGACCTGCCGGCGCAGGCCGTCCGGGACCCGTCCGGGCGGGTGCTGCTCACGCCGTACGAACTCGACCATGCGGAGTACGTCGTGCACGCGTTCGAGCAGTTGCGGCGGTATGCGGCGCCGCACCCGCAGGTGGTGCTCGCCCTGGTGCGGACCCTGCAGATGCTGCACGAACTGTGCACGCGGCCCGGCGGCTGCCAGCACCGGGAGGCCGCCGTCGCCGCGTTGGCACAGATGCTGACCGCGACGGTGGACTGCGCGGCGGCGGCCGGGCTCACCGACGACGAGATGGCGCCGATCCGGGCCGCCGCCGCCGGGGGGTGACCCGGCCGGGGGCCGCCCTGTCGGCGGCACCGTCCTTCGCGCCGCCGTTGGCGACCGGGCCGTCGGCCTTTTCCGCTTTCTCCACCGGGGCGGCGGAATCTCGGGCCACGGCCGGCGCCGGCGTGCGCGCAGAGGGCCCCACCTGCCGCAGGACCAGCACGTAGATGGCCACCGCGAAGGCCAGCGGGCCTGCGACCAGGGTCGCCAGGCCTACCCAGTTGTTGTCGGTCAGCAGAAGGTCGCCTTCCGTGGTGCGGGTGGCCGCGGCCAGATACACCACGCACCAGGCCAGAGCCGGGAGCAGCCCGGCGAGCCGCCGACCGGTGACCGCGAACGCGAACCAGGCCAGCGCCGGATTGCCCAGCAGCGCCAGGAGCAGCGACACCGGCAGCCGGATCCCGAATCCCCAGAGCGGCACCAGGAACGCGCCGATGAGCGCCAGCACCGCACCAAGTCCCACCGCCACCACGGCGCCGACCACCCGTAGGGCCGGGTCGACCCATTCCGGCAGTACGAGGGGCGACCGCTCAGCCGGCGCGGCGCCCACGGACGGCGTGGAAGTCCCGGACGGCGCGGGGCCGGTCCGGGCCGGGTCGGGGCCGGCCGGCTGGCTCATGACGCCGAGGTGGCGAGTTGGGCGGTGCCGGCGGCCGGGCCCGCGGACGGATCCGCGACGCGCAGCCCGGCGAACAGGTCCGCCTCCCAGCCGTACCGGCCACGACCCGGCCCCTTGGCGCCCACCGCCAGGCAGTAGTGCTCGATACCCATGAACTCGGCGCCGAAGTTGCCCGCCATGGAGAAGAGCCAGGACGTCGGCGGCACCTGCGTGGCGTGCGCGCGGAGGGCGGCGGTCTTGGCGTCGGCGAACTCGTGCCCGTCCACGGCCGCCGCGATCTCCGCATCCGGCGTCCCGAACGGCAGGTCGTCGACGCTCTCCACGTCAGCGAACGGGTTGTCGGCTGACTCGGTGAACGCCGTCATGCCGGCCTCGATCACGCTGCGGGGGACCGCTGTCCAGTACACCTTGGCCGGGGCCAGGCCCTCGGCGGCGGCCAGCTCGACCGCGCGCATCGTCACCCGGTGCGCCTGAATGTGGTCCGGGTGACCGTAGAAGCCGTTCGGGTCGTAGGTGACGGCCACCTGGGGGCGGACCTCGCGGATCACCTCGAGGAGCGCGGTCGCCGCCTCCTCGAGGTCGGCGCGCCAGAACGCCCGGGGATGGTCGTTGGTCGGCAGGCCCATCATGCCGGAGTCGCGGTACCGCCCGGCGCCGCCCAGGAACCGGGAGTCGCTCACCCCGAGCGCCGCGCACGCCGCGCGCAACTCCCCGATCCGGTACCCGCCCAGCTGATCGGCCCCGGCCGCGGCCAACCCGGCCAGCTCGGGCACGTGCACCTCACCCTCTTCACCCAGCGTGCAGGTGACGAGCGTGACCTGTGCGCCGGTACCGGCGTACAGCGCCATCGTCGCCCCGGTGGAGATGCACTCGTCATCGGGGTGGGCGTGCACGAACAGGATGCTGCGTGGGGCGGGGTCGCTCACCAGCGCAACTCTACGCAAGCCGCCGCCCGCGCCGGAGCCGGGCGCATCCGGCGATGCGGATGGCAATCCACGCCGGCACGCGGGAACATTTCCGGGTGGACTATCCCGAGCTCGCCGCCCGCACCCGAAGGTTCTCCTACGGATCCCCCCGCTCCGTCGGCGTCACCGCCGACGGTGGCCACGTGGTCTTCCTACGCTCCGGCGGGCCGGAGGACCCGGTCGACGCGTTGTGGGCCTACGACGTCGACGCGGGCACCGAGCGCCTGATCGCCGACCCGGCCGCGCTGCTGGTCGACAGCGACCTGCCGGACTCCGAGCGGGTGCTGCGCGAGCGGCTGCGGCTCTCCGCGTCCGGCATCGGGTCGTACGCCCTGGACGGCACCGGCGGGAGTGCGGTCTTTCCGCTGGGCGGCCGGCTCTTCCGGGCCGATCTGCGCGCCGGCACCGTGGAGGAGGTACCCACCGCGGGTCCGGTGGTCGACCCGCGCCTGGACGCCTCCGGGCGACGGATCGGGTACGTCACCGGCGGCGCCCTGCACGTGCTGGACCCGGAGCGTCGCGACACCGCCCTGGCCACCGAGCCCGGCGTGTCGTGGGGGCTCGCGGAGTTCATCGCGGCCGAGGAGTTCCACCGCTTCCGCGGGTACTGGTGGGCGCCGGACGGGCGCAGTGTGCTGGCCGCCCGGGTAGACGAGTCCCGGGTGCCCCGCTGGCACCTGCACGACCCGGCCGCCCCGGAGCAGGAGCCGCGATCGGTGGCGTACCCGCACGCCGGCGCGGCGAATGCCGAGGTCACCCTGCACCTGCTGGACCTGGACGGCGGCTGGGTCGACGTGCACTGGGACCGCGGCACGTACCCGTACCTGGTCGCCGTGTCCTGGACCGACACCGGCGGACCGCTGCTGACCGTGCTGCGGCGACTGCAGCAGCACGGGCTGGTCCTCGCGGTCGACCCGCGCACCGGCGAGACCCAGGTCCACGCCGAACTCGCGGACGCCCGCTGGGTGGAGCCCGTCCCGGGCACACCCACCTACCTCACCGACGGGCGCGTCCTGGTCGGCGGCGAGCTGGCCCACGACGGGTACGACGCCCGTTGCCTGTTCGCCGACGGCACCCTGATCACCCCGCCGAACATCTACGTCCGCCGGGTCTGTGGCCGGATCGGCGACGACCTGATCATCGAGGCCAGCGAGGGCGAGCCGAGTGAGCAGCACCTCTACCGGATCCCGGTGGGCGGCGTCACGACCGGCCCGCAGGCCCACCGGATCACCGCGCATCCTGGCTGGCACCACGCCGCCGCGGCCGGCGAGACGCTGGTGATCGGCTCGATGTCGCTGGAGCACGCGGGTTGGCGCTACGCCGTGCACCGGGGCGACGAACAGGTGGGCGAGCTCCGATCCCTGGCCGCCGACCCGCCGTACGCCCCCCGGCCCGTGCTGGAACGGGTCACCGACCGGCGGCTGCCCACCGGTGTCCTCTACCCGCGCAACCACGTCAGCGGCCGGCGGCTCCCGGTGCTTGTCGACATCTACGGCGGCCCCGGCCACCAGGAGGTGGTGGTGGCCCGATCCCGGTGGCTGGAGCGGCAGTGGTGGGCCGACGCCGGGTTCGCCGTGGTGGTGGTGGACAACCGCGGTACCCCCGGGGTGAGCCCGACGTTCGACAAGGCGATCCACCGGCGCTTCTCCGACGTGATCCTCGCCGACCAGGTCGACGCCCTGCACGCTCTGGCCGAGAAGCACACCGACCTCGACCTCGCCAGAGTGGCGATCCGCGGCTGGTCGTTCGGCGGCTGGCTCTCCGCGTTGGGTGTGCTGAGCCGGCCGGACGTGTACCACTGCGCGGTGGCCGGGGCGCCGGTGACCGACTGGGCGCTCTACGACACCGCGTACACCGAGCGCTACCTCGGCCTCCCGGCCGACGCCCCGGACGTGTACGCCCACAACAGCCTGGTCGAGCTGGCCGCGGAACGACCGGTCACCGCCGCCGACGCGCGGCCCATCCTGCTGGTGCACGGGTTGGTCGACGACAACGTGGTGGCGGCGCACACCCTGCGGCTCTCCGCCGCGCTGCTGGCGTCCGGGCGACCGCACGCGGTCATCCCGCTGACCGGAGCGACCCATATGGCCGCCGGTGGCCTGGCGGAGCGGTTGCTGCGGATCGAGCTGGACTTCATCCGCAAGAACCTGGGCGGGTGAGCGCGATGGCCACCCTGCTTCCAGCCGCCGAGATCGCGGCCCGCCTGACCGAACTGAACGGCTGGTCGGGCGGCCCGGACGGCATCGAACGGTCGGTCACGGCGCCGACGTTTCTGGACGGTATCCGACTGGTCGAGGCGGTGGCGCAGGCTGCCGAGGCAGCGGACCACCACCCCGACATCGACATCCGGTGGCGCACGGTGACCTTCCGGCTCAGGACCCACTCCGCGGGCGGCGTGACCGATCTCGACCTGGCGCTGGCCAGTGCCGTCGATCGGCTCGCCAGCGGCGCGGGCGCCACATAGGGTCGGCCCATGACCCAGTTCGACGCGGCGACGGCCGCGGTCGAGGCGGCGCTCGCGGCCGGCGCGACCTACGCGGATGCCCGGGTGATGCACCGCCGCTCGGAGTCCATGGCCGCCCGCAACGGCGAGATCGAAGAGCTGGCTCAGGATGAGGACGCCGGTGTCGGGGTGCGGGCCCTGGTCGGCTCCGGTTGGGGTTTCTTCGCCGTCCCGGAACTGGACGGCGCGAGCGTACGGCGGGCCGGGGAGACCGCCGCCGCGATCGCCCGGGCCTCCGCCACCGTCGCCGGCCCGGCCGCGGAGCTGGTCCACTCCCCCGCGGTGACCGCCTCCTGGGCCAACCCGTGCGCGGTCGACCCACTGGGCGTGGCCCTGTCCGACAAGGGCGACCTGCTGGTCGACGCCACCGCCGAGGCGCATCGGGCCGGGGCGGACCTGGCGCACGGCATCTACCAGGTGTGGGACACCCGCAAGTGGTTCGTATCGTCGCAGGGCCATCGGATCGATCAGCACATCCGGGAGTGCGGCGCCGGCATCTCCGCCACCGTGATCGGGGAGTCGGAGACGCAGCGCCGCTCGTACCCGTCCTACCGCGGGCAGTACGGCACCCGCGGCTGGGAGCTGGTACGGGACCTGGATCTGGGGGCGCACGCGACCCGGGTGGCCGAGGAGGCCCGGGCGCTGCTCACCGCTCCGCTGTGCCCGAGCACCGAGACCACCCTGATCCTGGGCAGTGAGCAGATGGCGCTGCAGATCCACGAGTCCGTCGGCCACGCCATCGAGCTGGACCGGATCCTGGGCTGGGAGGCGGCGTTCGCTGGCACGTCCTGGCTCGACCTGGCTCAGCTGGGGTCGCTGCGGTACGGCTCGGACCTGATGACCATCATGATCGACCCCACCGTCGAGGGCGCGCTCGGCTCCTTCGGCTACGACGACGAGGGCACGCCGGCCACCGCCCGCGCGGCCGTGGACGCCGGCACCTGGGTGGGCGTACTCGCCGGGCGGGATTCCGCGTCGGTCGCCGGGCTGGACTACGGCGGCAGCGTGCGGGCCGACGGCTGGGCGCGCCTGCCCATGGTGCGGATGACGAACGTCGGGCTGGCTCCCGGGCCGCACACCCTCGACGAGATGATCGCGGCGACCGACGACGGCGTGTTCATGGACCTCAACCGCTCCTGGTCGATCGACGACAAGCGGCTCAACTTCCAGTTCGGTTGTGAAGTCGGGTACGAGGTACGCAACGGGCGCCTGGGCCGGATGCTGCGCAACCCGACGTACACCGGGATCGGGCCGCAGTTCTGGCGCTCCATGGACATGCTCTCCAACGAGGTCGTCGCCTGGGGCACGCCGAACTGCGGCAAGGGCCAGCCGATGCAGATCGGTCACACCGGCCACCCGACGCCGCCCGCGCGCTTCCGCAACGTCCGCGTGGGGGTACGGGGATGAACCAGTCAGACCTCGCCGCGCACGTCCTGGACCTGGTCGCGGCCCAGGCCGGCCCCGGCGCCGAGACCGAGGTCGTGGTGAGTCGCGAGGACCGGGCCCTCACCAGGTTCGCGAACTCGTTCATCCACCAGAACATGCAGGACGTGGTGACCACCGTGCGGCTGCGGCTGCACCGCGACGGGCGTACCGCCACCACCGCCACCACGATCGTCGCGGCGGACGGGCTCGAGGCCCTGGTCGAGCGCACGGTCGCGGCCTCGCGGCTGGCACCGGTCGATGCGCGGTGGCCCGGTCTCGCGCCTGCGTCGGCGTCCGCGGGCGGCGGCACCGCCGACGCCGCGACGGTGCAGGCCCGGCCGGCCGAGCGGGCGGCGCGGGTGCGGGCGTTTATCGACGCCGCCGGCGGTCTGGAAGCCGCCGGGTACTGCCGGACGTCGTCGTTGCTGGTCACCTTCGCCAACTCGGCCGGTCAGGTGTTGACCGGGGCGGCGACCGAGGCCGCCATGGACGGCATCGCCCGCACCGGCTCGTCCGACGGGGTCGCGCGGTTCGCGTCCAACCGCCTCATCGATCTCGACGGCGAGGTGCTCGGCGCCCGCGCCGCCGCCAAGGCACGCGCCGGCGCCGACCCGATCGAGCTGCCGCCGGGCCGCTATGAGGTGGTGCTCGAGCCGACGGCGGTGCTCGATGTCGTGCAGACGCTCGGCATCCACGGCTTCAACGGCAAGGCGTTCGCCGAGCGGCGCTCCTTCGCGGAGCTTGGTGTGCAACAGTTCGACCCGGCGATCAACCTGGTCGACGACGCCTGCGACGCGGGCGCCATCGGGATCCCCTTCGACGCCGAGGGCACCCCGAAGCACCGGCTCGACCTGATCGTCGATGGGGTGACCGTCGGCGTGGCGCACGACCGGCGCACCGCCGGACCGGCCGGCGTGGCATCGACCGGCCATGCGCTCGCCGGCGGGAGCGCGTTCGGGCCGGTACCCACGAACCTGCTGCTGCTGCCCGGAGCGCCGGCGCCGGCCGGCGAGGTACCCGGGCCGGCCGCCGACGCGGCCGTCGCGGCGCTGGTCAGCCAGGTGCGGCGGGGCCTGCTGGTGACGGACAACTGGTACACCCGGGTGCTGGACCCGCGCACGCTCGTCGTGACCGGCCTGACCCGCAACGGGGTATGGATGATCGATGAAGGCGAGATCACCAAACCGGTGGCGAACTTCCGCTTCACCCAGTCCTACCCCGAGGCACTCGGCCCCGGCGCGGTCCTCGCCGTCGGCGCCCACGCGATCGGCCTCCCGGGCAGCTACCCCGAGTTCTCCATCCGCGCCCCCGCCCTGCGCCTGGCTTCCTGGACCTACACCGGCAACCCCTCCGGCTAGCCCCCGCCCCGCCCCGCCCCGCCCCGCGCCCCCCCCCGCCCCGCGCCCCCGTCCCGCCCCCCGTCCCGCGATCTTGCAGTCGTGCTCGCATATTCGACCGTTTCGGCGTGAATTGTCCGAGGCATGACTGCAAGATCGCGCGGGTGGTGGGGCACGGGGCCAAGGTCGCGGGGGTGGGGCAAGCGCGGGGTGGGTTATCCACAAGGGAGGAGATGTCCACAGGTGCGCGAAGGCTGGGGCGCGGTGAGGCGCGAATGGCGGCAGGGTCGCTGCCATGGAGCCGATGCGGTACGACGAACTACGTGGCGCCGGGGTCAGCCGCCGGGCCATTGACCGGGCGGTCGCCTCGGGAGCACTCGACCGGGTGTGGCGAGGCGTCTACGGCAGTGCGGACGATCGACTGGAGCAGCTCAGCGCCTTGCTGAAGCGCCTTCCCGCGGACGCGGCCTTCGGCCTGCACACCGCCGCCGAGCTGCACGGTTTCGGCACCGGGCGGCGCCGCGACATCCACGTGATGGTTCCGGCCGGGCGGCCGCATCCGCGGATCCGAGGCGTACGGGCCCACGAGGCCGTACTGCCACTGGCGCCACCGACCGTGGTCCTCGGCCTGCCCTGCACACCGGCCCTGCGCACGGCCGTCGACCTGGCCAGATCCGTACGCCGGATGGACGCGCTGCCGATCCTGGACGCCGCGCTCCGGGTGACCGGCTTCCCCCCGGACGCGCTGCACGGAGAGGTCGCCCGCCACGCCGGCCTGCGGGGCATCCGCCAGGCCCGGGAGCTCGCCACGCTCGCCGACGCGCGATCGGAGTGCCGCCAGGAGAGCCAACTGCGTCTCGTGGTGATCGACGGCGGGCTGCCCGCTCCGGAGCCGCAGGTGCCGGTGTACGACCGCGCCGGGTTCGGCGTGTACCGCCTCGATCTCGCGTACCGGGCGGCGCGGGTCGGGCTCGAGTACGACGGTCAGTCCCACCTGGACCGGGTCCGCCTGCGCGCGGATCGCGCCCGGATGAACTGGCTGGAAGCCCACGCCTGGCGGATGCGCTACTTCACCGATCAGGACCTCTACGGATCCCCGGCTCTGATCGTCGCCACCGTCCGCGCCACCCTGGCCCCCCGCTAAGCGATCTTGGCCCGCGATCTTGCAGTTGTGCCCCGGGCAAAACGGTACAGTAGGAGCAAATAGCGAGACACAACTGCAAGATCGCGCGGAGGTCATCGGCGGAGGCATCGGCCGTGCAACATCAGTGAAGTTGCACACAGGTGCGGCAATGTGACGTGACCGCTTTCGTCAGCCGTCCGGGCGCGCCAGACTCGCTCGCGGGGCAGTGCGGGTGCGAGCGTAACGTGGAGCACCGCGAAGCCAGCGAGGTCAGCGAGTCCAAAAAGGGCGTCAGGGAGCGATCACCAATATGACCACCACGTCGGCCGGACGTTCACCGGCATTGCCGGGCGGCGCACGCCCACGCGCCTCGATAGCGGCCAAGACCCTGCGGACCGATCGATGGTGGGTGCCGCCGCTCGCCATGGGCGCGGTGATCGTGTTCTTCATCGCCTACGCGACGGTCCGCATTTTCATGAACCGGTACTACTGGGTGAACGACTTCGGCTACCTCACGCCGATCTACTCCCCCTGCGTCAGTGAATCCTGCGTCCCCGGCTCCGCGCACTTCGGCACGTTCCTGCCGAAGATGCCGGTGTTCATTCCGATCGCGGCGCTGACCCTCGCGGCGGTCGGCGGCTTCCGGGTGACCTGCTACTACTACCGCAAGGCCGGGTACCGCTCGCTGTGGGCATCGCCGCAGGCGTGCGCGGTGACCGAGCCGCACAAGAAGTACACCGGCGAGACGCGCTTTCCGCTGTTCATCATGAACTACCACCGGTTCTTCTTCTACGCCGCGAGTGCGCTGCTGCTGGTGAACACCTACGACGCGGTGCACGCATTCGGCGGCAGGGACGGCGGATTCGGCGTCGGCCTCGGCACGCTGATCATCTGGATCAACGTGGCGATGCTGGGCGGTTACACGCTCTCCTGCCACGCCTGCCGGCACGTCGTGGGCGGTCGGCTCAAGCACTTTTCCAAGCACCCCGTGCGCTACAAGCTCTGGACGCTCATCTCCAAGCTCAACGCCAGGCACGGAACATTCGCCATGGCTTCCCTGGTAACCGTGATCCTCACCGACGCCTACATCATGTCGGTGTCGGCCGAGTGGATCTCCGACCTGCGCTTCTTCAACTGAGGATCCGATGACCAGCATTGAGCGGCACAACTACGACGTCGTAGTGATCGGCGCGGGCGGCGCGGGCCTGCGCGCGGCGATCGAGGCCCGGGTATCCGGCAAGAAGACCGCGATCATCTCCAAGTCCCTGTTCGGCAAGGCGCACACCGTCATGGCCGAGGGCGGCGCAGCCGCCGCCATGGGCAACGTCAACGCCAAAGACAACTGGATGGTGCACTTCCGGGACACCATGCGGGGCGGCAAGTTCCTCAACAATTTCCGGATGGCCGAGCTGCACGCCAAAGAGGCGCCGGCGCGGATCTGGGAACTCGAGACGTACGGCGCGCTCTTCGACCGCACCAGGGACGGCAAGATCTCGCAGCGCAACTTCGGCGGGCACGAGTACCCCCGGCTGGCCCACGTCGGGGACCGCACCGGGCTCGAGCTGATCCGCACGCTGCAGCAGAAGATCGTGTCGTTGCAGCAGGAGGACTACGCCGAGTTCGGCGACTACGAGGCCCGGCTGCGCGTGTTCTCCGAGTGCACCATCACCGAGCTGTTCACCACGGCACCCGCCGCGGCCGGCGGGCGCATCGCCGGCGCCTTCGGCTACCACCGGGAAAATGGCCAGTTCGTACTCTTCGAGACGCCCGCGGTGGTGCTCGCCACCGGCGGCGTCGGCAAGTCGTACAAGGTCACGTCGAACTCCTGGGAGTACACCGGCGACGGGCACGCCCTCGCCCTGCGCGCCGGCGCGACGCTGATCAATATGGAGTTCCTGCAGTTCCACCCGACCGGCATGGTCTGGCCGCCCAGCGTCAAGGGCATCCTGGTCACCGAGTCGGTCCGCGGCGACGGCGGCGTGCTCCGCAACACCAAGGGCGAGCGGTTCATGTTCAAGTACGTCCCCGACGTCTTCCGCAAGCAGTACGCGGAGACCGAGGAGGAGGCGGACCGCTGGTACGAAGACGCCGACAACAACCGCCGCCCACCCGAGCTGCTGCCGCGCGACGAGGTGGCCCGCGCGATCAACTCCGAGGTCAAGGCCGGCCGTGGTACGCCCGCGCAGGGCGTGCTGCTCGACGTCTCCACCCGGATGCCGGCCGAGACGATCCGCCGACGGCTTCCCTCGATGTACCACCAGTTCAAGGAGCTGGCCGACGTCGACATCACCAAGCAGGCGATGGAGGTCGGGCCGACCTGTCACTACGTCATGGGCGGCGTGGAGGTGGACGCCGACACCGCGGCGGCCGCCGTCCCGGGCCTGTACGCGGCCGGTGAGGTCTCCGGCGGCATGCACGGCTCCAACCGCCTCGGCGGCAACTCGCTCTCCGACCTGCTGGTCTTCGGCAAGCGCGCCGGGGAGTACGCCGCCGCGTACGCCACCGACATCGGCCGGGTGAAGATCCCGCAGCACCAGCTGGACGCCGCTGTGGAGACCGCGCTCGCGCCGCTCGGGCGGGGCGAGGGCGGGGAGAACCCGTACACGTTGCAGCAGGACCTCCAGCAGATCATGAACGACCTGGTCGGCATCATCCGGCGCAAGGAGGAGCTGCAGGACTCCCTGGTCCGCCTGGCCGAACTGAAGGAGCGGGCGAAGAAGGTCGGCGTCATCGGGGGGCGGCAGTACAACCCCGGCTGGCACCTCGCCCTGGACCTGCGGAACATGCTGACCGTGTCGGAGTGCACCGCGATGGCGGCCCTGGCCCGGGAGGAGTCGCGTGGTGGGCACACCCGCGAGGACTTCCCGCAGATGCGCCCGGAGTGGCGCACCGTCAACCTGGTCTGCTCGCTCGACGGCGAGGACGTCCGGCTGGAGCCGAAGCCGGTGCCGCAGATGCGTCCGGAGCTGATCGAGCTGTTCGACCGGACCGAGCTGGGCAAGTACGTCACCGAGGAAGAACTGGCCGCCTTCGACAGCGCGAACGGCGCGAACGGCGCTGGCGGCGCCACGGCGGTCAAGAAGGGCGAGAGCTGATGGGCGTCACGCGAAACTTCCGCGTCTGGCGTGGCAACGAGTCGGGCGGCAAGCTGGATGACTTCCAGGTCGAGGTGAACGAGGGCGAGGTCGTCCTCGACGTGATCCACCGCCTGCAGGCCACCCAGACCCCGGACCTCGCCGTGCGGTGGAACTGCAAGGCCGGCAAGTGCGGCTCCTGCTCAATGGAGATCAATGGAAAGCCCCGGCTGGGCTGCATGACCCGGATGTCGACGTTCGAGGAGAACGAGACGGTCACGGTCACCCCGATCCGGACCTTCCCCATCATCCGCGACCTGGTCACCGACGTGTCGTTCAACTACACGAAGGCGCGGGAGATGCCGGCCTTCGCCCCACCGGTCGGCGTGGCCCCCGGCGAGTACCGGATGCAGCAGATCGACGTGGAGCGCTCGCAGGAGTTCCGCAAGTGCATCGAGTGCTTCCTCTGCCAGAACACCTGCCACGTGGTGCGCGACCACGAGGAGAACAAGCGGGCCTTCGCCGGGCCCAGGCTGTTCATCCGCGCCGCCGAGCTCGACATGCACCCGCTGGACGCGCGCGACGACCGCAAGGAGTTCTCGCAGGCGTCGCAGGGTCTGGGCTACTGCAACATCACCAAGTGCTGCACCGAGGTCTGCCCGGAGCACATCAAGATCACCGACAACGCCATCATCCCGATGAAGGAACGGGTGATGGATCGGCGGTACGATCCGATCGTGCGACTCGGACGCAAGATCTTCCGGCGGGATCAGCTCGACGATCCGGCCCACGCCTCGACGCCCCGTGGCGGCACGGCCGGGGACGCGTCGTCGCCGGCCCGCCCTCCGGCCTCGGCCCAGGGCGCCCTCACCGGCACCGGCGGTCTTCCCGGCAGCCAGGCGGTGGCAGACGCCGCACAGGCCGGGGCGGGCGGGTCGGAGACGATGAGCTGGCACCGCCAGGGAGCTGCGCCGCAGCCTCCCGCGGTCGGCCCGGACGGCAAGATGCCGCTCACCGAACTGCTGCTGGACCGCTCCGGTGCGGCCTCCCCGTTCGGCGACGACCAGACGTTCCCCTTGCCGCCGGAGCGCCTGTCCTACCAGCACCCCACCCCACCCGACGAGCACTGATCGTTCCGCTGCACCTCCGATCGACCATGGAGTGACGCGCCCGTCACTCCATGGTCGATTCGCGCTTCACGAGGCGGCTATGCGCGCGATCACGGCGACGTAGCGGTCCGTCACGGCAGACTGCACGCGGCGGGTCACCGGGCCGCCCAGCCGCGCATACCACCTCGCCGGCCGGCTGAACGCGCGGATGTCGAACCAGACCGTGCCGTCGGCCGCCTGCGAGACCACGAAGGCCTCCTCGCCGGCCTCCGGGTGGCCGGACAGCGTGCCGTACGCGAAGCCGTACCGCTGCGCCTCGTCGACGACCCAGACGACCTCACCGGGCGCCCAGAGCCGCACCCGGCCGACGCCAAGGCCGATCTCAAGCCTGGCGCCGACCTGCGCGCGATCCGCGGTCGTTCGCACCACGAGCCCGGCTCCCCGCTGCGCCTGCCAGCGACCGAGCGCGTCCGCCGCGCGCCGGAACGCCGCGTCGCCGCGACCGACGGCGACATGCCGCCGCACGTGGTGGTAGCCGGGTGGGAGGTCGTCGCCACGGGTGGCGCCGACCTCGGGATAGGTCAGCACGTGCCACCGGCGGAGAGGAACGGTGGAAGCGCGGCGACGATGGGCGCGTCCGCAGGCAGCCATGCCACGCTGTCCAACTCGGACACGTCGAGCCAGCGAAGCTCCTCGTGCTCCAGCGCCACGGGTTGCTCCCCCTCCAGTAGCCGGGCGGCGTACACCCGCAGCAGCGCGCGCCCGTGACCGAGTACCACGTCCTCGCCCACGCGCGCACCGACTTCGATACGTACGTCAAGCTCCTCCAGGCACTCGCGCATCAGCGCGGTGACGTCGTCCTCCCCAGCTTCCACCTTTCCCCCGGGAAACTCCCATTTTCCCTGCATTTCGGGAGGTTCGGCACGGGCGCACGCAAGTACGCGACCGTCCGCGATGATGGCGGCACCGACGATAATCAGCGAGATGGACCCTTCGATGTGCACGACGGTCTAGCCTGCCAGATCCAACGGCGAAACGGGTGGCGGCATCCATCCTTCTGGCTATGAGACGGGTGAATTGTGGCCATGGACAGCGAGCGGTCCGGACAGAGAGACTGCTAGGACCGTTGATGACGGCCCGGCCTCAACTCGGTCACAGGCCAGCAACGACGCCACGAAGGAGTGTGTCGATGCGCGCTCGATGGAGCGACAACCATCGCGACTATCTCAGCGACGCCCTCGGGGTCCTCCAGGGCTGGACCCGGCATGACCGAGAGCTGCACCGGACCCTCCACCTCGACGACAGTCAACACGCTGCCCTGACGGAACGGATGAAGGTCGTCGCGGACGCGCTGCAACTGCGCCCGGACGTGCGCCGGCTGGACGGGTGGACCCAGATCCGCGTCTGCACCAGTGACGGATCGGCGCTGTCCGCCGGCGAGGTGACCCTCGCCGCCCGGATCGAGGACCTGTACCGCACCGTCATCGCCTCCGGCTGACCGCGTGCGTGATATTTTCGGCGGCGCCGTGCACCACTGCGAACTGAGGAGGTGAGACCGATCAACGCTACGACAGGTCGGGACTCCCTCCCTCGCCGGGTCTAGGGAGTGCCCGCGGAAGGCATCCCGAAAGGCTCTGCAACGCTATGCGCTTCACTGCTGAATCGACGTACGACGGCGTCCGGGAACAACTGTTCACGCTCGCCGAGATCCCCGGTGTGCTTTGGACATCGCGGAGTGCCGCCGGTGCCCGTCCCCTGATTCTGATGGGGCACGGCGGCGGCGAGCACAAGAAGGCCCCCGCCATCCTGGCCCGTGCCCGCCGCTTCGTGGCCGAAGGTCAGTTTGCCGTGGTGGCGGTCGACGTGCCCGGTCACGGCGACCGGCCTGTGGATGAGGCGTACGACCGGATCGCGACTGAAAATCAGGCGCGCGTGCATGCTGGAGAGGACCTGGCCCCGCTGATTGCCGGCTTCCAGGCCCTCGTTTCCCGCCAGACCGTCCCGGAATGGCAGTCGGTCCTGGACGCCGTCCAGGAACTCGACCACGTCGGTCCCGGCCCGGTTGGCTACTGGGGTGTGTCGCTCGGGTGCGGACTGGGCGTTCCGTTCGTCGCCGCCGAACCCCGGGTCCGCGCGGCGGTGCTCGGGCTGGGCGGCGCGCTGGCCTCGGCCGAGGCCGCCGCGCGGATCACTGTCCCGGTGGAGTTCCTGGTGCAGTGGGACGACGAGCGGGTGCCGCGGGCCCAGAGCCTGGCGCTGTTCGACGCCTTTGCCTCAGCGGAGAAGTCGCTGCACGCCAATCCGGGCAGACACGGGGAGGTTCCCGCGTACGAGCTGGACAGCAACCTGCGGTTCTTCCTCCGGCACCTTCGCTAGGGCGGGACCCCGGCGGCGATGCCACCGGGGTCCCGATCGGTTTGGGTGCTGGACGTATCCGTGTAGATGGCGTGCGGACGCTGGTGACGCGCCAGGTGCCGTTCATCGGTGCCCTATGCGCGGCGCCAACGCTGATTGGCCGCCCCGGTGCAGGTCCACAGCACCACAGCGGTGCCATTGGCCGTGGCGCCGCCGGTGACGTCCAGACACAGGCCGGACTGCCGCCCGGTCACCGTGCCGTTGGCGTTGATCGTCCACTGCTGGTTGGCCCCGCCGGTGCAGTCGTAGATGTCCACCGGCGTCCCGGGTGTCCGGCCCTCCTGGTAGGCGTCGAGGCACTTGTTGCCGAAGACCCGCAGCTCACCGGTTGCCGTGGTGGTCCACTGCTGATTGGCGCCGGAGTTGCAGTCGTAGATCGTGACCCGCGTCTCGTTGGCGGTGGTGGCCCCGGGCACGTCGAGGCACCGTCCGGACTGCTCACCGATCAACGGTGCCGACGCACCGGGATTGGTCGGGGTGCTCGGGCTGATCGGGGTGGTGCCACCGTTCTGCTTGAAGACGTACGTGGTGACGCTGTGCGCCGGCACGTTCAGCGCAGCCCGGCCACCGGTCACTGGGGGCAGTGCGATGGACGCGACATTCTGGGTGGCGCTGGTGCGGTGCGCCGACGTCGCCGTCACATTGTTGAGCGCGCTGAACGCCACATCGACATCCTGCGCGGTGTTGTTGAGATTGTTCACCACGAGCGTCCAGTTGCCGCCGCCCGAGGTGGCCAGGATCTGCACGCCGCTCGGCGCGCCGGTCACGTTGTACCGCACCGCACCGGGCCGAATGAAGCGGCTGTACTGCGCCATCGCGTAAAACCGCTTGGTGAGATACAGACTCTGGTTTCCGTTACTGGCGAAATTGGGGTCGTAGTAGATGAGGCCGTCGTTCCAACCACCGGTGTTCGTCCGATTCGCGCACGCCGGGTCGCCCGACGGGTTGCAGCCCATCATCTTGGACACGGCGGTCCACCAGTGGAACGCCGAGTCGCCCGCGATGGTCAGGTCCTTGTGCATGATGTTCGTCATCGCCAGCGCCCCGGTGATGGTCGGGTCGTACTGCCCGCCGTAGCCGCCGTTGATGCCGGTGAAGCAGCAGATCTCGGTGGACCAGGTCGGCTTGCCGAACTGCCGCCCGACCGCCGCCACCCCGGCCCGCGCCGAGTCACTCGGGAAGTCGTACGTGTGGTGCGCCAGGTTCGCCACGTACTGCGCCGTGCCGGCCTGGTTCATCCACTGCGGGACCTCCGAGTTGAACTGGCTCACCAGGCTGGATTCGTCGGCGCTGATCCGCGCGTACGGCGCCCTCGACTGCAACGTCTGCCCGAGCGCACGCACGATGTCATCGCGCTGCCCCGGGTCCACCAGCATGCCCTCCTGGCTGCACGGGTTGCCGTCGAAGGAGTTGCGCGGCTCGTTCATGGGGCTGACGTAGTTGATCCGCACGCCCTCCGCGTCGAAGTGCGTCACGACGTCGGTGAGGAAGGTGGCGAAGGCCTGCTCGGTGCCGGCGCGCAGGTACCCGCCGCAGCTCTTCGCGTTGGTCTTCCACACCGCCGGTGCGCTGTTGACGAAGCCGATGATGTCCGGCACGCCGTACTGGTCGGCGTAGCGCAGGAATGTGGTGCCGCCCGGGTCGCGGCTCCAGTTGTACTGCCCCGGCGCGGTCAGCACGGTCTGCGGGGCACGATCCCCGGCCGCCACGCCGACGCCACCACCACCGATGTTGTACCGGTACGCCGACAGGTGCAGCCCGTTCGGGCCGAAGAGCAGGTCCGCCACGCGCTGCTGGTTCGCCGGCGTGAACCGGGCGAGGTCGTTCACCCACCAGGCGCCGGATGCGCCGAAGTTCTGGATCGTCTGCGACGGCGACGCGGACACGGTGGCGAGCGTGGCGGCGGATGCCTGGGCGCGGGACAGTGCCACGGAGCCGGCGGCGGCGAGACCGACCGCCAGCGTGGCGACGGCAGCGCGGTACACCCTAGGTCGGGCGGTTGGCGGCCGGTGTGGACGGCCACCGATGGTGCTGGGACGCATGTGCGTTCCTTCCTGTATGGCGGGGATTGACGGCGTCGACCGTCGCGAGAAACCCTTCGAGGGCGAGGGTGGCGGCGCCGAGACTGACCGCGTTCCGGCCGATCTGGCAGAGTTCCAGGCGGGCAGCCTCGCCCGACCTGCGAAGTGCATGGCGGGCAATGACGTTGCGCACCTCGGGCAGGAGGTGGGGGCCGAGCAGCCCGGCGACCCAGCCGCCGAGCACCACCACCTCCGGGTTGATCACGTTGACCAGGTCGGCGACACCGGCGCCGAGGTACCTTGCGGTCTCCGTGATCACCTTGACGGCGACGGGATCGTTGCGGTCGGCGGCGGCCGCCAGATCGGTGATCGTCGCGGTCTGGTCGTCGGAGTGCAGCAGCGCACTGCCGGGCACCAGGTCGCGAAGGTTCTGCATGATGCCGGCGGCTCCGACGTACGCCTCCACGCAGCCGCGGTTGCCGCAGCGGCACAGCCGGCCGTCCAGGATGAGTGAGGTATGGCCCCACTCCCCCGCGCTGTTCGTGACGCCGCGGTACAGCGATCCGCCGAACGCCAGCCCGGCACCCACGCCGGTGCCGAGCGTCACCACGACCAGGTCGTCGGCCGCGCGCCCCGCGCCGAACCACAAGTGCGCGACGGTACTGGCCTTGAGCGGGTTGTCCACGTGAAGCGGCAGGCCGAGCGGGCCGGCCAGCGCCATGCCCACCGGAACGTCGTGCCAGTTCCAGTTCGGCGCGAAGATCGACACACCGGCTTCCGGGTCCACCTGGCCAGGCAGGCTGACCCCCACGCCGACGACGTCGGCCCGGTCCACGCCGGCGTCGCCCAGCACCGCGCCCACGGCGGCCACGACGTGGGCGACCACGTCCGCCGGCTGGTTCTCCTCCGGGTGCAGGGCCCGCTCCACTGTGCCGAGCGTCTGCAGCCGGAGGTCGAACACCTCGGCCTGCACGTACGTCTCGGCGATGTCCACCCCGACGAGCGCACCCCGCGCGGCGTTCACCGCGATCACGGCCCGCGGCCGCCCGCCACCGGAGCTGCGGAAGCCGGCCTCCATCAGGATGCCGAGTTCGAGCAGCTCAGCGACCGTGTTGGAGACGGTGGCGAAGCTCAGACCGGTGTCCGCGGCGATCTCGTGCCGGGTCACGCCCACGCCGCGGTAGAGCCTGCGCAGGATCTCGAACCGGTTGCCTCGTCGGAGGTCGCGCGCGGTACGCCGCATAGTCACCGCCTTGAATGGGGTCGGCAAACTCTAAGACTTATTAGAAGCGGTGTACATAGCCCGTCGCGGCCAGTCGAACTGACGCAGAGCTGGGCCGCATCGGGTCTGCTGGGTCGACCAGCGTCGATCCGGACCGGTGTATTCGATGTCGCCGGATGCTGAGTGCCACGTAGGTTCGGTCGATGACCTGCCGGCCAGAGTCTTCATGGCCGACCGACTCGACCGGTTGCTGCGCGACTGCGGCCTCACCCTGGAACGCAGCGACAACCAGTTCGGCACCTGGGTGGCCGGTGCGCCGGCCCCGATGAAGGAGAGTCAATGATCAGCGAGGTTGTGCGGAGCCCGGAGCCGATCGTCGTGGTTGCCGAGAGCGACGACGACGTCCGGGCCTGCTGGGAGGTGTACCGGCAGTTGCGGCCGCACCTGGACAGTGTCGGGGAGTTCGTCGAGCGCTACCACCGCCAGCAGGCGGAGGGTTTCGAGCTGGCGTTCGTCCGGGACGGTGCCGGCGCTGTGGCCGGGGCGGCGGGGTTCCGGCTGATGCACACGATGGCCTGGGGGCGCATCTGCTACCTCGACGACCTGATCGTCGATGCCGGGCGCCGGGGGACCGGTCTCGGCACCCTGCTGTTGAGATTCGTCCAGCAGGAGGCGCTCCGGCGCGGCTGCGACAGCGTCCATCTCGACACCGGGTACGGGCGTCACAGCGCGCACCGGTCGTACCTGCGCAACGGCTTCGACCTGATCTGCCACCACCTGGAATGGCGTGCTCGGGATGCCTGAGATCCGCCACGACCGCCGAGTGCGTGGGCCCCGGTGCTGGCCGAGGCCCACGCGTCCGGCTACTGACCCCGGCTTGCCGGATCGACCCGGGCAAACCGCAGGAGGTCGGTCATCCGGAAGTTTCCGGGAGTCCGGCTCGGAAGGGTGGGGCGCCAGCCCGGCTGCGCCGCCAGGTAGGAGTTCGGGTCGAGTTGCAGCAGCCCGAGGAACACCTCACCGACGATGCGACCGCCAACCGGGCCGAGCGTGAGACCGTTCGCCAGCATCTCGGCCTCGGCCAGCACGTAGTAGAACAGCGGGGTGTGGTTCTCCAACGCTTTGCCGTAGCCGGAAAGCTCCGGCAGGTGCAGCATCTGCACACCCATGCGCTGGGCGATGCGTTGCCCGGCGGGAATGCTCCACGTCACCTGGCGAAGGAGGTTACGTACCGCGAGCGAGATCGGCGGGGTACCACTCGCGATCGTGCCGAGCGGCAACCGGAACAACGGCGTGGAGATCTGCCGGTCGATGCGCTTGTTGGGCCGGACGTTTCCGTCACCGAAGTCGAAGAACGTCTGCCAGCCGATGAACCGGCGTCGGGCCCGGCGTCCCCCGCGCAGGTCGACCGGGTCCGGCTGACCCTCGCCGGCCGGATCGAAGATCATGCCGAAGAACGGGGTGCCGTCAGGATTGCCGGCCATGTTCGCCCGGTAGGACGGTCGGACCATGCTGTGACCGAACCGGTAGGCGGCGCCCTGGAACTCGACCGGGATGTATGCCGGTCCCGGTTCCGGCCGGTACCAGCGTCGCCCACCACTGAGAATGTCGCGCACCATTGCCGCCCCGATGATCTGAGGCAGGAATTCATTTACGATGATCCACTGGTAGTGCCAGGTGACGAGTCGGCGGGCCTGGGCGAACAGCTGCGAGGTGGGCACGGCCTGACTGATGAGCTGGTCCACAACCCGGTTATGGAAAAGGATGAACGCGGCCTGGAGTCCAGAGATCACCATGTTCTCGTCGTTGCGTGGATCGGAGATGATCGCTCTACCGTCCGATTGCCGAGGAAGATCCTCGAAAAGGCCACCGGACTCGATACGCATTTTGATGCGGTCGGACTCGTAGAGCATCGGCATGGCCGTCGGCCCGTTGCCGTAGACGGAGTCCAGGTCCAGCGCCGGCGTTCGGAGATTCTGCGTGTTCTCCGGAGCGGTGGCCCGCCCCAGTGTGGAGCTGATGTCGAAGGTCATGTCGTGGTCGAGGAACTGGCCGAGGAAGGTCGTCCCCGCGGTGTGCGTCGGGTTGTCGCGGTTGCCGACGCTCTGTGCCGGATCGGTGATGAGCAGGACCGGACCGACGCCCAGGTTGTCCTTGGCGTCGAGCATGCCACCGGGTCGACCCATGTCGGTGAGCGCCGCGATGACGCGGTCATCGGGGTCGACGTTGAACGATGGAAGGTCGGGGAAGATCCGTCCGAAGCGGTCGGCGGGGGTGGCTAGTGCGCGCGTCTCGCCATCCGTCGCCGCGGCGGCGATGGTCGGCGTACTGATTGCGGCAGCGCCGGCGGCGGCGATACCGAAGCGGCCCAGGAGTCGGCGGCGGCTCATCCCGGGGTGGTCGGCGGACGGGGGCTCATTACTGGGGGAGCGGTGTTGGATCGCCATTGACGCATCGTTATATGAAGTGCGTCACACTGATAGACCCCCCAAGGGATACCCGTACGTTGCCGCCGAATGCGACTAGGGGATTTCGCAGTATCCAGAAGGGCCATGTCGATGGAACTATCGTCGCCACCACCGCCCTATGCCGCGGCACGTTATTCAGATTCAATTAAACATTGAACCGAAACTCCACCACGTCGCCGTCCTGCATGATGTACTCCTTGCCCTCGATGCGCACCTTGCCCGCGGCCTTCGCCGCCGCCATCGACCCCGCCGCGATCAGGTCCTCGAAGCCGACCACCTCGGCCTTGATGAAACCGCGCTGGAAGTCGGAGTGGATGACGCCGGCGGCCTCCGGGGCGGTCGCCCCGATCGGAATGGTCCAGGCCCGCGCCTCTTTGGGCCCGGCGGTGAGGTACGTCTGCAGGCCGAGCGTCCGGAAGCCGACCCGGATCAGCTGGTGCAGCCCCGGTTCCGGCTGGCCGATCGACTCCAGCAGTTCGCGTGCCTCGGCCTCGGGGAGGTCGATCAGCTCCGACTCGATCTGGGCGTCGAGGAACGTGGCCTCGGCCGGCGCGACGAGCGCCCGGAGCTCCTCCAGAACGGCCGGGTTCCCAAGCTCGGCCTCGTCGACGTTGAACACGTACAGGAACGGCTTCGCGGTGAGCAGGTGCAGCTCGCCGAGTTCTGCCGGGTCGATGCCGGCCTTGGCGGCGCCGGCGTAGAGCGTGGTGCCCTCGTTGAGCAGGGCGTGGGCGGCCTTGGCGGCGGCGAGGACTCCGGCCCGGTCCTTGCGGAGCTTTGCTTCCTTCTCCAGGCGGGGCAGTGCCTTGTCGAGGGTCTGCAGGTCGGCGAGGAGCAGCTCGGTGTTGATGGTCTCGATGTCGTCGGCCGGAGAGATCTTGTTGTCGACGTGGACCACGTTCGGGTCGGAGAAGGCGCGCACAACCTGGCAGATCGCGCTGGTCTCACGGATGTTGGCCAGGAAGGCGTTGCCGCGGCCCTGGCCCTTGGACGCACCCCGGACCAGGCCGGCGATGTCCACGAAGGAGACCGGCGCGGGCATGATCTTCTGGGAGTCGAACACCTCGGCGAGCCGTTCCAGCCGCGGATCCGGGAGCCCGACGACACCGATGTTCGGCTCGATTGTGGCAAACGGGTAGTTCGCCGCGAGCACCGAGTTCTTGGTCAGGGCGTTGAAGAGCGTGCTCTTGCCGACGTTGGGCAGGCCGACGATGCCGATGGAGAGTGCCACGGCGGGTCAGTCTACGCAGCGCACGGCGGCGTACGTGCTCGCCGTGCGGCCATTGGGCAGAAGCCTTGACATCGGCTGCGAAGTGCATGCAATATGCATGCATGAGCGTGGTCGTCACCATCCGCGACGTCCCTGAGGCCGTGCGCGATTTCCTCGCCCAGGATGCCCGCGATCGCGGGCAGTCCCTGCAGGCATACCTCCTGGCGCTGCTGGTCCGCCAGGCTGACTTCGGCGCCAACCGACGGATCCTCGTCGAGATCGACGAGGATCTGGCCAGGGGCGGCGGCGCGGGGCACACCACACCGGACGCCGCGGACCTGCTCGCCCGGGCGCGCCCTGATCGCGATCGCGACGGGCACGAGCGCAGTGGCGTCGCGTGATCGTGGTGGACGCGTCGGTGCTCACCACCGCTCTGGCGTACGCGGACGATCGCGGCCGCCGAGCCCGGTCGGTGCTTGCGCGCGATATCGAGTGGGCCGCACCGGAGCACTGGAAGGCGGAGGTCTTCTCGGCCGTCCGAGGGTTGACCCTCACCGGTCAGATCTCCGAGACGCAGGCGTTTCGCGTGGTGGACCGCATCCCCCGCCTGGGGGTCGACCATGTGTCACTCGACCGGCTGCTGCCGCGCGTCTGGCAACTGCGCGCCACGCTCGGCGCCTTTGACGCGCCGTACGTGGCGCTGGCGGAAGCGCGCGGCATCACGCTCGTGACCGCGGACCCGCCGCTGGCCCGGGCCGCGGTTGCGCACTGCCGCGTGGAACTCGTCGGCTGACGGCCGTGACCACCATGTCCGAAAGCCGCCAGCCAGCAGCTCCCGGGGCGGGCAGGATCGGGGTCATGGAGCTCGACTTCGACCGTTGCTACCGCGCCGTGGACAGCCGTGACGCGCGGTTCGACGGCTGGTTCGTCACGGCCGTCACGTCGACCCGGATCTACTGCCGGCCGTCCTGCCCGGCGCTCACGCCCAAACCGGGCAACGTCCGGTTCCTGCCCACCGCGGCAGCGGCTCAGCGAGCCGGGTTTCGCGCGTGCCTGCGTTGCCGGCCCGACGCCGCCCCCGGCTCGCCGGAGTGGGATGTGCGCGCCGACCTGGTCGGGCGCGCGATGCGCCTGATCGCGGACGGCGTCGTGGACCGCGACGGAGTGCCTGGCCTGGGCCGGCGCCTCGGCTACACCGAACGCCACCTGCACCGGGTCCTCACCGACGAGGTGGGCGCCGGTCCCCTCGCACTCGCCCGCGCGCAGCGCGCACAGACGGCCCGCGTGCTGGTGGAGACGACCGATCTCGGGCTGGCCGAGATCGCGTTCGCGGCGGGGTTCGGCAGCGTGCGGCAGTTCAACGACACGATCCGGGAGATCTACGGGCGGGTTCCATCGGCACTGCGGGCGGCACGCCGCCCGCGCGACGCCGAGGGTGCGGCCCGCCGCGCCGGTGCCGGCCAGCCGGCGGCTGGGACCATCGCGTTGCGGCTGCCGTACCGTGCGCCGCTGAACGCCGCCGCGCTGCTGGACTTCCTGGCCGCACGCGCCATCGAGGGCGTCGAGGAGGTCAGCGACGGCGCCTACCGCCGGACGCTTCGGCTGCCGCACGGGCCGGCGGATGCGGTGCTCACCCCGTGTGCCGGTCATGTCGCGGCGACGCTCCGACTGACCGACGTGCAGGACCTGGCCCCCGCGGTGGCACGGTGCCGACGGCTGTTCGATCTGGATGCCGACCCGGAGGCGGTCGATGGATTGCTGGCCGCCGATCCCGCGCTCGCCGCGGTGGTGGCCAAGGAGCCGGGAGTCCGGGTGCCGCGCGCAGTCGATGGTTTCGAGATGGCGGTGCGGGCCATCGTCGGCCAGCAGATCTCCGTGCCGGCCGCCCGTCGGGTGCTCGCCCGGTTGGTGTCCGGGCCGCTGTTCCCGACACCGGAGGAACTCCTCGCCCTGCCCGAGGACGCCTTCGCCATGCCTGTCGCGCGCCGCCGCACGCTGCGCGCGGTGGCCGGACTGGCCGCCGCCGGCGATCTGGACCTCGACGGCGGAGCCGACCGGGCGGCCACCGCCGCCGCACTGCTGGCGGTCCCCGGCGTCGGCCCCTGGACCGCTCAGTACGTCGCGTTGCGGGCGCTCGGCGACCCGGACGCGTTTCTCCCCACCGACCTTGGCGTACGGCGCGGCGCGGCGGCGCTCGGCCTACCCGACGACCCGCTCGCGCTCACCGCCCACGCGGACCGCTGGCGCCCCTGGCGCTCGTACGCCGTGATCCGACTCTGGAGGCAACTGTGACCACCCACTATTCCACACTGGACACACCGGTCGGGCCGTTCACCATCGTGGCCGCCGCCGACGGGGCGGTGCTGGCCAGCGGCTTCACCGCCGACGTGCCCGCGCTGCTCGCGCTTGTCCACCTGAGCCTGCACGAGACCGGGCTCGCCGGGCCGCAGCACCGCGCCGACCTCGGCCCGGCGACCAAGGCCGTGCTCGGCTACCTCGACGGTGATCTGGCGACGCTCGACGCCGTGCCGGTGCGCCAGCACAACGGCGGCGCCTTCCTCGGGCACGCGTGGGACGTGCTCCGTACGGTGCCGGCCGGGGCACCGGTCAGCTACACGCAGTTCGCCGCGCTCGCCGGGCGCCCGGCCGCGGTCCGGGGCGCGGCCCAGGCCTGCGCCCGCAACGCGGCGGCGCTCTTCGTTCCGTGTCACCGGGTGCTGCGCGGCGACTCTACGCTCGGGGGATATCGCTGGGGTACGCCGGTGAAGCGCTGGCTACTCGATCACGAAGCGCGGATGGTGCACCAAAGCGGATAAGCACTTTGCCGATTCTGGCGGTAGCGTCAAGGGGTGCCGGCTCCCCACGACACTGCGCGGCCGGCTGCCCTCGACAGCAGAAGCCGGTTCGCCTCACGCATCCGCAATCTGCTGCGGATCCGCAGCTACCTGCGCCCCTACTACGGCCAGATGATCGCGTTCCTGGCGGCCGCGGCAGGAGCGACCGCGCTGGGTATCGCCGTGCCGCTGGTCACCCGCCACGTGATCGACGGCCCGGTGGCCGCGCGCGAGCCCGGCGGGCTGGTCCAACTGGGTGCCCTGGCGCTCGTGCTGGGCCTGGTGGAGGCGCTACTGATCTTCCTGCGGCGGTGGGCGCAGGCCGCCTCCTCGCTGGGCCTGGAAACCGCCGTACGGCGGGATCTGTACGCGCACATGCAGCGCCTCCCGATCTCCTTCCACGACCATTGGCAGTCCGGCCAGCTGCTCTCCCGGGCCATCGGCGACCTCAGCGTGCTACGCCGTTTCCTATCGTTCGGCCTCACGTTCCTGATCATCAACATCGCCACCTGCATCACCGTGCTGGTGCTGCTCATGCGGCTCAATCCGCGACTCGGGCTGATCGTGGCGGTCGGCGCGGTGCCGCTGTTCCTGACCAGTCGGCACTTCGCCAGCCGGTACCTCGCCGCGTCCCGCCGCATGCAGGACCAGCTCGGCGACCTCGCCACCCTGGTGGAGGAGTCGGCACAGGGCATCCGGGCCATCCGGTCGTTCGGGCGGGCCGCGACCATGTCGGAGCGCTTCGCCGCCAGAGCCGGGGTGCTGCACGACACCGGTGTGGGCAAGGCGCGGATGGTGGCCGCCGCCTGGTCGCAGTACAGCATGGTGCCCAACGTCACCCTCTCCGCCGTGCTTGTGCTCGGCGCGGTGGAGGTGGCCCAGGGCCGGATGACGCTCGGCGCGCTGGTCGCGTTCGTGGCGCTGCAGACACTGCTGGTTTGGCCGATCGACGCGTTGGGCTACATCATCGCGAACGCGCAGGAGGCGATGACCGCGGCCGACCGGATCTACGAGGTGCTCGACACCGAGCCGTCCATCGTGGACCGGCCGGGCGCCGTGGACGTTTCCCCGGCGACGATTTGCGGCGCGCTGCGCTTCGACGCGGTCTCCTTCACCTACCCGGGCGCCGCCGCCCCGGTGCTGCACCGCGTCGACCTCGACGTCCGACCCGGGGAGACGCTGGCGATCGTCGGCGTCACCGGTTCCGGCAAGACCTCGCTGGTGTCGCTGGTCCCCCGGCTGTACGACGTCACCGCCGGGCGGATCACGATCGACGGGCGCGACGTCCGGGACTACCGGCTGGACTCGCTGCGGTCCATCGTCGGTGTGGCCTTCGAGGAACCGACCCTCTTCTCCATGAGCGTGCGGGAAAACCTCACCCTGGGCCGGCCCGAAGCCACCGACGAGGAGCTCGCCGAGGCGGTCGCCGTGGCCCAGGCCGACTTCGTGTACGAGTTGCCGTACGGCCTGGCCACCCGGATCGGCGAACAGGGGCTCTCGCTCTCCGGCGGGCAGCGCCAGCGGCTCGCTCTGGCCCGGGCCATCCTCGGCCGACCGCGGGTGCTGGTGCTCGACGACCCGCTCTCCGCGTTGGACGTGCACACCGAGGAACTGGTCGAGCGGGCCCTGGCCCGGGTGCTGCGGGGGACCACCGCCCTGCTCGTGGTGCACCGGCCGTCCACCGTCGCCCTCGCGGACCGGGTCGCCCTGCTCTGCGACGGGGAGATCGTCGCCATCGGCACGCACTCGGAACTGCTCGCCTCGCACCCGGCCTACCGGGCCGTGCTCTCCGCCGCCGCCGACTCCGAGGTGGCCGCCTGATGTCGGTGGACCTGCACGACTGGCGCGGCGTGGCCCCGGACGCCGACGCGGAGCGAGCCACGGCGGAGGGCCCCGACCAGGCGGCCAGGCTGCGGCTGCGCGCGTCCAGTCGTCAGCTGCTGCTGACGCTGCTCCGCCCGCACCGCCGGGTGCTCGGCTGGGCCGTGGTGCTGCTGCTGGCGCAGAACGCGGCGGCGATGGCGGGGCCGTACCTCGTCAAGGTCGGCATCGACCGCGGCATCCCGCCGCTGAGCCGGGTGCCGGGCGACGCCGGCCCGCTGGTCGCGGTCGCCGTGGCGTTCGCGATCGCCACCGCCGTCGAGTACGTCACCCGCTGGGGCTACCTCCGCCTGTCCGGGCGGATCGGCCAGGCCGTCCTGCTCGAGCTTCGCCGGCGGGTGTACGACCATTTCCAGCGCATGTCCGTCGCCTTCCACGAGCGGTACACCTCCGGTCGGGTCATCGCCCGGCTGACCTCCGACATGGACTCCATGTCGGAGCTGGTCGACGGCGGCATCAACAACCTGGTCGTGGCCAGCCTCTCCATCATCTCCGTCGCGGTCATCCTGGCCTGGCTCGACCTGCCGCTGGCGCTGGTGACGCTGGCGGCCTTCCCGTTCCTGCTGGCGCTTTCGCGCTGGTTCACCCGGGCGTCGACCCGCGCCTACCGCCGCACCCGGGAAGCGGTCGCGCTGGTGATCGTCCACTTCGTGGAATCGCTCGGCGGGGTCCGGGCGGTCCAGGCATTTCGCCGCGAGCCGCGCAACGACGAGATCTTCGAGGTGGTCAACGACGGCTACCGCGAGGCGAACCTGCGGGCCGCGCGGCTGATCGCGGTGTACTCCCCCGGCATCAAGGTGATCGGCAACGTCACCATCGCGGCGGTGCTCACCTACGGCGGGTACCGCGTGATGCAGGGGCACACGCAGGTCGGCGTGCTCGCGGCGTTCCTGCTCTACCTGCGCCGGTTTTTCGAACCGATGCAGGAGCTGAGCCAGTTCTACAACTCCCTGCAGTCCGCGACGGCCGCGTTGGAGAAGCTCTCCGGTGTGCTGGCGGAGCGGCCGGGCGTACCTGAGCCGGCCCAGCCGACTCCGCTGCCGTCACCTGCGGCCGGGCGGGGTGAGCTGCGCTTCGACGGTGTCCGGTTCGCCTACCGGGACGACCGGATCGTGCTGCCGGCGCTCGACCTGCGAATCCCGTCCGGGCAGACGGTCGCGCTGGTCGGCGCGACCGGTGCCGGCAAGTCCACAATCGCCAAGCTGGTCGCCCGGTTCTACGACCCCGCCGCCGGCACGGTGCGCCTGGACGGGGTGGACCTGCGCGAGATCGGGGAGGACGAGCTGCGCCGGGCGGTGGTGATGGTGACCCAGGAGAATTTCCTCTTCTCCGGCACCGTCGCCCAGAACATCGAGTTCGGCCGACCCGGCGCCACCCGGGCCGAGGTGGAGGGCGCCGCCGCCGCCATCGGCGCCGATGCGTTCATCCGGGCGTTACCGGAGGGCTTCGACACCGACGTCCGCGCCCGCGGCGGCCGTCTTTCCGCAGGCCAGCGCCAACTTGTCGCGTTCGCCCGCGCGTTTCTGGCCGATCCCGCCGTGCTGATCCTGGACGAGGCGACGTCGTCATTGGACATCCCGTCCGAGCGACTCGTCCAGCGTGCGCTGCGCACGATTCTCGCGGACCGCACGGCCCTGGTGATCGCCCATCGGCTCTCCACAGTGGAGATCGCCGACCGGGTGCTTGTCCTCTCCGACGGCGTACTCGTGGAGGACGGCCCGCCGCGGCACCTTGTCCAGGGTCACGGACGCTACGCCACACTGCACCAACAGTGGTTGGACAGTCTGGTGTGAGGCGGATGACGTGAATCGACTCTCATGCCGTACCACCGAAGGTGACCTACCGTTGGAACCATCGGGCATGCGAGACTTCGGTCACGCTGCGGATATACGCGCTGACGTAGCAGTGATACCGCTCGTAGAAGAGGATCGATGACAGGCGGACGCTGGAGTGCCGGGACACGGCTCGGAGTCGTGCTGATCGGTCTGGCTGCGGTTGCGGCGGGCGTACTCACCACGCTCCGTTATCAGAGCGACGCCGGCGCGGCCGCTCTGGTGCTCGGCGGCCTGCTGGTGGGCCTCGCCGGCGTGGCGGGCGGCGCGATCACCGTCGACGGGCGGTCGGCGGGCTCGGCGTCCGCCGACGGCGGTGCCGGCCCGACCCCGGGGACCGGGCTGGCCCGGGCGCAGCGGGCCGGCGACAACGAGGCGGCGTACGACATGCTGGTCGACCTGGTACGGGCGCAGGCGCCGGACGCCGCCGCCTACCACCAGGCGGCACTCGGCGCACTTGAGGACGCCGCCGAGCGCACCGGCCTGCGACTGCGCCCGACGCTGGGCTATCCACTCGGCCCGGTGATCCTGGCGAGCCTGCCGGTCATTGTGGACTTCCGCGCCGGCACCGGATTCGCGGTCGCGCCGCTGCGTGCGGCGTACCACGAGATGCTCCTGGGACCGGGCGGGTACGCCGCCGCGCTGGTGCTGGTGAACTCGGCGGTGGAGGACCCGGCACACCGCTCGATCAACCGCATCGGCGCGGGGCTCGACCGGCCGCTGATCGCCATCCCGTGGCGGATCGGTGACCCCGCGGACCGCATCGCCGAGGCGCTGTCCCGGCTCCGGTCCGACATCGAGGAGCGTGGGTGGGCGCTACCCGCCCCGCGACGTCCGGAACTGACGCAGCGGGTGGAGCCGTCGCCACGGGCCGAAGACGCCGACGCGGACGCGGACGCCGACGCGGATGACTACGACTACGACGCCGAGGTGGTGGTCCCGGCCCGCACGATCCCGATGCAGGGGCGCGGTCCGGACGCCGACGAGCCGCCTGGCGACACCGCACCGTTGACCGGGCCGCCCGACGGCCGGACCGGGGAGCCGGAGCCCGAGCCGCAGCCGCAGCCCGAACCGGAGCCGGCGCCTGAGCCGCAGCCCGAGCCGGAGCCGCAGCCCGAGCCGGAGCCCGAGCCGGAGCCGGAGCCGCAGCCCGAGCCGCCGGCCGACCGAGGGTCACGCGCCGACGCGCCCGCTGACCCGCAGCCGGAGCCGCAGCCCTCGCCGGAGGCCCGGCAGGGCGTGTCCGCCGCAACGACGGAGCCGGCTCCGGGGGCGGGGCAGAAGCCACCGGCCGGCACCCGGCCGGCCTACGACGACGCGACCGCCTGGCAGCACGCGACCGACCTGCACTGGCAGGGGCACCTTCAGGAGGCAGAGAGCGCCTACCGGGCCATCATCGACTACCGGACGCGGGCGATCGGGCGGGAGGACCCCGATACCCTCGCCGCCCGTGACCAGCACGCCACAGTTCTTCGCGATCTGGATCGGCTGGCCGAGGCACTCGTGGAGTGCGACGACGTGCTGATCGCCCGGGGGCGGATCCTCGGCGACGACGACCCGGACACGCTGACCAGCCGCAGTCACGTCGCCACGATCTACCACCAGCTCGGTGACCTGACCCGGGCCGAGGCTGAGCACCAGCGGGTGCTCGAGGCGCGTACCAGGGTGCTCGGCGAGACGCATCAGGAGACGTTGATCAGTCGCAGCAACCTGGCGAAGGTGTACCAGGACATGGGTGAACTGGACCGCGCGATCGAGGAGCACCAGAAGGTCATGCGCGCCCGCGCCGAGCTGCTCGGGCCGGAACATCGCGACACGCTGATGAGCCGCAGCCTGCTGGCATCCGCGCTGCACCACGCCGGGCGGCTGGAGGAGGCCGAGCGCGAGCACCGACAGGTGCTGAACAGCCGGGTGCGCCTGCTGGGCGCGGCCCATCTGGACACCGCGGTGTCCCGGCACCGGCTGGCCAGCGTGCTGCACGATCTCGGGCGCTTCGACGAGGCGATCGTCGAGTACCGGACCGCCCATGACGTGTACGCGCGGCTGCTGGGCCCGAGCAGCCCGTTCGCCCGGGCAGCCGCGTCGGACCTGGCCCTCATGGAGCGCAGCCGTCCCCCCTACGCCACCGCACGTCGGAGCCGCTGACCCGCCGGAGCCGGTGATGTCTCCATGATCCCGGAGCGGGGTGGCGGGTCGACGGTAGGTTCAGCGATCATAGATCGTCCGGATCAGACGTCCCGGTGCGTCGGCCGCGCCAAGAGCGTCCCGCTGAAGTGTCCCGACACATCGAAGGAGCACGATGACCGTCACCGCCGACCGGTCCGCCACCGACGTGTCCGCCATCCGGCCACCGAGCCGCAACGCGCGGCTGGGTGGTTACATCTCGGCCGCCGCCGCGGTGGTCGGCTTCATCCCGCTGCACCTGCTGTGGGCGTTCGGGATCCCGGTCCTCGCCGACGAGGAGAGATTCCGCCAGTGGTACCAGGACGGCGGCGGCCTGTACCTGTACGCGCTGTGCGGCATGGCACTGCTCGCGGCGGTGCTGTCCCTGGCGCTGATCCGGCCGTGGGGCCTGGTCTTCCCCCGCTGGGTGCCGTTGCTGGCCGGCCGCCGGGTGCCCCGGTACCTGCTGGTGATCCCGGGCTACGCGGTCCCCACCCTGCTACTGCTGTACTCGATCTACGCGATCGGGCTCATGTTCGTCCAGTGGGGCAGCCCGCACGGCATCTTCAACCCGTGGACCGGCGTCTACGGCATCGTGCAGTTCATCCCCTGGTGGCTGGGGCTCTTCGTCGCCACCCGGTCATACGCGGCACGGACGGCGCCGGCGCGCCCCCTGACCCCGGCAGTCCAGAGCGGACCAGCGGGGACGGCCTCCTAGAAGTCGCCGCCGCCGAAATCGCCGCCGCCGAAATCGCCGCCGCCAAAGTCGCCGCCGCCACCCCAGTCCCCACCGCCGGTGTCGTAGCCCGCGTTGTCGTAGCCCGCGCTGTCATAACCACCGCCGTCGTCGTACGCCCCAGCGGCGTCGCCCTCGCCGCCACCGTCGGCACCGACGTCGCCGTCCTGCCCGTCGGCGTGCTCGACGCCGTCCTGGAACCCCGCGTCGTACCCGGTGTCACCCCAGGCCGGGCTCAGCAGCGCGTTGAACATCAACACCGATCCGAGACCCCAGGCGCCGCCCACCAGCGCGGTCTTCCACCAGGGGTTGGAGTACCAGCCGGACGGGACCGGACGGCCAGCCACATTGCCACCGGGGTAGTAGTACGGCGTGTCGCTCTGCGGGCGGGGACTGGCCTTGAGGTGCTGACCCTGGACCTCGACCTCCCGCTCCTTGGTGATCGCACCGGCCGCGCGCTGGCCCGCGAGCGGGGGCAGGTCCGGCCCCGGGTCGAGGTTGAGCGCGATCCGCGCGGCGCGGGCGTAGGCCAGGCCCTCCAGCGCGGTCTCCCGTGCCAGCTCGTACTGCCGCACGCTGGTCGCCCGCTCAAGCTGGCTGCCGGCCGCGTTGTAGCGCTCGCCCGCGTCGACGAGCGCCTGCTTGACCGCCGGGTCGTCGCCGGCGAGGTTCATCACCTGGCCGCCGAGCCGCTCGTACCAGCGCAGCGCCTCCTCGCGCGCGTCGGCCAGCGCCTGGGCCTCCCGCTTTTTCCGTCCAAATCGGAGAAACACCACGAGACCTACCATCCCGACGAGCAGTACCAGCAGTAGCAGCGGCAGTTCCATGCCTACGACGGTACCCACGTCCCGCTAGATCACGCCTGCGCTGGGCGGCGCCGTCGCGGTTGCCGGGTTCTGTCGTACCGGTGCGTCATGATCTGACTCGTGGCTGTAGTCCTGGTTCTGGTGGGGGTGGCGCTCGGCGCCGTGCTGGGGTGGCTTGTCGCCCGGCTCCGGGCCGGTGCCGACATCGCCCGGCTGGAAGCGACGCTGCAGGCCACCCGCGATGGCGAGGCCCGGCTGGAGGCGTCCCTGCGGGCGCTCACCCTGGAGGCGCGGGGCCAGACCCAGGATGCGGTGGCCGACGCGGTCATGCCGCTGCACGAGGCCCTGCAGCGCTATGAGCACCGGGTCAGTGACCTGGAGAAGGAGCGGGTCGGGGCGTACGAGGCACTGCGCGAGCAGGTGCGGTCGATGCACGAGGTCTCCGGCGAGCTGCGCACCGAGACCCGGCAGTTGGTGTCGGCGCTGCGCGCTCCCCAGGTGCGCGGTCGATGGGGCGAGCACCAGTTGCGCCGGATCGTGGAGGCGGCCGGCATGCTGGAGCACTGCGACTTCTCCGAGCAGGTGAGCGCCCAGGCCGACACCGGCATGGTCCGGCCGGATCTGGTGGTGCGCATGCACGGCGGGCGGCAGGTGGTGGTGGACGCGAAGGCGCCGTTCGATGCGTACCTGTCCGCGATGGAGGCGCGCGAGGAGTCCGGCCGGGACCACCACCTCGCCCAGCACGCCCGGCACCTGCGCGGGCACGTGGACGCCCTGGCCGCCAAGTCCTACTGGGCCGCGTTCGCGCCGACACCGGAGTTCGTGGTGCTGTTCCTGCCGGCCGACCCGTTCCTCGACGCCGCGCTGCAGCGCGATCCCAGCCTGCTGGAGCACGCGTTCGCCCGGAACGTCGTGCTGGCCACGCCGGCGACGCTGGTCGCCCTGCTCCGCACGGTGGCGTACTCGTGGCGGCAGGAGGCGCTGACCCGCAACGCCGTGGTGGTGCACGCGCTCGGCCGGGAGCTCTACCAGCGCCTGTCGACCATGGGCGAGCACCTGGCCAAGGTCGGCACGTCGCTGGGCAGCGCGGTCACGTCGTACAACAAGACGGTCGGCTCGCTCGAGGCGCGGGTGCTGGTCAGTGCCAGGCGGTTGGCCGAGCTGGGCGTGTCCGGGGAGCCGCTGCCCACCCCGGCGCAGGTCGAGACAGCACCGCGCCAGGTACAGGCCCCGGAGCTGGTGGACAGCGAGTATCAGGCGCTGCTCGCCGATGTCGGCGCGGATCCGGAGCGGCCCGCCGGCGACTACCGGCCCGGCCGGAATTAACCGGCGGCGGCCCGCATGTCCCGTTTGAGCTCCTGCGGCAGCGAGAAGACCAGCTTCTCCTGCGCGGTCTCCACCTCGTCCACGTGGGTGAAGCCGCGGGCGGCCAACCAGTCGATCACGTCGGTGACCAGTAGCTCGGGCACAGACGCGCCCGAGGTCAACCCGACCGTGCGCGCGCCGGCCACCCACTCCTCGCGGATCTCGGAGGCGTAGTCGACCAGGTACGAGGCGCGCGCGCCGGCGTCGACGGCGACCTCGCGCAGGCGCTGGGAGTTGGAGGAGTTCTGCGAACCCACCACGATCACGACGTCACACTCCGGCGCGATCGCCTTGACCGCGAGCTGGCGGTTGGAGGTGGCGTAGCAGATGTCGTCGCTTGGCGGCGCCTGCAGCATCGGCAGCCGCAGCTTGAGCCGATCCACGGTCTCCATCGTCTCGTCCACCGACAGCGTGGTCTGCGACAGCCAGACGACCTTGGCCGGATCACGCACGGTCACCCGGTCCGCCCCGTCCGGGCCGTCCACCAGCTGGATGTGCGCCGGCGCCTCGCCCGCGGTGCCGATCACCTCTTCGTGCCCGTCGTGCCCGATCAGCAGGATGTCGTAGTCCTCGGCGGCGAACCGCCGCGCCTCCTGGTGCACCTTCGTCACCAGCGGGCAGGTGGCGTCGATCGCCCTGAGCGAGCGCTCCCGGGCCTGGTCGTGCACCTCCGGCGCGACGCCGTGGGCCGAGAAGACCACGGTCGAGCCCGGCGGGACCTCGGCGTTCTCCTCGACGAAGATCGCGCCGCGGTCCTGCAGGCTGCGGACCACGTGCCGGTTGTGCACGATTTCCTTGCGGACGTAGACCGGAGCGCCGTAGAGCTTCAGCGCCTCCTCGACGGTCTGGACAGCGCGGTCCACGCCGGCGCAGTAGCCGCGCGGCTTGGCGAGCAGGACCCGCTTCGGAGCAGTGTGGTCAGCCACGCCGCCCATGGTACGGGCAGATCCGCCATACCCGTCGGGCCAGCACAGTCACCCCTGCCACATAGGGTTGAACCCGTGACCGAACCGACAACCGTGCCGACCGAGCTGAAATCGTCGCCCGAGCAGCCCTGGCCGGTGCGCGTGGTGAGCCAGAAGATCGGTGCCTGGATCGCCCGGCTGGGCTGGGTGTGGGTGGACGGGCAGGTGGCGCAGATCACCCGACGCCCCGGCGCCAGCACGGTGTTCCTCACGCTGCGCGACCCGTCCGCGGACCTCAGCCTCACCGTCACCACCAACCGCGACGTCCTGGACCTGGGCGCTCCGCAGCTCAACGAGGGAGCACGGATCCTGGTCCACGCGAAGCCGGACTTCTACGCCGGGCGGGGCACCCTGAGCCTGCGGGCGGACGAGGTCCGGCAGGTCGGTCTGGGTGAACTGCTGGCGAGGATCGAGCGGCTCAAGAAGCTGCTGGGTGCGGAAGGGCTCTTCGACCCGGCGCGTAAGCGGCGACTGCCCTTCCTGCCCGGCCGGATCGGGCTGATCACCGGACGGGCCAGTGCCGCCGAGCGGGATGTCCGCACCAACGTGCACCGACGCTGGCCGGGCGTGGACTTCCGGGTGATCAACGTGGCGGTGCAGGGGCCGTCGGCGGTCCCGCAGATTATGGACGCGCTGGCGGTGCTGGACGCCGACCCGACGATCGACGTGATCATCCTGGCCCGGGGCGGTGGATCGACCGAGGACCTGCTCCCCTTCTCCGACGAGGCGCTGTGTCGCGCGGTGTTCGCCTGCGGTACGCCGGTGGTCTCCGCGGTGGGGCACGAGATAGATGCCCCGCTTGTGGACTTCGTCGCCGACGCGCGGGCCTCCACGCCGACCGACGCGGCGAAGCGGGTGGTACCCGATCTGGCCGAGGAGACGCGCCTGATGGCGCACGCCCGGCACCGGCTGGACCGGGCGGTGCGCCAGCACATCGACCGGGAGCAGCACCGCCTGGACGCGATCCGGTCCCGGCCGTCGTTGGCCCGGCCCGATGCGCTGGTCGAACAGCGGGCGATCGATGTCGCGGCGCTGCACGAGCGCGCCGGGCGCTGCCTGGCGCACCGCCTGGATCGGGCCGGCACCGAGCTTGAGCACACGCTGGCGCGGCTGCGCGCGCTCTCCCCCGCGGCGACGTTGCAGCGGGGGTACGCCATCGTGCACGGCCCGGACGGCGCCGTGCTCCGCGACGCCGCCGAGGTGACCGACGGCGACCCGCTGCGGATCCGGCTGGCGGCCGGCACGCTGGGCGCTAGGGTGGCTGCGTCATGAGTACCCCTGAACTGACATACGAGCAGGCGCGCGCCGAGCTGGCGACCGTCGTCGAGCGGCTGGAGTCCGGCGGCGGCACCCTCGAGGAGTCCCTGGCGCTCTGGGAGCGCGGCGAGGCACTGGCGGTGATCTGCCAGGGCTGGCTGGACAACGCCCGGGCCCGGCTGGATGCCGCCCGGGCCACACGGGAGACGCCGCCCACGTGATGGACGTAACCGCTCCGACCGGCGTACCGGCGCTGTTGGCCGGCGCCGCGGCCGCCCATCCCGGCGGTCCGCTGCTGACCTTCTACGACGACGCGACCGGGGAACGGACGGAGCTGTCGGCGGTCGCCCTGGGCGGGTGGGCGGCCCGGACCGCGGGCCTGCTCCGCGCCGGGTGCGGGCTCGACGTCGGCAGTCGGGCCGCGGTGCTGCTGCCCCCGCACTGGCAGACCGCCGCGGTGCTGCTAGGCGCGTGGTCGGTCGGCGTGGCGATGTCCTTCCGCCCGACCGCTACAGCCGGGTTGCCGGCGCTCGGGCCGGGCGTGCACGAGCCGTTCGACGTGACCTTCGTCTCG
Source organism: Micromonosporaceae bacterium (assembly GCA_035296325.1). Lineage (GTDB taxonomy): Bacteria > Actinomycetota > Actinomycetes > Mycobacteriales > Micromonosporaceae > DATHBD01. Next base: position 140,756 of record DATHBD010000060.1, on the reverse strand, counting down.
AGTGTCCGACTCGATGACTGGCTTGAGGACGTGCCTGCCGCGGATCACCGGTTCGTGCTGGGGCTGGAGCGCAACGGCGCGTCCATGCCGGAGGTACCCGCGGGATACCGGGACTACATCGCCGAGGTGCGCCGGTACCCGGAATCCTTGCCGGCCGCCGCGCTGCTCGGGTCGGGCGACGCGGCGAGCGTCGACGGCGCCACCTACCGGCAGTGGGGCAACCTCGCCGCCGACTACGCAGCCGTGCTCGACCTGCGCGCGGGCGATCGGCTGCTGATCGACGCCACCGGGTTTGAGCATCCGGTCAAGTGGCTGCTGGCGCCCCTGGCGGCCGGCGCCTCGGTGGTGCTGTGCGCCAACCTCGCCCCGGGCGCCGTCGCCGGGCGGGTAGCCGCGGAGCGGGTCACCCGGGTGCTGTAGTGCGGCGCGGCTCTGCGCCCGAGCCTCAGCGCAGCGCCGACGCCAGCGTGGCCAGGTCGGATTCCGGGACACTGCCGTAGACCAGGATCGTCCGCCCCTGGTCGACGAGGACGAGGGCGCGCTCGCCGGGCCGGCCCTCGCCGTACCGCTGCCATGGCCGGCCACCGACCTCCACCGTGCCCTGTTCGCGGGCCTTGTCGCCCAACTCGGCGGGAATCAGCGACGCGGGCGGCGCGGCGGTCTCCACCAACTGCATCGGGCCGCCCTCCGACGTTCGCAGGCCCAGCCGGAGCGTTCCCCCGGCATTCTCGCGCCGGTACTGCGCGCTCTGCACCTGCCAGCCGGTCGGCACGGCCGGCTCCAGGACCGCGAACTCCTTGGCGGTGCGCGCCGCGGCGAACGCCGGAGCGGCATCGATCGTCGGCGGACGCTCGTTGCCCAGGTAACGGAACATCCCGATCAGGATCGCGATCGGGATCAGCAGCACCACCATGGACAGCGCCATGTCGCGCGGCGACCGACCGGAGCGGGCGGGCACGCTCGGCGGCTCGGCGGGGGTCGGCTCCATTTCCACGGCTCAATGGTGGCGGACCCACCGTGACGATCAACACCGGGGCGGGCGCCCGCGTAGGCTGTGCTGCGACCATCGGACCTCGACCAAGCGGCAGCCGCAAGGAGACCCTGATGCAGGAAAGCGCTATTCCAACCCGGAACCCGCAGGATCTGGACCGGAACCTGGCGCTCGAACTCGTCCGGGTCACCGAGGCGGCAGCCATGGCCGCCGGCCGCTGGGTGGGCCGGGGCGACAAGCTCGGCGGGGACGGCGCGGCGGTCGACGCCATGCGGCACCTGATCAACTCGCTGCCGATGCAGGGCGTCGTGGTGATCGGCGAGGGCGAGAAGGACAACGCGCCGATGCTCTACAACGGCGAACACGTCGGTGACGGGACCGGACCGGAGGTCGATGTCGCCGTCGACCCGATCGACGGTACGACACTGATGGCCAAGGGCATGCCCAACGCGCTCGCCGTCCTGGCGGTGGCCGAGCGGCACGCCATGTTCGACCCGAGCGCCGTGTTCTACATGGAGAAGCTCGCCGTCGGCCCGGACTGCGCCGACGTGATCGACATCGACGCCGGCGTGGTGGAGAACCTGCGGCGGATCGCCAAGGTCAAGCGCTCCGGCATCTCGGACGTCACGGTCTGCATCCTGGACCGGCCGCGCCACGCCCACCTCATCGAGCAGGTGCGCCAGGCGGGCGCGCGGATCCGGTTCATCTCCGACGGCGACATCGCCGGGGCGATCAGCGCGGCCCGGGAGAACAGCGACACCGACGTGCTGATGGGCATCGGCGGCACGCCGGAGGGCATCGTCGCGGCCGCCGCGCTCAAGTGCATGGGCGGCGCCATGCAGGCCAAGCTGTGGCCGCAGGACGACGCGGAGCGGGAGAAGGCACTCGCCGCCGGCCATGACCTGAGCCGGGTACTGGACACCGACGACCTGGTCACCGGCGACAACATCTTCTTCTGTGCCACCGGCGTGACCAGTGGCGATCTGGTACGGGGGGTGCGGTACCGCTCCGGTGGGGCGTACACCCAGTCGATCGTGATGCGCTCCAAGAGCGGCACCATCCGGGTGATCGACTCCTTCCACCGCCTGGAGAAGTTGCGCGCCTACTCGCTGATCGACTTCGACGGCCACCCGGATGCGGAGAGTTCCGCAACGTCGGAGTAGCCCTGACCACCGGCGCGCCACGGCATGACGCGGGTAACAGTCGGGGCCTCGGACGAGCGACGGACCCGTCGCCGAGGCACGATTGGTAGCAATGCTTACTATCGCCTCCCGCCCCGGTCACCCGGCCCCCGTCCACCCCACCGCGACGCCGCCGGCTCCGCCGCGGGCCAGCGGCGCCCGGCAGGCGGTGGGCGTCGCCGCGGCCGCGGTCAGCGGGGGCGCGATCGCCGTACAGTCGCGAATCAACGGCGAACTCGGTGCCCGGCTGCACGACGGGATCGCGGCCGCGACCATCTCGTTCCTCACCGGCATGGCCCTGCTGCTGATCCTGGTGCCGGCTACCGCCTCCGGACGCGCCGGGCTCGCCGCGATCCGGGTGGCCCTCCGCCGTCGCCAGCTCCGCCCCTGGCAGTGTCTGGGCGGCGTCTGCGGCGCGTTCCTGGTCCTCACCCAGGGCGTGACCGTCGCCGCGCTCGGCGTCGCGGTGTTCACGGTCGCGATGGTGGCCGGGCAGTCGGCCAGCGGGCTGCTGGTGGACCGAGCCGGCGTGGGCCCGACCGGGAAACACCCGGTCACGGTGCCGCGGCTCATCGGCGCCGGCCTCGCCGTGGTGTCGGTCGGGATCTCGGTGGCGGATCGGCTGACCAGTCCCCGGATGATCGTGCTTGCGGCGCTCCCGGCCGTGGCCGGCCTGGGCGTGGCCTGGCAGCAGGCGGTCAACGGACGGGTGCGGCAGGCCGCCGGCTCGGCCCTGCCGGCGGCCTTCGTGAACTTCGTCGCCGGCACCACCACGCTGATCGTCGTGTTCGCCGGCAACGTGGCGGTGCGCGGCCTGCCGTCCGGAGCGCTGCCGACACAGTGGTGGCTGTACACCGGTGGGGCGATGGGCGTGGCGCTCATCGCGATCGCAGCGACGGTGGTCCGGCTGACCGGCGTCCTGCTGATGGGTCTCGCGATGATCGCCGGTCAGCTGCTGTGCGCCCTGATCGTCGAGGTGGTGGCACCCGGGGACGGCACCGGGCCGGGCGGGCACACCCTGCTGGGCGTCGCGCTCACGCTCGTCGCCGTCGGGATCACCGCGCTTCCGCCCCGCTGGCCCGGCCAACTGCCAACGGCTCCACGGCCCGGCGCAACGCCTCGTCCAGGTCGGTGGGCCTGATCCCGAACACATCCTGGGTGCGGGACGAGTCCATCACGAACGGTCGGCGCCACTGGTACTCGGTGTGCCGCAGCTCGCGCAGCTGCACCGAGACCAGCTCCGCCACCCGGACCACCGGGATGGGCAGCGACCGCAGCTTCGGCGCGGGCAGCCCGCCCACCAGGCAGGCCCGGTCCACGATCTCGCGCACGGTGACCGCCGGGTTCGACGGCACGTGCCAGCCGCTTCCCCAGGCGCGCTCATCGGCGGCGAGGGCGACGAGCGTGCGCGCCATGTCGTCGGTGTAGGTGAAGGTGTGCGGGAGGTCCAGGCTCGCCGGCAGCTGCACGGCGCGGCCCTTGGCCACCGCGGGCAGCACGTACATCGAGATCAACGACGGCGAGTTGGGGCCGACATAGTCCGAGCCGCGCACCTCGGTGACCCGGACCCGGCCGGCCTGGGATGCGGCGAGTGCGGTGCGCCACATGTCGGCCCGCACCCGCAGCTTGGGATTGGTCGCGGCCAGCGGTGTGTCCTCGGTGATCGGGCCGTCCACCGGCCCGTAGCCGTAGAGGTTTCCGGTGATCGCCAGCACCGCGCCGCTGCGCTCGGCCGCGGTCAGCATGGCCGCCGCCATCGGCGGCCAGTCGGTGAGCCAGCGGTGGTACGCCGGGTTCGCGCAGTTGTAGAGCGCGACAGCGCCGTCGGTGAGCCGGCTGAGCCGATCGGTGTCGCTCGCGTCGGCGGCGATCAGCTCGATCGCGGGATGCTCCGGACCGGTGCCGCGTCGGCTGAGCAGGCGGACCTGCTCGCCGGCGTCGGCCAGCAACCGGGCCGCGCCGGAGCCGATCGCGCCCGCGCCGACGATGACGTGCAGTGCCATGACAACCCCCTTGACATGAGAGCAGCGCTCTCTTCTGTGTTCTATGTTCTCTCTACCGCCATCCCTCGTCAAGAGCACTGCTCTCGAAATGTTTCGACGCTCTGGAAACGTGCGATCATCGGGGCATGACCGCCGCTTCCGTCCGCGCCCGGGTACGCGCGGAGATGATCACCGAGATCAAGGCCATCGCCCGGCGCCACCTCGCCGTGGACGGCGCCAATCTCTCGCTGCGGGCCGTGGCCCGCGATCTGGGGATGGTCTCCTCGGCGATCTACCGGTACTTCCCGAGCCGGGACGAGCTGCTCACCGCCCTGATCGTGGACGCCTACGACGCCCTGGGTGACGCGGCGGAGCGCGCCGACGCCGAGAACAACCGCTCCGACCTGCTGGGCCGGTGGCTCGCCTGCTGCCACGGGGTACGGGGCTGGGCGGTGGCACAGCCGCACGAGTACGCCCTGATCTACGGCAGTCCGGTGCCCGGCTACCGGGCGCCCGCCGACACGGTGGTGCCGGCCACCCGGCCGGTACGGGTGATGGCTGCGATCCTGGCTGACGGCGTGGCCACCGGCACACTGCGCTCAGCCCCGGGCGACCGCCTGCCCCGTTCTGTGCGCGATGAGTTCACCGTAATCCGGGACGCGGTGGCACCGGGGGTACCGGAGACGATCCTGGCCCGCGGCGTGACGGCGTGGATCCAGCTCTTCGGCACGGTCAGCTTCGAGGTGTTCGGCCAGTTCAACAACACGGTCGTGGACCGGCAGGCGTTCTTCGATCACCAGATGCGCACCATGGCCGTACAGATGGGCCTGCCCGCCCGCTGAAATGCCGGGCCGGACCGCCCGGCCGGTCAGCCGTCGTCGGAGGAGTGGCCGGGGAAGAGATGCGCCGCGGGGTCGATCACGACCGCGGCGTTGTTCACCGCCGTGGCCGCCTCGCCGAACCCGACCGCGATCAACCGCACCTTGCCCGGGTAGTCACTGATGTCGCCGGCGGCGAACACGCGGGTCAGGTTCGTGGCCATCGCCGTGTCCACCCGGATGTGCCGCTTGTCCAGCTCCAGGCCCCACTCGGTCAGCGGCCCCAGGTCGGCGGTGAAGCCGAGGGCCGCCACCACCGTGTCGGTCGGCAGCAGCACCGGCTCGCCACCTTTGACCTGAATCTCGCAGGCCTCGATGCGGTCGTCGCCGATGATGCGGTTGAGCTCCGCGTTGACCACGATGTCGACCGGCATGGCCTTGACCTTCTGCACGGTCGAGGCGTGCGCGCGGAACTTGTCGCGGCGGTGGACCAGCGTGACCGACCTGGCGATCGGCTGCAGCGCGGCGGCCCAGTCGAACGCCGAGTCGCCGCCCCCGATGATGACGACGTTGTGCCCGGCCAGCTGGGCGAGGGACGGCACGAAGTACACCAGACCGGTCCCGGTGAAGTCCGCGGCAGCCGGCAACGGGCGAGCCGCGAAGCTGCCGAGGCCACCGGTGATGATCACGGCGCCACAGCGCAGGAGCGTCCCGTCGGAAAGGCCAAGCACCGGGCGCTCGTGCGCGTAGCTCAGCTTCTCCGCGCGGGCACCCAGCAGGTACTGCGGATCGAACTGCGCGGCCTGCTCGACGAGGTTTGCCACGAGGTCCCGGCCCCGGATCGCGGGGAAGCCGGCCACGTCGTAGATCATCTTTTCCGGGTACATCGCGGTGATCTGCCCGCCCGGCTCCGGCAGCGCGTCGATCACGGCGGTGCTCAAACCGCGGAAGCCGGCGTAGTACGCGGCGAAGAGGCCCGTCGGGCCGGCGCCGACGATCGCCAGGTCCACTTCGCGCATGCCCGCTCCTCGAGTGCGTGGCCCAACCTGAGCACACCGTACGGCTCGGTCAGAGCACCGACAACCCCGTCGGCAACGTCCACAGTAGAACGAAACGGGGGCGGGATGGGGCTGTTCGGCGGGTCATTGCACCGCGGTACGCCGGCGGCGCGCCCGGAACAGCACGGCCGCGACCAGCCCGCCGAGAAACCCGAAGAGGTGCGCCAGCCAGGACACCCGCTGGTCCGTGGGCAGGACACCGACGAGTTGCCAACCGTACAGCATGCCGATCAGCAGGCCGACCGCCGCATTCCACCAGCTGTGCTCGACGATGCCCCGCATCAGCAGGACGCCGAGGTAGCCGAAGACCACCCCGCTCGCGCCCACGACGTAGGACCGGGGATCGCCGAGGAACCACACGCCCAAGCCGCTGACGAGGGCGATGAAGGCCGTGGTGAGCAGGAACCGCCGGGCACCGGCGGCAAGCACGAACGTGCCGAGCAGGATCAGCGGGACGCTGTTGGCCAGGACGTGCTGGAAGCCGTCGTGCAGAAACGGGGCGATGACGATGCCGTCGAGTCCGTCGAGCTGCTGCGGGTGGATCGCACCGGCCTGGTCCAGACTGTGCCCCGTCGAGTTGTCCACCGCCGTGATCGCGAAAAGCAGCGGCACAACGGCACACATCGTCACGAAGGCCCGCCCGATAGCGGCGTAGAACGCGTCCGTCCCGAACCGGGTCGCGTCGGGCTCACTCCCCGACGCGGACGCCCCGGGGCGGGTGGCTCCTGGTAGCCCATCGAACGTCACGCACCAGTTCGTACCAGGTGCGCGTCCCTCGCGCCAGTGACGGCGCACCGCCCCCGGGGCCGGGCCGGGCGGACCGGGCCCCGGGGGCGGTGCTGGTTGCGCCTGTCAGCTGCGCCTAGTACCAGTTACGCGCCTGGGAGTGCGCCCAAGCCTTGCACGGCGTGCCGTAGCGGCCCTTGATGTACCCGAGCCCCCACTTGATCTGGGTGGACGGGTTGGTGCGCCAGTCGGCGCCCACCGAGGCCATCTTGGAGCCCGGCAGCGACTGCGGGATGCCATAGGCGCCGGACGGGTTCGCCGCCGTTGTGCGCCAGTTGCTCTCCTTGGTGAACAACTTGTCCAGGCAGCTCATCTGGTCCATGCCGAGCCCGGCGGCGCGAACCAGTGCGCAGCCGATGGCGCGGTTGCCCGTGTACGCGGAGCAGTCCGGTGGGATTACCACCTTCGGCGCCGGCGGGGCGGCCTTCACGGTCGGGGACGGCTTCACCGTGGCGGTTGCGCTCGGCTTGGCGGTGCGGTCGCTGGACCGGGCCGCAGCCGCGTTCTTGCGCGCCTCGTCCGCGGCCCGCTCGGCATCGGCGGCTGCGGCACGGGCCGCTTCATCCGCCTTGGCCTGCGCTTCCTGACGGGCGGCCAGGTCACGCTGTTCACGCAAATATTGAATCAGCTGCCTACTTTCGGCATCAGCATCAAATGTGGACGGGGTGGCGGCCGACGAATCGACGGTCGTCAACACCCGATGTTGCTGGGTCTGTCGGTCGGAGAGAACCAGGCCGCCCGTTGCGCTCCCCAGGAGCACACACGCGGACAATGCCCGGAATATCCCGACCCGCTGCCACAGCCGGATCACGAAGTAATCCCTTCGTAGGGAACGGGGACACGGCGGCGCGGCCCGGTCTACTCTCCCTGGTTCATCGACGACCGGGGCGGCGGTAACGCGCCGTGAGCGACTGAACGCCGGTCAGGGCGCCACGCACTCAGAGGCCACCATTGCGCAGTCAGTGTCGATGGGCAAATCGAAACGCCGTCTATTGTTAAATAGATCACAGCGTAAATGCGACATTTAGCGCGCCCAGGGCCCATCTTCCAGGAGGTCCGTCACCACTTCGGCGATGGGAGACCGCTCCGAACGGGTGAGAGTCACGTGCGCGAACAGGGGATGCCCCTTCAGTACTTCGATCACCGCAGCCACACCGTCATACCGTCCGACGCGCAGGTTGTCACGCTGCGCTACATCGTGGGTCAGCACGACCCGCGAACCGGTCCCGATCCGGGACAGCACGGTCAGCAGGACGCCCCGTTCCAGGGACTGCGCCTCATCGACGATGACGAACGAGTCGTGCAGACTCCTGCCGCGGATGTGGGTGAGCGGCAGCACCTCCAGCATCCCCCGCGCCAGAACCTCTTCCATCACGTTGTCGTGCACGACGGCGCCGAGCGTGTCGAACACGGCCTGGGCCCACGGGCCCATCTTGTCCGCCTCGCTGCCGGGCAGGTAGCCGAGCTCCTGACCGCCGACGGCGTACAACGGCCGGAAGACCACGACCTTCTTGTGCTTCTTACGCTCCATCACCAGCTCCAGGCCGGCGCACAGGGCCAGTGCCGACTTGCCGGTCCCGGCGCGGCCGCCCAACGAGATGATGCCGATCGACTCGTCCAGCAGCAGGTCCAGCGCGATGCGCTGCTCGGCGGACCGGCCACGCAGGCCGAACGCCTCACGATCGCCCCGGACCAGCCGGACCATCTTGTCGGCCCCGACCCGGCCCAGGGCCGACCCGTTGGTCGACTGGAGGACCAGACCGGTGTGGCAGGGCAGCTCACGCGCACCCTCAAGGTCGACCGGCTCGCCGGCGTACAGCTGTTTCACCTCAGATTCGGCGACGCCCACCTCCGCCAGGCCGGTCCAGGTGGGGTCGGCTGCCTGCAGGTGGCGGTACTCGTCCGCGGACAACCCCACCGCGGCGGCCTTCACGCGCAGCGGCATGTCCTTGGTGACCAGCGTCACATCGCGACCCTCAGCGGCCACGGCCAGCGCGACGGCGAGGATGCGCGCGTCGTTGGTGTCCGCGCGGAAGCCGTGCGGCAGCACCTCCTGGTCCGCGTGGTTCAGCTCGACCCGCAGCGTGCCGCCGAGGTCGGTGAGCGGCAACGGCTGATCCAGCCGGCCGTGCTTGACCCGCAGGTCGTCGAGGAACCGCAGCGAGCGGCGGGCGAACCAGCCCAGCTCCGGATGCGCCCGCTTACCCTCCAGCTCGGTGATGACCACCAGCGGCAGGATCACGTCGTGCTCAGCGAACCGGAAGAACGCCCCCGGGTCGGAGAGGAGGACGGAGGTGTCCAGGACGAAGACGCGGGTACCGCGCCGCGGTGTGGACGCCGGCTCCGCGCCGGTGGCCTGGGCTGCGTCTTCTGGGGTTGAGCGGCGAACCGTCACGTGGCACTCCGACGGGCGGGCACCCCACCGCCCACGCTCGCGTCCTGTCCGGCGCCCGGCACGGGGTCGGGTGCGTATGGCCCCGTGGCTTCCTGCTCGTGCTACCCGGGCCTCCCGGGTGACCCGGGGGATCCCCGGACCACACCAGAACGCTAGCCCGCCCGGGCCACTTCGGCTAGATCATGGGGGCTTCACCACCGTGGTGGAGCCCAGGATCGGCCGGGTGCCGGACACGGAAGATCACAGCCGCCGATGCGCCAGTACTCTGGTGTCATGCCGCCCACCACCTCGGGCAGCGAACGGTCGGATCGGCGCCACACCGCCGAGACAGCCGTCTCGCTCACCGCCAGCCGAATCGCCGATGCCGCGTTCTTCTTCGACTTCGACGGAACGCTCGCCCCGATCTCCGACGACCCGAATGACGTCCGGTTGACCCCGGGCGTACTGGACGCGATCACCGCGCTGTCCCAGCGGGTGCGCCGGATCGTGATCGTCTCCGCCCGGCCAGCCTCCTTCCTGTTCGAGCGGTTCGGCGAGCTCCCCGACGTGTCGCTCTACGGCCTCTACGGGCTGGAGGTGCACCGCAACGGCAAGATCGAGACCGATCCGGACGCGCTGGCCTATGCCGGCCAGATGGAGCAGCTCGCTGAGCGCGCCCGCGCCGAGCTGCCGGCAGCCGTGCTGGTGGAGTACAAGCGGTTGTCGGTCGCGCTGCACTACCGGACCGCGCCCGAGTTGGCCGACACCGTCCGGCAGTGGGCCGAGCGGCAGCACGAGGAGCTTGGCCTGCCGGCCCAGCACGGCCGTATGGTGGCCGAGATCAAGCCGCCGGTGGAGCGCAACAAGGGCAACGTCGTGCTGGACGAGACCCGGGACGGCATCTCGTGCGCGTGGTACTTCGGCGACGACGTGTCCGACCTCAAGGCGTTCCGGGCACTCGACGAGCTGGCGGCGGCGGATCCCGCGTTCCTCGGGGTCCGCGTCGCGGTGACGAACCTGGAGACCGGCGCCGACCTGGCCGCCGCAGCCGACTTCAGCCTGGCCACCCCTACCGAGGTGGCGAAGCTGCTGACCGAGATCGCCGCAGCGTAGCGCCGTTGGGACCGGTAGCCGCTAGGACCCGTAGCGGCGCTGCCGATGGGCGTAGGACCGCAGGGCACGGAGGAAGTCCACGTGCCGGAAGCCGGGCCAGTACACGTCGCAGAAGTAGAACTCGGAGTGCGCGCTCTGCCACAGCAGGAACCCGGACAGCCGTTGCTCACCGCTGGTGCGGATGAGCAGGTCCGGGTCCGGCTGGCCCCGGGTGTACAGGTGCTCCGCGATGTGGTCGACGTCGAGGATCTCGGCCAGCTCCTCGATCGAGGTGCCCGCCTTGGCGTGCTCGTGCAGCAGTGACCGCACCGCATCGGCGATCTCGCGGCGGCCGCCGTACCCGACCGCGATGTTCACCTGGGCGCCGCCGGTCCGGCCGTACGTCCGCTCCTCCGCCGCCTTGAGCGTGGCAGCCGTGGGTGCCGGCAGCAGGTCGAGCGCGCCCACCATCTGCAGCTGCCAGGGGTTGCCGACAGCGGCGAGGTCCTCCACCAGTGACTCGATGATACGCAGCAGCGGGTCGAGCTCGTCACCCGGGCGGGTGAGGTTGTCGGTGGAGAGCAGCCAGAGCGTGACGTGGCCGACCCCCGCCTGATCGCACCACCGCAGCAGGTCCTTGATCTTGGCAGCGCCCACCCGGTGGCCGTCGTTGGGATCGACGTAGCCCATCTCGCGGGCCCATCGACGGTTGCCGTCGACGATCACCCCGACATGCCTCGGGTGCGGCGTGCTGGCCAACCGGCCGGCCAGCCGCCGTTCGTAGACCGAGTACAGCAGATTCCGCAGCCCCACGACTGGCAGCCTAACCAGCCGTGGGGCACCGACGCAGGGCCGGGAACCAACATCCACAGAACCTGCGCCGAACGGTCACAACTCAGAGCACCCCGAGGCGCGCCCGTAGCGTGTCGAGCTCGGCCCAGAGCACGCCGGGGAGCCTGTCCCCGAACTTCGCGAGCCACTCGTCGATGTCGGGGATCTCGGCACGCCACTCGTCCACGTCGACCCGTAGCGCCGCCGCGAGGTCGGCCGGATCCAGGTCCAGGCCGGTCACGTCGAGTGCTCCGGGCGCCGGCACGCGGCCGATCGGCGTTTCCACCGCCTCGCCCGTGCCCTCCAGCCGCTCCACGATCCACTTGAGCACCCGGGCGTTCTCCCCGAAGCCGGGCCACAGGAAGCGCCCGTCCTCGCCGCGGCGGAACCAGTTGACGTAGAAGACCCGCGGCATTTCGGCGGCGTCACCCCCGGCGCCCTTGCCCATCTCGATCCAGTGCCGGAAGTAGTCACCGGCGTGGTAGCCGATGAACGGCAGCATGGCCATCGGGTCGCGGCGCACCACGCCGACCTCACCGGCCGCGGCGGCGGTGGTCTCCGAGGAGAGGGTGGCACCCAGGTACACCCCGTGCACCCAGTCGCGGGCCTCCGTCACCAACGGGATCGTGGTCTTCCGGCGACCACCGAACAGGATCGCGTCAATCGGGACCCCGCGCGGGTCGGCGTACTCCGCCGCCAGAATCGGGCACTGTGCGATGGGCGTGCAGAACCGGGAGTTCGGGTGGCTGGACGGCTCGTCGGAGTCGGGTGTCCAGTCCCCGCCCTGCCAGCCGGTCAGGTGCGCCGGCGGCTCGCCCATCCCCTCCCACCAGACGTCACCGTCGTCGGTCAGGGCCACGTTGGTGAAGATCGAGTTGCCGTGCTCGAGGGTGCGCATGGCGTTGGGGTTGGTCCGCCAGTCGGTGCCCGGAGCCACCCCGAACAGGCCGTACTCCGGGTTGACGGCGTAGAGCCGGCCGTCCGGGCCGAATCGCATCCACGCGATGTCGTCGCCGAGGGTCTCCACCTTCCACCCGGGGATGGTGGGCTCCAGCATGGCGAGGTTCGTCTTGCCGCAGGCGCTCGGAAAGGCAGCCGCCACGTAGTACACCCGCTGTTGCGGGTTGGTCAGCTTCAGAATCAGCATGTGCTCGGCGAGCCATCCCTCGTCCCGCGCGATCGCGCTTGCGATGCGCAGCGAGTAGCACTTCTTGCCGAGCAGCGAGTTGCCGCCGTATCCGGATCCGAAGCTCCAGATTTCCCGGGTCTGTGGAAAGTGTGAGATGTACTTCACGTCGTTGCACGGCCAGGCGGTGTCGGTGGCACCCGCCTGCACCGGCGCACCCAGGGAGTGCAGGCAGGGCACGAAGTCGGCGTCGTCGCCCATCCGTTCCAGCACCGCCGCGCCCATCCGGGTCATGATTCGCATCGAGGCGACCACATATGCGGAGTCGGTGATCTCCACCCCGAACATCGGCTGCTCGACATCGAGCGGTCCCATGCAGAACGGAATGACGTACATGGTCCGCCCGCGCATGCTCCCCCGGTACAACTCCGTCATCCGCGCCTTCATCTCGGCGGGCGCCATCCAGTTGTTGGTCGGTCCGGCGTCGGCGGGGTCGACCGAGCAGATGAATGTGGACTCCTCCACCCGGGCGACGTCGGACGGATCCGTCCGTGCCGCGAAGGAGTTGGGGCGGCGCTCCTCATTGAGCCGCACCAGCGTGCCTGTCTGCACGAGCTGATCGGTCAACCGGTCCCATTCGCCGGTCGAGCCGTCGCACCAGACCACCCGGTCCGGCATCGTCAACTGTGCAACCTCGTCGATCCAGGCGAGGAGCCTGCGGTGTGTGGTCGGCGCCGAATGAGCTGGCGCGGTCGCCGGAGCGGTCATGGCTGCCTCCTTCCGGCCGACGTGGTCGACCCGATCGCTTCCCGGAAACGGCGCGGCCCCGGCGTCGCGGTTCGCGACGCCGGCTGAGCCGGGGAATGCCTCAGACTAAACCCGTTGCGCGGCGAAGCACACCGAAAGACTTTGTGAAGCTGTACACATTTCTAGGACGATTTCGCTTAGCGGAGCGATCGGACAACGGGTTCTTGCGTGGAACGCCACCCGCCGCGTCGCACCGGGCCGACCGCCGGAACGCCGCGACCCCCGGCAGCACGCACCCCCGGAAGCCGTGCCGTAGGCTTCGGCGGGTGTCCGACCATCACCCGGACGTGACCGACGCGCTGGACGCCACGGCCGCGGCCGCCGCACTTGTAGCCGAGGACGACGCCCGATCGACAGGCGCGGCTTCGACGCCGACCGGATCGGCGTTCGAGCCCGACCCGCGGTCCGCGCCGCAGCCCGGCCTCTTCCGCCGGATTCTCCCGCGCATCACCGCGCTGCGCCACGAGTTGGGGAAGTTCGGCGTCGTGGGGGCGGTGGCCTATGCGTGCGACTTCACGACCTTCAACGTGAGCCTCACCGTCCTGGAACTCAATGCGACGAAGGCGACTGTCGTGGCGACCGTGGTCGGTGCCACGGTCTCCTTCATCGGCAACCGGTTCTGGACCTGGCGGCACCGTGAGCGCTCCGGGCTGCACCGGGAGTACGCGCTGTACTCCGTGGTCAGCCTGGTCGGACTGCTGATCTCGCTCGCCTGCGTCGCTTTCAGCGAGCACGTCCTCGGGTCGGTCTGGCCGATCTTCACCAGCCTCATCGCGCTCAATGTGGCCAAGAACATCGTCGGCATGGGGTTCGGCACCTTGTTCCGGTTCTGGGCGTATCGGACGTTCGTGTTCCGGGAAGCGCCCCGAACGGTCGAATGAGCCCACTGTGATACACCGCCCACGGCGGGTGACAGTTGCGCGCGGGTCGACGTATTCGCGTACAGTTGCTCGGTGCGTCTTCTGCGAATCCTGCCCGAGCGTTGGCAGCGGGTTCTCCCGGAGCTGATGAAGTTTGCCGCGGTCGGTTGCGTCAACACCGCCGTGGACTTCCTGGTATTCAACCTGCTACTTCCGGTGGGTCCGCTGAAGGCCAAGGTTGGATCGACCATCGTCGGAACGACCGTTTCGTACGTGATCAACCGGCACTGGACGTTCTCGAATCGGGACCGGACCAGTATGCGCCGGGAGTACACCCTCTTCTTCGGCCTGAATCTCATCGGCATGACGATCCAGTTGGCCGTGCTGGGCGTGGCGAAGTACGGCCTCGGATTCACCGAGCAGGACGACAAGATTGCATTGAATGTTGCCAATGCAATCGGCATCGGCATCGCGATGGTGTTCCGTTTCTGGTCCTACCGCACGTTCGTCTTCACCAGCCCGGTCGAGGCCCCCGCGGCGCTCGCCGAGGCGATGGAGTCGCCGGTGACGCTCATCGCTCCCACCCCGCGCGCCGAGATGGACCACCAGGTGCTGGGGATCGACCCGGACCTCGACGAGGAGCAGTTCGCGGAGCTTACCGAGGCGCTTGAGCACGAACTCGTGGCCCACGACACCGAGACCGATACCGACGCCCGCGCCCGTCACTGAACCGCGGCGAGCCGGTGGGCCCGGTCGGCCTGGCAGAGCCGGGCCACCCACGCTGGCTCAGCGCGGGCGCTCATCCTTCGGATGCTCGGCACGCACGCCCTGCACGATCGCGTCACGGTCGGCGTCGTCAAACGAGTGCCGGCGACGATCGTCGTCCACAAGTTCGTACAGCAGGCTCTGGGTCTTCTCCACGCCGGGCAGGTCGCCCAGCACGATCTGCCCGCGCTCCCCGACCGACTCGATGGTGAGCGTCCCGCAGCCCAGCAGCCGCTCGATCGGCCCGTGGGTGAAGGACACGTCGTTGACCCGGCCGAGTGGGATGTCACGGCCCAGCCGGGACAGCACGCCCTCGCGCAGGATGACCCGCTCGTTCGTGAACACGTAGTGGGTGGTGCGCCAGCGCAGCCACGGCCAGAACGACAGCACCGCGATCGCGAACAGGGCAACCACGGCGGTCGCCAGCACCAGGACCGGGTCCGGCGCCAGCACGAGCACCGTGACCACGGCGGCCAGGGCGAGGACGAGCCAGCACACCGGCCAGATCAGCGCCTTCCAGTGCGGGTGCAGGTGCAGCACCACGCGTTCGTCGCTGGTCAGCACACTCTCCGGGAAACCCACCGGAACCTCCTCGAGCCACCTGCCACTGCCGCCACACTGTGCCGTCGCGCGAAGGGTAGCGGGTGTCACCGCAGATGCACGACATCCCCGGCGGCGACGGGACGCCGGGTGCCGTCCACGCCGGCCACCACGAGCCGGCCCTCCCCGTCCACGCCATGCGCGGTCCCGACCAGTTCGGCGCCGCCGGGCAGCGCCACCCGGACCGTCCGCCCGATCGTGTCCGAGTGGAACGTGTACGCCTCGGTCAGACCGCACGCCTGGGCGTCCCCGGCAGCGGCGCGCCACCGGCCGTACCAGACCGCGAGCGCCCGCAGCACGGCTCGCAGCACCGGGTCACGGTCGGCGCAGACCGCGCCGGCCAGGGCCAGCGAGGTCGCGTCCGGGCGCGGTAGCTCGTGCGCGCGCACGCTGGTGTTGAGCCCGATGCCGACCACGACGGCCGGCCCACCCGGATCGGCGCTGCCGCCCGGCGCCGGCACCACTTCGGCCAGGATCCCGGCGCACTTGCGAAGTTCGCCCTCGGCGCGCACCAGCAGATCGTTGGGCCACTTGACGACCGCGTCCACCTCGGCCACCCGGCGCACGCCCTCGGCGAGGGCCACCCCGGCGAGCAGCGGCAGCCAGCCGTAGCCCTGGGTCGGCACGGCGGTGCCCGGGCGCAGCAGCACGCTCACCGCGATGCCGGCGCGCGCCGGCGACGTCCACTGCCGGTCCATCCGACCCCGGCCGGCGCTCTGCCGCTCCGCCACCAGTACCAGGCCCTCCGGCGCACCGGCGCGGGCGGCGGCCGCCACGTCGGCATTCGTGGAGCCGGTCTCGGTGACGACGCGGATCTCGGTCCACAGCCCGCCCGGCGTCAGCAGCGCCCGCCGCAGCGCCGGCTGGTGCAGCGGCGGCCGGCTGAGGTCGGAGTACGGCGAGGACGGCACGCCCGCCAGCTTAGGCCGGCTCGGATCGGCGCTCCGGCCCGTACGATGCCGAATGTGACGGGCCAGGACATCCACACCACCGCGGGCCGACTCGCCGACCTGGACCGACGCGCCGCGCAGGCGGCCCACGCCGGGTCCGCCGACGCGGTGCGCAAGCAGCACGAGCGGGGCAAGTCCACCGCGCGCGAGCGGATCGACCTGCTGCTCGACCCGGGTACGTTCGTCGAGCTCGACCAGCTTGCCCGGCACCGGTCGACCAGCTTCGGCATGGCCGGCACCCGCCCGTACGGCGACGGTGTCGTCGCCGGGTACGGCACGGTGGACGGCCGCCCCGTGTGCGTGTTCGCCCAGGACTTCACCGTCTTCGGCGGCTCCCTTGGCGAGGTCTTCGGGGAGAAGATCGTCAAGGTGATGGACCTCGCGATGAAGACCGGCTGCCCGGTGATCGGCATCAACGACTCGGGCGGCGCGCGGATCCAGGAGGGCGTGGTCTCGCTCGGGCTCTACGGCGAGATCTTCTTCCGCAACGTCCGGGCCAGCGGCGTGATCCCGCAGATCTCGCTGGTCCTTGGCCCGTGTGCCGGCGGCGCGGTCTACTCCCCCGCGATCACCGACTTCACCGTCATGGTCGACGGCACGTCGCACATGTTCATCACCGGCCCCGACGTGATCAAGACGGTGACCGGCGAGGACGTCGGCTTCGAGGAGCTCGGCGGGGCCCGCACGCACAACACCCGGTCCGGCAACGCGCACTACCTGGCGGCGGACGAGGCGGACGCCATCGACTACGTCAAGGCGCTGCTGTCCTACCTGCCGTCCAACAACCTGGACGAGCCGCCGGTCCACCCGGTGACCGCGGACCTCGCGGTCGCGCCAGCCGACACCGAGCTGGACACGCTGATCCCGGACTCGGCGAACCAGCCCTACGACATGCTGCGCGTCATCGACACCGTGGTGGAGGACTTCCTGGAGGTCCAGCCGCTCTACGCGCGCAACATCGTGGTCGGCTTCGGCCGGGTCGAGGGGGCGCCGGTCGGTGTGGTGGCGAACCAGCCCACCCACCTCGCGGGCTGCCTGGACATCGCGGCGTCGGAGAAGGCGGCGCGCTTCGTCCGCACCTGCGACGCGTTCAACCTGCCCATCGTGACCTTTGTCGACGTGCCGGGCTTCCTGCCCGGGACCGGGCAGGAGTGGGAGGGGATCATCAGGCGCGGAGCGAAGCTGCTCTACGCGTACGCCGAGGCGACCGTCGCCAAGGTCACCGTGATCACCCGCAAGGCCTACGGCGGGGCGTACGACGTGATGGGCTCCAAGCACCTCGGCGCCGACCTGAACCTGGCCTGGCCCACCGCGCAGATCGCGGTGATGGGCGCTCAGGGCGCGGTGAACATCCTGCACCGGGCCCGGCTGGCCGCCGCGGATGACCCGGCGGCGGAGCGCGCGGCGGCGATCGCGGAGTACGAGGACACCTTCGCGAACCCGTACCTGGCCGCGGAGCGGGGCTACGTCGACGCGGTGATCCGCCCGTCGCAGACCCGGGCGCGGGTGGTGCAGGGGCTGCGGATGCTGCGCACCAAGCGGGAGACACTGCCGTCGAAGAAACACGGCAACATTCCGCTCTGAGACACTGGTATACAAGCTCTGTCGACCGGAGGGAGGTACCTCGTGACCGAGGCATTCGCGCATGTGCTGCCGTGGACCGAGGAGGAGTACCTGGCGCTCGGCGAAACCCCCGACCGCGTGGAACTCTTCGACGGGAGCCTGCTGGTGAGTCCGGCCGCCACTCCGCGCCATCAGATCATCTCCAGGCGATTGACCAACGCGTTCCTGCCGGCGGCTGAGGCAGCCGGTCTCGGGGTGTACGAGGTCGTCAACGTACGGCTGCGGCCGGGCCGGGTGCCGATCCCGGACCTGGTGATCGTCGAGCCGATCGACGAGGAGGTGGCGGTCATCGACGCGGACTCGGTGCGGCTGATCTGCGAGATCGTGTCGCCCGGTAACCCGGCCACCGACCGGGTGCTCAAGATGCACTACTACGCCGAGGCGGGCATCGGCTGGTACCTGCTGGTCGAGCAGAAGCCCACCGTCACGCTCCGGCTCTATCGGCTGGACGGCGACAAGTACACCGAGGCGCAGGTCGGCGAGCCTGGGCGTCCGATCCGCTTCAGCGAGCCGGTCCGCCTGGACCTCGACCCGGTCGTCCTGGAGCGGGACCACTGATCCCGTGCTGCACCGCGTGCCGGGGGATGTCAGGATCGACGGGTGACCGAGGACGAGTTCTGGGCCATCGTGGAGCGCTCCCGGAGCCAGGCGCGGGGCCGCGTCGAGCACCAGCCCGCCGCAGTCGAGAAGGTCCTCGCGGCGCTGCCGCCGGACGAGATCCTGGCCTTCCGCCGGCACCTGCTGGACGCCAACGACCGCGGCTACACCTGGGACCTCGCCGCCGCGGCGCACCTGCTGCTCGGCGGAATCAGCGAGGACACCTTCACCAACCTGCGGACCTGGCTGGTCTGTCACGGCCGGGAGACGTTCCAGCGGGTGATCGCCGACCCCGATTCCCTCGCCGACCTGCCGCTGGATCCGGGCGCCGGCGAGTTCGGCTTCGCCGAGGAGTTCGGGTACCTGCCCGACGAGGCGTACGAGCACGTGACCGGCGAGGATCCGCCCGACGAACCGGGTGAGGCGGGGGTCGACGAGCCGCCCGCCGGCGCCGCCATCGATCTTGACGACGCCGCGGCGCTCCGGGCCCGGTTCCCCCGCATTGCGGCTCGGGTGGGACGCCCCGGCTAGGCCTCAGGCCGCCGGCTGGAAGCTCGCCGAGATGATGTCCATAAATGGTCGGTTCGGCGACCAGGTGGCGTCGGGGGTGAGCCAGAAGATGGCGTACGCGCGGGTCGGCGACGTGATGAAGCCCCGGTTCAGCGCGTGCAGGCGGGTGCCGCTCCCCGGGTCGGTGTAGGTGAACTCCCAGTCGGCACAGGACCTCCAGAACGGCACCGGCGCGATCGAGACGCGGGTATATCGAGGAAAGTCACCGTTCGCCACCCGCCGCTGCTCCTGTGCCGTCCAGTCCGCGACCGGATCAGGCTTCGGCTGGTTGGTCTGGTCGATGCCGATGACCCGGCCTTCCACCGGATCGCGGAAGTACGCCATGGTGCCGCGTCTGGACACCTCCCAGTGCTGCGGTACACCCACCTGGAAGCCGGTCTGATCGGTGTACCGGTGCCAGCCGGGTGGCAGGACCACAGTGGCCGGCCCGGGCGTGGCGGGCGGCGCCGGCACGACGCGGGTGGGCGTCGCGGCCACCGTGGGCGGCACCGTGGCCGGCGCCGCAGACCCGGCCGGCGTACCCCCGGTAGCGCCGACGCTGGCGGCGGTCGACGCGGTGACGGCACCGGTACGGGCGTCCGCCTGCGGCCTCCGGGCACCGTTGACCAGGACGGCGGCGAGGATGACGAGCGCGACACCTACCGCCACCATGGCGGCCCACTGCCGCGGCCGCCTGCCGACCCGCCGTTGCACGACGGTAGGCTCGGCGCCGACGTCGGTGGGCGGCGCCGTCGCCCGGCCCTGCGGGAGCCCATGGTCCACCGGCCTGGTGACGACCTCGGTCAACGACTCGTCCGGCGCCGGACGACCGTCCGCGGCTGCGGTGCGCGGGTGCTGGTTCGGCCCGGCCGGTTGCGACGGGGCCGGCAGGAATGCGGGAATCACGCCGCCGACGGCGCCGTCGCCCTGATTCCCGCCCCCGGGCCCGGCGACCGGCAGCGCCCGGGCGTGGACCGATCGGGCGGCGTCGCCCGCCTGCGTCGCCGGAGCGGACAACACGGCGGAAACCGACGATTCCCGGGAGCGCCGCTGCATCGGCAGGGCCCAGTTCCGGGACCGTCGATCGAGAATGCCGGCCGCCCGGAACAGCAGGCGCTCGGTGTCGGCCACCGACGCCCGCTGCTGCGGGTCCTTACGGAGCAGACCGTTGAGCGCCGGCTTCAACGGGCCGGCCCGTTCCATCGCGTCGGGCCCCTCGGTGGCCAGGGCGGTCAGCGTCGCGATCGCCGTCGAACGGGCGTACGGCGAGCGGCCCTCCACCGCCGCGTACATCGTGGCGCCGAGCGACCACAGGTCGGACTCCGGCAGGGACAGGCCCGCCATGGCCCGCTCCGGCGCGATGTACTGCGGGGAGCCCAGGATCAGCCCGGGTCGGCTCACGGTGCCGTCGCCGCCTTCGAAGGTGGCCAGCCCGAAGTCGCCGAGCACCACCCGCCCGTCATCGGCCAGCAGCACGTTCGCCGGCTTCACGTCGCGGTGCAGCACGCCGGCGCGATGTGCCGCCTGGAGCGCCCCGAGCACCTCCAGACCGATCCGGGCCACCCGCTCGGGGGCCAGCGGGCCCTCTTCGTTGACCACCTGGTGCAGGGAGCGCGACGGTACGTACTCCATGACGATCCACGGCTGCTGCTCGGTGCGGATCACGTCATAGATCCGCACCACGTTGGGGTGGGTCAGCTGGGCCGCCGTGCGGGCCTCCCGCAGCGTGCGGTTACCGAGATCGTCCTGTTCTCCCGGGCTGAGCCCGATGGGCGGAATGACTTCCTTGATGGCGACATCGCGGTGCAGGATGTTGTCGACCGCGAGCCAGACCCTCCCCATGCCGCCGCTGCCGATGGTCCGAACCAGTCGGTACCGGTCGGCGACGAGGTCCGTCGGAGTGGCCATCTGAGCTCGATACCCTCTCGTCATCAGTGTTAAGCGCGCTGGTCAGGGCCCTCCTCGACGTGACCACGCGACAATGACGAGGAGCATAAGCGCTCCGACGCCGACCAGGCCGCTCCCGACCAGAACCACCGGCATCATGGAGAACGTATCGAGCACCGAAGTCCGTTCCGCACGCGCCTGCCCCGTGCTGAACACATCGGTGATGGTCACCGTGTACTCCGTCACGTCGCGTAGGACATCCACCACCACCGGTAGCAACAGCGCAACGTTGCCAGGCGACGGGTCGACCGCAGCGCTGACGTCGACCGATGCGTCCGGGGCCGCGCCGGCGGACGGCTGCGTCACCGTACAGCTTGTCGACTCGACGAAGCTCAGCGACTCCGGCAGCGCCGCCTCGCCCAGGTCGTCGACCCCCAGCACCACCCGCCCGGTGGAGCCGTCCAGGCATGAGATCTCAAGCAGCGCCGGACCGCTGCGGGCACCAGCCTCGCCCTCGAAGCGCAACGTGAGACGCAGTCTGGTCGACGGCACGAACTGGTACGAAGCGGTGCAGGTCGCCGCTGGCGCAACGATCGACAGCGTGACCTGGAGTGCGCCACCGTCGACGCTGGCCACCTCGGTGGACTCGACCGGGTCACACGCGAACGCGCGGAGCTTCCAGGTGCCGTCGACAGTGGTCCTGGGTGCGATCGGCACCACCAGGTAGGTGCCGGCACCCGGCGTCTCGGGCAGATCACCCCTGGCGTCCGCCGGCACGCCGTCCTCCGTGGTCGTCGCCGCCGCCGACCACCCGGCGCCCGCGTCCGACACCGCCGCCACGGCGAACGCCGCTGACGCGACACCACCGAGGGTGGCGACGCGGAGCTTGATGCCGCCGACCGGCCGACTCAGCTGCAGGGCACAGCCCGCCGGGATCGCGGCGTCGACGGTGATGTCGATGGAGAGTCCACTCACCGTCACCGGGACACCGCCACAACTGGCACCCGACACCGACCAGGCCGGATCGGGCGGGACCACAGTGATCCGGTACCCACCCGTCGGCAGTGCGCTGAGATCCGCACCGGTCGCCGTGACCGCCGCGCCGTCACCGGTCACGGTCGCCGTGAGCAGCGCGGGCACCACCGGTGCCAGCACCGGGGGCGCGGTCACCGGTGGTGCGGTCACCGAGGGTGCGGCCGACGGCGGGGTGGGTGCCTGCCCGGTCGGTGGCGGCGCGGGCGCCGGTACGCCCGGTGCCGGTACGCCCGGTGCCGGTACGACCGGTGCCGGTACGACCGGGAGCGGGACCGGGGCCGTGGAGCCGACCGTCACCCCCACCGGTCCCGCCTCGTCCCCGCTCAACACGCGGATCGTCAGCCCTGGCGCCTCCGGCAGTGGTTCGAACGCGTACGTACACGTCAGCACATCGCCCGCGGCCAGGTGCAGGTCCGCCGCGCCGACGGCCGGATCGATGGTGGCGGTGCTACCGACGGGTCCACCGCCCGGCCGGGCGGCCTCACACGCCAGCGCCGCCACCCGCCACCCGGCCGGCACCTGCGCCTGCACCCGGTGCACGCCCACGGAGCGGGTGACCGTGAGCTCCGCCGGCTCCCCCGATGTGGCAAGCGTGAACACATTGTCCGGCGCGTAACTCAAGGTGCCGGTGAACCCGAATTGCTGCGGGTAGCCAACCGGCCGGGTGGCCGCGGCGCGGACGACGACGGTGCCGGCAGCGGGCGCGGCGCGCACGTAGTACGCGTAGCAGAAGACATGCCGGACTCCCGCTGGAAAGGCGATCCAGCTGACATTGCCCACGGCGCGCCCGTCGAGGCCGCACCGCAGCACGCCGAAGCCGAGGTCCGGCACCGCGCCGGCGAGCAGGGGATCGGTGGGCGCGCCGCCCTGGGCCCACAGTTCCCGCCGGCTCGCCAACGCCACCTGCTCGTCGGAGAGGACGGCGGTGACCGCGCCGGGAACCGAGACGCCGGGGGTCTGCCGCCCGGTCGGCTCCACCCGTGGGACCTCGGCGGCGGTCGGCCCGGCGCCGAGGGTCGCCCCGCCGACGACCGACAGGGCCCCGCTGCGCTGCGGCGCGCCACCGATGGTGAAGTGCCAGCCGACGAGAGGTTCGCAGCCCTCGTCGGCCCGAGCCTCGACGTCCGGGTCGACCGCCTCGCCGTCGTCGTACCCGCTGTCGCGACCCGGCATGGCGGCGGCCTCGACGGCGTTGTTCCGGACCCGGTTCGCCATGACTTCGGCGTACGCCGAACAGGCTCGCGCCACGAAGGTCACCCGGTACCGGGTAGCCGCAGAGACCGACTCGGGTTGCGGGTCCTCCGCGCCGGCTGGACCGACCGGCAGCAGGCCACCCAGGGCGGCAACCACCACCGCCGCCAGGCGCGCACGCCGCTGCCGGCGCCGCGGCTGCCGGCGCCGCGGCTGCTGCCGGGCACATCGGCTCAGAGGCACGCGCGTCAATGGGCTCCCCTCGCCGACCTGCGCTTTCCTGTCCAGCCCTGATCGTGTAACCCCAGCCAGCGTAGTGCGCCACCGGCCGGGACCGGTCCAACTTGCCCGCCCTCGGCGCCGTACGCTGAGCCGATGATCCCCGGCCCCGCGCTGCGAGTGGTGCGCGGCGCGCCGACGCCGGCGGAGCTGGCCGCGGTGACGGTCGTGCTGCTGAGGTGCCAACGCATCGTCGCCCCGCAGGCGGTCGCCGTCCCGCGGTGGCGGCGTGGCCCGGCGCCGCGAGCCGGGTGGGGGGCCCGGCCGGGCGCCTGGCGAGCGTCCGCGCTGCCGCTTCCCCGGCCCGGCTGACTCCACCCGACATCATCGCGACACCGCTCCCGGCGCAGATGCGGGCCGGTCGCGGAGCGGCTACGCTGCCGGCCAACCGCGTAGATCCAGTGGACAAGGAGTGCGGCATGGTCAACCTCAGCTGGCGGCAGCACGGGGACGGGCGCAGCCCCGGTCCGGGCGAGGTCGTGCTGCCCGACGAGCGGCTCAGCTGGCCACGCACCGTCGGCATCGGGGCACAGCATGTCCTGGCCATGTTCGGCGCGACGTTCCTGGTGCCGCTGCTGACCGACTTCCCGCCGGCCACCACCCTCTTCTTCTCCGGGCTCGGCACGCTGCTGTTCCTGGTCATCACCGGCAATCGCCTGCCCAGTTACCTCGGCTCCAGTTTCGCGTTCATCGCACCGGTGGTGGCGGCGAGCCGGGCCGAGGGCATGGCCTCCGCACTCGGCGGCATCCTGGTTGCCGGTCTCCTCTTCGCGCTCGTCGGCGCCATCGTCCACGTGGCCGGCACCGGCTGGATCGAGTCGCTGATGCCGCCGGTGGTGACCGGCACGATCGTGGCGCTGATCGGGTTGAGCCTGGCGCCCACCGCGTGGGACAACTTCCGCCGGCAGCCGTACACGGCCTTGATCACGCTGCTCGCGATCATCCTGTGCATGGTCCTCTTCAAGGGCCTGATCGGCCGCCTCTCCATCCTCGTCGGCGTGCTCGCCGGGTATGCCATCGCACTGGCCCAGGGCCAGGTCGCGTTCGCCGCCGTGCGCCGCGCCGCCTGGGTCGGCCTGCCCGACTTCACCGCGCCGAGGTTCGACCTCGGCGTCATTGCGCTCTTCGTGCCGGTGGTGCTCGTCCTCATCGCGGAGAACCTCGGGCACGTCAAAGCCGTCTCGTCGATGACCGGTCGCCCACTCGACGACGTGATGGGTCGCGCGTTCATCGGTGACGGCGTGGCCACCATGCTCGCTGGCGCAGGCGGCGGGTCCGGCACGACCACCTATGCCGAGAACATCGGTGTCATGGCGGCCACGCGGGTCTACTCGACCGCGGCCTACTGGGTGGCCGGCGGTGTCGCGCTCCTGCTCGGGCTCTCGCCGAAGTTCGGCGCGCTGATCGCCACCATCCCGTTCGGCGTGCTCGGCGGCGCCACCGTCGCCCTGTACGGCCTGATCGGCGTCCTCGGCGCCCGGATCTGGATTGAAGGGCGGGTCGACTTCCGGAACCCGGCGAATCTGATGACCGCAGCGATCGGGCTGGTCATCGGCATCGCCAACTTCCAGTGGCAGCTCGGTGACCTGCTCTTCACCGGCATCGCGATCGGCACCGTGGCGACCGTGGTGGTGTACCACCTGATGCGCGAAATCGGCCGGCGTACCGGCGTGGTGGCGATCGGGCCGGTGGCTCCCGACGACCCGGCGCCGTCGGTACGGGCGAATGCGGCACCGATCCGGTCCACCGCCGGCCCGGGCCCCCGCGCGAACGCCGGGCAGCGTCCACGGTCACCAGGCAAACGTAAGCCCTGACCCCGCCGACCGACTGCACTATTCTGACCCGTCGTGACCGTCAACGATACGACCGCCCAGGCCGGGGCTCCGGCTTCCGCCGCGGCGCAGGTCCAGCCGACACTGCCCTTCATCCTGGCCTCGGCCAGCCCGGCGAGGCTACGGACGCTGCGCGCGGCCGGAATCGAGACTGAGGCGATTGTCAGCGGGGTGGACGAGTCGCAGGTCGACGATCCACGGCCGGCGGCGTTGTGTGCCACGCTGGCCCGCCTCAAGGCCGACGCCGTGGTCGAGCGGCTGGCCGCCGGCGCTGATTCCGGCTCCGGCTCCGGCGGTGCCACGAGACTGGTGCTCGGATGCGACTCGGTGCTGGCCTTCGACGGGGAGATCCTCGGCAAGCCGGCGGACGCGGCCGAGGCGGTGCGGCGATGGCGGAGCATGCGCGGGCGGCACGGCATCCTCTACACCGGCCATTGCCTGATCGAGACGGGGACCGGGCGGAGGTGCGAGGAGGTCGGCTCCACCACCGTCCACTTCGCCGACGTGACGGATGCCGAGATCGACGCGTACGTGTCAACCGGCGAGCCGTTGCACGTGGCCGGAGCGTTCACGATCGACGGCCTTGGCGGCGCGTTCGTCGAGCGCATCGAGGGTGATCCCGGCACGGTGATCGGCGTGTCGTTGCCGCTGCTGCGCCGGCTGCTCAACTCCCTCGACGTACCGATCTGGACAGTCTGGGGCACCTCACCGCACTCGCCCTGACCTCGACACCCGCCTCGCCCCGGGCTCACCCACATGCCGCTCTTAGGAGATCTTGGAGGATACGGCACCAATAGTGGTGCCAAATTCTCCAAGATCCGCGCGGTGCCCAGGGCTCGCGGGCCGTTGCGCGCGCACCCGGCCCTGCGGGCTCAGCGCACTCCTCTCGCGAATGAACGTCCCGCCCAGACGACGGCCACAGTGGTGAGTACGCCGAGGATCAGCAGTGCCTGCCAGACGCTGCTGTCGCCGGGGTGACCGGCGAAGAGCGCCCGAGCCCCGTCAACGGCCCACGAGAACGGGTTGAAGTCGGCGATCCGCTGCAACCAGGTCGGCGCGAAGGCCATCGGCAGCAGAATGCCGGAGAGCAGCAACACCGGCTGGGCAACCGTGTTGAGCAGCGGAGCGAAGGCGTCCTCGCTGCGCACCTTCAGGGCAACGCCGTAGGACCACGCGGAGCACATCAGCGCGATCAATCCGAGCAGCAGGTAGGCGAGCAGCAGGTCACCGAGTCGTACGGTCAGGCCGAACGGCAGCGCCAGCACGGTGATGATGACCGCCTGTACCAGCAACGACACCACGTCACGCAGGGACCGCCCGAGCAGCAGCGCCAGGCGGCTGACCGGGGTGACCCGGCTGCGTTCGATCACGCCCGCGCGCAGTTCGGCGATGAGCCCGAACCCGACGAAGAGCGCCCCGAAGATGGCGAGCAGGACGAGCAGCCCGGGCACGAAGAGGCGGTACGCCTCGGCGTCGGTCCGGACCCCGAGTGCCGGCTTCAACAGCGGCGCGAAGAGCAGCAGGTAGAACACCGGCTGCACAATGCCGACGACAACCCAGACCGGATTGCGGACCAGCAGCAGAAGCTGGCGTTGCAGGATGAGCCAGACGTCACGAAGAAACTTCATCGCAGGATCTCCTATCCGAACGTACGGCTCAGGACTCGCGCAGCGAGCGGCCGGTCTTCTCCAGGAACACGTCGTCCAGGCTGGGACGGTGCAGTTCGATCGAGCTGAGCTCGACGCCCGCGCCGTCCAGGACGCGCAGGATCTGTGGGATGGCGACCGCGCCGGCATCGACGAAGAGCCGGACACTGTCCGGCAGCGACTCCAGCTTCATCACGAACGGCTGGTCGTGGAGCAGCTTGGCCGCCGTCTCCGCCGTGCCTGCGTTCAGCCCGACGGTCACCACGTCGCCGGCGATGTCGCGCTTGAGTTCGTCCGGCGTCCCTTCGGCCACAATCTCGCCGTAGTCCATGATGGCGATCCGGTCGCACAGCGCGTCGGCCTCGTCGAGGTAGTGCGTGGTGATGAAGACGGTCATGCCGGCCGCGCGGAGGCGCTTCACCTCCTCCCACATGTGGGCGCGGCTCTGCGGGTCGAGCCCGGTGGTGGGCTCGTCCAGGAACACCACCCGGGGCTCGTGGATGATCCCGAGGGCGATGTCGACGCGGCGGCGTTGGCCGCCGGAGTACGTCTTGCACTTGCGGTCGGCGTACTCGCTGAGCTGGAACGCCTCCAGGGCGCTCTGCACCCGGCGCTGGGCCTGCGCTTTGCGCACCCCGTACATCCGGGCCTGCAGCACCAGCTCCTCGCGGGCGGTGGAGTCGTCCCAGGTGCTGCCGCCCTGCGCGACGTAGCCGATCCGGCGCCGGACCTCGCCCGGGTCGGCGCGCAGGTCCGCGCCGGCGATCGTGGCTTCGCCCCCGTCCGGCGTGATGAGGGTGGCGAGCATCCGCAGGGTGGTGGTCTTGCCCGCGCCGTTCGGCCCGAGGAAGCCGAAGATCTCGCCTTCCGCGACCTGGAGGTCCACCCCGCGAACAGCGTCCACGGTTTTGGTCTCTCGACCGGCTCGGCTGCGGAAGCTCTTCCGCAGCGCGCGCGTTTCAATGATCATCTTCTGCCTCCGTCGGCTGCCCGGTGGGGCGCGGACGTCGACTGAGGGCGGTGCGCCGGCCAGGCGAGAGGTCGTCCGCGCTCCCGGACGGTATCGCCGGTGGAGACGGGTAGTCAAGTTTGAATATTAGTAATTTACCTATTGTCCTCGGGCACTGGACTGCCGAGCTCCGCCGCAGCCGCCTGCTGGGCGATCGCCTCGCGCCACCGCTGCCCGGCGTCGGCCACGTCGTACTCGCCGAGGTGCAGGCCCAACCCGGCGCCGACCCGGTCGATGACCCGCCGGCACCAGGCAATCTCCGCGGTCCACCGGTCGACGTAGAGGTCCAACATCCATCCCACGTGCGGCGGCCTGGTCGGGTCCACGTCCGGGATCGCCTCGGCGGCGGCATGCACGCCGGCGATCTGCTCCTCCAGCAGCCGGATCCGGTTCTGCAGCGCCGCCAACGCTTCCGAGCGCGGCAGTGCGGGCAGGAACGACACCGCCACCAGGAACGGGTCGATCGGGTGGCGGTACTCCCACCAGTACGAGCCGAGCAGCACTTCGAACTCGGCATCACCCTGGTCGGTCACCCGGTACGTGGTCCGGGCCGGCCGTGCGCCGACCTGCTCGGTGGCCACCTCCTCCAGCAGCCCTTCCTCGGTCAGCTTGCGGAGCGCGTGGTAGATCGAGCCGGGCGCGATGTTGGCCCACTCGTTCACGCTCCAGCTGAGCAGCTCCCGCCGCACGTCGTAGCCGTGCACCGGCTGAAGCCATCGGACCAGACCGAGAATCATGAGGCGTGTGGTGGACACGTCGCAAGCCTAATATACAAACTTGACTAGGCCGCGTTCCGCGCCCGCGCTGTCGACCTTCCCCCATAGACTGCCGGCGTGCGCAATGTGCTCGTGGCAAACCGGGGCGAGATCGCGGTGCGGGTGATCCGCGCCTGCCGGGACGCCGGGCTGGGCAGCGTCGCGGTGTATGCCGACACCGACCGGGACTCCCTCGCGGCGCGCCTCGCGGACCAGGCGTACGCCCTAGGTGGGCAGACCGCCGCCGAGACGTATCTACGCGTCGACAAAATGCTCGAGGTGGCCTCCCGGACCGGCGCCGACGCGGTCCATCCGGGCTATGGCTTCCTGTCCGAGAACGCGGACTTCGCCGAAGCCGTACTCGCTGCCGGGCTGACCTGGATCGGGCCCACACCGGAGGCGATCCGCAATCTGGGCGACAAGATCATCGCCCGCAAGCTGGCCGAGCGGGCCGGCGCACCGCTGGTGCCCGGCACCACCGCCCCGGCCGCCGGCCCCCAGGAGGCCGTCACCTTCGCCCGGCGGTACGGCCTGCCGATCGCGATCAAGGCGGCGTACGGCGGCGGCGGGCGCGGGCTGAAGGTGGCCCGGACGTTCGACGAGATCGAAGCGCAGTTCGAGTCCGCCACCCGCGAGGCGGTCGCCGCATTCGGCCGCGGCGAGTGCTTCCTCGAGCGGTACCTTGACCGCCCCCGCCACGTGGAGGCGCAGGTCCTCGCCGACCAGCACGGCAACGTGGTGGTCGTGGGGACGCGCGACTGCTCGCTCCAGCGCCGCCACCAGAAGCTGGTGGAGGAGGCCCCCGCGCCGTTCCTCACCCCGCAACAGCGGGTGCTGATCACCGACAGCGCCAAGGCGATCTGCCGGGAAGCCGGGTACTCCGGCGCGGGCACCGTGGAGTACCTGGTCGCCTCGGACGGCACCGTCGCCTTTCTGGAGGTCAACACGAGGCTGCAGGTCGAGCACCCGGTCACCGAGCAGACCACCGGCATCGACCTCGTGCGGGAGCAGTTCCGCATCGCCGACGGCGAGACGCTGCGCTGGCACGCCGACCCGGAACCACACGGTCATGCCATCGAATTCCGGATCAACGGCGAGGACCCGGGTCGTGGCTTCCTTCCGGCGCCCGGCGTGGTCACCGCACTACGCCTGCCCACCGGGCCCGGTGTGCGGGTCGACGAGGGTGTCGAGGTGGGCAGCGTCGTGGACGGCAATTTCGACTCGCTGCTCGCGAAGATCATCGTCACCGGCGAGACCCGCACGCAGGCGCTGGAACGCGCCCGCCGCGCCCTCGATGAGACGGTGCTGGAGGGGCTCGCCACCGTGCTGCCGTTCCACCGCCGGGTGGTACGGGACGAGGCGTTCACCGCCGCGCCGTTCCGGGTGCACACCCGGTGGATCGAGACGGAGTGGTCGGCTGACCTGCCGCCGTACGCCGGGTCAACCGGCGCGGCGCCTGACCCGGAGCCACGCACCACCGTCGTGGTCGAGGTGGACGGCAAGCGGCTGGAGGTGAGCCTGCCAGCCGACTTCGCCGGGGGTACGGCCGCCGTGACGCAAGCGGGGCGGCCAACGGCGCGCCGGCGACCCGGTGGCCGCACCGTCGCCGCCGGCCCGGGCGGCGACGCGCTTTCCAGTCCGATGCAGGGCACGATCGTTGCGGTGCTGGTGGCTGACGGCGACGTCGTCGCTCAGGGCGACCTGATCGTCGTCCTGGAGGCGATGAAGATGGAGCAGCCGCTGCACGCACACCGGGCCGGCGTGGTGAGCGGCCTGAACGTCACCGTCGGAGAGGTGGTCCCGGCCGGCGCGGTGATCTGCACGCTGGCCGACGCGCCGGCGGACCGGGACGCCTGACCGGTCAAGGCGACTGGTGCGGCATCCCGCCGGTCTGCCTGATCGCCCCGTCCTGCCGCTTGGCCTCGTCGGACACCGGAATCGCCAGCACCGCCGTGCCGTACGCGCAAACCTCCATCCAGTAGTCCGTGATGTCGCGGTTGTCGAACCGCATCGCGATGACCGCGTTGGCCCCCCGGGTCTGCGCCGCGTGGATCATCTGACCGATGGCCCGCGCCCGGGTCTGGACCAGCACCCGGGACATCTCCGGCCCGGGGCCGCCGTCCGGCGACCGCACACCGGCCGCGAACTTGTTGCGGGAGGCGGCGGTCACGCCAAGGACCTCGCCGAGCACGGAGCGGATCTCGTAACCGGGCAGGCCTTCCGAAGTGACAACCAGCACATGGCGGATCGTACTGGTGCCATCCACCACATGCGAGGAGGTACCGCAACTTGCCCCCACGCCGGCCGCCGGGAAGTGCTGCGGCCGGGTCACGGCAGACATGTATCGTGACTGGTCATGACCGACCCCATCAAGATATTCATGATCATCGCGTTGGTGTCGCTGCCGACCGTCATGTTCGGTGGGTACTCCCTGCTCCGCCTGCTCACGCGCGAGCAACTCAACGACTTCCAGCGGACGTACTTCCGCGCCGGCCATGCCCACGCCGGCGTCCTCCTGGTACTCACCCTGGTCTGTCTGGACATCCTCGCCGGCACCGCACTCGGCACCGGGGCGCGGTGGGTGATCTGCCTGTTGCTGCTGGTCGGGGTGCTGGCACAGTCCGGCGGAATGTTCGTCCACATGGTGAAGGGCCGGCCCGGCCAGTGGTCCGTCGGCAACACCCTCAGCACGGTCGGCGCCATCGCCCTGGCGTGCGCGCTGCTCGGCGTCGCCTACGGCGTAGCCGTCACCTGAGTCGCCAGCCGCAACGTGCCCGAGGGACACACGATCCACCGTCTGGCGGCCCACCACCGCCAACTCTTCGCCCGGCACCGGGTCACCGTCACCAGCCCGCAGGGACGGTTCGCCGCGGGCGCCGCCATGATCTCGGGCCGGGTGCTGCGCGACACCGAGGCGTACGGCAAGCACCTGCTGCACCACTTCGGCACCGTCAGCCTGCACATCCACCTGGGCCTGTACGGCCGCTTCACCGACGGTAGGGCGCCGGCCCCACCCCTGGTCGGTGCGGTGCGGCTCCGGCTGACCACCGGGCGGTGGTGGCTCGACCTGCGCGGACCCACCGCGTGCGAACTGCTCCACCCGCCGGACCTGGCCGCCCTGCGCGCCAGGTTGGGCGCCGATCCACTGCGCACCGACGCCGACCCGGACGCCGCGTACCTGCGGGTGGCGCGCAGCACCAAGCCGATCACGGCGCTGTTGTTGGACCAGTCCATCGTCGCCGGCGCCGGTCTCATCTACGTGACCGAGGTGCTGTTCCGGGCCGGGATCGCGCCGCTGCGACCGGGCAACACCATCTCGCCGCCGGCGTGGAAGGAGCTCTGGGCCGACCTGAGCGCGCTGATGCGCGAGGGCGTCGAGCACGGCCGGATCGACACCGTCCACACCCGACACACGCCGGAGGCGATGGGCCGGGCTCCCCGGGTGGACCGGCACGGCGGCGAGGTGTACGTCTACCGACGCGCGGGCCAGCCCTGCCTGGTGTGCGGCACCGACGTGACCCGTGGCGAACTCGTCGGCCGCAACACGTACTGGTGCCGCACCTGCCAGCCTGACGCGTGACGGAACGGCCGCCGGGCCACCTCCGCTTGAGCGATCGGTGACCGCAGCAGGTCATCGACACTCAGGGCGGGCCATACTTCTTTGGCCATCTGGAAGTACACCTCCCGCACCCGCTCAGCCGCATTGGCGCAGCTCGTTTCCCCTCCGACGCCACAGACGAGCGACCCGCTACGGCTGCTCCCACAAAAGGTCTTCAGGGAATGTCGAGCCCTGCACGTACCGACCCAGGATCCGCACCACTTCGGCACGCCCAGTCAACCATCTCCTTGGCGTAGGGGTGGGTTGGCCGCCAAGAACCAGTTCGATTTCTCCCTGCGCTCCCGGTTTTCCAATCAACTGCTCGAAATCGCCATCCCGGGATCGCGTCAATAGGTAGCCATCCGGCGTAATGCCAAGGATCAGCTCGACCTCTTCCGACGTGTGGCTGAGTCCGAACGACACGGTGGCGCCAGCCCGTCCGTCGAGTTGATCAAGCAGTACTTCGACATCGCCCTGGTCAACCACATGGCGCTCCGGCCGATTCCAATTCGCGCCAGCTTCGATCAACGCACGCACTAGAAGTTCTCCCGGAGCGTTCGATATCCACCGCCGCGCAGGTACTGCCCAAGGTAGCCGTTCGGGCCGACCACAGTGAGGGTATCCAGATCCAAGCTCTTTGCGAACCCGCCCAGGCTGGAACGACAGTATCTGCAAGGCTTCAAACCATCAATGTACAGCGTGCCGTGGCCGCCACTCACGCCGGCCCTACCAGCCTGGCCGAATGCGTCACCCTCGGCGTGCGTCATGGATTGAGGAGTTACGCCCGCCGGACGCGGGTAGCTCTGGCCATGTCCGCTAACTCCATAGAACCTCTGGCCGCCTACATCGAGGCGAGCCAGAACCACATCCTCACCTGAGGGCGACCCCAATTCCTTGCGCATATTGGCAAGATCGGCCAGTCCGCAGTTGTGGACGAGTACCTGCGTGCCGCCGGCTTCGACATAGTACGTCTCGACGTCGTTGACGGTGAGGTTGTGGACCGTAGTGTGCTCGCTGCGGTGCGCCACCGCGGTGACCACCACGGCACGACCCTCGGTGTCGCGCAGTACGTCGTCGACCTGCAGCTTGCCGGCCTCGACCCAGCCCCTACCCGGTACGAAGAACTTGTGCCCATCGGTCGCGGTCACCACGCTCGGTGGGCCACCACCCCCGGCACCGGCACCCACCAGGGTCAGATCCACCAACGCCTTGTCACCGGTGCCCTCGACCTTCGCCGTCACCTGCTGCGGCTCGGTCAACCCGGTCTGCGGGTTCGTCGCCTGAACCGTGTCCCCGGCCTGCACCTGCTCGATCGGACGGCTGGTCTTATCGCCCATCACCACCAACGTGCCCGCGGTGAACGAGTTCAGCCCGCGACCCTGGGCGATCTGACAACTCTCCCCGCCGTCGTTGTCGGCCCGGCGTTTCTGCTGCTGCTTCTTCGCCCCCGCGGCGGCCTTCTTGGTACTGGCTTTCGCCGCCGCACCGCTCGCCTTCGCACCACTGGCCGCCTGCGCCGCCGCCGCCTGGTACTTCTTACTCGCCGCCGCCTCGTCCGCCGTCTGGCTGGCCTTCTTGATGTACCGCGGGATGTTCGCCAGCGCGTTGCGTGCCGCCTTGAGCCGGCCGTAGGACTCGACCAGGCGACGCCCCACCCCGATCGCCTTGACCATGACCTTGGCCGCCTTGAACAACTTGCCCCACGGCACCGCCTGCAACGCGGTGGAGACGCAGGCCACAACGTCGCCCTCGGTCACGCACTTCTTCGCGTCGTTGAACCCGACCAGATCCAGGATCAGATTGACGATCTCGTCACCGATCTGCTTGATGAAGCCCTCAGCCTCATCAACGACCTTCTTCGCGTTCTCCCAGTCCGGGTTTGCGGTTTCCTTCTCCTCGTCCGGCGTCTGCCCGGCGTTGTGCAGGGTGTTGTACTGATCGGTGTAGTACTTGGCGTACGTGCTCCCCATGCCCTCGCCGAGCTCGGGGTACAGGCCGGTCGGGTCCTTCAGCACGCTCGGGCGGTTGTGGGCGTAGGCGTACGACGAGATGGTCGGGGTGTCCGCGCCCGGGGACACCGGGTCAGTGCCGTCGAACCGGCCGGTACCCGGGTCGTAGTTGCGGGCCCGCAGTTGGTACCGGTCGCCCTGGCTGGTGTCGTGGTAACCACCGGCGAACTGCATCGGGTTCGCCGGCGCATCATCGCGCAGCTTGCGGCCACCATCGGTGAGACCGGCGCCCCGGGCGACCCCGAACGGGTCGTAGTTGTACGCCCACTCCAGCGCCCCGTCCGGCCCGACCACGCCGGCGACCCCGCCGATCCAGTCGTGCAGGTAGGAGTGCGCGGCCTGCCCGCCGCCGGCCGTCGGGAGCAGCATCGCGAGCGGCTGCCCGGCCGGGTCATAGAGGAAGTCGCGGGTGGAGGTGCCGCCGTTTCGGGTCTCCGACTCCTGGGCCAGCAGCGGCATGCCGGCGTTGACATCCCAGGTCCAGGTCTGCGACACCGCGGTGGCGCCGCTGCCGGACGTCGCGGCGATGCGGTTGCCGGCGGCGTCGTACGTGTAGTTGGTGGTCCGTCCGCCAAGCGTCGCCGACGTCATCTTGTGGTCGAGCGAGTAGGTGTAGGTGTCGGCGCCCGCCCGGGTCTGGTTGCCCTCCAGGTCGTAGTCGAAGGTGCGCTCGCTGGAGCGGGATCCCGTGCTGACCTCGCGGGTGAGCTGGTCCGCCGCGTCGTAGGTGTACGTCGTCGTGGTGTTGTCGCCCGGCGCGGTCTTCTTCTGGGTCTTCCGGTTGCCGACCAGGTCGTAGGTGTAGTCGATCCGCTCGGCCGCCGCGCCCGCACACGTTTGGGCGCCGTAGCACGCGGCGGTGAGCCGGTTCGCCTTGTCGTAGTCGTAGGCCGTCGTCTCGGTGATGGTCGGCTGACCGGCCTGCCCGTGGATCGACGTGATCCGGCTCGGATTGCCGACCTTGTCCGGCGTGAGCTCGAACGCTGAGAGCACCTGGTCGCCGCGGTGGTTGTTGACCTTCGTCAGGCGCCCGGCGCGGTCGTAGTCGCGGTCGCTGACCACGCCGGTGGCGGCTGGATAGGTGATCTTCTTGAGGTTGTCGGAGACGTCGTAGTCGAAGGCGTACCGGGCGGACGTGCCGCCCTTGGCCGACGTCAGCGCGCGGACCCGATCCCCCTCGTCGAACTCGGCGGTGACCTTCGTGCCGTCCGGGTAGGTGCGCTCCTTGAGTCGATCGCTGGCGTCGTAGTCGTAGGTGAAGACCTCGCTACCGCGCTTGACCTCGGTGAGCCGGCCGAGGTCGTCGTACTCGCGCTCCTGCAGCCCGGCGGGGTCGGCCGCGGAGACCAGCCGGTTCTTCGCGTCGTAGCCGAAGGTGTAGGTCGGCCCGTCGACGCCGAGCTTCTTGCCCGTCGGGCGACTCAGGTTGTCGTACGTGTAGCTGATCGTGCGCGGCTCTCGGTTCGGGTCCGGGCGCGGCTGCCCGCCCGGCTCGGTCTGCCGTGCGGTGATCTCCTCGATCAGGTTCGAGTCCGGGTCGTAGACGTAGTCCCGGCGCCGGCCCAGCGGGTCGGTGGACGCGGTCATCCGGCCCGCCTTGTCGTACTCCACCCGTGAGCTGTGGCCCATCGGATCGGTACGCGTGTCCAGCAGCCCGTTCGCCTTGTACACGTAGACGGTCGCCTTGTCGTCCGGCGCGTCCGGGCCGATGACCCGCTCCAGCCGGTTCGCCAGGTCGTACTTCAGCCGGGTGGTGTTGCCGCGGGCGTCGGTGACCGCCACGGCACGGTTCAGCGCGTCGTACCCGGTCTTGGTGACGTTGCCCAGCGGGTCGGTGACCGTCTCCAGGTTCCCGGCCGGGTCGTAGGCGTACCGGGTGGTGTAGTCGGCCGGGTTGGCGCCGGCGACGTTGCCGCGCGGCTCGGTGATCGCCACCGGGCGTCCGTCGTCGTCGTACTGCCAGGTGATCACACCGCCGGTCGGGGTGACCTGACGGGTCGGGTTGCCCGCGTCGTCGTAATCGATGCCGGCCGGCTGCTCGACGCCGACACCGGAACTGCCGGTCCGGCGGTTGGCCTCGTCGAACGTGTGCTCCAGCTTCTCGCCGCGCTCGTTGGTCATCGACACCACGTTGCCAGCGTTGTCGTACCCGACCCTGGTGGCGACGTTGAACTGGTCGCGCTGCTCGGTGGGCCGGTCCAACTCGTCGAAGGCCGTATCGACCTTGACCCGAACCCCGGTGTTCTCGTACGGCCGGTCGGCCTGGATCAGGTTGCCGTTGTAGTCGTAGTGGAACCGCGTGGTGTAGAGCTCGGCCCTGGCCGGATCGGCATTGCCGCGCGGCGACGTCTCGGTGGCCGGCCGGCCGGCGACGTCATAGGTCCAGCTGGTCTTGTTGCGCTCCCCGTCGAAGACCGCGCTGCGCCGCCCGGCCGGCGTGTACACCATCTCGGTGAGGTTCCCGACCGGGTCCTTCACCGTCGTCAGTCGACTGTTCTTGTCGTAGGTCATCCGGCTGGCGTTGCTCGCCGCGTCGCGCTGGACGGTGGCGTTGCCCACCTCGTCGTATTCGGTGTGCGTCGACGCGGACTTGCCCGGCTGCCACACGTCGGTGACGCGGTCCTGCTTGTCGTAGTCCACGCGGGTGCGGTACGCGGCCCGGTTGGCGCTGTTCGGCCCCGTGCCACGCGGATCGACCACCGCGGTCATCCGACCGGCGAGGTCGTACTCCATCTCGGTGCGCCGCCCGGTCGGAGTGATCTCGGCGGTTCGGTTGCCGTGGGCGTCGTATTCGTAGGTGGTCACCTTGTCGCGGGCGTCGGTCCGGGTCTTGACCTGGCCCTTGTCGTCGTAGGTGTAGCGGTAGCCCGACTTCTGCTTCGGGTTGCGCCGGACCGTCATCTCGTTCTGGGTGTTGAATTCGTAGGACCAGGTGTTGTTGCGGCCGTCCTTGTGCGAGGTGAGGTTGTTGCGGTCGTCGAAGACGTTGACCTCACTGAAGCCGAACGGCTCCGGAGCCTTGCGCGCGGTGGGGTTGCCCTCGTCGTCGTGGGTGGTCTCCTCCTGGTTGCCCTTCGGGTCCACCACGAGGTTTTTTCGCAACTTTCCGTCGTAACGGTGGTTGACCGCGTCACTGCCGGCGTTCTGGCTGTACAGCAGCACGTTGTCGCGGTAGCCGTCCAGCACCCAGACACCGTCGGCGTCGGTGGTCTTGGCGACCTGCCTGCCCGCATCCCACTCGAAGGCGGTGCGGCCGCCCTCGGCGTCGAACTGCTCGGTCACCCGCCCGGTCGTGGGGTGATACGTGTTACGGATGGCGGAGTTGCCCCGCGCGTCCACGATCCGGTCCAACCGCCCGGCCGGGTCGTAGTCGTACGCGGTGGTGTATCCACGGGCGTCCTGGACCTTCTTCAGGCGGCCGCCCTCGTAGTCGAACTGGATGAACCGCCCGTCCGGAAGCGTCATCTTGAACAGCAGCCGCAGGTCGGCCCGGAACTCGAACCGGACCACCCGGCCGGAGGCGTCGGTGATGGTGTCCAGCAGCCCTGTGCCGGCGTAGGCCAGGGTCACCCCGTGCCCGCGCAGGTTCTTGATGGACACCAGCCGGCCCTGGGCGTCGAAGCGGAGCTTGCGCTGATCCGGCGTGGTGAGCTCCCACCCGGTATCCAGTTTGGACAGCTTCGAGCGGATGCCCGGCGGGCGGGTGTACGAGCCGTCGGCCCCGCGGGTGTAGACGGCCTCGGATCCGTCCTCGGCCCGCACCCGGGCGGCGCCGTCGGCCGCCGCGACCACCGCGATGTCGTACGACCAGGACCAACCCGCCCCGAAGGCGCCCACGGTCGGGTTGGCCGACGAGTAGTACCGACCGGCGTTGAACGGGATGCCGTACGAGGGCATCACGAAGTCGCGCTCGGTACGCAGGTACGCGCCGGTGCCGGTGTTCACCGTCGCGCCACGCAGCGCCTGGGGGGTCAGCGTCGGGCCGAGCACCGTGGCGCAGCCGCAGCCAACCGCCTGGGCGGACGGCACGGACGGCGGCACCACCGTGGTGCGTGGCTGGGCGGGCGCGGAGGGCGTCGAGATCTGCTCCGACCCGTCCGGCTGGACCACCGTGATCGTGACCGTGTACTTGCGGGCCGGGTCGAGCGTCCAGCCGTCCGCGGCGCCGAAGCTGCGGCACAGCGAACGGGGCGTGTAGCACGTGCTCACGTCGGCCTGGCCGAGCGTCGCGGACCGCTGCTCCTGCTGCGACTCCACATCGGTCACCGTGGCCCACCACCGCGCCCACGAGGTCGCGTCGCCCTGGTTCACCTCACCGTTGAAGTACGCCACCAGTGACGTGTCGCCGAGCAGGAAGCCCGGTCGCACAAGCACGTCGCTCGCCGACCGGGCCGGGTCCGGAGCGAGCGCTCGCAGCACCCGCTGCCGGCTGGACCGCTCTGCCTCGCTCACCGCCCGCGGGGCGCCGTCCGCCTTGACCGTCGGTGGCACCGGCGCCGCCAACTCGCCGACCGGTCGGCCGTGGTTGGGCGTCGCCTCCCTCGGGAGTGGACGGTCGACCGGCCCGGCGCCGGGTTTCGCCACCGGCGCGGCGGCCGGTGCCGCCGATGCGGCACGCGGCACCGCGAAGCACGCGGTCGTGACCAAGATCAGTGTCAGGACATAACTGAGCAGGCGGAAGCCAAGCGAAGCGCGCACGATCCGTCCCCCGTGGTGTGTGTCGCTTTCCGTGCGACCACCCTGGGCGTACCGGGTCCGCTGCCACAAGACCCGCTTGCATTCCTGCCGGTTGCCGAACCCGCCGCGCGAGGGTGTCGGCTGGGGGGAATCCGCCGATCGGTTGACGTTTCCTGACCGTCAGAGGGCCTCAGTCCAACGCATGGAGCATCAGCTGGCGGGCGGACTCGGTGATGGAACCCGACAGTGACGGGTAGATGGTGATCGTGTGGGCCAGCTGATCAACCGTCAGGTGGTTCTCCACCGCCATCGTGATCGGCAGGATCAGCTCGCTCGCCTTCGGTGCCACCACCACACCGCCCATCACCTGACCGGTCGCCGGCCGGCAGTAGAGCTTGACGAACCCGTCGTGCAGTCCGGCCATCTTGGCGCGGGCGTTGCCGGTCAGCGGCAGGGTCACCGAACGCGCGGCCACCTCGCCGCTCTCCACGTCGGACTGCGTGACCCCGACCGACGCCAGCTCAGGGTCGGTGAAGACGTTGCTCGCCACGGTGCTGAGCTTGAGCGGCGCGACCGCCTCGCCGAGCGAGTGCCACATCGCGATCCGCCCCTGCATGGCCGCCACGCTGGCGAGCGGCAGCACGCCCGTGCAGTCGCCGGCGGCGTAGATGCCGGGCACGTTGGTCCGCGACACCCGGTCCACGGCGATGTACCCGCCATCCTTGGTGGCGACGCCGTACTCCGCCAGCCCCAACGAGTCGGTGTTCGGCACCGACCCCACGGCCATCAGCACGTGCGAGCCCTCGACCGTACGGCCGTCGCCGAGCTCCACCAGCACGGTGTCGCCGGTACGCCGGACGGAGCTCGCCCGACAGTTGTTCATGATCTTCATGCCGCGGGAGCGGAACACGCCCTCGATCGCCTCGGCGGCGTCCTGGTCCTCCGACGGCATCACCCGGTCCCGGCTGGATACCAGCGTCACCTCGACACCCATCGCCCGGTACGCCGAGGCGAACTCCGCACCGGTCACTCCTGAGCCGACGACGATCAGGTGCTCGGGCAGCTCCGTCAGGTCGTACACCTGTCGCCAGTCCAGGATCCGCTCGCCGTCCGGAACGGCGGAGGGCAGCACCCGCGGCGTGGACCCGGTCGCGAACAGGACCGTGCCGGCGTCGACCGGGTACGCCTCGTCGCTGCCTTCCGGATGGATCATGATCCGGTGCGTGTGGCCCAGGGTGTCCTCCCCGAGCCGGGCGGTGCCGGTGACGAACCGTACCCCCGCCTTGGTCAACTTGGCGTAGACGTCGGCGGACTGGGCGTGCGCCAGCCGCTTCACCCGGCGGTTCACCGCGGCGCCGTCCA
The DNA here is from genome assembly GCA_035296325.1 of Micromonosporaceae bacterium. Classification (GTDB taxonomy): domain Bacteria; phylum Actinomycetota; class Actinomycetes; order Mycobacteriales; family Micromonosporaceae; genus DATHBD01. The sequence continues at coordinate 100,486 of DATHBD010000060.1, read as the reverse complement.
CGGTGATGGTGTCGAGCCCGCTGCCCAGGATGCCGAACTCGGCCGGGTTGTGGAACGCGGTGGCAACGTCTGAGCTGGCGATGAACGCCTTCGACGGGACGCAGTCGTGCAGCACGCACGCGCCGCCGGCACCCTCCTGCTCGATCACCGTGACCTCGGCGTCGAGTTGGGCGGCGACCAGGGCCGCCTCGTAGCCCGCCGGGCCACCTCCGATGATCACAACGTCACTCACCGTGGTACTCCTCCCGCGGGCGTCCGCCACCCGCATTTCTCCAGTGTGCCCCGGCCTACCCGGGAGTGGATCCCGATCCGACACGCTGCGCGGTATTCTCCACTACCCGGTTGGCGGACTATCGTCATCGCCGTGCGTCACTACGCCGCGTATGGCTCAAACCTGGACCCGGCACGCATGCGTGCCTACTGCCCCCGCTCGCCCATGATCAGTACCGGGTGGCTGGAGGGCTGGCGGCTGACCTTCGCCGGAGAGGACCTGCTCGGCTGGGAGGGGGCCGTCACCACCATTGTGGAGTCACCCGGTGATCGGGTCTTCGTGGCGGTGTACGACGTGCATCCCGAGGACGAGAAGGAACTCGACGCCGTCGAGGGCATCGAGGCCGGCACCTACGACAAGCTGCACCTGCGGGTGGAGACGCTCGAGGGCGAGTTCATCGCCTGGGTGTACGTCTTCAACGGGTACGAGGGCGGCATGCCGACGGCGTGGTACCTCGCCGAGATCGCCAACGCCGCGGAGAAGGCCGGCGCACCGGCCGACTACGTCGCGGCGCTGCGTTCCCGGCCCACCCGCACCGCGACGCCGTGACGCCCCGCTCGTCGGCGTCGGCCCGGTAGGCGCCCGGTCGCTTCCGCAGTCGGCGCACCGACGGTCACCCGCCGCGGACCGGCGGCCGTGAGCCACCGCGACCACCATCGCGGAGCCCGTCCACCGACGCGGTGGCCGCATCGAGCAGCCCGGCCAACTCGATCCGCTCACCCGCGTCGAGCACCCGGTACGCCTCGCCGGCGATCCGGTCGGTGAGTGCCTCGGCCCACGCCCGCTTACGGACGAGCGGCTCGAACGCCGGGTACGGCGGCTGCCAGCCGAACGCGGTGGCTCCCGCCTCGCCGGCCGGCCCGGCCAGAATCGCCTCGAGCGGAGTGAGCCCGCTGGCCCGTACGGCCATGAGATGCGCCGCGCCCCGGTGCTCCCGCAGCAGGTGCAGCAGCACGGCCGCCTGTGCGGCGGGAGCGTCGTCCGGCATCGGCATCGCCCGCCAGGCAGCGAAGAGTGGCGCACCGGCGGCCTCTGCCGAGAGCACGATCCGCTCGGTCAGGTCGACCAGTCTGGTGAGGTCGGCGAAGGTCGCCAGGTTGTCGCGACCCCATCGGCAGCACTGGCCGCGGCTCTCCATCGCGATCTCCAGCGGCGGCAACACCCTCGTCGCCGCCTCCCAACCGTCCTGCACCGCGTCCGGTGAGATGAACCCGAGCGCTGCGGCGACGATCTCGGCTCGCACGTCACCGAGGGCACCCCCGCGCCCCGCCACGTAGAACGCCCACCCGGTGAGACCGATCTGCCGGGCCCGGCGCATGGTCCTGGGATCGTTGCCCGCGGCACCGCCCAGGTCATTCACCGCGCGTTTGGCGGCTCCCGCGGTCTGCTCGGGCGTCATCGGGTCATTCTGCATCCGACCGCGACGCGTGTCAGCTCTGGATGTGCTCGCCGTCGAGCCCGGTGGCACGCGCCATCGCCGCCTCGACCCGGCGGCGGGCGGCCAGCACGGCGCGCTCCGCCGCCGCGCGCGCCGTCTCAGCCTCAGCCAGGGCGGTACGCGCGGCGAGCAGTTCCCGGTGGGCGGCGGCCCGTGCGGTGCGTTGCCGGACCGCTTCCGCGCGCTCGGTCGCCTGCTGCTCCGCGGCGGCCCGGTCCGCGGCGGCCCGCTCCCGGTCAGCCCGCTCCCGGTCAGCCCGGTCCGCGGCGGCCCGCTCCTGGTCGGCCCGCTCGCCGATGGCGTCATCGGCATCGGCCGGTGCGGAAGCCGCGCCGTCCGCGTCCGCCTCCTCGTCCGCCGGCACGGGCGTAGCCGGCACGGGCGCGGCCGGCGCCCGCTCAGCGCCCTGCACCAGACGCAACGGCGGGCGGGGCAGCTCCCCGAACCCGCCGTACTCCACCGCCCGGGTCAGCCGTCCCGCCCGGATCTCCTCGGCGACGGCCTCGTCGGCCAGCGCAACGGTCAGCGTGGCCTCCACCTCGGCCAGCGGCAGCGGATCGCGGGCGCCCCGGCCGGCGGCCACAGCCAGCGCCCGCGCCTGCCGGGTCAGTTGCCCGACGACCTCACGGCGCCGCACCGACAGTTCCTTCAGCTCGGCACCGGCCAGCCCGCGCTGCGCCCGACGCATCTCTTCGCCCAACGCCAGCAGTTCCGCCACCAGGTCCGGTCGCTGGTGCGCCAGCAGGTTCACCAACCACGCCGCGACGGTGGGCTTGCGGAGCTTCCCGACCGCGCCCGCCCGGGTCCGGTCGCCGTCCTTGCGCGCCTGCGCCACGGCGGCAGCCCGGGCGGCGACGAACTCCTCCGGCGGTACGCCGTACAGCTGTGGGATGACGTCGGTCAGCGCGTCGTCCATCGGGTTCAGGCGTCCGAGACGGGCTGCAGTCGGGCGTACGGCGCGCCGGACAACCGCTGCATCAGGCCCGTCATCAACCCGTGACCGGCGTCGTTGAGCAGACCGTCATGCAGGGCGTAGGCCCGCCGCGGCTGGACCTGGCGAACGAACTCCACGGCCTCGGCCGCCTTCATCCACGGCCCGGAGACCGGCACGAACAGCGTCTCGACCTCGGCGTCCGTCGGCACGTCGAACGAATCACCCGGGTGGTACACGGCGCCCGCCCCGCCCTGCCCTTCGATCAGGAAGGCCAGGTTGGCGACCCGCGGCACGTCGGGATGGATCATGGCGTGCAGCCCGCCGTAGCTGCGGACCGGAAACCCCGCTGCGGTGAACTCGTCGCCGGGCAGCACCTCGTGGACGACGCCGGACAGCTCGGGCATCTTCGCCGCCACGTCGGGATGGGTGTACACGGCGATCGAGGGACGCTTGGCCAACGCGTCGGCGAGCCGGCCGGCGTCGAAGTGGTCGAAGTGCTCGTGGGTGATCAGCACGGCGTCCACGCCGTCCACCGACTCCGGCTCGGTCAACCCGCCCGGGTCGATCACCAGCACCGCGCCGTCGTGCTCGATCCGGACGCACGCGTGGGAGTACTTCGTGAGCCGCACGGTGACCTCCTAGCCGTTCCGGTGACGCCCAACCGTGACCCTGACGCGGAACGATCACCCGCGGTGGGACGTCCGACCAGACAAGAACCTACCCGGGAGGGACCATGCCATACCCGCGATCACGTCGCGCGAGCGCTGTCCTCGGCCTGTTGGCCGCCATTGTTGTGATCGCTGGCTGCGGCGCGGATGACTCCGGCGGCGCCACGGCCACCAGGGACGAGGCGCCGGCCGTCGCGCCCCAGGATGCGGCGCCGGCCGCCGGTGCGGTCGCCAAGGAGGACGCGAAGCGCGAGCCGGCCAAACCCGGGGAGAACCCGGTCCCGGTGGGCGCCGCGACCCGCTCGGTCGTCTACACCGGCACCATCACCGTCCAAGTGGACAACCGCGACGACGCGGCGGCGGAAGCGGCGGCACTGGTGACCGGCGTGAACGGCTTCCTCGCCACCGACCAGCGGCAGAACAACGGCTCCGGTCAGGAGGCCCGCCTGGTCCTCCGCGTTCCGGCGGAGCACTTCTGGTCCATGTTGGACAAGCTGGCCGGTCTGGGGAGGGATCCGGTCCGGTCGGTCGAGACACAGGACGTCACCGAGCAGGTGGTGGATCTGGAGGTACGGGTCGCGAACAGCAAGGCGAGCGTGGACCGGATCCGGGCCCTCATGGCGCGGGCGCAGACGATCGGGGAGATCGTGTCGCTGGAATCCGAACTGTCCCGCCGGGAGGCCGACCTGGAGTCCCTGCAGGCCCGCATGCGCAAGATCCAGGACCTGACCGCACTCTCCACCATCACCGCGATCCTGCAAGGTCACGACGACGCCGAGAAGCCAGCAGAGGCTGGTGGATTCGCGGCCGGGTTCACCGGCGGCTGGCGCGCGTTCGTCGGTTCGCTGCGGGTACTGCTGACCGTGTTCGGCGCCCTGCTGCCGTGGATGATCGCGCTCGGTGTGCCGATCGCAGCGGTGCTCTGGCTGCTGCGGCGCTCCCGTCGGCGCCGTCAGGCAACGGCCCCTATCCGGCAACCGACCCCGGCGGCCACCCCGGTGGCGGATCCACCGGGCTGACCGGACGCCCGCCACCGCGATCGATCAGAAGGATCCGCTGCTGAGCGCGGCCAGTGCCGTGTGGACCATGACGCGGACCCCGTGACCGATCGCCCGCTCATCGATGTCGAAGGCGGATTGGTGGATGTCGAACATCTTCGCGGCGCCGGGGATGCCGACACCCAGCCGGATCATCGCGCCCGGAACGTGTTCCAGGTAATAGGCGAAGTCCTCACCGGCCATGCTGACCGGCGCCTCGACGACGTTCTCCGCGCCGAGCGCCGCACCGGCCGCACCCGCGATCACCGCGGTGGCCAGCCGGTCGTTGACGATGGGCGGCACACCGCGGATGTACTCGATGTCCACCTCGACGCCGGTCGCGGCCACCACGTCGCGGACCAACCCGGTGATGATCTGGGGAGCGTCCCGCCAGGCTTCCCGGCTGAGGATCCGGACCGTGCCCTCCACCAGGCCTTCGATCGGGATCGCGTTGACCGCCTTCCCGGCGTGCACCGAGCCCCAGACCAGGGACACTCCGGCCAGCCGGTCGATGCGGCGGTCCAGCAGCGACGGAACGTCCACAATGACCCGGCCGAGCGCGTGCACCAGATCGGCGGTCAGGTGTGGACGTGCCGTGTGGCCCCCGGGGCCACGCAGGCGAACGGCGACCTTGTCGGCGGCCGCGGTGAAGGGACCCGTCCGGACGCCGGCCAGCCCCACCAGCATCTGCGGCGCGCAGTGCAGCGCGAAGATGGCCACAACGTCCTTGAGCGCTCCGGCAGCGATCACCTCGGGCGCGCCCGAGGGCATCTGCTCCTCTGCCGGCTGGAAGATGAGACGGACCCGGCCGGCCAGCTGGTCGCGAGCGGCGAGTTGCGCGAGAGCGAGGCCGGCACCGAGGAGGATGGTGGTGTGCACATCGTGCCCGCAGGCATGGCACACATTCTCGACGGTAGATCGGTAATGCACCCGCTTCGTGTCGGGCAGCGGTAATGCGTCGAGGTCGGCGCGCAGCGCCACCACCCGGTCGCCCTCTCCGATATCGCAGATCACGCCGTTGCCCTTCGGCAGCAGACGTGGCGAAAGCCCGACCTTGGTCAGCTCACGGGCGATCAGGGCCGCGGTCTGGAACTCCTGACCGGACAACTCGGGATGCGCGTGAATGTGCCGGCGGACGGCGACCAGTTCCGCTCCATGCGAAGCCAGCCAACGGTCCAACTGACCGGGCAGGGGGTCTGCACCGTGCGGGACGGTATCCGACCCCGGCGACGGGGACACACCGCCCGGGTGCAGCAGGGGTGAGCTATTCACAGTCATTTCTCGATCTCGGTGAGGTGGCTGGACGCGCCCCGTGCGCGCCTCCGTCAGCTTAGCGCCGTCCACGTGACGCTGCGCAACGTTCTGTCCGTAGTTCTCGGGTGGCACAGGGTCACTGGCGGAAGATTCGTGCCGGGTTTGAACCGGTGTGGGTTACGTCAACGGGGATGAACCGCACCGCTCGTTCCGCTCCACCCAGCTACAACGAGTGACCGGGACCACGGTGACGCCGTGCGCGAACCACGGTGAGCGGCGTGCTCGGGAACCGACAAATGTCGCCAACCCCCGGAACGGCACAGCGTCACGCATCCACATGCCCCGAGGTGCGGCCGCGCCGGACCGGACGTTTGGCATCGACCCCGGTGAGGGTCCCCGGGGCGCCCGGGGAAATGCGGCGCCGGCGGATCGGGCAGGCAGGTCAGAAGCGCTCGGTCGGGCGAAAGGTGCCCCACACCGACCGCAACACGTCGCACACCTCGCCGAGCGTCGCCCGGGCGCGAAGAGCGTTCTTGATCGGGTACAGCACGTTGTCGGTGCCGGAAGCGGCCGCCCGCACCGCGGCCAGGTGCCGCGTCACCTCGTCCTGATCCCGGGATGCCCGCAGCGCGGCGAGCCGGGCCGTCTGGCCGCGCTCCACGGCGGGGTCGAGGCGGAGCGGCTCGTAGGGGTCCTCCTCGTCGGCGGCGAAGCGGTTCACCCCGACCACGACCCGCGAACCCGCGTCGATCTCCTGCGCCATCTGGTACGCGGCGGTTTCGATCTCGCGCTTCTGGAACCCGGCCTCGATGGCCTCAACGGCGCCGCCAAGCTCAGCCACCCGGGCCATCAGCGCCCGCACCGTCCGTTCCACCTCGTCGGTCATCGCCTCGACGGCGTACGACCCGGCGAACGGATCGACGGTGGCGGTCAGGTCGGTCTCGTAGGCGAGCACCTGCTGGGTCCGCAGCGCGAGCCGGGCCGCCTTCTCCGTGGGCAGCGCGATCGCCTCGTCGTAGCCGTTGGTGTGCAGCGACTGGGTGCCGCCCAGCACGGCCCCGAGTGCCTGGACCGCCACCCGTACCAGGTTGACCTCGGGTTGCTGGGCGGTGAGCTGCACCCCAGCGGTCTGGGTGTGGAAGCGGAGCATGAGCGAACGCGGATCCCGGGCACCGAACTGGTCCCGCATGATGCCCGCCCAGATCCGGCGGGCCGCCCGGAACTTCGCAACCTCCTCGAGCAGCGTGGTGCGGGCCACGAAGAAGAACGACAGCCGGGGGGCGAAGTCGTCGATGCCCAGGCCGGCGGCGAGCGCCGCCTGCACGTACGCGATGCCGTTGGCCAGCGTGAAGGCCACCTCCTGGGCGGGCGTGGCACCCGCCTCGGCCATGTGGTAGCCGGAGATGGAGATCGTGTTCCAGCGCGGGATCTCGGCGCGGCAGTACGCGAAGGTGTCCGCGACCAGCCGCAGCGACGGCTTCGGCGGAAAGATGTAGGTGCCTCGGGCGATGTACTCCTTGAGGATGTCGTTCTGGATCGTGCCGCTCAGTGCCGACGAAGGCACGCCCTGCGAGGACGCGACGAGTTCGTAGAGCAGTAGCAGCAGGGCGGCGGGTGCATTGATCGTCATGGACGTGGAGACCCGGTCGAGCGGTACCCCGTCCAACAACGCCCGCATGTCGTCGAGCGAGTCGATCGCCACCCCGACCTTGCCCACCTCGCCGCGCGCCAGTGGGGCGTCGGAGTCGTACCCCATCTGCGTGGGCAGGTCGAACGCGACCGAGAGGCCGGTCGTCCCGGCAGCCAGGAGCTGGTGGTAGCGGGCGTTGGACTCGGTCGCCGTGCCGAAACCGGCATACTGCCGCATGGTCCACGGGCGGGTGGTGTACATCGTCGGGTAGACGCCACGGGTGTACGGAAAGACACCCGGCTCACCGTGGCGCTCCACGACATCGACTCCGAGATCGCCGGGGCCGTACACTGGCCTGATCGCAAACCCGGATTCCGCACGGCGGCCCGCATTCGACGGCGACGTTGCCTCGGTCATAGCTGCTCATCGTACGTATAGTGGGTGGTGCTCCTGCGGCACCGCCCCGCCAGGCACCACAGCGGGCCTCAATCCGCTGACCCATCCCGACGGGTTGTAGGCAGTGACTCAGCTACCGACATCGCACGGTGAACAGCCACCGGACGAGCACGCCGGCTCGGCGCCTGACTTCCGCCCGGCCGGGAACGGGCGCCCGGACAACCCGGCCGCCCCCGGCACGATGATCGGCAACAGGTACGTGCTGCGCACCGCGATCGGGCACGGCGGCATGGGCACGGTGTGGCGGGCGAGTGACACCCTGCTGCGGCGCGACGTGGCCGTGAAGGAGGTGCTCCTCCCGCCGGGGATGGCGCCCAGCGACCGGGACGCGATGTACCAGCGGACGCTGCGCGAGGCGCGGGCCGCCGCCGGACTGTCCCACCCGGCCGTGGTCCAGGTCTACGACGTCGTCACCGAGGACGGCCGCCCGTGGATCGTGATGGAGCTGCTCCAGGCCCGCAGCCTCTCCGAGATGATCGTGGAGGACGGGCCGCTCGCGCCGCGCGCGGTCGGCAAGATCGGCGTGGCGTTGCTCGGCGCGCTCGAGGTCGCCCACGCGGCCAGTGTGCTGCACCGCGACGTCAAGCCGGCAAACGTGCTGATCTGCTCGGACGGCCGCTGCGTACTGACCGACTTCGGCGTGGCCCGGATGCCCACCGACAGCGAGCTGACCACACCCGGCATGGTTCTGGGATCGCCACACTTCATCTCCCCCGAGCGGGCCATCGGTGCGCCCTTCGGGCCGCCCAGCGACCTCTTCTCCCTCGGCGTGACGCTCTATACCGCGGTGGAGGGTCGGCCGCCGTTCGACAAGCGGGACCCGTTCGAGACCATGCGGGCCGTGGTCGAGGAGCCACCCGCGCCAGCGGTGCGGGCCGGCGCCCTGGCGGGCGTCCTCTACGGGCTCCTCGAGAAGGACCCGGCCCGCCGCTGGAAGATCGCCGACGCCCGCCATGTGCTGCGTGACCTGCTGGCCGGCCCGCTGGCGAGCAACGCGCCCGCGCACGTGACCGACCCGTACGCCGTGGTGCGGCCGACGTGGAACACACCCGCCACCGACGGCTCCCGCCCGGCCACGAGCCGGCCGGACGGCACCGGTCAGGTCGGTGGCCGGGCGATGCTCGCTCCCGGTGAGTCGGTGACCGGCGCGATCCGCCGCCTGCGCCCGGATTCCGCACCGACCGATCCCACCCTGACCACCCTCCCGCCGGCCACCGCACCAACTCCACCGGGCGCGCACGCCGCGCCGGCTGCCGGCGCACCGGCCCGGGTCCGCGCCGCCGCGCTGACGGCGCTCACCTCGGTACGGGCCGCGGCGGCACCGGCGGCCGGCCGGGCCAGGGCGTTCGTGGGGCGGGTGCCGCAGTGGATGCAGATCGCCACGGTCGCCGGGCTGATCGGCGTCCTGCTGATCGGGCTGAGCGCGGCGAGCGGTCTGATGGGCGGGGACCCGCCCGACCAGCCCACACCGAAGGCGCAGGCGAGCAGCGCGCCGGCTGGGCCGCCGATTGAGGCACAGCCCTATGTCGACGCCCGGGGCATGCGGATCAATGTGCCGAAGACCTGGTCGAATGTGCCGGCCGGCTCGTACGTCGACTTCATCGACCCCGAGGACCGCGGGCGCAAGCTGCGGGTGAACGTCGAGCGCAGTGGGCCGGACCCGCGTGGCTTCCTGCGCATCGCCGAGGAGAACCTGAAGAAGAACACGGCGAGCTGCACGGCCCCGTACACCGCGGTCAGCCTCCGCGACGTGGAACTGGCCGGCCGGCAGGCCGCTGAGCTGGAGTACACCTGCGGCAGCGGGGACACCCAGCGGCACGGGATCTGGCGGGCGGTCGTGCACAACGGCAAGGCGTACCACTTCTTCCTCACCGTCCCGTCGGCCCGGTTCGAGGAGAGCCGGCGCATCTATGACGAGATGGTGAAGTCGTTCCAACTGACCGCGTGACCGGCGACGACCACCGGGCCGAGAGCGGCCGAGCGACCGACCAGCCGGCGCTGCTGGCTGCCGCGCAGGCGTGGCTGGCCGACGACCCGGACCCACAGACGCGCGCCGAGCTTCGCGCCGTGCTCGAGGCGCTGCCCGGGAGCGCGACCGACCTGGCCGACCGGTTCGCCGCGCCGCTGACCTTCGGCACCGCGGGGCTGCGCGGGCCGCTGCGCGCCGGGCCCAACGGCATGAATCTCGCGGTGGTCCGGGCGGCCGCCGCCGGCCTGGTCGGCTGGCTCGCGGTCCGCGGCACACCGGGCCCGCTCGTGATCGGGTACGACGCGCGCCGCGGGTCGCGCGCCTTCGCGCAGGAAACGGCCCGGGTCGCCACCGGCGCCGGGCGCGCCGCCCTGGTGCTGCCGGAACCGCTGCCCACGCCGGTGCTGGCGCACGCCGTCCGCCGGCTCGGCGCGGCCGCCGGCGTCATGGTCACCGCCAGCCACAACCCGCCCGGTGACAACGGCTACAAGGTGTACCTGGACGACGGCGCCCAACTCGCGCCACCACTGGACACCGAGATCGAGGCGGCGATCCGGTCCGCCGGTGCGCTGCCCGCGATCCCGCTCGGCGACACCGGCTCCATCGTGGACACGTCGGTGGTCCGGTCCTACCTGGCCGGCGCCGTCGCGGTGGTCCGGCCGGGTGGCCCGCGCGAGCTCGTCACCGCGTACACCCCGATGCACGGCGTAGGGGCGGCCACCTTCACGGCGGCCCTGACCGGGGCGGGTTTCGCCGCGCCGTTCGTTGTCGCGGAACAGGCCGAGCCCGACCCGGCGTTCCCGACCGTGTCCTTCCCCAACCCGGAGGAGCCGGGCGCGATGGACCTGGTGCTCGCGCTGGCCGCCGCCCGGGGCGCCGACCTCGCCATCGCCAACGACCCGGACGCCGACCGGTGCGGGGTCGCCGTGCCGACCGGTGCCGGCGACTGGCGCATGCTGCGTGGTGACGAGGTCGGGGTGCTGATCGCCGACCACCTCATCCGGCGCGGCGTCGGCGGCACCTACGCCGCCAGCCTGGTGTCGTCCTCGCTGCTCTCCCGGCTGTGCGTGGCCCGTGGTGTGCCCTACGCGGAGACGCTGACCGGGTTCAAGTGGATCGCCCGGGTGGACGGCCTCGGCTACGGCTACGAGGAGGCGCTCGGCTACTGCGTGGCACCGGCCCATGTCCGCGACAAGGACGGGATCACCGCCGCGCTGCTGGTCTGTGAGTTGGCGGCGCAGCTCAAGGCCGAGGGCCGCGGGTTGGCGGACCGGCTCGATGCGTTGGCGCTGGAGTTCGGCCTGCACGCGACGGACCAGCTCTCGGTCCGGGTGGATGCACTTGGCGAGATCGACGCCGCGATGGCCACCATCCGCCGTCAGCCCCCGCACTCCCTGCTCGGCTCCCCGGTCACGGCGGTGGAGGATCTACTGCCGGCCGCGGATGTGCTCACGGTGCGTGCCCCGGGTGCCCGGATGGTGGTCCGGCCCTCCGGCACGGAACCCAAGCTCAAGGCATACCTGGAGGTCGTGGTGCCGGTGGCCGGCGGCGACCTGGATGCGGCCCGGCGCACGGCGACAGCCGGGCTCGGGACGCTGCGGGCCGAGGCGGCGACCGCACTGGGCCTGGAGCCGGCCGTCAGGCCTTGAGCATCGCGAGGTCCACCGCGTTCGCCATCGCCTGGTAGCCGGCGTCGTTCGGGTGGATGTGGTCGCCACTGTCGTAGGCGGCGCGCATCTTCGTCGGGTCCGCCGGATCGCGGACCGCCTGATCGAAGTCGACCACGCCGTCGAAGGCGCCGCTGGTGCGGATCCAGGTGTTGATCGCCTGCCGGGTGCTCTCCACGGCTGGCGTGTGGCTGCGGTAGCCCGCCTCCGGCAGCAACGTGCCGCCGTAGATCGCCACCCCCGCGGCGTGCGCCTGGTTGATCAGCTTCTGGTAGCCGTCGATCACCGCCTGCGGCGAAAGACTGGCGTTGCCGTTGATGTCGTTGATGCCCTCGAGCAGGATCACGCTCCGCACGTTGGGCTGGCCCAGCGCGTCCTGGGCGAACCGGTTCAACGCGCTGCGTCCGCTGCCGTCGGCCAGTACCCGGTTGCCGCCGATGCCCGCGTTGACCACGCTCAGCTTCGGCCCGCCGGGCTGCGCCACCAGCCGACGCGCCAGGTAGTCGGGGTAGCGCCGGTTGGCGTTGCTGGTGGAGAGCGCGCCGTCGGTGATGGAGTCGCCGAACGCGACCAGCGTGCCGGTCGCGTTCGGACTCACCACGCTCAGCCCGGACAGGAAGAACCACGAGCCGATCGTGGTGGGGTAGTTGCCGGTGCCGTCCTCCGCCGCGTGGTTGCCGGGGGTGGAGATCCAGCTGGTGGCCCGCGCGTCCGGGTGGCGCTGCGACGTGGTGGCCGCGTTGGCGATGTAGATGCTCACCAGCAGGTTCTGGTCAGCGGCGACGGACATGCTGATCGAGTCGCTGACCCGCTCCTGTCCGGCGCCGAGCGTCACCGCCGGCGACCCGTCGAACCGGACCATGTGGTGCGAGCCGGCGACCGCGGTGCCACCGCTGGCCTGGACGGCCACGTCGACCGCGCCGATCACCACGGGTGCGGTGCCGTAACGGTTGGACACCTTGACCTGCGGCGCGGTGCCGGCCGCGGTGGTGTGCACGACCTGTCGGATCGTCTGGTTGTTGAACGCCTGCCCGTTGGCGTTCAGGCTGGGCCCCCACACCGCCACCCGGCTCAACGTCGGGGAAGGCGGCCCGGTCGGGGACGCGGGCGTGGTCGGCGCGGTCGAGGTGCCGCCGCCGACCGGGTTGAGCAGCCACTGCTGGTTGGCCCCGCCGTGGCACGGCCATTGGTCGATGACCGCGCCGTCCAGCAGCGACCGGCCGAAGACGTCGAGGCACTGCCCGCTGAGCACCGACCGGACCGTGGACACCCCGGCGCTGGTGGTGGTGAACGTCCAGTTCTGCTGGGCCGCGCCGGGAACACAGGTGGACTGGACCACCGGTGCACCGGCTGTGGTGGAGGCGCCGCCGACGGTCAGGCACTGCCCGCTGTTCTCGTTGACGATCGTGAACGCCCCCGGGCCGCCGGTCCGGGTGATCCAGCGTTGGTTGGCCCGCCCGTTGGCGACCCACTGGATGACCTTGGTTCCGTCGACCTTGGAGGCCCCGAACGCGTCCAGGTGCTTGCCGCTGCCGACGGCAGCGATGGTGAACGTGGCGCCATTCGACGGCCCCGTCGCCGCGGCCGCCGGACCGGCCTGCGCGGTCAGCACCGCGGGGAGTGCCGCGACGAGAAGACCGATGCCGATCAGGCCCGCGATTCGAGCGCGGCGGGGCCTGTTGGTGGTGTCGGACATGACGCTCCTCGGCTGATGGCAGGGCGGCGGGCGGGTCGGCTGCCGCGCCTGCCATGGGCGGCCGGATGTGGCGCCTGCCGCGACAGCGCGCGGACCATCGCAGACGTAGACGAAAGTAGATCTACTGGTGAGTGGCGTCAAGCCGCCAACGAAGTGCCGGGGTTTCACTTATCCCGCCAAGCGGGCGGTGGCATCCGGGGCTAACCGATCTATGTCCGCAAATGGGCCTTACGTTTGCTTTAACTCCGATGCCAAGTCCTTGCCGCCCCTCCACAAATGACTAACGTGAGCTTCGTTCAGTGGATCCGCCGGCCAACCTCTGTCACCGCCCGGGACAGGCGCCGGCGCGACCACCAGGAGCGGCGTGAATCCGCACATGCGGTCACCGCCCTGCCGCTCACGTCATCGGAGGATGCCGTCATATGTTCGCGCGCAAAGAACAGCGCAGTTCTGGAAAGCTCTCCCGCCGCCGACTCGTCGGCGCCATCGCCGCCGTCATCCTGCTCCCCGCCATTGCAGCGCCAACCATCTTGAATGTCGTGGCGACCGCCGATGCGGATATCGCACCCATTACCCAGACGCCCCCCGACCGGGTCGATCTGGGGCTGCGCTACGCCGGCCTGACCCCCGCGAAAAAGGGCGAGCCCTGTGTCGGCGGGTACCGCGCCGACGACAGCACGACGTGCACGCACGGTCCGGACGCGCCGCCGCCCGGCCTGGACATCAAGCGCGACATCGCTCCGGTCGCTCCGGCCGTGGCAGAGCCGATCGCCCCGCAGCGGGAGACCGCGGCCGGCCCGACCGAGAGTGACGTGGCGCAGGATGCCGGCGGTTCGGTCGACACCGACTCCGCACCCGCCCTGCTCGCCGACGCGGCTCCGGACACCGCCGGATACACCATGGCACCCAGCGGAGTGGCCTGCGAGGGCGACGGGGTCAGCGGCAAGCGGGTCCAGGTGCTGTACGTCCGGGGCGCCTCGACCGCAAGCCGCTTCGGCACCTACCTGAACTCGTTCCGCACCTGGGCCGCCGGGGTCGACACCATCTACGACGCCAGCGCGCAGGAGACCGGCGGGTCGCGCCACATCCGCTTCGTCACCACCCCCGACTGCAACGTCGACGTACGCGAGGTGGAGGTGTCCGCCACCGCCATCGCCACGTTCAGCGCCACCATCAGCGCGCTGCGCGCTCTGGGGTACAACCGCACCGACCGCAAGTACATGATCTTCGCGGACTCGAAGGTGTACTGCGGGATCGGGTCCTTCCCGGGCGACCAGAAGATCGCGGCGAGCAACCGCAGCAACTCCGGGCCAGCCTACGGGCGCAGCGACTCCGGATGCTGGAGCCCGAGCGTCGCGGCGCACGAACTCGGCCACAACCTCGGCGCCGTCAACGACTCGGCTCCGAACTCCAACAAGGCCGGGCACTGCGTCGATGAGTACGACGTGATGTGCTACAACGACCCCAACGGCGCGAAGACCCGTGTCGTCTGCACCGCGCGCACGCACGACCAGCGGCTTGACTGCAACCACGACGACTACTACCACACCAACCCGAAGCCGGGCAGCTACCTGGCGACGCACTGGAACATGGCCAACAGCGACTTCCTCATCCGCGGCCCCAACGCCGGCGGCGGTACGACATCCCCCGCGCCGACCACTGCCGCGGCCACCCCGACCCGCACCCCGCCGACGTCACCGCGCGCCACCAGGCCTGCCGGCGGCCCGCCGACCGCGCAGTCAGGCGGCACGGCCAGCCCGGGCCCAAGTTCCAGCACCAGCCCGAGCACGGGTCCGGCCGCCACCCCGTCGCCGACCCGCAGCCGGGACATCGCCCCCACCAGCTCGCCGAGCCCGAGCCGGGGCGTCGACCCGACGGTCTCCCCGGGGCCGGGGACATCGACCCCGGGCGGCACGCCGCGAGCCCTGCGGATCAGCGACGCCGGTACGACGTCGGTGCGGCTCACCTGGGACGCGGCGGCGGCCGGCACGCGGTACGCCGTCCTGCTGAACGGCCGTTCCCTCGGGTCGGTGCGGTCCACCTCGGTCCGCGTCACCGGCCTGCGCCCGGACACGGAGTACCGCTTCGCGGTGTCGACCGTGCAGGCGGACCGCAGTCTCGTGCCGCACACCGCCGAGGCAACCGTACGGACCAGGTCGGTCGCGACGGTTCCCGGCACGGACCGGGTCGTCGCGGTGTCCAACGTGATGACCGGTGGGGTCGCCGAGGTGTTCGGTGCCCGCGCCGCGGACGGCACACCGGTGGTGCTCTCCCGGCGCAACGATGCCTCGCCCCAGCGGTGGAAGCTCGTGCCGGCCGGCGACGGGTACCTGATGCGGTCCGAGGCGACGGGCAAGTGCCTGGCGCCGTTGACCGGCGCTGCGCCGGCCGCGGGTACGCCGCTGGTCCAGTACGCCTGTGCGGCGGGCCACGCCACGCAGGTCTGGCGGCTGGTCGCCACGCCGTTCGGCTCCGCCCTCACCAGCGGTGACGGGTTGGTCGCCGCGGCGGGCACCCAGCGGTTCTGCACCGACCGGGTGCTGACCCTGCAGCGCCCCAGCGCCGCACGGCACCAGAGTTGGACCGTCGAGGCGGTGTAACCGGCCGTACCGCAGGGGCGTTCCCGACACCGGTCGGGGGCGCCCCTGCGCCGCGCCGGTACCCGGCGTCAGAAGCGCGGCATGCCGCCGAACTGGCGGTCGCCGGCATCGCCCAGCCCCGGCACGATGAACATCTGCTCATTGAGCCGCTCGTCGATGGCCGCGGTCACGATCCGCAGCGGCAGACCGGACCGTTCCAGCCGCTCGATGCCGGCCGGGGCGGCCAGCGCACACAGCACGGTGATGTCCGTGCAACCCCGCGCGGCGAGCAGCCGGCAGCAGTGCTCCAGCGACCCGCCCGTGGCCAGCATCGGGTCCAGTACCAGGACCGGCTGGTCGGTCAGGTCCACCGGCAGCGACTCCAGGTAGGCGCGGGGCTGGAAGGTGACCTCGTCGCGGGCCAGCCCGACGAACCCCATCGACGACTCCGGGAGCAGCCCCAGCGCGGCGTCGGTCATCCCGAGCCCGGCCCGCAGCACCGGCACGAGCAGCGGTGGACGGCGCAGCCGGGTGCCCTGTGCGGTCGCGACCGGCGTGTGCACCGGGTGGTGCTCCACCGGGAAGGTCCGCGCCGCCTCGTACACCAGCATGGTCGTCAGCTCGTGCAGTGAGGCGCGAAACGTCGCCGAGTCGGTCCCGGCGTCGCGCATCGCGGTCAGCCGGGCCTTGGCCAGGGGATGGTCCACCACCAGTACGTCCACGGGATGCAACGTATCGGATCCCGCCCGGCCGGCGACGACGCGATGGGGTGGGAAGTGTCGGTCCGCCTCGTAGACTCGCGGATATGAGCGCTGCGACGGCGAGCTCCGGTCTGGTCGACACCGGGTCCGACGCCGCCCTGCGGACATTCCTGCACGGGCTGCCCGGGGTGGACCGGGTCGGCGCCGACCAGCGCGCCGCGATGCTCGCCACCAGATCGATCAAGACCACCGCCAAGCGCTGGGCCATCGACCTGGCCATCCGGATGGTGGACCTCACCACGCTGGAGGGCGCCGACACGCCCGGCAAGGTGCAGACCCTGTGCGCCAAGGCACGCCGGCCCGATCCCACGGACGCGTCCTGCCCGCCGGTCGCCGCGGTCTGCCTCTACCCGAGCATGATCTCGGTCGCGGCCGCCGCCCTGGCCGGCTCGCCGGTGCGGCTGGCGAGCGTGGCCACGGCGTTCCCGTCCGGTCAGGCGCCGCTGGCGGTGAAGCTCGCCGACACGGAGGCGGCCGTGCGCGACGGCGCCACGGAGATCGACATGGTGATCAACCGGGGTGCGTTCCTGTCCGGGCGCTACCGGGAGGTGCACGACGAGGTCGTCGCGGTGAAGGCCGCCTGCGGCACCGCCCACCTCAAGGTGATCCTGGAGACCGGCGAGCTGGCGACCTATGACAACGTCCGGCGTGCCAGCTGGCTGGCGATGCTGGCCGGTGCCGACTTCATCAAGACCTCCACCGGGAAGGTGCAACCGGCCGCCACCCTGCCGGTCACCATGATCATGCTGACCGCGGCCCGCGACTTCGCAGCCCGGACCGGTCGGCTCGTCGGCGTCAAGGCCGCGGGCGGCATCCGGACCACCAAGGACGCGATCAAATACCTGGTACTGGTCAACGAAACCGCCGGCGAGGAGTGGCTGACTCCGGAGCTGTTCCGCTTCGGGGCGTCAACGCTGCTCAACGACCTGCTGATGCAGCGCATCCGGATGGCCACCGGCCGCTACTCCGGCCCCGACTACGTGACGCTGGACTGACCATGGCCTTCGAGTACGCGCCCGCCCCCGAGTCTCGCGCGGTGGTCGATATCCGCTCCTCCTACGGGCTCTTCGTCGACGGGGAGTTCCGGAACGGGCAGTCCCGGTTCAAGACGGTCAACCCGGCCACCGAGGAGGTGCTCGCCGAGGTCACTGAGGCCGGCCCATCCGATGTGGACGCCGCCGTCACCGCCGCCCGGCGCGCCTTCGAGCAGGTGTGGGCGCCGATGCCGGGCCGGGAACGGGCGAAGTACCTGTACCGGATCGCCCGGATCATCCAGGAGCGGGCGCGCGAGCTCGCCGTGCTCGAGTCGATCGACAACGGCAAGCCGATCCGCGAGTCCCGCGATGTGGATCTGCCGCTCGTGGCGGCCCACTTCTTCTACTACGCCGGCTGGGCCGACAAGCTCCGCTACGCCGGCTACGGCGAGCGCCCGCACGGGGTGGCCGGCCAGGTCATCCCGTGGAACTTTCCGCTGTTGATGCTGGCGTGGAAGATCGCTCCGGCCCTGGCCTGCGGCAACACCGTGGTGCTGAAGCCGGCGGAGACCACCCCGCTGACCGCGCTGGCGTTCGCCGAGGTCTGCCAGCAGGCCGACCTGCCGCCCGGCGTGGTCAACATCCTGACCGGCGCCGGGGAGACCGGGCGCCTGCTCGTGGAGCACCCGGGCGTGGACAAGGTGGCGTTCACCGGGTCGACCGAGGTCGGCAAGGCCATCGCCCGCTCGGTTGCCGGCTCGCGCAAGAGTCTCACGCTCGAGCTGGGCGGCAAGGCGGCCAACATCGTCTTCGACGACGCCCCGATCGACCAGGCGGTGGAGGGGATCGTCGACGGCATCTTCTTCAACCAGGGTCACGTCTGCTGCGCCGGCTCCCGGCTGCTCGTGCAGGAGTCCATCGCGGAGGAACTGCTGGCGGCGCTGAAGCGCCGGATGGCGCAGCTGCGCATCGGCGACCCGCTGGACAAGAACACCGACGTGGGTGCCGTCAACTCGGCCGCCCAGTTGGCGAAGATCCGCGAGCTGTCCGAGGTCGGCGAGGCGGAGGGCGCGGCCCGCTGGTCCGCGCCCTGCGACCTGCCCCAGCGGGGGTTCTGGTTCGCACCGACCGTGTTCACCGGCGTCTCCCAGGCACACCGGATCGCCCGGGAGGAGATCTTCGGGCCGGTGCTCTCCGTGCTGACCTTCCGCACGCCGGGCGAGGCGGTGGAGAAGGCGAACAACAGCCCGTACGGGCTCTCCGCCGGGGTGTGGTCGGAGAAGGGCTCGCGCATCCTGGCCGTGGCCGACCGGCTGCGCGCCGGCGTGGTGTGGGCCAACACGTTCAACCGGTTCGACCCCGCGTCTCCGTTCGGGGGGTACAAGGAGTCCGGGTACGGTCGCGAGGGCGGTCGCCAGGGCCTGGAGGCATACCTTGACCAGCACTGAGCCGGCGCGGCTGGCCGTCCGCAAGACGTACAAGCTCTTCATCGGCGGCGCGTTCCCGCGCAGCGAGTCGGGGCGGTCCTACCCGGTGCACTCAGCCACCGGCGAGTTTCTCGCCAACGCCGCGCTCGCCTCCCGCAAGGACGTCCGGGACGCCGTGACCGCCGCCCGCGCCGCGGTGTCGAAGTGGTCCGGGGCAACCGCGTACAACCGCGGCCAGATCCTGTACCGGGTGGCCGAAATGCTGGAGGGCCGGCGCGCGCAGTTCGTGGACGAGGTCCGCGCCGGCGAAGGGATGGCGGCCCCGGCCGCCTCCGCGGTCGTGGACGCCGCGATCGACCGTTGGGTGTGGTACGCGGGCTGGGCCGACAAGGTCGCGCAGGTCACCGGCAGCGCGAACCCGGTGGCCGGGCCCTACTTCAACCTCTCCGGCCCCGAGCCGACCGGTGTGGTGGGCCTCGTGGCGCCCCCCGACTCCTCGCTCCTTGGCCTGGTCAGCGTGCTCGCGCCGGTGATCGTGACGGGCAACACCGCGGTGGTCCTGGCGGCCGAGCAGCGCCCGCTGCCCGCGATCAGCCTCGCCGAGGTGCTCGCCACGTCCGACCTGCCCGGTGGCGTGGTCAACCTGCTGACCGGCCGGATGGGCGAGACCGCCGGCTGGCTGGCCGGTCACATGGACGTGAACGGGCTGGACCTGACCGGCGTGGACGACCCCGCGACCGCGGTCGAGCTGGAGCTGGCCGCCGCGGACAACCTGAAACGGGTGGTCCGGCCGCCGACGGCACCACCCGACTGGCTCGGCGACCCGGGGCTGGGTCGGATGACCCCGTTCCTGGAGACCAAGACGGTCTGGCACCCCAAAGGCTTCTGACCTTCATGGAACACTAGGGTGTTTGTGCGCCCGTTCGCGCATCAGTCGTACATCCGATTCGGAGGTCGCCGTGGTTCGCCAACCATCCGGCAAGGGCAGCGCCAGGAAATCCGGTGCCCCGCTCGACGAGTCCGTCGAGCCTGTCGAGGCCGACCTTGTCGCCGGCGACGTGGTCGAGCAGTCCGCTGACGAGGCGGCGCTGGACGCCGATGAGCTGCACGGCGACGAGCTGAGCGACGACGAGCGCGAGGCCGAGCTGGAGTCGACGCCGGATCCGGGCGGGACCACCCGGAGCATCGCGACCGACAAGTTCTGGTCCAGGGTCCGGGTCCAGCCGGTTGAGATCGCGCTTCCGGCCGGCGTCGGCTACACGCTTCGGGCCTACCGGCTCTCCACCGAGCTGACGCCGACCGAGGCACAGGTCGAGGAGGACGACTACGACCTGCTGCGCGGCGCGCCGGACGAGGACCTCGACGTCGACGGGGAGCCGGATGTGCTCTCCCCGGAGGAGCAGGCGGCGTTCGAGCGGTCCTTCGAGGACGATGACGACGACGACCGTCGGGCGCGCTCGGCCAAGGATTCCGACGAAGCCGTCGAGGCCGAAGCGGACGAGGACGAGGACGAGGACGACGAGGACGACGACGAGGACGAGGACGACGGCAAGAAGGCGAAGCCGGAGGAGGTGCCGGCGTTCCTCAGCCACCGCGGTCGGCTCCTGCTCTTCCGCAGCGCCGACGGCCTGGCGGAGTTCCTCCGGTCGGACGCCCCCCACGACCTCACCCAACTGGACACCTGGGACAAGGTGCGCGAGCGGGTGAGCGCGGTCGACATCGCCCCGACCGCGGAGGACCGGTATGAACTCGACCTGGTGGTCGAGAATCTCCGCGGCGGCCCCGACGTCTGGGATGTGGACCTGCTCATCCAGGCCGGCGAGCTGGCCCGGGACGTGGCCTATGCGCTGCGGATGAAGTCCGTGGTCGGCGCACTGGCTGCCGGGTCCCCGCTGGATGACCTGGACGAGGCGTTGCGAGGCGCAGCCAACGGCGGGGTCGGTGGATTCTTTGCCCGGCGTCGACTCCGGAAAATCGGGGCACAACAGGCAGCCATCGGCTGGCGCACCATAATCGGCAAGATCTCTGCCGCTGTGGACTGGCGCGACTGACCCCTTACCAGCGACGATCTGTGCAAGGTGAGTGGTTGGGTGACCGTACGGCCATAGAGTCCTGGCCGGAACGGACGCTGCGTCCCCACGAGTCACGCTGGATAGTGCAAGCTATTCGGGTCGACCACTGTCGACCTCGGTCGAGCGTCGGGACGGTCGGCCGGCACGCTCGTTCATGCCTGTCCCGGGAGGAGGACGATGCGGTGACGCTCGTTCGGGTGTACTGCGGTCTGGCATCAGCTGATGTCGCCACCTCGGCAGATCCGGCGGTCTGGTTGACGGTGGCCATCGTCGACGATTCCGGCCGGCTCATCGACATCTGCGAGGTCACCGACGACGCCGGCGGGTACGCCGAGCTGAGCGCGCTGCTCGGCCATCGATCGGGCGGCCAGTTCGCCTCGTCGGTGGCCACCGACAGCGACGGGCACGTGGTGACCCAGCTCCTCGCCGCGTCCGGCCGCCATCTGGCCTTCACCGACGATGACACCGCCGACGACTATGCCGAACGCTTCATCGACGACAACTCGCCGGCCGAGCGGAACGGCAAGCCGATCGAGCGCCGCGCGATCGGCCTGGCGCGGGCCCTCCAGGCCGGCGTGCTCTCCGCCGCGCCCCAGCCCATCCCCCGGGACATGCTCGGCGTCAAACCGGTACTCGCCGCCCACGCAGCCGTGATCGCCGGCCGGCAGGCCTCCGCGGCAACGCTTCGCGAAGTCCTGCGCGAGCTGTACCCGGCCGCGCTGCGGGCGTACCCGGACGCGGCCGAGCGGATCCCGCTGGCCATTCTTGACGCACTCCCCGAGCCGGGACTTCTCGGCGGAGCGTCCACCAGCCGCAACCGGGATGCTCAGGTCGTGGCTCAGCTGGCCGCCGCGGGTCTCGCGGACACGGCCACCCTGACCGACGCCGTCACGGCATTGCGGGTCGCCATCGTGGAGACCCCGCGGCGTGCCGGTGTCACCCGCGCAATGACCTCAGCCGTCTCAGAGACCATCCGCCATTCGGTCGCGGCGGTGCGCTCATGTGACGATGCCGCCACAGCGCTGGTCGGTGTGCTGGCTGACACGATGATCGGCAAAGGCCGAGCCGACAACGCCACCCGACCCGCCGGGCTCACGCCCGTACCGGACGAGGCCCGCGGCGACCTGCGGTCGGTACGCAACGACCCGGCACCCAAGGCGGCCGGAGAGGCGGCCGGGGCGAAGCCGTCCACCGAGCCCACCAGAGGCCGGCGTAGCCGGCCGGAACCGGTGCCGTCGCCCGGCCCGGCGCAGCGTCCGGCTCCGGCGGCCAGCGTCGGTGGTGGCGGGCACGGTGGCGACGGTTCGCCGCTGGCCAGCACCGTCGCGGCCCGGCTCGGCGGCGGGTCGAACTCTCCCGGTAACGCCGGCCCGGCCACGCCTGCGGCATCAGCCACGACCGCGCCCCCGTCACCCGGGACACCCACACCGATAACGCCGCGTCCGCCAGCACCTGCGGCCGTCGGGCATCACGACAGTCCGCCGCCGGCGACGACACCCATCCACGTCCCCGTGCCCGCCGCGTACCCGACGCCGGTACCCGAGCACCTGCAGCCGTCGGCGCCGCCATATCGCGGCCATGCCGGCGGCGGCCACGCCGTTCCCCGGCCCGCCGCCGCTTCGGCGGAGCAGGCCGCGGCACAGCCGACGCCCGTTCGGTCCCGCTCGTACGACCGGGACCTGCCCGCCACGTCGGCCACACCGCCGGTGAACGGCCACGCTGGCTCATCGGGGGCGGCACAGCCGTCCCGGGCGTCACACCGGCAGGACGTCGGCGCAGAACCGTCGCCCGGATACCGGGTCGGCGAGGAGCCTGGCGGTTACCTGCCCGGCAGTGCGCACCAGCCCACGGCTGACGACCGCCGTCCCCCCGGTCAGCGTCGAGGCTCCGAGCACGAGGCGGGGCCCGAGCCGCTCGCCCCGGTGTCCCGCGCCCGGCGCGGCCACGCCGTCGCACCGGAGCCCGCCAACGGCGCGAACGGCGCGACGCGGGCGGCACAGTCCGGCCTGGCTCCACAGGCGCCACGCGCCGAACCCCGCCAGCCGGTGGAGCCCCGCCAGCCGGTGGAACCGCGCGCGGGCGTCGAGCCGCGGCGTCCGGAAGCGCAACGGGCCCCGGAATCCCCACGGGCCCCGGAGCTGCCCCGGATCCCGGAACTTCCGCGACAGCGCGAGGGACGGGTGACCCCGCCGTGGCAGGCCGATGACCTCCCGGCCGAGCCACCCTCGCTGCGCCTGGTCGAACCGCCCCAGCCGCAGCCGGTCGCCACCGGGAGTCGGCGCTACGGCGAACTGAATGATGATCTGCGGATCGACCCGCCGTCGCTGCGCCTGGTCGAGTCCGACCGGCGGTCCAGCCCGGGACCCGACCGCACCGAGCCCGGTGCCGACCCTCTCAGTCCGCCGGCACGGGCCGGGAGCCGCCACATTGAGCAGCCGCCGCCGGTGACTGAAGCGGACGACGACCTGCTGATCTTCGCGGCCGCGCGGTCGGCGTGGTTCACCGACCCGGTGCAGGCCGAGGAGGTCGCCTGGCCGAGCGACAACGACCTGGGATGGCGCGCCGCCGAGCAGGCCGCCAGCCCGTCAGTCGGGGAAGCCACGACGTCGGGCCTACCTCGCCGGGTGCCGCAGGACAACCTGGTGCCAGGCTCGCCTATCGCGGCACCCGAGCGACCGCTGCGCATCGTCCGCGATGCGGCCGCGATCGCCGCCCACACCACCGGTTACTTCCAGGGCTGGCGGCGAGGCCAGGAGGTCGGCGGTTACTCCGTCGGCGGGCGGCCGGGTCGTGAATCGGCTCGGGGCTGGGACTTCTCCCGGGATCACGAGCGGGACCCGCAGGACCGCGACTACGAGTACCGCTCAGCCACCAGGCGCTGACAAACGAGAAAGCGCCGGCCCGCGTCGTGGACGCTGGGCCGGCGCTTTCTTCGTACTCGATCCGGTCGGGCCGGTTGGTCAGGCGGGTGCCGTCGCCCGGGACCGGCGCATCGACAGGACGTACTCGACCAGCGAGATCAGTACCTCCTTGGTCGACTCACGGGTCCGGGCGTCGCAGCACACCACCGGAATGTCCGACGAGATGGCCAGGGCTTCCCGCACATCGTCGGCGTTGTGGTACTGCACGCCGTCGAAGCAGTTGATCGCCACCAGGTACGGCAGGCGGCGGTGTTCGAAGAAGTCGATCGCCGCGAAGCAGTCAGCGAGTCGCCGGGTGTCGACCATGACCACCGCGCCGATCGCCCCGCGGACCAGCTCGTCCCACATGAACCAGAAGCGCGTCTGACCGGGTGTGCCGAAGAGGTACAGGATGAGGTCCCGGTCGATCGAGATCCGGCCGAAGTCCATGGCGACGGTCGTGGTGGTCTTGCCGGGCACGTTCCGAGTGTCATCCACACCCACGCCGGCCGAGGTCATGATCGCCTCAGTGGTCAGCGGTGTGATCTCCGAGACCGAGCCGACCAGCGTCGTCTTGCCGACGCCAAAGCCTCCAGCGATGACTATCTTCGCCGACGTGACCCGCCCCGACGACGGACGAGCGTTCACGTCAGAGCCTCCGAAGTCCACTCAGCACCCTCTCAAGCAGTTCTGTGCCGACCGCGTCGTTCTCATCCAACGAGGTCGGCTCGTACACGGCGACCAGACCGTCCGCCGCCATGTCGGCGATGATGACCCGAGCGACTCCGAGCGGAAGTTGCATCCGCGCTGCGATTTCGGCGAGTGACTGCAGGCGTCCATCGCAGAGCGTAGCGATGTACTGCTGCTCCTGCCCCTGCGAACTCGCCGGTCGATTGCCACTCTGCCGGCCCCGCACGGTCGTCTCGACGAGCGCTTCAATCGCGATTTCCAGCTTCGGACGGGTCCGCCCCCGAGTGACGGCGTACGGCCTCACGAGCGCGCCCTGTGGTTCGTCGCGTTCGCTCATGACTGCCGTTCACCTCCTCCATCCAGACTGTGCCCGACCAATGACGTTTCGCGCAATCAGCCCAGCATCGAAGCCGTTGGCCGGGGTGGCGGCGTCAACGCGTCACCCACCCGGTCGACCAGCAACGCCATCTCATACCCGACCTGGCCCACGTCGCAGGCCCGCGCGGCGAGGACCGCGAACGACGATCCATCAGAGATCGACATCAGGAACAGGAAGCCGTTGTCCATCTCGACGACGGTTTGCAGCACGGCGCCGCCCTCGAAGCAGCGGGACGCGCCCTGGGTCAGGCTGACGAGACCCGAGGAGATCGCTGCCAACTGGTCACCGCGATCCCGGGGCAAATCACGGGATGCCGCGAGGAGCAACCCGTCGGCGGAGACGGCGACCGCATGGGCCACCCCCGGCACCCGATCGGCGAAGTTGGCAAGCAACCAACTCAGGTCCTGGACAGTCGTCATCGTTCCTGCTCCTTGCCACCCTGCGAGTTCTGCGGCCCGGCCGTGGTCGGCTCAGGGGTCTTCGATTCGCCAGCTCTTGGCTGTTGCGTGCGGCCGCGCTGGACACCGCGGTGGTAGGCGGCGAGCAGCCCGCGTACGGACTCGGGGGTACGCCGATGTGCGGTCGCCGCGCTCTTCTCGACGCCACCCGGCACGAGCTGCGACATCGGCACCCGCTTGGGCAGTCCGGTCTCCGTGGTGGAGAACTCCTGCTCCTGTTCGAGTGCGGCCGCCGCCTGCCAGCCCTCGTCCGCCGCCGTCTGCCAGACCGGTGCCGGCACCGCTTCAGGCCGGCCAGCCGGGGCGCCGACGCGGGAGGATCCGGTGGTCTGGTCAGCCGGCCCGCGCTCCGCCGCAGGGCGGGACGACGACTGCTGCGGCGACTCGCCCGGCCAGGGCTGCTGGCCCTGGCGACCCACGCCTGGCCGCGTGGGCAGCGTCCTCCGTTCGGCGGCGGCCGCTGGAGCGGTCTGCGCTGCCGGACCCGGAGTGGACTGGTCGGCATCGGCGACCGCGCCGTCACGACCCGCGCCATCCCGGCCCGCGCCATCCCGGCCCGCGACGGCCGGTTCCGCGGTGTTGCCATTGCCCGGCGCGTCGTCGGACGGCCCGGCTGCGGACGGGGGCCGGGTGCGGAACCAGGCGCTCTCCAACTCCCGGAAGATCGGCAGCTCCATCGTCTCGTCAACGAAGCGCTGCTGCGATTCCCTGCCCTGCTGGCCACCATCGCGACCGTTTCCGGCCGGATCCCAGTCAAGTCGGACCCGGGGCAGTTCCGCCGTGTGGTCGGAGGGCGGCGAATTCTGCGCCGCCGGGGGTCGCACGGGAGCCGGCGGGGCGAACGGGGCCACCGGAGGCGGCGGACCCGCCGTCTGGGGGGCCGGCGCAGGCGAAGCCGACACCGGTCGCACTGCTGCTGACGGCGGCGTCCACGGAGGCGAGGCCGGCTGGCCGGCGGCCTGTCCCGGTCCAGGCTGTCCCGGGCCGGCGGAGGCCGATCCAGGCTGTCCCGGGCCGGCGGAGGCCGGTGCTGGCTGCGCCGGGCCGGCGGGCACCGGCGGCGGGGAGGCCCACAACGGCTGGCCGGATGGCTGCCGAGATGGCGGTGCCGAGACTGGCGGCCAGACTGGCGGCTGGGCCTGCCCCGGTGGGGTGGTTGGTCGCGTCGCAGCCGGCGGGGCGCTGATGGGCACCGCTGGCGGGGCGCTCGTGGGCGCAACCGGCGGGGCGCTCGTTGGCCTCGCCGGGGGGGCGCTCGTGGGCCTCGCCGGCGGGCCGCTGGTGGGCGCAGTCGCTCCGGCGGCGGATGGCCGCGATGGGAGGCCGGCCGGGCCGGAGGACGACGGCCGGGCACCAGCCACGTCGGTCGCGGGCGGCGCCGAAGTCGGCGCTGAAGCGCCGTCCGTTGCCCCGCTGGCTCCGGCGAGGGCCTGCGGCGCGGCGTCGTCGGACGTCCCGGCATCGGGTGCATCGCCCGCCGGGCCCGCGGGCCGCTGCCGCGGGATCACACCACGCTGCTCCGAATCCTCGACCGCCTCGCCGTCCAGCGTCCATCTGTCCGCGGACCGACGCTGGGGCAACGGCTCGGTGACCGGTCGGTCCCGGCTGTCGGTGCCGTTCGCTCCGGTGAGATCAGACCAGGCCGGCAGCCCTCGCGAGGGCGTGCGGGGGGTGCCGTTGGCGCCGGGCGGACGCCCGGTGGTGGAGCGGTCCGGCGCGGTGGGTGCGGCGTTGCCGAAGGTGGCGGCCGCGGCACCGAACCCGAGCGCGCCGCCGACCGCGGGTGGCACGAGGTCGGCCCGGTCGGGTGGCGTCGGGCGGTCGGCGCGGTCCCAACCGCCGTTGTCGCGACCGGCGTCCGGCGCGCCGCTCTCCAACGCCAGCGGCGCGGCCATGGGTGAGCGCGGTTCGGGGGCGGCAGGCCGCATGGCGAGCGCGTCGCGCGGACCCGGAGCAGCGCCGAGGGCGTCGCGCGGCGGTGTGTTGATGGCGTCGCGGGCGCCCGCGGTCGGCATGCCCGCGATGCTGCGCCCACCGGAGGCACGCGGCACCAGTACACCGGCGGGGAGCGTCAGGTCAGCGACGGTGCCGCGCTCGCGGGCCGGCCGCAGCTCGACCTTGACGCCGTGGCGCGCGGCAAGGCGGGCGACCACGACGAGGCCCATCATCCGGGAGACCGCGGCGTCGACCATCGGCGGGTTGGCGAGGCGCTCGTTGAGTTCCACGAGCTGATCCGGTGAGATGCCGATGCCGCGGTCCTCGACCAGCATCACCGCCCGGTCGCCGACCCGGCGGGCCTCAACCACCACGGCGGAGTCCGGCGGGGAGAACGCGGTGGCGTTGTCCAGCAGCTCAGCGATCAGGTGGACCAGGTCGTTGACCGCATGCGCGGCGATCTCGATGTCCCGGTCGATGGTGCCGAACTCGATCCGGGTGTAGTGCTCCACCTCGGACTGCGCGGCACGCAGCACGTCCATGAACGGCGCCGGCTCGCGCTGGATACGGGTGGAGTCGGCGCCGGCCAGCACCAGCAGGTTCTCGTCGTTACGGCGCATCCGGGTGGCGAGGTGGTCCAGCTGGAACAGCTCGGAGAGGCGGTCGGGGTCCTCCTCGCCGCGCTCCAGACGGTCGAGGTGGCCGATGAGCCGGTCGACCAGGATCTGGCTGCGTCGGGCCAGGTTCACGAACATGCCGGCGACGCTGGCCCGGAGGGCGGCCTGCTCGGCGGCGGTCCGCACGGCCTCGAGGTGGACCGCGTTGAACGCCTCGGCCACCTGGCCGAACTCGTCCCGGCTGCGGACCGGCAGCGGCTCCGCGATCTGCGCCGCCAGTTGCTGCGGCGAGGTATGGGCGACCAGCGCGGGGTCGCGCAGTCGGGCCACCGCCTGCGGCAGACCGTACTGGGCGACAGTCAGTGCGCCGTGCCGCAGTTCGCGCAGCGACCGGGCCATCGAACGCGCCACGATCCACGCGAACAGGATCGCCAGCAGCAGCATGCCGAGGAGCACGCCGGCCTGGACCAGTACCTGGCGCTGGAGGAGGTTCTTCTCGGCTGCGGCGTCGGAGACGACGTGCTCGTCGACCTCCGCCTCGACCTTGCGGATCATGCCGGCCACACCGGCGATGGAGCTGTCCCACGCGGCGGCGGAGAAGAAGTTGTCGGGCAGGTCGGCGATGCCGACGGCCGCGATGTCGCCCTCGAACTTCGACGCCTCACGCAGCTCGGGGCCGGTGACGGTGTCGACGTAGTAGACCTGTTGCCAGGGTTCGGAGAAGCTCTCGAACCGGCGCTGCGCGTCCTCGCGACCCGTCGTCGCGGCCACGAACTGCCGGTACAGCGCCGGGGTGATCTCCTTCTGGGCGAGGATGTTGAGCACCACCACGCGCTCCATGGCGGCGTACTCCTTCATCGCCGACAGCGACGCCGCGGAGCGCATGTCCGTGGCGAGGTGACGGTTGCCCGCCAACTCCGCGGTCGCCTCCCGGATGCCGATCAGGTCGTTGATGAAGACGCGGTACTTCGTCATCGCGTCAGCGAGCGGCAGGGTGCTGCCGGTCACCGCCTTACGCAACTCCGGCAGGGCGTCGATCTGGCCGTTGACCCGGTCCAGCCGCTCCCTCATGTCCGTGGGCATCACCGGGAGCGCGTCGTGCTGCTGACGGTACGCCGTGACGGCGGTGTCGGTGGTCTGGGTGAGTGCGGGGAACCTGGCCCTGGCATCGGCGTCGGACAGGCCCATCAGCATGACGGCGGCGGCCCGCTCGTTCTGCAGTTCGTGCACCGCAGCGGCTGCCTGCCGGGACAGGCCGGCGAGCGTACGGGCCCGGTCGGCGTCGTTTGCCTGCCCGATGTTCTGGACGAGTCCGGTGACACCCACGGCGATCGTCGCGATGGTCGGCACGATCATGATCAGACCGAGCTTCGACCAGATCGGCATGTCGCGGAGCCGGCGCATGGACATACGTGGACGCGTGGCACTCGGGCTCCCCGGCGTTGGCCGTGTGCTCACTTCACCGCCCTCCGAACCGGCGCCTGTCGAACAGGAGGCACCCACAACCCGCCGACCCGACTGGGCCAGACCTCCGAGATTCCACCACGTTGAGCGGCAAAGAGAAAGCCCAGGTCGGTTCGTATCGATTAGGTAAGGACACGGAGCCAACGTCCGCAGGTGGCGTGTTTCACCATTGCCCTACCCGGCCCGGCCGAATCACCCGGAACCAACGTCATCATAGGGACCAAAGCGGGCAAGTTGCTAGCGGTTGAGGTGCTCGGCGTAGCCAGGCTTAATCACCTGATTGATGAGCGAAAGGCGTTCGTCAAAAGGTACAAAAGCGCTCTTCATCGCATTCAGCGTCAACCATTGGATTTCTCCCCAACCATATCCGAACGCCTCGGTCAACAGGAACATCTCCCGGGTCATCGAGGTCCCGCTCATCAGGCGGTTGTCGGTGTTCACCGTCGCCCGGAACGCCAGGTCGCGCAGCAGGCCGATGGGGTGGGAGCCGATCGAGTCCACCGCACCCGTCTGCACGTTGGACGATGGGCACAGCTCAAGCGGAATCCGCTTGTCCCGGACGTACGCGGCGAGCCGGCCCAGCTGGCCGGTGGCCGGGTCGATGTCGTCGATGATCCGGACGCCGTGACCGAGCCGGTCGGCGCCGCACCATTGGATGGCCTGCCAGATCGACGGCAGCCCGAAGGCCTCCCCGGCGTGGATGGTGAAGTGGAAGTTCTCCCGCTGGAGGTACTCGAACGCGTCCAGGTGCCGGGTGGGCGGATATCCCGCCTCCGCGCCGGCGATGTCGAAGCCGACGACGCCCTGGTCGCGGTACCGCACCGCCAACTCAGCGATCTCCATGGACCGGGCGGCATGCCGCATCGCGGTCAGCAGCGTCCCGACCCGGATCGGGTGCCCCGCGACCCGGGCGGCGGCGACGCCGTCGGCGAACCCGGCCAGCACCGCCTCCACAACCTCGTCGAGGCTCAGCCCGCCCTCGAGGTGCTGCTCCGGCGCGAACCGCACCTCGGCGTAGACGACCCCGTCCGTGGCCAGGTCCAGCGCGCACTCCATGGCGACCCGGTGCAGCGCCGCCGCCGTCTGCATCACGCCGACGGTGTGCACGAAGGTCTCCAGATACCGCTCAAGTGACCCGGAACTCGCCGCGTCCACGAACCACTGTGCCAGTGCCTCGACGCCGGACGCCGGAAGCTCGTGGCCGACATCGGCGGCGAGCTCCACGATGGTGGCCGGGCGCAGGCCGCCGTCTAGGTGGTCGTGGAGGAGTACCTTCGGGGCCCGGCGGAGGGCTTCGTACGTGGGCGGGGGTGGGGCCATGGAGAAACCCTAGTCATGTTGAGATGGGCGCGGGCGACGCAGAGATGAAACGCTGACGCGAAGACGGGGTGGTAGCGCGATGGCGGGGGACCGACGGGGCGAAGGTGTGATGGCGCGGCTCGGGCGGTGGTGCTTCCGCCGCCGCTGGGTGGTGCTGGCCCTCTGGCTGGTGGCCACCCTTGCCGGAGTGGCGTCAGCGGGGCCGGTTTTCAGCAGACTGGCCAGCGACAACATCCCCAACCACCTCGAGTCGGTGGCGGCATGGGACGTCCTCAACGAGGGCAGCGACCGGGGTGGCCAGGTGGTCGGTCTGGTGGACCGGCTGGACCCGAAGGGGACTCCCGCGCGGGACACCATCCGCCGCGCCGCCGACGACCTGGACGGCATCCCGGGCACGCAGAGCATTGCCCATCCGTACCTGGACCCACCGCTGCCCGCGGAGTACCAACCGGCCCGCTACGTCGGCACCGACCAACGTGCGGTTCTGCTCGTGGTGACGCTGGACCGTCTCGAAGGCGACGCCCACGACACCGCGGTCGACCAGGTCACCGACCGCCTGCACCGACTCACCGGCGACTTGCGTGCGGCCGGGGAGGCCCAGGCCAGGGTCCGGGTCGGCGGCGACATGGTGATCAACAACGAGGTGAACGCAGCGGTACAGGAAGACCTCACCCGTGCGGAGATCATTTCCTTGCCGGCGACCCTGGTGCTGCTGGTCATCCTCTTCGGCGGGCTGGTCGCGGCCTCCCTGCCGGTGCTGGCGGCGATCGTCTCCGCCGCCGCCGCTCTGATCGTGCTGCTCGGCTTCTCCTACTTCACCGACATCGACCAGAACACGGTGACCGTCGCCACGCTGCTCGGGCTGGGCCTCTCCGTCGACTATGGGCTGCTGCTGGTCGGGCGCTACCGGGAGGAACTGCGCGCCGGCTTCGATCCGGAGACGGCCGTCGCGCGGGCGTGGGCGACCGCCGGCCGTACCATCGCGTTCAGCGCCCTCACCGTCGGGGCCGCCATCGCCGGGTTGTTGGCGTTCGACGTCGCCGGGCTGTCCGCGCTTGGCTCCGGTGGTGTCGCCATCGCGCTGGTCGCCATGATCGCGGCGTTGACCTTCACCGCGGCGATGATCGGCATCGGCCGGCGCCGGATCCGCCCGTCGAAGCGCGCGCGGGCCGCCGGCGCCGCTGGCGACGAAGCTGAGGTCGGCTTTTTCGCGAGGCTCTCCCGACTGGTGCAGCGCCGCCCGCTGCTGGTCGCGCTCGCCACGACCGCCATGCTGCTCGCGGCCGGCCTCCCCCTGCTGTCCGCCACGGTCAAGCTGCCCCGGCTGGAGGGTGTCCCACGCAGCATCGAGTCGGTGCAGGTGGCCGACGACCTGGCCGCCAACTTCGGCCAGGCGTACACCCCCGACCTGACTGTCGTGGCGCGCACCGACACCGCTTCGCTGGACACCTGGGCCGGCCGGTGGCGCACCGACCCGGCGGTGGCCAGCGTCCAGCCGGCGACCTCCCGCACCGCCGGCGTCTCCTCCGTCCGGATCACCCTGCGCGGCGAAGGTCAGGATGATGCGGCCCAGGCCCTGGTGCACCGCCTGCGGGCGGACCGGCCGCAGGCTGAGCGCTCCTGGGTCACCGGCGACGCCGCCGTCCTGGTCGACCTGGTGGACCTCATCCTGGATGATCTGCCGCTCGCGATCACGGTCACGATGATCTCGATGTTTCTCCTGCTGTTCGCGATGACCGGCTCGGTCGTCGTGCCGATCAAGGCGATCCTGGCCAACGTGGTGTCGCTGGGAGCCTCCTTCGGCGTGCTGGTGGCGGTCTTCCAGTACGGGTACGGCGAGAACCTGCTGCAGACGCTCACCATCGGCGGGCTCTCGCCGTTCGTCATGGTGATCGTCTTCGCGTTCGCGTTCGGTCTCTCGATGGACTACGAGGTCTTCCTGCTGGGGCGGATCAAGGAGTACGTCGAGCGCGGCGAGGACACCGACACCGCGGTACGGCGAGGGCTCCAGCACACCGGGCGCATCATCACCTCGGCGGCGTTGCTGATGGTGATCGTGTTCGGGTGCTTCGCCGCCGGTCGGATCGGCACGATCGAGCAGGTCGGCCTCGGCCTGACCGTGGCCGTGCTGATCGACGCCACGATCGTGCGCTGTCTGTTGGTGCCGGCGACGATGACATTGCTGGGCCGCTGGAACTGGTGGGCGCCGGCACCGCTGCGTCGCCTGCACGCCCGGATCGGGCTGGCCGAGCACCGCCTGCCCGACACCGAGCCGCTGCCGGCCCAGGAGGAGCCCGCGCCGGCCGCGGCGCGCTGACGAGGAGCGATCAGCTCAGGTCGATTTCGTTCCAGGCCCGGGGCGGCCCGTGGCGCTGACCGTGCCGCAGCACGGCCCACTCCAACGCCCACCGTCGTTGACCGATGGCGTTGGAGTCGATCGGCCCGGGCAGGGGCGACTGCCGGTACTCCGCCTCCAGGAACGCCCAGTCGAGGCAGTAGTGGAGGTCCAACTGGACGGCGGCGGCACTCGGTTCCCGCGGTGCGGCGAGCGTGCGGCGCCGCCAGTCGGCGAACGGCTCGTTCTCCGGCAGGTGCGGCAGGCGGCCCACCAGGCCCTCCGCCGCGGGCCGCGTCGGATCCAGGTCCATCGCGATGCCGACCAGCCAGGCCAGCGCGAACAGGGCGTCGAAATGCAGCGCGAACACCTCCGGGTCGCCCACGCCGGACACGACGAAGTCCCACTCCGCGCCGGTGAGGCGCTCCATCAGGTGCGCGTCGCGCAGCCACGACACGGCGAGATCCGACGGCATTCCGTACGCCCGGGCGAGCACCACGTTGAGGATGGCCATCCGGGCCTCGATCTCAACCGACGGCCGCAGCGACACGCCATCCGCCGGATCCCAGAGCAGCGGCAGGTTCCCCGGCGGCACCGGCAGCCCGAGATGGGCCAGCTCGGCGAGGCAGGCGTCGCGGACCTGGGCGGGGTTCGGTGCTGGAACGATCACGTGAGCCGTTCACGGATCAATGGTGGCCGGGCCGGCGCGGCGTCGGCGATGGTGACCGCACCGCTGGCCGGGCCGAGGGCGGCCGGGATTCTGGCCGCATCCTCGGTACGCAGTTCGAAGAGCACATCGCCGGCGCTGACCCGGTCACCCGGGCGGCGGTGCAGCACAACCCCGGCCGAGCTGCTGACCGGGTCCTCTTTCCGGCTCCGCCCGGCACCCAGCCGCCAGGCGGCCACCCCGATGGCGTACGCGTCCACGGCCTCCACGTACCCGCCGCGCTGCGCCCGTACCGTCTCCCGTTCCGGCGCGACCGGCAGCGCCGCGTCCGAGTCCCCACCCTGGGCCCGCACCAGCGCCCGCCAGCTGTCCATGGCCCGACCGTCGGCCAGCGCGTCGGCGGGGTCGACCTCGGCCAGGCCGGCCGCGTCCAGCATCTCCCGGGCCAGCGCGACGGTCAGCTCCACCACGTCGGCCGGGCCGCCCCCGGCAAGCACCTCCACCGACTCGGCCACCTCGACGGCGTTCCCGACCGCCAGGCCGAGCGGGGTCGACATGTCGGTGATCAACGCACGGGTGGACACGCCGTGCGCCGCTCCCAGGTCGACCATGGTGCGGGCCAGCTCCCGGGCATCGGCGAGTTCGCGCATGAAGGCGCCCGAACCCACCTTGACGTCGAGCACCAGCGCGGCCGTACCCTCGGCGATCTTCTTACTCATGATCGAGGACGCGATCAACGGAATCGCCTCGACGGTGCCGGTGACATCGCGCAGGGCGTAGAGCTTGCGGTCGGCCGGGGCGAGCCCCGCACCGGCCGCGCAGATGACGGCGCCCACGTCGCCGAGCTGGGCCAGGAACTCCGCGTTGGACAGTCCGACCCGGAAGCCGGGGATGGACTCCAGCTTGTCGAGGGTGCCGCCGGTGTGACCAAGGCCCCGCCCGGACAGCTGCGGCACGGCCGCGCCGCACGCGGCGACCAGCGGGGTCAGCGGCAGGGTGATCTTGTCACCGACACCGCCGGTGGAGTGCTTGTCCACGGTCGGCCGGGCCAACGAGCTCAGGTCAAGGCGCTCCCCCGATGCGATCATCGCGGCGGTCCATGCGGCGATCTCCGTCGCGGTCATGCCGCGCAGCAGGATCGCCATGGCCAACGCCGACATCTGCTCGTCCGCGACGACGCCCCGGGTGTAGGCGTCCAGCACCCAGTCGATCTGCGCCACGGACAGTTCGCCGCCGTCCCGCTTGGCGCGGATGACGTCCACCGCGGTGAACTGACGCGCGCTCATGGGCCGGCCCAGTCGACGTCGATGCTGGCCGGGCGCTGCGCCGTGCCGGCCCAGGCCATGTCGCCGCTGCCGTTGACCACCACGACCCGGGGGGTGCGCGCGCGACCCCAGGCCACGGCGGAGGCCTGGTCGGGCCAGGTCGGGCCCTCCTCGAGGATCCCGGCCGGCTCGTGCGGGTCCGCGCCCGGGCCGGACGAGCGTTCCCAGTACGCCGTCCACACCTGGTCGCCGCCGACGATGTCGGGGTGGACGAACACGGTGCCGCGCCCGCCGTACTCGGCCAGCCGGCCCGGCACCGCCGGACCCGGTCCGGCCCGCGCGGTGGGGGCGACCGCGTCGAGGTCGGTGTCGTCGAACGCGAGCGGCAGGAGGTGCGCCATCGGCAGCGGATCGCCGGCGGTGGCGATCAGGCACTGCGGCCCGCCGTGCTCCCAGAGCAGTTGGCGGCAGCGCCCGCAGGGCATCAGCGCATTGCCGCGTGCGTCCACGCAGGCGATGGCGACCAGCCGGCCGCCGCCGGTGGCGTGCAGGGCGGACACCAGGCCGCACTCGGCGCACAGGCCCAGGCCGTACGAGGCGTTCTCCACGTTGCAGGCGGTCAGCACCCGGCCGTCGTCGACCAGCCCGGCGACGCCGACCGGGAAGTTGGAGTACGGCGCGTACGCCCGGTGCATCGCCCCGACCGCCGCCGACCGCAGCGTCGCCCAGTCGATGCCGTCTCCGGCGCCGTACGGGTCGGCGCCGTACGGGTCGGCGCCGTACGGGTCGGCACCGTTCGTCGGGGCGCTCATCCGGCACCCTTACGGTAGGGCAGGCCATCGGCCGCGGGAGGGCGCAATCGCTGCGAGGCGAGCGCGAGCACCACCAGCGTGGTGACGTGCGGGGCGGCCTGCACCAGCGGCACCGGGATCGCGTCCGTGCCGAAGTACCACAGCACCGACAGGGCGGCCATCGCGAGCGCGACGCCCGCCATCACGTACCCGCGCCGCCGCCACTGCCACACCGCCGCGGCGACCAGCAGCACCGCCACCAGCAGCAGCAGCGCGTGCACGGATTCGCTGCCCCGCCGCAACTGCAGCGCGTCGATGTACCCGAACAGCATCGCGCCGGCGGCCAACCCGCCGGGCCGCCAGTTCCCGAAGATCATCGCGGCGAGGCCGATGAAACCCCGACCGCCGGTCTGGCCCTCGCGGTAGATGCTGGACGCCACCATCGACAGGAAGCCGCCGCCCAGTCCGGCCAGCGCCCCCGACATCACCACGCCGTAGTACTTGTAGAGGTACACGTTCACCCCGAGCGACTCGGCGGCCCGCGGGTTCTCGCCGACCGAGCGCAGCCGCAGCCCGAAGCCGGTGCGCCACAGGACGAAGAAGGTCGCCGGCACCAGGGCGATGGCGAGGATGGTGAGCACCGAGGTCCCGGTCAGCACGCCCCTCAGGAGCCCGGCGATGTCACTCACCGCGAACCACTGCCGGGCCTCGATGCTGTCGAGCGCGCCCACCCCGGGCACGGAGAGTCGGGGCAGCTCACCAACGGACGGGGACTGGGTGACGCCGCCGCCGGGCATGCCGGCGAAGGTGAGGCTGGACAGGTACCGCGCGGCCCCACCGGCCAGGATCGTGATCGCGACGCCGGAGATGATGTGGTCCACCCGGAAGGTGACCGTGGCGACCGCGTGCAGCAGGCCGCCCAGGGCCCCACCGGCGATGGCGGTCAGCACTCCGGCCCACGGCCCCCACTCCAGCGCGCCCCACGCCCCGAACCAGGTACCCAGGATCAGTTGGCCCTCCAGGCCGATGTTCACCACACCGGCGCGCTCCGACCACAGGCCGCCCAGGCCGGCCAGGCCCAGCGGCACGGCCGCCTGCAGCCCGGCGCGGATGGCCCCGTCGGAGGTCAGGTCGTCCGCCCCGGTCAGGGCCCGCACGGCGGCCAGCACGAACAGCGCACCGGACGCCGCGAGCAGCACGTAGCTGAGCCGGATCCGCCGGCGGCGCGGCGGCCGCTCCTCGGTCGGGGCCGCCGGCGTCGGCCCGAGCAGCGCGTCAGCCGTCACGGCGCACCTCCGCCAGTGGTTGTGGGGTGACCACCGGCGCCGGGAGCGGCGGCCGACGGCACCGGTGCGGCCGCGACCGCGCCGACCTGGCGCTGCTGGGCCCGGCGGCTGAGCCGGCCGGCGATCTCGTACGCCACGACGACGGCGAGTACGGTGACCGCCTGCATGATCGTCACGATCTCACGTGGAATGTCCTCGAGGTCGAGGATCAACGCGGAACGCTCGAGGAACCCCCACAGCAGCGCTCCGAATGCGATGCCGATCGGGTGATTGCGGCCGAGCAGCGCGATCGCGATCCCGGTGAATCCGATGCCGCCGAAGT
Source organism: Micromonosporaceae bacterium (assembly GCA_035296325.1). Lineage (GTDB taxonomy): Bacteria > Actinomycetota > Actinomycetes > Mycobacteriales > Micromonosporaceae > DATHBD01. Next base: position 63,224 of record DATHBD010000060.1, on the reverse strand, counting down.
CCTGGGTGTACGCGTGTGTCTCACCGAGCAGCTGCGGCATGCCCACCAGCCCGGCCACGGCGCCGGACAGCGCCATAGTGATCATCACCATGCGCTTGGCGTCGACCCCGCTGGCCACCGCGGCGGACGGGTTCCAGCCGGTGGCCCGCAGGTCGAACCCGAACCGGGTCCGGCCCAGCACGAACCAGTACGCCACGCCGAGCAGCGCGGCGATCACGAGGAAGCCGAAGACGCCCTGGTTCGTGCCGGGGACCAGGGGCAGCGCCGGCACCCACGCGTCCTCCGCCAGGATCGGCGTGGAGACGCCGTTACTGCCCGGTGGCTGCACGCCCCAGTTCTCCGTGGTGTTGAGCCACGCCACGATGCCACCGCCGAGCGCGTTGAGCATGATGGTGGAGATCACCTCGCTGACCCCGCGGGTGACCTTGAGCAGGCCGGCGATGCTGGCCCAGAACGCCGCGACCGCCATCGCGACCAGCACGATGATCAGGGTGCGCAGGACCCCCGGCAGCCCTTGCAGGATGGACGCCGCCCCCAGCGAGGCGGCGAAGAACGCCCCGAGCCGGTACTGGCCGTCGACCCCGATGTTGAACAGGCCCATCCGGAACCCGATCGCCACCGCGATGGCGGCGATGTAGTAGTACGTCGCCTTGTTGAGGATCTCCACCTGGGACTCCGGCAGGATGCCGTAGGCGAACATCTGCCGGTACGCCGGGAGCGGGTCCTTCCCACTGATCATCAGGGCGATCGACGAGATGCCCGCGGCCAGCAGCAGCGCGACGATCGGCGCCGCCACCTGCAGCGCCACCGTCGGCGCGGCGATCCTCCGTACCAGCCGCGACGCGTCGCTCCGCCTCATGGCCCGGCACCGGTCATCGCGGAGCCGAGTTCCTCGGGCGTGATGGTCGCCGGGTCGGCCCCGTGGACGAGCCGGCCGCGGCTGATCACGTGCAGCGAGTCGGAGAGCCCGATCAGCTCGTCCAGGTCCGCGGAGATCAGCAGCACGCCCATGCCTTCGTGGCGGGCCCGGCGAATCTCGTCCCAGATCGCGGCCTGCGCGCCGACGTCGACCCCCCGGGTGGGGTGCGCGGCGACGAGCACCTTCGGCTGGTGGCTCATCTCCCGGCCGACGATGAGCTTCTGCTGGTTGCCACCGGAGAGCGCGCCGGCGGCGACGTCGATGCCCGGGGTACGGACGTCGTACGCCCGCACCAGGCGCTCGGTGTCGCGGCGCGCGCCGCCGATGTTCAGCAGCGGCCCTCGCGCGTTGGGTGCCTGGGTCTGGTGGCCGAGCACCCGGTTCTCCCACACCGTGCCGTCGAGCAGCAGCCCGTGCCGGTGCCGGTCCTCCGGGATGTACCCGATGCCGGCCTCGCGCCGCGCCCGGGTCCCCCAGCGCGCGATGTCCACGCCGGCAAGGCGTATCGCGCCGGTCGACGCCCGCATCCCCAGCAGTGCCTCGACCAGCTCAGCCTGGCCGTTGCCCTCGACACCGGCGATGCCCACGACCTCACCCCGGTGGATCGTGAAACTGACGTCTGCGACATGCGCCCGCCCACCGGCCGCGGGCACCGTCAGGCCGGACACGTCCAGGACGGGGGTATCCGTCACCGTCGACTCGCGAGCCTCCGGGCTGGGCAGCTCGCTGCCGACCATCAGGGTGGCGAGCTGGCGGGCGGTCACGTCACCCGGCGCGACGGTGCCGACGGTGGTGCCACGCCGGATCACGGTGATCTCGTCGGCGACCGACCGGACCTCGTCGAGCTTGTGCGAGATGAAGATGATCGTGAGGCCTTCCCTGGTGAGCTCCCGCAGATTGCCGAAGAGTGCGGCGACCTCCTGCGGCACCAGCACCGCGGTGGGTTCGTCCAGAATGAGGATCCGGGCGCCGCGGTAGAGCACCTTGCCGATCTCGACCCGTTGCCGCTCTCCCACCCCCAGCCGCTCGACCAGGGCGTCCGGATCGAGCGCCAACCCGTACCGCCCGGAGAGTTCCCGGATCGCCGCGGCCGCTCCGGCGCCGATGCCGTGCCGGCGCTCCGCGCCGAGGACCACGTTCTCCAGCACGGTGAGGTTGTCCGCCAGCATGAAGTGCTGGTGCACCATGCCGATACCGGCCGCGATGGCCTGCTGCGGCGAACCGAAGCGCACCGGCCGGCCGCCCAGGAGGATCTCCCCGGCGTCGGGCCGCTGCATCCCGTACAGGATTTTCATCAGCGTCGACTTGCCGGCACCGTTCTCCCCCACGATGGCGTGGACCGTGCCGGGCCGCACCGTGAGCGAGACGTCGGCGTTGGCCACCACTCCGGGGAACCGCTTGGTTATCCCGCGCAGCTCAACGGCTGGCTCAGTCTCGACCGCCCCCACCCACCCACCTCCCACCGCTACGCAGATCCTCAACGCCCCCACCCCCCCCGCAACCGCCCCGCCCCCGCCCCGCCCCAGCCCCGCCCCGCCCCGAGGTTCCCGCGATCTTGCAGTCGTGCCTCGGGCGCACTATGGCGAAAGGTACGAAAAGGCGAGCACGACTGCAAGATCGCGGAGGGAGTGGGTCGCGCGGGGCCGCGCGCGGCCGCGGCGGGGCTCGGGGACGGCGTCAGGCGGTCGGGGTGGTGGGGACCTTGATGGTGCCGTCGATGATCTTCGCCTTGAAGTCGTCGAGCTGGGTCTTGATGTCGTCGATCTTGCCGCCGGAGGTGGAGTAACCGACGCCCTCGGCCTTCAGATCGAACGTCGTCTCGCCCTTCTTGAACGCATCGTTGCCGGCCTCCTTGACGAAGTTGAACACGGCCGTATCCACCCGCTTCAGCATGGACGTAATGATCACATCACGGACCTCGGCGCCGGCGGTGTTGTACTGGTCCGAGTCCACGCCGATGGCCAGCTTGCCCTTGGCCTTCGCGGCCTTGAAGACGCCGGCACCCGAGCCGCCCGCGGCCTGGTAGACGATGTCGGCGCCAGCGTCGTAGAGCCCGCCCGCCGAGGTCTCGCCCTTGGCGGCATCGTTGAAGCCCGAGCACTTGTCCGCCGGGGTGGACAGGTAGTTCGGCACGACCTTGATGTCAGGCTTCGCCGCCTTGGCACCGGCCGCGTACCCCGCTTCGAACTTCTTGATCAGCGGTACCTCACAGCCACCCACGAATCCCACGGTGCCGGTCTTGCTCTTCAGCGCCGCCGCCACCCCGACCAGGAAGGAACCCTGTTCCTCGGCGAACGTCAGGTTGGCGACGTTGTCGGCCCGCACGCTCGCGTCATCGATGATTGCGAATTTGGTGTCCGGACACTCCTTCGCGGCCTTGGCCAGCGGGCCGTTCGCCGGGTCTGCGCCGGCGTAGACGAAGCCCACCGCGATGACCGGGTTGTATCCGCCCTTGCACAGCAGGCTGAGCCGGGCGGTCTTGTCCGCCTCCGACTCCCTGTCCGCCGCGGCCAGCGGCTTCACGTCAAGGTTGAGCTCGCTCTTCACCCGCGCCAGCCCGGCGGCGGCCGCGTCGTTGAACGACTTGTCGCCCTCGCCACCGATGTCGAACGCGAGCCCGACCTTGACCGACTTCTTCGCCGGCTCGCTGGTGCCCCCGCCCGGCTCGGCGTCCTCCCCGCCGCAGGCGGCCATGCCCAGCGCGACGATCGCCACGCCGGCGGTCGCGATCACCCTCATCCCACGCACTCGGTGCAAGGCGAGCTCCCTTCCATCGCACCGCAGAACTTCGCGGTGATCCCCAACTGGTCCGGAGCGTACGCCGGAACGTTGCCGGCGCGAGAAAATGCTGCCGGGTTGGGAGGAGTGCGTTATGCCTCCGTGACGTGCCCCCAACCACCGCGTGCCTGGCGCGCCGACGCGGGCAACGCCGCGGGTCGTCAGTTCCAGAAGGTGGCGATAGCGGCGTTGACCAGGGTGAGTCCGATGATGGCGAGGAAGTGGCCCCGGTTGACATCGCTGCGCCGCCGGGAGAAGAAGGTCATCGCGAAGATGGCGATGGCCAGGACGAGCTTGAGCATCAGTTTGACCCGGTCCGGCTCGTCCGCCTCGTCACCGCGCAGCGGAGCCGACAGGGCGATGCCCGTCACCACCTGGATGGCCGCGCCCCACAGCATGGCGGCGTTGATCCGCAGTCGCCCGCTCAGGTACTGAGCCACCGCCGCGCCGAGCAGCAGCGCGAACCCGATCAGGTGCGCATAGCGCAGAATCAGCCGTAGTGCCTCCACGAAACCGCTTCCTCTCCTCAGTAGTCGCGCTCAGCGATCGAGCGGCCGGGCCGCCCGCCAACCGCGCAGCCCCAGTACGCCGACGACGGTACCCAGCACCAGTGACACCACGATCAGGAACGCGTGCACCCAGAGAAATCTGGTCGGCGTACCCCCGTCCCAGGCGCGCGGGTCCTGCCAGATGGCGACCGCGAACCGCGGCCAGATCACCCAGTTCCAGACGCCGACGGCGATCAGCAGCAGCGCCCAGCGCCGAGTCAGCACCACGCTGCGCGAGTATGCCGTATCCGCCTCCCGCCCCCCGACTCAGGCCCGGAACCGGCCGCGCGGGCGGCAGCGGCGGCGGCAGTTCCTTGACTCTCCAGCCACTGGAGGGTGCAGCATCACAGCTGTGAACATCGGCGAACTGTCCCGACTGACCGGGCTCCCGGTCAAGACCATCCGGTACTACTCCGATGTGGGGCTGGTACCGGAAACCGACCGCACCGGCGCCGGGTACCGCCAGTACGACCACGGGTCGCTGATCCGGCTGGAGTTCGTCCGCACCCTGCGCGAACTGGGCCTCGACCTTGCCACGGTCCGGCGGGTGCTGGACCGCGGGGAGGACCTGGCAGCGGTCGCCGCCGCCCACGCCGAGGCGATGGGCGCCCAGATCCGGGTGCTCAAACTGCGCCGCGCCGCGCTGCGCGCCCTCGCCAAACGCCAACCCACACCATCGGAGGTCAATCGGATGACCCGCATCGCACAGGCCACAGCGGACGAACGCCGCCGGATCCTCACCGAGTTCCTCGACAGCATCTTCGACGGGGTGCCCGCCGAAGCGTCGGCCGGCTTCCAGTCCATGATCCGCAACGTCTCGGCCGACCTGCCGGACGACCCAACCGACGAGCAGGTCGACGCCTGGATCGAACTCGCCGACCTGCTCCGCGACACCGATTTCCGGCAGCGGCTCCGGGCGATGAGCCAGCGCAGCTTCGGCACCGGGGCGCAACCGCTCTCCGGTGAGGAGGCCGGACGCCTGTCCGAGCTGGTCTTCACCCAGAGCCAGCGGGCACTCGACGCCGCGATCGCGCCCGACTCGCCCCAGGCCACCCCCTTCGTGGATCAGGTGGTCTCGGCGTGGGCGGCTGCGGCCGGCCGCACGGACACCCCGGACTACCGGCGGGAACTGCTGGGACATGCCGAGGTCGCGTACGAGCCGCGGGCCGAGCGGTACTGGCAGTTGCTCGCGGTCATCAACGGCTGGCCGCCGATCCCGGGCCGGATGCACCTCTGGGGTTGGTTCGTCGAGGCGCTGCAGGCACGGCAGGGCGACTGATGCGACCTCAGCGCAGCGCGGTGCGGATCGTCGCCGCGGCGTCGTAGACGGTGGCCGGGACGTCCGCGCCGGCCAGCACCGCCGCCTCGGCACGGCCAAGGGTGTCCCACACCGGGCCCATCTGTGGCACCGCCGGCAGGGCGACCCCACCCTTGGCCACGTCGAGGAACTTCTGCGCGTCCGGGTCGGCCGACCGGATCGCCTCGACGCCGGCGACCAGCGCGGGCGGCCGGGGTTGCGCCCGGTGCAGCGCCGCCGCGACATCGGCCCGGGTGAAGGTAGTGGTCACGAAGTCCTGCGCCATGGCCCGGTTGGGCCCCTTGCGCGCGACGAAGGCCGCCGCGGCGCCGACCAGCGGTCGCGGCGGCCTACCGGTGGCGAAGCCCGGCACCGCGGAGACTTCGTACCGGATGCCGGCCCGCTTCACCTCGGCAATCGCCTCCGAGCCGGCCACCAGGTACGCCGTGTCGCCGTTGGCGAACAACGCCAGTGCGCTCGCCGGGGTCACCGACGGGGCGAGCGCGCCGGCACCCTTCTCGCCCAACGCGGCGATCCGGGTGAATGCCTCCACCGACTCGGGGTTGCTGACGGTCAGCTCGGCGGTGTTGTGCTCCCCGCCATCCTTGACCCCGAAAATGGTGCCGCCGGCCGAGCTGTACAGCGGGTACACGCTGCGGAAGTCGCCCGCCTCCCCGACCGGGTACCCGACCGGCTGGGCGACCTTGCCGGCCTCCTTGAGCTGACGCCCGATGGCGGCCGCCTCCTCGATGGTGACCGGGGGCACCGGGGTCAGGTCGGTGTTGCGGATCAGAGCCACGCTCTCCACGGTGTACGGCACCCCGTACACCTGACCGCCCAGGGTGACCGCCCGCATCGCGATCTCCGGGAACGCGGCCCGCTGATCGCCGGACAGCGGCACCGGCTCGATCGCGTCGCCGCGCACCAGGTTGCCGATCCAGTCGCTGTTGCCCAGGACGACGTCCGGCGCCCGACCGGAAGCGGAGGCCACCTCGGCCAGGAACCGACCCTGCCGGTCCTCGCCGATGGCGAGGACATCCACGGCCAACCCGTGCTCCCGGCCGTACTCGATGGCGTACGGCACCAGGACGCCGGCCTGCGCGGCGTCCGCCCAGATCACGAGCGTGCGGGCCGGCGTGGCGGAGGCGGACGGCTCCGGCGTCGCACCCCGGCCGGTACAGCCGGAGCCGAGCAGCACCGCCAGCACGGAGATCACGACCGCGGTACGGACGCGCATCGGGTTGCCTCCTCAGTGCCGCACGGTCTGCGCCACGTCACGCTACCCGCACCCCGGGTTGGCACCTGGCGAGACCGGCCCCGCGGCCACGTACGCCCCGTAAGCTGCTGCGGGAACGCCATTCGGGGAGGGATCCACTGTGGAAGACCGCCAGTGGTGGCGCTCCGCCGTCATCTACCAGGTGTACCCGCGCAGCTTCGCCGACTCCGACGGCGACGGCACGGGCGACCTGGCCGGGCTGACCGGGCGCCTGCCCTACCTGCGGGACCTCGGCGTCGACGCGGTCTGGCTCTCCCCGTTCTACCGCTCCCCGATGGCCGACGGCGGGTACGACGTCGCCGACTACCGCGACGTGGACCCCCGCTTCGGCACGCTGGCCGACTTCGACCGGATGCTCGCCGAGGCGCATCGGCTCGCCCTGCGGATCATCGTCGACATCGTGCCCAACCACACGTCGAGCGAACACCCCTGGTTCGTCGACGCGCTCGCCGCGCCGCCCGGCTCCCCGGCCCGCGACCGGTACGTCTTCCGCCCCGGCCACGGCCCGGACGGCGCCGAGCCGCCGAACGACTGGCAGTCGCTCTTCACCGGCCCGGCGTGGACGCGGACCGCCGACGGTTCCTGGTACCTGCACCTGTTCGACCCGGCCCAGCCGGACCTCAACTGGCGCAGCACGCGCACCCGCGAGGAGTTCCGCGCCATCCTGCGGTTCTGGCTGGACCGCGGCGTGGACGGCTTCCGGGTGGACGTCGCGCACGGCCTGATCAAGGCGGCCGGGCTCCCCGACGCCGGCCCGACCGCCGCCGCACCGCAGGCCGGTGGCGATCACGTGCCGGCCCGCGACATCGCCCCCTACTTCGACCAGGAGGACGTCCACGAGGTGTACCGGGAGTGGCGGGCGATCCTGGACACCTACCCGGGCGAGCGGATGGCCGTCGCCGAGGTCTGGGCCACGGCACCCGATCGGGTGGCCAGGTACGTCCGTGCCGACGAACTGCACCAGGCATTCAACTTCGACTTCCTGGACGCGCCGTGGTCCGCCGCGGCCTTCCGGTCCATCATCGACGCCTCGCTCGGCGCCGCCGGCGCGGTCGGGGCGCCGAGCACCTGGGTGCTCTCCAACCACGACCGGCAGCGCCATGTGACCCGGTACGGCGGCGGTGCGGTCGGGCTCGCCCGGGCCCGCGCCGCGATCCTGCTCATCCTGGCGCTCCCCGGCTCGGCCTACCTCTACCAGGGCGAGGAGCTCGGGCTGGGAGAGGTGCTGGACCTGCCGGCCGCCGCGAGGCAGGACCCGGCGTGGGTACGGTCCGGCGGCGCGGTCACCGGCCGGGACGGCTGCCGGGTGCCGCTGCCCTGGTCCGGCGACGCCCCGCCGTTCGGGTTCAGCCCGCCCGACGCGTCGGCGCCGCCGTGGTTGCCCCAACCCGCCGCGTGGCGGCTGCTGACCGCGCAGGCGCAGGCGGCGCAGCCCGACTCCATGCGCTCGCTGTACCGCGAGGCGCTGCGGCTGCGCCGCCTGCACCCGGCGCTGGGGCGCACCACTGGCGACGCGGCGCTCTGCTGGTTGGACAGCCCGGACGGCACGCTGGTCTTCCGCCGCGAACCCGGTTTCGTCTGTGCCGTCAACCTCGGCTCCGCCCCGGTGCCACTGGTGGCGTACGGGGAGCTGGCTCTGGCGAGCGGGCCGGTCAACGCCACGCAGCTACCCCCGCACACCGCGGCGTGGTGGCGCAGCCCGGCCAAGCCCTAATCTGGACGTATGGCTGAGCCCAAGACCACCGCGAACCGCGCCGATCCGGCAGATTTTCTGGCAGCGGTCCCGGACCCGGATCGGCGCGCGGACGCGCAGGCACTGTGCGCGCTGATGGCCGACGTGACCGGTGCGCAACCGGTGATGTGGGGCAGCAGCATTGTCGGCTTCGGTTCGTACCACTACCGCTACGCCTCCGGGCGGGAGGGCGACTCGGCGGCGGTCAGCTTCGCACCGCGCAAGCAGGCTCTGACGATCTATCTGTCCGAGGGCTTCGAGGCCTACGGCGACCTGCTCGGTCGTCTCGGCCCGCACCGCACCGGAAAGTCGTGCCTGCACCTCAAGCGGCTCGCCGACGTTGACCAGCAGGTCCTTCGCAGCCTGGTGGCCGGCGGCTTCCAGAGCCTCGACGGCACGACGGTCACGTCCGAACCGCGGTAAACCGGTCAGGGCAGCGCGATCTCCAGCGAACGGACCCGGCCGTCGGGGTGCCAGCTCAGGCTCATGTCGGCGGTTTGCGTGGGGTCGGCGCTCCACGCGTAGCGCAGCCCCGCCGCGTCGGCGCCGCTCGGGCTCACCGCGACGAGGACAATCGTGTCGGACGGCGGGTTGAGCCGGTACGCCTCGGCGATCGCGGCCCGGCCGACGAACGTCCCCAACGGCGGGCTGGTGAACGTCATCGTGGCGTCGTCGGCGAACGCGTCGGTGAACGTGGAGAAGTCGCCGGCCGCGACGCTGTCGTTGAAGCGGGACACATGCTCGGCGGCGAGTTGCTGTATGTCCATCATGCGGTTCCCTTCGTCCGAGGGCGCATTGGGCCAGAAACCGATTGTGGCGCACACCCGCTCAAGATCGTGGGCCGGATAGGGCGCCGTGCGGCTCCGCAGGTACAGCGTCCGATAGAACGCGTTCATCACGACGGCGATCGGTGCGTACCGCGCGATGATCGACGCCGCCTCGGGCGGCACGATCGCCGGATCGTCGCCGGCGGCACAGCCGCGGATGAACTCGTCGCGGTCCGGTGCGCCACTCAATGCCGTCACCAGCCAGTTGACGAGCTGCGTCGCGACGTAGCACCCGTCATGGGTCCGATGCCGTTCCAGAAACTCCACTTCGGTCCCGGACAGCGCGAACCGCGACGATGACGCCAGGCCGAAGTCGGTGAAGTAGAGGCGCTCGCCATCGGTCAGGATGTTCCCGAAGTGCGCGTCGAAGTGCCACAGTCCCTGCCCGTTCAGAAACGCGATGCCGCCGCGCAGACATCGCTCCACCATGGCGCACGCCGACCCCAACGCGCCCGCCCCCTGTGCCGCCTGAGCGGTCAGCCAGTCGTCCAGGTTCTGCGGGAGGTACTCCAGGAACAGCACGACACTCCACGAAGCAAGCGCGAGCGCGTCCAGCCGCCCCCGCACCGCTGCGGAACCGGCCCAGTACGCGACCATGCGGTCCGTCTCCGCCTGCTCCTCGACGGTCTCCTCGACAGTCGGCGGGCGCTTCGGTGGCCCGGCCAGCACCCGCCAGTGGTACATCAGCGGAAAGGCCGCGGACTGCCCGCTGAGCACCCAGTTGGTGGTCATCTCGTGGGCCGCCAACTCGCGCCAGGCTCCGGCGCCCACCGACCCGACCCCGTAGTGGCAGAAGGTGGGGAGCCGGAACATGTTGGCGGTGGACCGCACATGCTCGGGCCGCCGCTCCAGGTCGGTGAGGACCAGCCACTTCACGAAGACCGGCACGCCGGCGACACGCAGCAATGCGGTCGTCCCGCCGATCCCCACTCCGAGCGGCACCGCGCCGCGCAACGCCTCCTCGAGCTGTCGATCGCTGAGGAGCGCGAGCGCGGTGGCCGTCTCGGCATACCGGCCGGTGCGGGACGAAGCGGCGTACGTCACGCCGCTTCGCGCAGGGCCGCCACGGTACGGGCCCGCAGATCGTCCAGCCCGATCCCGGCATCGGTGAGGATCTTCGCGGCGAGCCCTTCACCCTCCCGGATCAACCCCAGCAGAATGTGCTCCGTGCCGATGGAGTTGTGGCCCAGCCGGATCGCTTCGCGCAGCGACAACTCGATGACCTTCTTGGCCCGGGGTGAGAACGTGTTTCCGGGTGTCCTGGGGCGACCCAGCAGTCCGCGGCGCGCGGGAGCCGGCGGGGCGTGCAGTGCCTCGGGCCCGAACGTGGCCTCGATTCTGGCCAGGACGGCGTCCACGTCGATGCCGACGGTGCGCAGCGCGGCAGCATCCTCGGCGCTGATGATCTTCCGTGGCGGTGCCACCAGCCGCTGGATGTCGGCACGGACCAGTTGCCTGTGCACCCCCGCCCCGTGCAGCAGTCGGTAGCCCAGCCCAGCATCAGGGTCCAGCAACGCCAGCAGCAGGTGCTCCGTGCCGACCATGCCGTGCTGAAGGTCGCGGGCCTCCGCTTTGGCCCGCACCACGACGTTGCGGGCGGACGTCGTGAAGCGCTCGAACATTACCCCTCCCGAAGGTATCGGGCCGGCCCGGCGCCGGCGTACTTCTTGTGCACGGCCTGCTTGCTGACCTCGAGTGCGTCGGCGATGTCCTGCCAGGACCAGCCCTGCCGGCGCGCGTTCGCCACCTGCAGCGCCTCGAGCGTCTCCGCCAGCCGGCGCAGCGCCAAGGCGGCGCGCAGGCCGACCTGGACGTCCGGCCCGCTCGCCTGAGCCGCCAGGTCGGTGACCTCACTCATCCGTCAACAATAGTTGACGCCGATACTGCTGTCAACCTTTGTTGACGGCCCCGCCTGCGCCGAAACGCGCCGGGCTCAACGCGGCGCAGCGAGCCGGCGATGGTCCCAGGTCGGCGGCCTGGCTGGCGGTGCGGCTCGCCCGGGAACGTACTTCGGCCTCGGTGACATGTGAGGGAAGCACCGAATGGCGGCGTCATGACGTGCTTCGGGCACATGTCAGGAGGCGTCCGGCATTGTCGCGCCGGCGTGGTGAGGGCAGGTGGTCGGCGTGTCCTGGCAGCCTTGCCCGACCGGCTACGACCGGGTCAGCAGTGTGGCGATCCGGGCGAACCCGGCCCGCACCTCGTCCACCGTGGGCGCCGGTCCGGGCTCCTGTGTGTCGGCTGTCTCATCACTGCCGTCGTACGACTCGATCGGCTCGTCGTCAGGCAGCTCATCGAGCGCCCGCTCTTCGTCCCAGGCCAGGCGGGACGCGGCGATCTCGCCTCGGATCTGATCGACGGTGACATGCGGCTGCACCGGCTCGACGACCGCCATCAGCTCCTCGTCGGCCACCACCGCCTCGGCGAGGGCCAGGGCGTGTGCCCGTTCGTACGGGCCGCAGACAACCGGCTCCCACTCATCGTCCTCGGCGAGCGGGCCGATCGTGATGATCCACGGCAGTGACAGGGCCGGCGAATCGTCCGGCAGATTCAGCGTGACAAGAGTTCCCACCAGGCCATTGTGGTGGGAACAGCGGAAATCCCGCGACACTTCACCCCGTGTCGCGGCGAGGCGACACCGGGTCGGTGCCGGACTCGACGATTTGTCGCGCCGCCGTGGCGGCCCGTTCCGTGGCAACCGCCGCATGCTCGACCGAGACGGCAGCGGTCGCGGCGGCAACGGCCACGACATCCGGCAGGTCCCGGCCGCCGGCCAGGTCCTTGACGGTGCCGTGGGTACTGGTGGCGGCCAGCGCCGCAGCGAAGAGCAGCAACTGGTGCAGCAGGAACATGAAGATCAGTACGCCGACCGTGCCGGCCACCAACTGGTACGCCGGGTTGGCCTCGGTCCGGGTGATGTACAGCTTGCCGAGCGTCTTGAGCACCCACAGCCCGACCGCGAAGAGCGCCGCCGGAAACAACAGGCGTCGCAGCCTCATCCGCAACCGGGGCACTCCCGCGAGCAGGGCGGCACCGAGTACCAGATCCACCGCACCGGCGATCAGGGTGTTCCAGCCGCGCAGGGCGACCAGCAGCGGCGATCCCTTGGCCTCGTCGCCGACGATCCGCAGCACGAAGTCCTGCAGCCCGGAGGAGGCCGCGATCGAGACCATCAGCAGTACGCCGAGCCCAACCAGCACGCCCAGGTCGACCAGCCAACGGACCACGATGTTGCCGGGGTGCTCGTCCAGCTTCCACAGCGCCCGCTGCGACGAACGCAGCGTCTCCACCCAGCCCACCCCGGCGATCACCAGTGCGACCAACGCGATGATGCTGACCTGCCGGCTGGCCGTCAGGATTTCGTCCGTGTTGAGCTGCGGCAGGTTCTGCCGGAGGTAGTAGGAGACCGTTTCGATGACGTCACGGTTGTTGCGGAAGACGTACCCCAGCACGACGAAGCCGACCGCCGCGAGCGCGAAGACCGCGAAGAACCCGAAGTACGCCGACGCGGCCGCGAGCCGTCCCCCGTCCGTGCCGTCGTAACGGAGCGCGGCCCGGCAGACATGGTCGACCGGCCCCCAGCGCCGACGGGCCCGGTGGATCCGCGCCGTCGCGCCGGCCTCCAGCCGGTCAAAGATGTTTGCCACCGCTCTATCGTCTATCGTCGCTGGTCGCCGCGCAGCACGTACTCCTGCTGGGGGTGCCAACGGCCACCCGGTCCATGCTCGAAGAGGGTGAAACCGGTCACCGTGAACTCCGCCTCGAATGCGGCCAGATCATCGAAGACCGCATCCATCGCCGCCGGGTCGACTTTGTGCGCCACGGTGACGTGGGGGTGATAGGGGAAGGCCAGTTCCCGACGGATCGCCGGCGAGGAGCGCAGCGCCTCGTGGATGCGCTCGCACTCCCCGATGCCGGCGGCGACGCAGACGAACACCACCTCGGTCAGCGGCCGGAACGTTCCGGTGCCGCGCAGGTGCAGCGGGAACGGGCCGTGCTGCCGCGCCACGTCCGCCAGGTGTCGGCTGATGCCGGGCAGCGCGGCGGCATCAACCTCGGTGGGCCCGATCAGCGTCAGGTGGGCCGGCTCGTGCTCCGCCGCCGGGTCACCGGCGGCGGCGCGGCGCGCGGTGAGCAGCTCACCCCACGGCGGCGGGATGTCGATCGCGATGCCGATCGTGGTGCTACCCGGACTCCGGTGCTCCACCGACGTCAGCGTCCGGACATGGGCGCGAGGAAACCCACCCGGTCGTACGCGGTGCGCAGCGTCTGCGCGGCCACCGCCCGGGCCTTCTCGGCACCCACGGCGAGCAGCTTGTCGAGCTGGCCGGGGTCGTCGAGATACTCCGAGGTGCGCTGCTGGATCGGGCGGATGAACTCCACCACCACCTCGGCCAGGTCCTTCTTCAGGTCCCCGTACCCCTTACCGGCGTATCCGGCGACCAGGTCGTCGATGTCCCGCCCGGTGAGGGCGGCGTAGATGGTCAGCAGGTTGGACACGCCGGGTTTGGCGGCGGCGTCGAAGACCACCTCGCGGCCGGTGTCGGTGACTGCCGACCGGATCTTCTTTGCCGCCTTCGCCGGGTCCTCCAGCAGCTCGATCAGCCCGTTCGGGGTCGACGACGACTTCGACATCTTCGCGGTCGGCTCCTGTAGATCGGTGATCTTCGCGGTGTGCCGGATGATGTACGGCTGCGGCAGGATGAACGTTTCGCCGAACGTGGTGTTGAACCGCTGTGCCAGGTCACGGGTGAGTTCGAGGTGCTGGCGCTGATCCTCGCCGACCGGCACCGCGTGAGCCTGGTAGAGCAGGATGTCGGCCGCCTGCAGCACGGGGTAGGTGAAGAGCCCCACGCTGGCCCGCTCGGCGCCCTGCTTGGCGGACTTGTCCTTGAACTGGATCATCCGGCTCGCCTCACCGAAGCCGGTGATGCAGCCCATCACCCAGGCCAGCTGCGGGTGTTCGGGCACCTGGCTCTGCACGAACAGGGTGCACCGGTCCGGGTCGAGCCCCAGCGCCAGCAACTGGGCCGCGCTGGCGCGGGTCCGGCGGCGCAGCACCGCAGGGTCGTGACCGGCAGTGATCGCGTGCAGATCCACCACGCAGTAGAACGCGTCGTGGGTCTCCTGCAGGGTCACCCAGTGCCGTACCGCTCCCAGGTAGTTGCCCAGGTGGAAGGAGTCGGCGGTGGGCTGGATGCCGGAGAGCACGCGGGGCCGGGCGGAGGATGGGACTTGGGACATGGGCACATTCTGTCAGCCGGGGCCACCAGCTTTGCAACCGTCCGCCCGGCCCAGGCGTCTTCCAGATGCGGCGGGTCTCTCCGAGCGGGGACCGGCGAGAATGGCCGGGACGCGAACGGCCGGGGGAGGTACGACGTGGAGGGCAACCTCGAGGCCAACGAGGCGGTGAGCCTGGCATACCAGGCGCACTACCGCCGGCTCGTCGCCGCCCTGTACGCGATCACGGGGGATCACAACGACGCCCAGGATCTCGTTCAGGAGGCATACGCCAAGGCACTCGCCCGGCCGCGGCAGTTCCTCGACGTCAGCGATCCGGCGGCGTGGCTGTGCACGGTGGCGATGAACCTGGCCAGGACCCGGTGGCGCCGGCGGCGGCTCTTTGACACGCTCGTCCGCACCGGCCGGGTCGCCCGGCCGGTCGACAGCATGCCGGGGGTCGCCCCCGACCGGGTCGCCCTGATCGCGGCGCTGCAGCAGCTCACCCGGCCAACCCGGGAAACCATCGTGCTGCACCACCTGGCCGACATGTCGGTGCACGAGGTCGCGGAAACGCTGTGCGTACCGGTCGGCACCGTGAAAGCCCGCCTGTCCCGGGGCCGGGCGATGCTCGCGACACTGCTCAACGAGCACGCCGACGAGCCCAGCGACGAGCCCACCGCCCCGGTCCGGCCGGCGCCGGCACCCAGGGCCGCCCCGGCACCGCGGTCGGCCCCACCCGAGGTCAAGGGCTACCAGCATGGCTGAGCCGGACTTCAGCGCGCTGCGGTCCCAGGTGGAGGACGCCACCCGGCCACCGGAGTTCGCCCACGTCACGGCGCGCGCCCGGCGGGCCCGGCTGCGGGACCGGCTCGCCGCCGGCGGCGCGGTCCTCACCACGCTCACGGTCTTCCTGCCGATTGTCGTGGTCGCCACCCGCGGCGGCCGGTCGCCGGAGGCCGCCGCCGGCGGGTTGCCCGGCGAGCCCGGGCGGGTCGCGTCGGCACCCGTGCCGGCATCGCCGCGCCCGATCTCGGTGGCCCTGCGCGCCGTGGCGGGTACCAGCGTCAACCACCTCTTCGCCGCCATCGACGTGTGCACCACCGATACCGGCCCCCGGCACTGCAGCCTGCAGGTGACCGCGCTCCCGCTGGACGGCGCCGGTCGCCACCAGTCCCCGCTGGTGATCGGCCAGCTGCGGGACGGCCCGGCGGACGGCCTCTCCCAGGTACGGCTGGTGGCGTTGAGCCCGCGGTCGCTCATGCTCACCGGCGTCGTCGGCAGCGGGACCCGCGGCTACGTCCGGGTCAGCACCTCCGGTGGAGCGGCCGACCTGCCGACCACCAGGAGCCTGCTCGCCGCCGATCCCGGTGACCGCCCGGTGCAGCTACGGGACCGCGGCGACATGTACGTGGTTCGCCAGCGCGACGACCGGATCGGCCTGCTGGCCCGGCAGCCACCGGTCCACCTCCCCATCCTGGCGGCGGGCGTCGCTCCGGAGTACGGCTGGTGGGTCGTCGGCAGCGACCCGGTCACCTCGGAGACCACCGTGGCGGTGACCCACAACCGGGGCGAGAGCTGGACGACCGCCCGGCTCGGGGCGCGGATGGGCGGCGGCTCGCCGACGCTGGTCACCCGGGACGGCGGCACCGCGTACCTGTTCACCCGCGCCGGCGACGGCACCATCACGGTCGCCCGCACCGTCAACCGTGGGCAGACCTGGACGACGTTGCCCGCGGCACTCGCCTGGCCGGAAGCCACCGTTGCGGGCTGGGACGTACCGGCCGCGGACCGGCGCTTCGGCGCCTGGATGCGCCCCGACGGCTCGGTGGTGGTGTGGCTCGACGGCTCCCCCGTCGCCACGTTCCTGGAGACCACCGACGGCGGCGCCACCTTCACGCCGACTCCCGGCCCGGACGCGCCGGTCGACACGCTTGACGACGGGTACGTGGCCTACGACCAGCAGGCGTTCTACTCCGTCGACGGCAAGGGCTGGCGGCTGGTGCCGATGCCGGCGTACGTGCCGGTCACCTGACCGTCCTCGCCGGTTGCGGCCGCAACCGGGGCGAGCGGCGGCGCCGTCTGGATGTCGCGCACCACCTGAGCGGCGAACCACAGCGTCACGATCACCCGGATGACGATGGAGAACACATAGGCGTCATAGATCCGGCCATCGAGATATGCCCAGACCGCGGCCCAGTAGAGCACTTCTGCGGCCTGCCACAGCGCGAAGTGGCGCAGCACCCGGGGGAACGGCACCGCGCCGCGGGCCAGCACCGCCAGCGGGAGCATCCACAGCACGTACTGCGGCGAGTACACCTTGTTGGTCACCAGGAATGCGAGGACCACCAGGAACGCCAGCTGCTCGATCGTCGGGGGCCGGGGCGCCCACCATGCCAGCGCACCGATTCCGGCGCAGAGCAGCACGAAGCTCAACGGCGCGATGATGTTGAGGGCCGGCACCGGGTGGCCGAGCAACTTCAAGCCGTACCAGATGGAACCGAAGTCCGCCCCGCGGTCCGCGTTGAACCGGAAGAACTCCAGCCAGCCGTCCGGATAGGCGACCGCGAGCGGCACATTCGCCACGGTCCACGCGGCGACGGTGGCCAGCGTCACCTCCCCGAACGCCCGCATCCGTCCCTGGCGCAGGCACAGCACGAACAGCGGGCCGAGGAAGAAGATCGGGTACAGCTTCGTCGCGGTCCCGATGCCGATCAGCAGCCCGGCCAGCACGGGCTGGTCCCGGACCCAGGCCAGCAGCGCGAACACCGCCGCCGCCACCACCAGCAGGTCCCAGTTGATCGTGCCGGCGAGGATCAGCGTCGGCGCCGCCGCGACCATCAGGGCGTCGCTGGGCCGGGCGCCCCGCTCGCGCAGCAGCAGCCACACGCCGTACACCGTGAGCAACGCGAAGCCGAGCAGGAACACGACGTTGACGTTGAAGTACGACTGCAGCGCCGACTCCGTGTCGCCGGTCGGGTTGAGCGTGCGGGAGAGCCGCGCGGTCAGGTCCATGAAGACGCCGGTGAGCACCGGGTACTCCAGCAGGCGGTTCCACGCCTCCGGCGCGTACGGGAAGGCACCCGCGATCATGCCGCGATCCTCGAACAGCACCGGGATGTCGCTGTAGCAGAACTGGTTCAGCGGCACCTCGCCCGGGTACGGCCAGCCGGTGAAGTGGCACTTGGCCTTGGCGGCGTACCCGGCGATGGATGCGACAACGGTGACGGCCAATGCCGTGGCCAGACCGTTGATCGACCACCGAATTGATCTCTGGCTATCTGACTGCACCGTCGTCACGGCTGTTATCGTGCCCTATCCACGAACCGGCTGTCAGACCGGCCGGCCCCCGCCGTGACGACTGCGCCCGCCGTGACGACAGCCGCCGGCACGGCCGCCCCCGGCGGCGGAGTGACCGTCGGCACCGCTTCCGCGGGGACCGCGGGCGCCGGTACCGGCACCGACCCTGACCTCGACGCCGCCCGCTCGGGCTCTGCCACCGGCGGCGCGTCCGCCCCGGCGGTCGGATCGAGGTCACCCGCCACGGGCGGCACCGGCACCGCCGGGAGCAGCGTCACCCGCGCCACCCGTCGCCCGTCCAACGTGGTGACCACCATCCGCAGGGCATCGAGACGTACCTCGTCACCGACCGCCGGCACCTTGCCCAGGCGGGCCATCAGGAACCCGCCCACCGTCTCGTACGGACCCGGCGGCAGCGCCAGCCCGGAGAGCTCCGCGAAGTCGGAGAGGTTGAGCCGGCCGTCCACCACCGAGGGCCGCACCCCGAGCGCCAACGCCGGCTCGGGCACCACGTCGTACTCGTCGTGGATCTCCCCGACCAGCTCCTCGATCAGGTCCTCAAGCGTCACGATCCCGGCCGTGCCGCCGTACTCGTCCACCACCACCGCCAGGTGGTGCCCCTCGCGCCGCATCTCGGACAGCGCCGCGAGCACCCGCTTGCTCGCCGGCACCCGCTTGACCTCCCGGATCAGCCCGCGCAGCGGCAACGCCGGCTCACCGTCCGGCCGGATTGTGAGATCCCGCAGGTGCACGAACCCGACCACATCGTCGGCCCCGCCGTCGGTGACCGGAAAGCGGGAGTGGCGGGCGTCCCGGACCTCGCGCAGCGCCTCCGCCACCTGCAGCCCGGCATCCAGGAAGATCACGTCGGTGCGCGGCACCATCACCTCGCGCACGGACCGGGTCCCGGTGGCCAGCACCTCGGCGATCAGCCGGCGCTCCTCGCGGTCCAGGCTGGTGTTGGCCGCGATCAGGTCGCGCAACTCGACCTCGCTGATCCGCTCCCGCCCCTCGGTGAGGCTGGCGCCGAGCAGCCGCGTGACCGTACGCATCGCGGCGTCCACGCCACGGACGAGCAGCCGGACCAGGGTGCGTCGCACCGGCCCGAGCTGCTGATCCGGTCGCGGTCTCCCGCCGGATTGCATGCCGGAATTGTACGCACTCCCCGCAACGTCGGTCGCGGCGGTGCGAGTAGATTGAGATCGCGCTCGACATCTCCCGGAGGGATCTCCTCGTGAAACTGCTTGTCACCGGTGGCGCGGGGTACATCGGCAGCGTCGTCACGGCGCGCCTGCTCGACGCGGGCCATGAGGTCGTGGTGCTCGACGACCTCTCCACCGGGTACGCCGAGGCGGTGCCGGACGGGGCCATCCTGGTGCGGGGGCGGGTGCACGACGCGCTGCCCGACGTGCTGGCACCGGATGCCGGCTTCGACGGCGTCCTGCACTTCGCGGCGTTCATCGCGGCCGGCGAGAGCGTGCAGCGCCCGGAGAAGTACTGGGACAACAACGCGGTCGGCTCGCTGCGCCTGCTCAACGCGATGCGCACCGCGGGCGTGCAGCGGCTGGTCTTCTCCTCCACCGCCAACGTCTACGGCGACCCGGACACCGTGCCCATCCCGGAGACCGCCGCGACCCGCCCGCCAAACCCGTACGCCGCCTCGAAGCTCGCCGTCGACCACGCCATCGCCGGCGAGGCAACCGCGTACGGCCTCGCCGCGGTGAGCCTGCGCTACTTCAACGTCGCCGGCGCGTACCTCGCCGACGGGGTCGCCATCGGCGAACGCCACGATCCGGAGACCCACCTCATCCCGATGGCGCTGCAGGTCGCCGCCGGGAAGCGGGAGAAGCTCGCCCTCTTCGGCGACGACTACCCCACCCCGGACGGCACCTGCGTGCGCGACTACATCCACGTCTCCGACCTGGCCACCGCGCACCTGCTCGCGCTGGACAGCATGAGCGGCGGCGGGCACCGGATCTACAACCTCGGCAACGGCACTGGCTTCTCCAACCGCCAGGTCATCGAGGTGGTCCGGGAGGTCACCGGCCACCCGATCCCGGTCGAGGTCGCCCCCCGCCGCGCCGGCGACCCGGCGGATCTGGTCGCCTCGTCGGACAAGGCGAAGCAGGAGCTGGGCTGGGTCCCCGAGCGCACCGATCTGGCCGACATCGTCTCGGACGCCTGGACCTTCTACCGAGCCACCCACCGCTGACGACCCGACCGACGGACGACGGACGCGGGGCCCTCTAGTGGCTAGACGGGAATCTGTCTAGCCACTAGACTCGGTAGGTGCGAGCGCGTGAGGTGAACCGTCGAATCGAACGCCTCGGTGGCGTCGCGGTCCGTCAGCGCGGCTCGCACCGCATGTACGCGGCGACGGTCGCTGGCGTGACCGCGCAGACGATCGTGGCCCAGCACAGCGGTGACATCCCGACCGGCACGCTACGTGCGATCCAGCGGGATATGGAACCAGTCTTCGGGAAAGGGTGGCTGATCAAGTGAACACGCAGCAGAAGCGCACGTACCACGTGGTCGTCACGCGCGAGAACGACCACTGGCTGGCCAGCGCATCGGACGCGCCCGGGGCGCACACCTTCGCGGCGAGCCTGCCGAAGCTGGACGGCGAGATTCGCGAAGCCATCGCACTAGCCGAGGATCTTGACATCGGTGCCGAGTCGAGCCTGGATCTGGTGTACGAGTACCACTCGGGCGACCCGGCGCTGGATGCGGTGACCGCCGAGCTGCGCGCTGAGCGGGCCCGCCTCAACGAAGCGGAGCGGGCGCTGACCGAGCGCACCGCCGCGGCCGCCCGGGTGCTCGTCGAGCGATTGTCCGTGCGGGACGCGGCAACTCTACTCGCGGTGTCACCGCAGCGGATCTCCCAGGTCGCGCCGCGTAGAGCCAGCTGACCCAGCGGGGTATCAGAAGCGGCGACCTAGCCGACCCACCATCCACCGACGGTGAAACTCCGACGCGGTCAACTCGCCACCGATACCTCACCACGGGGCAACGGCATGGCCTGCTGCCAGGTACGCGGCTCGACGGACACCGCACCGGACGGATCCGTCTAATCGTTCGCAGGATCGTCCCCGCGAACACCTCGAAAACGCGGGAGCCGCCAGCGGGTGTCTTCTCCCGCACAAGCTCAGCGCCAGCCGCGAAGAATTCATCGGCCACCCATTGGCACACCAGAAGCTCGAGCGCGTAGAGGATCAGGCGGACCCTGCGCCCGTCGGCGTCGACGCACGAGTACGGCGGGTCGACATCGTCGATGAACTCGACCCGGGTCTCCACCGCCGCGCGGTTCGACCACCCCGTCCTGAAGGTCCACGAACCGCAGTGGGAACGTCGCTGGCTCCGCCCAATTCCGCGCGACTACCATGACCGGCCGGACACCGGAGCGTCCGAGCGGATCAGGACGCTTCGAGGATCATGCCGGCGCCGACCGTCCGGTTGGTGCTCTCGTCGATGATGATGAACCCGCCGGTGGTCCGGTTGCGGCGGTACGGGTCGCAGAGCAGCGGCGCGGTGGTGCGAAGCCGGACCCGCCCGATCTCGTTGAGCTTCAACGACTCCGCGCTCTCGTCGCGGTGCAGCGAGTTCACGTCCAGCCGGTACTGCAGGCCCTTGACGATCCCGCGCACCGCCCGGGTGGTGTGCTTGATGGCGTACTTCGCTCCCGTGGTGAGCGGGCGCGTCTCGTCCATCCAGCAGACCATCGCCTCGATGTCCTGCGCCACCGCCGGAGCGTTGTGCGGACGGCAGATCATGTCGCCGCGGGCGATGTCGATCTCGTCGGCGAGCCGGATGGTCACCGACATCGGCGGGAACGCCTCGGCGACCGGCCCGTCCGCGGTCTCGATCGAGGCGATCGTCGTCGTGTAACCGGACGGCAGGACCAGCACCTCGTCGCCCGGCTTCAGCACCCCGCTCGCCACCTGCCCGGCGTAGCCACGATAGTCCGACACGACTGTCGACTGTGGACGGATCACGTACTGCACCGGGAAGCGCACGTCGACCAGGTTGCGGTCACTGGCGATGTGCACGTGCTCCAGATGGTGCAGCAGCGACGGCCCGTCGTACCAGGGCATGCTGGCCGACCGGGTCACGATGTTGTCGCCGCGCAGCGCGGAGATCGGGATGACCGCGAGGTCCGGTGCGTCGAGCTTGGCGGCGAAGGTGGTGAACTCGTCGGCGATCCGCTCGTACACCGCCTGGTCGTAGTCGACCAGGTCCATCTTGTTCACGCAGAGCACCAGGTGCGGCACCCGCAGCAGGGAGCACAGGAACGCGTGCCGCCGCGACTGCTCCACCAGGCCCTTGCGGGCGTCCACCAGGATCAGCGCCAGGTCCGCGGTGGAGGCCCCGGTGACCATGTTCCGGGTGTACTGGATGTGCCCCGGCGTGTCCGCGATGATGAACTTCCGCCGGGGGGTGGCGAAGTACCGGTACGCCACGTCGATGGTGATGCCCTGCTCGCGCTCGGCGCGCAGACCGTCGGTGAGCAACGCCAGGTTGGTGTACTCGTCGCCCCGGGAGCGGGAGACCGCCTCCACCGCGGCGAGCTGATCTTCGAAGATCGTCTTGGTGTCGTAGAGCAGCCGCCCGATCAGCGTCGACTTCCCGTCGTCCACGCTGCCGGCCGTGGCGAACCGCAGCATGTCCGCCCTACCAAATGGTTCGCTCACTCGCACAGACCCATCTGGTTCGCTCGCTCGGGCGGCGCTGAACGCGACGTCTTCCCTCGCTGAGCTGGCCGGTTCGCTCGCTCGGGCGGCGCTGAACGCGACGTCTTCCCTCGCCTCCGCGGCGACTTCGTCGACGCTCCGGCTCAGTCCAGACGCCGCGGCGCCACCTCGCTCACTCACCCCAGACGCCGCGGCGCCACCTCGCTCACTCACAGCCATCAGAAGTACCCTTCCCGCTTGCGGTCTTCCATGGCGGCCTCGCTGACCCGGTCGTCGCCGCGGGTGGCGCCCCGCTCGGTGATCCGGGTGGCGGCCACCTCGTCGATCACCTTGGCGATCGTGTCGGCGTCGGAGCGTACCGCCGCGGTGCAGGACGCGTCGCCCACGGTGCGGTAGCGCACCCGCTCCACGAACGGCGTCTCACCGGCCCGCAGCGGCAGGAACTCGTTCACGGCGTAGACCATCCCGTCGCGCTCCACCACCTCGCGGTCGTGCGCGAAGTAGATCGCCGGCAACTCGATACGTTCCCGGGAGATGTAGTGCCAGACGTCAAGCTCGGTCCAGTTGGACAGCGGGAAGACCCGGATCGACTCCCCCGGTGAGATCCGGGCGTTGAACAGGCCCCACAGCTCAGGCCGCTGGTTGCGCGGGTCCCACTGCCCGAACTCGTCGCGGAAGCTGAACACCCGCTCCTTGGCCCGGGCCTTCTCCTCGTCGCGCCGGGCGCCGCCGAAGAGCGCGTCGAAGCGGTACTTCTCCACCGCGTCGAGGAGCACCGGGGTCTGGATCCGATTGCGCATGCCGTCGCCGGACTCGCGGACCAGCCCGGAGTCGATCGCCTCGGGTACCGACGCCACGATCAACTGCACACCCAGCTGGTCGACCCGCTTGTCCCGGTAGGCGAGCACCTCGGGGAAGTTGTGGCCGGTGTCCACGTGCATGACTGGGAACGGGATGCGGCCCGGCGCGAACGCCTTCTCGGCCAGGCGCAGCATCACGATCGAGTCCTTACCGCCGGAGAAGAGCAGCACCGGGCGCTGAAACTCGGAGACCACCTCACGCATGACGAAGACGCTCTCCGCCTCGAGAGCATCGAGATGGCTCACCTTGTAGGTCGGCGTCATGTCTCGTGCGGGCCCTTCCTCGGGCGCACCTTCACAGGCACGTACTCACTGCGGCGAGCAGCCTGGGTGCGAGATCCTTCCGGCACACCACGAGGTCGGGCAGCCGCGGGTCCTCGCGATTGTATTCCAGCGGCGAGCCGTCCAGCCGGGACGCATGCAGCCCGGTGGCCAGCGCCACAGCCACCGGTGCGGCCGAGTCCCACTCGTACTGCCCGCCGGCGTGGACGTAGGCGTCGACCGTGCCCTCGATCACCGCGGCGATCTTGGCTCCCGCCGAGCCCATCGGCACCAGGTCGGCCTCCAACATGCCGGCCACGGTCTCCAGGAAGGCGGGCGGCCGGGTCCGGCTCGCGGCGAGCAGGACGCGCCGGCCCTGGATCATCGGCGGGTACGCCGGCGCCGCCACCGAGCTCAGCACGCGGTGCTGGGCGGGCAGGGCGATGGCCCCGGAACACAGGCCCGGGGACGGCTTGCGGCACCACAGGCCGACGTGGACCGCCCAGTCCGTGCGGCCCGGTTCGCCGAACTCGCGGGTCCCGTCGAGCGGATCGACGATCCAGACGCGGTCGGCGGCCAGCCGGCGCGGGTCGTCGACCCCCTCCTCGGAGAGCACCGCGTCGGCCGGTCGCCACCGGGTCAGCTCGCCCACGAGAAACTCGTGCGAGGACTTGTCACCGGCGTCGCGCAGCGCGGCGGCGTCGTCGAACCCCATCTCCTCGCGCAGCCCGAGCAGCAGCTCTCCGGCGCGGCCGGCGAGCCAGGCCGCGAGGCCGGAATCGGTGGCGGGTGGTAGCTCGGTCATCAGTAGGCCCCTGCCCCTCGCCACACGGCGGTCACCGTACGCAACAGAATCACCAGATCAAGGGAGAGCGTCCAGTTCTCGACATACCGCAGGTCGAGCCGCACCGCCTCCTCCCATGGCAGGTCGGAACGCCCGGAGACCTGCCACAGCCCGGTCATCCCCGGGCGGACCGCGAGCCGGCGGTGCATATCGGCCGGGTAGACGGCAACCTCGGCCGGCAGCGGCGGGCGCGGCCCGACCAGCGACATCGTGCCGCCGAGCACGTTGAACAGCTGTGGCAGCTCGTCCAGGGACAGCCGTCGCAGCCAGCGCCCGACGCGAGTCACGCGCGGATCGTTGTGCATCTTGAACAACACTCCGTCGTACTCGTTGCGGTGGCGGAGCTCCGCCAACCGATCCTCGGCGTTGACATACATGGTGCGGAATTTCACCATCGGGAAGGTCCGGCCGTCCTTGCCGACGCGTATCTGCCGGAACAGTACCGGGCCGGCAGAATCAGCGCACACCGCCAGCGCCACCGCGGCCAGCAGCGGGCTGAGGCCGAGGATGAGCAGCACCGCGCCGGTCCGGTCGAACGCCGCCTTGACCAGGCGTCGAGCGCCGGACAGGCTGGGATGCTCGACATGCAGCATCGGCAGCCCGTCCACCGGACGGATGGTGGTGCGCGCGCCGGCCACGTCCAGCAGCGCGCTGGCCACGATGAGGTCGACGTCATCGCGCTCCAACTGCCACGCCAGCCGGCGCAGGGCGTACCCGTCGAGCTCAGGGCAGGACAGCACGATCACCGTGTCGGCCGCCGCGCTGCGGACCGCCGCGGCCACCCCGTCCAGGGCGCCGTACACCGGCACGTCTCCGATCAGCCCACCGCGCCGGCCGGCCCGGGTGCCCGCGCGGTGCCGGGCCAGGCACGCGCCGACGACCTGGAACCCGTGGTAGTGCTCCCGGCGCAACTGCCGGGTGACCTCGGCGACGGCGTACTCGTGCCCGACCACGATCACCCGGCGCGTGCAGGCCCCGTACCGACGGGCCCGGTGCAGCCGCTTCCGCACGGCGAACCGGACCATCAGACAGGCCACCGTGGCGAGGGGTACCGCGATCAGCACGTAGCCGCGGGCGAGCCTGACTTCGAGGGCGTACGCGACGACGGCGCACGTCGCGGTCAACACCATCCCGGCCCGCAGCACCCGCTGGTACTCCTCGGTGCCGACGAAGAGGTACCGCCGGTCGTACCCGCGGTTCGCCGCGAGCGCCGCCACGAAGGCCAACGGCAGGAGCGCGGAGAGCGCCACATACGCCTGGTTGTACGGCGTGGGCTGCGGCCCGAAGCGCAACCCGAATGCGGCCAGGCCGGCGACGAGGCCGACCGCTAGGTCCGCGATGACCAGCCGACGCAGGTACCGCGCCTCCCATCCGCCGTGCCCGCGGTGCCCGGCCCGGTTCCCTGGCCCGTGCCCGGAGCCGGCAGGCACCGCGGCCGGGCCGAGCCGTTCCGCCCCGGGATGGGTCGCGACGGCGCGGGTCGCGGCCGCAGGGTGGCCGATCCGGCGGTCGGGCGGTGCAACGGTGCGCGCAGCGGGCTGAGGCTGCGCCGGTACCGCCCGGTTGCCGATCCGCGAACCCACCGGCGCGACCGGCGGCCGGTTCGTCGCCGGCGTGGCCGGTGGTCGGCTTGTCCCCGGCGTGAACGGCGGCCGGTTGGTGGGCGACGCGGGCGCCGGAGACACCGGCACCGGGTCGACGGCGGGCTGCCGGGGTGGCACGAAGTGGCCGCCCGAGTTCCGCGCTGCGGTGCGCCGGCGCGTGCCGCCTCGCCGAGAGCCGCCGGCCAACCCACACTCCCCTATGTACGTCCGGATGATGCGCGGTCACCCTAACGGGGCACCCCGGGGTACAACGGCCGGACCACGATCGGGTCACGCCGCCGGGGACGTTCCGCGCCGCGGCGAGCGCTGATCAGGCGGGGTGGTAGGTGTTCTGCGCGGGTTCCAGGCCTCGCTGGATGACCATCTCGACGACGTCGGCCGCCCGGTCGACGAGGTACTCCAACTCCTTGCGCTCCACCGCGGAGAATTCGGAGAGCACGTAGTCGGCCGGGTCCTGCCGGCCGGGTGGGCGGCCGATGCCGAACCGCACCCGGAGGTAGTCCTTGCTGGCCAGCGACTTCGACATGGAACGCAGCCCGTTGTGCCCGCCCTCGCCCCCGCCGATCTTGAGGCGCAGCTGACCGTACGGGATGTCGAGCTCGTCGTGGACCGCGATCACCCGGCCCACCGGCACCTTGTAGAACCTGGCCAGCGCCGACACCGGCCCGCCGGAAAGATTCATGTAGGTCAGCGGCTTGGCCACCACCAGACGCGGCCCGCCGAAGCCCAGCCGGCCCTCGCCGACGTCGGCCACCGCCCGGCGGCTGCGTGCCAGCTTCGCGCCGGTACGGCCGGCGAGCACGTCGGCGACGAGGAAGCCGACGTTGTGCCGGTGGCGCGCGTACTCCGGCCCGGGGTTGCCCAGCCCGACCACCAGCCAGGGCGACGTCTCGTCGGGCCGGGACGTTTCGTCAGGCACTGCCACCCCCCGTCACGTGCCCGGTCACGGAGCGAGGGCACACACCCTGGGGTGTCTGCCCTCGCCGGAACAACGCTGTGGTGCGGTCAGGCCTCGGCCGGCTCCTCGGCCGGCGCGGCCTCCTCCTCCTCGGTCGGTGCCGCGGGCGCCGCCACCGGTGCCTCGCCGACGCCGTCGGCCTCCATGGCCTCGGCGGTCGGGGATGCGGCCACGATGACGAGCACCATTTCGGCGTCGGAGGCGAGTTGGACGCCCTCCGGCAGCTTCACCTCGCCGGCGGTGACGTTGCTGCCCGCGGTGAGGCCCTCGATCGAGGCCTCCACGTGGTCCGGCAGCCGGGTCGCGTCGGCCACCACCGAGATGTTGGAGCTCTCCACCATGACCAGGGTGTCCCGGCCGGCCTCGCCGATGACGTGCACCGGGATGTCCACGGTGACCATTTCGCCGCGGCGCACGATGAGCAGATCCACGTGCTCGAACGTGTCCTTGAGCGGGTCGCGCTGGATGGCCTTGGGGAGGGCCAGCGCCGTCGTGCCGTCGCTGATGTCGATGTTGAACACCTGGGTCATGCCGCCGTGGCGGATCGCGGAGGCGAGCTCGCGGGCCGGCAGGGAGATGTGCCGCGGCTTCTCGCCGTGGCCGTACAGCACGGCCGGCACCCGGCCGGCCCGACGGGTCCGGCGGGCACCGCCCTTGCCGAACTCGGTACGGGGCTCAGCGCTGATCTTTACCTCGGACACGGTGAATCCTTCACAAGCGAGTGTGGCGCGAAAGAGTGCGGGCGGTGCATTCGGTGCGCGGGCGAGGGGCGCACGGGGCTCGAGCCCGAGCACCGCGTCGATCACGGTGCCGTCGGCCGGTCAAGCTGACTCGCGCTCGCGGCCCACGGGGCACCCTCGCCGTGGCAACCGCACCAGCGTACCCGAAGGTTTCCGCGCAGTTCCCGCCGACCCCGTCCGTTCAGTCGCCCACGCTCAAACTGTCAGGAAAGGCCACCGAACAGGGTGGTGACCGAGCCGTCGTCGAAGACCTCCCGGATGGCCCGGGCGATCAGCGGCGCGATGGAGAGCGTGGTGATCTTGTCGAGCTGACGCTCTTTCGGCAATGGCAGCGTGTTGGTCAGAATGATCTCGCTGATCTTACTTTGCTGGAGGCGATCCGAGGCCGGCCCGGACATCACCGCGTGGGTGGCCGCCACCACGACGTCAGCGGCACCCTCGGCAAAGAGGATCTCGGCCGCCTTCACGACGGTGCTCCCGGTGCCGATCATGTCGTCCACGATGATGCAGTGCCGGCCCTCGACCTCACCGACCACCCGGTTCGCGACGACCTGGCCGGGCTTCATCGGGTCGCGGGTCTTGTGGATGAACGCGAGCGGACACCCACCGAGCCGGTCGGTCCACCGCTCCGCCACCCGCACCCGCCCGGAGTCCGGTGCCACCACCGTGACCGGCAGCCCGGCGTACTTGCTCACCACGTGCTCGGCGAGCAGATTCATCGCGAACAGGTGGTCCACCGGGCCGTCGAAGAAGCCCTGGATCTGCGCCGTGTGCAGGTCGATGGTGAGAATCCGGTTGGCACCGGCCGTCTTGAGCAGGTCCGCCACCAGTCGGGCCGAGATCGGCTCGCGTCCGCGGTGCTTCTTGTCCTGGCGGGAGTACGGGTAGAACGGCAGCACCATGGTGATCCG
The DNA here is from genome assembly GCA_035296325.1 of Micromonosporaceae bacterium. Taxonomy (GTDB): domain Bacteria; phylum Actinomycetota; class Actinomycetes; order Mycobacteriales; family Micromonosporaceae; genus DATHBD01. The sequence continues at coordinate 34,461 of DATHBD010000060.1, read as the reverse complement.
CTTGGCGGAACCGCGCTTGAGCGCGTCCGCCATGATCAGCGCTTCCATCAACCAGGTGTTGACGGGCTCGGACATGGACTGCACCACGAACGCGTCAGAGCCGCGCACGGATTCGTTGTAGCGGACGAACAGCTCGCCGTTCGCGAACTCGTACGCGTCCATCGGGGTCGGCTGCTGCCCGAGGACCGCGCCGATCTCCTCGGCGAGCTCGGGGTAGGCGCGCCCCGAGAAGAGCATCAGTGATTTTCGGTTCTCCGCGACGATACCCATGGGGCGACCTAACTGCTGGTGGCGGGCTGCTGCGGCTTCATTCTGGCCAGTCACCTGCCCGCCGCCTCACCGACCCTCGCCTCGGTGGCTTTCTTCACTGTCCGGCCCGTCTGTCGCACTGGCCGACGCCGCGGCCGCCGGCGCGGTGGCTGCGCCCGAGGCACGGGCGGCCGCTGTCGCCGCCGCCGTGCCCGCACGCCTGCGCTCCACCCACCCATCGATGTTGCGCTGCCGCCCGCGGGCCACCGCCATGGCGCCCGGTGGAACGTCATCGGTGATCACGCTGCCCGCCGCCGTGTACGCCCCGTCGCCCACCGTCACCGGCGCCACGAACATGTTGTCCGCGCCGGTCCGGGCATGCGCGCCGATCGTGGTGCGGTGCTTGTGCACGCCGTCGTAGTTGACGAACACGGTGGCCGCGCCGATGTTGGTGCCCTCGCCGACGCTCGCGTCGCCGACGTAGGACAGGTGTGGCACCTTTGCGCCGTCGCCGATGTCGGCGTTCTTGGTCTCGACGAACGTACCCACCTTGGCCTTGCGACCGAGCCGGGTTCCGGGCCGCAGGTAGGCGAACGGCCCGACCGTGGCGCCCTCGCCCACCACCGCTTCGGACCCGTGCGTGCGCACCACGCTGGCGTCCGCCCCCACCATGGTGTCCGCCAACGTCGTGTCCGGCCCGACCAGGGAGCGTTCACCGATGCTGGTCGCGCCCCGGAGCTGGGTCTGGGGCTCGATCACCGCATCGCGGCCGAGCGTGACGGTGACGTCGATCCAGGTGGTCGCAGGATCGACGATGGTCACGCCGGCGCGCATCCAGCCCAGGTTGATCCGGTCGCGCAGAAGGGCCCGCAGCACCGCCAACTCGCCGCGGTCGTTGGCGCCGAGCGTGTCGGTGTAGTCGGCGGCACGGCTGGCCATCACCGGAAGCCCCGCGCCGGCCAGCAGTCCCACCACGTCGGTGAGGTACTCCTCGCCCTGCTCGTTGTCGCTGGACAGCTTCCCGAGCATCTCGCGGAGGGCGGCCGCCGCGAAGACGTACGCGCCGGCGTTGATCTCCCGGATCGCCCGCTGCTCCTCGGTGGCGTCGCGCTCCTCGATGATGCCGGCGAACTGGCCGTCGGCGGAGCGGATGATCCGTCCCAGCCCGGTCGCGTCGGGCACCTCGGCGGTGAGCACCGTGGCCGCCGCGCCAGCCTGCTCGTGCCCCTCGACCAGCGCGCGCAGCGTCTGCGGGCGCAGCAGGGGAATGTCCCCGTTCAGCACCACCACGGTGCCGGGGGCCGGGTCCACCTCGGATACCGCCACCCGCACGGCGTGCCCGGTGCCCCGCTGCTGGGCCTGCAGCACGACGTGGGTGTCCGGCGCGATCTCCGCGAGATGGCCGCGCACCTGGTCCGCGCCGTGGCCGACCACCACCACGACCTGGGCCGGGCCGGCCGAACCGCCCGCGCTGCCCGCCGCGCTGTCGGCCGGAGGCAGGCCGTCGCGCGCGGCGGCGAGGACGTGGCCGAGCATGGTGCGCCCAAGTAACGGATGCAGCACCTTCGGCAGCGCGGAGCGCATCCGCTTACCTTCGCCCGCGGCAAGAACGACCACGGTGCGTTGGGCGGGGGCATCCGCCAGGCCGAAACTCACGATCCGGCTCCTCGCCGTCGGGGGTGGACCGGCCTCATCGTAGTCCCCGACGATGGCTGGCACGGCCATCCGGCCGCCCGGCCGGCGGGTCGCTTGCCTGTGCTGGGGTGTCTGGATTCGAACCAGAAGCTCAAGGCTCCAAAGGCCTGCGGGTTGCCGTTACCCCACACCCCAAGAGTGGCGTCCCAGCCTAACGGTCGCCGAATTCCCGCGCGCAGCCCCACGGGGCACCGGGCGCCGAGTCGCTACGCACCGCAATGTGCCCGTCATGCACGGTTATCCAGACGGCCATTGTTCGCCACCGGATGCGAGCTACGGTTGCGTAAGTTACGGTAACGTAAGCGTAGCCGCATCACCTGTCCGCACGACCTCAGACGTACTGTGAGGCGCCCATGTCTGCAACCACCATCGACGTTCCCGCCCTCGATCGGGACGCCGTCGAACCCAAGCCACTGACCGCCGGCAACCAGGGCTGGATCGTCCTCGCCGCGCTGTGGGTCTTCGTCGCCATCCCGTTCGTCGCCCTCCTCGCCGCCATCCCGGTCGCCTGGGGCTGGGGTCTGAGCTGGCTCGACGTCGGCATGGCGGTCACCCTATACATGATCACCGGGCACGGCATCGGGACCGGCTTCCACCGCTACCTGACCCACGGCTCGTTCAAGGCGAAGCGCGGGCTGCGCGTCGCCCTCGCCCTCGCCGGGAGCTTCGCCATCGAGGGCGCGGTCATCCAGTGGGTGGCCGACCACCGCCGCCACCACGCGTACGCCGATCGCGAAGGCGACCCACACTCCCCGTGGCGCTACGGCGAAAGCGTCTGGGGCCTGACCAAGGGCCTGCTGTACGCGCACGTCGGATGGTTCTTCCGCCGCGAGCTGTCCAACCGGGAGCGCTTCGCCCCCGACCTGCTCGCCGACCGGGACATCAAGCGCGTCGACTCCGCATTCCCACTGATCGTGACCACCTCTCTCCTGCTCCCCGCAGTCATCGGCGGCCTGGTCACCTCCTCGTGGCAGGGCGCGCTCACCGGATTCTTCTGGGCCGGGCTGGTCCGGATCGCACTGCTGCACCACGTCACCTGGTCGATCAACTCCATCTGCCATGTGTACGGCGAACGGCCGTTCCTGACCCGCGACGGCGACCGGGCCAGCAACTTCTGGCCGCTGGCGATCCTGTCCTTCGGGGAGAGCTGGCACAACCTGCACCACGCCGACCCGACCTGCGCCCGCCACGGCGTCGACCGGGGCCAGATCGACATGAACGCTCGGCTGATCTGGATCTTCGAGAAGTTCGGCTGGGCGTCCAATGTCCGGTGGCCGAAACGGGATCGTATCGATGCCAAGCGCGTTTCGGGACCCCAGGATGTACCGGCGGCTGGCACGCTGACCCGGTGACCAGTCGCGCGAACGCTGACCAGACGGTGCCACCACCCAGTGCAAGGCGGGTGGTGGCACCGCCGGTTTCCGGCAAGTCGTCCGGACGGGTCCGGATGTCCTCGGCGCAGCGACGCGAGCAACTGATCCTGGTGGGCCGCCAGCTCTTCGCCGAACGGGGCTTCGACGCCACCTCCATCGAAGAGGTCGCGGCCCGGGCCAAGGTCTCCAAGCCGGTGGTGTACGAGCACTTCGGCGGCAAGGAAGGCCTGTACGCCGTGGTGGTGGACCGTGAGGTCCGGACCTTGCTGGACCGGATCACCGCCGCACTCACCGCCGGGCACCCTCGCGAACTGCTGGAACAGGCCGCTCTGGCGCTGCTCGACTACATCGAGGGCGAGACCGACGGCTTCCGCGTCCTGGTGCGCGAGTCGCCGGTGATGTCGGCGACGGGCAACTTCGTCAGCGTGCTCAACGACGTCGCGCACCAGGTCGAGCACATCCTGGGCGCGGAGTTCAAGTCCCGGGGGTACGACCCCAAGCTGGCCGAACTCTACGCGCAGGGGCTGGTCGGCATGGTCGCCCTGACCGGGCGCTGGTGGCTGGAAGTGCGCAAGCCACGCAAGGAGACGGTCGCCGCGCACCTGGTCAACCTCGCCTGGAACGGGCTGTCCCACCTGGAGACCAAACCGTCCCTGATGACCACGAACCCCGCCTGAAGCCGGCGCCGGCGGCAACCCGACCCGCAACAGGTCAAGAGGCGGCGGTGGCCTCGCGGTCGGCGTCGTTGCGGCGGGACTCCTGCACGTTCTCTTTCTCCTCCTGCGAGCCCACCCGGCCGTACAGCCCGGCGGCGAGCGTGATCAGGCCGAAGACGAACGACATGATGCAGTTGACCATCGAGAAGCCCAGGAAGTTGGCGTTTGTGTTCAGCAACGCCAGCATCACCAGGCCGGCAACGGTGAACATCACGCCGGCCCCGAGGTTCACCCAGTGGGCGACGTTGCGCCCGACCAGATTCGCCAGCAGCAGGACGGCACCCGCCAGAATCGACAGCAACGAGAACGCCGGATTGGCGCGCAGCCACATCACCCAGGGCAGATCATCCTGCTGGAAGAAGTCCAGCCCCCGGCTCGCGAGAAACCCCCGGATGCCGAAGACCAGCGTGAACCCACCGACGATGCCGGCCGCCGTGCGGTAGAGCGGGCGCAGCGGGTGGTTGATCGGGATGTGCGACATGCCTGCCATTCTGGCGCATGCCGACCCGGCGGTCACCCGCTGGGTGCCTCTTCGGCGAGGGTCAGCCAGGCCTCCTCGGCCGCGGACCGCTCGGCCCCCACGGCGCGTAGCTCGGCGTCGAGCGCCACGACCTTCTCGTGGTCCGTGGCGTGCATCGCCATCGCTTCGTGCAGCGTCGCCTCGCGCTGATCCAGCTTCTCGACCAGCCGCTCCAGCCGAGCCAGCTCTTTACCTCTGCGCGCGCCTTCGCCGCGCTGGCGACCAGCATCTCTGCCCGCGCCTCCGGCGCGGGGGCGACCAGCATCTCTGCCCGCGCCTCCGGCGCGGGGGCGCCCGCGCGCTTCAGCGGCCCTGTAGTCGCCAGTCGCTCCGGTCGCTGCGCTCCCTCCGCTTGGTGGCGACTGCGGGCCGCCGCGCGGGCGCGAACTGCTGTCGGGAGGACCGTTGCCGGCGATGCGGTCGAGGTACTGGTCGACGCCGCCGGGCAGGTCCAATAGCTTGCCGTCGCCGAACATGCCCAGCGTGGTGTCACAGACGCGCTGCACCAGGTAGCGGTCGTGGCTGGCCACGATCAGGGTGCCCGGCCAGGTGTCGAGGAGATCCTCCAGGCCGGCCAGCGTGTCGATGTCCAGGTCGTTCGTGGGCTCGTCGAGGAGCAGCACGTTGGGCTCGGCCGCGAGCAGCCGCAGCAGTTGCAGGCGCCGTCGCTCCCCACCGGAGAGGTTCGCCACCAGTGTCCACAGCCGCCGCTCGGTGAAGCCGAAGACCTCGGCCAACTGCCCGGCGGTGAGTTCCCGATCGCCCAGCCGCACCCGGCGGGCGACCTCCTCGACCGCCTCCAGCACGCGGAGGTTGCCGGGCAGGTCGTGCAGCTCCTGGGACAGGTACGCGGTGCGCACGGTCTGCCCGCGGATCAGCCGTCCGGTGTCGGGCGCCCTCGTGCCGGCGAGCAGGCGCAGCAGCGTGGTCTTGCCCGAACCGTTGGCGCCGAGGATGGCGACCCGGTCGCCCGGACCGACGTGCCAGCTGAGGTCGTCGAGCAGGACCCGGTCGCCCAGGCGCAGGCTGACGCCCTCCAACTCGTACACCTGCTTGCCGAGCCTGGTCGTGGCGAGCCGCTGCAGCGAGACGGTGTCGCGGACCGGCGGGACGTCCGCGATCAGCGCGTTGGCGGCGTCGATGCGGAACTTCGGCTTCGTGGTCCGGGCCGGCGGGCCACGGCGCAGCCAGGCGATTTCCTTGCGGAGCAGGTTCTGCCGGCGCGACTCGGTCTCCGCGGCCACCCGGGACCGCTCGGCGCGCGCCAGTGTCCACGCCGCGTACCCGCCCTCGTAGGCGTGCACGCTGCCGTCGGTAACCTCCCAGGTCGCGGTGCAGACGGCGTCGAGGAACCAGCGGTCGTGGGTCACCACGACCAGTGCGCCGCGGCGCGAGCGCAGGTGCCCGGCGAGCCAGTCGATGCCGGCCACATCCAGGTGGTTGGTGGGTTCGTCCAGGATCAGCAGGTCCGCGGGTCGGATCAGGAGGGCCGCCAGGGCGATCCGGCGGCGCTCGCCACCCGACATCGGCCCGACCGGGGTGTCCAGCCCGAGGTGGCCCATGCCGAGGCCGTCCAGCACAGTCCGCACTCCGGCGTCGCCGGCCCACTCGTGTTCGGCGGCGAAACCGGCGGGCAGCCACGCCGTGCCGAGGACGACGTCGCGGACGGTCGCCTCGCCGGGCAGGTCGAGGGACTGCGGCAGGGCGGCGACCTGCAGGTCGCGCCGGTGCGTGACCCGGCCGGAGTCCGGCTCGTCGGCCTTGGTCAACAGGCGCAGCAGGGTGGTCTTGCCGGCCCCGTTGAGGCCGACCACGCCGACCCGGTCGTTGTCGTCGAGACCCATCGACACGTCGTCGAGCAGCACGCCGGACGGGTATGCCTTGGCGACCCGGTCCAGGTTGATGATGTTGGCCACTACATCACCCTCGCCCCGGGCACCGGCCCGTGCGCCACCCGGACCTGCCGGCACCCGCCGCGCTCACCGATGCGGTCGGCGAGCTCGGCCGCGTGCCGGGCGTCCTCGGCGAGGAAGAGGCAGGTCGGGCCGGAGCCGGAGACCAGCGACGCCAGGGCGCCCTCGTGGTGGCCGGCCTTCAGCGTGTCGGCCAGCGACGGGCGCAGCGCCACGGCGGCCGGCTGGAGATCGTTGCAGAGCACCTGTCCGAGTTCGTCCGGGTCGCGCTGGCGCAGCGCGGCGAGGAGCCGGTCGGTGTCGGCGTTCGCCAGCTCGACGACACCCGAGGATCGCATCCGGTCCAGCTCGCGGTAGACGTCGGGCGTGGCCAGGCCGCCATCGGCAACGGCCACCACCCAGTGCCAGGCGTGGCCGGTGGCGAGCACCGGGCTGATCCGCTCGCCGCGCCCGGTGCCCAGGGCGGTGCCGCCGAGCACCAGGAACGGCACGTCGGAGCCCAGCTCCGCGGCGAGCTCCGCCAGCTCGTCGCGGGCGATGTGGGTGCCCCACAGGGTGTCGCAGGCGACCAGGGCGGCGGCCGCGTCGGCGCTGCCACCCGCGAGTCCGCCGGCGACCGGGATCTGCTTGCGCAGGTGCAGGCGGGCGTGTGGCGGGCGGCCGGTGTACCGGGCAAGGGCCCGGACCGCACGTACCACCAGGTTCGAGTCGTCGAGCGGGAGGTCGCCGGCGCCCTCACCCTCCATGGTGAGCACGAGGGTGTCCCCGGGCCGCGCGGTGACCTCGTCGTACAGGCTGATCGCCTGATAGACGGTGGTGACCTCGTGGTACCCGTCGGCGCGCAGCGGGCCGACGCCGAGATGCAGATTGATCTTGGCTGGGACCCGGACCCGGACCGGGCTGTGCGCGGCCGTCCGGGGACGGTCCGCCTCTTCGACGGCGTCGAGCGGCTCGGTCACGGGTGGGCGACCCGCGCCCGGCGATCGGCGTACCGGCGCATCGGGCCTCCTCGGGTCGTCGAGCCGGTGGACACCGGCAACGATAACGCGCGGGCCGGCAGCCGTCCGCCGGACCCCGGACGCGTCAGGGCGTAACCGCGCTTCCCGCCGCCGCCGCGATCGCGGCGAACTGCTCCACCGACAGGGCCTCGCCCCGGGCGCCGGGGTCCACACCGGCCAGAGTCAGGATCGCCGTGGCCGCCTGCGGGCCGCCGGCCCAGCCGGCCAACGCCATCCGCAGCGTCTTACGGCGCTGTGCGAAGGCGGCGTCCACCACGGCGAACACCGCCGCGCGATCGACATCAGGGCGGGGCTGCGCCCGGAGGGTGAAGGCCACCAGACCCGAGTCCACGTTGGGGACCGGCCAGAACACACTCGGCGGTACCCGGCCGGCGTGCCGGGCGGTGGCGTACCAGGCCAGTTTCACACTCGGTACGCCGTAGGTCCGCGAGCCCGGCGGTGCGACCAGCCGATCCGCCACCTCCTTCTGCACCATGACCAGGCCGCGGCGCAGCGTCGGCAGGGTGGCGAGCAGGTGCAGCACCACCGGCACCGCGACGTTGTACGGCAGGTTCGCCACCAGGGCGGTAGGCGCCGAACCGTCGGCGGACAGCTCGTCGGCGCCGACCCGCAGCGCGTCGGCGGTCACCACCCGGAGCCGGTCGGCGCACTCCGGCGCGTACTCGGCGACCGTCTCCGGCAGCGCGGCCGCCAGCACCGGGTCGATCTCGACCGCGACCACCCGGCCCGCGGCCGGCAGCAGGGCCAGGGTCAGCGAGCCGAGGCCGGGTCCGACCTCGAGTACGACATCGGCCGGGTCCAGCTCGGCGGCCTTGACGATGCGCCGCACCGTGTTCGGGTCGTGCACGAAGTTCTGCCCGAGCGTCTTCGTCGGTCGGACGCCGAGCCGCTGCGCGAGGTCGCGCACCTGGGCCGGCCCGAGGACGCGGTTCACCACGGGCCGAAGACACGCTCGCCGGTGGCCGAGATCGCGGCGCACAGCTCGTCCACCTCGACGCCCTTCACCTCGGCCAGCGCCCGCACGGTGAGCGGGATCAGGTACGAGGCGTTGGGCCGACCCCGGTGCGGCATGGGCGTGAGGTAGGGCGCGTCGGTCTCCACCAGCAGTTGCTCCGGTGGCGTGAGCAGCGCGGCCTCCCGCAGCGCCGCCGCGTTGGCGAAGGTGACCGTACCGGCGAAGCTCAGCACGTACCCGCGCCGCACGCACTCGGCGGCGAACGTCGCGTCGCCGGAGAAGCAGTGCAGCACCACCACGTCGGGAGCGCCCGCCGCGTCCAGGGCCGCCAGCACCTCCGGGTGCGCGTCCCGATCGTGGATCACCAGCGCCTTGCCGTACCGCTTGGCGATGTCGATGTGCGCCCGGAAGCTCTCGTACTGGGCGGCCCGGCCGTCGTCGCCGGTACGGAAGAAGTCCAGGCCGGTCTCGCCGATGCCCCGGACCCGGTCGGCCGCCGCCAGCGCCTCGATGTCCCGCAGCGCCCCATCCAGATCGGACAGTCGCGGCGCTTCGTTGGGATGCAGGGCCACAGTGGCGAGCACCGCCCTGTGCCGCCCGGCGAGCTCCACTCCCCAGCGTGAGGAGGTGACATCCACGCCAACCTGGACCAGCCGGTCCACGCCGGCGGTCCGAGCGAGTTCGATGGCGGCCGGGACGTCCGCCGGCCCATCGGCGCCGACACCCTCGCCCAGGGTGAGGTCGAGATGGGTGTGGCTGTCCAGCACCGGCACCGCCAGCGGCTGCGGTGGCGGCGGAAACTCACCGCCCCGGCGAGCCGCCCGGGCCGTCCTGCCTGCGTTCATCGCCGCCAAGCATCACACACCGGCTCATCGGCGCGGCGATCAGCCGGCCAGCCGGGCCAGCTCCTCGTCGACCACCTTCGGGTCCAGCTTGGAGAACACCAGCGTGGGCGGGCGCAGCTCCCGGCCCACCTCGATCGGAGTGGCCTCCCAGCGCGCGCCGACGGTGTAGTCCCCGGTGAGGATGGGGTAGCCGGGCCCGCCGTCGAGGTCGTCCACCTCCCGGATCTCCGGCATGGGGGCGTGCACGCCGGTGCCGCCCAGCAGCTCGTGCACCTTCTGCCCGGCGCGCGGCAGGAACGGCGTGAGCACGGTGTTGAGGTCGCTCACCGCCTGCAGCGCGACGTGCAGCACCGTACCCATCCGCTCCCGGTCCTCCTTGAGCTTCCACGGCGCCGCCTCGGAGATGTACTTGTTGACCTCCGCCACCACCCGCATCGCCTCGCCGATGGCGGCCTTCTGCCGGTGCTTGCGGATCAGGCTCCCCACCACGGTGAACGCGTTCTTCGTCGCCGCCAGCAGCGTCCGGTCGGCCTCGGTGAGGTCCCCGGCGGCCGGGATGGCGCCGAAGTTCTTCGCCGCCATGGAGATCGAGCGGTTCACCAGGTTGCCCCACCCGGCGACCAGCTCGTCGTTGTTACGCCGGACGAACTCCGCCCAGGTGAAGTCGGTGTCGTTGCTCTCCGGGCCGGCCACCGCGATGAAGTACCGCAGCGCGTCCGCGTCGTAGCGGGACAGGAAGTCACGCACGTAGATCACGACGCTGCGGGAGGACGAGAACTTGCGCCCCTCCATGGTCAGGAACTCGCTGGACACCACCTCGGTGGGCAGGTTCAGCGTGCCGTACCCCCCCGGCTCGCCGCCGTGCTCGCCCTTGCCGTCGTACGCGAGCAGTTCGGCGGGCCAGATCTGGGCGTGGAAGGTGATGTTGTCCTTGCCCATGAAGTAGTACGCCTCCGCGCCGGCATCGTTCCACCAGCGCCGCCACGCCTCCGGGTCATCCGTGCGGCGGGCCCACTCGATCGACGCCGAGAGGTAGCCGATGACCGCGTCGAACCACACGTACAGGCGCTTGGTCGGGTTCTCCTCCCACCCGGGCAGCGGCACCGGGATGCCCCAGTCGATGTCGCGGGTCATCGCCCGCGGACGGAGGTCGTCGAGGAGATTCAGGGAGAACTTCAGCACGTTGGGCCGCCAGTCGGTGCGCGAGCGCAGCCACTCGCCGAGCGCCTCCGCCAGGGCCGGCAGGTCCAGGAAGAAGTGCGTGGTCTCGATGAACTCCGGCGCCTCACCGTTGATCTTGCTCCGCGGGTTGATCAGGTCGACCGGGTCGAGCTGGTTGCCGCAGTTGTCGCACTGGTCGCCACGAGCGCTGTCGTAGCCGCAGATCGGGCAGGTGCCCTCGATGTACCGGTCCGGCAGGGTGCGCCCGGTGGACGGGGAGATCGCGCCCTTGGTGACTTTTTCGATCATGTACCCGTTGCGGTGCACCGCACGGAACAGCTCCTGTGCCACCGCGTAGTGGTTGCGCGTCGTGGTCCGGGTGAAGAGGTCGTACGACAGGCCGAGGGCGGCAAGATCTTCGACGATGAGCCGGTTGTACCGGTCGGCGAGTTCGCGCGGGCCCACCCCCTCCTTGTCCGCCTGGACCAGGATCGGGGTGCCGTGCTCGTCTGTGCCGGAAACCATGAGCACCTGGTGCCCCGCCATCCGCATGTACCGGGCGAAGACGTCGGAGGGCACTCCGAACCCGGATACGTGGCCGATGTGGCGGGGACCATTGGCGTACGGCCAGGCGACCGCCGCGAGAACGTGACTCATGGTCGCCCAGCCTAGAGGACCTGAGTTTGTCCCCTGCGCCGGTCAGCGCGGGCGGGCGCCGCCATGATCCGGAAGCTTTGTGGTGGCTCGCCGGCCTGTGCGACGACCAAATGTTTTCCGGATCATGTGAATCCCGGCGCCCCCACCGGTCAGGCCGCAATGCTCTGTCCGACACGCTAGTAATGTCGGGTTCGCGGCGGTTCCTCATGTCAAATGGACGGTGTGAGCGATACCGAGCGCGCAGCCCCGGTGCCTGAGGACGGACCCCCGGTACCCGAGGATCCGACGCACCCGGCAAACCATGCCGAAGCGGCCGACCAGGTGGACACGGTCGACCAGGCGGACACGGTCACCCAGCCGGATGCGACCAGCCAAGCCGATGCGACCGACCAAGCCGACGCAGTCGACCGAGCCGACGCAGCCGGCCAAGCCGACGCAGCCGGCCAAGCCGACGCAGCCGAGCAAGCCGACGCAGCCGCCTCAGCCGACCATGCCCACCACACCCACCCGATCAGTGCGGCCGACCCGACCGGGGCCCCCGATGCCCAACGGCAGGGCCAGCCCGGTGGGGCACCGCCGCTTCTGGACGACGCTGCTGCGGTCGCCCGGCGTAGCGCCGCGGTGCAGCGGCACGCAGGCGCATCCACCGGGCCGGTCAATGTCACCGCGACCAGGACCGGCCAGCCGGCATCAAGCCTCACCGCGTCCAGCACCACCGCACCCGGCACCACCGCACCCGGCACCACCGCACCCGGCACCGGCGCACCCGGCACCGGCGCACCCGGCACCGGCGACACCATCGCGGATCCGGCGCCGCGCCGCGCGCGCGGCGCCGACAGTTTCTCGCTCTGGCCGGTGCCCCAGATGCGGCTGGGCCGCGACCGGCGTTCCGGCGGGCCGATACCCCGCCAGGCACCGGCCGGCCCCCACCTGCCGACCCGGCCGGTGCGCCAGCCGATCCCGGGGCTGGTCTCGATCCTGCTGCTCGCCCTGGTCTCCGGCTTTTTCGCCTGGGTCAGCGCGGAGCCGTTGCTGCTCGCGGCCGGACACGCCGAGCAGGGCACCGCAACCGTCACCGAATGCACCGGCGGAGGCATCGGCCGGCGTTGCATCGCGTCGTTCCAGGGCACCGACGCCAGCTTCACCTCGGCACGGGCGACCCTTGTCGGCGCCGACCGCGGCAACGAGCGGCCCGAGACGACCCTGCCGGCACAAATGGTCGACCCGGACGCACGTATCGCGTATGCCGGCGGGTCCGGCGGCCTGCACGCCCGCTGGGCGATCGGCCTGGCGTTCCTACTGCTGAGCGGCTTCGCCATCGCGTGGGCCTCGGGCGCCGCCCGACTGCCCACCCCGCGCCAGCGCCGACGGGCCACCGCGGCCTGTGCGCTCGCGCCGTTCGTGCTGCTGCTCGGCATGGTGATCGCGGCCTGGTAGCACCCCGTACAGAGGGTTGTCGCCGGGCCCGGCACGCGGGTACGGCTACGGGGCGGTGCGGCCCCGCTCGGTGCGGGTCAGCTCGGTGAACCCGACTCGGCGCAGAAACGCGGCGTACCCGTCGTCGTCGACGGCCGCGTAGTCGAGCAGCCGAGTGACGCCGGCCAGCCGGAGCCACCCGGAGGCCTGGCCCAGCAACCAGGTTCCGACGCCCTGACGGCGGTGCTCCTCGACCACCCACAGGTTGCCGACATCGGCCCAGCCACCCCACCGGGACAGCCGGGCGGCGTCGCCGAGGTTGGTGTCCAGCTCCACGTAGCCGACCGACTCGCCGTCGCGTACGGCGGAGATCCGGGTGCCACTCACCCCGAGGCTGCGCCGCGCGACCAGCGCCGACGTGCCCGGCGGTGGGGGAGATCTCGGCGGGGCAGGTCTCGGCAGGTCCTCAACGGCGGCCAGGAACACCACCTCGGTCCGGCCGACCTCGGTGAACCCGGCCCGCTGATACGTTTCCCGCACGTGCGGCCACTGCTCCGGCACCCCGTAGACCCCGGGCGCCGGCAGCGTCCCGTCGGCGCACCGGCGACGTACCCGCCAGCGGGCGAGCTGGGCGTGGCACGCCACAGCGAGCAGATCCGCCGCCTCGGCCGAATCCGGCCAGAACGGCGCGGGCGGCCAGTAGAGCAGCCAGCGGATCTCGCCGATATCGCGGTACGTCTCGCCGACCTCCTCGTCGGCCCCGTAGCGCAGCAGGTGCGCGGCGGCCACGATCCGGCCGCGTTGCTCGGCGATGAGCGTCGCCCGCTCAACCACCCACGGGTCGACGACGAACTCACCCGGTTCCCGCTCGAGTTGGCTCAGCACCGTCTGGACGGAGACGGAGATACCCGGGACGACGGCGGCGACATGAGCGTTGACCAACGCGGCGAGTTGATCGCGATCGGCACGGTTGAACGGGCGGACCTGGATCGGCGGCATGGCACGGGACCCTTCTGACGGCATGGCGTTGCAGACCCGCCACAGCCGCGGTACCACCGCCACGGTACCGCAGCGCACCAACGCCTCCGCCGGCTCAGCGCCTGGCGTCCACCACAGCCGCGTACACCTCGCGCTTGGGAAGGCCGTACGACCTGGCGACGTCGGCGATGGCGTCCTTCCTCGGCGTACCGTCGGACTCCAGCCCGGCCACCTCGGCGGCGAGGTCGGCATCGGCCGGCCGGACCGCCTCGGCCGCCGGCGCGCCGCCGACGACCAGCGTGATCTCACCCCGCGGCGGGGACTGCCCGGCACCCTCGACGAGCGCACCGAGCGTGCCGCGACGCACCTCTTCGTAGGTCTTGGTGAGTTCCCGGCACAGTGCGGCCGGGCGGTCCGCGCCGAACGCCGCGGCGAGATCGGCCAGCGTTGCGGCGACCCGGTGCGGCGCCTCGAAGAGCACGAGGGTGCGCGGCTCGGTGGCGAGCCGGGCGAAGGCGGCCCGCCGCTCGGCCGGGCGCCGCGGCGGGAAACCTTCGAAGCAGAACCGGTCGCAAGGCAGCCCGCTCACCGCCAACGCGGTGGTCACGGCACTTGGACCGGGCACCACCGCCACCGCGACGTCGGCCGCCAGGGCGGCCCGGACCAGCCGGTACCCCGGGTCGGAGACGCTCGGCATGCCACCGTCAGTGATCAACGCTACGGTGGCGCCGCCCTCCAGCGCCGCCAGCAGTTCCGGGGTGCGGCGCTCCTCGTTGCCCTCGAAGTAGGAGATCACCCGCCCGGTGACCGTCACACCAAGATCCGAAGCGAGCCGACCGAGCCTGCGGGTGTCCTCCGCCGCCACGATGTCCGCGCTGGTCAGCACCTGCCGCAGCCGGCCGGAACCGTCGTCCGGATTGCCCAGGGGTGCCCCGAGCAGAATCAGCGCCATCGTTCCTCCATGCCCCGGCGGATGCCGTAGCTCTTCCTCGCAGCCTAGGATCGCGTGGTGACCTCGGGCCTACTCACCGACGCAGCTCAGCAGCCGGACCCGGACATCATCCCCGGGGGCCGACCGGCCGCCGCCGACCAACCCCGGCAAACGGGGCCCGGAGGCGTTCCGGAGATCGTCCGTCGCCGGCTGGCGCGGCCGATCGGCTCCGATTCGATGTCGTGGCTCGCCACCGGCGTCGTCGTGCTGATCGCCGGCGTGCTACGGCTGTACAACCTCCGGCATCCCCCCGGAAAGATCTTCGATGAGCTCTACTACGCCACCGAAGGTCAGTCCCTGCTCCAGCACGGAGTGGAGTGGGGTGAAGAGGGGCCAAAGTATGTGGTGCACCCCCCTCTGGGCAAGTGGTGCATCGCGCTCGGCGAGTGGCTCTTCGGGTACAACGAGTTCGGCTGGCGGATCTCCGCCGCCGTGGCCGGCATCGTGTGCGTGCTGATGATGGTGCGGATCGCCCGCCGACTGTTCCGCTCGACCATCCTGGGCTGCGCGGCCGGCCTGCTGCTGGCCTTGGACGGCATGCACTTCGTGCTCTCCCGCACCGCCCTGCTCGACATCTTCCTGGTGTTCTTCATCCTCGCCGCGTTCTGCTGCCTCGTACTGGACCGCGAACAGCGCCGCGCCCGCTGGCTCGCCGCGCTGGAGGCCGGCCTGGATCCGACCGCGCCGGACGCTGACCGCCGGGCGAAGCTCGGCGTGCCGTGGTGGCGGCTCGGCGCAGCGGTCATGCTGGGCTGCGCCGGCGGGGTGAAGTGGAGCGCGATCTACTACGTCCTCGGATTCGTCGCGCTGATGATGTTCTGGGAGATCAGCACCCGGCGCAGCGCCGGCGTGCCGAACCCGATCTCCCGGGCCGCGCTGCCAGCGATCGGCTGGGCCGCGGCGATGGTCGGCATCGCCCTGTCGGTGTACCTGCTGAGCTGGAGCGGGTGGTTCCTCACCGACGGCGGCTACTACCGGCACCACCTGCGCGACACCGGCAACACCGAGGGCCCATTCGCGGCGCTGCAGAACCTGTGGCATTACCACCATGAGGCGTTCAAGTTCCACACCGGGCTGAGCACCAAGCACAAGTACCAGTCCTGGCCCTGGCAGTGGCTCCTGCTCGGGCGCCCGGTGGCGTTCTACTGGTCCGGCGACGGCCCGTGCGGCGCGGCCAGCTGCGCGGCAGAGGTCCTCCTCCTGGGGACTCCGCTGCTCTGGTGGTCGTTCCTGCCGGCCCTCGCCGCGATGACCTGGCTGGGCATCAGCCGGCGCGACTGGCGCGTCCTCGGGATCGGGGTCAGTGTCGCCCTCGGTATCCTGCCGTGGTTCTGGAACCACCTCGAGAACCGGACGATGTTCTACTTCTACGCCGCGCCGGCGGGCCCGTTCCTGATCCTGGCCGTGGTGTACGTCCTGGGCGCCATCATCGGCCCGAAGCCCGGCACGCCCGGGGTCGACCCCGACCGACGGCTCTACGGCGCACTGATCGCGGGCGCCTACGTGGTCCTCGTCGCCGCCAACTTCGCGTACTTCTATCCCATCTATACCGGTCAGAATCTGTCGTACGCGAGCTGGTTCACCAGGATGTGGCTCGGCAACCGCTGGGTCTGAGAGCGCCGGCCCACCCTCACTCCTCCTGCTCGACAAGCTGCTGGTAGCGCTGCTCCACCGGGCACTGCGCCGGGCAATCGGCAATCCGGTCGCCGCCGCACTGGTCCTGGGCATCCTGGCGTCCTGGGGCGGAACCTGGCTGTGGAACCTGGCGGCGGCGCGCCTTCCTCCAACGGTCGCCGGATGTTGATCAACGTCGAGACCGTTGCCGGCTTCGGGTACGTGTACGCCGTGGCCAGTGGCCCCCGATCGTGCAGGTTCTCGGATTCCTTCTGGTTATCGCCGGCGTACTCCTCGTAGTGCGGCTGCCCGCGATCAGCCGGCCCACCTGAGGTCGGGCACATCTGATATCGAAATCCCTGCTCGCAGCGCTGTTGCGGGAAACGTTGGACTGGCATCATCGCGACGGTCACCCCCGCGCGCACCCAGAGGATCCGACATGAGCACAGTCGCCCCTGACCCTGAACCCGCGAGAGTCGAGCCGGCCGGCGCCGAACAGCCGGTCGCGACCGGCGCCGAGCGGCCGGCCGCGGCCGGCGCCACCGCCGTGGACGAGGGCGCCGCCCCGGCCGAACCACGCAACGGGTTCGACCGATACTTCGAGATCACCCGCCGCGGCTCGACGGTAGGCCGGGAGGTCCGCGGCGGCCTGGCCACGTTCTTCACCATGGCGTACATCGTCGTGCTCAACCCGCTGATCCTCGGCTCGGCGGTCGACGGGGACGGCCAGCAGCTCTCCATGCCGGCCATCGCCGCCGCAACGGCACTGATCGCCGGCCTGCTCACGATCCTGATGGGCGTGGTCGGGCGGTTCCCGCTCGCGCTCGCGGCGGGGCTCGGCGTCAACGCGCTTGTGGCGTTCGAGATCGCACCGTTGATGACCTGGGCCGACGCGATGGGGCTCGTCGTCATCGAGGGCGTCATCATCGCGATCCTGGTGCTCACCGGCCTGCGTACCGCCGTGTTCCGCTCGGTCCCGACGCAGCTCAAGACCGCGATCGGCGTCGGCATCGGCCTGTTTCTCGCGCTGATCGGCTTCGTCGACGCCGGCTTCGTCCGCGCCACGGCTGGCGGCTCGCCACCGGTGGGCATGGGCATCGGCGGCCGCCTGGTCAGCTGGCCGGCGCTCGTCTTCATCCTCGGCCTGCTGCTCACGCTGGTGTTGGTGGTACGCCGCGTCAAGGGCGCCATCCTGATCGGCATTCTCGGCTCGACCGTGCTCGCCATCGTCGTTGAAGCGTTGGCGAAGGCGGGGCCGGGGTTCGTGGACGGCGAGCCCAACCCGAAGGGCTGGAGCCTCAACGTTCCCAAACTGCCGAGCAGCATCGTCGATACGCCTGACCTGTCGCTGCTGGGGAACTTCAACCTGCTCGGCTCCTGGAGCCGGGCCGGCTGGCTGGTCGCGCTGCTCTTCGTCTTCACGCTCCTGCTGACCGACTTCTTCGACACCATGGGCACGATGGTGGCGGTGGCGCAGGAGGGCGACATGCTGCGCGAGGACGGGATGCCGCCGCGGACCCGGGAGATCCTGCTGGTCGACTCTGTCGCCGCCGCCGCTGGCGGGGCGGGCAGCGTGTCCAGCAACACGTCGTACATCGAGAGCGCTGCCGGCGTCGCGGAAGGCGCCCGGACCGGTGTCGCGAACCTGGTGACCGGGTCGTTGTTCCTGCTGGCGATGTTCCTGGCCCCACTGGTGACCATCGTGCCGTTCGAGGCCGCATCGGTGGCGCTGGTGATCGTCGGCTTCCTGATGATGACCGCGGTCCGCAACATCGACTGGAACGACTACGAGATCGCCATCCCGGCGTTCCTCACCATCGTGATCATGCCCTTCACCTACTCGATCTCCAACGGGATCGGCGCCGGCGTGATCACATACGTGCTGCTCAAACTGGTCAAGGGCAAGCCACGCGAGGTGCACCCGCTGCTGTACGGCGTGGCGGCGTTGTTCGTTGTGTACTTCCTGCGCGGACCATTGGAGCAAATGGCCCTCTGATGGACGGCGCCACACGCGAGCAGGGCCTCTAATCTTAGCTACGTCAATACCCGCCCCTGAGTCCGCTGTGACAACTATCCGACGCTGGATGGACCGGCAGAAGTCCGATCTGCCTCGACATTCCGCTGCCGTCGATGCAACGGTGGACATACATGTCGCTCATTGTCACGGGGAGGATCTGCATGTCCATTACCAGGAAAGTAGCGATCGCCTGCGCGATCGCATTGATCAGCTCGGCCGGATTGTGGTCCCCCGCTGCGGCGCAAGCCGCGCCGGTGGTTCAGCAGGAAGGCCCGGGGGTTCCACAGCAGGGGGACGGGCAGGCGATTGCGGTGCCGGAGGAGGCTTTAGCCACGCAGGACACGTCGGGGCCGACGTTTCACTTCACCAACCTTACGTACTCCACGTTCAGTGCCGGCTCTCAGGCGAAGGCCGCCGACAGCGCAGCGAGCTTGCAGGCATGGTCAGGTCTGCCGTTCAACTTCACATACCATTTCACCGTCAGTATGGAGAGTCGCCGGTTCCGGACGACCAACGGCACTATCTGCATGTCAACTGACATCTACAGCAACGCCGACATGTACGCATACGTCTATGCCGACGTGTGGGGCGCGGACCCCCAGATCGGTCAACGCGTGTTCTATCCTGCGGCAGGTGGCACGTACGCCTACTGCTGGGGCGGCGGCACCCTGTCTTCCGATACGACTTACTACTTCCAGTTTTGGGAGAAGGACGACGGCTACTACTACCAGGGCGCGGGCCGGGCATACCAGTGACCTGACGTGACCTGACCTGTTCGAAGGACAGTGGAGGGCGAAACCGGAACGGTGTCGCCCTCCACTGGCTTGCTTCCTGAGACGCACGCGGGTGGCAAGTTCAGCCCTCAGTATACGGGGTCAACACGTACACCTGGCCGAGGTCGCGCGGGTCCACGGCGGGGTCGATCCGGTCGTTGGGTGCTTTGCCGGCGTCCAACCTGCCCACCGTCACCGCGCCCTCCGGACCGCCTTGAGCCGGGTCGTCGACCACCACACGGTTGCCTTTCGCCACCGCAGCCCTCGCGGGAAGCTCGCTGATCTCGACACCGTCGCCGCTGCCCCGGATGGTTCCCGCGTGATTACTGATGTTGGTGTACGCGGGCATGGAGAAACTCGGTGATGTCAGCGCCTCCGCCTCCACGGTGGATCCCCGTACCGCGCTAACTCGTCCAACCAATCCGGCTGAGTTCACGACCAACTGCCCCATGGCGATCCCACTGGTGTGGGTGATGCTGAGTTCGAGCCGGTGTTCGCCGACGCGGCTCGTGGAGGCCGCCGGTACTGGGACCGGATCACCGATGCCGCCCTGCGGCTGCGCACGGTATTCCTGCACGCCGCCGGCGTGGGCCGTGATGGTGGTGGTCACCGCGGACGAGTTCGATGACAAGCCAGTGACCACCGCCCGTCCCTTGGGCCCGGTTCCGTCGCTCATTTCCATGTCGACGCCGGTAGAAGACACGGTGAGCCGGTCGGTGCCCGGAGCTGCGAGCGCCACGACCCACGCCTGAGCCGGGCGTTCCCGAGTCAGATGTCCCACGCCCGTCCCGACCCGCGCGGTAACCAGGCTCACCACACGGGTTGTGGTTGGATCTGGCGCCGGCCGGTCAGCGCGTAGCACCAACGGTCCGTCCAGCGCGTCCGGGCTGCCGGTGAAGAACGCCAACCGCGGTGTACCCGCCGTGTCGCGGCCTTGCAGAATGACGACCGGGCCCAGCGGGCCTCGCGTGACAAGGAGAGCCCGCACATCGGAGTGGCCCACGCCGGCCGAATCGGTGCCCGCCGACGAGGGCGACCATGTCCGGACGGCCTCGGAAACCACCGGGCTGTCGGGATCACCAACAGTGGGCCAGGACAGGAACGGGCCGTCCGGCGGGCTGGCCGGCATCTGCCCTTGAAGGCCCATCGCGCTGAACCCGAACGTGGCCGCCGTCAGCGTCATTGCCGTCACCAGCACGGCGCCGCCCCACCGCGCCAGGTGACGTCGCCGGCGTAGTCGCGTGACATGTGCGTGCACCGCCTCCCGCGGCGAAGCTGTCGGGGTGGCCTGGTCCGCCAACTCGGCGAGCCGAATCTTGAGTTCGTCTTCGACGATCACGACGTCCTTCCCTTCCTGCCCTCGACGGTCACGACGTCTTCCCCTTCTCACCCGCCGGAACAATGAGCCGCCCCTGGCCATCCGGCGCGAGGACTGCACGCAGCCGCCGCAGCCCTCGTGATGCGAGGCTCTTCACCGTCCCCACCGAACAGTCCAGCGCCTCAGCGGTGTCCGCCTCGGACAGATCCTCGTAGTACCGCAGCACCACCACGGCGCGCTGCCGTGCCGGCAACACCCGCAACCCGCGCCGCAGCATGTCCCGATCGTCAACCTGACCTGTGTCGTCCGCCGCGACCACCTCGTCAGGCCGCAACTCCATTGGCAGCTCCCGCCACCACGACCGTCGGCGGGAACTGATGTGCGCGTTCGTCATCGTCCGCCGCACATAGCCGTCGAGTCCCCGCTCGCGGGCTACCCGCCGCCACACAAGCGCGAGCTTGGCCAGCGTTACCTGCACCAGATCCTCAGCCGCGTGGAGGTCACCCGTGAGCAGGTACGCCCGTCTCAGATGCCGTGAATACGAAGACGAAACGTACTCATCAAACTCGGCCGACGACCCAGGCAATCCGCTACCAACTTCCAGAATGACGTCCCATAACAGTTAACAACGCTTTGATACCGCTCCAAGGTTGACGCCCCACGCGAACGACCCCTCTCGCCGATGAGGGAGACCGCCGTCATCGGAACGGGGACCGGCGGCCGCCGACCCGGCAGACCCGGTCGGGCCGCTGAGCCGCGGCCCAGGAACAGGGCCGAGCGGACCCAACGGACCGTGGCCGCGGCCCTCACCGCCGCCCGAGTCTGGCGCGGTGAGCGGCAGCGGCTCGACCCGCAGCCAGCGCACATGCCCACGGTGACCTAACTCGCCCTCACCCAGCCACCCGTTGACCACGCCGGACCGGTCGTTGCTCGGGTAGGCGCCCCACACCGCACCTGTTGTCCACTGCGAGTGGAAGCCAGTCGACCAACCGCGCAGGCGCTACCCGCGTGGTCGGTGGGCTCGGTTTGTCAACGTACCCTGAATCTCACCGCCGGTGTCGAACGTCGACGAAACGTTGGTACCCTACCCATCCGCCAGCGCGCCAGCGGGGACCTCAGCCGGCGAAGGCTCAGGCTGCTCCTCTTGAACCGGCTCGACGTCGTGGCGGCGCTCCGCAGGCTGATCGGCCCCGCCGCTGAGCGTTGGACCGTCCTGAGACGAGATGGCGGTCGAGACGAGACTCGGCGCGACGTCGTAGAGTGCCAGTGGCTCGTCCGACGACCGCAGCTTCGGCGGCGCAGGCATCCACGGCTTCAGGTTCTGAATGACCTGTTGGTAGAAGTGGTCGACAGCCGCCAGGACAGAATCGATGAAGCCGCCCCGGCCAGCGCCGCGGTCGGATGCAACGTCCAGAGGAAATCGTCCAGCTTGAGCGCCGGGGTGAGCCTGTGCATTGACCACGGCCTGCCGAGCCTCGGAACCCGGCGGCGCCGGCACCTTCGACGATGAAGGTGCCGGCGCCGCGCTCAATGCGTGCGTTACGGCCGGAGCCTGATGTTGTGCTCGTCGGCGACGGTGGTGCAGCCGCCGGAGTTGGTGCAGACGTTCAGCTCAGCCCGCCCGAAGGCGATGCCACGCTGGAACGGCCGCTGGGTCGGCGTCACCGATATCGACAATCCCTGCGGGGCGCCCGTACATCCGGTCACTTCGCGGTACGTCGTGCCACTGGCGATGGCGTTACCCGCGGCCTGGGTGACACTGACGGTGAGGCTGACATAGGTACCGGGCCGGCAGACAACCGTGATTGGCGCGAACACCACCGCGCCATTCGCGTCAATGCGTGCCTGACCTCCCAGTTCCACCGCTGACACCGGTGGCGACTCCGACTGCAGGCTTACGGCCGCGCCAGCGGGAAGGGCGAATGCTGCGACCCCGCCCATCGCGATCGCCGCTCCGGCGAGCATGGACATTTTCGGTCGACGTACCTTCATTGCGTCTCCTCTTTGGTTACAGGGACGGTGCCTTCTCTGGTGGCAGCGCCGGCGAGCCCGACAAACAGACCCGCGGCGAGCACCAAAACCGGGATGTGCCACAGGAAGTCAAAGGCGCTGTGGACCGCCAGGGCGGCGAGTGCCGCCAGGGCACCGACGCGAACGCCGGGCCGGTGGTGCCCCGTGCGGCCGCGGCGGACGGTGACCGCGACGGCGCCGAGCAGGCAGAGCAGGAGGACCATGCCGATCACGCCGACATCGACGAGCATCTGGAGGTACTCGTTGTGGACGTAGAGCGCCACGGCGCCATTGCCGTCGTCGGTGCTCCAGAAGAACCGGGCCCTCCCCATCCCGGTACCGGTCAGCGGATACTGCGCCACCAGCTCGAACGCAGCGCGGGTCGCCCCGGTACGCCCGGAGGAAGCCAGCGTCCCCCGACTGCGCAGCACGTCATGGAGGTAGCCCGACCCCAACTGGGTCCACATCGCCAGTCCGCCCAGCGCCACCGTGGTCGCCAGCACCGCAACCGCCGGCCTGGTGGACAGCCGGCCGACGCCGACCGCGACGGCGCCGCCCACCAGCAGGCCCAGCACCGCGAGCCCTGGCCGGGGCGCAGTGTCGGCTGGAACAGCGGGTAGCAGCGCGCCGACCGCGATGGCGGCGCCGAGCGCCAACGGCGCGACCTGCCATCCGGTGGCCCGCACGCCGGCGATGGCGGCCAGCACGATCAGCCCGACAAGCAGTGCGATGACGCCGGCCCGGCTCAGGGTTGCGCCAACGCCGACGAGCAGCAGATAGGCGGCCGCAGCCCGGATCGCCCGGCTCCGGTGGTCGACCGCCTCGCGCGGAGCGATCAGCAACGCAATGGCCAACAACGCCAGCGGGACCAGCAGTGCCGCCGCGGCATTCGGGTACGTGAGCGTCGAGGCACCGCGCCAGACCCTGTGCTCCACCAGCACCGCCAGCCGGGGGAGCCGCCAGGCCACGCCGGCCCATGCCGTTACGGCGACAAGGACGCCGAGCCCGATCACCGCGTGGGCGGTGCGCTCCCGCTCGAGCGCATCGGTCCGGAGCAGCACCACCAGGACCGCGCAGAAGCACGCGAGGGTCGCCACCGCCGCGATCGCCGTGGGGTAGTCGTCGGCGAGCGCCGCGCGCACCAGGATCCAGGCGGCAAGGGCCGCGCCGCAGGCCAGTACCGGCAGATGGTCGGCGCGGGTCCACGGATGGGCCCACAGCGCGGCGAGCAGTGCCACCCCGACCAGCACCGTCAGCAGGGTCCGGCCCTGCAGGTAGTAACCACCCTGGGCCACGACTCCCGCGGCGAACGCGGCGAGGAGCACCAACACGGAGACAGGCCAGGTGGGGCCTTCGCTACGTGTCGATGTCCGTTCAGCGAGCAGCAAGGAACTCACAGGCTTCTCCCCCCGTGCGCCTGCGAAACCAATCACCGCACTGATGAGAACCCCACCCGTCGATGCGGAGCGATCACCTGTGCGTCTGCAGATCGTATGGGCCAGATTGACGGATATCGTCGCTCCGTCTGCATTGCGACTGAGGCGCCGTCGGCAACCGGACCGTCGCGATGTCGTCGGCTGCCGCCGAGGTGCTTCTCGCTGGGAAAACGCTTTCTTGACAGCGTCGGTCGCCCGTCGGCAGACTGGCCGGGCTCGCCTATGATGTGCCGCCGTCGATGCGCCGCTGTTCCTGCGCGTCGCCCATCAGCAAGGAGTGCCACGCCAATGCGGGATGCGAACGACACCACCCCAACTGGCCTGCGCCGCCGGACGGTGCTGATCGGAGCGGCCGGCGCTGGAACGTTCGCCGTCGGATCCTCGGTGCTCGGCCCGGCGGCCGTCGCGGAGGCGGCGACCGCGAGCCGCCGGGTGGTCTACAACCTCAACCCGGACTGGCGCTTCATCCAGCGCGACGTCGCCGAGGCGCACGCCGCCGCGTTCGACGACGCCGGGTGGACCGTGGTGAGCGTCCCGCACACCTTCAATGACGTCGACTCGTTCGACGAGTTCATCGGCAACGGCGGTGAAGCGACCGTCGCGCAGCAGGTGGTCTGGTACCGCAAACGCTTCACGCTGCCGAGCGGCCAGGCCGGTCGCAAGGTGCTGCTGGAGTTCGAGGGCATCCGGCAGGCCGCCACCGTCTACGTCAACGGCACCGAGGTCGGCCTGTACGAGTACGGCGTGACGCCGTTCGGCTTCGACATCACCGACCAGATCCGCTTCGACGCGGAGAACGTCATCGCGGTCAAGGCGGACAACTCCCGCGGCTACCAGGAGAAGGCGACCGGCACCCCGTTCCACTGGGACGCGCTCACCCCCAACCCCACCTACGGCGGCCTGACCCGCAACGTGCGGCTGTACGTGCTGCCGAAGACGTACTTCACCCTGCCGCTGTACACGAACCTGCGCACGGTCGGCACGTACGTGTACCCCAGCGACATCTCTGTGGCCGACCGCACCGCCACCATCACGGCCGAAGCGCAGATCCGCAACGAGCAGAGCGACCCGCGCACGGTGACCGTACGGGCGAACATCCTCAACGCCCGCGGCCGTCGGGTGCACACCCTCACGGCGGCGCCGGTGACGCTCGGTCCCGGCCAGACCGAGATCGTCAAGCTCAGCGGCAGGGTGGCCAACCTGACGTTCTGGGACACGACAAACCCTTACCTGTACACCGTCGAGATGGTCCTCTCCGAGGGCGGGCGGGTCCAGGACGCGTACCCGATCCGCACCGGCTTCCGCAAGACCGAATTCCGTGGCGGTGCCACCGACGGCGGCGTGTACCTCAACGACAGGTATGTATTCCTCACCGGCTACGCCCAGCGCTCCACCAATGAGTGGGCCGTGATCGGCGGCGCGGTGCCGGAGTGGATGACGGACCTCGACAACGAGATGGTTCGGGCCAGTAAGGCCAACCTGATCCGTTGGATGCACATCGCCGCCACCCCGGCCAACATCCGGGCGACCGACCGCAACGGCATCGTGTCGATCCAGCCCGCCGCGGACAGCGAACGCGACGCCGTCGGCCGCCAGTGGGATCAGCGCGTCGAGGTCATGCGGGACACGCTCATCTACTTCCGCAACAGCCCGAGCATTCTGTTCTGGGAGGCCGGCAACCAGCACATCACCGCCGCGCACATGGCGCAGATGACCGAGCTGCGCAAGGTCTGGGACCCGCACGGCGGGCGGGCGATGGGCTGCCGCGCCATCTCCGACAACCCGGCGTACGGCGGCACGGCGGCGGTGGACGCGGCGGAGTACGTCGGCACCATGCTCAACCGGCACTACTCCGTCTACGCCCGCGACCGGATGCCGCTCATCGAGTCGGAGTACACCCGCGACGAGGCGCCCCGCCGGGTGTGGGACGCGTTCTCACCGCCGGACTTCGGCTACATCGTCGGGCCGAAGGTGACCTACCGGCTGGACTCCGAGCAGTTCGCCGGCCCGCACGCCGCCAAGACCCGCTGGGAGTTCTGGGGCCAGCGCATCCAGGGCCCCGGCGACCGCCGCTACTCCGGCGCCGCGGCGCTGCTGTGGGCCGACTCCAATCAGCACGGTCGCCAGTACGAGTGGGAGTGCGCGCGCCTGTCCGGCCGGGTCGACGCGGTACGGATCCCGAAGGAGTCGCTGCACACGTTCCGGGTCATGCAGAGCGCCACCCCGGACATCCACGTCATCGGCCACTGGACCTACCCGGACGCCACCGTGAAGCCGATCTACGTGATGGCCGCGAACGTCGCCCGGGTGGCGCTGCTGGTCAACGACGTGGAGGTCGCGTCGTCCACCACACCGATGTACGACTTCCTGTACACGTTCCCGGCGGTGACCTGGCAGGCCGGCACCATCGCGGCGGTCGGCTACGACGCGGCCGGTGTGGAGCTGGTCCGGTCCGTGAAGGCCACGACCGGAATGGCCAGGATGCTCAGGCTCACCCCGCACACGGCGCCCGGCGGGCTGCGCGCCGACGGGAGCGACATCGCGTACTTCGACGTGGAAGCCGTCGATGACGAGGGTCGGCGGGTGCCCACCCACCAGGACCGCATCGACTTCACCCTTGAAGGACCCGGCGCGTTCCTCGGCGGCTTCAACTCCAACAAGCCGGGCAGCGTGCACAAGCCCTATGTGGACACCGAGGCGGGGACCAACCGGGTCTTCGTCCGGGCCGGCCGCACCCCTGGGCCGATCACGGTGACGGCGTTCGGCAACCGGCTCACGCCGGCGGCGGCGACCATCACCTCGGTCGCGTTTCCGGTCGGCACCGGAGGCCTGACCACCCGGATGCCGACCGGCTACTGAGCACCGACGCGGCCGGCTGGGCCGGCATTGCATCATCAGCGGTAGATACGTCCCGTCAGTGCGTACCGAACTCCGATCATCGGGCGTACGGCTGTGCGACACACCGATGATCGGGCCGATTGATGATCCTTGGGTCATCACGTGAGTACCTGACTGGCGTGGCGGGCTGATCCGGGCGGTCCGATCATCCTCGCCGAAGCGCACCTAACGCGACAGTACGAAGATAGAGAGCACTAGGAGCACCGCCCCAACAAAGTACCGGTTACCGGGCGCTAGTAAGATCCGCGCGTACCTCCCCGGCTTCGAGTCATGCGTGCGCCTTTCTTGTCGGTGCACAGCAAGAAGGGCTACGCCGTGCAGGATGGCGGTGACCATACAAACGCCGAAGACGATCTCCATCGGACCTGACACCGGATCCTGCGCCAGCTGCAGGAACACGTTCTCCGCCGCAGCTGCCAGGACCCCCAGGATGAAGAACACCGCTGTAGCAACCAACCAAGTCATCCCGCGCGTGGAATGGTTGATCGAATAGTTGTCCCAGGAGTCCGTGGTGTCGGTGAGATCCGACACCACGGAGTCCGGGTCGTCTTCGTCAAGGAGTCGGCATAGTGGTCGACCCAAGACTCTGGCAAGGATGACCGCAACATCGGGCGCGAGCCGACGCCCGGAGGATGGAACGATCATCTTCTCAACCTTTCTGGAGTGAATCTAACCTAGTACCTGGCGTAGCCGGTTCCGACCCACCACGATCCGTCTTTCCTGGCCATCTTGCGGTTACGGCAGCGGCTACGCAAGCCACAGCCGGTCTTCGCTGAGTCCACTAACGTCACGCCAACCGACCTTGCATCACCGCGCAGTGCGCGGCGAGCATCCTTACGGGCCCTGTCAGCCTTTTTCAACGACCGATTCAGCTGACGCTTGAGGCTACTTGAATTCTTTCCGCTCTGATATGCCCGGCGCATGTTCTTAGCCTTGCGTAGCGTTCGCGCCGCCTGGAGCAGGCGTACCGAGCGCGCAACGCCACCGACACCGGGCACCGAGGTCGCAGCGGAAATCCCCGCGGACCCCCAGTTCCCGGAGCGCGCATCATTATATGCGCCCCACAACGAAAATCCGGTAGCGACGGCACCAAGCACTGCAGCAAATGGTTGGGCACCGGGAATGAACGCCAAGACGGTCGCTGCAATACCGAGGCCGGTCCCGATGTTGCCGGCGTTGTTCTTGACGTAGTTGAACATCCGCTTGAATGACGGCCACTTGCCGTCCAGGTCAAAGCAGTTGATTGGATCGGCGCTGCAGTAGTCGTACGATGTCGCACTGCCACCCGGTTCCGGGTCGACCTGGAGGAATCGGCCGATGCCCGGGCTATAGAGCCGGACGCCCATAAGGATGACGTCGCCAAGGGCTTCGGCGGACCGCTGCTTGCCCCCGAGCCAGCCGTAGCGCGGGTCCGTCTGCCGGGCGGCGGACACGCCGAACTCGTCGAAGGAGTAGAACTGTGGTGCGGTCATCGTAGGATCGATGGTGGCGGCCACGTCGCCGTGCAGGTTGGTTAGTTGCAGCCGCACATCACCGGTCTGGGACGTCGTTGCCACCAAGTCTGTGTCCAGGCCGGACACGTTTCTCGTGACCGTTCCGGCCTTAACGTCCTCAACGGTCCAGCGCGGTTCATCTGAGTCGTCGCCGTAATGATTGATCTTGGACGAAGCGTTGGACCATACGTTGTTGATGACCTTCTGGGTGGTGTAGCCGCGTAGCCGTTGTGCCGGGTCGACGGTCCACTGCTGTCGGGTGTCGCCGAACTGCTGGGAGGCGACGAGATCGTTGGCGTAGAAGGTGTTGGTCAGCCCGGCCGGAGTAGCCGTGGTGCGACCGAAATCGTCGTAGCTGTAGCCGCGATCGGTGAGCCGGTCAGCAGTATCGTAAGTATGGGCTTCCTCTGCTTCGAGTGCACCGTTGCTGTCGCAGGTCGCGCCACTGAAGGTTTTTTTGCCGGTGCGGTTGGTCCGGTTGTCGTAGGCGTAGGCGCGAGTTACGCATGACGCGCCGGAGTCAAGCTGCTTCACGGTTGTCAACCTGCCGAGGACGTCATAACCGAAAGTCTTCGACCCGCCCGTGTAATTGTGGTTAATCCATTGACCTTGACTGTTCTCCACAATCGACTCGGTGTGGATGGCGGCACCGTCCGAATCGCGCTTGTACTGCCGAGCAACAGGCGTCATTGAAGCGTCGAGGGTGTCGGTTCGCGTGATACCCCCGGGGTACCTGACCTCCACCAGCTTGCCGTCCGCCGAGTACTTACCCGAGAACCTACCCGCCACGGAGTCCGTGACCGACGTGAGCAGTCCGCGCGGCTCGGCGGTGCGGTCGTATTCGAAGAGCTGCGAACCGGTGGGGTCGGTCACTCTGGTTTGCTTGCCGAACCGGTCGAACTCGTTGCGGGTTACCCCGCCGTCAGCGTCGGTATAGGCGAGAATGCGACCGAGCCGGTCGTATTCTCGGGAGATCTTGGCCACGCCGGTCCGGGTGGCGGTGCTAAGTCCTGACGTGACGTCGTACTCGATGATCGTGGCTGGTAGCGGCACACCTTCGTCAGAAGTGACTTGGATGGATGTGGGCCGATCAGCTACGTCATAAGTCGTCAACGTGCGGCGCACCTTGCCGTTGGACGTCTCGGACACGACGGACGCCTCCCCGAAGCGGGTATACGAGTCCACGCGCTTGACCGGCAAGGACGCGGCCATGTCAGCACGATGCCCTGCCGCTGGGCCGGCAGCCCTCGTGGTGCACGGCTGTCCAGCCCATTCGGGTTTGTTCTCGCATGCCGGGTCATCAGCGTTGGCACTGGCTGTATAGAACACTGAGGTCGTCGCCATGGCGTCGGCACCGTTCGAGCCGATCCCCGATGCTTTCACCGTACGACCGGCAGAATCATAAACCAGGTGATTTACACCGGCGGCGGTGGTGACAGAGGTTTCCTTTTTAAGCTTCCACCCTGAGGTACCGCCCTTTTCGGCGTTGTAGCCGGTGCGAGTGGTGCGGACGTCGGCATCTGGATAGCCTGCAACGGCAGCACCGCTGGTTTCGGTCGTCCGAAGGTGGTAGGCGGTGCCGTCCGGCTTGCCCTCGTCGTATCGGTAAGTGGTTCGGTGCCGGGCTACGACTTGCGTCCCGGCAAGCAGCGTGGGTTTTCCCGGCGCGGACAGGTCGCGCTCGAGCGCCACCTTCACCGACGGGCCCAGCGTAGCGACCAGGTCCAGACCATCTGCGCTGTAGGTGTTGTACGTGGCGAGCAGGTCCGCACGCATAGCCGAGTCGTCCGGCAGACCGAGATCGGCGGCCTTCGACGCCGCATCGGGTAGCGTGCCGAGGGCGAGTTCGCGGTTGGTGGCCTCTAGAGCGCGAACGACGTTGCCGTACTGGTCGTATTCTGAGCTGTCGAAATGGCCGCCCGGAGTCAGGGTGTTGATCTCCTGCCCAGAGGCGTCCATGTAATGCACCGTGGCGTGGATATACCCACGGGTGCCCGGCTTGGTGGCGTTGGCAGCGCTCGTCCCCGGGTCGGCTTCGGGGCCGAAGATCGCCGTGCCGTCGGTGGGAAGGCTCTGCTGCCCCCATCGTCGGATGGCCGCCGCGTCGAGGTCTTCGGGACCCCCGGTGACCTTTGTCAGCGGCACGCCGTACACGACGGTCGTCGCGATCTCGCCGTCGAGTTGGTCCTTCGTGCCGGTCTTGAGCGCGGCCCGGCGCACCCGCATCAGCCGACCCTGGTTGGTGTCTGCCCCTGGGGTGAAGCCATAGACCAGCGTCCAGGGCAACTGCCCGGCCGGCGTGATGCTGTTGACCCGGCCCTGTCCGTCATAGCCGTACACGGTCTTCAACGGCTGCGCCAGTCGCGGGTCCCCGACCTCACGTAATCCACCCTGGTCGTCATACAGATAGCGGGCCACCTCGGCGGCCGTTTGGGCGCCCCCGCCGTTGTTCGCCCCCGGGTCCCACGACCACACCTTCACTGACCGGATCTGATCGACCACATCACCAGGCGTGCCTGATGTGGCGGTCGTCGACGTGGAGTAGTCGTACTCCAACACCTCACAGCCACGCGCCGGGATGTCGGTGGTGCAGTCTCCCACCCCCGGCTCGACCGGATTAATCACCCGCCGCACCAATGTGCGGTAGTCACGACTGTCGTATAGGTACCGCGACGTCGACGCGCTGTCCGCAGTCCAGGTCGTGGTGACCACGAACCCGCTACCTTGCTGGCCGAACTCGGTCACCGTGCCGTTCAGGTCCGACAATCGATACGTCGTGTCGTTGATCTTAGTCAACGTCACGTCCTCTGCGCCGGGCTCACCGAAGAACTGGCCGGCGGTGTTACGGGCGAACGTGAGCCAGTCGCCGTCCGTGGTGTTGATTTTCACCAGGTCTGTGGACGGGAATTCGAGCGTGGTGTAGTCGCTTCCGCCGACACTGTCGGCGGCGCCGCCGCGCCACTGCGGCCCGAACGGCGCCACAACCTCCCGCACGGAGATGTTGTCCCAGTACACCTTCTTCCCGGTGCTGCCGGGCATGCCGTTGTAGAGCCGGAAGAACGCCATCGTCGCACCAGCGGGGACGACGAGGTCGACGGTGAGTTCCTGCCACCCCTCGGTCCAGGTCGCCTTCGGCGACCGAACCTCGTGGACCGTGCCCGCCGCGTTGAGCGCGAACCCGGCGATCCGCAACGCCCGCTCGTTGTGCCCACCGGTGAGGCCGGTGGCGGCGGGGACGTAGATCCACCCTGTCGCCCGGTATCGTTTCCCGGGTCGCATGCCCAGACGCAGCCCGCCCCAGTCGCCGCCCACCGCGGCGAACGTGTCGGTGTTCTCCCACCCCGGGGTGATCTGCAACGCATCCGTCGAGGAGCCCTGCCCCCGGTCAGTGACCCTGGCCAGGGTGGCGGTGGTCTCCCCGGAGAACTCCGCCAGGTCGGTCACCTGCTGGGTGGCTGGGCTGACCCGCTCGCCCTGCGGCGTCCACCCGTCGGCGGGTTCCCGCGACGACGCGACCCGGCCCACGGACAGGCCGAACTCCGACACGTCGGTGGAGGAGACGGTTGCATCGCCGGTGAGCAGGTTCACCGAGGCCGGCCCCAAGTCACTCGCGGCGGCGCCGTCACCGTTGGAGTCCACCGTCACCGTCGTCCACTGCGTCTGATACCCGGGTGCGTCCACCGGGTCGGTGGAGGTGAACAGCTTCGCCGAGACCTGGACCACCCCGCCGACCTCGCCGAGCGTGTCCATCGCGTTCCACACCGCGTACGGCTGCAGATCCGACACCGGCAGCGGGTAGGTGGTGGCGCGGTCACCGTTGCCCTTGTGCAGGTTGGCCAGTGGCACGTCGTGCTCCATGCCGCCCGGGCCGCGGCGGTAGCGGAACCGCGCCTTCGTGTACGTCGAGTCGCCGTCGATGGCGAGTTTCATCCGCTTCACCACGTTCGCCCCGGCCGCGGGGAGTTTCAACCCCGCCCGGCCCACGTTGAACTGATACGTCGCCGGCTCGGACAGGTTCCCGGCCCGGTCCTTCGACCGGACCGTGAGCGTGCGCCGACCATCCTCCTTCGGCGTCACCGACACCGTCCACGGCTGACCCGTCGCCGTGACCGTCGTCGCCGCCGCATCGAGGTCCTGCTGGTAGACGTACGCGACCACGTCCGTGTCGCCGGTCGCCGGGGTGAACGTGAAGTCCGCCGCCTGCCCCGCACCACCACGACCCCACGTATTGCT
This sequence comes from Micromonosporaceae bacterium, assembly GCA_035296325.1. GTDB lineage: Bacteria > Actinomycetota > Actinomycetes > Mycobacteriales > Micromonosporaceae > DATHBD01. The sequence goes on along the minus strand of DATHBD010000060.1, from coordinate 2,181 downwards.
CGTCGCGGTCGATGGGTACACCGACGACGCCACGAACGGCACCTTCGGCTTCACCGTGTCAACCGTGAACTCACACCGCTTCAGCAGCGAGCTACGCGTGCCGCTGGCCTGCGCTTCCCACGAGTAGGTGCCGCCCTCGACCAGCGCCCCCGCCGGGATGCCGGCCGACGCGACCGTGCCCGACGGCACGTCAGCCACCGTCGTCGAGCCGATCTTCGCCCCGCCGACCACCGACCACTGGAACGTCACCGACGTTGCGGTGGCATCCTGCTTCACCAACGTCGCCCGCAACTGCGGCGTCAACGACGTCACATACGCCTTGGCCTCCCCGACGCCGCAGCCACCGCTGCTCGGCTGGATCTGCGGATCCGACAGCAGCGGCGCCGTCTCGTACGCGATCACCAGCTTCGGCGTGACCAATCTGCCCCGCTCCGACGACCAGAAGTCCTTGTGCGACGCGCTGTTGGTCTCATCGAAGGCCTTCAAACCCAGATGCGTCGTCGTCAATCCCTCGTCGGCAGCTTCCTGGAACAACGACTTCGCCTCGACCATGACATACCCGTCAGCGCACCCCGCCGCGCCCCCGGTCTCCGTGGACGAGGACATCAACTTGCCCCATCCATCCTTCGTGGTCTCCCAGGTCACCGGCGCGGTGAACGCCGCCACCTTGTGCAGGTCCCATCGCTGCCCGCACACACCGGACCAGAAGTTGTGCAGGTACAGATTGGCCGACGCCACCTGCGCGCCGGGAAGGAAGCCGGTGTCCCACGCCATCAACGTCCGCGCCACCGACTCCGTCCCGGTTACCTTGTTCTTGCCGTACCCCATCTCCAGGCGGTCGTCACCCGAGTGATCCGCGCTCAGGTCCGAACGCACATACACGTCCTTCGCCGGCACGAACGTCACCTCCGGGTCCAACGTCACCGGGTAGGTCCGAGCCGCGTCGTTCAACCACGCCGGGTCAGCCGACAGCTCCAGCTCGACCTCCCCGGTGCCCTCGGCTGCATCAACCGCACCAGCCCCCAGAGCCGCAACAGCCGCACGGCTGGACCCCCGCGCCCCGGGCGCGGCCGGCCGCGGCGGTGTCCCCGTCGCGTCCCGACGACGCACGCTGCCCCGCGCCCGCGTCGCCACCCCCAACGCCACCTCAGCACGCGGCGCGCCCGGCGTCTGCGCCGCGGCGTCCCACGCCTTCGGCGTCGGCATCCGCCCCACCGTCACCCCAGACCCGTTCTGCATCGCGAACGCGCCCGGCGCATCGTTGACAAGCCGCAACTTCCCCGTCTTCAACGGCATCCGCAACGTCGCGACCCGCGCCGCCGCGACCCGGTCCTTCACCACCAGGAACTGCTCAAACCCCCGCGGAGTCGCCTCGACCACCACATCGACCCCGGCCTGCGCCTCGGAATACGTCGCACGACCACCAGACAGCGTCGGCTCAGGCAACTTCCCCGACCAACTCAACGAGACCGTCTCACCATCGACCGTCGCCCTCGCGAGTTCGTGCGTGCCCTCGTCCTTCTTCTCGCCACTGAACCGCATCCCATTCGGATGCGCCACCGGCGCCACCGAACCATCCGGCGCCTTCTGCAACGTCACATCAATATCGACCCACGCATCAGCGCGTTGAAACCGCACCGGCGCCGCGAACATCTCCTGACTGAACCCACCGGTCGGCAACGCCCACAACTGCGACGTCTCACTCCGACGATCCATCACCTCAACACGCTTGCCACACAACTTCGCCGTCACCACCGCCGACACCGCGTCCTGACGCTCACCCGGACACTGCGGCTTCGCCGCCGGCGCCGCCGGCGCCGCCACTGCCGGCTCCGACCACACCGGCACATCCGCCAAAGTGACCACCAACACCGCCGGTAGGACCATCGCGACCCGCCGCGACCACCGCCGCCGCCAGCCATCCGACATGGACATGAACACACGCGAACGCCAACCGGACACGGCCACGCCAGACTCCCCCGCTAAATGCAGCTATCGATGTTGCGGCAGACAGTAAGGCGACGATTCAACCCACGTCAATGACGTGATCTCAGCAAGGTTGGGGTAGGTACCGGTATTCGAAATGGGTGAGGTGGAGCGCGGCGCGGACGATGTCGCCGACGTTGCGAGGGCTGGCGGTGGTGTGGCGCAGGGTGTGCCAGCGGCCGGTGAGGATGGCGA
>DATHBD010000059.1:0-84198 GCA_035296325.1 Micromonosporaceae bacterium | reverse complement strand
AGCCGCTGGGCGAGCACGCCAAGCTCCCGCGGCCCGAACACCGCCGCCTGCCCGACGAGGTGAACCTCCCCACCGCCCCGGACGTCGGCGGGCAACTCGGCCACCCCAGCGGCGATCACCTTCACCTGCTCGACATTCACCGCCCCAACGGCGAGCGCCGCCCCCGTCGCGGGCAGCCCGGTGTCGAGCGCCCTGGCCAGAACGGTCAGCTGGCGGGCCGCCCCACCGGAGATCCGATGCCGGTCCCGCAACCACGCCGTGGTGCTCGACGCGCCCTGCGCCGCGGCGACACCCCGCGCGTCGACCTCACGAACCAACCCGAGATGCACCGCCGCCACCCGCTGAGCGATCACCTGCACCCGATCCAGATACGCGACAAGCGACGCCTCCGGCACCGCACCCAACAACACCGACCCGCACTCATCCAGCGCCTCCTCCAGCACCGCCAACGCCGCGTCCATGCCTCCGAACCTACGCACCAGGTACGACAAATTCGTACAGGCGTGCCAATTTCTTGGGTTTCTGTGGGTGGACGTGGGTCGGATGGGGCGCCCGACACCCGCCAACTTTGAGGAGCTTGCAGGTCGGCTGGCAAGCGCGGATGTCGAAGACGGGCGTCCCCGCGTCGCCGGCGCACGACCTGGGCCACCATCGACGCGTTGGTGGCCGGAATCCAACCGGACGGTCTCGAACTCGTTGGAGTGCCTGGCCCTCGTGTGGAAGGGTCATCGCGTGCGGCTGGTGATTTTCGATCTGGACAACACGCTTCTCGACCGGGCGGTGCCCTTTCAGCGGTGGGCCAACGGGTTTGTTGCCAGACACGCCCTCGCGCCAAGTGAAGCGCAGTGGTTGGTCGATGCTGATGGGGACGGCTACGTTCCGCGGCCGCGGTTCCTTGCTGCGGTGCGCGAGCGGTACGGCCTGGATGAAACCGTGGCCGATCTGCTCGACAGTTTCCGGCAGCAGATCGTCGCGCTGACCGAGCCGGATCCGCGCGTGCCGGCAATCCTGGATCGGCTACGGCACGAAGGATGGCGCGTGGCGATCGCGACGAACGGCGCTACCGCGCAGCAGTCGGCGAAGATCCGCCGTACCGGCCTGGACAACCATATCGACGGCCTTGCGATCTCCGAGGAGGTTGGCTTCGCCAAGCCGCACCGCCGGATGTTCCAGGTTGCCGCGCAGCGGTGCGGAGTTCGGCTGAAGGACGGCGGCCCGATGGACGGCGGCTCGATGGACGGCGGCTCGATGGACGGTTGGATGGTGGGCGACTGCCCGCTGCGGGATGTGGCGGGCGGCCAGGAGGTCGGGCTGCACACGATCTGGGTGCGTCGCGGGAGGGTCTGGGATCCGTCCGCGAGAGCGCCGGACGCCGTGGTCGATGATGTGGCGCAGGCCGTGCGCGTCCTGCTGCCTGGTGCCGCCGCGTCGGGGTAGACGCGCACAGGCGTATCTGGGTAGACGCGCACAGGCGCGGGCGCTCAGTGGTGCCACGGCAGTTCCAGCGGCGCCGCCGGCACCCGGTCGGCCAACAGGTCGACGACGAGGGAGGCCAACCCAATGGGGTACACCGAATCGGGTGTCGTCGTCAGCTCGTCGACGGGCCACCACCGGTGCCCGGCGATATGCCGCCGCTCCACCGCCTCCAGGGCGCTCACGTCGACCTCGTGGACGTCGACGCGGTACCAGAAGTAATCGTCCCGGAAGACGCCCCTGGCCCACCCCAGATCGGCGTACCCGCTCGTGTAGGCGATCGTGCCCCCCAGCGCGTCCGGGCTGACCCGCAGACCGGTTTCCTCGCGCAGTTCGCGCGCTGCGGCGGCGGCGAGCGACTCGCCCTCGTCGACGCCGCCGCCGGGCGTCATCCAGCAGTAGCCGAGGCGGGGGCGGCGATGGTTCGTCCAGAACTTGAAGAGCAGGACCCGCCCCTCTGCGTCGAGCAGGACCACGCGGGCGGAGCGCCGACGGTACCGGCCGTCAGACACCGCCGGCATCTTCCGGTACGAGTCCGGTGTGGGCGGCCAGGAAGGCGAGCTGATCGGCGGCCAGATCCAGGGTCCGGGAAACCGACCGCCCGGCATGGCCCACGTCACGCTCGCGCCGCAGCAGGATCGGGGCGCCACCTGGCGTGGCAGCACCCGTCGAGCCGCCCGTCGCGGCGTGCTGCAGGGCGGCGACGAGCTTGCGCGCGTGCAACGGATCGACCCTGGTGTCGCCGTCGAAGACGGTGAACAGCACGGCCGGGTACGCCACGCCGTTGCGCACGTTGTGGTACGGCGAGTACCGGAGCAACCAGCCGAGCTGCTCCGGGTCGGACGCCGTGCCGTACTCGCCGGCCCAGGTCGAGCCGAGCCCGAACAGTTCGTAGCGCACCATGTCCAGCAGCGGGGCGGAGCAGACCGCCGCGGCGTAGCGCTCCGGCCGCTGGGTCACGGCCGCGCCGACGAGCAGGCCGCCGTTCGAGCCGCCGAAAATGGCGAGCCCGCCGGCCGGTGTGACCGCGGAATCGACCAGCCAGTCCGCCGCCGCGGAGAAGTCGTCGAAGACGTTCTGTTTGCGGTCCAGCATGCCGGCCCGGTGCCACTCCTCGCCCTCTTCGCTGCCGCCGCGGAGGTTGGCCACCGCGTACGCGCCGCCGGCCTCGACCCAGCTGACGATCGATGCGGAGTACGCCGGAGTCTGCGCGATGTTGAACCCGCCGTACCCGTAGAGGATGGTCGGCCGTGGGCCGGGCGGGGCGTCCGCCGCACGCGTGACGAACATCCGCACCGGCGTGCCGTCTTTCGATGGGTACGTCACCTGCGACGTCACCAGGGCCGGCACGGCGACGGCGCCCGGCGGCCGGGCCCACTCCGCGAGCACGCCGGTCCGGGCGTCGTAGCGGTAGACCGTCGACGGCGTCGCATAGTCGGTGTAGGACAACCAGGCCTCGTGCCCGCCCTCGGGGCGGGCGGTCATGCCCACCACGCTGCCCAGGCCGGGTAGGGCCACGGCTTGGAGAAGGTCACCGGTGTCGAGCGCGTGCACGGTGAGTTCGCTGATCGCGTGGCGGGTACGGCAGACCAGGAGCACCGCGCGGGTCAGCTCGGCACCGTCCAGAATCACGAAGCTGTCCAGTACCGCCTCCGGATCCTCCGGGATCAGGTCACGCCATTCGCCGTAGTTCAGGTTTTCGGTTGGTGTCGTGCAGATGCGGCCGCGGGGGGCGTCCCGATCGGTCCGGAGGTAAAGTCGTCCATTGTGGAAGCGCGGCGCCGTCCACGCGTCGACGCCGACCTGCAGCTCGCGCAACTCGGGCGCATCCGGCGACGAGGCGGTCAGATCCGCCACCCAGCAGTCGTTGCGCGGGTCGGTGCCCTGTGACTGCGTGATGGTGAGCCAGCGGCCGTCGCGCGACACATCGGCCGAGAAGTACCGGCCCCGTTGCGAGCCTGCGCCGAAAATCAGGACGTCGGTCTCCGGATCGGCGCCGAGTCTGTGCAGGTGGACGCGGCGATGCAGGCGCGCGTTGTCGTCCGGCACCGCGCCAGGTGCCAGATGTCGCGCGTAGTAGAAGGCCGAGCCGTCCGGCAGCCAGCCGATGCCGGAGTACCGGACCCGCTCGATCGGCCCGTCCACATCTCCTCCGGTGGCGACGTCGAGGACCCGAAGCTCGGAGTCCTCCGTGCCGCCTGCGGAGAGCGCGTAGGCGAGGAGGCGACCGTCCGGCGACGGAGACCACGAGTCCAACGTCGTGGTCCCCGAGGCGTCGACGGCCATCGGGTCGACAAGCACGCGCTCGTGCCCGTCGGCGTCGCGGGTGAGGAGCACCGCGTGTTCCTGCTCCGCGGTACGTCGTTGAAAGAACACCCGTTCGCGCCGCCAGATCGGTACGGAAACCATCCCGACGCCGAGCAGTTCGGCCAACCGCCGACGGAACCGGTCCCGCGCCGTCCAGCGCGGCCGCCACTGGTCGAGCAACTGATCCTGCGCCTGCGCCCAGGTGACGGTGCGCGGGTCGGCCGGATCCTCCAGCCAGCGGTACGGATCGGCGACCCGGTGGCCGTGCAGGTCCTCGACGAGTTCCAGGCGCTCGGCCGTCGGGTAACCCGGGGACCCGCCCGGATTCCCGGGGGCCGGCGGTACGGCGTCCGGACTGGATGCGGTCATCAGTGAATGATGCTGCCCCGACCGCGTCGGCCTGGCGCCGACCCGGCCGAAGTGTCGGAGCAGATTCCGCCGGGTTTCTTATCTCTGGGTTAGATGTCTTGGTGCGTGTCGATGCGTCCCCTAGCGTCTTGACGGCACCGGCGGCCGGGACGTACCGCCGGGGGACCTACCGCCCACCCCCTGGGGACCAGCGACCCGCCCGCTGTTGGCCGTCGCTGACACCGCCCACCGACGCCCTTCCCCCGAGCGCAGCCTCCGCGACCCCCCGCGCGGAGGCTGCGCTGCGTCCGCGCCGGGCGTTGATCCTGGTCGCTACGGTTGCGAGAGTGATCCGGGATGCCGTGCGGCCGACCTTCCGACGGATGCCGCAGCGGGATCCGGAGGTGCCGGCCTGGATCGACTGGCCGGTGCGCGCAGTCGCGGTGCTCGTCGTCGTCCCGGTGCTGCTGCTGCGGGAGGTGCTGGTCACCGCCGAGGGCGCGCTGCGGCGGTACGTCGCACGGCCGCTGGCACGATTCGGCTACCTGGCGGTGGTCCGCCCGATCAGCTGGCTCTGGCGGCAGATGCCACGCGTCGGCCGGTTCCTGCGGCGGTACCTGGCCCGACCGGTCGCCCGGCTGGTGCGGTCCGCCGTCTGGTTGCCGCTCACCTGGCTCACCATCACGCTCGTCGTGGCACCGGCCCGCTGCGTCGGGCACGCCCTGGCGTTGGTCTGGCAGGCCCTGACCCACTGGACCTTGCACGCCCTGCGGCCGGTCGGGCAGGCGCTGGCGCGCTGGGCACGGCACGCCCTGCGGCCGGTCCGGCACGCGCTGGTCCGGGCGTGGCACGCCGCCGCACGGGCAGCCGGCCGGTTCGGCGGCGCGGTCGCCGCAACGGCTCGCACCCTTGTCCACGGCCTGCTGATCCCAGCGATGTCGGGCGCGGGCCGGTTATGGGGCCGGGTCACGACTGGCACGCGCCGGGCGGTCGCGGGTGCCGCTCGAGCCGCCCTCGCCGCCCTCGACTGGCTCACCACCTACCTGGTGATGCGACCGGTGTACTGGTTGGCGGATGCCCTGACACCGCTCGCCCGGGTGGTGGGCCGGGCGATCGTCCAGAGCTGGCGCGTGGTGGACCGGACGACCGATTGGCTGGGCCGGGCGCTCGTTGCGGCGGGCCGCCTGCTGCACCGGTTCGTGCTGCGCCCGTTCGGGCTGATGGCGGCGTGGCTGTGGCGCTGGACCCTGGTGCTGGGCTACCGGTGGCTGCTCACCGCCTGGCGCCGCACCGTCAAGCCCGCGGCCCGGTGGGTGCGCCACGACGTCCTGGCGCCCGCCGGCCGATGGCTGCACACGTGCGTGCTGCGACCCACCGCTGCCACGAGTCGGGCGGTGCTGGCGGCCGTCGGCCTGCCGCGGCGACGGCGGCGACCCGCGATCAGCCGGGCCCCCGAGCGACTCCGGTAGCCGGGCGGGGTGGAATCGACGTACCCAAGCGCTGGCCGTACGCTGACGTGCCGGGAAGCCTGTAGATCGGCTGGAGGAACCGCGAGTGAAACGCACCGTCACGCCCTTGGCCGACGGCCGGGAGCTGATCTATTTCGACGAGGACGAGACCCTCGTCCGGGATGCGGTGGACACCCGGGACCTTCCGCCACCACCGCCTGCATCGCAGATCCGATATGACCCGATTCTGGACGAGTGGGTCGCCATCGCGGCACACCGCCAGACCCGCACGCATCTCCCACCGACCGACGAGTGCCCGTTGTGCCCGTCGAAGCCGGGCCACCCGAGCGAGATCCCGGCTTCGTCGTACGACGTCGTGGTGTTCGAGAACCGGTTCCCCTCCTTCAGCGACCGGCCCGGCACGGTCGAGGCCACCGACCTCCCGGGGCTGGGCGAGCACCGCACCGGCGCGGGGCGCTGCGAGGTGGTCTGCTTCACCTCCGACCACAACGCCTCGTTCGCCAGTCTCTCCCCGGCGCGCGTGCGCACCGTCATCGAGGCGTGGGCCGATCGCACGGCGGAGCTGTCCGACCTCCCCGAGGTGGCGCAGGTTTTCGTCTTCGAGAACCGGGGCGTCGAGATCGGTGTCACCCTGCACCACCCGCACGGGCAGATCTACGCGTACCCGTTCGTCACGCCGCGGACCCGGCGGATGCTCGCCTCCGCCCGCGACTACGCCGCGCTGCGTGATGGCGCCAACCTGTTCGCCGATGTGCTCGCCGCGGAACGCGCCGCCGGCACCAGGATCGTCGCCGAGAACGAGTACTGGACGGCGTTCGTGCCGGAGGCGGCGCGCTGGCCGTTCGAGATCCACCTGTACCCGCATCGTCAGGTCCCCGACATCGCAGCCCTGTCCGACGCGGAGCGCGCCGCCCTGGCACCGATCTACCTCGACGTGCTGCGGCGGCTGGACGGCGTGTTCGACCTTTCCATGCCGTACATCTCCGCCTGGTACCAGGCGCCCACCCGCGCCGATCGGGACATCGCCTACCTGCATCTGCAGCTGTTCAGCACCCGGCGCGCCCCGAACAAGCTCAAGTACCTCGCCGGGTCCGAGTCGGCCATGGGCGTATTCATCAACGACGTGCCGCCGGAGCAGGCGGCGCAGTTGCTGCGTGACGCGGGCCAGGTCCGCGACGCGGGCAACGCAGGGGCGGCATCCGGAGGGAGCCAGCATGGATGAGGATGCCGGCATGGTTGAGGATGCCGCACGCCGCGCGCCGGCCGGGTTCCGGGAACATTTCGGCGCCGAGCCGGACGGGGTCTGGGCAGCCCCGGGCAGGGTCAACCTGATCGGGGAGCACACCGACTACAACGACGGGTTCGTCCTGCCGTTCGCGCTGCCGGCGCGCACGGCCGTCGCGGCCGCCAGGACCGACCGGCCGGCAGCGGGCGGCTCGACATGGCGTGTCCGCTCCGAGCTGACCGGCGAGCTCGTGGAGTTTCACGCCGACGACCTGGAGCCCGGCGCGGTGGAGGGCTGGGCCGCCTATGTGGCCGGAGTCGTGTGGGCGTTGCGCGAAGCGGGCTTCGACCCGCCGGCAGCCCGGTTTCTGATCGCCAGTGACGTGCCGCTCGGCGCCGGCGTCTCGTCGTCCGCGGCACTGCAGTGCGCCGTGCTCACCGCGCTGGTGGACCTCGGCGGCCTCGACCTCGCCGTGCCGGACCGTCCGCGGGTGGTCCAGCGGGCGGAGAACGACTACGTCGGCATGCCCTCCGGGATCATGGACCAGTCGGCCTCGGTGCTGTGCCGGGACGGGCACGCGCTGTTCCTCGACTGCCGGTCGCTGGAGGTGCAGCACGTGCCGTTCGACCTGGCGTCGCTGGATCTCGCCATGCTTGTGATCAACACGAACGCGCCCCATCAGCTGACCGACGGGGCGTACGCCAACCGCCGGGCCACCTGCGAGTCGGTCGCGCGCGAACTCGGCGTGCCGGCGCTGCGCGACGTCGAGGTCGCCGGCCTGCCGGAGGCGTTCGCCAAGATCTCCGACGAGGTCGCCCGCCGGCGGCTGCGGCACGTGGTCACCGAGAACCAGCGGGTCCTCGACACGGTGGCTGCGCTGCGCTCCGGTGAGGTGACCGGCATCGGGCCGCTGCTGACCGCGTCGCACGCGTCGATGCGCGACGACTACGAGATCACCGTCCCCCAGGTGGACGTGGCCGCCGAGGTGGCGCTGGCGGCCGGGGCGTACGGCGCCCGGATGACGGGTGGCGGCTTCGGCGGATGCGTGATCGCCCTCGTCGACGCGGACCAGACTGATCGGGTGGCCGCCGCGGTGGCAGCGGCATTCGCGGAACGCGGATTCGACGCTCCCGACCCGTTCGTGGCGACCGCCTCCGCGGGAGCCACCCGGGTGAGCTGACGCGCCCGACGCCCGTCGCCCCACCACCGCCCTTCGGCGGGAGAGCGGCTGGCCGGGGCGCATCCCGGCGCCGAGGTCGGCGATCCAGCGGAAGCACGGCCCGTTGGGCCCTCGGCGTCCTCGGCCTTGGCGTCCTCGGCGCGGCCTTGGCGTCCTCGGCCCGGCCTTGGCGTCCTCGGTCTGGTAGGTGCTCCGGCGGTAGATTCTGTCATCGACCCACCGATGAGTTTCCGGCTCGGCGGTGGTCTGTACGGATGACGGTGAGGAGACCGAAGATCATGACCACCATGGGCAGTACGGTCGACGAGGACTTTCTGCGCCAGGCCGATCCGTTCCGGCGCGAACTGCTCGCGCACTGTTACCGGATGCTCGGCTCGGTGCACGACGCCGAGGATCTGGTGCAGGAGACCTACCTCCGGGCGTGGCGCGCGTACGACCGGTTCGAGGGTCGGTCGTCGCTGCGGACGTGGCTGCACTCCATCGCCACCCGGGCCTGCCTCACCGCGCTGGAGAGCCGCAATCGCCGGCCGATGCCGACCGGCCTCGGCGCACCCGGCGCGGACGCCGGGGACACCCTGGTCCAGCAGACGGAGGTGCCGTGGCTGGAGCCGATACCGGACGCCATGTTCGGCGGCGACGCGACCGACCCGGCCTCAATCGTGACCGCACGCTCGCGCATCCGGCTGGCGCTGGTCGCGGCCCTGCAACACCTTCCACCCCGCCAGCGCGCCGTGCTGATCCTCCGCGACGTGCTCAACTGGCGCGCGGCGGAGGTCGCGGAGGTGCTCGACACCACCACCACGGCGGTCAACAGCATCCTGCAGCGGGCCCGCGCGCAGCTTGAGCAGGCCGCGCTGTCCGAGGATGAGATCGTCGAACCCACCGCCGCTGACCAGCGCCAACTTCTCGACCGGTACGTCGCCGCGTTCGAGGCCAAGGACATCCCGGCGATCGTCAGGCTGTTCACCGCCGACGCCGTGTGGGAGATGCCGCCGTTCACCGGCTGGTACCAGGGCGCGGAGAACATCGGTCGGCTGATCGACACACAGTGCCCGGCCGGCGGCCCGGGAGACATGCGGTTGATCCCCACGTCGGCAAACGGCCAACCGGCGTTCGGGCTGTACATGCGCGGCGAGGACGGTGTCTTCCGGGCCTTCAACCTGCCGGTCCTCACCGTGACCGCAGCGGGGATCACGCACGTCGCCAGCTTCTTCGATCTCCGACTGTTCGAGAAGTTCGGCCTGCCGGCGAGCCTGCCGGCCGAACCGCCGGCCGAACCGCCGGCTGGCTGACCGGCCATGTCGATGAGCGACACCCGCGCCAGCGCCGCGCTGACCGGCGGGGCCGCGCTGCTGGAGCGCGCGATCAACTACACCCTCGGCAGCCTGCACGTCGTCACCCCCGAGGCGATGTCGCACCCAACGCCCTGTCACGGCTGGAATCTGCGCGACCTGCTCGCCCACCTGGACGACTCCCTCCTCGCCCTGGACGAGGCGGTCAGCATCGGACGGGTGGCGCTGCACGGCGTACCGGAGCACATCGACGTGATGACCGGGTTCGCCGCCGACCGGCCGATCGAGCGGGCGCTCGATCCGGCGTTCGATCCGGCGCTCGATCCGGCGCTCGATCCCGTGGTCAGCCTGCGGCGACGGGCCTGCCGGCTGCTGGGCGCGTGGGCGGCGGCGCAGAGCGACCAGGCGGTCTCGGTCGGCGGGTTGCCGCTGACGGCCGGGATCATCACCGGCACCGGCGCGGTCGAGTTGGCCGTACACGGGTGGGATGTGGCGCGCGCCTGCGGCTGGGACCGCCCGATCCCCCCATCGCTGGCCGTGGAACTGCTGGAGCTGTGCCGTCTGCTGGTCGGCGAGGCCGACCGACCGGCCCGGTTCGCCGCGCCGATCGACCTACCGGGATCGGCCGGCCCGGGTGACCGGTTGATCGCGTTCCTCGGCCGGGACCCCGGTATGCCGCGCGCGCCGGCAGGTGGCGTTACGCCGTGAACTGCCCACCCGGAAGCTCGCCCGGGGTCCATCCAATGATCTCCTGGGTGACCGCACCATCCAGGTCCATCACCACCATGCGGCTGCCCAGCGCCTTGCGTCGCGGTTCGCCCCACCGCTGATCCCGCATCCACTCCCGGTCGGAGTGCACCGCGATGACATGGCTGTCGTCGTACCAACCCAGAATGTCGAACGTGCGGTTGATGCCATGGTCCTGGCACCAGCGCAGCGCCGGGCCGGACACCACCGCACCCGTCGCAACGTCGAGCACCTCGCCACCGAACCCGGCAGCCAACCGGCCGTTCGGTGAGAGGCCTCCGCGGCCGATGCCGACGCGACGGGGCAGCAGCTGACCGGCGCCGTCAACGTCGTGCACGCTGGACAGGTGACTGTCGTCGCCGTCGGCCACCGCCCACTCGGCATACAGCCGCGTCCCGTCGCGGTCCCACTGCACGTAGGTCAGCTCGGCGTTCGGCGCGGAACCGGGGAGGCGGAGCGTCACCGTCCGGTGCCCGCCGGTGCCGGCCTCAACAAGCAGGATGTCGGCGGGGCCGCTGCGGGCACGGCTGCCCGGCGAGCCGAGCATGACGGCGAGCCGGGAACTGTCCGGAGCCCACTCGACCGACTGAACGGCATCCGGCACACCGAGCCATCGGGTCGTCGCGGTGGCGATGTCGTACAGGGCGAACCGTCTATCCTGCTGTGGCGGGGCGCTGCCGTTGCCGGGCACGAACCCAACGGTCCGACCGTCCGGCGAGGCCCTGAGGTCGTGGACGGACACGCCCGTGAGCCGGCGGTAGGTCGCGCCATCCGGGTTGAGCACCCATCCCACGTCGTTCGTGAGGTACGCCGTGATGCGGCGCTGACCGGCGACCACCACCGCCGGATAGGTCAACGGCTCAGCCTTCCCCCCTGCGCGTACCACCCCGGCGCCGGCCGCGGCGACCGGCGCCTGCGGCGGAAGGGGTACGCACGCCGGGGATTCGTCGTACTCCGCGAGGAAGGAGACCCAGAGCACGACCGGCGCACCGACACAGAGGACGGGCACAACGAGCAGTGCCAATATCCACCGCAGGCGACGCCGGCGCAGATGCGGGCCCGTCGCAGTCATCCGGCCAATGTAAACCGGGTGCGCGACAACGCCATGCCCTTTCGGGCCGCTGAATGGCATCGGACCGGGGCACCCCCGGTGACCAGCGCATCGATGGGAGTGTCGAACCGTTATTGGGTATGGGGACGGCATGACCCCCCCGATGAGGCCGCCGACGCCGCAGAGTGAGCCCTCGGACGCGCCCGGTTCCAACGATCTGTCCGCCGCGCAGGCTGACGATCGCTCGCCGGTCACCGCCCCGCCGCCCGCTGGCCCGCCCGGGGCCCTGCCCGCTGGCCCGCCCGCTGGCCACCGGGCGCGCCACCAACCGCAGGCCCGGCTTCCCCGCCGGGTCGTGTACGCCGTCATCGCCGTGGTGCTGTTGCTACTCGTGGCACTGGTGGGCGCCGTGGTGCTCTCTCAGTCCGGCGGCGGGGCCGCACGGGGACACACCGTCACGGCGGCACGCGACGGTGCGGAGCAGGAGGAGTTCCAACTGATTTCCGGCGTCACGTCGGTCAATGTGCGGACCGAGGACCTCGGCGGTGACCTGTACCGGATCTCAACGCCGCGCAACTCCGACGCCGTACCGAGGGTTTTCAGCGAGAACGGCCGGATCGAGCTCGACGTGACCGCACCGAACGGCAACGCCAGTACCTCGGTCGATGTACGGCTCAATTCCGCGGTGCGCTGGCAGATCGGCCTCATCGGCGGGTCAGCGTCGGCCACGGTCGATGTCCGGAACGCGCACATCACCGGCGTGGACTTCACCGGCGGCGTCAACCGGGCCGAGCTGTGGCTACCCCGGCCGCAGGGCCGGGTAGCGATTCGGATGGCCGGCGGCGGGAACGAGTTCACCGTCCACGTGCCCAACGAGGTGCCGAGTCGGGTCCACATCGGCGCAGGCGCCTCGACCGTGACCATCGACGGGGAACGGCACTCCGGCATCGCGCCGGGGACGGCGTACGCACCGACCGGATGGGACCAGGCCGCCGACCGGTACGACCTCGACGCGACTGCGGGGTTGGCCACGCTCAGCGTCGAGCGGTACTGATCCTCGCCTGCACCCCGATCGTCGACGGCGGCGGAGCACCCGATCGGGTGCTCCGCCGCCGTGTCGTATCACCGCGGAGTCAGTCGGTACCTCGCGATTTGAACCCCATCGGGATCCACGGCCGTATCAACCGTTGAGAGGGCAACAGCCCTCGGCCCGCGATCCCCGCGTAACTGCCGAGCATCTGTCCTGACGAATGGTGGGTCTTCAGCGCATGGCAACACAGTGGTACCACAGAGCCCGGACCAGCCCCGCACGTCCCCGGGCGATTCGCTGGCCCGGAGTGCTCGGCACCGTGGGTGTCGCCGTCGCCCTGCTCGCCACCGGGATCGGCGTCGCCGGCGCATCCAGCGCACCGGTCCGGACGCGAGCCGCGACGCCTACCGTCAACTGCCCGCCCGTGTCGGGTCAGCTGTCCAGTGTCGCCATCCCGGCATCGGCTCAGGCGGAGGTGGACCAGAACCTGGCGCTGCTCAACAAGCAGATCGACGAAGCCAACAACCGGCTCGCTTCCAGCGTCGGACAGGGCGGACCGAACTTCATCCAGAACGCGATCCTCGGACCACTCGCCGACAAGCGACTGGCCACGGTCAACCGCATCGCGACCGCGATCGGGCGGCGGGGCACGAAGCCCGCCGGCCTGGGCGCATCGGCGGCGTGCACCCTCAACACCAACGGCGCGGCCAGCCAACGTGAGCCGGCCCGAATCCCTGGCAACGGGGCGGGCAACGGCAACGGGGCGGCCAACGGCAACGCCGGCGGCAACGGCAACGGCAACGCCGGCGGCAACGCCGGCGGCAACGCCGGCGGCAAGCGCGACGCGGCCGGGGCAGCGCCGACGGTAAATTGCCCGGCTGTCCAGGTGGCGAACGTGCCGGACGCGGCACAGGCCGAGGTCGCTCGGAACCTCGCGCTGCTGAACACGCAGATCAACGAAGCCAACAACCGGCTCGCGTCGAGCGTCGGACAGGGCGGGCCGAACTTCATCCAGAACGCCATTCTGGGCCCGCTGGCCAGCAAGCGTGGGGCCACACTGGACCGGATCAGGATCGCCTTCAACCGGCAGGGCGCCACCCCTCCGAACGTGGACGGCCTGGCCACCTGCTCGCTCAACTGAACACCGGCTCACGCCTCTGATACTGCAGGCCGCGGCGCTCGCCCATCTCGCGGCGACGATGGAACGAGCGCCGCGGTCCTGCTCCAGGGTCCACTGACGACCTGGCAACCCCCGCCAGGTCGTCAGTGGACCCTTCTACGTTGCGACCCACGGTGTCTCGCGGTCAGCGCCGGCGCGGTACGCGCTCAGACAGCCGCGCGCGGTACGCGCTCAGACAGCCCCGCGCCGGTACGCGCTCAGACCGCCCGACGCAGTTCGCGCAGCCCTGCCACGGGGACCCGGCCGCCTCGGGCACCGCTCGACGGGTCGTACCAGGCGACGGCATCGGCGGATCCCGCGTACAACCGTTCCCCGCGCCGGCTGCTGGCAATGCCCCGGACGTCGGCGTCGAGGTCCCATCCGCCGACAACGGTCGGACCCGCGGCGCCGGCCAGATCGAGCACCTCCAGCCGGGTACCGCAGCCGAGGTGGAGCCGTCCACCGTCCGGGGAAACCACCGCGCTGGCGGTGCCGGTGCCGGCCGGGATCGGCACCACCCGGGTGATGGTCAGCGTCTCGGTGTCCACGACGGCCAACCGCCCACTGGTCACATCCGCGACCAGCAGCGTGCGGCCGTCCGGCAGCACGGCAAGCGTGTGCGCGGCCGCCGGGCCGAGGCCGAACGGCTCCGGCAGGTCGATGCAGTACGCCCAGCCCGCGTCGAGGTTGAGGGTGTGCACGAACGCGTGCACGTCGCCGCCCCGGCCGGATCCCCGCAGGTCCCGGGTGTGCTGGTGGTCCGGCTGGTGGGTGTAGAGCGTGCAGAGGTTGCCGGTCAGGGCGCTGTACACGGCTTGGCGCCCGTCCCCCCGCATCTCCTCCTCCGCGCCCTCCGGCACCGGCGACTTGTCCCTCGTGAGCAAGGGGCTCAGTGTGCCGTCGGCGAGGTGCAGCGCCCGGACCCGGTACCGGTCCGGGCTCGCCGGGGGCAGCCAGTCCAGGACGAACAACCGGCTGCCGTCCTGCGAAAAGGCGTCGGGTTGATAGTTGCCGGGAAGGTCGAACTGGTGGCGGCGTCCATCCCGGTCCGCCACCAGGATCGGCGTGCTCGATCGCCCGGCGGGCGGTCCGAGGGGTAGGCCGGTTGGCGCGGGGTCGGGCGGGGTGAGCGCCACCAGGCCCCCACCGGACGTGATCCGCGGAGTCCAACGACCGGGGAGCACCGCCGTGGCCATCACCGCGCCGGAGATTGTCTCGACGAGTTGCAGGGTGGTGCCGCCGCGACCGTCCAGCGCGGTGGCGTAGACCGTCCTGCCGTCCGGGGCGGGTACCGCCGCGCCGGCGACCTGGCACTCGGTCCCCCGGATCAGGGCCAGGCCGGCCGCCGTGTCGACCAGGAGTCGATCGGGCACGCCGGACGGCTCCGGGCGGACCGCCGCCGGGGAGCGCCTGCCGTCGCAGGCGGCAAGCAGCGCGGCGCCGGTCGATCCACCGGCCAGCGCGAGAAATTGTCGTCGGCTCGTCATGCCCGGGTGACACCGCTCGCGCCGGCCGGGTTCCGCGGGTCGGGATGGAACCGTACCGACGGTGGCGGTGTCTACAGTGCGAACCACGGAGGTGCGAACTGGAGGAAGTCGTGGCCGGCGACCCGGCCGGCTCGCGCGACGGCGAGCCGGACGAAGCGCAGCTCGTGCTCCGGGCACGCGCCGGCGATCTGGACGCCTACGGGGCGCTCGTGGGCCGGCACACGCCGTTCGCGCACCGCACCGCCGTGCTCCTCGGCGCCGGCGACGACGCCGACGATGTCGTACAGGAGGCGTTTGTGAAGGCCTTCTACCGGCTCAGGCTGTACCGCGGAGATTCGCCGTTCCGCTCCTGGCTGCTCGCGATCGTCGGGAACGAGACGCGGAACCTGCAGCGCTCCCGGCAGCGCCGGGCCGGACTTGTCGGGCGCGCCGCCGCCCGCCTGGACCGGGTGGAGACCGGACCCGACGAACCGGGTGATGCTGCGGTGTCTGCGGAGCGACGCGATGCGCTGCTCGACGCGGTACGCGGACTGGATGACCGCGATCGGGACGTGCTGGTCTGCCGGTACCTGCTGGATCTCAGCGAGTCGGAGACCGCACAGACATTGGGATGGCCACGCGGCACGGTCAAGTCCCGAACCGCCCGGGCGCTGGCCAAGCTGCGGATCCGGCTCGACCCCGGCCTGGGCAGTGAGGTGCGGCATGGCTGAGCCCGAGGACGACCTGATCGCGCAGCTGCGAGCGCTGGGCACGTCGCTGCAGACGCCGGCGCCACCGGATCTGCGCGCCGCAGTGCGCACCCGCCTGTCCCAGTCAGCCGACGCCCCGGGCTGGGCCGGCTGGCGCAGGGCCGGCTGGCGCAGGGCCGGCTGGCGCAGGGCTGACTGGAGCAGGGCGGGCTGGCGCAGGGCTGACTGGAGCAGGGCGGGCTGGGGACGGGCCGGGCGGCGCGGGCGGGCGGTTGTGGCTGCCGTCGTGGTGGCCGTCCTGCTCGCGCTGCTCCCGCCGGCCAGGGCCGCGATGGCCGAGGTGGTGGCCGGCCTGCTGCGGTTCGCCGGCGTCGAGGTCGTGCACGGCGTACTGAGGCCCCGCGCAACCCCGAGCCCGCTCCCGTCGACCCGGTCGGGCGCGCTGGACGAGGCTCGCCGGATGGCGAAGTTCCCACTCGGTACGCCGGCACGGCTGGGCCCGCCGGAGGAGGTGCAGCTCGGGGATCCGGGGCCGGACGGTTCACCACGGGTGGTGTCGCTGGTGTACGGCGGTGGATCCGTCCGGCTCGACCAGTTCGACGGGTCGGTGGACCCCGCGTTCTTCAAGACGGTCGGTGGGGCGGGCGCCGTCTGGGTGGACGTGGATGGCCGGTCCGCGGTGTGGCTCGCCGAGCCGCATGTGCTGGAGTACGTCGACCGCCACGGCGTACGCCACGCCGAGACGGCCCGGATGACCGGCCCGACCCTGATCTGGTCCGGTGACCAGGTGACATACCGCCTGGAGGGCGTGGCGACCCTCCCCGAGGCGCGGGCGATCGCGGCGTCGGTGCGGTGATCATCGCCACCACCCGCCGGGGACGCGACAACGCCGCCCGGCACCGGGCACAATGCTCGCGAAGCTCAGCGGGGCGAAGCTCAGCGGGGGCGAAGCTCAGCGGGGGCAAAGCCAGCGGGAGGGTGACACCGGATCATGACGATGTCGATTGCTCAGCGCATCGCCGAGGAACTCGGCGTACGCGAGGGCCAGGTGCAGGCGGCAGTCGAGTTGCTCGACGGCGGAGCCACCGTGCCGTTCATCGCCCGGTACCGCAAGGAGATCACCGGCACCCTCGACGACACGCAGCTCCGCACGCTCGAGGAGCGCCTGCGCTACCTCCGTGAGCTGGACGAACGGCGCGGCGCGATTCTCGAGTCCATCCGGGCGCAGGGAAAGCTCGACGAGGCGCTGGAGGCCCAGATCCGGGCGGCCGATTCGAAGGCCCGGCTGGAGGACATCTACCTGCCGTACAAGCCGAAGCGGCGTACCAAGGCGCAGATCGCCCGGGAGGCGGGCCTGGAGCCGCTCGCGGACCGGCTGTTCGCGGACCCGTCCCTCGATCCGGCCACGGCGGCCGCCGCCTTCGTCGACGACGCCAAGGGCGTGGCCGACGCCGCGGCCGCGCTGGACGGGGCGCGGGCCATCCTGGTCGAGCGCTTCGCTGAGGACGCCGACCTGATCGGAGCGCTGCGCGAGCGGATGTGGTCGCAGGGCCGGGTGCTCTCCCGGGTGCGCAAGGGCCGGGAGGAGGCGGGCGCCAAGTTCGCCGACTACTTCGACTTCGCCGAGCCGTTTCCGAAGTTGCCGTCGCACCGGATCCTCGCGATGTTCCGGGGCGAGAAGGAGGAAGTCCTCGAGCTGGAACTGGAGCCAGAGGAGCCGCCGGCCGATCCGGCCACTCCGAGCAGCTACGAGCAGCGGGTGGCCCGGCACTTCGGCATCGCCGACCGCGGCCGGCCCGCCGATCGTTGGCTGCTCGACACGGCGCGCTGGGCCTGGCGTACCCGCATCGTCGTGCACCTGAGCCTCGACCTGAGGATGCGGTTGTGGCAGGCGGCCGAGGACGAGGCGGTCCGGATCTTCGCCACCAACCTGCGCGACCTGCTGCTGGCGGCGCCGGCCGGCACCCGGGCCACGATGGGCCTCGACCCGGGCCTGCGCACCGGCGTCAAGGTGGCGGTGGTCGATGCCACCGGCAAGGTCGTCGCCACCGAGACGATCTATCCGCACGTGCCGCAGCGCCGCTGGGACGAGGCGGTCGCCGTGCTGGCCAGGCTCGCCGCGGCACACCGGGTGGAGCTGATCGCGATCGGCAACGGCACCGGGTCCCGGGAGACCGACAAGCTCACCGACGACCTGATCCGGCTGCACCCGCAGCTGACGCTGACCAAGGTGATGGTCTCCGAGGCGGGCGCGTCGGTCTACTCGGCCTCGGCGTACGCCTCACGCGAGCTGCCCGACCTTGATGTCTCCCTGCGGGGTGCGGTCTCCATCGCGCGCCGGCTGCAGGACCCGCTCGCCGAACTGGTGAAGATCGATCCGAAGTCGATCGGGGTCGGGCAGTACCAGCATGACCTGGCCGAGACGAAGCTCTCCCGTTCGCTCGACGCGGTGGTGGAGGACTGCGTCAACGCCGTCGGCGTGGACGTCAACACGGCGTCGCCACCGCTGCTGAGCCGGGTCTCCGGCATCGGCGAGGGCCTGGCCAACAACATCGTGTTGCACCGCGACGCCAATGGGCCGTTCCGCACCCGGCGCGCGTTGAAGGAGGTGCCGCGGCTCGGGCCGAAGGCCTTCGAGCAGTGTGCCGGCTTCCTGCGGATACCGGGCGGCGAGGACCCGCTGGATTCCTCGAGTGTGCACCCGGAGGCGTACCCGGTGGTCCGGCAGATCCTGTCCGTCGCCGGCACGGATCTGAAGTCGCTGATCGGCAACGCCACGGTGCTGCGCCGGCTGGAGCCGCAGCGGTTCGTCAACGACAGCTTCGGCCTGCCTACCATCACCGACATCCTCGGGGAGTTGGAGAAGCCGGGGCGCGACCCGCGTCCGGCCTTCCGGACGGCCAGGTTCGCGGACGGCGTGGAGACCCTCGCCGACCTGACGCCCGGCATGCTGCTCGAGGGCGTGGTCACGAACGTCGCGGCGTTCGGTGCGTTCGTGGATGTCGGCGTGCACCAGGACGGGCTGGTGCACGTGTCGGCGCTGTCCCGCACGTTCGTCAAGGACCCGCGTGATGTGGTGAAGCCAGGCGACATCGTGCGGGTGAAGGTGCTCAGCGTGGACGTACCGCGCAAGCGGATCTCGTTGACGCTGCGGCTGGAGGACGAGGCTGAGTCCGGCGGTCGTACGCCGGCCGAGAGCCGCCGCAAGCCGGACGGCGGCAAGCCCAGCGGCCAGCCCGACGGACGCCAGCCGGCGCGGCGGGACGAGCGCGGGGACGGTGGGCGGGGCACGCCCCGGGGTGGCACCGGGCGGCCGGGAAGCCGCCCACCCGGGTCTGGTGGATCCGGTGGCCAGGGTGAGGGCGCCATCGCCGACGCGCTCCGCCGGGCGGGTCTCGTGGGTGGCGGCGGGGCGCCGGAAGAGCGCCGCAGGCCCAAGCGTCAGTGAAACGTTTCGCCACTGCAGTGCAGGCGCGTCAGGTGGGCGCCGCCACCCGCACTTCTGCCGGCGCGCGCGCCAGACCCGGGCCAGTGGATGATCAGGTAGCGATGTTGCTGTCATAGCAACGACTTCACTACCTGATCATCCTGAACTCCGGGTTGCGCGCACCGCCGCACCCCCGCGGCGGCGGCTATCCCTTGACGCAGACGACCTGCCTCAGGTGTGCGACGACCTCGACCAGATCCTTCTGGGCCGCGATGACGTTCTCGATGTCCTGGTACGCGGCGGGAATTTCGTCCACCAGACGCGCATCCTTGCGGCACTCGACACCGGCGGTCTGCGCCGCGAGATCGTCGACCGAGAACGTGCGCTTGGCGGCGCTGCGGCTCATGACCCGCCCGGCTCCGTTGGCGGCGGAGGAGTACGCGGCGGGATTGCCGAGACCGCGGACGATGTACGAACCGGTGCCCATCGAACCGGGGATGATGCCCAGCTCCCCGGTGCACGCCCGGATCGCTCCCTTGCGGCTGACCAGCACGTCGACCCCGTCGTGGGCTTCCTCGACCACGTCGTTGTGGTGGCACGAGATGGGCTCGTCGAACCCCACCGCCGCGCTGGGCAGCGCCCGGCGGAGGGCCCGCTGCACCAGCGCCAGGATGATCCCGCGGTTGCGGCTCGCATACTCCCGGGCCCACGACACGTCACGGCGGTAGGCGTCCATCTCCGGCGTACCGGTGAGGAAGACCGCGAGGTCGCGGTCCGGCAGTCCGGCGTTGTGTGGCAGCGTGCGCGCCACGGCCATATGCCGCTCGGCCAGCTCCTTGCCCACGTCGCGCGAGCCCGAGTGCAGCATGATCCAGACCGGATCGGCGCCCCGCGCGCCCGCCTCCGGCTCGACGCAGATCTCGATGAAATGGCTGCCCCCGCCCAGCGTGCCGAGCTGCCTCGCGGCCCGGTCCCGGAGTCGCTGGACGGCCGGGTGCAGGTTCGCGAACCTGCCCCAGAACGCATCCCAACCGGCACCGAGACCGGGCATCCGGAGCGGGTCGATCGGCCCGTCGTGCGCGGTGAATCCGACCGGCACGGCGTCCTCGATCCGGGCGCGTAGCCCGGCCAGGTCGGTTGGCAGGTCGCGGCTGGTGAGCGAGGTGCGTACGGCGGTCATCCCGCAGCCGATGTCCACCCCCACCGCGGCCGGCGACACCGCCTGGCGCATCACGATGACCGATCCCACCGCGGCGCCCTTGCCGGCATGGATGTTGGGCATCACCGCCACGCCCTCGATCCACGGCAGATTGGCGAGATTGCGGAGCTGAGCCATCGCGGCCGACTCCACTGTGGCCGGATCCGCCCACATCCGAATCGGCACCCGTGCTCCGTAGACGGCCGACATTCCCACGACGCCTCCCCCGCTCACCGTGCAGGATCGACCGCCAAGGTCGGATGCGGGTCAGTGCCCGCTCGCGATCGCGTGCCGTCAGACAGCCCACGACCGGGATCCCGCTACGCAGCGTAGCTCAACGGAATACGGAGGCGGATTCTGCGGCATCCGCGATCCGCTGTCGTCGGGATCCGCTGTCGTCGGGATCCGCTGTCGTTCGGGATCCGCTAGCCCGACCTGGTGTCGGTACCCCTCGGCACGGGTTGGTCGTGGATCACGACGCTGCGGGTGACCGCCCGCCCACCTCGGCGACCGCGCCGGGCGGACGTCCGGACCCGTACGGCGGGACGAACGTCAGCGTGCGGGAAGACGAACCGCTTGAAGGCCCAGAGCCGGAACACCATGGCGAGCAGGGTGCCCAGGATGATGCTGACGAAGTCGGCGATCTCCTGCATCGGCCGGCTCACGGTGGGCGTGCGTAGCTCGAGTACGTAGCGCGAGATGGACGGCGGCACCAGGTAGAGCGCGATGCCCAGGCCACTGATGATGAAGAAGAGTGCGGCCTCGTGGTGCCGCACGCGACCACCCCGGGTGCGGAAGGACCATTCCCGGTTGAGCACGTACGACACCATGGTGGAGATCAGGGTCGCCACGGTGAGCGCCGTCAACGGCTTCGCGGTGAGGATCGTCAGCTTCAGCGCATAGTTGACGGTAATGGTGATCATGAAACACATTCCGCCGACCGTCAGGAACTTCAGCACTTCGGCATGCCGCAGCAGCAACGCGCGGATCGGCGCGGGGGCGACCCGCAGCAGCAGGCGGGCGAGGAACATCGGCCGAGCCTACCGGTCGACGCGGGGCGGCGCTGGCCCGCTCGCTGGCCGGCTCGACGGCCGGCACGGTGGCCGGCACGGCGGCACCGCATGGTGGCCACCGGCGTGCGGCTGCGTACAGTTTCAGGCCGGGACAGCCAAGAGCGGGCGAGCGCGGAACGGTAGTGCAATGGCAACGGATGGGAACGAACCGAACATCGACCCGGCGCAGATGGAGATCTGCCTCAGCGTGCTGGCCGCTGCCGACGAACTCCCGGCGGACCATCCGGACGTGCTGCGGCTGCGCCGGGCGACCGCTGGGCTGTACAAGAGCGTCAAGCTCCGCCGGCGGCGGGATCGACGTGACGCCGTGCTGGCGGCTGACGGCGCCGTGGTCGCGGCGACGGCGACCGGTGCCCCCGGGCGGATCGACGACGAGACCCAGGGCATCCCGCTGGTGTCGCCGACCGCCGGCGCCTCGGCCGGCACACTGATCCGGGCCCGGCCGTGCTACATCTGCAAGCAGCGCTACACCCAGGTCGACGCGTTCTACCACCAGCTCTGCCCGTCCTGCGCCGCGCTCAACCGGCAGCGGCGCGACGCCCGGACCGATCTGACCGGGCGTCGTGCCCTGCTCACCGGCGGGCGCGCCAAGATCGGCATGTACATCGCGCTCCGACTGCTCCGCGACGGCGCGCACACCACCATCACGACCCGGTTCCCGCACGACGCGGTACGTCGGTTCAGCGCCATGTCGGACAGCGCGGACTGGCTGCACCGGCTGCGCATCGTCGGCATCGACCTGCGCGACCCGGCGCAGGTGATCGCGCTGGCCGATTCGGTGGCCGAGCAGGGCCCTCTGGACATTCTGATCAACAACGCGGCGCAGACAGTCCGGCGCACGCCCGGCGCGTACTCCCACCTGGTCGCCGCGGAGTCCGCTCCCCTGCCGGAGGGTCCGCGGCCGGAGATGGTCACCCTCGGCCACCTCGGCGGTCACGGGCCCGCCGCGCTCCCCGGCCAGGCGCCCTTCATCGACACGGCGCAGATCCACGCCCCGCACGTCCTCACCGCACTCGCCCTGACCAGTGGCTCGGCCTCCCTCGACCGGATCGCGGACGCGACCGCCATCGATGCCGGTGGCCTGGTCCCCGATCAGGCTCCGGTGAACAGCTGGACCCAGCGGGTGCACGAGGTGGACCCGCTGGAGCTGCTCGAGGTCCAGTTGTGCAATGTGACCGCGCCGTTCGTCCTGGTCAGCCGACTTCGCCCGGTGCTCGCGGCATCGCCGGCCCGGCGCAAGTACGTGGTGAACGTGTCCGCCATGGAGGGGCAGTTCAGCCGTGGTTACAAGGGCCCCGGGCACCCGCACACCAACATGGCGAAGGCCGCGCTGAACATGCTGACCCGCACCAGCGCTCAGGAGATGCTGACCGACGGCATCCTGATGACCAGCGTGGACACCGGTTGGATCACCGACGAGCGGCCCCACCCGACGAAGATGCGCCTCGCCGAGGAAGGCTTCCACGCCCCGCTCGACCTGGTCGACGGCGCGGCCCGCGTGTACGACCCGATCGTGCGGGGCGAACTCGGCGAGGACCTGTACGGCTGCTTCCTCAAGGACTACGTCCGCAGCGCCTGGTGAAACCCGGCCTAATCCAGCACCAGGCAGAACGGGTGGCCGGCCGGGTCGGCGTAGATCCGGAAGCCCTCCTCCGCATGGGGCAGCCTGGTCGCGCCCAGGGCGAGCACCTTGGGCTCGGCCTCGTCGAGGTCGGCCACCCGGATGTCGAGGTGGATCTGCTGCGGGAACGCCGGGTCGGGCCAGCGCGGCGGCTGATGGTCGGGCGCATGCTGGAAGCTCAACTTGGTGGACCTGCCGTCGCCGATGTCGATCCAGTCGCCATCGGTGCGGAGCACCGGCAGCCCGAGCAGCGCGGAGTAGAACCGGGCCAGGGCATGCGGATCGGCCGCGTCGAGCACCACCGCGGACAACTCACCGAGCATCGCACTCTCCTTCAGCGAGGCAGTAGGACGGGACCCGTGCGGCACCGCCGCGCCCATGCTGCCGCAGAGCCCCGACAGTATCTGCGCGGTGGTAGGAATGCGTTGTGCGACACGTCAGCCTCGCCGAGCGTCGGGCTCGACTCGCCGTCCGGCATCGGCTGGCCGCCGGATGCCTGGCCACCACCCCGGCCGAGGTCGCCTTCGACATGGTGGCGTTGCACGCCACCGACCCGGCGACGGTCTTCCTCTCGGTGCAGGCGCGGACCGTCGCCGCGGACACCGAATCGATCGAACGGGCGCTCTACGACGAGCGGTCGTTGCTGCGGATGCTCGGCATGCCGTCACCACCTGGGTTCTCTTCCTGCTCGCGGCGGACGGCCGGATCATGCGCGGCCGACCACGCGGCTCGTGGACGAGCACCCAGTGGACCTGGTCGCCGACCGACACCTGGCTCCCGGGCGGGATGCCGGACGTGCCCGTCGCCGCGGCCCGGGTTGAGCTGGTGCGGCGGTGGCTCGCGGCGTTCGGCCCGGGTACGGTTGCCGATCTGCGCTGGTGGACCGGGTGGACGGCGGCCGCGGTGAAGCAGGCACTCGCCGCGATCCGGCCGGTTGAGGTGGATCTGGGCGGCGGGTCCACCGGTCTGCTCCTGTCCGGGGACACCGATCCGGTGCCGGACACCGGGCCATGGGTGGCGCTTCTGCCGGCCCTCGATCCCACGCCGATGGGCTGGTCCGAGCGGTCCTGGTATCTCGGCGTACACGCCCCGCTGCTGTTCGACCGGACCGGCAACGTCGGGCCGACGGTGTGGAGCGACGGGCGGATCGTCGGCGGCTGGGCGCAGCGGGCCGGCGGCGAGGTGGTCTACCGGCTGCTGGAGGACGTCGGCAGGGACACCGCCGCCGCGGTCGAGGCGACCGCCGGCCGACTCAGCGACTGGATCGGCCCGGTCCGGGTGACGCCGCGGTTCCGGACCCCGCTGGAACGCGAACTGACCGCCTGACGCCACACTGTCCGCGATGAACGACGCAGATCTGGTCAGAATTTCGAAGCGGCTCTCGCTGCACCTGCGGCACGCGCCGGAGCGGATCGGGCTCACCCTGGACCGTGGCGGCTGGGTGGCGGTGGCCGATCTCCTCGCCGCGCTGTCCCGGCACGGACTGCGGCTGACCCGCGCCGAGCTGGACGAGGTCGTCACCCGCAACGACAAGCAACGCTTCGCGTACGACCCCACGGGCACCCGGATCCGGGCCAGCCAGGGCCACAGCACCCCGGTTGAGCTGGACCTTCCCCCGGTGCCACCGCCCCCGGTGCTGTTCCACGGCACGGTGCAGGGAAATCTGGCGGCGATCGAACGCGACGGGCTCCGGCCGATGGCGCGCCATGACGTGCACCTTTCCGCCACCGTCGACACCGCTGTCGCGGTCGGTCAGCGGCGCGGACGGCCGGTGGTCCTGCGGCTGGACGCGGCGGCGATGGCGCGGGACGGGTACGAATTCCGGGTGAGCGCCAACGGCGTATGGCTGACCGCGAGCGTCCCACCGGAGTACCTCGCGCGCGAGCCGTGACCCCGCCCGGTGCCTGAGCGGTGACCCGCCCGGCCGCGCGAGCCGTGACCCGACCGGGTCAGCCGCGAGGGCGGTTCCGCTTCGCCGAGCCGCCGCTCGGCCGTGCGTACACCGCGTGGGCGGCGTTTCCCGGCCGGCTCGGAGAGGTCCGCCCCGCCCGGTACTCCCGGCGCGGCTGGGGCGTGATTGGGGGCACCGGGTCGATCCGCTGGCCCGGGTCGGCCCGATCCGCGCCGTCGATCGTCCCGTACACGGGGATCTCCTGGAACACGAGCAGGTGCAGCCAGGCGCGCACCGCAGGAGCGGGGCACGCGAAGGACGTCTCGCCGGCACGCTGCCGGCTCATCTGCCAGATCCCGAACAGGGCGGCCGCTCCGGCACTGTCGCACTCGCTCACTTCGCCGAGGTCGAGGATCAGGTGCCGGCCGGCCGGCTGGAGCACCTCCATCAGCGGTTCCTCGAGGTCCGGGACGCTGTCCCGGGTCAACGGCCCCAGCAGTCGCAGGACCACCGAGTAGTCCTCCTCGTACACGACCGCGCGAAGTTGCATGGTTCCACCGTAGGAACCTGATCGCCCGGCGGGTATGCCCTGACCGGGCGTCTTTCCACGATCGGGACACGACCCTGAACGAGGGACGGAGCACGATGACTGCGCCGATCAGGGGCGGGACAACGCTCCGTACAGCCTTGACGACATAGACATCGATCTGTAAGAGTCGGCCAGCTCGACAGGTTCGCCGCCGCAGCCGGGTTCGTGTCCGTGCCGCTGGCGTGCCGCCTCCACCCGCACGCCGTGAAAGGCCCCACCATGCCCCAGGCACGCCAGACCTCACCGCTGCGACGGGTACGCCACCTGCTGGGGAGCGTGCTGACCCTGGTGCTGCTCGGGATGGGGCTGGTCGCGCTGCCCGGGACCGCCAGCGCGGCGCCCGCGACGCACACCGTCACCTTCGACGGGTACTCGTGGATGATCGACGGGAAGCGCACGTACCTGTGGGCCGGCGAGTTCCACTACTTCCGGCTGCCCAGCCCCGACCTGTGGCGTGACGTGCTGGAGAAGATGAAGGCCGGTGGCTTCAATACCGTCTCGCTCTACTTCGACTGGGCGTACCACTCCCCGAAGCCGGGCGTGTACGACTTCTCCGGGGTCCGCGACGTGGACAAGCTGCTGGACATGGCCGAAGAGGTCGGGCTGTACGTGATCGCCCGCCCCGGGCCGTACATCAACGCTGAGGTGGACTCCGGCGGGTTCCCCGGCTGGCTGACCACGCAGCAGGGCCGGGCCCGCAGCACCGCGGCGGACTACCTCGCCGCCTCCGACGAGTGGCTGTCGCAGATCGACCCGATCATCGCGCGGCACCAGCTCACCAACGGCACCGGCACGGTCATCAGCTACCAGGTGGAGAACGAGTTCTACGACCGTACCGCCGTGGCCGACCAGTACATGGAGCACCTGAAGCAGAAGGCGCGCGCCGACGGGATCACCGTGCCGCTGGTGGGCAACCACAACAACAACTTCACCACCGGCCTGGGCGCGCTCGACGTGGACAGCCCCGACTCGTACCCGCAGGGCTTCAACTGCTCGAACCCGGCCAGTTGGCGCCCGGTGCAGGAGTACGAGACCCGCTACCGCTACCCCGACCACCCGCTGCGCATCGCGGAGTTCCAGGGCGGCGCGTTCGACCCGTGGGGCGGCCCCGGCTACGACAGGTGCCGCCAGCTCACCGGCCCGGAGTTCCAGAAGGTCTTCTACAAGCACAACATCGCCCAGGGCGTCACCGAGCAGAGCTTCTACATGGCCTACGGCGGCACGTCGTGGGGCTGGCAGGCCGACCCGCAGCAGGTCTACACCTCCTACGACTACGGCGCGGCGATCACCGAGGCGCGCCAGCTCGGCGCCAAGTACGACGAGGACAAGCGGATCGGGTACTTCACCCAGTCGGTCGCGCCGCTGACCAAGACCGACCGGATGACCGCGGCGCCGCCCACCAACCCCGCGATCCTCGACACGGCGCGGGTCAACCCCGACACCGGCACCCAGTTCCACACCCTGCGCCACCTGGACAGCGTCTCCACCGCCACCAACTCCACGCACCTCGCGCTGGACCTCGGCACGGCCGGCGCATACCCGACGGTGCCGCAGCAGCCGGGCACGCAGATCACCCTGGCCGGCCGGGACTCGAAGATCCTGGTGGCGAACTACCGGCTCGGGGCGCAGCAGCTGCAGTACTCCACCTCGGAGATTCTGACCTCCGAGCAGATCGCCGACCGCGACGTCGCGGTGCTGTACGGGCGGAGCGGCCAGGCCGGCGAGACGGTGCTGCGCTACGCCGCCCGGCCGACCGTGCAGGTGCTCAGCGGCGACGTGGCCACCACCTGGGACGCGGCCAGCGGCGACCTGCGGCTCAACTACGCGCACACCGGGCTGGCCCGGGTGCTGGTGACCGGCGGGGAGCGGCCCCTGCTGCTGCTGCTCGGCACCGACGAGGTGGCCGCCACGTTCTGGCGCGAGCAGACCGACTCCGGGCCGGTGCTGGTCCGCGGGCCGTACCTGCTGCGCAACGCGACAAGCACCGGCACCGCCCTCGAGCTGACCGGTGACACCTCGACCGCCGGCGAGTTCGAGGTCTTCTCCGCAGCGAGCACGATCAGCTGGAACGGTCGGCGGATCCGCACCGTGCCCACCACGAGCGGCAGCCAGCTCGGCACGCTCGCCGGCCCGGTCCCGTTCAGTCTGCCCACGCTGACCAACTGGAAGCGCGCCAGCGGGTCGCCGGAGTCGGCGCCCGACTTCGACGACTCCGGCTGGCAGGTCGCTGACCGGATGACCTCGAACAGCATCACCACGCCGCTCAGCCGGCCGGTGCTCTTCGCCGACGACTACGGCTTCCACTACGGCGACATCTGGTACCGCGGTCGGTTCCGCGGCGACACCGCGCAGACCGGGGTGAACCTGTCGGCGATCACCGGTCGGGCCGGCGTGTGGTCGGTGTGGCTCAACGGGCAGTTCCTCGGCAGCAGCAGCCCGAGCGGCAGCACCACCGGCTCGCAGCAGATCTTCCAGTTCCCCGCCGGCGCGGTCCGGGTGGGCGCCGACAACGTCCTCTCGGTGCTGGTCGAGAACATGGGCCACAACGAGGACTACCGGTACAACGACACGCACAAGGAGGCGCGCGGCCTGATCGGCGCGTCGCTCACCGGGTCGCTCTTCGACGCGATCACCTGGCGGATCCAGGGCGCGCGCGGCGGGCAGGACCTGATCGACCCGGTCCGTGGCCCGATGAACAACGGCGGGCTGTACGGCGAACGCGCCGGCTGGTCGCTGCCGGGCTTCCCGGACGACGAGTGGGCGACGGTCGCGCTGCCGCACGCCGACCAGACGCCCGGCGTGAGCTGGTACCGCACCGAGGTCGAGTTGGATCTGCCGCGCCGGCAGGACACGTCGGTGGGGATCCGGATCGACGACGACCCGGCGCGGCGCTACCGGGCACAGATCTTCGTCAACGGCTGGCAACTCGGCCGCTACATCAACAATGTCGGGCCCCAGCACAGCTTCCCGATCCCGAACGGCATCCTGCGTCCGAACGGCACCAACACCATCGCGATCGCCGTCTGGAACACCGACGCCACCTCCGGCGGGCTCGGCACGGTCACGCTGGAGTCGTACGGCAGCCACGCGTCCCCACTGCAGGTGGCCAACGTGGACAGCCCGCGGTACAACCGGGCCCGGTACGCGATGCCGGACGCCCCGCGCACCGCGATCTCGCTGACCGCACCGGACAACATCCGCAGCGGTGAGTCGATCGAGGTCTCCGCGGAGTTCCGGGTGACCGAGGGGGCGGCGGCCACGGCGGTGCTCGGCTCGCTGGCGGTGCCGGCCGGGTGGAGCGTCGCGCCCACCACGTCGTTGCGCGCGGACCGGGTACGGGTCGGCGAGACGGCGACGTTCGGCTGGCGGGTGACGGCACCCGCCGGTGACCTCGCGTCGGCTTCCCTGCTCACCGCTTCGGCCAGCTACGTGCAGGGCCGGCAGGCCGGGCGCGCGGTGGACGTGCGGGTGGTGAACAACCCGCCGGCGGCCCCGACCGCGGACACCGCCGTCAGTGCGCTGCCGTTCCTGTTCTCGACGAACGGGTGGGGCCCGGTGGAGCGCAACATGAGCAACGGCGAATCGGTGGCGGGCGATGGTAGGCCGATCACGGTCGCCGGCACCGTGTACGCCTCCGGCCTGGGTACCAACTCGCCCAGCGACGTGTCGGTCTACCTCGGTGGGAACTGCACCCGGCTGACCGCGGTCCTCGGCATCGACGACGAGATCGCGACCGGCGGCTCGGTGACCTTCTCGGTGCTGGCGGACGGGCGCACGCTGTACACCTCACCGATCCTCACCGCAGTGTCGGAGGCGCTGCCGCTGGACGTCGACATCACCGGGGCACAGGTCGTCAGCCTCGTGGTCGGCAACGGCGGCGACACCAACGGACTGGACCACGGGGACTGGGCCGACGCCCGCGTCGCCTGTTCCGGGGGAGCCGCGCCCACTGCCCCGGTGGCATAACAGCCGCCGACCCGGCTGCTCCGGTTGCGGGTGCCGGAACGGTGTCGGAATCTGATGACCACGAGCGTTCCTGAACGTCGATTCGGCCCGGCGATGGCGCCGGGCCGGAGGCGACGGTCCGTGCGGAAGGTGGTCATCGATGGCTGCGCCCACGAAAGCCAAGCCCGGCATCTTCGCGATCCGCGACGTGTCGGCACTCGTCTCCGAGACCCAACAATCCGGGCGTGAGCTGCGGCGCTCGGTCACCGCACGGCAGTTGACCGCGATGGGGGTCGGCGCCATCATCGGCACCGGCATCTTCGTGGTGATCGGTGAAGGTGCCGCCATCGCGGGGCCGGGCGTCATCCTGGCGTTCGTGCTCGCGGCGGTGGCGTGCGTCTTCTCGGCCCTCTCCTATGCCGAGCTGGCGTCGTCGATCCCGGTGTCCGGCAGCGCGTACACCTACACGTACGCCACGATGGGCGAGATCGTCGCCTGGATCATCGGCTGGGACCTGATCCTGGAGTACGGCGTGTCCGTGGCGGCCATCGCGGTCGGCTGGGGCGGCAACCTCAACGCGTTTCTGGACGCCGCGTTCGGCGTACAGCTTCCCGACGCGATCTCCAAGTCGCCCGAGGACGGCGGCGTCTTCAATCTGCCGGCCGTCTTCATCGTGCTGGCGATCACCTTCCTGCTGGTACGCGGCGTGCGGGAGAGCGCACGGGCCAACATGATCATGGTGATCGTGAAGTTGGCCGTCCTGGCGTTCTTCATCATCGTCGCGCTGCTGAACTTCAGCCCGGCGAACTTCACCCCGTTCACCCCGAACGGCACCGGCAGCGTCACCACAGCCGCCGCGATCATCTTCTTCGCGTTCATCGGCTTCGACGCGGTGTCCACCGGCAGCGAGGAGGTCCGCAACCCGGCGCGCGACCTGCCCTTCGCGGTGATCGGCTCGCTGGCCATCTGCACCGTCTTCTACATCCTCACGTCGGTCGGGGCGATCGGCATCGCCACCCCGGATCAGCTGTCCGGCAGCGACGCGCCGCTCGCCGCGGCGCTCGACCAGGGGGCCGGCCTCAGCTGGGCGGCGTGGATCCTCGCGCTGGGCGCGGTCGTCGCCATCACCAGCGTCGTCCTGGTCATCCTGTACGGCCAGACCCGGATCTTCTTCGCGATGTGCCGCGACGGCCTGCTCCCGGAGCGCCTCGCCCAGGTGAACGCCCGCTACGGCACCCCGGCCAGGCTCACCATCGGGCTGGGCGTGCTGATCTCCATCCTGGCCGCCCTGGTGCCGCTGAGTCAGATCGTTCAGCTGGTCAACATCGGCACGCTCTTCGCCTTCGTACTGGTCAACATCGGCGTGATCGTCTTGCGCCGCACCCGGCCGGACATGCCCCGGCCGTACCGGGTGCCGCTGTCGCCGCTCTTTCCGCTGCTCGGGATCGCCTTCGCGGTGTACCTGATGAAGGACCTGCCGCTGGCCACCTGGCTCCGCTTCCTCGGCTGGCTGGGCGCCGGCGTACTGATCTACGTGCTGTACGGCTACCGCCATTCCCGGCTACGCCGGGCCGGTGGCGACGAGCCGGCGCTGCCGCCGGCACCGCCGGCCGACGCACCGGCCGACGCACCGGCCGACGCACCGGCCGGGGAGGAGCGGCGCACCGATGGCTGAGACCGCCGCCGCCGTCCCGGGCCCTGTCCTCATCGGGTTCGACGGCACCCCCTCCGGGGAGGACGCGCTGACGCTGGGCCAGCTGTGCAGCCGGGTGCTGGAGGTGCCGATCGTCGTCGCAACGGTGCACCCGGCGCCGGCGGCGATCGGCAACGCCCGGGTGGACGCCGAGTGGGTCGCCGACCGGCGTCGCGTCGCCGAACAGATCCTCGATCGCGCCCGGGGCAGCATCGGCGGCGAGCCGACGGGCGTCGAATTCCGGTCCGTCGCCTCGTCGTCGGCCGCGCACGGCCTGCACGACCTTGCCGAGGAGCTGGCCGCCTCGGTCATCGTCGTCGGGTCCCGGAGCAAGGCGCCCGAGCAGCAGCTCTTCGCCGGAAGCACCGCCGACCGGCTGCTCTCCGGCAGCGTCTGCCCGGTCGCGGTGGCTCCGGCCGGCATGCGAGAACGCCCCGCCCCGGACGTGACCCGGGTCGGGGTGGCCTACCTCGACACCCGGGACGCCGTCGCGGCGCTCGATGTCGCCAGCCGACTCGCCGCGCGGACCGCGGCGGAGCTGCGGCTCTACACGGTGGTCGCGGCGCCGGCCGAGGTGGTCATGCCGGTCATCGGCGTGGACGCGGAACAGGCCTTCACCGCGACCGCGCGCGAGGCGTACCAGGCCGTGCTGGACTCGGCCATCGCGGCGATGCCGGCCGCCTGCAACGCCACCGGCCACCTGCTGACCGGCGACGTGGTCGAGAAACTGGCGGATCTGGACACCGACGACATCGATGTGCTCTTCTGCGGGTCGCGCGGTTACGGCCCAGCACGCCGGGTGCTGCTGGGCGGGGTGTCGTCGCGACTGGTGCGGCGCGCCCGCAGCCCGGTCGTCATCGTGCCGCGAGGCGACTGAGTCCGGCGCGCGACGCTCAGGTCGACGGGCCGTCCGTCGGTGCGGCCAGGCCGTCGCTCGACGCCGGGTGCCGCCGGCGCACGGCGATGCCGGCGCCGGCGCAGTCGGGTGCCCGGCACTGCCGCCGCCCCAGGTGCAGGGTGAAGTCGCGTTGGCTGATCACCACGACCGACCAGCTCCGGGGGCGCACCGGCCCGCGTAGCCAGTACTCGCGGTCCCGCTCGGCGCGCACACCGGCCTGGGCGGCGGTCACGGAGAAGTCGATGAACTCGTGGGAACCGTCCGGCCAGTCCCGGCGGACGGCGTAGCCCGCCTCCCAGGCCCGCAGTTCCCGGCCGGAATGGCTGCTGTGGCCGCTGCTGTGGCCGCTGCTGTGGTTTCCCCGCTCGGTCGCGTCCAGCATGATCCCTCCCCATCTCAGGGATGCGAGGCCCGATCGTACACCTGTACGAGAGATCATTGGCACTTCTGTCAGCAATCGGTCACTCCCCGCATCTATTGGGTTCAACGCGTCGACTCGACCCCAGGACACGCGGCGGACGGCAGGGACCCCCGGTCCGGTGGGCCGGGCGACCGCCGGGCGGCCGCCGGGCACCACCGCCGGCATGATCATCGCCGGGAAGGCAAGATGGAGGGCATGGAATATCGGATTGAGCGCGACACGATGGGCGAGGTCAAGGTCCCGGCGGACGCACTGTGGCGGGCGCAGACCCAGCGGGCGGTGGAGAACTTCCCGATCTCGGGCGGGCGCCTGGAGCACCGGCACATCCAGGCGCTGGCCCAGATCAAGGCCGCAGCCGCGGCGGTCAACGCGGAGTTGGGCGTCCTGGACGCCCCGATCGCGGACGCCATCGTCGCCGCGGCGACCGAGGTGGCCGACGGCGGGCACGACGACCAGTTCCCGATCGACGTGTTCCAGACCGGCTCGGGCACCTCGTCGAACATGAACGCGAACGAGGTGATCGCCACGATCGCCGCTGACCGCCTGGGCTCCGCGGTCCACCCCAACGACCACGTCAACGCCTCGCAGTCCTCGAACGACGTGTTCCCCACCTCGATCCACCTGGCCGCCACCGCGGCGATCACGGCGGACCTGATCCCCGCCCTGGAGCACCTGCGTTCCGCGCTCGACGCCAAGGCGGTCGAGTTCGCCGAGGTGGTGAAGTCCGGGCGCACCCACCTGATGGACGCCACGCCGGTCACGCTCGGCCAGGAGTTCTCCGGCTACGCCGCGCAGATGCGCCTGGGAGTGGAGCGACTGCGGTCGACGCTGCCGCGCGTCGCCGAGTTGCCGCTGGGCGGCACCGCGGTCGGCACCGGGATCAACACCCCGCCCGGCTTCGCAGCCAAGGTCATCGCCGCGCTTGCGGAGCGCACCGAGCTGCCGTTGACCGAGGCACGGAACCACTTCGAGGCGCAGGGCGCCCGGGACGCGCTGGTCGAGGCGTCAGGGCAGCTGCGGACGATCGCGGTCGGGCTGTACAAGATCGCTAATGACATCCGGTGGATGGGGTCCGGCCCGCGCGCCGGGCTGCGCGAATTGCGCCTGCCCGACCTCCAGCCCGGCTCCTCGATCATGCCGGGCAAGGTGAACCCGGTCGTGCCGGAGGCGGTCCGGCAGGTCTGCGCCCAGGTGATCGGCAACGACGCGGCCGTGGCGTTCGCCGGCTCCCAGGGCGACTTCGAACTCAACGTGATGCTGCCGGTGATGGCCCGGAACCTCCTCGAGTCGATCCGGTTGCTGAGCACCACCAGTCGAATGCTGGCGGACCGGTGCGTGGTGGGGCTCGAGGCCAACGTCGAGATCTGCCGGGAGTACGCCGAGAGCTCGCCCTCGATCGTCACGCCGCTCAACCGGCACCTCGGGTACGACGAAGCGGCCGCCATCGCGAAGCAGTCCCTGAAGGAGGGCAAGACCATTCGCCAGGTGGTGGTGGAGCGCGGCCACCTCGACGGCGGGAAGCTCACCGAGACGGAGCTCGACGAGGCCCTGGACGTGCTGCGGATGACCCGACCCTGACGGTGATGCGGGCGCCGCCGCGGATGGCGGCGGCGCTCGCGGCGGTGCTGCCGGCTACCCTGGCATCGTGACGCTGCGCCTCTACGACACCGCGACCCGCTCGGTGCGGGACTTCGTCCCGCGGGTGCCCGGCCAGGCGGGGATCTACCTGTGTGGCCTGACCGTGCAGGCCGGCCCGCACATCGGGCACCTGCGGTCCGGCGTCAACTACGACGTGCTGCGGCGCTGGCTGATCCACTCCGGCTACCAGGTCACCTTCATCCGCAACATCACCGACATCGACGACAAGGTGCTGGCCGCGTCCGCGCAGGCCGGCCAACCGTTCTGGGCGATCGCGTACGCAAACGAGCGCATCCTCGCCGCCGACTACGCGGCCCTCGGCGTACTTCCCCCGACCTACGAGCCGCGCGCCACGGGGCATGTGCCGGAGATGCAGGAGCTGATCCGCAGCCTGATCGACAAGGGTCACGCCTACCCGGCGCCGGACGGCTGCGGCGACGTGTACTTCGACGTGCGCTCCTACGCGGGGTACGGCGCCCTGTCCGGGCAGCGCCCGGACAGCATGGAGCCCGCCGCCGACTGCGCCGGCCGGGCGAAGCGCGACCCGCTCGACTTCGCGCTCTGGAAGGGCGCCAAAGCCGACGAGCCGCCGGAGGCGACCTGGCCGTCGCCATGGGGCCCGGGCCGACCGGGCTGGCACATCGAGTGCTCCGCGATGTGCCGGCGCTACCTCGGGGACGAGTTCGACATCCACGGCGGCGGGCTCGACCTGATGTTCCCGCACCACGAAAACGAGATCGCCCAGTCACACGCCGCGGGGCTCGGCTTCGCCCGCTACTGGGTGCACCACGCGCTGCTCAATCTCGGCGCGACGAAGATGGGCAAGTCCACCGGCAACGTCATCTCGCTCGGCTCGCTGGTCGAGGCGGGCGTCCGCCCGGTCGAGCTGCGCTACTACCTGGTCGCCGCGCACTACCGGTCCAGGATCGACTACTCCGACGAGGCGCTGCGCGAGGCCGCCGTGGGGTTCCGGCGGATCGAGGGCTTCGTCGAGCGCGCGGCGGAGCGGCTCGGGCAGTTGGCCGCGCACGGCCCGGCCGCGCTGCCAGCCGAATTCGTCGAGGCGATGGACGACGATCTGAACACGTCACGGGCGATCGCGGTGATCCACGACGCCGTGCGGGACGGCAACGCCGGCCTCGCGGCCGGCGACGACGTCGCGGCCGGCCGCGCTCTGGCTGCGGTACTGGCAATGCTGAGCATCCTCGGTCTGAACCCCCGGGATCCACAGTGGACCGCCACCGGCGCCAGTGACGATCTCCACCGGATTGTCGACTCGCTCGTGGCTCTGGCGCTGGAGCAGCGCGCCGCCGCCCGGGCGCGCAAGGACTGGGCCGCCGCCGACCAGGTGCGCGACCAGCTCAACCAGGCCGGGATCGCGGTCGAGGACACACCGGCCGGTCCACGGTGGACCGTCGCCGGAGCGGAAGG
Source organism: Micromonosporaceae bacterium (assembly GCA_035296325.1). Lineage (GTDB taxonomy): Bacteria > Actinomycetota > Actinomycetes > Mycobacteriales > Micromonosporaceae > DATHBD01. The sequence continues at coordinate 48,916 of DATHBD010000059.1, read as the reverse complement.
TGACGTCTGATGCCGGGTAACTCGCAACGCCGCAGTCGGCGTACCACCTCGAAGAAGGGCTCACCGGCCGGCTCCGGCGGCAAGAACCGCCAGTCGCTCGCCGGTCGGGGCCGGACGCTGCCCGCCGACGAGCGCCCCTGGCACAAGGCGTACTCCGGCGACGAGCAGCTGCCGGAGAAGACGGCGCGCAAGCAGGAGAAGGAACGGCGGGCAGCCGCCGCCGAGGGCCGCGCACCGAAGATCGGGGTGCCCGGATCGAAGCAGACGACGCGCGTCACCAGGGCCGGCGCCGGTGCCGGCCGGGGTGGCGGGGCGGTACGCGGTGCGGCCCCGTCGCGCGGCGCGGTCGCCGGTCGTGGTCGCGGTGCCGGCACGGGCGGCGGTGGCCCCCGGGTTTCCCCGGGGCGCAAGTCCACGCCGTCCCGGGACGCGCCGGAGCTGCTCGTCGGCCGCAACCCCGTGGTGGAGGCGCTGCGGGCCCATGTGCCCGCGACCGCCCTGTACGTGGCCCAGGGCATCGACGCCGACGAGCGGGTCAACGAGGCGGTACGGACCGCCGGAAACCGCGGGATGGCCATCCTGGAGGTGAGCCGGGCCGAGCTGGACCGGATGACCGGTGGCGTGCTCCACCAGGGCATCGGCATTCAGGTGCCGCCGTTCGCGTACGAGTCGTTCGAGGACCTGCTGGCCGCCGCGATGGAGCAGCCGACACCCTTGCTGGTGGCGCTGGACGGGGTGACCGACCCGCGCAACCTGGGTGCGGTGGTGCGTTCCGTGGCGGCCTTCGGCGGGCACGGGCTGATCGTGCCGGAGCGCCGCTCCGCCGGCATGACCGCCACCGCCTGGCGGACCAGCGCAGGCGCCGCCGCACGGATGCCGATCGCCCGGATCACCAACCTGACCCGCACCATCAAGGCGTGCCAGGAGCGGGGTTTCGTCGCCGTCGGGCTGGACGCCGACGGGGAAACCCCGCTGTACGGCCTGGAAGCCGCAGTGGGCCCGCTCGTGGTTGTCGTCGGGTCGGAGGGCCGGGGCCTGTCCCGCCTCGTCGCGCAGACGTGTGACCTGCTGGTGAGCATCCCGATGTCGTCGGAGGTCGAGTCGCTCAACGCCTCCGTGGCCGCTGCCGTCACCCTCGCCGAGGTGGCTCGCCGCCGAGCCACCTGACGCCCTCACTCGACCCACCCCTGCGGGGCCCGCGAGCGTGCGGGCCGGAGCCATCGTGTGGCTCCCCTCACGCCTTCCACCATCTATACAGTGCCGTATAGAGCGGGCTAGTCTCGATCTGTACACCATCGTATAGATCGCAGCTGGCCACTGGAATGCCAATGCCGGCGTCGGGAGGGGGTCGGTGCCATGTCGCATCGAGCATTGCGACCGTTCCGGGTCGGCGCCTGGTCGTGGATCATCACGGGCGTCGGCCACCTGATGGTGGTGGCGGGCGTGGCGCTGCGCCCGGAGGACCCGGCGGGGGCCCGCGCCATGGCGGCGATGCGGGAGTACACCGTCCAGTTCGCCGGAGTCCGGCGCAGCCTGGGCGACATCGACCTGGGCATGTCGCTCGTCATGGCCACCGCGCTCATCTTCGGCGGGGTGGCGTGCCTGCGCGTGGCGCGGGCCGCCCCTGACCTGGTCACCGCGTCGCGGTCGCTGAGCGGACCCGCCCTGGCCGCCTCACTGGTGGTGCTCGGCCTGTCGCTGTCGCTGTTGCCGGCCCCGCCCATCGTGCTCTTCTCGGTCGCCAGCGCGGCGTTCGGTTGGGCGCTCGCCGCCGCCCGTCCGGCACCGGCCGTCCGGCCCAGGCCCGCCACCGTCGCCGGCGAGCGGTGAGGGCCGCCCGGCCCCGGACACAGCACAGCCGCCACGGTGCGAAGGCACCGTGGCGGCTGTGGCGAACAGGACGTTAGTTGATCCGGTTGCCGGTGACGGCGTGGAACGCGTGCTGGTGACCCGGGCGCGGCTTGACGTTCACGATCTCGCCCAGGTTAGGGACCCGCCGGCCGTCGGTACGGACGACGAAGCGCTCGTTCTGGCCCTCGAGGGCGACCGTGCCGTAGACGTACGCGTCGGAGCCGAGCTCCTCGACGAGGTCGACCGTGATCGGCATGCCGCCGTCACCGGTGCCGACCAGGTCGCAGTCCTCGGGGCGGAAGCCCAGCGTGACCCGACCGTTGCCGCCTTCGGCCTGAGCCTCGGCGACCTGGCCGCGCTCCAGCGGCATCAGCATGTCGACGAAGCGGGCACCCTCTTCGGTGAGCCCGACGGTCTTGATGTTCATGGCCGGCGAACCGATGAAGCCGGCGACGAACACGTTGGCCGGCCGGTCGTACAGCTCACGCGGCGTGTCGACCTGCTGCAGCACCCCGTCGAGGAGCACCGCGACCCGGTGACCCATCGTCATGGCCTCGACCTGGTCGTGCGTGACGTACACCGTGGTGACGCCGAGCTTGGCCTGCAGCGTCGCGATCTGCGAACGGGTCTGGACGCGGAGCTTGGCGTCAAGGTTCGACAGCGGCTCATCCATGAGGAAGACCTGGGGCTCGCGGACGATCGCCCGGCCCATCGCGACGCGCTGACGCTGACCACCGGAGAGCGCCTTGGGCTTGCGGCTGAGGTACTCCTCGAGCTGCAACAGCTTCGCGGCTTCCTTGACCCGCCGGTCGATCTCGCTCTTGCCGGTCTTGCGCAGCTTCAGCGCGAAGGCCATGTTGTCGTACACGGTCATGTGCGGGTAGAGCGCGTAGTTCTGGAAGACCATCGCGATGTCGCGGGACTTCGGCGGCAGGTGCGTCACATCACGGTCGTCGATGTAGATCGCGCCGGAGTCGACCTCCTCGAGGCCCGCGAGCATCCGCAGGCTCGTGGACTTGCCACAACCGGAGGGGCCAACCAGAACGAGGAACTCCCCGTCGCCGATCTGCAGGTCAAGCTGGTTGACCGCCGGGCGAGGGGTTCCCGCGTACACGCGGGAGGCTTTGGAGTACGTCACCGTAGCCATAGCAGAGGTGTCCTTCCACCGGCAGGAACGTGCCGGACGATCCGAGTGGAGGTAGCCGGAGCGACGCGTTTGTCGCCCGGTGGAGTCAACCTAGACCGTTTGTAGGATTTCCGCCAGCGGATCATGCCGGTCGATCGGCGTATCGTCCGTTATAGAACGATCTCGTCCCGCCCGGCCGAGGGGCCCAGCCGGCGGCATGGGAAGTACCGGACCGGGCGGCCGGCGTAAGCGACCGATGCGTACGATCGAGGGGTCATCTCTGCCGACGTGGCGCAATTGGTAGCGCACCCGACTTGTAATCGGAAGGTTAGGGGTTCAAGTCCCCTCGTCGGCCCCAGTGATCAAGCCCTGGCCAGCGAATCCGCTGACCAGGGCTTGATTTGCGGCGGCACGTAGAAGCTCCGGCTGCTGTCGGTCGCGACGTGTCTATCTGGTTTTGAAATGCCCCCGAAGCCCTCGATAAACACGGGTGGCCCGCAGCGAGGTATTGCCCCCGGCCTTTGAGCCTGCCATCAACGCGGAACTTATTCCGACCGTCGCGACGACAGTAGTGAGTCATAGCTCAGCAGTCATGAGTGTATGCTCACCGCTGAGGGAGGATGGCATGTCCGAGATGCGCGCTCGAGTCCTGAGTGCAGCCGTCGACGTGGTGCGCGCGGTCGGGCTGCAACGAGCGACGACCAAGGCCATCGCCGAGGCAGCTGGCGTGTCCGAGGGCAGCATCTTCAACCACTTCCCGACCAAGGCCGCGCTGCTCAAAGCCGTCTTCACCGAAGGCATCGACAACCCAATGCCGGCAGCTATGGCGCGGCTGTGGAGCGACACCGGACTCGGCGATGTGACAACGAACCTGACCGCGCTGGCGGTCGCGGCCGTGCGCTACTACGGCGAGATACTGCCGTTGAGTGGTCCACAGGTCCTCGGCGCTGAGGAAGTCCGCGCCGCCCGCGCCCAGGTCGAAGAGCGGGAGTTCGGCCCGATTATCGGCCATGACGGCCTGACCAGATACCTGACGGTGGAACAGGGCCTGGGCCGCATCCCAGCGCACGCCGACCCACCGCTGCTCGCTGTGGCCCTGCTCGGCGGCTGCCAGCAGTACGCGTTTCTCAGCCTCACCGCTACACCGTCCCGCCTCGAAGACCCCCGCTCCGGCCTCACCGCCGACCCCACGGCATTCGCCGAACGCCTGATCAACCTCCTCATCCCACGCTCGGCAACTCCCGGAGAGTGACATGACCGGCACCGACACCGCGCCCAATACCCTGGCCGGTCGCCGGCTCCTACTGGGCCTCGCCGCCGCAATCGTCGGCGCCGCCGTCGTCGGCACCGCGACTGCGACGCTGGCCCAAGCCCTGGCACCGTCCTGGGCCTCCGACCTCAACCACCTCGCCCCAGTGGTCATTGCCGCCGTGTACGCGACCGTCATCGTCGCCCTGCTGGCCGTGCTCGGCCGCACCTCCACACAGCGGCAGCACTGGCTCGGACTGCGACCAACGACCCCACGAGCCGCCGTACTCGGACTGACAGCCTGGGCGGCGGCCTACCTCGTCGCGGCGGCCGTCTACCTCGCACTGACGCCAACCGGCGCCTCACTACCGGAGGCGATCGAGCTGCTGGCCGCCGTCGGCGCTGACAACGGTCGACTTCACGACGCCTCCACCGGCCTGACCGCCGTCATCCTGATCAGGATCCTGGTGCTATCCCCGCTCGCCGAGGAACTCCTCTTCCGTGGCGCGCTCTTCACCTGGCTGCGTACGCGAATCGGGCCCACATGGACAATCCTGCTCACCGGCGTCGCGTTCGGACTCATTCACCAGGCGCCGCTGTTCCTGCCACTGGCCATCACCGTCGGCATCGCGGCCGGATGGATCCGCGAACGGACCGGATCCACCTGGGTCACCGTCATCGCACACAGCGTCCAAAGCCTGATCGTCGTGCTCGCCTCACTGATCGGCACCGGATGGGACACCCCACCATTGCTGGGCCAATGACCCCCAGCGGAGCCGACCCCACGGACGCCTACCAGCCCACCCACTTCGAGCCTGCTGACTGCGCTCTGGTGATGAAGCGACTGCGCCAGACAACGCACTCGGCCACGGCCCAAAGCCCGCGCGGCCCCGCACCTCGCCCATTGCGATTCGGGTGCGCACGTCTGCCTGGGCCGGCCAAGTAGAGCGGCTCGCGGGCCTGGCCACGGGCGCCCTGCCCGCTATCCACAGCCAACTCCCATCCGCCCGGCAGGAAGCTCCACATCGGCAGCACCATTGTCATGCCATGACCATGGTCGCAGCGGCCCCTGCCGCACCACTCAGTTCCGCAGCGCGTCGGGTCCGGCGGCTTCCCTGGCGTTCACCCGAGGACCAGCCGCGGTGGGCGCGCCCCGCACTGCTGGCGCTGACGGCCGCGTGCGGCGTTGTGTACGCCCTTGGGCTGCGAAACCAGCAGGTGCACAATTACTACCTCCCGGCAGTGAAGAGCATGTCGGAGAGCTGGCGCGCGTTCTTCTACGGTGCCTTTGATCCGGCCGCCTCCATCACGCTGGACAAGCTGCCCGGTGCGTTCCAGGTACAGGCCCTGTCGGCGCGCGTCTTCGGCTTCTCGAACTGGTCGGTGCTGGCTCCCCAGGTGATCGAGTCGGTCCTGACCGTCCTGGTGATGTACTGCGTCGTACGCCGGTGGCTCGGCCCGGGTGCCGGCCTCCTGGCGGCCGGAGCGTTCGCCACCATGCCCATCGTTGCCGCGCTGTCGCATGCGCAGATCTCCGACACGCTGCTGACCCTGCTGCTGGTCCTCGCCGCCCACGCCTGGCAGCGCGCCGTCATGACCGGCCGGCTGCCCTGGCTGCTCCTCTCCGGCGGGTGGGTGGGCCTCGCGTTTCAGACCAAGATGGTCCAGGCGTGGGGCGTCCTGCCGGCACTGGCGCTCGGCTACCTCGTTGCCGCTCCGGTAACCCTCCGGCGCAGGGTCGGCCACGTCGCCCTGGCCGGGCTGGTCACGCTTGCGGTGTCCGCGTGGTGGATCGTCCTGGTGCTGGCGACGCCGGCCTCGTCCCGGCCGTACGTGGACGGCTCCGTCAACAACTCGCCACTCTCGATGGTGTTCGAGTACAACCTGCTCAGCCGGTACGAGGCGGGCGCCGACCCGGGAGGTCTCGGCGTCCCCGGGCGGGGCGGCTCCGGCTGGGGGTACATGCTCAGCGACCAGGTCGCCGGGCAGGTCGGCTGGCTCTACCCGCTCGCCCTGGTCGGGGTTGTCGCCGGCGTGTGGTGGCGCGGCAGAGCGCCCCGCACGGACCTTTTGCGGGTCGGGTTCCTGATGTGGGGCGCGTGGTTCACGGTCCACGCCGTGGCGTTCTCGGCCGGCCGGGTAGCGCACAGCTTCTACGTGGTCGCCGTCGCTCCGGCGGTGGCGGCGCTGGCGGCGGGTGGCCTGGTACTGGGCTGGCGCGCGTATCGACGCGGGGGGTCGCGACGCTGGGTGCTACCCACCGCCGTGGCGCTGACCGTGGCGCATGCGGTGTACCTGTCCTCCCGCTTCCCGACGTTCCAGCCGTGGATCCGGCCGGTCGTCGTGACGCTGGGTCTGGTGGGCGTCGCCGTACTGGTTGCCGTCCCGCTGGTGCGCCGGGCGGGCCGGTCCAGCCGATCGCGGCGGCACCGCCGGCTGGGCGCCGGGTTGGCATTGGCCGGTGGCGCGTTGTCGGTGGCCTCGGTGCTGGTCGCGCCCGCGGCGTGGGCGGTCTCCACAGTGGACCGGCAGTACTCCGGTTCGGCGATCGGCCCGGCGGCCGGACCGATGACCGCCGGCGGACCTGGTGGCGCACGGTTCAGCCCTGCCACGTCAGACGCACCGACCGGCATCCCGGGTAGCGGCATGCAGGGCAGGGGCATGCAGGGCAGGGGCATGCAGGGCAGGGGTACGCAGGACGGCGACGCGCCCGGCGGTGCCGACCGTCCGGCCGGCCCGGGCGGCCGGGTGGGCAGTGCCGCCCCTACGGAGCAGAGCAGGCAACTCATCGACGTCCTGAGCCGCCGCCAACCCGGTACGAAGTACCTGGTGGCGGTGCAGGGTTCGACGCAGGCCGGCGCGCTGATCCTGGCCGGGGCGAGCGTCCTGCCGATCGGCGGATTCTCCGGCCAGGTGCCGTCCACCACCGCGGACCAGCTCGCGGAACTCGTGGCGAGTGGTCAACTGCGCTACGTGCTGGGAGGCGACGGAGCAGGGCGGCGCGGCGGGGGCGGCGCCGCAAGCACCGCCATCACCGACTGGGTGACCGGCAACTGCGCCATCCTCACCGACGAGGCGCTCCAGGGCTCCACCGTCTACGACTGCGCAGCCAGCTAGCAGGATCCGTCGAGGCGGTTCCCCGACTACCGCGGACCGTCCCCACTGGAGGCCCTGACCAGCCGAAACGCTGGTCAGGGCTTGGGGTGGTGGCTGGCGAGGCGGCGCGTCATGACGATGACCACGACCCACTGGATCGTGGCGGCGTGGTGCTCCGGGTGGCGTTCGTAGTCGCGGACGGTGGGCCGGCAACGGTTGATCCAGGAGAGGTGCGCTCGACGACCCAGCGTCTGGGCAGCGGTTGGAAGGACCGCTCTTCGGTACGGTTTCGCGCCGCGCACCGACTGGGAGTCACGACCGCCGCCGACGGATCTCGGCGGCGGCCTTCGGCCAGGCGGATCGGTTGTGGGTGCCGTCACGCGGCCACGCCCGGAAATAGTGGTACACCGTCGCTCCACCCGGGGTTATTCAACGGGCTCCAGGGCACTGATCGTCGAGACGTCGATGCGCTCGATCGCGGGGCCCACGGCGCGCTCACGCAGGTCCGCAGCGGCCCTTCGACCTCGGGAAGGTCCGGCACCGGTCCAGTGTGCCGGCCCGGTCTTCGGTCGTGGTGCACCAGGCACACCGTCGGCCCGTCGAACATCTGTTCGAGAAAAGTGTCGTACCCGGTGTCTAGGGTGCGAGCCATGGAGACGGCGTTGACGATGCTGGACGAGGCGCTCGACGAGTGCCGGTCGGTGTTGCTCGGCGCGGTGCCGCAGGCCACGCTCGTGGACTGTCTGGATCGGGTGCAGGTGATAACGCAGCGGATGGCGGCGGTGCATCTCGCGCTGGTCCGGGAGATCGACGCCCGGGGTGTCGCCGTGGCGCAGGGCGCATCGAGCACCACCGCGTGGCTGCGGGACCGGCATCGTATCTCCGGCGGGGCGGCCCGCCAGTTGACCGTCCTCGCCCACGCCCTCGACGCGCAGTTGCCCGCGACCGCGGCGGCCTTGGCGGACGGGGCAGTCAATGTGGAGCAGGCGAGGGTGATCGCCGCGGGTGTGGCTGAGCTTCCCGCCGACGCCCGCCGAGGCGGAGAGGTCCACCTGGTGGAGCAGGCGGCGGTGTTCGGGCCGCGTGAGCTTGGCGTGCTGGGGCAGCGGCTCTTCGAAGTCCTCGACCCGGGGCGGGCCGAGCTGGCCGCCCTCGCCGGGTTGGACCGCGCAGAGCAGCGCGCACACCGGGACCGGTGCGTGCACCTCACCGACGTGGCCGGCACCGGGCAGGTCCGCCTCACCGGCTGGCTGCCCCGCGAGGCCGCCGCGACCGTGCGCGCCGCCCTGGACCCGCTCTGCGCACCGCGCACGACACCCGTGACGACCGGTGTGGAACGACCCAGCGCCGGGCAGCGCCGCGCCGACGCTTTGGTCGAGGTTTGCCGCCTGGCGTGCGCGAGTACCCAACTCCCCGACAACGGCGGCGACCGGCCACAGGTCGTGGTCACGACCAGCCTGCAGACGCTACGCGACCAGCTCGGCGCGGCAACCCTCGACGACGGCGCGCACCTCAGCCCGGCTGCGGCCAGGCGCCTGGCCTGCGACGCAACCATCATCCCGGCCGTCCTCGGCAGCGCCGGGCAGGTCCTGGATCTGGGCCGCGAGCGGCGCCTGTTCACTGGACCGATCCGCCGCGCGCTGATCCTGCGTGACGGCGGCTGCGCCTTCCCCGCCTGTGACCGGCCGGCACGCTGGTGCGACGCCCACCACATCGTCCACTGGGCCAACGGCGGCCCCACGAACCTGCACAACGCCGTCCTGCTCTGCGGCTACCACCACCACCTGATCCACCACAGCGAATGGACCACCCAGATCAACCCCACCGACGGACGACCGGAATTCACCCCACCCGCCCACCTGGACCCACACCGAAGACCGCAACGCAACCAGCATCATCAACGCAACCAGCACCACCAACGCAACCAGCACCACCAACGCGAGTGACCGGTCTGGCGTCGCGATTGCAGCGCCGTCTCCGCGGATAACCGCGTGAACCCGCGCGGATAGCCGGCAACGTCGCGTCGGCTGCCGGTCGAGTGATCGCCCCGTGCTGCCCACCACTCGCGGAGAAGCAGACCGGCACGTGTGCGAGCCTCAGCGCCGACCTCGGCTCGGGCGTGTGCATCAGGGAAGCGACCATCGAGGCCACGGCAGACGACCCGAAACGTCAGAACCTGACGGCTTACCTGCGCTGCGCCGAAGAAGAGGGTTGGCTGATCGGCACGCCGCGACCTGAGGTGACGACCTGCGAGCACATGCCGAGCCGCAAGAGCCGGGCGGGGAAGCGTCGGCGTCGTCGACACGGCTGACCGCATGGCAGTGGCCGGCCCGAGGCGGCCCGGACCGGCTCCTGCGTCGAAGGTGCGTCAGCCCACGGGTGGAGTGCTGCTCGGCGTGGGTGTGCCGGTTGGTATGCCGGTCGGCGTGCCGGGCGGCGTGGCGGTCGGCGTGCCGGTCGGCGTGGCGGTCGGCGTGGCGGGCAGCCCGGGCGGGCCCAGTTGCCGGTCGCCGTTGTTCGTCGCCTCCGGGTTGACGCCGAGGGTCAGTCGGGCCGAGACGCCACGGTCGAGACGGGCCGGGTCGTACCGCGCGTCGAGCAGGCCACCGGGGGCACCGGTGTCCGCGTAGATGAAATCGTCCTCCAGCGTGGTGCGCACGGTGTCGTTTCTGCGGTAGGGGTCCATCTGGTGCAGGCGGGTGACCAGGGCTTCTTCGAAGTAGAGCTGGCCGGTGTGACAGCTCCGTCCGCCGGTGTAGCCGGTGGCGGTGGCCGTACCGTCGGTGTGCACCTTGGTGTGGATGTGCACGGCTCGACCGACGTACCAGCCCGGCACGATCGTCTGGAAGGTGATCATGCCCTGGCGGTTGGTCAGCTGCAGGCCGCGCAGGTAGGTCAGGTCGTCGGTCGGTGGCACACCACCGGGCCTACCGCTGGGTGGGGGGCCGGTCGGTGGCACACCACCACCGGGCGCACCGCCGGGTGGTGGGCCGATCGGTCCGTCGCCGGGGCCGATGGCGGTGTACCCGGAGTAGACCCCTTCGGCGTCGCAGTGCCAGATCTCGACGGCGACGTTCTGCAGTGGTCGGCAGGTCCGTCCGTCGATGACCCGAAGATTCAGGGTCAGCGGCACGCCGACCCGGTCCTCGACGACGTTGCGCCGCCGCAGCATGCCGTCGATATAGTACGGACCTCGGGGTTGTTCGGCGGTCAGACCGCACATCCTGGCGGCCTCGGCCGCCGAGATGGCCGGCTCGTGGGAGACGCCGGCGCTGGCGGTGCCCGCGCCCAGGGCGGTCAGGCCGGCTCCGGCGACGGCGAGACCGCTCATCGTAAACAGCCTGCGGCGGCTCAGGAGCACTCGGGAGACGTCTGCATTGTCCGGCTCTTCGTGGTGTTCAGAAGTCGTCATCGACACAGGACATCAACCATTGCTGTGATGAACCTGGTCCGCTGCTGTCTACCGACTGGCAAACGACATGCGTGAACAGCTAAGATCATCGATTTCTGCCGCCGCGCGCTGGACAGGGAGCGGAGGATCGGTGGAGCTCCCGCTCCCGCCCGCCCGCCTGCGCCTGCCGGCCTGCGCCTGCCCGCCTGCGCCTGCCGGCCTCGTCAAGCCACCGCCGCGGCGAACGTCGCGTACAGGTCACCGGGCAACGGCGTCTGCAGCCTCCACGTGACCGCCATCGGCCGTTCGCCGTGATGCTCGACGTACGTTGCGGGACCCAGGAACCAGAACGCCCGATCGTCGGCTCGCGCCCGCGCGAAGAGGAGGATCGACCGTCCCATCGCCACATGATGTTGGTACCGGCGACCGGTTGGGCTGTCAGCTCTCGTCGTCGACTGGCTCTCCCAGTGGATGAGGTCACGGCTGATGGCGTAATCGCGGTAACGCGTCGTCGGCGAGAAGGCACCGCTGGTCTTGTCCAGCGTGAAGGCCAGCAGATCAGCGCCGGCCGCTTTCGCGTCATAAATGCCTTCCCGCCACTGCGGCGTTTTCACGCCGCTGCCCTCGCCGACCGCGGCCAGGATCTCAATGCGGCTGTACTGGCTGTGCACCTGCAACGGAATGTCGGGCAGCGCCTGCCGCTGGACATGACCGGGTGCGTCACCGAGGACGTGGAACAGCTCGTGCAGCTCGACCAGCACCTGCGGATGCGCCCACAGAAGATCGGCTGCGGACTGGAGCGACGCGTGTTTGTCAACGACCTGATCGGCGAGGTTGGCGAGGAGCATCCGCATCAGTCGCTGCTCACGGACTGACATGGTGTCCACCTCGGGTGCATGGGATCTGCCGAGCAGGGCGGGATACCCGGTGAGCCGCTGGAGATCGTCGACGTGCTGCATCCGCGCGATCCCGCGGCGCAGCGCCGGCTCGTGTGGCCCGGCGACGGCAACGGTGAGCCCGGCGGCTTCGCGCATCGCCGACCAACTGCGGTCTCCGGCGTAGATGTCGCTGACCTCGAGCCCGGTCTCGGCGAGGTAGTCCGCCATCGTGACCGAAGCGCGGGTCTGGGCGAGCAGGCGCAGCTCGGCCACCTTGACCGGCCAGCGGGACGGGATGGCCTCACGGATGCTCCGCAGCACGATGTCCCGCGCGACCCGGTCCAGCTCCAGGTGGCAGCCCGCAGGCAGGAACGGGAATCCGTCGGCGACGGCCCGTTCCAGGTCTCGGCGGCTGCCGCCGAGAAGCGCCCGGTACCGCTGATCGAAGCGGAATTCCCTTCGGTGCGTGCCGACGAAGTCGAGCACCGTACAGGTGGTCTTGCCCCTGGCGGTGCGGAGCCCACGGCCCAACTGCTGCAGAAACAGGGTGGGGCTCTGCGTCGGGCGGAGCATCAGGAGCGTGTCGACGGTCGGGACGTCAACGCCTTCGTTGAACACCTCGACGGAGAAGACGACCTGGATCCTGCCGTCGGCAAGATCTCGCAGTGCGGCGCGGCGGTCCGCGTCGGGCGTCGCTCCGACGACCGCCACCGCTGCCACCCCGAGCTGCCGGAACCGCGCCGCCATGTACCGCGCATGGGCGACGCTCACGCAGAACCCCAGGCAGCGCATGGTGGCAACGTCGTCCACGTGCGTCTCGAGCTGCCGGTAGACGAAGCGGACCCAGGCATCGTTGCTGGTGTAGACGTTGGTGAGGGCGGCATCGTCGTACCCGTGGCCGCGGCGCCACGGAACCTCGCGCAGGTCCACCCCGTCGTGGATGCCGTAGTACGTGAACGGGGCGAGGCGGTGCTGCTCGATCGCGTCCCACAGGCGCAGCTCGGCGGCGATGCGGTCGTCGAACCAGTGCAGGATGGGCGCGCCGTCAGCGCGTTCCGGCGTCGCGGTGAGCCCCAGCAACTCTCGCGGTGTGAGCTCATCCATGATGAAGCGGTACGAGGTTGCCGCCGCGTGGTGGAACTCGTCGACGATGACGATGTCGAAGTGATCCGGGCTGAGGTGCTCGCGCGATGCTGCCGTGAGCCTCTGGATTGAGGCGAAGACGTGCTCGAAGGCGGTCGGCCGGGCACCACCAACCCACATCTCGCCGAAGGTATGGTCCCGCATCACGTGGCGGAACATCGCCAGGCTCTGCTCCAGGATCTCCCCACGATGCGCGACGAAGAGCAGGCGTGCCCGGGGCAGTGTCGTCCGCAGGCGCGCGTAGTCGACCGCCGCCATCACCGTCTTTCCGGTGCCGGTCGCAGACACCAGCAGGTTGCGGTGGTAGCCGCGTGCGCGGGACAGCTCGATGAGCTCGAGCATGCGCTCCTGAAACGGTTCCAGGCGTACCTCGAGTGGGCTGAGCACCGTCAGACTGCGCTCGTGCGAGGTGCCCGCACGGTTCAGGGCCTCCTCGAACTCGGCTCTGACGTACGGGACGAAGTCGCCGCCCTGCCAGTAGCTGTCGAAGACCGCCTCGATCTTCTTCACGACGTCGAGGTTGCGGGCGGCAGACACCCGCACGTTCCACTCCAGGCCGGCTATCTGGGCGGAGTGCGTGAGGTTGGATGACCCGACGTACGCGGTGCTGAACGCGGAATGCCGGCGGAACAGCCACGCCTTCGCGTGCAGGCGGGTGGTGGACAGGTCGTAGGAGACCCGGACCTGGGCGCCCAGCTCCGCGAGCAGGTCCAGCGCCCTGGCTTCGGTCGACGCGGTGTAGGTCGTGGTCAGCACCCGCAACTGCCCGCCGCGCGCACAGTGCTCCCGCAGGGCCTCCAGCAGCGGCCGGATGCCGGTGGTGCGGATGAACGCCATCACCACGTCGATCGAGTCGGCTGAGGCGATCTCGGTGTGGATCTGGCTGCCCACCCTGGGCTCGCCGGGCGCGTTCGTGAGCAGGGTGGTGTCGAGCAGCGGAATGAGCGGCCGGCCCGCTGTGTGCACCGAGCCGTCCGGCTGGCGCTCGCCGATCGCGCCCAGGATCTCGCCGGGGGCAAGTGGGGCCTGCAGTACCGGATCCGTCTTCGGCAGTCGCGCGCCCAGTGATTGGAGCAGGTGTTGCGCCACCTCGACGCCGATCGCGACTCGATCCGCTTCCGGAACGGCGTCGAGCGCCTGCTCGACCTGGCGGGCAAGGAGCTGTGCGATGCGGTCTGCGGCGTCAGCGGAGCGGAGGCTGTGGCGCTTGATCAGCTCGTGGTCGACGTTGCTGAGCTGCACTTCGAGCGCCTTGGTGACAACGACTTCGTAGAGCCCATGAGGCAGCTGATCAACCACCCCAACAGTCTGTCGGACCGGAACCGGCTTCATCCGCCCGATGGAGTGAATGTGCCCGACCGGTGACGTGAGACCTCACGGTTCGTCGTTCAGCTCCGCTGCCTTCCGCAGCGCCGCCAAGTCGACCACAGCGCCGCCAAGTCGACCACAGCGCCCGGTGTTGTGGAGCGAAGGCGTTCGATCGGCGCAACAATTCGCTCGCCCCGGGCGTACGTAGTGTGAAGAGCCAGGGCGGAGGAAGTCGATGCGAGATCCCGGATTTGAGGAGTTCGTCGGCGCGAGTCTGCCGACGCTGAGCCGGTACGCCTATGCCCTGACCGGCGGTCGGCACGCCAGCGAGGACCTCGTTCAGGACACGCTGGTGAAGCTGGGCCGGGCCTGGCGGCGAATCGAACGTGACGGTAACCCGCTCGGGTACGCACGAACCATCATGTTCCGGACGTACGTCAGCCGATGGCGGGTGCTCCGTCGCCGCCCCATCGAGGAGCCGTACCAGGAGACGTCCTCGGCGGAGCGGGGCTTTGCCGCCGTAGAGGCGCGCGACGAGCTCCGCCGGGCGCTGCGTGGGCTCCCCCGACTGCAGCGCGCCGTGCTGGTCCTGACCTATCTCGACGACCTACCCGACGACAGCATCGCCGAACTGCTGGGCCGCGAAACCTCGACAGTTCGGTCACTACGTCGGCGCGGCCTGATCGCGTTGCGGGCCATGGTGCCTGCTCCCGGCGTTACGGAGGTGTCCCATGGAAACAGTTGAGCGTCTGCTGCGTGAAGAGTTCACCGACCCCGAGTCCACGGTCGCCCTGGACCGGACGGTGATGCTGGCCCGGGTCCGTCGGTCCCAGCGCCGACACACGGTTGCCCAGGTCGCCGCCGCGATGGCGGTGCTCGTGGTGGTCGGCGGTGCGACGGCCGCGGCCCGGCCCTGGACCGGCCACGGCTTCGACCCAGCCGAGCCTCCGCAGAACACGGCGCCGACGAGCTTCACCGTCGTCCATGGAGTCGGCTTCGCCGACCGTGACCACGGCTACGTGCTGGTGAGCGAATGCGTCGAGATGTCGCAGGGCTCACCGCCCGGCCCGGACACCGAGGCGATTCCCGGCACGACCGAATGCCGGCTGCGTCTGGCGGCGACCTCGGTCGGCGGCTCCAGGTGGTCCGACGTGACCATTCCGGCACAGCTGCTGAGCAGTGACCAGGGGCACGTGCTCACCGTGATCGGGCCGGGCACCGTCGCGGTGCACTCCGCGGAACACGGTCGTCGCTGGCTCACCCGCGACGGCGGACGCACGTGGCAGGAGGACCCTGCCGAGCCCACGGCGACCGTGCCGAGCGTTCCATCGGACGCCCTGCTGGCGGTAGCGCCGGGGAAGCCGCCGACAGAGCCGCCGACAGAGCCGCCGACGCTGCAGGTGGTCGCAGCCGACGGCACCGTGAGCCGGTTGGCGCCCGGTCCAACCGAAGCGCAACCGACAATGGTTGACACCACGGTGCACCAGCCGGCGGTGCGGGCCAGTGACGGCACGCGATGGGTGCCGTGCGCCACCGCCGCCAAGCAGGGCTGCGTGCTCACCACGGCAGACGGAGGGACGCGCTGGCGACCGCTGTACCCGGCACCGCTGCCAGCCGGTGAGTCATGGACGAGCTGGGTCAGCACGCTCGACGGCCGGACGGTATGTGTCGGGATCCACGGCGGCGCGGCCGACGGCGTGTCCGCCGTGCAGCCGATCTTCCGATCGGTCGACGCCGGCACGACCTGGGAGCAGCTTGTCCTGCCCACGTTGAGCCCGAGCACGGAGAATCGGCTGGTCCATGGGATCGGCGGTGCGGAGGTGATGGCGAACGGCGACATCATCCTCGCGGCCGACGGCACCCTGTACCGGCAGGCCGTCGGCGCGAAGACATTCGAGTCGATCCCGCACGCTCCCGCCGACGTGGTCGGTCTGGGCCGATCCGGCCCCTGGTTGGTCGCGACGTCGTTCGGGGGTTCGACCTCGCGGGCGAGCGGCAAGCCGGCCCTGGTGCATCTGTCGATGGACGGCATCACCTGGACGGACGTATGGCTTCCCTGAACCTGGCGCACCCACTTCCGCGCCCCTCCGCCCACAGGTGATCCGCAGGTGGCGGCACCGCTCGGGTACAGACAATCAGCGGTGGCGCACGGCGGTCAGAACGGGAACGTCCTGGCTTCCCCACGTGTGGTGATCCACTGGAGGTCGGAGAACTCCTCCACGGCGAAGCCGACACCGAAGCGGCCCCAGCCGCTGTCCTTGACGCCGCCGAACGGCATCTGCGGCTCGTCGTTGACCGGCTGGTCGTTGACGTGGACGATGCCGGACTCCAACCGCCGCGCGATCTCGGCGCCGCGGTACGGGTCAGCGGTGAGCACACCGGCGGTCAGCCCGAACCGTGAGTCGTTGGCGCGCCGGACGGCGTGCTCGGCGTCGTCGACCACCTCCAGGATGACCACCGGCCCGAACGTCTCGTCGAACGCGATCTCGGCCTCCGGGTGGACGTCGGTGAGGACCGTCGCCGGGTAGCAGGGCGGCGCCGGTGTGCCGCCGGCCAGCACCCGGGCGCCCATGCCGACCGCCTCCTCCACCCGGCGGGTGATGAGTGACAGCGCCCATTTGTTGATCAGCGGTCCGACGACGGTACGGGGGTCGCCCGGGTCGCCGGTCGGCAGGCCGGCCACCTTGTCGGCGAACCGCTCGGTGAACTCGTCGGCGATGGACCGCTCCACGAAGATCCGGCGGGCGCACATGCAGACCTGACCGGTGTGGACGAAAGCGCCGTAGGTGGCGGCCTCGACGGCGTACGCAACGTCGGCGTCGCCGAGGACCAGCAGCGGATTCTGGCCACTGAGCTGCAACACGACCCGCTTGAGATGCCGGCCGGCCTGCTCGGCGACGCGTCGGCCGGTGACGGTCGAGCCGGTGAAGTTGATCCGGCGCACGTGCGGGTTCGCGATCAGCTCCTCCGCGATCGTGCCGGCCTCGCCCGGGGCGTGCGTGACGACATTGAGGGCTCCCGGCGGCAGCCCCGCCTCCGCGAACAGCTCCGCCCAGAGGGTGCCGCCGGTGATCGGCGACTCCTCCGACGGCTTGAGCACCACCGTGTTGCCCAGCGCCAGCGGCCCCACGATGCTCCGGCCGGACAGGACCAGCGAGGCGTTCCACGGCGCGATCGCGGCAACGACGCCGACCGGCCGGCGCATCGCGACCGCGCTGGCGCCGGCGACGTCCGACGGCATCACCTGCCCGATCGCGGCATACGCCAGCCCGCCCGCCTGCCGCAGCAGGGACACGGCGAAGTCCATCTGGACGGTGGCGAAGTGGCGACCACAGCCGGTCTCGGCGGCCAGCAGCCCGGCGATCCGGTCGCGGCGTCGGTCGAGTGCCTCGGCGGCGCGTAGAAACACCAGCTGGCGCTCGGCCGGTCGCACCGCGGCCCAGGTGGGGAAGGCGGCGTGCGCGGCGGCGATGGCCCGCCGCGCGTCATCCGCGTTGCCGGCGGCCACCGTGGCCAGGGCCTCGCCGGTCCAGGGGTTGATGTCCGGGTACCCGGCGCCGCTGGATGCGGCCTGCCAGTCGCCGTCGATGTAGTGCCGGACCGTGACGGTCACGCCTTCAAGTCTCCCCGGTCACCGCTTGGCTGGTCGGTCCTGCTGAGTGCGCAAATGGTATCCGACCGGCAGGAGGCGTATCTGGTGCCGATCGGTGACCAGGCTCCACACACCGCGCGGCAGGAACAGGGCGAAGGCGACCGCGGTCAGGCCGAGGCCGATGAGGTACCACGCGCCCAGGTCGGCGAACTGGTACTGGACGACGAAGAACAGCAGCGCACCGATGATCGGTCCCTCGAACGTGCCCAGCCCGCCGACCAGGACCATGAAGATCATGTACGCCGACCAGTGCACGCCGAAGATGGACTGCGGTTGGATGAACAGCGTGTTGGCCAGCGTCAGCGCTCCCGCGGCACCGCATCCGAAACCGGCCAGCACGTAGAGGACGAACTTCAGCGGCATCACCCGTACGCCGAGCGACGCGGCCGCGTCCTCGTCGTCCCGGATCGCCTGGAGCGCCGCGCCGGTACGGTGCCGCAGCAGCAGGAAGAGCAGCCCGAGCAGCAGCACCACGAACCCGAGCGTCAACCAGTAGGTGAGCGCGCGGCGCACGTGCGGCTCGTAGGCATTCAGGCCGCGCAGCGAGACCCCGGTGCCCCCGCCCAGACTCTCGTCCAGCACCACCAGCAGCGCGATGGCCTCCGCGACGACCCAGGTGCCGACCGCGAACTGGCCGCCGCGCAGCCGCAGCACGAGTGGGGACAGGATCGCGGCGAGCACCGCCGAGGCGAGGGCGGCGAGGACCACGGCGAGGTACGGCGCGACGCCGCGCTGGGTGAGGAAGATCGTGCCGTACGCGCCGGCCCCGATGAACGCCTGCTGGCCGACCGACACCAGGCCGGCGTACCCGGCCAGGGCGTTCCACATGGTGGCCAGGATGAGAAAGATCAACAGGCCGGTCAGCTGCTGGACCACGTTGGCACCGAAGACCTGCGGGACCGCGAAGAGGACGAGCGCGGTCACGACCAGGGCGCCGGAGCCGATCCGCGAGGCGGGGTTGGACCGGTGCACGGTCCAACCCGGTCGCCG
This sequence comes from Micromonosporaceae bacterium, assembly GCA_035296325.1. Classification (GTDB taxonomy): domain Bacteria; phylum Actinomycetota; class Actinomycetes; order Mycobacteriales; family Micromonosporaceae; genus DATHBD01. The sequence continues at coordinate 30,233 of DATHBD010000059.1, read as the reverse complement.
GCTGGTGAGGGTGCTCATCTGCGGGCACCCCGCATCGCGATGAGCCGACCGCGCGGGCTGGCCAGGATCGCGAGGAACACCAGGTGGCCGGCGAGGATCGAGTACTGCGGGTCGATCGTCGCGCCGATCGTCTGGGCGATGCCGAGGAGTATCCCGCCGCCGAGGGTGCCCCACAGCGAACCCAGCCCGCCGATGACGACCGCTTCGAACGCGAAGATCAGCTGGATGGGACCGCTGGAGGCGTCGAACGTGGAGTGGATCGCGAGGAACGCGCCGGCCAGGGCGGCCGTTGCCGCGGCGATCGCGGTGGCCCGGGCGTAGATCGCGGCGGCCGGCACCCCGACGAGCGCGGCGGTGTCCGGGTCCTGCGCCGTGGCCCGCATCTCCCGGCCGAAGCCGGTCCGGCGCAGGACCAGCTGCAGTCCCCCGAGGACCGCGACGGCGACGGCGAGGATCAGCACGCCGAGATAGGGCACGGACAGTTGCGAGGTCAGCTGCCAACTGCCGGTGGAGAGTGCACCGGTCGAGGCGGCGAGGGAGCGGACATCCGGGGAGAAGAGCTGCAGCATCGCATTCTGGAGGACGATCGCCAGTCCGAACGTGGTGAGCAGCGGGGTGAGCGGCCCGGACCGAAGGCTGGGGGCCAGGACCAGGCGCTGCAGGGCGTAGCCGAACACCAGCATCACCGGCAGGACCAGCACCAGTGCCAGCAGCGGCGACAGGTGCGCCTCGGTGACGACGTACCAGACTCCGAACGCGCCGAGCACCGCGATGTCGCCGTGGGCCAGGTTGATGATCCGCATGACCCCGAACATCAGCGACAGCCCGCACGCGAGGAGGGCGTACAGGCCGCCGAGGAACAGCCCCTGCACGATCGCGTTGACCAGGCTCATACCGGCTCCCCACTGCTCATGTTCGCTCCAGTCCTCCGGGGCCTACGTCGATCGAGGCCGAAGTACGCCTCGGTCACCTCTTCACGGGTCACCGCGTCGGTGGCTGCCTGCAGGACGACCCGGCCTTCGAGCAGGCACACGACCCGGTCTGCCACCGCCAGCGCCCGCTGCAGGTCCTGCTCGACGAGGACGAGCGTGGCGCCACCGCGGATGAGCGCGGACAGCGACTCGTACACGGTGTCGACGGCGACCGGCGACAGTCCCAGGGACAGCTCGTCGATGAGCAGCAGCCGGGGGTTGGTCATCAGCGCCCGACCGATGGCGGCCGCCTGTTGCTGCCCGCCGGACAGGGTCGAGGCCGGTCTGCCGCGTAGTGGCTGGAGCATCGGGAACGCGTCGAGCACGGCGGCGAGGTTCCACGGCCCGGGACGCGCACGTCGACCGGCGACGAGGAGGTTCTCCTCGACGGTCAGCTCCGGGAAGAGCCGGCGGCCCTCGGGCACCAGGGCGAGGCCACCGGCGACCCGCCGGTGCGCCGGCACACCGGTGATCTCCCTGCCGTCGAACCGGATCACTCCGCCGGCGGCCGGGTGCGCACCGGCGATGGTGCGCAGCAGCGTCGACTTGCCGGCACCGTTCGCGCCGACCAGCGCGACGACCTCGCCTTCGGATACCGACAACGAGACGTCGCGTACCGCGGGCAGCAGCCCATGCTTCGCCACCAGGTGCCGGACCTGCAGGAGGGCGCGGCTGCCGTCCGCGCCGGGGCCGTCCGCGCCGGGGCCGTCCGCGTCGGGGCCGTCCGCGTCGGGGCCGGTCACGTCCGCGCCGTTCCGAGGTAGGCGTCGATCACGACGGCGTCGCGCAGCACCGCCTCCGGAGCGCCGTCGGCGATGATGCGGCCGGCGTCCATGCATACCAACCGCTCGACGACCTGCACCAGCACGTGGACGATGTGCTCGATCCACACGATGCTGATGTCCAGGCTGTGCAGCGCTTTGATCGTGGCGACCAGCTCGGCCGCCTCAGCGTCGGTCAGCCCGGCGCCGATCTCGTCGAGCAGCAGCACCCGCGGGTTGGTGGCGACCGACCGGGCCAGCTCGAGCCGCTTGCGGTGCAGCAGGCCCAGGCTGTCGGCGCGTCGGTTCGCGTACTCGACAAGGCCACACAGGTCGAGCACCTCGACGCACCGTTCGTAGGCTGCCGCGCGCGGCAGTCGCGCCCCGTACGCCGCGCCCACCATGACGTTCTCCAGGACCGTCATGCCGCCGAACGGGCGGGGGATCTGGAAGGCCCGGCCGACGCCGCGACGACACCTCAGCTCCGGGCGCAGGGCGGTCACGTCCTGCCCGTCGATACGGACCGTGCCGGCGGACGGGGCCACCGAGCCGGCGAGCACGTTGAGCAGGGTCGTCTTGCCCGCGCCGTTCGGGCCGACGATGCCGACCGCCGCGGCGCGGGACACCGCGAAGTCGACCTCGGTGAGCACCGGCAGGTTGCCGTAGCTCTTGGACAGGCCGGCTCCGGCCAGCACCGGCACGCTCTGCGCCGGGCCGGCTTCCGGCGCCACGGCTGCGGTCATGCGCCGTACGGCTTCAGTTGCCCGGCAACCGGCACGTTCGGGTCGGAGGAGTTCTCGCAGACGACGAACTCCACCTTGTATTTGCTGTCCGTCGCGGCCACCCACTGTCCACCCAGGATCGGCGTGGCGACGACATTGGCGTTGGGGCCCTTGCCCCACTGGAGGCGGCCGACCGGGGTCTGCACGTCCAGCGTGGTGATGGCCTTGGCCACCGCGGCCTTGTCCTTGGGGTCTGCCGCGCCCTGGAGGGCCGCCGCCGCCACGTCGAAGAGGGCGAGGCTGGGGCCCAGCTGCTGGGTCCACTGCTTGCCGGCGGCATTCTGGTAGCCCTCGGCCAGCTCCTTGGCGGAGATCTTCGTCAGGGCGGAGGTGTACGGGTAGGTGGGTGTCCAGTAGGCGCCGCCGCCGAGCCCGATGCCGATCGGGCCCAACGCCTCGACCTGGGACGGGAACAGGCCGGTCTTCGCGACCTGCGCGATCTTCGGCCGAAACCCCTGCTGCGCCGCCTGGCGCCAGAATGTGGCGAAGTCCGACGGGATGGGGAAGGTGTTGAAGATTTCGCAGCCTTCCGCCTTGAACCTGGCGATCTGCGAGGAGTAGTCATTGGTGCCGTTGGTGTAGGCACCCGGGTCCACGAGGGCGTACCCCTCCTTGGCCAGCAGCGGTCCCAGTGCCCGTCGGATCGCGTTGCCGTCGGAGTCGTTCGGCCACATGACGGCCGTCTTCTTGTTCGTCGTCACCTGCGGCCAGAGCGTCGTGTACGCGGAGCGGAACTGCTCGACACCGAAGCAGAAGTGGAAGGTGTACTTGTAGGCGTCCTTCTGGTCCGGCTTGGCCCCCCGGCCGAAGTACCACGCCTCCCACGGAACCACCGTGGAGATGCAGGGAACACCGGCGGCCTCGCACGCGTCCGAGACCGGGTTCACCGTCTCCGGCGTCGACGTGGTGAGCATCAGGTCCACGCCATCGCCGTTGATCAGGTCGTTGGCCACCTGGGATGACCGCTGCGGATTGGACTGGCTGTCCTTGTCGAGAATCTCGACGCGGTATGCCTTTCCGCCGATCTTCAGGCCGCTGTCGAACGCCTTGCGGGCAAGGTCCAGGACGTATCCGTCGGGCTCGCCGAAGCTTGCCGCCGGGCCGGTTCGAGGACTGACAAAGCCGATCTTCAGGGTGGCGGTGGCGCTCTCGCCGCCACTGCTGCCGGCGCCGATCGCACACCCGGCGAGGCCGGGCACGGCCAGTCCGGCTATGCCGTAGCCGGCCGCGCGCAGGAGCTGGCGCCTGGTGACGGGGGTCGTCGAACCGTCCATGTGATCCCTCCGAGGGGCCGTCTACCTGCGAAAAGACGTCGGGAAACCGAGGTGGGAGGGAACGTATGATCCGTCGTACCAGAAGTCAACATCGTGTTCGAACATATGAAACGCCTGCGTTACCATGCTTCGCATGACCAGCCCGTCGCAGCCACCCTTCTCCCAGTCGCTCGAGCGCGGCCTGCTGATCCTGGCGTCCTTCAGCGAGGCTCGCCCCGTGCTCGGCATCGCCGACCTCGCCCGCGGCGTGGAGCTGAACAAGAGCACCACCCACCGGTACGTCGCCACCCTCGCCAAGCTCGGGTACCTGCAGCAGGATCCGGACACGAAGAAGTACTCGCTCGGCCCCCGCGTCGTCGATCTGGGCTTCGCGGCGATCAACTCCATGGAGATCACCCGGGTGGCGGCGCAGCCGCTGCAGGCGCTGTCCGACGAGACCGGCTACACGGTCAGCATGGCCGTCCTCGACGGTCCCGACATCGTCTACATCGATCGCCGCCGCAGCGGCCGGGCCAGCAGTTTCGCGATGGCACTCAACCTGCACGTCGGTTCCCGGCTGCCGGCGTACTGCACGTCGATGGGCAAGGTGCTGCTGGCATACCAGGAGCCGGCCGCGCTCCGGGCCCTGCTGGACCGCACCGACCTGGCCCGACGTGGGCCGAAGACGATCACGGCCCGGGAGCAGCTGACGACCGCGCTCGCCCGGGTCCGCCAGGCCGGTATCGCGGTCAACGACGAGGAACTCGCCGCAGGGCTGCGGTCGGTGGCGGCGCCGGTGCGCGACCGGTCCGGCACCGTCGTGGCCGCGGTGAACATCGCCGTGCACCTGACGGTGTGGAACGCCGCGGTGGAGTCCGTCATCGGCCGGCTGGAGGGCCCGCTGCGGCACACCACCGCGGAGATCTCCGGCCGGCTCGGCTACCGACCCCAGTCGGAACGTTCGAATATGTGAAACGCAGTGTTGATTCTGGTATAGCACCGCCGTACCGTCAGCCCACGCACCACCGATGGAAGGGCGGCCGACGTGTTTCTCGACGAGTCGACGTGGCGGGACCGGATTTTTGTCGGTGGCACCTGGACAGCCGGATCGGCCGGCGGGCTCGACGTCACCGAGCCCGCGACCGGCGCCGTGCTCGGGCGGATCGGCCTGGCCGGCGCCGACGACGCAGCGCGCGCGGTGGAGCACGCGGCCGAGGCCCAGCGCGGGTGGGCCGCGACGTCGCACGTGCGGCGGGCCGCAGTGCTCCGCCGGGCGGCGCAGCTCTGGGGGGAGCACGCCCAGGAGATCTCCTGGTGGAACGTCCGCGAGGTCGGCGCGGTCCCCGCGATGGCCGGTTTCGCGCTGCACGTCGCCGAGCAGGAGTGCCACGAGGCGGCGGCGCTGCCCAGCCGCCCGTACGGGGAACTCCTGTCGTCGGACGAGCCCCGATTGTCGATGGCCCGGCGGGTCCCGGCGGGAGTCGTCGGGGTCATTTCGCCGTTCAACGTGCCGATCATCCTGGGCATCCGCTCCGTCGCGCCGGCGCTCGCGCTGGGCAACGCGGTCGTCCTCAAGCCCGACCCGCGGACGGCGGTGACCGGCGGGGTCACGATCGCTCGGATTTTCGAAGAGGCCGGGCTGCCCCCGGGTGTGTTGCAGATGTTGCCCGGCCGGTCCGACGTGGGCGAGGCGATGGTCACCCACCCGCTGGTGCGGGTCATTTCCTTCACCGGCTCGACCGCTGCCGGGCGGCGGGTGGGAGAGTTGGCCGGCCGGCACCTCAAGCGCGCGCACCTGGAACTCGGCGGCAATTCAGCGCTCGTGGTCCTGGACGACGCCGACGTCGACGAGGCGGCGACACTCGCGGCGTTCGGCACGTTCTTCCACCAGGGCCAGATCTGTATGACCACCGGGCGGCACCTCGTGCACGAACGCCTCTACGACGATTTCGTGGAGCGCCTCGCAGCGAAGGCGGCGGCGCTGTCCGTGGGTGACCCGGCGAAGGACGATGTCGCCCTCGGCCCCCTGATCGACAACGGCCAGCGGGACCGGGTCCACGAGATGGTGAGCGCCAGCGTCGCAGCCGGTGCGAAGGTGGCAGCCGGGGGCGAGTACGACAGGTTGTTCTACCCGGCCACGGTGCTGTCCGACGTGCCGGCGACGGCCCCGGCGTTCGCCGAGGAGGTCTTCGGGCCGGTCGCTCCGGTGGTGCGCTTCGCTACCGTCGAGGAGGCGGTCCGGCTGGCCACCGCATCGGAGTACGGGCTGTCGCTCGGCATCGTGACCCGCGACGTGATGAAGGGCCTGGCGCTGGCCGACCGGATCCCGACCGGCATCGTGCACATCAACGACCAGACCGTCAGCGACGAGGCCAACGCTCCCTTCGGCGGCGTATCGGCCTCTGGCACCGGCGCCCGGTTCGGCGGAGCCGGGTCCAATGTGGAGGCCTTCACCGAGACGCGGTGGGTCACCATGCGCAGCAAGCCGCCCGCGTACCCGTTCTGATCGCGCGGCAGGTCCGGCCACGCCGACCGGTCGGTCGGGTCAGGCGGCCGCGCTCGCGCCGATGCTGTGGGTGGGAAGGCCCCGGGCCTCCGGTGTGTCGCCCAGGGAGATGAGCACCTTGCGCAGGAGCGAGGCCAGCTGTGCCCGCTCGACCGGGGTGAGTGCGGAGAGCACCCGGTTGTGGTGCGCATCGAGGGCCGGGCCCGCGGCCTCGACCACTGAACGGCCCTTCTCGGTCAGTGTGATCAACACTTGGCGTCGATTGCCCGGATCAACCTCGCGAGACACCACGCCTTTGGCGACGAGCCGATCAACCCGGTTGGTCAACGCACCGGAGCTGACCATCAGCGAGCTGAGCAACGCACCGACGGTGAGGCGGTAGGGGGCCCCGACCCTGGCGAGTGAGGCGAGCACGTCGAACTCCCACGGATCAGCGTCGAACCGCGCCATCTCCTCCTTCATCCCCACGTCGAGCAGCCGCGAGACCCGGGCCAACCGGGCCACGGTCGCGACGCTTTCCGGCTCCGCCATGCGCCACACGGTCAGGGACTGCGCGATGATCTTGTCCACCACGTCTCGCATCGACTCAGGGCTCCCGAAAAGTTTAATGTCGAATTGTTTGGCGGTGACCTTACCACCGGCTAGGTTCGAGTCAAGATTTCAACGTCAAAGTGTTCACCTTCGAACCTTCTGGGAGTTCTGATGACCACAAGCACCCGGCCCGACGACCGCACCACCACGCTCGACGCCCTGCAGACGACCGGGTATCTCCTGCTCGCGGCGCGGATCGATGGTCGGGCGGGCGTCCCCAGTGAGGTCAAACGCATGGTCGTCGAAGACCTCAAATCCCGGGCCGGCCAGCTACGCCGGGACATGTTCGCCAACGTTGCCATCCTCAAGGCGATCCACCTCACGGCAGCCACCGATGAGGGCGCGGCGGATTCGCCGCCGCAGACCAGCGTCGCTCCCCGGTACGACGTTGCCGTGCTCATCCAGGCGCCCACCATCGACGCGGCCCGGTGGCTGACCGCGGACCCGGCGTTCGAAAACCTGACGAGGCGCGTCGCGAGCGTGGCCAGCGACACCCGTGTCGCGGTGGTACACAACGTCCGCCGGCACGCCTGCGAACACGGAGCCGGAGCACGACAGTTGTACATGCTGATCAACTACATCGAACGGGATACCCGTGAACTGCTGCCGGCATGGGGTTGGACCCACCGTCGCCAACTGATCCAGGACGCGCTGCTCTGCCGCCCGGTGCGGCGGGCGCTCTTCGGTTACCCGTCCGGGCTCAGCGTGGCGACCCAGCCGGTGCTCTACGGCCTCGCCTGATCCGCCCGAGGTCAGGCGTTCCGGCTGACGTGACCACATCGATGAGACGCGGTTGCGAGCGCGAAGAGGCCGTCGAGGTGTGCTGGAGATCGAGTAGGTCTGGTTGGGCAGACGTTCGGGGCTCAACGGGCAGGACGCGTGCTAGGTGGCCTGCCAGGGCTGCGGCACCGGTCATCATGGCATCAAGGCCGTCCCGCTCGACGACATGCGGCAACGGCTCCGACCCGCTTGCGAGGAGTTCGGCGATGACGTGGTGGCAATCGTCCGCAGTACGACGGTGGGCCGGCTGGGCCGGCGCCGCCATGGTGCTCGCCGCCAGCGCCGTCGCCGGTCCGTCAGCCGCGATGGCAGACGGCTGCGCCACGACCGGCAACTTCCTGCACAGGGTGACCGGCGACTGGGACGGCGACGGCGACGACACCATCGGCCTCTACAACCAGTGGACGGCGACCTGGTACCTGCGCAACACCAACACCGCAGGCGCGCCGGATCTGTGCTTCCGGTACGGAGTACCGGGTGACCTCCCCGTCGTCGGAGACTGGGACGGCAACGGCGCCGACACGGTCGGCGTCGCGCGAGTCTCCCATGCCGTCAACACGTGGCTATGGGTGCTCAGCAACAGAAACGCCAGCGGTGGCGGTGATGTGATCTTCCACTACGGCCTGCACGCCGTCGTCGTACAGGGTGCCCATACCCGATCAGAGCCGATCACCGGTGACTGGGACGGTGACGGCGACACCAACATCGGCGTGACCGAAACCGGCCAGACCCACCGACGCTGGCACCTGCGCGAGGTCAACTCGGCCGGCGCGGACACCTTGGCCTTCATGTACGGGCGGAGTTGGCGCGGCCCCGACTCCGATGTAGACCTTCCGCCAGACAGCCCGGTGGTAGGGGACTGGGACGGCAACGGCACCGACACCGTGGGAATCATCCGGTGGTCGGACGACGAGCCCGAGGACTGGCATCTGCGCAACACCAACACGCCCGGCAACCCCGACATCGCCTTCCGGTTCGGCGACCTGCCGTCCAACGGGAACAGTCGCACGCACTACGCGGGACACATGGTCGTCGGTGACTGGAACGGCAGCGGCAGCGGCGACGGTCCGGGCCATGTTCAATGGCTGAACAGGGACGACCCGGCGACGCCTCACCGGGAGTTCATCGCCCAGTGGGCACTCCGCGAGCGCCCCTCGGCCGGCCTGCCCAGCAAAGTATTCCAGTACGGCGAGGCACTGTATGGCGTTCCGACGCCCAGCCTCCCGGACTTCTGATTGCCGTTGAGCGCCGGGCGCGCGAACGTTCCGGCCCCGTGCAGGTGACGTCGATGGGGTCGTGCCGCACGATCGTCCACTCCCGCCACGGCGCGGCCTGCTCCCCTGCCCAGTTCTCGGGCCTACCGGTCATTCCCCGGCCGGGCCGCTCGGCGCACACCTGGCGGCATGGCCGCCGTATCTCCGGCGAATCGCATGGGCGCATCATTATGTGACGTGGAACACCGAGTCATGATTTGGCGCCCCTGGTCATGCCCTGTTGCGGCCCCGTCGACGCCTTCTTCAACATCGATCGGACTAATCCGTGCGGTGGACATCGTCGGGTATACGGCCTCTCCGGCCGCCACCTCCGTGTCAGGGCGGCGTTACGTCATGGTGTTACGGTATTTCCCCGGCGAGGAATTGTGATAGCACCTGCAACGCGCTGAGATCGAGCCCCGACCGGAGCCACTGGCGCAACCGTGCAGCGCCCGTTTGTGGTGAACGAAAGATTTTACGTGTCGGTGACCGGAGGCTCGTGTGCCCAACCTGCAGATTTTGGACAGAGACCCCAAGATTTTGCTCTCCATCGTGATGCCCGTGTTCAACGAAGAACGCACAATCGTTGCGGCGCTGCGGCGGATATTGGCGGTTTCCTATCCCTGCCAAATCGAGGTCATCGTTGTTAACGACGGCAGCAGCGATACGACGATGGCACTGCTGGGTGAATTCGACGACGCCCGGGTGAATGTGCACACCCACCCGGTAAATCGAGGCAAGGGTGCGGCCGTGCTGACCGGAGTCGACGCCGCCCGGGGCAGCCATGTCCTGGTCTTCGACGCCGACCTGGAGTACGACCCCGCCGACATCCCGTCGCTGCTCACCCCGGTGCTGAGCGCACGCGCGAGTGTGGTCTACGGCAGCCGGATCCAGGGCATCCACACGGCGTACCAGTCACTCCACTACGCGATCGGGAACCGGGCCACCACCTGGCTCGCGAACATCCTCTTCAACGCATACCTCAAAGACCTGCACACCTGCCTGAAGCTGATTCCGCTGGAGCTGATCCGCTCACTCGACCTGCGGGAGCCGGGGTTCGGCCTGGACACCGAGGTCACCGCGAAGATCCTGCGGATGGGCATCCGGCCGTTCGAGGTGCCGGTGAGCTACTACAGCCGGTCCCGCGACGAGGGCAAGAAAATCACCTGGCAGGACGGTTTCGCCTGCATGTCCATCCTGATGCGGGTCCGTCGACGACCGGTGCCGTTGGCGCGCGAGCGAGCGGTGGCCCTGGCACAGGTCCCCGGGCAGTCGGCCCCCAATCCGCGGGAGCTCCGGGCGCTACCGGCGGACGACAAGGTCGCTTGATGCGTGCGTTCGCGCTCCGACTCCTGCACCTGCTGGACCGGTACGTCGCCGAGCACCCCGACGCCAGGTGGACCCGGGTCAGACTTCGCAGCGTCGTCGCCGCGATGCTGGGCTTCGCGCTCCTGTGCGGGGCGATGCTCGCCGGTGCCGGTAACCCGGCGGTCGCCCGGCAGTACCAGCTGTCCTTCGTGCGGCAGCCCACCCCGTACACGGAACTGTTCTTCGCCGATCCGGAACAGCTCCCGACCGAATCCGGAAACGCGAAACCGACCGAGTTTCTTTTCGTCGTCCGCAACCGCGAGGGTAAGGCGGTCGAATACCGGTACGTCTCGAGGATCGTGCGCGCCGGGACGCCGATGGAAATTGGTCGCGGTTCCTTTGTGCTGAGCAATGGCCAGACCGCCACCCGGGCCGTACTGATGCCGGCCACCCGCAGCGGCGAGCGATTCGTCGTGTCGGTGGCGCTCGTGGACCGGCCCGAGGTCATCAACTTTATCGGAGGGTCCACCTAGTGGCTGCCCGGGCCAAGCGCATCGCCTTCGTGAGCGACTCCATCTATCCATTCAACCCGGGCGGCAAGGAGAAACGGCTCCACGAAATCACCACCAGACTGGCCCGACTCGGTTTCGAGGTCGACATCTACACCATGAAATGGTGGTCGGGGCCGTCGTCGATCCGGATCGACGGCGTCGGGATCCACGCACTCACCCCCAAACTCAGTCTCTACCACGACGATCGCCGGTCCATGCTTCAGGCGATCGTGTTCGGCGTGGGGACGCTGCGGCTGATGTTCCGCCGGTTCGATGTCCTCGATGTCGACCAGATGCCGCTCTTTCCATTGTTCAGCGCCCGGATCGTGGCGACGCTGCGGCGCCGGCGACTCGTGTCGACGTGGCATGAGGTGTGGGGCCGCAACTACTGGGCGGCCTACCTGCGCCGTGGCAGCCGGCTGGCGTGGCTCACCGAACGGTATGCCGCTGTCATGCCGGACGAGTTCGTCTCGGTGAGCGAACAGACGTCCCGGGCGCTGCGTCGGGAACTGGGGGTCGGTAAGCCGATCTGGACGGTGCCGCTCGGGGTCGACCTCGACGCACTCCGGGAGATCCCGCCGTCAGCGGAGCGGATCGACGTGCTGTACGCCGGCCGCCTGCTGGCCAACAAGGGCGTCGACATGCTGCTTGACGCGATATCGCGGATGGTGGTCTCCCGTCCGGGTGTCCGCGGCGTCGTGGTGGGCGAAGGCCCGGAACGGGCCCGACTCGAGGCGCTGGCCGCAGAGCTGGGCATAGCGGGGAATGTCCGGTTCTCCAACTTCCTCCCCCACCGGGAGGTCTACGGCCTCATGAAGGCCGCGACGGTCTTCGCGCTGCCATCAGTACGTGAGGGCTTCGGCCTGGTGGTGCTGGAGGCCAACGCGTGTGACACACCCGTGGTGACCGTGGAGCATCCCGACAATGCGGCGCGGCACCTGATCGAGGACGGCGCCAACGGCTACGTCTGCGCGCTGGACCCCGACTCGCTCGCCGCCGCGATGCTGCGCGTCCTCGACCGGCCCGGGACTTTCCGGCCGGCCGACGTCATCGCGCGGCGGCCAGGGGTCGACTGGGGCAGCGTCTCGGCACGGGTCGGCGAGGTTCTCGTCGGTTCCCCGGCCCAGGCAGGTCCGAACGGAAGGCAGGAACCGTGAGCGCGGCGACGCATCAGGCCCGGACCGTTGTGACGACGAGTTGGGACGACGGGCACGTGCTGGACGAACGGCTGGCTGCGGTGCTGCGGCGCTACCAACTGCCGGGCACGTTCTACATCGCGCCGCGCAACCTGGAGTTCCCGGTCGCCGACCGGCTGGACGACCACGGGATTTCCGAACTCGCTCAGCAGTTCGAGATCGGGGGGCACACACTCACGCACCGGCGGCTCCCCCAGTTGGATCTGCCGACCGCCCGGGCCGAGATCGAAGACGGGAAAGCGCACCTGGAGCGGATCACGCGCAAACCCGTGCACAGCTTCTGTTATCCGCGCGGGGAGTACCGACCGGAGCATGTGCGGCTCGTCGCGCAGGCCGGCTTCCGATTCGCGCGGACGGTGCGACGCCTCGCGCTGCGCCCGGGACACCGGCCGTTGGAGACGCCGACCACCATCCACGCCTACCAGCACCTGCGCGACGTGCCGATCGCGGGCCGCGTCGCCCGCTGGCGGCCACGCCGCGTGATCCGGCTCTGGCGGAACTGGGACGACCTGGCCGTCGACATGTTCGACACCGCACTGGCCGACGGTGGAGTGTTCCATCTCTGGGGCCACAGCTGGGAGATCGACCGCGATCAGGGTTGGCAGCGGCTGGAGCGGGTCTGCGAGTACATCTCACGCCGCGCCGGGGTGCGCTACGTCGACAACGGCGCACTGCATGACGGGGGCCCGAGCGCACATGCCCGGTGACCGCCTCGTGGTGCAGGTCGTTCCGTACTACCCGCCGCACCTCGGCGGCATGGAAAATGTCGCCCGCGCCCTCGCCGAGGCCTTGGCGGAGCGCGGTCCGGTGGAGGTGCTCACCACCGACTGCGGCGCCGGTCGCGGCGCCGACCGCGCACCCGGACGCGAGCGATCGGGCTCGCTGCGCATCCGCCGGCACCGCGCCGTGGAGGTCGCGCACACCCCTGTCGCACCGGGCCTGCTCTTCCGGCTGCTCCGCCTGCCGAGGTCGGCGATCGTGCATGTGCACGTCGCACAGGCCCTGGTGCCGGAGATGGTGTGGCTGGCCGCCGTACTGCGCCGCCGGCCCTTTGTGGCGCACTTCCACCTCGACGTGGAACCGTCCGGTCCGCTGGGCGGACTCTTCGCCGTCTACAAGCGACGGATCCTGCCGGCCACGCTGCGCGCCGCCGCCCGGGTGATCGCGCTGTCGCCGGAGCAGGCGGAATTCCTGGTGGCGACGTACGGGTTGGCCCCGTCCCGGGTGGTCGTCGTGCCGAACGGGGTGGGCCCGGAATTCGTGGTGCCCTCCGACGGGCGTGATCCCCGGGGCGGGGCGGTGCGGTTGCTCTACGTCGGACGCCTGAGCCCGCAGAAGAACCTGCCCCGCCTGCTGAGCGCGATCGCCGAGGTCTCCGCCCCGGTCGAACTCGTCGTCGTCGGCGACGGCGAGGAGCGCGCGAACGTTGTCGATCTCATCGAGCGACTCGGGCTCCGCAACGTCCGGCTGGTCGGCCCGCAACGCGGGCCGGCGCTGGTCGGCTGGTACCGGTGGGCTGACGTGTTCGTCCTCGCCTCGGACCGGGAGGGCATGCCGCTGGTGCTGCTGGAGGCCATGGCCGCGGGTCTGCCGATCGTCGCCACCGACGTCCCCGGCACCAGGGAACTCGTCGGTGACGCCGGGCTCCTCACCGGCTGCCACCCTGCCGCCCTCGCCGCCGGCCTGGACACGGTGGCGCGGGATCCGGACCTGCGGGCGCGACTCGCCGCCGCGAGCCGCAGGCGGGGCGGGACGAAGACCTGGACCGGCCTGATGCCCGACATCCAATCGGTGTACGAGGCCGTGCGATGACGGTCACCGCCCTGGAGGCAGCCGTGTTCGCCATGGCACCGCCCTCCACCCGGCGTCACCCGCTGCCCTGGCTCACCATCGCCTGTGTCCTGCTCGCCTCGGCGGCGATCGGGCCGGGCACGTACACCCCCTGGGTCACCCCGGTTCTCGGATTCTGGTTGGCCGTCGTCCTGCCGACGCAACTGTTGTGCACGAAGGTGGACTGGCGGACCAGGGCCATCACCGAGCGGATCTCCTACAGCCTCGCCACCACCCTGGTCTCCCTGATGGCCGCCGGCCTGCTGATCAACGCCGTGCTGCCCCAGCTGGGGGTGGAGCGCCCGTTGAGCCGGCTGCCGGTGCTGCTCACCGTGGACGCCCTGTGCCTCGCGCTGCTCCTCTGGCGACCGGAGCGGCGACAGCCGCGCATCCGGGCCGTCCTGTCCCCACTGACCGGCGTCGACTGGCTCGTTCTGGCGTGGGGGGCGATCCTCGTACTCCTGGTCGTCATGGGCGCCAACCGGCTCAACAACGGGGCCGGCGGTGGACTGACCCTCATCGCGCTGTGCGCCGCCGCGGCGTTTCTGATCCTGCTCTTCATCCGTCGGCACACGCTCTCGCCCGGCACCATCATCGTGGCGATCTACCTGGTCGGTCTGGCCCTGCTCCTGATGACGTCCCTACGCGGTTGGTACGTCACCGGACACGATGTGCAGCGGGAACTGCGCGTCTTCGAGTTGACCCAGTTCTACGGCAACTGGAAGATGTCCCGCTTTCCGGATGCCTATCACGCGTGCCTCAGCATCACCATCCTGCCGACCATGCTGCAGCGGCTGATCCCGGTCACCGACCCGTACCTCTACAAGGTCGTTTTTCAGCTTCTCTTCGCGATCTGCCCGGTGATGGTCTACCAGATAACCCGACGGTTTGCGGGCACGTCGGTGGCGTTACTCGCCAGCGTCTACTTCATCGGCTTCCCGACCTACTTCACCGACATGCCGTTCCTGATCCGTCAGCAGATCGCCTATATTCTTGTCGGCGCCATCATTCTCCTCGCCACCCATTCCGCCATGAGCGTGGGGCAGCGCCGGGCCTGGATCGCCGTGCTCTCGGTCGGCGTGGTGCTCGCGCACTACTCCACCACGTACCTGCTCTGCGCCGTACTGATCCTGGCGTGGGCAGGGCAGCGGGTGGTTTCCTACGCGGTCGCGGCACACGCCAGGCGGAGTTCCGCCAATCTGCCGAAGCACCGCATCCCGCCGAAACCGGTCCAGGCGCCGGTGTTGGGCCTGCTCAGCATCACCGTTCTGGTGTCCACGGCGTTCCTCTGGAACACCGTCATCACGGATACCTCCGGTGGTTTGACCCGGACGCTCACCCGGGCGGCGGACACCGTGCTGGGGTCGGGCCAGGCGACGAGTTCCTCCGACGTGAAGTACAGCCTCTTCGCGCCCGAGCAGCCGAGCAGGCAGGACCGGGTCGCTTCGTACGCCGAGCGGGCCGCCGAGCACGCCCGACAGACCGGCCCCGCCAACCATTACCCGTCGCTGGCCCGTTACGGCACACCGGTGGTGGAGCCGGCGAACATGCCGCTGACCGGGGTGGGCAGGGCGCTCGACGTCGTGGGGGTGAACGTGTACCTCACGAACTGGCTGATCCGTCAGAGCGCCGCCAAGTTCCTGCAGCTCTTCGTCCTGGTTGGACTCGCCGCGGCGCTGGTCCGCTTCCGGCGGCTGCGGGTGAGCCGGGAGTACTACGCGCTGGGGCTGGCGAGCCTGTTCGTCGTGCTGCTGCAGGTGCTCCTACCCGGCATATCGGCCGACTATGGGGTGCTGCGCTCGTTCCAACAATCGCTCTTCATGTTCGCGCCGTTCCTGGCGGTGGGCAGCATGACGATATTCGCGCGGTTCGACTCGGCGTGGGAGGCCCGGGCCGCGGGCGCTGTGTGCGTCGCGTTCTTCGTCTCCCTCACCGGCGTGGTGCCGCAACTGACCGGCGGATACCCGCCGCAACTGCACCTGAACAACAACGGTCTCTACTACGACATCTACTATCTGCACCCCGAGGAGGACGCCGCGATCTCGTGGCTGCGGCGCACGGCCCGGCCCAGCGCGCTGCCCGGCGTGCAGTCCGAGGTGCAGACCGACCGCTACATCTTCACCGGGATCTCCTCCTATACCGGAGTGGACACCTGGAACGACATATTTCCCGGCCTGGTCCGGCGGGACTCGTTCGTCTTTCTCGGTTACCGCACCACCCGTACGCACGAGTCCACGTTCAGCTTCGACGGAGACCTGATCACCTATCGGTATCCGAAGGAGTTCCTGGACGCCACGAAGAACCGCATCTACTGCAGCGCGGGCGCGCAGGTCTACCGGTGAGAGGAATGACGGTGGGCGCCTACAACGGTGCGACGACGGTACTGGCCGGGCTGGCCCGTGCGCGGCGCGACGAACTGCTCCGGAACTCGTTCTACATTCTCCTCGCCACGGCGACGATGGCGGCCCTGGGCTTCGCCTTCTGGTTCGTCAACGCCCGCATGTACTCGGCGGCCGAGATCGGCAGCGCCACGTCGCTGATCTCCGCCACGTCGCTGATCTCCTACCTGAGTCTGTTCGGGTTCAACGCCACGATCGTGCGCTTCCTGCCCTCGTCGCGGGACCGCAACCGGGACATCAACGCGGGCCTGATCGTGGTGTCGACCGCCGGCCTCGCGCTGTCCGCCGCGTTCGTGTACGCCCTGCCCTGGATCGCCCCGGAACTCGCCTGGCTGCAGCGGTCGCTGCCGTTGGCGGTGGCCTTCGCCGTGATGGCGGCTGCGTCGGCGGTCAACCTCTTCACCGACTCGGTGTTCATCGCGATCCGCGCCGCCAAGTACAACGTCGTCATCGACGGCGTGGTGCAGGGAGGCAGCCGGCTGCTCCTCGCCGTACTGCTCGCCGGCACCGGCGCCTTCGGGATGGTCGCGGCCTCCGGCATCGCCGCCGTCATCGCGGCGTGCTGCAGCCTGTTCGCCATGGCGGCCGTGATCGGTTACCGACCGCGCCGACGGCTGGACTGGCGGCCGGTGCGCAGCATGGTGGGCTTCTCGGCGGCGACCTACACGGCGAGCCTGCTGAACCTGGTGCCGATCCTGGTGCTGCCGCTCGTGGTGCTCAACACGCTCGGGGCCGGTGCGGCCGGGTACTACTTCATCGCCCTGCAGATCGCCAACCTGCTCAACGCCGTCGCGTACGCGGTCTGCCAGTCGCTGCTGGCCGAGGGCTCCTACGACGACGTGGATCTGAAGCGGCTCATCCGTCGGTCCGCGACGGTGCTCGGCTGGGCGATCGTGCCGGCGTCGATCGGCGTGGCGGTCGCCGGCCGCTGGCTGCTGCTGCTCTTCGGTGAGGAGTACAGCAGGCACGGTGCGCCGACCCTCACGGTGCTCGCGCTGGCTGCCGTTGGCGTGGCGTCGTACTGCTGGATCAGCATCCTGCTGAAGCTCTCCGGGCAGATGGCGGCGTTGATCTGGATGAACGCGGCGTACGCGGCGGTCATCGTGGCGTTGGCGACGACCACGGCGCATCGCGGCCTGGTGTGGGTTGCCGTTGCCTGGCTGATCGGAAACCTGGTGGCCACCGCGATCGGCGCGACGGCGCTGGTCGCCCACCGCAACCGGCAGGCCGCTGGAACCACTGTGGGGGAACGATGACAGCCGCCCGGGCGCTCTTCGTCGCGCCGTACTTCCCGCCCGCCGGTGGCGGCCTGGAACGCTATGTCCGCAACCTCGCCACCAGGCTGCACCGCGACGCCGGGTGGCAGGTCGTGGTCGCGGCCGCGGGTGCTGCCGGCCGTGGCGGGGTGGAGCGCACCGAGGCGGCCGACTACATCCTGTACCGCCTGCCGACGTCGTTCCGGGTGTCGAACACGCCGGTCGGCGTCACCTGGGCACGGCGGCTCCGGGCGATCATGTCGGCGGAGTCGGTGGATCTCGTCAACGCACATGCTCCGGTGCCCGGAATGGCGGACATCGCGGCGGCGGTCGCCGGCGAACTGCCGTTCGTGCTGACGTACCACACCGGGCCGATGAAGAAGGGGCGCTGGCCGGCCGACGCTGCGATCTGGGGGTACGAGCAGGTGCTGATGCGCCGGCTGGCCCGCCGGGCGGACCGGGTGATCTGCTCCTCGGCCTTCGTCCAGTCGGCGTTCCCCAGGTACTTCTTCGCCAAGAGCTCGGTGATCGCTCCGGGTATCGACCCGGACGTGTTCAGCGCGGACCCGTCGGTGACCCGCACCGGCCGGGTGCTGTTCGTGGTGAGTGCGCTCGGGCCGTCGGCGCGGCACAAAGGGCTTGACGACCTGCTGCGGGCGCTTGCCATGATCCGGCGGGGCCGGCCGGGGTTGGGCCTGGACATCGTCGCCGTGGACACCCGGCACTCCACACTGGAGGATCGCTGCCGCCAACTCGGGATCGCCGACATCGTTCGCGTCGTCGGGCACCTGGAAGGCGAGGCCCTGGCATCGGCCTACCGACGGGCCTCGGTGGTCGCGCTGCCGAGCCACAACGACAGCGCCCCGACGGTGCTGCTGGAGGCCATGGCGTGCGGGACCCCGGTCGTCGCCTACGCCGTCGGCGGTGTGCCCGCCCTGGTCCGTGACGGAGTGGACGGGCTGCTCACCACGCCGGGTGACGTGGACGGATTCGCCGCTCGCCTCGCCCTGGTCCTGGACGATGCGGACCTGGCCGGGCGGCTCGGTCGACGGGGGTGCGTGCGGGTGCACGCCGAGTACGGGTGGGCCCGCCAGGCGGCCCGGACGGCGGGCGTGTTCGAGCAGGCCATCCGGTCCAGGCGCGCCGCCCCGCGCCGGGTGGCGATCGTCGCCCCGTACTTCCCGCCGCGGATCGGCGGACTGGAACGGTACGCGCACCGGATCGCGACCGCCGTCCGGGATGCACCGGACCTGGAACCGATCGTCATCACCACCAACCACCTCGGACGTCGGAGCCGGTTCGACCATGTCGACGGCATCCCGACCCTCCGCCTGGGCGGCGCCGTACGGCTGTCGAACACCCCGGTCAACCTGCTCTGGCCATGGCGGCTGCGGCGCATCTTCCGACACCAGCGCATCGACATCGTCAACGCGCACGCACCGGTGCCGTACCTGGCCGACGTGGCGACGATGGTCGCCGGCAGGCGCCCGGTACTGCTGACGTATCACGCAGGGTCGATGGCGAAGGGCCGGCAGCCCGTCGATGTCGTCGTGCGGGCGTACGAACGGCTGGTGCTGCCGGAAATCCTCCGGCGCGCGGCGACGGTCGTCTCCGTGTCACCCGCCTCGCTGGCACACGGCCGCGCCAACTCGGTGCAGGTGACACCGGGCGTGGACGTCGACGTGTTCGTCCCGGCAGGTGACGTCCCCGGCGGCCACGCCGCCGCCCCCGCACCGGTGCTGATGTATGTCGGGCGGATGGATCGCACGTCGCCATGGAAGGGCGTGGCGACGCTGCTGCAGGCGTTCGTCCACGTGGCCCGCGACGTCCCGGCCGCGCAACTCGTCCTGGTCGGTGGCGGCGACGCCGTCGCCGAGCACCGTCGACTGGTCGACCGGCTGGGACTGCGGCACCGGGTGCGATTCGCCGGGCCGCTCCGCGATGACGACCTGGTCCGGGCGTACCAGTCCGCCGCGGTGGTCGTACTGCCCTCGATCACCGGATCGGAGTCCTTCGGCATGTGCCTCATCGAGGCGATGGCCTGCGCCAAACCGGTGATCGGCTCGGACGTGGGTGGCATTCCGTTCGTGATCGACCATGGAAGAACCGGTCTGCTCGTGCCGCCGGGCGCCCCACTGGCACTGGCCACCGCCTGTACCAGGTTGCTGCGGCATCCCGACGTGGCCGCCCGCATGGGCCGGGAGGGGCGACGTGAGGTCGTGGCGAGGTACGCGTGGCCCGGCCAGGTCGAGAAGTACCTGGGCCTGCTCCGCGCCCTCCCGTCACCGCCGACGCGGGGTGGGTGAAGGAACGAGTGAAGATCCACCTGTTCGTTCCGAGCTACCGGGCCGACGGCCCGGGCGACCGGGGCGACGGCGCGGAGGATGGCGTCCGGCTGTTCCGCGACCAGCTGGCAGGGCACGGACACGATGTGGTGCTGGCGTCCGGGCCGGCTGCGCCGGCCCATCCCGACTGCGCCATGTTCGTGGCCCCGTTCCCGGCGCAGGGCCGGCCGCTCAGCGTCCCGAACTGCGCCGCTGTCGACGGGGATCTTCCGGACCCACCGGCCTGCGCTCCCCTGATCGAACGGGTCGACAAGTCGGCACCGGTCCCGGAACTCCGGCTCCACGCACCGTCCGAGGGTGCCGGGCCTTCCGGGGAGGTCCACGCAATCCTCCTCGTGCCCGGGCCGGAGGGCGTGGACGACGGGATCTGGCGGGAGCTGTCCCCGGACGGCTTCTGGGTGCGGTTCGGGTGCCGTCGGTTGCATCATGGTCGCCACCCTTACCTCGTGATCGACGGCGCCGATCTGGCAGGCATGCCGGTCCAGGACAAGCTCTCCGCACCACCGCGCCGACAGGTGCTCGCGCTGGTCGCCGGCGGCGCGGTCGCCAGCGCGGCTGGCGCCGTCGGTGCCGTCACGGCGCCGAACGCCGCAGCGGCGGCACGCAAGCCGGCCACCGCCCGACCCACCTCCCCGCCCAGGCCGCCACCCATCCCGCCGAGCATCGCCACCACCGCCGCGACCAGCACCGTGCCGTTCAGCTCCGGTGATCCGAACCTGCACCTGCTGCGTCGCGCCACGTACGGGGTGACGCCGGAGTCGATGGCGGAGCTTCGCTCGATGGGCGCGCCGGCCTGGCTGGAGCGCCAGTTGCGCCCGACGACGATCGACGACTCGGCCTGCGCCGCGCTGATCGCCCGCTTCTCGCTGATTTCCCTGGACGTCCCCGGCGTCCGGGCGAAGGTCGCCGCCGGCGCGTTCCCGTTCGGCGCCTGGGACGTCATCCTCCAGGTCGCGTCCGCGGCCATCGCGCGGGCGATCTGGAGCAAACGCCAGCTCTTCGAGGTGATGGTGGACTTCTGGTCCAACCACCTCAACGTCACCAACCCGTCGAGCGAGGTGTGGGACAACCGGCAGGTGTACGACCGGATGATCCGCGCCACCGCGTTGGGCCGCTATGCGGACATGCTCAAGGCGAGCGCGATCAGCCCGGCGATGCTGAACTACCTGGACAACAAATCGTCCACGAAGCTCAGCCCGAACGAGAACTACGGCCGCGAGCTGCTCGAGCTGCACACCGTCGGCACGATCCACACCGAGGCGGACGTCAAGAACGCCGCGCGGCTGCTGACCGGGCTCACCCTCGACGGCAAGGGCCAGTACGTCTACAACCCGGCGATCCACGCCACCGGCCCGGTGACCGTCCTCGGGTTCAAGCACGCGAACGGCACCGCCGAGGGCGGTCAGGCGGCCGCGTTCGCATTGATCGACTACCTGGCGATGCACCCGGCCACGGCCCAGCGCATCGCACACCGGCTGTGCGTACGGTTCGTCGCCGACGACCCGCCGGCCGCGCTGGTCACCCGACTGGCAAACGTCTACCTGACCGAACGCACCGCGATCACCCCGGTGCTGCGGGCACTCTTCGGCTCGGCCGAGTTCGCCGCCTCGGTGGGCATGAAGGTCCGCACCCCGTACGAGGACATGATGGCGACGGTGCGCGTCCTCGGCATCGCACCGGAGCCGGTCAACGCACCGGACCAGAACGCCACCGGCACCCACGCCATGGACGCGCTGCGGTGGCTGCTGGAGGACGCCGGGAACGCGCCGATGGGCTGGCCGACGCCGGACGGGTACCCCGACGTGGCGACCGCGTGGGCCTCCACCTCGGGGTACCTGGTGCGGTGGAACGCCCACATCACCATCGCCACCGGCTGGTGGCCCACCCAGCTGACCCGGCAGGCGTCGCTGGTCCGGTACCTGCTGCCCACCGTGCCGCGCACCCACGGCGCGCTGGTGACCGCGCTGTGTCAGCGACTGCTCGGCACCACCATGCGTCCGGAGCACGCCACCGCGCTGCTGACCTTCCTCGGCAGGTCCGCGACCAGCCCACTCGCCGCCGGTGACGAGGCGCTCGGGGCGAAGTTCGAGTACCTGGTCGCGCTCATCCTGAATTCCCCCTACTTCTCGATTCGGTGATGACGATGCAGACCACTGACAACTGCGGGTGCCCGGCGCCGTCCGGCCTGTCCCGGCGCGGTGTGCTGGGTCGGGCGCTCGCGGTCGGGGCCGGCGGAACGCTGGCCGGGCTCGTCGGCGACGGCCTGTCCAGCCGGTTGGCGTTCGCGGCCACGCCCGCGTACACCGGCGACACCCTGGTCGTACTGTCCCTGCGCGGTGGGTTCGACGGTCTGTCCGCGGTCGTGCCGGCGGGCGACCCGGAGTACTACCGGGCGCGGCCGACCATCGGCGTACCCAGGGCGCGCCTGATCGGCGGCGACGCGATGTTCGGCCTGCACCCGGCGCTCGCTCCGCTGGTCCCGTTCTGGCAGAGCGGCAAGCTGGCCGCGGTACACGCGGTCGGACAGTCCAGCCCGTCCCGCTCACATTTCGCGGCGATGGAGGAGCTTGAGCGGGCAGCGCCCGGCACCTCGCTGCGGACCGGCTGGCTGGACCGGATGCTGGGGCTGCTCGGCGCCACGAACCCGTTCAACGGGGTGTCGATCGGCCATGGCACGCCGTCGCGGGCAATGTACGGCCCGACACCGGATCTCGGTCTGCGCTCGATCGACTCGTTCCAGCTGGCCGGTGACTCCACGTGGGCGCCGATGGCCAACACTGTCCGCGACCTGTACGTCAACGCACCGGAGGTACTCGCGGCACCGGCCCGCGCGGCCAGCGCCGCACTGACCACCACCACCGCGATGGCCGCTGCCGGGTACACGCCGGCCAACGGAGCGACCTACCCCGACACCGACCTCGGCAAGGCCCTGCGCGACGTGGCCCGCCTGATCAAGCGCAAGGTCGGCCTGATGACGGCGTGCGTGGACTTCGGCGACTGGGACATGCACGAAGGCCTGGGCCTGCCGAGTTCCGGGCAGTGGATGCACGACCACCTGGCCCAGCTCGCCAAGGCACTGGCGGCCTTCGCCACGGACCTGGGGCCGGCCGGGATGTCCAGCGTGACGCTGCTGACGCTCAGCGAGTTCGGCCGCCGGGTGCAGGAGAACGGGTCGAAGGGCACCGATCATGGGCACGGCAACGCCATGCTGCTGCTCGGCGGCGCGGTGCGGGGCGGCAAGGTCTACGGCCGGTGGCCCGGCCTGGCCCCGGCTCAGCTGTTTCAGGGCGACCTGGCGACAACCACCGACTACCGGGCTGTGATCGGGGAGGTGCTGCAACGACGCTGCGGCGTCGGCAGCCTCACGAACGTGTTCCCGGGCGTGACACCAACGTCGTTCGGGCTGGTCGCGGCCAGGTAGTCCGGCCCGACATCACCGTGATCGAACTCGAGGGCTGAGCGACGCGACACGCCCGACCGTTGCAGCAGCCTTCGCCGACATGCGGGCGAGGCACGTTATTCGCGCCGCATTCGGTATCCGACCCACATGTCGACGACGATCACCACGGCGGGCGCCCGTGGCTACGCGGGGGAGGCGGCCGCGATGCGTCCGGCAGCGGGTCGGATGCGCCGGTTGGCGGCGAACTCCGGCGCAGGCGCCTCGGCCGCGGCGTCGACGGCGGCCCCGGCGAGCTCCACCTTGGCCCGGCTGGCCGTCTCCAGAACGTCCCAGGCCGCTCGCTCAGCGGTGGCCGTCTCCTGGTACATCTGCCAGAAGTGGTCCCGGATCGCGCACCGGAGCCGGACCTCGAGTTCAACGATCGGTCGGTTGGGGTCCCAGCCGTCCCGCTCGGCGTGCACGTCGGCGAGCTGGTGCGCGGAGAGCTGCCGACGCCGGTGCGCATCGCCGGCGAGCCGGTGCAGGAGTCGGCGCCGGGCCGCGACACTCTCCGGATCGGTGGGGTCCGCCGACCCGCCGTACCGGGCTGCGGCCAGGGCGCGCTGGGCGGCGGTGTCGGCGGTGGCGAACAGCCACCAGGCGGTGTCCGCGGCGTCGCCGGCTGCCGTCCAGGCCGCGCGTGCACGCCCGGCCGCCTCGTCCGCCTGGCGCGCGGCGTCGGCGATGCCCTCGGCGCGGTCGCGCAGCAGTTGCACCCCGGCGCGCACGCGGGCATGGCGCAGGTCTGTCGCGGCGGACCGCACCCACGCGCGGAGCATCTGTTCGCGCCACAGTGGACCGATCACGACCGCGAACGTCGCGGCAGCGACCAGGACAAGCATGAGCCAGACGCCGATCGCGTGCGAGGCAGTGCCCACGAGCCCCCCGTCGATGTGGTCATTGGGTGCGGCCGACCGGCCACCGGCCAGACGCCAGGTCTCTACTTCTAGCAACCTGATCGGTCATGGTGCCAGCCGGTGTGACGGGGTCTACGACGGCTTGACAAGGCCGGATCCGTGCCGGCCTCGGCACGGGGTGATACACATCGGTGGAGGACTCGCCCGGAAGGATGGTCGGACATTGCGGGACCAGACGACGGATGACGACAGGGCACAACCGGCCGAGCCCCGGCCACCACGGTTGCCCCGCCCGCTGGCCCGGGCATGGGACTCGCTGCTCCGCATGCGTCGGCGGATGTACGGCACGCGCGCCGGCCGCCTGACCGTCAGGATCAGCATCGCTGTTGTCGGCGCCCTGATCGTGGGCCTCGGGCTTCTCATGGTGCCGCTCCCCGGCCCGGGGTGGCTGGTCGTCCTGGCCGGGTTGGGGATCTGGTCCCTGGAGTTCCGGTGGGCCCGGTCGTTGCTGGCGCTGACCCGGCGCGGGCTGAGCTGGTGGAGCCGGACCATGCGGAGCGGCCCCTGGCTCGCGCGGATCGCGCTCGGTGCGGTCCTGGCCACCGCCATCCTCGGGGCCGCCTGGCTCTCGCTCCGATACACCTTCGACGTCGACGTGACCGAACTGCTGAGAGCTGATGTTAAGTCCTCTTGACGTCAAGAGGACTTAACATCAGAATGGAGCCATGACAACCACAGTCGCTGCGTCGACCGGACGCACCACCATCTTCGATCGCATCGCGCGATGGACGCTCGACTCCGACGGTGACCTGTACGGCGACGAGCGCGAGCGGTTGCGGTGGTACGAGGGCATCGCGTTCGCCGCCAACCTCCAGTGGATCGCCGTGCCGTGGGCGGCCGCGGTACTGGTCTGGACGCTCGGGCGCCCCGCCGTGCTGCCGCTCGCCGTCGTGCTGGCGACCATGTACCTGCCGATGATGCTGTGCTACGGGTACGTACAACGCCGACGGGTGGACACCACGGTGCGCCAGTGGACGGCGAAACGGGTGATTCTGATGCTGCTGGGCGGTCCGCCGTACGTGCTGTTCGTATTCGGCTGCATGTACGCGGTGCTGCCAGCGGAGTCGTCGTTTCTGCGCGGAGCCAGAATCGGCGCGGTGATGGGCACGATCGCCGTCATCGTCTCGGCCGCCTACACGACCTACCGCAACCGGCACCGGGCGCCCGTCATCGAAGGTGACGACGACTGATGGCCCCATCCGGTTCGGTACGGGCGTCGCAGACCGACGGCGCGGCCGGGCTCCGGGTGCGGATGTGGCGCAAACAGGCCGGCCTCACCCAACATGACCTGGCGGTTGCGGTCCAGGTCAGCCGCCAGACGATCATCGCGATGGAGACCGGCGACTACGCGCCCTCGGTCTACCTGGCGATCAAGGTGGCGCGCACCCTCGGCACCACGGTGGAGCGTCTCTGGGGTGCCGAAGACACCGGCGATGCGGGCGCCGGGTGATCGACGAGATCCTGCCGCCGGCCGCACGCTCGGCGGAGACGTTCACCGACCTGGACGCGCCGCTGCACCCGGCCGAGGAGCGCAACGTCGAGCGGGCCGTGGACAAGCGGCGGCGGGAGTTCACCACGGTACGGGCCTGCGCCCGGCAGGCGCTCCACGCGCTCGGACACGCCCCGGCACCGATCCTGCCCGGGCCGGGAGGTGCCCCGCAGTGGCCCGCCGGCGTGGTCGGCAGCATGACGCACTGCGATGGCTACCGGGCCTGCGCCGTCGCGGCGCGCACCGACCTGGCCGCCATCGGCATCGACGCCGAGCCACACCAGCCCCTTCCTGACGGAGTCCTGTCGCTGGTGAGCCTGCCGGTCGAGCGGGCGAGCCTGGAGCACCTGTCCGCGCGACGGCCGGACGTCTGCTGGGACCGGCTGCTGTTCTGCGCCAAGGAGGCGGTGTACAAGGCGTGGTTCCCACTGGCCGAACGCTGGCTGGGGTTTGATCAAGCCGTGGTCGCCCTGGACCCGGACGGCACCTTCACCGCCGAGCTGCTCGTGCCGGGTCCGGTGGTCGGCGACGTCCCGGTGCGGGGATTCGCCGGCCGATGGCTCGCGCGGCACGGGCTCGCGCTGACCGTGGTCCATGTTCCGGCGACCCGGCCGGCCGGATAACCCTGCCGTCGCCCGGCGCCCGCCGCCCGGTGGCCCCGCTGCCCGGTGGCCCCGCTGCCCGGTGGCCCCGCTGCCGAGCCGCGGCTCACGACCTGGCGTCGGACTCCATGTCGGCGACCTGGGGTGGGGTGGACAGGTGCGGAATCGCGGAGAATGCCACCCACAGCGTGGAAGCGGCCAGCCCGACCGCACCAATGATCATGCCGGTGCGATTGCCGAACTCGCTCGCGAGGATGCCGCCGAGGCCTGCGCCGAGAGGGATGACACCCCAGGAGATGAGCCGGTACGAGGCGTTGACCCGGCCCTGAAGCCGGTCCGGTACGGCACTCTGCCGCAGGGTCACGTTGTGCACGTTCGCCAGCGCGGTTCCGAATCCCATGATCAGGAACACCGAGGCGAGCAGCACGATGGTGCCCGGGCCGCCGCCCCGCGCGAAGACGACGATGAGCGGGATGCCGTTGCCGACCACCATGGTGGCGAGCATGGTTCGGCCGAACCCGAATCGTCCGGACAGGCGCGCACCGGCCGCCGCCCCCACGAACGCACCGACGGCACCCAGGCTCAACATCAAGCCGATCAGGAACGGCGAGAGGTCCAGGTCGCGGGCGGTCCAGACGAAGAAGCCCACCAGGAAGATCTCGTTTGCGAAGTTGAACGTCGCCGCCTCCCCCACCAGCGGGCGAAGGTACCGCCCGCGCAGCACATAGGACAGGCCCTCGCGGATCTCGGAGCGCAGGTTCCGACGCTCCGGCACCTCCGGTTTCGCCTCCCGGTGCGGGATGCCGGCGACCAGCAGGCCCGAGACCAGGTAGGAGATCGCGTCGATGAGCACCGCGACCGGCGCCGTGAACGTGGCGACGAGAATGCCGCCGACGCCCTGGCCACCGAGGCTGGCGGCGGACTGGGCCGCGCCCAGCTTGCTGTTGGCCGACAGCAGCGCGTCCCGGCCGAGAAAGGTCGGCAGGTACGCGGTGTCGGCGATCTGGTGCACCACGGTCAGTGAACCCGCGGCGAACACCAGGATCAGCAGCGGTTCCACCTGGTCGACGCCGAGCCACACGAACACCGGAATCGCCCCGATGGCGACGAATCGGCCGAAATCCGCGGCGACCATCAGGGGTCGGCGCCGCACCCGGTCCACAAGCGTGCCGGCGTACAGGGTCAGCAGCAGAAACGGCAGGAACTGTGCGGCCCGCAGCATCCCCACCTCGGCGGCGGTGGCGCTCAACGTGGCGATCGCGAGCAACGGCACCGCCAACTCGCTGATCTCACTGCCGAACCAGGAGATCGTATTGCCGAAGTACAGCCGCCGAAAACCCGGGCGTTTCCACACCGACGTTTCCGGGGCGCCGACCAGCGGCTCCACCGTGGACACGAGGGCTCCCTCCGTCGTCACGTGAAGACGACATATAGCACGGGAGCGTTCGGTCGGACACTGCCAAACCACGGCTCGGTCGACGATGTAAGCCGCACGTTGACACGGCGTACGAATACGTGGTCCGACCCGGCGTCCACCGGTAGCCGACGCGCACGCTGCCCTCATCGCCACACGGCAGACGCGCTTTCCGCGCGAACCCTAGCGTGGAGTCATGACTGAGACCGACCTCCACGGTGCCCCCGGCGCCCCGTCCGAATCGCGCGATCGGGCGGCCGGGCTCTCTGACGTCAAACGTGCGCTGCTGGAGCGCCGTATGCGGGAGCGGGCCGCGGTGGCGGACGAACCACCGTTGGTACCGGTGCGTCGTGATGGTCGACTGGCCGTGTCGTATCAGCAGGAGGGCATGTGGTTCCTGGATCAGCTGAACGCTGATTCGGTCGTCTACCACGTGCCGCTTGTGGTCCGGTTGGTCGGCCCGCTGGACGTGCCCCGGCTACGCCGCGGGATCGAGGCGCTGTTGGCGCGGCACGAAAGCCTGCGGACCCGATTCGGCAGCGGCGACGGTGTCCCGTTCCAGGTGATCGAGCCGCCGGGCGAACTGGATCTGCCGGTCACTGATCTCACCGGGGCCGCGGATCCGATGGGCGCGGCTGTCGGCATCGCGGAGCAGGAGGCGGCGCGGCCGTTTGATCTGGCGGTCGGGCCGTTGGTTCGATGTTTCCTGATGCGGTTGGCTGATGCCGAGCACATGCTGGTGATCGCGATGCACCACATCGTGGTGGATGGCTGGTCGGTGAGCGTGTTGGTCAAGGAGCTGGCTGATCTTTACGCCGACCCGGATGTGGTGCTCCCGGACCTGGCGCTGCAGCCTGCTGATGTGGCGGCGTGGCAGCGGACATGGCTGTCCGGGGCGACCCTGGCGGCACAGTTGGGGTACTGGCGGGAACGGCTCGCCGGCGCGCCGCTGGTGGACTTTCCGACCGACCGGCCGCGGCCGGCGGTGCGTACCTGGGAGGGCGCGACCGTACTCGGGCGCCTGGAGGCGGAGCTGTGCGGGCGGGCGCGCGGGTTCGCGCGGGCCCAACAGTCGTCGTTCCTGGCCACGCTGATGTCGGCGTTCGCGATCGTGCTGGCGCACCACACCAGGCAGGACGACTTCTCGATCGGGTCGGTGTTCTCCGGGCGGAGCCGGCCCGAGCTGGAGCCGCTGATCGGGTACTTCGCGAACACGTTGGTGCTGCGGATCGACGCTGGTGGCGACCCGACCTTCCGGGAGCTGGTCCAGCGGGCCAACGATGTGGTGCTCGGTGCCGTCGAGCATCAGGATGTGCCGTTCACCATGGTGGTCGACGCGCTGCGTCCGCCACGGGACCCCACCCGCAATCCGTTGTTCCAGGTGAGCATGTCATTGCAGCCCAGCTCGGTGGCGGGGGGGCAGTTCGAGCTGGCCGGGACGCAGGCGATCCCGGTGACTTTCGACTCGACCCGATCACGGTTCGACGTGAGCCTGACGTTGGCCGAGCGCGGCGCCGGCGCCATCGAGATGACGTTGGAGTACTCCACCGAACTGTTCGACCGCGATCGGATGCAGTTGCTCGCCGAGCACTTCGGCCGGGTACTCGACCAGGTCATCGCCGAGCCGGGGCTGCGGATGTCGCAGGTCACGTTGACCACCCCGACCCAGCGGGCCGAACTGCTCGACCGGTTCAACGGCGCGCGGCGCGAGGTGGCACCGACCACGCTGGGGGAGCTCTTCGCCCGGCAGGCCCGGGCCACGCCGGAAGCGGTCGCGCTGGTGGCGGGCGCGCAGGAGCTCACCTACGTCGAACTCGATCGTCGGGCCGAGCGGGTCGCGCACCTCCTGCGCGACGCTGGCGCCGGACCGGGTACGTTCGTCGCGATCTGCATGCCGCGCGGGGTGGACCTGATCACCGCGATCCTGGCGGTACTCAAAGCCGGCGCCGCCTATCTGGTCATCGATCCCGAGCACCCGCCGATGCGGATCGCCGGCATTCTCGAGGACGCCGCACCCGTGGCCGCGCTGACCCACGAGGCGACCGATGGTCGACTGGGCGCTGCCCCGGCGCGCAGGATCCGCATCGACGACGCCGACCTGCTCGCCGCGGCGCCGGATGGTCCGGTCGGGCCCACCGCCGGGCCGGAGGATCTGGCCTACGTGCTCTACACCTCGGGCAGCACCGGCACCCCCAAGGGCGTACTGATCGAACACCGCAACGTGGTCAACTTCATCACCTCGGTCCAGGAACTGTTCGACCTCACCCCCACCGACCGGATCCTCGGCTTCGCCGCGCACACCTTCGACGTCTCCGTCTTCGAGACATTCGCCGCCCTGCTCACCGGCGCCCGGCTGCACCTCGCGCTCGACCACGAACGGGTCGATCCCGCCCAGCTCCAGGCACTGCTGGAGCGCGGCGAGATCACCGTGACCGACCTCCCCCCATCAGTCATGGCCCTCCTCGAACCCGAACGCCTCCCCGCCCTACGCATCGTCTTCGTCGGCGGCGAAGCCTTCGGCGGCGAACTCGTCAACCGCTGGAACCCCAACCGACGATTCTTCAACGGCTACGGCCCCACCGAATGCACC
>DATHBD010000058.1:0-291635 GCA_035296325.1 Micromonosporaceae bacterium | reverse complement strand
CTGGTACAACCACGCTCACCGGCACTCGGGCATCGGCCTGCACGCCCCTGCCGACGTCCACCACGGCCGGCATCACAGCGTCCGCGCGAACCGCGAAGATGTCTTGACCACAGCGCGGACGGCACACCCGGAACGGTTCAGCACGACCCGGCTCCTGCCCAAGATCCTCGACCTGCCCGAACAGGTCTGGATCAACAAGCCGGACCCGGAACCGCAAGCCGCGTAACTCCCACTGGCCTCAATCCCTTGACACGTTCCCCGGCGGCCCGTTCCACCTTGGCGTCGTACCTGCTCCAGTCGAACGCGACGCCGGGGCTTCCCTGCACCGCCCACCACGACACTTCAATGCGGACCGGCATGCCGGCCGGGTGGCCACCTGATCGGGGCCGCCCAGGCCGACGTCCCTACCGGTGAAGCCGCCACCGGGGGGAACCGCCGCCGTCATCGGGATCGCGGACGCCGGCGCACCGACGGCGACCGGCCCCGACACAGCGGTCAGAGCGGCTACGACGAGCGCGACTGAACGGCTGCGGGACAGCCTCTGGTGCGGCGACACAGTCTCCCCGTCCTGTTGTGCGACATCGGTCAACGCAAGATCCCGCACAGCGCTTCGACACATCGCCGTGCTGTTCACCACCTTGGCTCAGGCCGCGCCGGCGGCAAGGGCCGGCGACGACCTGGGCGTCCCAGGACGGCACTGCGCTTTTCGTATGTCCCAGACGGCAATGCCGTCCCGGTTCCGGTAGAGCACCAGGTTGCCGTCGTCCTGCAGCCAGAGCGTCGACGGGCCGTCGGTCGAAGTGCAGGAGTCCCAGACGTCTTCGCCGTCTGGGCGGTAGAGGACCAGGTTCCCGTCCCCCTGGTTGTAGAACTCGGTAGCACCGGTCCCGTGGGTCCGGGTTTCCCATACGTACCCGCCGTCCCGGCGGTAGACCACCAGATTGCCGTCCTCCTGGAACCAGAGCGAGTATTCGCCACTGGGGGACCGGAGCACGAGTTGGGCCCGGACAGCTTGATTGCTCCACAGGGCTGGCCTGACGGTTGAGGTGGTCCGGGTGATCCAGTCCGCAAGGTCATCGATGCGAGTTTCAACGGCACTGTTGCTCGTTGATGACTCGCCCAGGCAGCCGGCCTGCCCGGACGTGTGGTGGATGGCGACCAGTTCCATTCCGGAGCCGCTCCGCCGCAGGGTCGGCCCGCCCGCGTCGCCCTTACATGGCGAACCGCTACCCGGGGCATTTCCGGAGATCTCCAGGGTGCTCGATTCAACCGCGCCAATTGTGGCCTGCGCACTGTGCACGGTGTCCGGCACCCATTCATCGGTGGTACGGCCGTAGCCCGCGATGGTCACCACCTCACCGGGCCGCGGCGCGGTGCTGGCCACCTTCACGGCTGACACATCGCGGACAGGGTCGGCAAGTCGCGCCAACACGACATCGCGCTCCGCGTGCGGGACCAGCTCGTGCACGGCGAGCTCGGTCCGTCCGACTGTTGCCTTCGTTTCACCCGGTGCTACACCCGCCCGGACAGCACCGCCCGAACTGTCCTGAAAGCAAGCTTTGGCGGTGACGATCCAGGATGGATCGATCAATGCCGCCGAGCAGCTGCGCGGGCCGGCCACGGTGAGCCGCGCCGTGAACGCCAGTTCATCGCCGACCGCAGCGGTACTCCCGCTGACGGCATGCGCGGAACCACCGGGCAGAGCAGGGAACAACAGCGCAGCAGTCACAGCTACTGCTCCCCAGCGGGCCTGTGGCGATCTGTGCAGGCGATGTAGCGGTCGGCAAAATGGTTTCCCCATGAGACGTCCAACCTTCAGTGGAATAGCTCGGCCGGCAGTACGGAGACGGCTCGTCTGCCACCTTCGGAGGCTAGCAATTGTCGCGGCTCCCGGTTGCCCTATGTCACTGACGTACATCGATGTTTAAGGCCTGCGTGCACCACGATCAGCACGCGCCGGCCACCGTGGCGACGCGATCGTCGCCACGGTGGCCGGTGGGAGTTCAGGCGTTGGTGCGGCCGGGCTGGTACTCCTCGCCCGGCAGGTACTCCGCGGAGGTGGGCAGCACATAGGTGTCGTCCGCGCCCAGCGGCGTGGGCATCGGCGCGGACGGCAGGCTGCGCTTACGGCCGCCGCCCATCTCGGCCGCAGCCGCCGCCGCCTCGGCCGCCGCCGCGGCGGAGGCCGCCTCGGCGGCCTGCCGAGCCTCCGCGGCATCCTGCTCCGCGATGGCGGCATCCCGCTCGATGGCCTCGGGCGTCGGGCCGGCGTCGTCATCGGCGGCCGGCGCGGTCAGCCCGCCGAGCGCACCACCGATGCCCTCCAGCGCGCGGGTCAGCTCGGCCGGCACGATCCACACCTTGTTGGACTGCCCCGCCGCGATCTGCGGCAGCGCCTGCAGGTACTGGTACGCCAGCACCTTCTGGCTCGGGTTGGACGTGTGGATGGCGTCGAACACCGTACGGATGGCCTTGGCCTGACCCTCGGCCTGCAGGATGCGCGACTGCCGGTCACCCTCGGCGCGCAGCACCGACGACTGCTTGTCGCCCTCGGCGGTGAGGATCTGGGACTGCTTGATGCCCTCGGCGTTGAGGATCGCGGCACGGCGGTCCCGCTCGGCGCGCATCTGCTTCTCCATCGAGTCGCGGATGCTGGCCGGCGGCTCGATGGCCTTGATCTCCACCCGGGTCACCTTGATGCCCCACCGGCCGGTGGTCTCGTCCAGCACGCCGGACAGGTGCCGGTTGATCTCCTCGCGGCTGGTCAGCGCCCGCTCCAGGTCGAAGGAGCCGATCACGTTACGCAGCGTGGTGACCGTCAACTGCTCGATGGCCTGCAGGAAGTTCGCGATCTCGTAGGTGGCCCGCACCGGGTCGACGACCTTGAAGTACAGGACGGTGTCGATCGACACGACGAGGTTGTCAGAGGTGATCACCGGCTGTGGCGGGAAGCTCACCACCTGCTCGCGCATGTCCACCTTGGTGCGGACCCGGTCCAGGAACGGC
The DNA here is from genome assembly GCA_035296325.1 of Micromonosporaceae bacterium. Classification (GTDB taxonomy): domain Bacteria; phylum Actinomycetota; class Actinomycetes; order Mycobacteriales; family Micromonosporaceae; genus DATHBD01. Next base: position 288,629 of record DATHBD010000058.1, on the reverse strand, counting down.
AGCAGCAGGTTCAGGCCGGGCTTGAGCGTGCGCTGGTACTTACCCAGGCGCTCGACCACGTCCATCCGCTGCTGTGGCACCACCCGCACGCAGCGCAGCAGCGTCGTTATCACGATGATCGCGATACCGGCGGCGATCACCAGTAGGAGCACTTGTCCAGCATCCACGTCTAGTCCCTCCACACCATTGCGGTGGCGCCCTTGACCTCGATCACGCGAACCTGCTCGCCGACTTCGATCACCTGGGTCGCGTCATAGGGACGCGCCCGCCACATCTCGCCTGCGATATTGACCAGCCCGTGGTCGGCGTCGATCGCCTCCAGCACAGTGCCCTCGGAGCCCTCGATCGCCTCGATACCCATCCGGGTCTCCGAGACATCAGGGTGCAGATGCCGACGTACCACGGGGCGGACGGCGATCAACCCGGCCGCCGACACCGTACCGAACGCGATCAACTGCCCAACCAGCCCGACGCCCAGCGCGCCGGCCCCGGCCGCCGCCAGCGCACCGGCGGCCAGCATCAGCAGCACCAGTGTAGAACTGAAGACCTCGGCCACCGCGAGACCGATGGCCGCCACGAGCCAGATGATTGCGTACCACATACCTCGATCGTGACACGTCCACGCACGCTGCGGCACTGAGCGCGGGTTCCAGCTTCGCAGCATGGGCCGCTACCTGGCCCGGCAAGCCGTCGAGACGGCCGACCTCGACGAGATCGCCAGGGGAATCGTCGAGGACCCGGGACTGGTTCCTATCCCCCGGGCTCCGTGACGAAGTCGATGAGGCGCTCCATCGCACCGATCAGCGGTGTCTCGACGTCCCGGAAGCTGGAAACCGACCCCAGGATCTGCCGCCACAACTGCGCCGGCTCGCCCACGCCCAGCGCGGCGCACACGCCCTCCTTCCAGGGCTGGCCCCGGGGCACCACCGGCCAGGCCCTGATGCCCAGCCGCTCGGGCTTCACGGCCTGCCAGATGTCCACGTACGGGTGGCCGGTGACCAGCACGTACGGCGACGTCACCGACGCCACGATGCGGCTCTCCTTGGACCCCGGCACGAGGTGGTCGACGAGTACGCCGAGGCGACGGCTGTGCAACGGGCCGAACCGGCGCACCTCCTCGGGGAGGGCGTCGATGCCGTCCAGTGGCTCCACGACGACGCCTTCGATCCGCAGGTCGTCACCCCAGACCCGCTCCACCAGCGCGGCGTCGTGCACGCCCTCGACCCAGATCCGGCTGGCCCGCGCTACCCGGGCGGGCACGCCGGCCACGGCGACCGACCCGGACGCGGTCCGGCGTCGCGGCGCCGGCGCCGCCGCGCCCGGTGCCGGTCGACGAAGTGTGACAACCGCACCATCGAGCAGGAAGGCGGCCGGCGCGAGCGGAAAGTTCCGCCGCCGGCCGTGCCGGTCCTCCAGCACCACCGCGCCCAACTCGAAGCCGACCACCGCCCCGCAGAAACCGGAGTCGACGTCCTCCACCACAAGGTCGGGCTCGGCGTCGACCTCCGGCACCGCCTTGCGGCGACGCCAGTCGCCGGAGAGCACATCCGAGCCGTAGTTCGCACCCATCGGCGCAGGCTACCGGTCAATGGATCAGTGCCAGGTGCGGCACGCCCGACGCGGCATGACACGCTGTCGGCGTGCCGGACGACCCGTTGCGAGGTGATCGGCACGGTGCCGGCGGCGTTCCGGCACGCCAGCGAAGGGCTGGTCGGTCTGCATGTGATGTATCGCCGGCTGGACCGCGCGCCGGGCACCTGACACGGCTCGTGGTCAGCACGTACGCTTGCGGGCATGTCTCCCGTAGCACGCGCGGCGACGCTCTCCGTGCGCCGGTCGACCCGCTTCGCCGCCTGGATGCGCGCGTGGCGCGCCGGCCTGGTGCCGTGCGACGATGCCGCCGCCGAGATCACCGGCGATGAGGAGCACGTGGTCGCCGACGCACCGGGTACATGGACCGATGTGAGTCTGGCCGAGGGCATCTCCGTCCTGGCGAAACTGCACCCCGACCAGATCCGCCTGGTCCTGCCCGCGCCGGGCGACCCCCGTGGGCTGCCGGGCCCTGGCTTGTTCACCGGCGCGGCGCTGCTGGCCGGCGAGGGTGTGGTGGCCGGGCAGTACGGGTACGTCCCGGAGGTCCGCACGCACACGTCGGGCTCTGGCGACACGTTCTCCACGGTGCTGTGGCGGGTGTACCCGCTGCCGGAGCACGCGCGCACCGGGTATGACGAGCCGACCGCCGCCGAGGCCGAGGCGGAGCTGTCGGCGGCGCTGACCGAGGCCACCCAGGCACTGACCAAGCTCGACGTCGCGCAGTGGCGTCCGGAACTGGCCGGGGCGATCACCGCATTGCGCAAGCCGGACAGCCACAGTGACCTGCCGCCGGGCTACGATCCGCGGGCCCGCCGGCTCTACGCCCGGGCCAGCGTCCTGGACCGGGTCCTCGCGCTCGCCGACCACGCGGCCCCCGGCGGCGCGGTGACCGGGTTCGAGGCGCGGCAGCGCGACGAGGCGCTGCGCCCGCTGCTGGCCGCCTGCCGCCGCGCGCTCGTGGCGGCCTGCAACGCCCCGCTGATCTGACCGCGCGCTCAGATCTCGTCGATCAGGTCGGCCACCGACTCCACGATGCGCGACGGCCGGTACGGGTACCGGGCGACGTCCGCCCGGGCGCTGATGCCGGTGAGGACGAGGATCGTCTGCAGGCCGGCCTCCAGCCCGGACAGAATGTCGGTGTCCATCCGGTCACCGATCATGGCGGTCGTCTCCGAGTGCGCCTCGATCGTGTTCAACGCGGAGCGCATCATCATCGGGTTGGGCTTGCCGACGAAGTACGGCTCGATCCCGGTGGCCTTGGAGATCAGTGCCGCGACCGATCCGGCGGCCGGCAGCGCGCCCTCGTTCGACGGTCCGGTCACGTCCGGGTTGGTGCAGATGAACCGGGCACCCAAGGTGATCAGCCGGATCGCCGCGGTGATCGCCTCGAAGCTGTAGTTGCGGGTCTCCCCCAGCACCACGTAATCCGGGTCGTGGTCGGTCAGCACATACCCGATGTCATGCAGCGCCGTGGTGAGCCCGGCCTCGCCGACCACGTAAGCGGTGCCGCCCGGCCGCTGCGAGTGCAGGAACTGCGCGGTGGCCAGCGCCGACGTGTAGATCGCCCGCTCCGGGACGTCGATGCCGATCCGCGCCAACCGCGCGCGGAGGTCCCGGGCGGTGTAGATCGAGTTGTTCGTCAACACCAGGAACGGCTTGTTGGACGTCGTCAACCGGTCGATGAACTCGGGCGCACCGGGGACGGGCACGCCCTCGTGCATGAGGACGCCGTCCATGTCGGTGAGCCACGACTCGACCGGCTTGCGGTCGGTCATGACGCCGCCGCCGCGGCCGCCGCCTGGCCGGCGCCCGCGCCCACCCCGCGGCTGGCGCAGCAGCCGATCGGGCAGGCGTCCCAGGTGGGCACCGTGCCGAGGGCCCGGCGCGGGGTTTCCGGGTCGAGCCGCTCGGTGACCAGCTCGCAGATCATCGCGACGAAGCGCGGATCCACCCCCGGGGTGCCCGCCCGGGCATACCCCAGACCCAGTCGCTCGGCGGTGGCGGCGGCCTCGTTGTCGAGGTCCCACAGCACCTCGAGATGGTCGGAGACGAACCCGACCGGGCTCACCACGACGTCGGTCACCCCCTGTGCGGCAAGGTGCTCCAGGTGGTCGTTCACGTCCGGCTCAAGCCAGGGCACCCGCGCCGGACCCGACCGGCTCTGCCACACCAGATCCCACGGCAACTCAGGCGCGGCGGCGGCGGCAACCAGCGCGGCGGTCTCGCACAGTTGTGCGGTGTACCGCCCACCGGTCGGCCCGCTGGTCACCTCCATGCTGGTGGGGATGGAGTGCGCGGTGAAGACGAGCCGCGTGGTGGCGCGCCGATCGGTGGGCAGCGTGTCGAGCGCCGCCACCACCGCCTCGGCGTGCGGCGACACGAACCCGGGATGGTCGTGGAAGTGTCGGATCTTGTCGATCTCCGGTGCGCCCTCACCCACCGCCGCGCGCGCCGTAGCCAGATCATCCTGGTACTGCCGGCACGCCGAGTACGACCCGTACGCGCTGGTCACGAACGCAAGCGCGTGGCGCACCCCGGCATCGCGCATCGTCGCGACGGTATCGCGCAGATACGGATCCCAGTTCCGGTTGCCCCAGTAGATCGGCAGCTCGATGCCGCTCTCCCCGAACGCGTCGGTGAGCGCCGCGATGAGCGCACGATTCTGGCTGTTGATCGGCGAGACCCCACCGAAGTGGCGGTAGTGCTCGGCCACCTCCTCCAGCCGCTCCGGCGGCACCCCCCGGCCACGCGTGACGTTCTCCAGGAACGGCAGCACGTCGTCGGGGCCCTCGGGGCCGCCGAACGAGACAAGAAGGAACGCGTCATACGCCACGGCCTCAATCTTGCCGCACCCCCGGGAGCACCGCCGAGCGGCCCGCACCCGGGCGCGTGCGCCCTGCCGCAGCGTCGTGCCGCCGCGCCGATGGAACGCGTCGCCGACATGCGGCCCAGGCACGTAACCGCCGGCTCATACGGTGCGCAACTCGCATGTCGACGTCGACCTCGGCACGCGTCGGACCTGGGGCGTGATCGCCGGTCAGGCGCCGATCGCGTGGTAGCCACCGTCCACGTGGACGATCTCGCCGGTCGTCGCGGGGAACCAGTCGGAGAGCAGCGCGAGGCAGGCCCGCGCCGTCGGCTCCTGGTCGGACAGGTTCCAGCCCAGCGGGGCCCGCTGCACCCAGGCCTCCTCGAACTGGTGAAAGCCGGGGATGGACTTCGCCGCGATGGTCCGCAGCGGCCCGGCCGCCACCAGGTTGACCCGGATGCCGTTCGGACCGAGGTCGCGGGCCAGGTAGCGGGCGGTCGACTCAAGGCCGGCCTTGGCCACGCCCATCCAGTTGTACGCCGGCCAGGCCTGGGTGGCGTCGAAGGTCAGGCCGACGACACCGCCTCCGGCGGACATCAGCGGCAGGCAGGCGACGGTCAACGACTTCAGCGAGAACGTCGACGCGTGCACCGCCGTGGCAACGTCCTCCCACGGTGTCTCCAGGAAGCTCCCGCCGAGGGCCCCGGGTGGGGCGTACGCGATCGCGTGCACGACCCCGTCCAGGCCGTCAACGTGCTCGCGCACCCGGTCGGCCAGCGTGCCGAGCTGCTCCGGCGACGTGGCGTCGAGCTCGAGCACCGGCGCCGGCTGGGGGAGCCGCTTGGCTATCCGCTCGACCAGGGAGAGCCGGCCGAACCCGGTGAGCACCACCGTCGCGCCCTGCTCCTGCGCGATCCGGGCCACCGAGAACGCGATCGACTGCTCCGTGATCACGCCGGTCACCAGCAGTCGCTTGCCCGCCAACAGTCCCGCCATGCCTGCTCCTCGTTGCTCGTTACGCGAAACGGTCAGAGACCCGACCGGTCAGTGGCCCATGCCCAGGCCGCCGTCGACCGGGATGACGGCGCCGGTCACGTACGCGGCGGCATCGCTGGCCAGCCACGTCACCACACCGGCCACCTCGACCGGCTCGGCGAAGCGGCCCAGCGGGATGGAAGCGCGGGTGGCCTCCTTGTGGGCCTCCGGCAGGCCGGCGGTCATGTCGGTGGCGATGAAGCCGGGCGCGACCACGTTGGCCGTCACGTTGCGGCTGCCAAGCTCGCGGGTGATGGACCGCGCCAGCCCGACCAGACCCGCCTTGCTGGCGGCGTAGTTGGTCTGACCGGCGCTGCCGGACAGCCCGACCACCGACGAGACGAAGATCATGCGGCCCCACCGGGCCCGGACCATCTTCATCGCGGCCCGCTTGGCGCAGCGCCACGAGCCGGCCAGGTTCGTGTCCACCACGCGGCCGAACTGCTCCTCGCTCATTCGCAGCAGCAGGGTGTCGTCGGTGACACCGGCGTTCGCGACCAGCACCTCCACCGGGCCGAGCTCGGCCTCGACGGTGCTGAAGGCGGCGTCGACCGCCTGCGGGTCGGTGATGTCGCACTCCACGCCGAGCAGGCCGGCCTCCGCGCCGCTGCCCCGATGGGTCACCGCCACCCGGTCGCCCCGGGCGGCGAAGGCCTGCGCGATGGCGAGCCCGATCCCACGGTTACCGCCGGTCACCAGTACCGTGCGCGCCACCCGCTGCCCCCTGTCCTCGCATGCTGTGCCAGGAGGATAACCGGCTGCCGGACCGGTCCGACCAGCGCGGTCGGCCCCGTCACGGCAGCCGCGAGGTCCACAACAGACTCAGGCCCGCCGCGGCGAGCGCCAATGCCAGCCCCAGCCCGATGTACCACTGGGTCACCTCGCGGGGCTTCGTGCGGTAGCCGACCGAGCTGCCCATGTCCTGGTACACCTTGCGCAGTTCCTCGCGACTCGCCGCCTCGTAGTAGAAGCCCTTGGTGACCTCGGCGAGGCTCTGCAGCGAGGGTCGGTCCACCGGGACCTGCTGGGTCTGCCGGTCGATCTGCACGGTGCCCTCGTCGGTGCCGAACGCGATGGTGGAGACCGGCACGTTCGCCGCCGACGCCGCGGCGGCCGCCTCCTCGATGGAGCGCCCGAACGTCCGGTACCCGTCCGAGAGCAGCACGACCCGGGCCGGGGGTGGTCCGGCCGCACCGTCGGCGGGCACCGTGCGGATCGCCTCCAGGCTGGTGAACACCGCCTCGCCGGTGGCGGTGGCCTGGGCGAGCTGCAGCGTGTCGAGGGCCTGCTGGATGCCGGCGCGCTCCTTGGTCGGCGAGACCAGCACGTTCGCCGACATCGCGAACGCCACCAGGCCGACGTTGAACGACTTCGGCAACTCGGCGACGAAGTCCTTCGCGGCCTGCTTGGCCGCTTCGATCCGGGTCGGCGCCACGTCGGTGGCCTGCATCGACAGCGACACATCGATGGCGAGGATCACGGTGGCCCGCTCCAGCGGCTCGCGGGAGTCGACCGACGGCCGGGCCATCCCGAGCGCCAGCACGAGCATGCAGAGCAGGAACGCCACCGCCGGAATGTGGCGCCGCGCGCCCAGGCCCTTCGGCGCCAGGCTGCGGAGCAGCTCCACGTTGGTGAACTTCACGGCGTACGCCCGTCGGCGCAACTGCCGCCAGATGTACAGGGCGGCGATGGCGAACACCGGCACCACAGCCAGCAGCCACCACGGTGCGAGAAAACGGATCATCGAGTCGTACCCCCGGTGCGGGCGTGTCGCTGTGACGCCACGAACCGCACGATGTCCAGTAGCCAGTCGGAGTCGGTACGCAGCCGCAGGTGCGCCGCGTTGGCGCCGCGCAACGCGTGCGCGATCGCCGAACGCTGCGCCGCCGCGCCCTGCGCATAGCGGTGCCGCAACTTCGCGTCCGCCGTCTGTACCTCGTGGATGGCCCCGGTCTCCGGGTCCACGAGCGAGATCACCCCGACGTCCGGAAGCTCCAGCTCGCGCGGGTCCACGATCTCCACCGCCAGCACGTCGTGGCGGACCCCCAGCTTGCGCAGGGGACGCGACCACTGCTCGACCGGGGTGAGGAAGTCCGAGATGACGACCGCCATGCCACGCCGGCGCGGCGGGCGGTTCAGGGCGTCGATGAGCAGGCCGAGATCCGCCCGGCCGGACCGCACCTTCGTCTTGGCGATGGCCCGGAGCAGCCCCTGCGCGTCCTTGCGGCCGGGACGGGCGGGCAGCCGGGTGATCCGGCTGCGGTCCGCGCCGTCGGCCCCCGCGCCGCCGGTGCCGACCACGGCGCCGATCCGGTTCCCACCACGGACGGTGAGGTGCGCCGCCGACGCGGCGGCGGCGATGGCGAGGTCGCGCTTGAGGCAGCGGGCGGTGCCGAAGTCCAGGCTGGCGGAGAGGTCGACGGCGAGCCAGGTCTCCAACTCGCGGTCCGCGACGGTCCGCCGGACGTGCGGCAGCGTGGTGCGGGCGGTCACCGGCCAGTCCATCCGCCGTACGTCGTCGCCCGGCCGGTACTCCCGCGACTCGCCGGCCTCGGTGCCCGGCCCGGGCAGCAGCCCGAGGTAGTCGCCCTGCAGCAGGCCGTCGAGCTTGCGGGTGATGAGCAGCTGCAGCTTGCCGAGGACGAGTTCGGCGCGGGCATCGTCGAGGGCGACGTGGCCGCTCGCCGAACTCTGGGTGCTGGCTGCGTCGGCACCGTCGCGGCGGCGCAGCCGCCCGAACAGTCCAGGACTCACAGCGGCCGTCCGGGCCAGGTACCGGCGTTGCTGCCGCCCGCCGGGCCGGGACCGCCCCCGCCCGGCCCGCCCGGGCCGGCGCCGACACCGGCCGGCACGGCGTTCTGCCGCGGCGCGACCGAGGGCAGCGGCACGGTGGCGAGCACCCGCTCCACGATGTGATCGGCCGGGATGTCGTCGGCCAGCGCGTCGTAGGTCAGCACGAGCCGGTGCCGCAGGATGTCGGGTGCGATGTCCTGGACGTCCTGGGGCAGCGCGTAGTCGCGCCCGCGCAGCAGGGCCAGGGCCCGGGTGGCGCGGACGATGCCGAGCGAGGCGCGCGGGCTCGCCCCGTACTGGATCAGCGGCGCCAGGTCACCCACCCCGTAGTCGGCCGGCGCCCGGGTCGCGAGCACCAGCCGTACCGTGTAGTCGACCAGCGCGTTGTGCACGAACACCTCGTCCGCCTTGCGCTGCAGTGCCATCAGCTCGTCGGAGCTCAGGATGGTGGTCGGCTCCGGCGCACGTACGCCCATCCGGTAGACGATCTCGCGCTCCTCCGCGTCGGTGGGGTACCCGACGTTGATCTTCATCAGGAACCGGTCGCGCTGGGCCTCCGGCAGGGGGTACACACCCTCCTGCTCGATCGGGTTCTGCGTCGCCATGACCAGGAACGGCCTGGGCACCTCGAAGGTCTGCCCGCCGATGGAAACCTGCTGCTCCGCCATGACCTCGAGCAGCGCGGACTGCACCTTGGCGGGCGCCCGGTTGATCTCGTCGGCGAGCAGGAAGTTCACGAACACCGGGCCAAGCTCGACATCGAACTTCTCGTTGCTCTGCCGGTAGATCCGGGTACCCACGATGTCGGCCGGCACCAGGTCCGGCGTGAACTGGATGCGGGAGAAGGTGCCGCCGACCACCCGCGCGAGCGTCTCCACGGCGAGCGTCTTCGCCACCCCCGGCACGCCCTCCAGCAGGCAGTGTCCGCGGGCCAGCAGCGAGACGAACATCCGCTCGATCATGCGGTCCTGCCCGACGATGATGCGCTTGACCTCGAACAGGCCGCGCTCCAGGACGCTGGCGTCCTGCGCCGGTGTGGTGACCGTCCCGCCCGGGGCGGTCGGCGCCGCGGTGGAACCTGTCCGCTCGGTCGAGTGGGCGGGATTGATCGGCTGCGCCACGGGTCCTCCACAGCTGTTGCACGGTGCAAAACGACCTGCCAAGCGTCGCACGGAAGGCCGGCCCGTGCCCAAGGGGTGCGCTGACAGTTTCCTTGACGTCAGCTGAGTCCGATTCCGCCGGATATCCGAGGATTGCACCTTGCGGTTGGCAGGAATCGCCCGAACGGACGCGTGGCGGAGGTAGCCGCGGCTGCGCCCCGGTGGTTACGATTCCAGTGTCGCCGGGCGGCTCCCCCCGTGGCCGCCCGGCGCTCCATTGTTCGGCACGTCCGGTCGCGGCGACGCGCTTCCGAAGTGCCCTGACGAGTGGTCCGGAGTGGTGGTGTGTTGAGCCCGCCCCGGCCCGAGCCACCTCCGGTCCCGACCGAGCAGCCGGTCTGCTCGGCACGCGGCTGCCGGCTACCGGCGGTGTGGGCGCTGCGCTGGCAGAATCCTCGCCTGCACACCGGTGACCGGCGCAAGACCTGGCTCGCCTGCGACGAGCACCGTGCCAAACTTCACGACTTTCTCGCCGCGCGGAGCTTCCTTCGGGAAGTCGAACGCATGCCGGGACCGCATACTCTCGAAGTGTGAACCCTCCGGCAACGCACGTCGATGCACTGGAACCATGGCTGCCCGAGTCCGTGCAATGGCGCCGTCTCTCCCCACGCATGCTCGTGGTGGAGGAGTTGCGTGTGCTCACCTCGACGGCGATCGGCCTGATCATCTTCCTCGGCGTCGGCCTCGTCTTCAACCCGCGGATCGGATGGATCGGCGCCGGTGCCGTCCTTGCCCTCGGGGTGTTCCGGGCGGTGCTCGTGGTCCGCGCGGTGCGCGCCTGGGGGTACGCCGAACGCGAGGACGACCTGCTGGTGCGGCACGGCGTGCTGGTCCGCCGCCTGTCGATCGTGCCGTACGCCCGCATGCAGTTCGTCGACGTGACGGCCGGGCCGCTGGAGCGCACGTTCGGCCTGTCGACGGTGATCCTGCACACCGCAGCGGCGGCAAGCGACGCGGCCGTGCCGGGCCTCGCCGCCCCCGAGGCGGCCCGGCTCCGGGACCGGTTGTCCGCACTGGGTGAGGCCCGGGCGGAGGGCCTGTGACGGCGGAGCCGGCCGCGGATGCCCCGGCCACCGCAGCCGACGACCCGGACCTGCGCCGCCGCCGGCTGCACCCGCTGAGCCCACTGCTGCACGGCAGCAAGACGCTGATGGCCGTGGTGGCCGCGGTCTCGTGGCAGGGCTACGCCCAGCTGGGGTTCACCCGCTGGCTCTTCACGCTCGGCGCCGCTCTGCTGCTCGCCATGGGGGTCTCCGCGGTGAGTTGGGCGGTCACCGGGTACCAGATTCTGGGGCGGGAACTTCGCATCCACGAAGGACTGCTGTGGCGGCGCACCAGGGCCATCCCACTGGAACGGGTGCAGGCCGTCGACGTGGTGCGGCCGCTCGCGGCCCGGCTCACCGGCCTCGCCGAGCTACGTCTGGAAGTGATCGGGGCGAACAAGACCGAGGCGCCGCTGGCCTATCTCGGGATGGGCGACGCGACCAGGCTGCGGGCCCGGCTGCTGGCGCTCTCCGCCGGCCCGGCGGCGCCACCCGGCGACGGCGCCTCCGACGAGGGCGACGGCACGGTGGGCTTGCCCGGCAGCGCGGCCGGGGTCCAGCCGGTCGTCGGGCGCCCGCTGCACACGGTGGAGAACCGGCAGGTGCTGATCGGGCAGCTGATGACCCCGCACACCTGGTTCGTGCCGTTCGCGCTGGTGCTCACCGTGCTCTCCTTCGCCACCTCGGCCACGCTCAGCTTCATCGGTGTCGCCAGCTTCCTCACCGCGCTCGTCGGCGTGGTGCAGGTGCCGGTGCGACGGGTGCTGGACGACTGGAACTTCCGCATCTGGGAGGACGCCAACGGGCTTCGGCTGAGCCACGGGCTGCTGGACACCCGGAACCAGACCGTTCCGCAGCTGCGGATCCAGGCCGTCAGCGTCACCCGCCCGCTGCTCTGGCGGCGGTTCGACTGGTTCTCCAGCCGGATCGATGTGGCCGGGTACGGCGGCGGCGAAGCCGCGATCCGCGCCGGGGTGCTCCTGCCGGTGGCGGACCGGCCCACCACCGGTCGGGTGGTGGGCGAGGTGCTCACCGACGGCACCGACGTGTACTCGCTGCCGTTCCTGGCGCCGCCGCGCCAGGCGCGCTGGCTGGCCCCGATCGCGCGGCCCTACCTGGGCTTCGCGCTCACCGACGACGTGGTGGCCGCTCGGACCGGCGTCCTGACCCGGCAGGTGGTGATCGTGCCGCTCACCCGCGTGCAGAGCGTCCGGGTGGTGCAGGGCCCGCTGCAGCGCCGGCTCGGGCTGGCCACGATCCATGTCGACACGGCTGGTCGGCTGCACCTGGCCGGTACCCACCGGCATGTCGGTGAGGCGTACGCGCTCGCCGCCGCCATCTCGGACCGCTCCCGCGCGGCCCGCGTCCGGGCGGGCGCCGCCGTCCCGGTCGAGGTACCCGCGCACCGGGCCGAGCCAGCCGGCCCGGCGGACCCGCCCGCACCCGATGCCACCGGGTCGCCCACCGGATGAGCCAACGCGCTGGCCATCCGCGGCGCCTGCGGTGGTCCGCATATGCTTAGACCCATGCAACCGGAGCGGGAAGCGCCAGCACCCGCGGACGTTGCGGCCGATGACTGGGTGGGTGCCGCCGCCCGGGTCGAGCTGACCATCACCGAGGCGGACACCGCGCAGACCCTCGGCTCCGGCGACGTGCCGGTCCTCGCCACCCCCCGGGTGGTGGCGCTCGCCGAGGCCGCCAGCGTCGCCGCGACGGCACGACGGCTGCCGCCGGGCTGCACCACCGTCGGGACCCGGGTCGAGATCGATCACCTGACCGCGACGCCGATCGGGCGGACCGTCATCGCGGAGGCGCGTCTGGCTCAGGTGGACGGCCGGCGACTGCACTTCGAGTTCGTGGTGCGGGAAGGCTCGACAGCGGTCGCCGACGGCCGCGTGGAGCGGGTGCTCGTCGATCGGCAGCGCTTCCTGGCAAAAGCGGCCGGCTGGTCATGAACGTCGCGTTCGAGGAGGTGGCCGCGGAGGTCTACGTCCTGCGGTACCCGGTCCTCGACGTCAACGTGACGCTGATCGTGGGTGACGAGCAGGCGCTGGTGGTGGACACGCTCTCCACCGAGGCGCAGGGCAGGGAGCTGCTGACGGCGGTACGCCGGATCACGACCGCGCCGCTGGTCGTGGTCAACACGCATCATCATTACGACCACTGCTTCGGCAACGGCGTACTGGCGCTGGCCGGTGCGCCGATCTGGGCGCACACCGAGGCCGCCGCGGCGCTCCGGGACTTCGGCGCGGCGCTGCAGCGGCAGTGGCACGACGAGCTGGCGCCGGGCCGACCACAGCTCGCCGAAGGCGTGGCGGCGGTGGCCATCACGGTGCCGGACCGCCTGGTGCAGGCGGAGGCGACCCTCGACGTCGGCGGGCGCCCCGTGGTGCTGCGCCACCTCGGGCGCGGCCACACCGCTGGCGACCTGGTGGTGCTGGTGCCGGACGCGGACACCGTGATGACCGGTGATCTGGTCGAGGAGGGCGCGCCGCCGCAGTTCGACGACGCGTACCCGCTGGACTGGCCGGAGACCCTCGCCGCGCTGGTGCCGGTGCTCTCCCCCGCCACCCGGATCGTGCCCGGCCACGGGGCGGTGGTGGACCCGGCGTTTCTGCGGCTGCAGCACGAGGAGCTCACCGCGCTGGCGTGGCTCATCCGCGCCGGGCACGCCGACCGGGCGCCCGCGTCCGCGGTGGCCGCCAAGGTGGCGTACGAGCCGGCCACCGCGCTGGTGGCGGTCACCCGCGGGTACGCCGAACTCGACGGCCGGACGGACTCGGCGGAGCCCGACCGGCGGAGCTGATCAGCCGCTCAGCCCTTCCGCGAGGCGCTCCAGGACCTGCTCGCGGCGGGGCATCGCGGTCGCCCCGCCGGGGGACTCGACCACGATCGCCGCGACTGTCATCGCGAACCGGGTGATCGCCAGCCACGCGCCGATGTCGGCGGGGACCGGCTGGCTGAACAGGCCGTACAGCAGCCCCGCCATGGTGGCGTCCCCGGCACCGGTGGCGTCCACCGCGCGGGCCCGCGGCACCGCCAGTTCGACCACCTCGCCGGCGGCGGCCAGCAGCGCGCCATCCCCGCCGCGGGTCACGACCACCGCCCCGGCGCCCAGCCCCAGCAGGTGCTCCGCCACCGCCCGCGGCGCGGCGTCGCCGTAGAGCACCGCGGCGTCGGCAGCACTGATCTTGACAAGCGCGGCCGTCGCGGCGAAGTCGTCGACGACGGCGCGGTACGCCGGCACGTCGGTCAGCAGCCGGGCCCGCACGTTGGGGTCGAAGACCCGGACCGGCCCGGGCACCGCCCACGCCTGCCGGGCCGCCGCCAGGACCGGCTCGCACAGCAGCGCGATCGACCCGCAGTAGAGCAGGGCGGCGCCCTCGACGGTGGCCACGTCCAGGTCGTCAGGGGAGAGAAACCCGTACGACGGCGGCTCGCCGTAGAAACGGAAATCCGGCTCCGAGCCGGAGAAGGTCGCCACCGCCAGCGTGGTCGGCACGCCGGCCACGACCACGTGCCCGTCGTCCACGCCGGACACCCGGAGGAACGCCCGGATCCGCTCGCCCCAGAGGTCGTTGCCGACCGAACCGGCGAACCGCACCGGAGCCCCCAGCCGGGCGAGCCCGACCGCCACGTTCAGCGGCGCACCGCCGATGGCCGGACGGTAGATCACGTCCCCGTCGAGCTCATTCTCCAACATATCGACGAGCGCCTCGCCGATGACGACGGCGTACCGGTCCGGCATGGATCCTCCTGGGTGGCCGTTCACGGGCTGATGGGCTGGGGCGTACGGGATCCGGACACGAAGATGTCGTGCCACAGACAGAAGATCAACGCTGTCCAGATCTTCCGGCCGTGGTCCCCGTCGCCCCGACGGTGTGCCGCGAGCAACCCCCGGACGAGCTCGACGTCGAGCAGCGCGGCACCGTGCGAGGCGGCGAGCACGTCGTCGGCCCAGTCCCCCAGGTCGCCCCGCAGCCAGACGGCGACCGGGCTGGTGATGGCGGCCCGCCGGCGGTGCAGCACGGTCGCCGGCACCACGTCGATCAGGGCTCGACGCAGGGCCGCCTTCGTCTCCGACGACCGGCGGGGCACCCGCAACTCGGTGGGGATCGTGGCGGCGACCGCGGCGACCGCCGGGTCCAGGAACGGCGTACGCAGGCGCAACCCGTGTGCCATGGTCAGGCGGTCCGCCTTGACCAGCACGTCCCCGCGCAGCCGGGTGTACACGTCGACGAACTGCATCCGGGTGACGTCGTCGAGCCGGCCGGCCCGGGCGTACACCGGCGCGGTGAGGTCGGTGGCACGCGCCTCGAGATCGTCCCGGCGCAGCAGTGACGCGGTCTCGGCATCGGTGAAGACGCGCGCGCTGCCGCTGTAGCGCTGCTCGACCGGCGTGGTGGCGCGCTCCAGGAAGCTGCGCCCCCGCATCCCCTCCGGGAGCCGCTGCGCGACGGTGCGCAGCCCGCGGCGCAACGGGTGGGGAAGCTGACTCACCGGCGCCAGCGACACCGGCTCGCGGTACAGGCCGTACCCGCCGAACAGCTCGTCGGCACCGTCGCCGGAGAGCACCGCATCGACATCCCGGCTGGCCCGGCGCGCGAGCAGGTAGAGCGCGACGGCAGCCGGGTCGGCATTGGGATCGTCGAGGTGCCAGACGACCCGCGGCAACGCATCGATGACGTCGCCGACGCCGACCACGACCCGGGTGCACGGCACGTCGAGTTCGGCGGCGGTGGCCTCGGCCAGGTCCACCTCGGAGTACCCGTCGACGTCGTACCCGACGGTGAAGGCGCGCAGGGCCGGCTCCCGCTCGCGGGCCAGGGCCACGATCGCCGCGGAGTCCAGGCCACCGGAGAGCAGCGCGCCAACCGACCCGCCGGCCCGCGCGGCGGTGCCCACGCTCTCCGCCAGCGCCTGCCGGATGCGGCTGTACAGCTCGGCCGGGTTCTCCGGCTGTACCGGCGCGAAGGCGTGGCCGGCGAAGCGCCGGTTCGCGACCGGGCCACCCCGGGTATGTGCGAACGACTCCCCCGCGCCGATCCGGGCGATGCGCCGGTGCAGGGTGTGCGGCTCCGGGACGTACTGCATCGTCAGGTACTGCCCGAGGCGGGCCGTGTCGATCGGGCCGGCGTCGCCGTCATCATCATCATCATCGTCGTCGTCGCTGTCGGACCGGAGCAGCGGCAGCAGCGCCTTCTTCTCGCTCGCCAGGTACAGCCCGTCCGCGGTGACCAGGTGGTACAGCGGTCGGCCGCCCCACGGGTCGCGGGCGCCGAACGCGCGCCGGGCCCGGTCGTCCCAGAGCACGAAGGCGTACGGCCCCCGCAGATCGCTCACCGAACTGGGCCCGCGGTAGTGGTACGCGGCGACGACGACCTCCGCGGCACTCCCCGTGGCGAACGTCGCCCGGTACTCGCGCTGCAGTTCGGCCCGCAGTTCCGCCGCGTTGAAGATCTCCCCGTCGAAGGCGATCAGATACCTCCCCGCGTCGGCGCCCGAGGCCGGATAGCTCACCGGTCCGCCGCCCAACGCCGCCGCACCCCCGGGCACGACCACCACATCCGCCGGCCCGCCACGATGGGCGAGCACACCCAGCGCATCGGTCAGCGCGCCGACGCGCTGCGTCGCGTCACCGCGCGCAGCGACGAAGGCCACCACTCCCACCATGGCGACATCCTGTCACGGGGTACCGTCGGCGGCGCGGGACAATTTCTTTCCGGAGGCGGCCATGAGCGGGTCCAGCGAACCTGACGGTACGACGGCACACGACCCGGACTTTCCGGAGCGGTACGTCGAGTTCATGCGCACCGGCTGGCGCGAGACGCCCCTGACGGTCACTCCGCTGGCCGAGTCGCCGCACCACGCGAAGCGCCGCGCGCAGCTCTCCGACGCGTTCCCCGGAGAGACCCTGGTCATCCCGTCGGGCGGTGAGAAGGTACGCGCGAACGACACGGTGTACCCCTTCCGGCCCGGCACCGACCACTACTGGCTGACCGGCGAGCACGATCCCGACGCGGTGCTGGTGCTCGCGCCCTCCGGCAGCGGCCACGACGCCGTGCTCTACGTGCGACCCCGGTCGTCGCGGACCAACGACGAGTTCTTCAAGGACCGCAACCACGGGGAGCTGTGGATCGGGCGGCGGCACACCCTCGCCGAGAAGGCCACCGAACTCGGCGTCCAGACCGCCCCGCTGGCCGACCTGCCGGCGGCGCTCGCCGGGTGCGCGCCGGCCCGTACCAGGGTGCTGCGCGGCCTCGATACGTCGGTGGACCGCGACGTACGCGCGACCGACCCCGCACGGGACACCGAGCTTGCCCGCGTCCTGTCGGAGCTGCGGCTGGTCAAGGAGGAGTGGGAGGTCGCCCGACTGCAGGAGGCGGTCGACGCGACCGTCCTCGGCTTCGAGGACGTGGCGCGGATCCTGCCCGCCGACCGGCCGGTGAGCGAGCGGCTGCTGGAGGGCGTGTTCGCCCTGCGCGCCCGGCACGACGGCAACGGCGTCGGCTACGGATCGATCGTGGGCGCCGGCCCGCACGCCGCGACGTTGCACTGGACCCGCAACGACGGCCGGACCCGCCCGGGTGAGCTGCTGCTGATGGACATGGGCGTGGAGGGCACCCACCTCTACACCGCCGACGTGACCCGCACCCTGCCGGTCTCCGGCACCTTCACGCCGCTCCAGCGCCAGGTGTACGACCTGGTGTACCGCTCGCAGCGGGCGGGCGTCGAGGCGGTGCGCCCCGGCGTCGCGTTCGACGCGGTGCACCAGGCGTGCATGCGGGTGCTCGCCGAGGGCCTGGACGCGCTCGGGGTGCTGCCGGTCAGCGTGGACGAGGCGATGGACCCGGACACCATCGCGTACCGGCGGTGGAGCCTGCACGGCTTCGGACACATGCTGGGCCTGGACGTGCACGACTGCGCCGCGGCCCGGAAGGAGGTCTACCGGGAGGGCACCCTGCAGGAGGGATTCGTCCTCACCGTTGAGCCCGGCCTGTACTTCCAACCCGACGACGACCTGATCCCGGACGAGTTGCGCGGCATCGGCATCCGGATCGAGGACAACGTGCTCGTCACCACCGACGGGGCGCGGGTACTCTCCGCCGGCCTGCCGCACTCCGCCGACGAGGTGGAGCGTTGGCTCGCCGCCCAGCGCGAGGCCGGGCCGCGCCTGCCCGGGTGAGGGCCCGGAGTTGCGGACTGTTCAGGGCAGCAGTCCCAGCTTGCCCACAGTGGCCCGTGCTTCCAGTTCGGCGAGTACTTTCGGCCCCTCGGCCAGTTCGTGAACGGTGGGCTGGCCAGGGGTGAGCACGTCGGCCGCGAGGAGTCCGAACAACTCGCCCATGACCGCACCGAAGACCTGCGGTGCGGCCTGGATCAGCATGCCCAGGTTCAGCCCGATGACGTGGATCTGGTGCTTGTAGACCAGCTCCCAGTTGGTGATCGCGGCCTCGCCGCCGGCCATGCCGTAGACGACGACCCGACCGGTGACTCGCCTGGTCGCGGCCAGGCTGGCGCCGAGGGTGCGGCCGCCGACCGACTCCAGTACCAGGTCGGCGCCCACGCCGCCGGTCAGCCGCAGGGTCTCGGCGGCGATGTCTCCGCCGCGCGAGTCGATGACGTGGTCGGCGCCAAGCGCCCGGACCACGTCGTGCTTGCCTGGCGAGGCCGTGGCGATCACCGTCGCGCCGAAGTGCTTGGCCATCCTCACCGCCGCCTGGCCGGTCCCGCCGGCCGCGGCGTGGATCAACACGGTCTGCCCTGCGGTGACGCCGCCCAGCGGCTTGAGCGCCGCCAGCGCGGTCGGCCAGTTCACGACCAGGCCCAGCGCCTGCTCGTCGGACCAGCCCGTCGGCACGCCGACCGCGGCCGCCGCGGGGATCACCATGTACTCGGCGAAGGCGCCGCCGCGAACGCCGACCCCGATGACGGAAGCGCCGGGCGCCACGTCGGTCACGCCCGCGCCGACGGCGGTGACCTCACCGGCGCCCTCGATGCCCGCCAGGTACGGCGGCTGCGGGCCGCCCGCGAACGTGCCACGGGCCTGCGAGATGTCGACGAAGTTGACGCCGGCGGCGGTGACCCGGAGCAGGATCTCGCCCGGCCCCGGACTCGGCACCGGCGCGTCGGTGATCAGGCGTAGGTCCTGCGGACCGTTCAGTGACGTCTGCTGCAGGGCGCGCATGGTGGACGGGATACTCAAGATGATCGACCCTTCTTTGTTTGTCGAATGACAAAGAATCTCTCACGGCGCCGCAGCGGGGGTCAAGGTAAGTTGAACGAACGACAAAGAAGTCGGGAAGGAGGCTGGATGGGTACCCGCGGCAGGCCGCGCACATTCGACCCGGACACCGCCCTGCGCCAGGCGCTGGACGTGTTCTGGGAACGCGGGTACGAGGGCACCTCGCTCAATGACCTTGCCCAGGCCATGGGCATCGCCTCGGCCAGCATCTACGCCTGCTTCGGCACCAAGGAAGACCTGTTCCGCAAGGTCATGGCCCTCTACGGCAGGACCTCAGGCGAGCTGCCCAGGCGCGCGCTGCGCGACGAGCCGACCGCGCGCGACGCGATCCACGCCATGCTGCAAGCCACCGCCGACCAGATCACCGGCTCGGACACACCGCACTACTGCATGCTCATCCTGGCCGCGCCGACCGGTGCCGTGGAGAACCAGGCGGTCCGCGAGTTCCTCGCCGATCGCCGGCGGGACATGCTCACCACCATCAGGGACCGACTCGCCCGCGGCGTCACCGACGGCGACATCACCGCGCCGCCCGACGGTCTCGACGCCATCGCGCGCTACTACGCCACCGTGGTGCAGGGCCTGTCCATTCAGGCCCGCGACGGCGCCGACCGCGCCCAACTGCAGGCGGTCATCACCTGCGCGATGGCAGCCTGGGACGCGCTGACCTCCGCGTCGTCGGGAAATCGTTCGAGGTGAGCGACGCCGAGCGGGCATGATGGCCGCGTGTCGGACGCCCGGTGGGGATCAGGACCAGCGCCACTGCTGTGGGACCAGCACTGCTGCCTGCCCCTGTCCGGACAGGCCGACGTCGGGGAGTTGGCGCGCTACCAGCGGTCCGGCGGCAGCTTCGTCTCCGTCAACGTCGGGTACGCCCCGCACAGCGGCGACCAGGTCCGCGACCTGCTGCGGCGCTGGCGCCGGCAGGTCGCCGCCGACCACCGGCTGCGGCTCGCCGCGACGATCGACGACATCGCGGCGGCGCGCGAGCACGGGCAGATCGCGGTGGCCTTCGACCTGGAGGACTCCGGCCCGCTGGACGGGCAACTCGACCACCTCCAGCACTTCTACGACCTGGGCGTACGCACGATGCTGCCGACCTACAACTACCGCAACGCCGCCGGCTGCGGCTGCCTCGACGAGACCGACGAAGGCCTCACCCCCTATGGCCGGGATCTGGTGCGCGAAATGAACCGGGTCGGCATGGTCGTCGACGGCAGCCACTGCAGCACCAGAACCGGCCTGGACCTGTGCGAGGTCTCAGAGATGCCGGTGATCTACAGCCACTCCTGCATGCGTGCGCTGTGGGAGCATCCGCGCAACATCACCGACGAGCAGGCCCGGGCGTGCGCGGCCACCGGCGGCGTCATCGGCATCACCGGCGTCGGGATCTTCCTCGGCGCGAACGATGCAACGGTCGATGCCCTGGTCCGGCACGTCGACCACGCCGTGAACCTGGTCGGACCGCGCCACGTCGGCCTGTCCACCGACTTCCCCTTCGACGACGAGGACGCCAACCGGGAACTGCGGGACAACCCGCACCTCTTCCCCGACTCGTACACGCGGTGGGGCCGGATCGAGTACGTCTCGCCCGAGTCGATGCTCACCGTCGAGGGGGCCCTGCGCAACCGCGGATACCCTGACGACGCCGTCGTGGGCATCCTCGGTGGGAACTTCCGTAGAGTCGCCGCGCAAGTTTGGCGCTGACCCGGGCCGGCAGCTGACCGGGAGCCCTGACTGACCCCTTCGCTGCCCCATCGGGCATGCCTCGGTCGGTTCGGCGACAGTAACGTGGCTTGGCCCGGGTCGGCGCCGACCATCGGGGGCTGGCGCGTCCGGCGCCCGTACCCCGAAAGGCCGCTATGGATTCCGCAATTGTCATCGCCGCCGTCCTCGGTGCATTGCTGCTGCTGGTGCTTGCCTGGGCGATCGCCACCTACAACCGGCTGGTGCGGCTGCGTACCCAGGTTGATGCGTCCTGGGCGCAGATCGATGTTCAGCTGAAGCGACGTCACTCGCTCATTCCCGGCCTGGTCGAGACGGTCAAGGGCTACGCGGCGCACGAGCGGGGCACACTGCAGGCGGTCATCGCCGCGCGCGGCTCGGCGATGAGCGCCTCCGCTGCCGACCCGGCGCAGCAGGCGCAGGCGGAGGGGTTGCTGACCCAGGCCCTGGGCCGGCTCTTCGCCCTCGCCGAGGCGTACCCCGAGCTGCGCGCCAACCAGAACTTCCTCGCGCTGCAGTCCGAGCTCGCCGAGACCGAGGACAAGATCGCCTACTCCCGCCAGTTCTACAACAGCGCGGTGCAGACCCTCAACGCCACGGTGCAGTCCATCCCGACGAATCTCATCGCCGGACCGGCCGGCTTCCGGCAGCGGCCGTTCTTCGAGGCGGAGTTCGACGAGCGCCAAGACGTCCAGATCCGGTTCTGAGGCCGGGCATGCCGATGCTCGATGCCGATCTGATCATCGGACTGGCCGTGGTGGCCGCCCCGCTCGTCGCATGGATCGGCCTGCTCGAGTTGGCGACCCTACTCACCCGGCCCCGGCCGGTCGATGCGATGCCGGCCTCTCCGGATTTCGGCGGCGACGAACCGCCCGCCGTGGTCAGCCTGCTCGCCGCCGGCGGGCAGATGGGCCCGGAGGTCGCCGAGTCGACACTGCTCGATCTCGCTGCCCGCCGCTACCTGGAGCTGCGCCAGCGCGGCGCCGACCCGGCTGAGACCACCGTCCACATCCGGGACCCGTCGCCCGACGGGCTCACGCCATATGAGCAGCAGGTCTTCGACTACGTCGTCGGGCGAGCCGCGGGCGGCGGCGCCCCACTGACGGGGCTGACCTTCCGGGATCCTGGCGCGGCGAACCGCTGGACCAGGCGGCTGCACCACGCGGTGGCCACGGACGCGCGCGCCCGGGGCTTGTCCCGGCGGCGGTACTCGGCGATCGTGCGGGGCCTGCTGTGGTTCGCGGCGCTTCCCATGGTCGGGGTCACGTACGTCGCCCTGATCAGGTACCCGCCAGGCGACACCACCGTTGGCCATGTCTGCCTGTTGATAACGATGATCGCGCCCTTCTTCGGCATCGGATACATCGATAGAAAAGAATGGAACACCGAGCGGGTCACCGCCCGGGGACGCGAGGTCGCCGCCCGCTGGATAAGCCTGAAGGCCTACCTGGAGGGCCACGACAGCTTTGCCGACCTGCCCCCCGCAGCGGTCACGGTGTGGGAGCGGTACCTTTCCTACGGCCATGCCCTGGGCGTGGCCCGCGGCTGCTCCTCAGCCATTGACCTCGGGACGGTCGGCCGGCGCCGCCGCCGGGTGTGGTCGTCCTCCGGCGGCACCTGGCGCCGGGTCCAGGTGCGGTTTCCGGGGCGGTGGCCCCGCTACGGCGAGTCGGCGGGGTGGCTGCTGTTCAAGGCGGTTGTCAGCGTCGTCCTCGGGCTCTGCCTGAGCGCCGGAGAATTTTCAATGGTGCCCTCAAGCTCGACCGAGCTGGGTGACCCGGGGTGGATCTTCCATCGGGTGCTTGTGCTCCTCCTCTTCGGCTATGGCGGTTACACCCTGCTGACCGGGATGATCGCCACGATCTGCAGGGTGACGGTGACCGGCGAGGTGGTGTGGCTGCAGCCGTGGAAGTCGCAGCACCCGAAGGGCGGGCAGCCCGTGTCGGTGCTGTACTACCTCGCGGTGGACGACGGGCGCAGTGACCAGACCGTCGCCTGGGCGCTGCCGGGCAACCTCGTCACGTCCGTGAACCGCGGCGACGTGGTGACCATCAAGGCCCGACGGTGGACCCGGCAGGTGCGCCAGCTGGTGGTGATCGAGCGCCGGGCGGCACCCGCGGCGCCTGCGCTGGACGGCACCGCGGGTGCGCCGGCCGACCTGCCCGAGAACGCGGTTGAGCCGTCCGAGCCGGCCAACACCCTCACGTCGGCAGGTTTGCTGACGACACTGGAGGTGTCCCGCGCGCTGAACATGGCGGTGACGGCCGACTTCTTCGACCCGGCGGCGATCCTCCCGTTCCCGGCGTCGATGCAGGCCTACCGCGCCCGCGACACCGGCAAACAGGTGCTGGTCGTCACGGTGTCGCGCGGCATGCTGGGCAGAATCGCCGCGCTGCGGCGTGGTCGACCCCTGCCGGGGATCGGCGACAGGGCGTCCGTCGGGGACCACTGGGCCGTCGCCTGCCGGGCCGACACCACGGTCCGGTTGGGCCTGTACGAGGAAGGCCGCAACGCCGACCCGCGTGCACTGCCGTGGCTGCTGTCGCTCGCGACGAGCCGGCTGACCCTCGGCGCTGACACCACAGCGAGGTAGCCGCCAGCGTGAGCGTGGCTGGGCACCCTGCCGGAGTTGCCGGCGGGGCCTACCCTGACGGCATGCTCACAGCCAGAAAGGCCGGCGTCTGGGGAAACCGCTACGAGGTCACCGCCGCAGGTCGAACCATCGCCACCTGGGGCAAGGTGTTCTGGAAGAGCGGCGGCGACTTGAACCTGGACGGTCAGCGCTACCAGGTGCGTGGCAACGTCTGGGGGAGCCGCTTCGGCATGGTCGACTCAGCCGGCGTACCGGTCGCTTCGGCGGACCGGGTCGGGCGTAAGCGGTGGGCGGTCGAGGCTGCCGGCCGGACGTACCATTTCCAGCGCGCCTCGGCGTGGAGCAGCGAGCAGGAACTCCACGCCGACGGGGTCCGGATCGGTTCGGTGAAGCGGGTTGGCTTCTGGCGCAACGAGATCGTCGTCGATCTGCCTGGTCTGCCGCTGCCGGTGCAGCTCTTCGTGCTCGGCGTTGTGATCACCATGTGGGACGCGCAGGCCGCCGCAGCGGCCGCGTGATGCGTTGCAGCCGTGCCTGAACTGATCCTGCCGACCACCAGGCTGCACACCGCCTTCCTGGAGTGCCGCGACGACTGGGGCCCCGGTCTGCACGAGGACGGCTTCGGCCTGGCCGCCGACGACGACGTGGACTTCGCCGACGGCTTCGCCGCCTGGGTGCACAAGCGGGTCCGGCTCACCCACCCGCCCGGGACGCCCTGCCCGGACGAGAACCACGGCTCACCCCGCTGGATCGTCGAAGACGGCCAGGTACTCGGCGGAATCGTCCTGCGGCACCGGTTCGACGACGAACTCGGCCACATCGGCTACGGCGTACGCCCGTCCGCGCGCCGCCGCGGCCTGGCGAGCTGGGCCGTGGGCCAGATGCTCGGAGAGGCCCGCGCCGCCCTGGGGCTGGACCGCGTCCTCATCCCCTGCCTCGCGGACAACATCGCCTCGGCCCGCACGATCGAACGCAACGGCGGCGTCCTCGAGGCCATCCGCGATACCGACGCTGGTCCGGTGCGACGCTACTGGATCACCTTGGACCGGTGAGTTCGGCCGGTACGGTTCGATGCGTGTCCAGAGCGCTGGTCACGTGAGGCGATCCTCGGCCCATGGGCCATGTGTCGCGCTCAGTCTGATCCCCACGAGGAGCCAGGCGGTCGGTGCATGATCCAGATCGTCAGCGGCCCGACCGGCACTACGCGCGCCACCTGCCAGCCTGCCCGCCGGTACACCTCGACATTGGCAGGATTGCTGGTTTCCAGGACCGCCGGCAGGCGATCCGCCGTGGCCCGGCGAAGTCCGGCCGCCATGGTCGCGTGGCCCCACCGTCGACCGGCGCGGTCCGGGTGCGTGCCCAGAACACCGAGGTACCAGTACGGCGTGCTCGGCAGTGCATCATGTATGGCGACGTCGTAGGCCTGGACCCGGGCCAACGCATCGTCGGGCAGTTGGGCCGCCAGGGCGGCGTCGGCCGCCCCGTCCGCGGGTACCGCCCCCGGCGCATCCCACATCGCCACCGACCACCCGCCGCCAACGGTCCAGATAGTGCCGCGGTCCACCCGCTTGTCGAAGAGGCGGCCGAAGAACGCCGCGGCGTGCCGCGGATAGGTCGCGTCGTCCGGGAAGAGATGGCGCAGCACCGGATCCGCCGCGAAGGCGGCGACCAGGGAGGCGGTCACCCGATCGCGATCTCCCGGCACCGCCACCGTGATTTCAGGCTCGTCCACAGTCTGGAATGGTATCCCTCAGCTTCGCCGGGTTGTCGCCCTCGGGCCGAACGGATCGACTTCCGGGGCAACATCTTCGGTTTCCGGACACACCCGATCTGGGTATGACTTGATCAACCGCAGCACGACAGTACGTGGTCGAATCGAAGGGTTGGCGAACATGCGCAGTACATATCCATACCGCCCCACCGGATCCACACCCGTCGAAGGCGGGGTGTGGCGATGACCGCCCACGCGAACCCGGCGACCGTCGATGCCTGCCTCCGGGTCGGCGGAGGTTTCTCACAGGGTGACCGGAACTGGATCGTCGAGCAGTGCGGCACCCTGGACACGCGGCTGGCCTCGTTCGACGCCGACACCACCGAGCTCGAGGTGTCGGTGAAGGACCGGGCCGTCCGCGGGCAGAAGGTCACGTTGGAGTGCTGGATCGCCGGCCGGCAGAAGATCGTCACCACCTCGTCCGAGGAGGATCTGCACGCCGCCGTCAACGACGTCCGTGATGACCTGCGCCGACGCCTCAACGACGCGAAGACCCGCGAGGAGCCGCGCCACAACCGCCACCTCCGCGAGAGCGTCCTGCAGCACGTCGTCGTCCCGGACGACGAA
Source organism: Micromonosporaceae bacterium (assembly GCA_035296325.1). Taxonomy (GTDB): domain Bacteria; phylum Actinomycetota; class Actinomycetes; order Mycobacteriales; family Micromonosporaceae; genus DATHBD01. The sequence continues at coordinate 263,295 of DATHBD010000058.1, read as the reverse complement.
CTCCCGGCGACGGACCCGGCCGTCGGTGCGGCACCGCCTGCCCACAAGGTCGACTGAGACGCACCAGCACCCGCCCGTCGAGATCATCGACGGGCGGGGGTGTGCACTGCCGTGCTCGCCGCCCACCAGCCTCAACCGGGACCTCGATCACGACACGGACCACGCCAGCCCGCTATCGCGACGCCGCCTTGCGCCGCTAACAAGACGGACGTACGGTTTCGGAAGGGATTCGCGCCCCGGAGCACCCGACGCCGTTACGTTGCGAGAGACTGCAGCCGTAGGCCAGAACGCCGGGAGCAGCGGCGCGGTGGACCACCCGTGAGCGAGGAGTACGTCGTGGCGAGCCTGGACACATTCGGAGCCAAACACCAATTGCGCGTCGGCGACGCCGACCACGAGATTTTCCGGATCGGTGCCGTCGAGGGCACCGACCGCCTGCCGTACAGCTTGAAGATCCTTCTGGAGAACCTGCTGCGCACCGAGGACGGCGCCAACATCACGGCGGAGCACATCCGGGCGCTCGCTGCCTGGGATCCCGACGCGGAGCCGAGCGTGGAGATCCAGTTCACCCCGGCCCGGGTGCTGATGCAGGACTTCACCGGCGTGCCGTGCGTCGTCGACCTCGCCACGATGCGTGAGGCCGTGCGCGACCTGGGCGGTGACCCGACCAAGGTGAACCCGCTCGCGCCGGCCCAGCTGGTCATCGACCATTCGGTCGTGGCCGACCTCTTCGGCCGGCCGGACGCGTTCCTGCGCAACGTCGAGTTGGAGTACCAGCGCAACGGCGAGCGCTACCAGTTCCTGCGGTGGCGCCAGACCGCGTTCCAGGAATTCCAGGTGGTGCCGCCGGGGACCGGCATCGTGCACCAGGTCAACATCGAGTACCTGGCCCGGGTGGTCTTCGAGCGCAACGGCCAGGCCTACCCGGACACCCTGGTCGGGACCGACTCGCACACCACCATGGTCAACGGGCTCGGTGTGCTCGGCTGGGGTGTGGGCGGCATCGAGGCCGAGGCGGCGATGCTCGGGCAGCCGGTGAGCATGCTGATCCCCAAGGTGGTCGGCTTCAAGCTCAACGGCGAGCTGCCCGAGGGCGCGACCGCCACCGACCTCGTCCTGACCATCACCGAGATGCTGCGCCGGCACGGTGTGGTCGGCAAGTTCGTGGAGTTCTACGGGCCGGGCGTGTCCGCGGTGCCGCTGGCGAACCGCGCGACGATCGGCAACATGAGCCCGGAGTACGGCTCGACGGTGGCGATCTTCCCGGTCGACGCCGAGACCGTCCGGTACCTGAAGATGACCGGCCGCGACGAGGCGCACCTCGCGTTGGTCGAGGCGTACGCGAAGGAGCAGGGCCTCTGGCACGACCCGGCCGCCGAGCCGGCCTACTCCGAGCGGCTCGAGCTGGATCTGTCCACAGTGGAGCCGTCGCTGGCCGGGCCCAAGCGCCCGCAGGACCGGGTGCCGCTGGCCAGCGCGAAGACACTGTTCCGCGGTGCGCTCGCCGACTACGTGGCGAACGATGTGACCGGCGGTGACGCCAGCCGCAAGCCCGGCGTTCCGCAACAGGAGCGCCCGTTCGGTGTGGTGGGGACGGCCGACGAGGCCAGCGACGACTCGTTCCCGGCCAGCGATCCGCCGGCCACCGACGGGGTCGACGACCCCGCCGACGCGCCGCGCGACCTGGTGTCCGCCGCCCACGGCGCGACCGGCCGACCATCCAATCCGGTCCAGGTCGAGGTGGAGGGCACGCGCTTCGAACTGGACCACGGCGCGGTGGTGATCGCGGCCATCACGTCGTGCACCAACACCTCCAACCCGCACGTCATGCTGGGCGCCGCACTGCTCGCCCGCAACGCCGTGGAGAAGGGCCTGAACCGCAAGCCGTGGGTGAAGACCACGCTGGCGCCGGGTTCGAAGGTGGTCATGGACTACTACGAGCGGGCCGGCCTCACTCCGTATCTGGAGAAGCTCGGATTCCACCTGGTGGGGTACGGCTGCACGACGTGCATCGGAAACTCCGGCCCGCTGCCGGAGGAGATCAGTGCCGCCGTGCAGGAGCACGACCTGACCGCGGTCAGCGTGCTCTCCGGCAACCGCAACTTCGAGGGCCGGATCAACCCCGACGTGAAGATGAACTACCTGGCGTCGCCGCCCCTGGTGGTCGCGTACGCGCTGGCCGGCACGATGGACATCGACCTGGTCAACGACCCGCTCGGCGTCGGCTCCAACGGCCAGCCCGTCTTCCTGCGCGACATCTGGCCCAGCGGTAAGGAGATCGAGGACGTGATGGCCTCGGCCATCGCCTCGGAGATGTTCACCCGCGACTACGCCGACGTGTTCGCCGGCGACGAGCAGTGGCAGTCCCTCTCCACCCCGACCGGGAACACCTTCGCATGGAACCCGGACTCCACCTACGTCCGCAAGCCCCCGTACTTCGAGGGCATGTCCCCGCAGCCCACACCGGTCACCGACATCGACGGTGCCCGGGTGCTGGCGAAGCTCGGTGACTCGGTCACCACCGATCACATCTCCCCGGCCGGCTCGATCAAGGCCGGCTCGCCCGCCGGGCAGTACCTCGAGGAGCACGGCGTCGACCGGCGCGACTACAACTCCTACGGCTCCCGGCGCGGCAACCACGAAGTGATGATCCGGGGCACGTTCGCCAACATCCGGCTGCGCAACCAGCTGGTCCCCGGCGTGGAGGGCGGCTTCACCGTGAACCACCTGACCGGCGAGCAGACCAGCATCTACGACGCCTCGGTCGCGTACGCCTCCGAGGGCGTGCCGCTGGTCGTGCTGGCCGGCAAGGAGTACGGGTCCGGGTCGTCGCGGGACTGGGCCGCCAAGGGCACCATGCTGCTGGGCGTACGGGCCGTGATCGCCGAGAGCTACGAGCGCATCCACCGGTCCAACCTGATCGGCATGGGGGTGCTGCCGCTGCAGTACCCGGCGGGGCAGACCGCGGAATCGCTCGGGCTGACCGGCACCGAGACCTACCGGATCAGCGGGATCGAGGCGCTCAACTCCGGCAGCACCCCGCGCACCGTCCGGGTCGGCACCGACACCGGCGTCGAGTTCGACGCGGTGGTCCGCATCGACACGCCGGGCGAGGCCGACTACTTCCGGCACGGCGGCATCCTGCAGTACGTCCTGCGCAAGATGCTGGAGTCCTGACCGGCCCCGCGGATCTTCCCCCTCGCGAGAGGCGAGGGGGAAGATCCGCGGGCTAACGCACGCCGGCGTCGGCGAGCAGCACGGCGGTGAGCGGGGCCGGGTCTCCGGCAGCGGCGAGGCCCCGGGCCGCGAACCACTTCGCCACCACCGCCACGTCGCGCGCCAGGAACTCGGGCCCGCGCGGATTGGTCACCACATCAACGACCTGCGGCAGGTCGATCAGCACCAGCCGCCCCCGGAAGACCAGAATGTTGTACGGCGAGAGGTCGCCGTGCGCCAGACCGGCCCGGGCCAGCATGGTCATCGCCTCGACCAGTTGCCGCCACAGGTCCGCCAGGTCACCCGGCTCCGGGCGGAGCTGCGCCAGTCGGGGCGCCGCCGTGCCGTCCGGGTCCCCGATGAACTCCAGCATCAGCTCGGTGCCCAGCACCTGCACCGGATAGGGCACCGTGGCCAGCCCGTACGCGCTGCCCAACTCCCAGAGCCGGACCAACGCGGCGAACTCCGCCGAGGCCCACTGTCCGGCGAGGGCCTGCCGACCGAACGAGGTACGGCCGGCCATGGCCCGGGTCACCCGGGACTCGCGGACCCGCCGGCCCTCCAGGTATCCGGAGTCGCGGTGGAACATCCGGTGCTCCGCTGAGCGGTACCGCTTGGCCGCGAGCAGGCTGGTCCGGGCAGTACCCGGCACACCACGCTCCACCAGGTGAACGTCGGCTTCCTTGCCGGTCTTGATCAGGCCGAGCTCGACGTCGACGGCGGCCAGCTCGGTGACCAACCAATCGGGGTACGGCTCCGGCCCGTGCACCACGCCGGCGGCGTCCCAGCTTGTCCAGCTGCCGACCTCGGGTGCATCGGTGTTGTCGTCGACCTGCGGCGCACGCTGGCGCCGGTGCTTCAGGGTGTACGGCTCGTCATCGTCGAACCGCTGCCGGCGCGTGCGGGCGCCGGGAAGGTCGTGCTCTCGCACGTCGGGGCTCCTCGGTCAGAGAAAGGAATGGGCGGCATAAGGCACGCCGAGACAGCGGTCAACACGTCCAACTCCCTTCCTCTGGCCGGCTCCGGAACCCCCGGGGCGCGGACACGCTTGCGTTCCGGACACAGTGAACCCGCGACCGACGCCGGCCGCAACGGGTTTTCTCTCAGCCGTTGTCCATGACCGCGGCAAGCGCGGCGATGGGCCCGTCGGCGATCAGGGTGGGGGCATACCGCTGGTCGTACCATGACCGCCCACGGTGCAGCCACACACTGCGCAGCCCGATCGCCGCGGCGCCGCCGATGTCGGCCTCCGGGCTGTCCCCCACGATCCAGGAGCCGGCAAGCCCCATCCGGGCATGGTCCGCCGCAATCGCGAAGATCCGGGGATTGGGCTTGCGGACGCCCACCGCCTCGGAGATCACCCACCCGGCGACGTGCCGGTCGAGCCCGGTCCGGCGCAGCTTGATCTCCTGCAGCTGGGCCTCACCGTTCGTGACGACAACCGGCCGCCAGCCCGCGTTGCCGGCGATACCGAGCGCACACGCCACCAGCGGGTCGAGTTGGAGCCGCTCGAGCACACCGTCCCGGACCGCCTCCATCAGGTCGATTGCCGATGCTCGCAGGCGGTACCTGGCCCGTAGCGCCTCAGCGACATCCCAGTGCGACGCGAGGCCGTCAGCGTCGACGGAGAGTAACCAGTCAAGATCATAGTCCGGCGCGTTGATCTGTCGGAGAAACTCCTTGGCCCAGCCTTGGAACGCCGCCGCCCGGTCCAGCAGCGTGTCATCCAGGCTCAGAAAAATCAGGGGCACGCGGGCACCCTACGTGACATTGTCGTACTTCCGACAGTCCCGAAACGGCGCGTACCACCCAAGCCGTACGTACGGATTGCTTCCACCCCGGTCCTCCTGTCACGATCGACCAGTGCCTCGGGTCAGCCAGCACCAACTCGACGCCCGCCGCCGCCAGATCCTCGCGGGTGCGCGGACCTGCTTCGCCCGGCACGGCTACGAGGGCGCGACGGTTCGCCGCCTGGAGGACGAAATCGGGTTGTCCCGTGGGGCGATCTTCCACCATTTTCGGGACAAGGACTCGCTATTCCTCGCCGTGGCCGAGGACGACACGGCAAGCATGGTGGCCACCGTCGCGGAGTACGGGCTGGTGCAGGTGATGCGCGACCTGCTGACGCGGGCCACCGACCCGGCCACCCGGGCCGAGGTCGCCGGGTGGCTCGGCACCCAGCTCGAGGTGTCCCGCCGGCTGCGTACCGACGCCGAGTTCGCCACCCGCTGGGCCGCGAGGTCCGCAGCGATCGCCGCCGCCACCCGACAGCGGCTGCGCCGTCAGCGCGAGGCCGGCGTGCTCCGCCGCGACGTCGACGTGGATGCGCTCGCGCGGTTCCTGGAGCTGGCCTACGACGGACTGGTGTTGCAGCTGGCGACGGATCGGGCGGCCGAGCACCTGGCCGGCGTACTGGACATGGTCGAGGAAGCAGTCCGGCACCAACGGTCCCCCGCCGCGTCGACCCCTGCATCCACCGCGGCCGCCCCCTAAACTTCCGCCATGGATCTGGGTCTGCGCGATCGGGTGTACGTCCTCACCGGTGCCTCCCGAGGGCTCGGCTTCGCGACCGCCCAGCACCTGGTCGCCGACGGTGCCCGCGTGGTGATTTCATCCCGGGACGCTTCCCGGGTCGCCGCGGCGGTCGACCGGCTCGGTGGGCCGGCCCACGCGGCCGGGATCGCCGCCGATCTGGCGGACCCGGACGCCATGCCGCGGCTGGCCTACGCCGCCCGCACCGCGTTCGGCCGCCTCGACGGAGCGCTGCTCTCCGTCGGCGGACCACCGAAGAGCACCGCCCTCGGCACATCCGACGAGCAGTGGCGGGCGTCGTTCGAGAGCGTCTTCCTGGGCACCGTACGGGCGGCGCGCGTGGTCGCGACGCAGCTGAGCGACGGCGCGGCGATCGGTCTCGTCCTGTCCACCTCGGTCCGCGTGCCGGTGGAAGGGCTGGGCATCTCCAACGGCCTGCGCCCGGGGCTCGCCGGGGCGGCGAAGGACATCGCGGACGAGTTGGGTCCGCGCGGCATCCGCGTGGTCGGCCTGCTGCCCGGGCGGATCATGACCGACCGGAGCCGGGAGCTCTTCGCGGCCGGCCCGGACCCGGCAGCCGCCCGGGCCGCGGTGGAGCGAGCCATCCCGCTGCGCCGCCTCGGCGAGCCGGAGGAATTCGGGCGGGTCGCCGCGTTCCTGCTGTCACCGGCGGCCAGCTACGTCACCGGTGTCACCGTGACGATCGACGGTGGAGTCACCCGCGCCCTGTAGGGCGCTACTCGGCGTACTTCTCGCCCTGGACCAGGACCACCGGCTCCGGATCCGCCGCCGGGAAGGGCGCCGGGGAGTCGGCCATCGCGAACTGCGTGCGGTACAACTCGGCATACAGGCCGCCGGCCGCGACCAACTCGACATGGGTGCCCCGCTCGACGATGCGGCCCTCGTCGAGCACCAGGATCTGGTCGGCCTGCCGCACGGTTGACAGCCGGTGGGCGATGACCAATGAGGTACGGCCGGTGAGCGCCACCGACAGCGCGCGCTGCACGGCCGCCTCGCTCTCGGAGTCCAGGTGGGCGGTCGCCTCGTCCAGAATGACGATCGACGGCGCCTTCAACAACAGCCGGGCGATGGCGATGCGCTGCTTCTCGCCACCCGAGAACCGGTATCCCCGCTCCCCCACCACCGTGTCCAGCCCATCCGGCAGCGCCCGAACCAGGTCACCCACCTGTGCCCGCTCCAACGCCGTCCACATTTCGTCGACGGTGGCGTCCGGCTTGGCGTAGCGGAGATTTTCCTCGATGGTCTCGTGGAACAGGTGGGAGTCCTGGGTGACCACCCCGATCGTGCCGCGCAGCGACTCCAGGGTGGCGTCGCGCACGTCGATGCCGCCGACCAGGACAGCGCCGCTGGTGACGTCGTACACCCGCGGCAACAGCATCGCGGTCGTCGACTTGCCGGCGCCGGACGGCCCGACCAGCGCAACCATCTGCCCCGGCCGCACCGTGAAGGACAGCCCGCGCAGCACCGTGTCGGTGACGGTGCGGTCGAGTGCCGCCACGTCCTCCAACGACGCAAGGGAAACCTCGGCGGCGCTCGGGTAGCGGAAGTGCACGTCGCGGAACTCGACAAGCGCCGAGCCGGGCGGCACCACGGTGGCATCCGGCCGCTCCGCGATGCTGGGCTGGAGGTCGAGCACCTCGAACACCCGCTCGAACGACACCAGCGCGCTCATCACGTCGACGCGCACATTGGACAGCGCGGTCAGCGGACCGTAGAGCCGGGTGAGCAGCAGCGCGAGGGTGACCACGGTGCCCGGCTCGATCTGCCCGCGCACGGCGAGCCACCCGCCCAGGCCGTAGGTCAACGCCTGTGCCAGCGAAGCCACCAGCAGCATCCCGACGAAGAACACCCGGCTGTACATCGCCGACTGGATCCCGATGTCGCGCACCCGGTCTGCTCGTGCCGAGAACCGCGCCGCCTCGGCGTCCGGGTGGCCGAAGAGCTTGACCAGCAGCGCACCGGCGACACCGAACCGCTCGGTCATCGTGGCGTTCATCGAGGCGTCGAGCTGGTACGACTCGCGGGTGATGTCCGCCAGCCGACGACCGACCCGCCGAGCCGGAAGAATGAACACCGGCAGCATGACCAGCGACAACAGGGTCACCTGCCAGGACAGCGTGAGCATCACGGCCGCGGTCAGCACCAGCTGGATCACGTTGCTGACCACACCGGAGAGGGTGGAGGTGAACGCGCGCTGCGCCCCCATCACGTCGGTGTTCAGTCGGCTGACCAGGGCACCGGTCTGGGTGCGGGTGAAGAACTGCAACGGCAGCCGTTGCACGTGGTCGTACACCTGGGTGCGGAGATCGAAAATGATGCCTTCACCGATGCGCGCCGAGTACCACCGCTGCGCCAGTGAGAGCAGCGCCTCGGCGATGGCGAGCGCGGCGATGAGCAGGGCGATCCGCACCACGGCCGATCCGGCACCCGGGCCGTGCTGGGTGATGACGTTGAGGACCTTGCCGGCCAGCACCGGGGTGGCCACGCCGATCCCGGCGGCGAGCACGACGACGAAAAGGAAGACGGAGATCTGCCCGCGGTACGGCCGGGCGAACGCCGCCACCCGCCGGGCCGTGACCGACCCAACGCGGGTGCCTTCCAGTTCACCCTCGCGGCGCATCGAGCGCAGCATCTCCCAGCCGCCCATGCCGCCGCCCATACCACCACCCATCGGGTGCGCCACGATCCACCTCTCCTGTGCCGGGCTCCATCAGCCGCCCGGTCCTGCTGACTCCGGCCCCAACTGTTGCCGACGCGTACGACAACTTTCAGCGAACCGGATTGCTTCCCGACCGCCGACGCTACCGCTCGCACGTCGGCTTCCACCGGGCGTTCGCCACAGCCGCCCGGCCCGTGCCGCACCGTCCCGCCACCCCTCGCCCGGTGCCTCGCCCTCGCTGCCAGTTCCCGCATTCATCCGTCGGCACCCAGCCCGTATCCGCGGTCGCCGTGCCGCCTCCCCGCCCTGCCGCGCCCTGCCGGCACCGCCTCCCCGGCCCTGCCGCACGCCTGCCGGCACCCGCCTCCCCGGCCCTGCCGCACCCCTGCCGGCACCGCCTCCCCGGCCCTGCCGCACCCCTGCCGGCGCGGCCTCCCCAGCCCTGCCGCACCCCTGCCGGCGTCGCCTCCGCAGACCGCCGCCCTCTCCGTCAAGACGTATAGACCTGCTAGCCGCGATGCGAGCAGGTCTATACGTCCCGATGAGGGAATCGCCCCTGGTGCGGCCATGACCGAATGTGAGCGGCCAATGACACTCGCTGGGTGCCGGACGCAGGGATGCGGTCGTGGCCCGGACCGGGTCGGCGGGTCCTAGTCGCCGAGGCCGGCGAGATCGCGCATTCGGCGGACCTGCGCGGCCCGCTCCGCGGCAAGCTGCGCCGGATATCCGCGCTCCGACGCTCCGGCCAGCAGCGCCTTGATCTCGACCACGGCGTTCCGAGGGGCAGCGACAACCGCGGCGACCAGGTCCCGGACCGATCCGTCCAGGTCGCCCTCGGCCACCACCATGTTGGCCAATCCGATCCGCTCCGCCTCGGCGGCACCCACCCGACGGCCGGTGGTGCAGATTTCCAGCGCGCGCGCGTAGCCCACGAGATCGACCAGCCGCTTGGTGCCACCCAGATCGGGCACCAGCCCGAGTGTGACCTCAGCCATGGTGAGCCGGGCGTCCTCGGCGAGGATCCGCAGGTCGCAGGCGAGTGCGAGCTGGAAACCGGCCCCGATCGCATGGCCCTGCACTGCGGCGATGCTGATCAGATCGGGTCGGTGCAGCCAGGTGAACGCCTCCTGGAATATCGCGATGCGTCGTTCCGCCTGGGCCGGCTCCAGTGCGACGAGTTCGGCCAAGGTACCGCCGGGAGCGGTGACCTCGCCGACATCGAGGCCGGCGGAGAACGATCGACCCTCGCCGCGGACCACCACGACCCGGACATCGCCGGGAAGGTCACGGCCGATCTGGCGGAGCGTCGACCACATGGCGGGGGTCTGTGCGTTGAGAACCTCGGGCCGGCACAACGTCACCGTCGCAACCGGCCCTTCGCGGTCCAGCCGTAGATAGGTGGGCGGGTTAGGTGTCTGGCTGGGGTCGGATCCTGCCGGGGCTTCCAGATTTCCCGGTGGGCGATTGCCGGGAGAGGCCTGGTTGATCGGCAGTGTCATGCCTTCTTCCGGCGACGGGCGCCGCCGCGTTGGCGCAACTGCACGCCGGACTCGGTGAGCACCCGGTGAACGAACCCGTAGGAACGGCCGGTGGAGGCGGCGAGCGCACGAATGCTCTCGCCTCCGGTGTACCGCTTCACGAGGTCTTTCGCGAGTGTCTGGCGTTCGGCTCCGACGATCCGGCGACCCTTCTCGGTGCTGGTGGTGGCGGTGGCTGCCATGCTGATCCCTCACGTCCCAGACTGAGCGGTTGGTGCGGTCTCACCTATTAGACCGCGTCTGACGATCATGCGCCAGATATCGACGACGCGCCAATCGACACGCAGAGCATTGTTCCGAACCCGATAGGTTGATACGCCGTGACACGCGAAGCCGATCCGGACTCCGCCCGGGAGCCGCGAACTGCGGTCCGCAGGCAGCCTCGCCCTGCCGACCGCAAGGGTCAACCCACGCGGTCTGATCAGGGCGGGGACCACTTCCGTGCATGGCGCGACGCGGCCGGATGGACCCTGCTCGCGGTGCTCGGACTCAGCCTCACCGCCCTGTCGGTCTACGCCGGCGCGCAACTCGGCACCGCCAGCGCGCCCTTCCTCGGGCGGTACCGCGTCCACATGGGTGCCGGGAGCCTGTTGGCGCCAGCGGTTGCCGTGGTGATCCTGGCTCTGGCGGCCCGCGGATGGTGGGAGCGGATGGCCTGGCGCTGGGTACAGGTCACCGCCTACCTCACGGCGCTGGCCTGGGCGATGGCCCTGGCCCTGGCCGACGGTGCGTCCGGCCTCACCGACGCGCTCGGCTCACCGGAGGAGTACCTCGTCGACCTGAGCGACGTCGGTGACGATCCCGATGGATATCTCGCCCGGTTCACAGCGGATCCGGCGGCGCACGCGGTGGCGACGCGCGGGCATCCGCCCGGTCCGGTCCTGCTGCTGTGGGCGCTCGCCCGGCTCGGCGTCGCCGACCACGTGGTACTCGGTCTGCTGGTGACCGCACTGGGCGTGCTCACCGTGCCATTGGTGCTGGCCGCGGTGCGCGATTCCTGCGGCGAGACGCCGGCGCGGCGGTACGCGCCCGTGCTGGTCCTCGCCCCGTACGCGGTCTGGGTAGCGGTGAGTATGGATGCCATTGTGGCGGTGCTCGGCGCCGCGCTCGTGGTGGCCGGGGTCCGGGCGAGTCGCCGACAGTCCAAGGGTTGGCCGGCGGGCGGCTGGGCGCTGCTGGCCGGCCTGCTCACCGGCGTCGCCGCGCTGTTCTCGTACGCCGCGCCATGGCTGGGGCTCAGCGTCGTGTGCCTGTACTTCGCCCGCCGCCGGCCCGGGCTGAACATCGTGACCGGCGTCGGGGCGCTGCTGCCGCTGTTCGGCGCCCAGGCGCTCGGATTCAACTGGGTGGAGGGCCTGCAGATGGCGCACTCCGACTACACCAGCCGGATCGAGCCGTACCGATCGGCGCTGTGGTGGAGCGGGATCAGTCTGGTGGCGCTGCTGCTCGCTGCCGGGCCGCCACTGTTCGCGAGTGGTCGGAAGATCCGCAACACGGCGGCCTGGCCGTTTCTGGCCGGTGCCGGCGCGGCGGTCACCTTCTCCATCGTGACGGGTCTGGCCCGTGGCGGCGTCGAGCATGCGTGGCTGGCGTTCTTCCCGTGGCTGACCGTCGCCGCGGTCGCACCGGAACGGCAGGCCGGCCCGCCGGTCGCTGCTCCGCTGCTGCTGGCCGGGCTGGGCGCGATCGTTGCCGTCACGGTGGAAGCGTTGCTGGCAACGCCATGGTGACCGGCCGACTCAGGCGAGCTCGACGAGTTCCAGCAGGTCGTCGCTCCAGGTGTCCTCAACGCCGTCGGGCAGCAGGATCGCCCGGTCCGGCTTCAACGCGGTGACGCAGCCCGGATCGTGCGTCACGAGCACGATGGCGCCCGGGTACCGGGCGATCGCGTCGAGCACCTGCTCCCGGCTGATCGGGTCGAGGTTGTTCGTCGGTTCGTCCAGCAGCAGCACGTTGGCACCGGAACAGACCAGCGTGGCCAACGCCAGTCGGGTCTTCTCCCCACCGGAGAGCACGCCGGCCGGCTTGCCCACGTCGTCACCGGAGAAGAGGAACGCGCCCAGGATGGACCGCAACTCGGTGTCGGTCAGGTTGCTGGCATGCTGGGACGCCGCGGAGCGCATGATCTCCAGAATGGTCCGATCGATGTCGAGCGTTTCGTGCTCCTGGGCGTAGTAGCCCAGCCGCAGCCCGTGCCCGGGCTGCACCGCCCCGGTGTCCGGCTCCAGCAGCCCGGCGAGCATCCGCAGCAACGTGGTCTTTCCGGCGCCGTTCAGGCCGAGGATGGCGACCCGGGAGCCCCGGTCGACGGCCAGGTCGACATCGCAGAAGATTTCCAGCGAACCGTACGACTTGGACAGTCCGATTGCCGTCAGCGGCGTCTTCCCGCACGGCACCGGGCTTGGGAAGCGCACCTTGGCCACCTTCTCGGCGGCGCGGACGTCCTCCAGGCCGGAGAGCATCTTCTCAGCCCGGCGCGCCATGTTCTGGGCCGCCACCGTCTTCGTGGCCTTGGCCCGCATCTTGTCCGCCTGGGCGAACAACGCGCCGGCCTTCTTCTCCGCGTTGGCCCGCTCCCGGTGCCGGCGCCGCTCGTCGGTCTCCCGCTGCTGCAGGTAGGTCTTCCAGCCGACGTTGTACTGGTCGATCGTGGTGCGGTTGCCGTCCAGGAACCACACCTTGTTGACCACCGCCTCGAGCAGCGACGCATCGTGGGAGATCACGATCAGCCCGCCCTTGTGCGACGAGAGGAACCCGCGCAGCCAGGTGATGGAGTCGGCGTCGAGGTGGTTCGTCGGCTCGTCCAGCAGCAGGGTGCCGCCGCCGGTTGCCGCGGCGTCCCGGAACAGGATCCGGGCCAGCTCGACCCGACGGCGCTGACCGCCGGAGAGGGTCCGCAGCGGCTGGGCGAGCACCCGGTCGGGCAGCCCCAGGTTGGCGCAGATGCGGGCGGCCTCGGCCTCGGCCGCGTACCCGCCGAGGCCGGCGAACCGGTCCTCGAGCGAGCCGTAGCGCCGGATCGCCTTCTCGTTGTCGACCTCGCCCATCGCGATCTCGAGCTTGTTCATCTCGGCCAGGATCGCGTCCAGCCCACGGGCGGAGAGCACTCTGTCGCGGGCGGTGACATCCAGGTCGCCGGTGCGCGGGTCCTGTGGGAGGTAGCCGACCGGGCCCTTGCGCTCCACGTGCCCCGCGAATGGGGTCCCCTCGCCGGCGAGCACCTTCAGCGTGGTGGTCTTTCCGGCGCCGTTGCGCCCGACCAGGCCGATCCGGTCGCCGGGCTGGACTCGCAGGGTGACGTCGCCGAGGAGGATGCGGGCGCCGGCACGCAGCTCAAGTCCGGAAACGGAGATCATGTCAAACGCTCACTCTCGACTATCGGGGGGCTGACCGGGCACACCACATCGCCGGCCGCCAGCAGCGGTCGGGGTGGGGCGGGTCAGTCTTCGCAGAGGAGCACGCCAACCAGTCTACCTGGCCGCTGGAGATCCGCGCGCAGCGATTACCCGACAAGATCATCGGGTAACAGCCGAGCACCGGGCGTGCCCGGCGTCCGGCTGCGACCCCCACCGGACGACGCTTTCCGAACGGAGCAAGATGGAGCTCAACGAGAACGCGGATCTGGACACCGGTCAGGTCGAGGACCTGCGCGGCTCCGGTGGCGGCGGTGGCGGTGGCGGGTTCGGCGGCGGCGGCGGTTTTGGCGGGATCCCGATTCCGATCGGCGGGGGGCGGATCGGTCTCATCGTCACGCTGGTTATCGTGGTGGCGTCGGTCTGCCTCGGCGGCGGGCTGGGCACCAACATCCTTGGCGGAACGAGCGGTGACCAGCAGGCCGACAACACCACGCTCAACGAGCGGTGCGCCAAGACGAACCCGAACCGGTTCCAGGACGTGGACTGTCGCAACGTGCTCTACATCAACTCGATCCAGGCCTACTGGCAGGCCCAGACGCCGGCTTCGTTCGGCAAACCCTACGAAGCGGCGACCACCCGGTTCTTCTCCGGCGGCGTCAACACCGGCTGCGGCCAAGCCGACTCCGGGGTGGGCCCGTTCTACTGCCCGGCCGACCGGCACGTCTACATCGATCTCACCTTCTACAACGAGCTGTCGAACCGGTTCGGTGCGACCGGCGAATTCGCCGCGCCGTATGTACTGGCCCACGAGTACGGCCACCACATGCAGACCGTGCTGGGCACCGAGGCGAAGATGCGCCGGCTGCAACAGAGCGATCAGGCCAACGCCAACAGGTACTCGGTGATGCTGGAACTGCAGGCCGACTGCTACGCCGGAAACTGGGCGAAGGCCGCGACCACCACCACCGACGCCGGCGGCCAGCCACTGTTCAAGCGGATCACCGCGCAGGACGTCCAGGAGGCGGTGGAGACGGCGGAGGCGATCGGCGACGACGCCATCCAGAAGAAGTCCGGTCAGCGGGTCGATCCGGACAACTTCACCCACGGCACGTCCGCGGAGCGTCGGGAGTGGTTCACCCGGGGTTACAACAGCGGCGACCCGAAGCAGTGCGACACGTTCAGCGGGGCGGTATAGCCAACCGGCCTGGTTGCGGTCAGACGTTGAAGCCGAGCGCCCGCAACTGATCGCGACCCTCGTCGGAGATCTTGTCCGGACCCCACGGCGGCAGCCACACCCAGTTGATCCGGATGTCGTCCACCAGGCCACCGCCGGGGCCGGTGGTGAGAGCCTGTCGGGCCTGGTCCTCGATCACGTCGGTGAGGGGGCACGCCGCGGAGGTCAGCGTCATGTCGATGGTGGCGACGTTGTCGTCATCGACATGCAGCCCGTAGACCAGGCCGAGGTCGACCACGTTGATCCCGAGTTCCGGGTCGACCACGTCCTTCATGGCCTCCTCGAGGTCGGCCAGGTCCGGCTTCGGCTTCCCGGCTGGCGCGGCCGGTGCGACGACCGTCGTCGCGCCTGGTGCCGCAGCTTCGCCCAGCGGTGCCGTCGGAGTGGGCGTGGCCGGTGCCACATCGGTGGTCTCGCTCATGCGGAGCCTCCTACCTTGGTTTGTGCCGGTCCGTCGCCGGGCAGAGCCGCCGGCTGGCCGGTGGGTTGGGTGACGGGCTCGGGACTCAGTTGCGTCGTCGGTGCGGAACCGGATGCCGCGACCGCCCGGGACAGCGCGTCCTTGAGTGCCATCCACGGCAGCAGCGCGCACTTCACCCGGGCCGGGTACCGGGCGACGCCGGCGAAGGCGACACCGTCGCCGAGCACCGCCTCGTCCGGCTCGACGTTCCCCCGGCCCGCCATCAGCGTGGCGAACGCCTCGTGGCGGGCCAGCGCGTCGTGCACGGCGGCACCGTTGACCAGTTCGTGCAGGACACTCGCCGAAGCCTGGCTGATCGAGCAGCCCTGCCCCGCATAGGACACCTCGGCCAGGCGATCACCGGCGAGCCGGACGCGCAGCGTCACCTCGTCGCCGCAGGTCGGGTTCACGTGGTGCGCCTCGGTGTCGTACGGCTCCCGCAGGCCCCGGCCGTGCGGATGCTTGTAGTGATCGAGGATGATCTCCTGGTAGAGCTGGGTCACCAGCATCAGCCGAACACCCCCCGTACCTGCTCCAGTCCGTGCACCAGCGCGTCCACCTCGGCCGGTGTCGTGTACAGGTAGAACGAGGCACGGGTGGTGGCCGGCACAGCGAACCGCACACACACCGGGCGGGCGCAGTGGTGCCCGACCCTGACCTGCACGCCGGCCGCGTCGAGGATCTGTCCGACGTCGTGTGGATGGATGTCGGAGAGCACGAACGAGATGCTTCCGCCGCGCCCCTGAACCGACGGTGGGCCGACGATCCGCAGGCCGGGCACGGTGGCGAGGGCATCCAGGGCGTACCCGGTCAGCTCGCGCTCGTGCGCCTGGATGGCGGCCATACCCACCCCGGTGAGGTAGTCCACCGCCGCGCCCAAGGCGACCGCCTCCGCGATCGGCGGCGTACCCGCCTCGAACCGCATCGGTGGTGCCGCGTAGGTGGTGCCGGTCCGGCTCACCGTCTCGATCATGGAACCGCCGCCCAGGAACGGCGGCATGGCGTCCAGCAGTTCGTACCGACCCCACAGCACGCCGATGCCGGTGGGGGCGCACATCTTGTGTCCGGTGAAACCGACGAAGTCCACGCCGAGCGCCGCCACGTCGACCGGCAGGTGCGGCACCGACTGCGCGGCGTCGAGGAACACCAACGCGCCGACGGCGCGGGCCCGTGCCACCACCGCGTCAACCGGGTTGATCGTGCCGAGGATGTTCGACACGTGCACGAACGACACGATCCTCGTCCGCTCGTTGATCACCGTGTCGAGATCGGCCAGGTCGAGCCGGCCGTCGTCGGTGATGCCGAGCCAGCGCAGGGTCGCGCCGGTGCGCTCGCAGAGCAGCTGCCACGGCACGATGTTCGAGTGGTGCTCCATCTCGGAGATCACCACCTCGTCGCCCGGGCGCAGTTGGAAGCGCGGGTCGCCGGTGAGCCCGACCGAGGCGTTCAGAAAGGCGTACGCCACGAGGTTGATCGCTTCGGTGACGTTCTTGGTGAAGACGATCTCGTCCGGACTCGCAGCCCCGAGAAACGTGGCGACCTTCGCGCGTGCACCCTCGTACGCCTCGGTTGCCTCGGTGCCGAGCGTGTGCACCGAGCGGGAGACGTTGGCATTGGTGTGCGCGTAGTGCCGGTAGAGCGCGTCGAGCACCTGGCGCGGCTTCTGCGAGGTCGCCGCCGAGTCGAGATAGACCAGCGGATTTCCGTTGATCTCCCGACCGAGGATCGGGAAGTCGGCCCGCAGCCGCTCGACGTCGAGCACGCCGACCGAGTCGGAGTCCCGCAGCCCAGCCAGGGTCCCGGTGGTCATCTCAGACCGCCGCCGGCCCGGCGCCGGCGAGGTACCGCTCGTACCCCTCGGCTTCCAGCTTCTCGGCGAGTTCCGCCCCACCCTGCTCGACGATCTTTCCGCCGACGAAGACGTGCACGAAGTCCGGCCGCACGTAGCGCAGGATGCGGGTGTAGTGCGTGATCAGCAGCAGACCGGTCTGGCCGGCCTCCCGGATCCGGGTGATGCCGCCGCTGACCACCCGCAGCGCGTCGATGTCCAGGCCGGAGTCGGTCTCGTCGAGGATCGCCACCTTTGGCTGAAGCAGCTCCATCTGCACGATCTCGTGCCGCTTCTTCTCGCCGCCGGAGAAGCCCTCGTTGACGTTGCGCTGGGCGAACGCCGGGTCCATCTGCAGCCGCTCCATGGCGCCGCGCAGCTCGCCGGCCCAGGTGCGCAGCTTCGGCGCCTCGCCGTCGATGGCGGTCTTCGCGGTACGCAGGAAGTTCGCGACGCTGACGCCGGGGACCTCGACCGGGTACTGCATGGCGAGGAACAGCCCGGCGCGGGCGCGCTCGTCCACCGTCATCTCAAGCACGTCGACGCCGTCCAGCGTCACCGACCCGCCGGTCACCTCGTACTTCGGGTGCCCGGCGATGGAGTACGCCAGGGTCGACTTACCGGAGCCGTTCGGCCCCATGATGGCGTGGGTCTCCCCCGCCCGTACGGTGAGGTCGACGCCGGACAGAATCGGCTTCGACTCGCCCTCGGGCAGCTTGACCGAGACCTTCAGGCCGCGGATTTCCAGAACACTCACCAGTCGACTCCGTTACTCGGGTTCAAACTCACGTAGACATCGCCATCGCGGACCTCGACCGGGTAGACCGGCACGGGCTCGGTGGCGGGAAGGCCGCTCGGCTTGCCGGTGCGCAGGTCGAACCGCGAGCCGTGCAGCCAGCACTCCAGCGTGCAGCCGTCCACCTCGCCCTCGGACAGCGCCACCTGGGCATGCGAGCACTCGTCGTAGATCGCGTAGATCTGGTCGTCGTCGGCGTGCACGACCGCCAACGGGGTGCCCTCCACCTCGGTGGCGAGCACGCTGCCCTTCGCCACCTCGCTGACCGAACACACGCGTACGGCGGCGCCAACCCGCTCGCTCATGAACCGGCCTCGACCAGCCGGGCCTCCACCGCGGCGCCGAGCCGCTCGCGCAGGTCCTCGACCGGGATCTTGCCGAGCAGCTCCGCGAAGAAGCCACGCACCACGAGCTTGCGCGCCTCCTCCACCGGGATGCCGCGGGCCATCAGGTAGAAGAGCTGCTCATCGTCGAACCGGCCGGTGGTGCTGGCGTGGCCGGCACCGGAGACCTCACCGGTTTCGATCTCGAGGTTGGGCACCGAGTCGGCCCGGGCGCCGTCGGACAGGATCAGGTTGCGGTTGATCTCGTACGTGTCGGTACCGGTCGCCTCGGCGCGGATCAGCACGTCGCCCACCCACACGGTGTGTGCGCCCTGGCCCTGCAGCGCGCCGCGGTAGCCGACGTAGCTGCGGCAGTCCGGCGCCGAGTGGTCCACCAGCAGCCGGTGTTCCAGGTGCTGGCCGGCGGTGGCGAAGTAGAGGCCGTACGCCTCGCACTCGCCGCCGCGGTCGGTGTAGTCCACGCTTGTGTACTGCCGGACGAGATCCCCGCCGAGCGTCACCTGGACGTGCAGCACCTGGGCGTCGCGGCCGAGCCGCAGGTTGACGTGCTGGGCCTGCACCGCGTCGGCGGCCCAGTCGGTGACGGTGACCAGGGTCAGGCGGGCGCCGTCACCGACGCTCACCTCGACGTTGTCGGCAAGCGTCACCGAGCCGGTGTACTCCACGACGACGGTCGCCTCGGCGAGCCGCCCGACCCGGACCACGGTCCGGCCGAACGAGGCCGGCTCGGTCCCGCCGCCCAGGATCCGGACCACCGCAGCCGTCTCCGGCAGCGCGCCGGCGCCCACCTCGAGCAGGGTCACCTCGGTCGCCGCCCCGGCCGCCAGGGCGCTGATCCGGTCGAACGGCACGAACCCCGCCGGCACCGCGGCGTCGGCCCGGTCCACGACCATGCCGGTCACCCCGGCCGGGAGGTGGACGAACTCGACCTTCGGCGTCGCGCCGACGGCCGTCCCGTCAGCCGACGCGAGGCCGCGAAGCCGGCGCAGCGGAGTGAACCGCCACTCCTCTTCGCGCCCGGTCAGCGCCGGAAAATCCGCGACATGGGAGGAGCGCAGGCTGTGCGCCCGGGTCTTCGGCTGGCCGGAGCCCGGTCGGCCTGCGGTCGGCTGTTCGGCGGTCTGCTGGAGCGTCTCCGTCATCCGACGGCGCCTTCCATCTGCAGCTCGATCAAACGGTTCAGCTCCAAGGCATACTCCATCGGCAGTTCCTTGGCGATCGGCTCGATGAAGCCGCGGACGATCATCGCCATCGCCTCGTCCTCGGTCATGCCCCGGCTCATCAGGTAGAAGAGCTGGTCATCGCTGATTTTGGACACGGTCGCCTCGTGCCCCATCGCCACGTCGTCCTCGCGGATGTCCACGTACGGGTACGTGTCCGAGCGGGAGATGGTGTCGACGAGCAGGGCGTCGCACTTCACCGTGGACTTCGAGTGGTGCGAGCCCTCGAGCACCTGGACGAGGCCCCGGTAACTGGTCCGGCCGCCTCCGCGGGCGATCGACTTCGACACGATCGTGCTGCTGGTGTGCGGGGCGGCGTGCACCATCTTGGCGCCGGCGTCCTGGTGCTGGCCCTCCCCGGCCATCGCCACGCTGAGCACCTCGCCGTGGGCGTGCTCGCCGGTCATGTAGACGGCCGGGTACTTCATGGTTACCTTGGAGCCGAGGTTGCCGTCGATCCACTCCATCGTCGCGCCCTCGTGGCACACGGCGCGCTTGGTGACCAGGTTGTACACGTTGGTCGACCAGTTCTGGATCGTGGTGTACCGGCAGCGGCCGCCCTTCTTCACGACGATCTCCACCACCGCCGAGTGCAGCGAGTCCGACGAGTAGATCGGCGCCGTGCAACCCTCGACGTAGTGCACGTACGCACCCTCGTCGACGATGATCAGGGTCCGCTCGAACTGGCCCATGTTCTCGGTGTTGATCCGGAAGTACGCCTGCAGCGGGATCTCCACGTGCACGCCCTTCGGCACGTAGATGAAGCTGCCACCGGACCACACGGAGGTGTTCAGCGCGGCGAACTTGTTGTCGCCGACCGGAATCACCGTGCCGAAGTACTCCTTGAAGATGTCCTCGTACTCCCGGAGCCCGGTATCGGTGTCCAGGAAGATGACGCCCTGCTTCTCGAGCTCTTCATTGATCTTGTGGTAGACCACCTCGGACTCGTACTGCGCCGCCACCCCGGAGACGAGGCGCTGCTTCTCAGCCTCGGGGATGCCCAGCTTGTCGTACGTGTTCTTGATGTCGTCCGGGAGGTCTTCCCAGGTGGCGGCCTGCTTCTCGGTGGACCGCACGAAGTACTTGATGTTGTCGAAGTCGATCGCGGACAGGTCCGCACCCCAGGCCGGCATCGGCTTACGGTCGAACAGGCGCAGGCCCTTCAGCCGGAGGTCGAGCATCCAGGTCGGCTCGCTCTTCTTGGCCGAGATGTCCCGGACGACCTCCTCGTTGAGGCCCCGGCGCGCCGTCGCGCCGGCCGTGTCCGAGTCGGCCCAGCCATACTCGTAGCGGCCGAGATTCGCGAGCTGCTCGGCCTGGGTCGGCGTGGTGATCTGCTCGGTCATCGGTGCGTCCTCACGGTTGGTGTGGTGGTGCTGACTGGTGCGGTGCCCGGCACGGCGGTGGCCTGCAGCGCCGGGATGTGCGTGGTGCAGACGCCGTCGCCGTTGGCGATGGTGGCCAGACGCTGCACGTGGGTGCCGACCAGTCGCGAGATGACCTGGGTCTCGGCCTCGCAGAGCTGCGGAAACTCCGCGGCGACGTGGGCGACCGGGCAGTGGTGCTGGCAGAGCTGGCCGCCGGATGCGATCACGGTGGCTCCCGCAGCGTATCCCTCCGCGGTGAGCGCACCGGCCAGCGCCTCCGCCCGGGCGAACAGGTCGTCGCCGGCCTCCGCCATCGCCGTGCGGCACCGCTCCTCCAGACCGGACACCTGCGCGGCGGCGAACGCCTCCACAGCGCCCCGCCCGCCCTGTGCCGCGATCCACTGCAGCGCCGCCGTGGCCAGGCCGTCATAGGTGTGCGGCAGGCCTTCGCGGGCCATCTCCGTCAGGGTGAACGTCCGCGCCGGCCGGCCGCGGCCGCGGCTGCCCCGGGTCGGACGCTCCCGGCTGGTGACCAGGCCGTCGGCGAGCATCGCGTCGAGGTGGCGGCGGATCGCCGCCGGGCTGAGGCCGAGCGCCAGGCTGAGCTCGGTGGCGGTGGCGGAGCCACGCTGCAGCAGCAGCTCGGCGACCCGGTCACGGGTACGGCGATCGAGCGGCCCCGGGCCAGCCACCGCCGCAACCTCCACGACCGCCCCGGATGGGGGCGCGGGAGGCGTCGAAGGGGTCGCCGGAGCACGCCGAACCAGCGCGACCGTGTTTTTCACAACGCAAGTGTTGCGTATTTCCGCCGCAAGGTGCAAACCGCCCTCCCGGTGATCCACACCACTGCTCTGCAATCTCTCGTCCGGGACGCCCGACCGGCCGGCCCGCCGGCGACCGTAGCATTGGGCCGTGAAGCTGCCCGGCCGCGCGCTGCGCCCCCTCCATGCGTTCCGCAGCCCTGCGGCACTCTCCCGCCTCGCGCTCGCCTCGATCGTCGCGAACATCGGCATCGTCGCCACCGGCGGAGCGGTCCGACTGACCGGCTCGGGGCTGGGCTGCCCGACCTGGCCGGAGTGCTCCGAAGGCTCCTACACCCCGACCGGCGAGCACGGCATGTACGAACTCGTGGAGTTCGGCAACCGGATGCTGACCTTCGTGGTCGGCCTGATCGCCGCCGCAGGGCTTCTCGCGGCGCTGGCGCAACGGCGCCGCCGGCCCGCCGCGGTGCTGCCGGCCGTGCTGGTGTTCGTCGGCATCCCGGCCCAGGCGGTGGTCGGTGGCGTCACCGTGCTGACCGACCTCAACCCGTGGGTCGTGGGCTGCCACTTCCTGGTCTCCATGGCGATGATCACCGCGGCGTACGTGTTCTGGCGCCGCGCGTCGGACCGACCGGACGGTGCGCCGGTGCCCGCCCCGCTGCGCCACCTGGCGGTCGCCACCGCGGTGGTCTCGGCCGGCGTACTGGTGCTGGGCACGGTGGTCACCGGCAGCGGGCCGCACGCCGGGGACGCCGGCGCCCGGCGCAACGGGCTGGATCCCGAGTCGATCGCACAACTGCACACGGACGCGGTGTTTCTCCTGGTGGGGCTATCCGTCGGGCTCTGGATCGGGCTGCGGGCGGCAGGCGCGGACCGGGCGGCGCGGGCCGCCGCGGTGCTGGTCGGCGTGGAGTTGGCGCAAGGCCTGATCGGGTTCGTGCAGTACTTCACCCGGCTGCCGGCGGTCCTGGTGGGCCTGCACATGATCGGTGCCAGCCTGGTGTGGCTGGCGACGGTCGCGGTGCTCGCCGAAATGCGCCGCCGCCCGGCCCCGCCCGGAGCGACCGTGCCGGCCCAGCACCCGGCACCGTCGGACACCTACCCGACGCTGGCGAGGATCACGTCGGCGAATCGCTCCGCGGACCCCGCGGCGGTGCGGAAGAACAGCGACGGCTCGGTGAGTTCCAACTCCATCAGCAGCGGCTCGCCCGAGCCGGGCACCAGGTCCACCCGGGCGTAGAGCAGGTCAGCGGCCGGGAACGGCAGCGCGGCCAGCACCCGGTCGGCGGCCGCCCGCTCCGCCGCCGTCGGCTCCCGCGGGGTGATGTCCTCGGTGCGGTAGAGCGACCCGTCCGGGCCGAAGTCGGGGCCATCCAGGATCGGGCCCTTCCGGATGGCATGGCTGTACCGGCCACCCAGGTAGATCAGGGCGGTCTCGCCGGCACTGTCGACCGACGGCACGTACGGCTGGACCATCGCCACCCGGCCGGCGGCGTGGAGCCGGTCCAGGTGTGCCCGGGCGAGCGTCCGAGCCGCGGTGTCGGCGAGGTCGTACCGGCCGGAGTCACGGCTGCCCGCACTGACCGTGGGCTTGATCACAACTTCGCCGTCCGCTCCGGGATCCCACCGGTGCCCGGGAGCGAACCAGTCCGTCGGTACGACCGGTACGCCGGCACC
The DNA here is from genome assembly GCA_035296325.1 of Micromonosporaceae bacterium. Taxonomy (GTDB): domain Bacteria; phylum Actinomycetota; class Actinomycetes; order Mycobacteriales; family Micromonosporaceae; genus DATHBD01. Next base: position 240,286 of record DATHBD010000058.1, on the reverse strand, counting down.
CGCCAGTTCCGTCAGGTAGCGCTTGTCGGTGTTCCAGCGCAGCACCGCCGCCGGGTTGCGCAGCCGGGGCACCTTGTCGGCCCAGGCGAGGAACTCCTCGCGGCGCGAGGTGTAGTCCCAGGGCGAACGCAGCACGACGAGCGCGTACCCGCTCCAGTCCACGGACGGGTCGTCCCAGATTGCGGGCGCCACGGCGAGCCCGCGCTCGCCGAGCGGATCCAGGAGGTGGCGGTCGTCGGGGTCGAGCCCGGCGAGTTCGGCACAGGTGACCAGCGCGACCCGGGCGCCTGCCCGGGTCGCGGCCTCCGCAGAGTCGGGACGGATCATCTGGACAGGGAACGACGCCTCATCGACCGCCAGAGGTCGTTGCTCGGACGCATCTGCTCGATCAGTTCCCGCTCCCAGGTGTTCTCGATGACGATGCCCGCCTCGGCACATGCACTACGCGCGACATCTGTACCGTCGGCGAACTGGTCGGCCCAGACGCCGTCCTCGCCGACCAGAACGATGCGGGCGCCCCGCCGGCCGACGTACTCGATGACTGCCTTTGCTCCGCCGTGACCGTCCGCGAAGGACTTCAAGCCGGTGATGAGGTTCTCCGGCGGATCAAGCGTCAAGGTCGTATTGGAACCATCTGCCATGCGGCCACCATATGACGCATTGACGCCCGACGTACGACAACTCACGAATAGGTGTGACGGGCGTTACGTCGGTCGGCAATCTTTTGGGCGCCGTTGGTGCAGTTCATCCGATTCTGCCGGGCCCCGGCCGCCCTAGAGAACAGCGTCGATGCCGATGGTCAGCGACAGGATGGTCAGGTAGGTGGTTGACCAGTGGAAGAGCCGCATCGGCTGCAGTGGCTCGCCACGTCGCGCCCGACCGGCCAGCCGATGCGCTTCCAACACGAAGAATCCGCCGATGACCACGGCGACCGCGGCGTACGACGGCGACAGACCGAGCGGCCACAGGGTGAGCGACGCAGCCACGGTCAACCAGGCGTACACAACCGTCTCCAGGCCGACCCGGCGCATGCTCGCCACCACCGGGAGCATCGGAATGCCGGCTCGGGCGTAGTCGTCCTTGAATTTGATGGCCAATGCGTAGAAATGGGGCGGCTGCCACAGAAAGACCACCGCGAAGAGGGCCCAGGCCGCTGGTGCCAGGCTGCCGGTGACCGCGGCCCAACCAATCAGCACCGGCGCCGCGCCGCAGGCTCCACCCCACACCGTGTTGGCCGGCGTCGTGCGCTTGAGCCACAGCGTGTACACCAGGTCGTAGTACACGATCGCGCCGACCGTCAGCAGCGTGGCGAGCACGTTCGTGAACGCCAACATCAGCACGGTGGACGCGGCGGCGAGGCTCAGGCCGAAGATCAGCGCGGCGCGCGGCGAAACCGTATGTGCCGGCAGTGGACGACGTGCCGTGCGTCGCATCAACTGGTCGATGTCGCGGTCGATGTAGCAGTTCAGAACGTTGGCGGCACCGGCGGCGAGCGCGCCGCCGGTCAGCACGACGCCCATCAGCCACAGCGACGGCACCCCGCCCTCGGCCAGCAGCATCGCCGGCACCGTGGTGACCAGCAGCAGTTCCACGATGCGGGGCTTGGTCATCGAGACGTACGACCGCAGCACCTCGGAGGTACGCTGCCGCGCGGCGCTGCGCTGGCGGGTGGCCAGCGCGCCGGCGGAGACCGGCCGGGGCGGGTCCAGACGTGCCCGGGACCCGGGGGAAGCGGCGCGGTCGGCGAGCGCGCTCACCGCTGCGTCCCGGCTTCGGAACGGCTCGGCGCCGACTTCATCACGCAGGATCGCCCTTCTCCATGGCACAGGACCGGGCGTTCCCGGATTACGGCATCGTATGACAGCCCAGGTACGGACATTGCGGCGGAGTCCGGCCGGGCCGACGGCGAAATCCGGCTGCGCCCATCGACACCGGAAATTGCTGGAGCCGGTGATCAACCCCGGATCCCCGGCCGGATACGGTACGTCGAACCGATCCGGTCGTGCATGCGTACGCCGCCTGCCGGGTGGGTAGGGTTCACCCTGATGGGGCACCGTTGTGGGACCGACTTCTTCGAGGAGCAGCACCGCCGTGACCGCTGAGCAGGCAACCGAGAACGAGCTGTCCTGGACCGACGCCGACCAACGGGCCGTCGACACGGGCCGCATCCTGGCGATGGACGCCGTCGAGAAGGCCGGCAACGGTCACCCGGGCACCGCGATGAGCCTGTCCCCGGTGGCGTACCTGCTCTTCCAGCGCGCGATGCGCCACGACCCGACTGATCCACTGTGGATCGGCCGGGACCGGTTCGTCCTCTCGTGTGGACACTCCAGCCTCACCCTGTACGTCCAACTGTTCCTCTCCGGCTACGGCCTGACCGTGTCGGACCTGCAGTCGCTGCGGCAGTGGGGGTCGCTGACCCCGGGCCACCCCGAGCACGGCCACACCGCCGGCGTGGAGACCACCACCGGCCCGCTCGGCCAGGGGCTGGGCAACGCGGTCGGGATGGCCTTCGCCGCGCGCCGCGAGCGGGGCCTCTACGACCCGGACCCGGCGCCCGGCCAGAGCCCGTTCGACCACCACATCTACGCGATCGTCTCCGACGGTGACATCGAGGAGGGCGTGACCCACGAGGTCAGCGCCCTGGCGTCGCACCAGAGGCTGGGCAACCTGATCGTGATCTACGACGACAACAACATCTCCATCGAGGACAACACCGACATCGCCAAGTCCGAGGACGTGGCGGCCCGGTACGAGGCGTACGGCTGGCACGTCGAGCACGTCGACTGGCGCGGCGAGGACGGCTACGTCGAGGACGTGGCGGCCCTGTGGCGGGCGATCGAGGCCGGCAAGGCCGAGATGGACCGCCCGACCTTCATCAACCTGCGCACCATCATCGGCTTCCCCGCGCCCAACAAGCAGAACACCGGCAAGGCGCACGGGTCCGCGCTGGGCAAGGACGAGGCCGCCGCCACCAAGGAGGTCCTTGGCTTCGACCCGGCCAAGAACTTCGAGGTCAGCGATGAGGTGCTGACCCACGCGCGCCAGGTGATCGAGCGCAACAAGCAGGCCCGCGCGGAGTGGGAGCAGCGTTACCAGGCGTGGCGCGAGGCCAACCCGGAGCGGGCCGCGCTGCTCGACCGGCTGACCTCCCGCACCCTTCCGGACGGCTGGACCAACGCGCTGCCCGAGTTCGAACCGAGCGAGAAGGGCATGTCCACCCGTGCCGCCTCGGGCAAAGTGATCAACGCAATAGCGCCGGTGCTGCCCGAGCTGTGGGGCGGCTCCGCCGACCTGGCGGAGAGCAACAACACCACGATCGAGGGCGAGCCGTCGTTCGTGCCGCCGGAGTTCGCCACCAAGGCGTTCCCGGGCGACTGGTACGGCCGCACGCTGCACTTCGGCATCCGCGAGCACGGCATGGGCGCCATCCTCAACGGCATCGTGCTGCACGGCGGCACCCGCCCGTACGGCGGCACCTTCCTGGTCTTCAGCGACTACATGCGCCCGGCCGTGCGGTTGGCCGCACTGATGAAGCTGCCGGTGACCTACGTGTGGACCCACGACTCGATCGGGCTCGGCGAGGACGGCCCGACCCACCAGCCGGTGGAGCACGTCTCCGCGTTGCGGGCCATCCCCGGCCTGGACGTGGTCCGCCCCGCCGACGCCAACGAGACGGCGTGGGCCTGGCGACTGGCGATGGAGCACACCGACCGGCCCACCGCGCTGTGCCTGACCCGGCAGAACCTGCCGATCATGGACCGCACCGCCGTGGCCGGCGCCGATGCCGTCGCCCGCGGCGGGTACATCCTGCTGGACGCCTCCAACGGGCAGCCGAAGGTCATCCTGATGGGTACCGGCTCGGAGGTGCAGATCTGCGTCGACGCACGGGAGCGGCTCGAGTCCGAGGGTGTGCCGACCCGGGTGGTGTCCATGCCGTGCCAGGAGTGGTTCCGCTCGCAGGACCTGGCCTACCGCCAGCAGGTGCTGCCGACCGACGTCCGGGCCCGGGTCAGCGTGGAGGCCGGCATCTCGATGTCGTGGCACGACCTGGTCGGCGAGTACGGCGAGTACGTGAGCCTGGAGCACTTCGGTGCCAGCGCGCCGTACACGATCCTGTTCGAGCAGTTCGGCTTCACCGCCGACCGCGTCGTGGCGGCCGCCCGCGCGGCGCTGTCCCGGACGGGCGACATCACGGGCTCCACCACAGGCAACTGACATCCGGCCGGCATCGGAAACGAAGAGTGAGACGGAGAACGTGATGAGTGACAGGCTGGCGCAGCTCTCGGCCGCCGGAGTGGCGGTATGGCTCGATGACCTCTCCCGGGAACGGCTGTCCAGCGGGAGTCTGGACAGGCTGCGCCGGGAGCAGCACGTGGTGGGGGTGACCACCAACCCGACGATCTTCGCCAAGGCACTCGGCGACGCCGACGTCTACGCCGACCAGGTCAAGGAACTGGCCGTGCGCGGCGTGGACGTCGAAGAGGCGATCCGGATGCTCACCACGTACGACGTCCGCTGGGCCTGCGACGTGATGCGCCCGGCCTACGACGCGTCCCGGGGCGCCGACGGCCGGGTGTCGATCGAGGTCGACCCGCGGCTCGCCGCCGACAGCGACGGCACCGCCGCCGAGGCCAAGGCCCTCTGGTGGCTGGTCGACCGGCCCAACCTGTTCATCAAGATCCCGGCCACCCGCGAGGGCCTGCCGGCGATCACCAAGACGCTGGCGCAGGGCATCAGCGTCAACGTCACGCTGATCTTCAGCCTGCAGCGCTACGCCGCCGTCATGGACGCGTTCCTGGCCGGCCTGGAGCAGGCCAAGGAGAACGGGCACGACCTCTCCAAGATCGGTTCCGTGGCGTCGTTCTTCGTGTCCCGTGTCGACACCGAGTACGACAAGCGGCTCGACAAGATCGGCACGCCGGAGGCGCAGGCGCTGCACGGCAAGGCCGCCATCGCCAACGCGGTGCTGGCGTACCAGCAGTACGAGCAGGTCTTCAGCAGTGACCGCTGGCAGGCGCTCGCCGACGCCGGCGCGTTCCCGCAGCGCCCGCTGTGGGCCTCCACCTCCACCAAGAACCCCGAGTACCGAGACGTGATCTACGTCGAGGAGCTGGTGGCGCCGGGCACGGTGAACACCATGCCGGAGCCGGTCGTGCACGCCTTCGCCGACCACGGCGAGGTCCGCCCCGACTCGGTCACCGGCCGGTACGCCGAGGCGAAGCAGATCCTCGACGAGCTCGCGGCGCTCGGCATCGACTACGACGACGTGGTTGACACGCTGGAGCGCGAAGGGGTGGAGAAGTTCTCGGCCAGCTGGTCGGAGCTGATGGAAGGCGTCACCAAGTCTCTCGACGCGGCCAACGAAGGTGCGGCCAAGCCGAACCGGGCGGCGGAGGGTGTCGCACAGACCGAGGCCGAGCGGTGAGAGCGGACCAGGAGGCGGCATGACCGGCAACGGCCGCAACGCCAACGTCCTGCGGGACCCCACCGACCGGCGGCTCCCCCGCATCCCTGAGCCGAGTGCGCTGGTCATCTTCGGGGTGACCGGCGACCTGGCCCGCAAGAAGCTGATCCCGGCGATCTACGACCTGGCCAACCGGGGTCTGCTACCGCCCGGCTTCTGCGTGCTCGGCTTCTCCCGGCGGGACTGGAGCCACGGTGACTTCGAGGCGATCGCCCGCAAGGCCGCGCAGGAGCACGCCCGGACCCCGTGGCGTGACGAGGTGTGGCAGCGGCTCGGCGAGAACATCCGGTTCGTCGGCGGGGCGTTCGACGACGACGCCGCGTTCGACAAGCTCGCCCAGACCCTCGACGAGCTGCGCGAGACCCACGGCATCGCCGGCAACGCCGCGTTCTACCTGTCCATCCCGCCCTCGGCGTTTCCGGTCGTGCTCAAGCAGTTGGAGCGCACCGGCATGTCGGACAACCAGAAGTCCGGCGGCTGGCGTCGCGTGGTGGTGGAGAAGCCGTTCGGCAACGACCTGACGTCGGCGAAGCAGCTCAACGATCTCGTCGACGACGCCTTCACCGCGCAGGACGTGTTCCGGATCGACCACTACCTGGGCAAGGAGACGGTCCAGAACATCCTGGCCCTGCGCTTCGCCAACGCCCTGTTCGAGCCGGTCTGGAAGGCGCACTTCGTCGACTCCATCCAGATCACGATGGCTGAGGACGTCGGCATCGGCACCCGGGCCGGCTTCTACGACCAGGTCGGCACCGCCCGCGACGTGCTGCAGAACCACCTCCTCCAACTCCTGGCGCTGGTTGCGATGGAGGAGCCGACCAGTTTCGACGCGGCCGAGATCCGCACCGAGAAGCTGAAGGTGCTGCGCGCGATCAGGATTCCCGAGGATGTCAGCCGGGACACCGTGCGGGGGCAGTACCTCAGCGGCTGGGTCGCCGGGGAGCGGGTGTCGGGCTACCTCGACGAGGACGGCATTCCCCAGGAGTCCAGGACCGAGACGTACGTGGCGGTCCGGCTGGGCGTGCAGAACCGGCGCTGGGCCGGGGTGCCCTTCTACATCCGGGCCGGCAAGCGCCTCCCCCGCCGGGTGACCGAGGTGGCTGTGATCTTCAAGAAGGCCCCGCACCTGCCGTTCCAGCCCGAGGACATCAAGATGCTGGGGCACAACGAGCTGGTCATCCGGGTGCAGCCGGACGAGGGCATGGTGATGAAGTTCGGCTCGAAGGTGCCCGGCACCACGATGGAGGTCCGCGACATCGCGATGGACTTCCAGTACGGCGAGGCCTTCACCGATGCCAGCCCGGAGGCGTACGAGCGGCTCATTCTGGACGTGCTGCTGGGGGACAAGACGCTCTTCCCGGACGCCTCCGAAGTGGAGGCCAGCTGGAAAGTGGTCGATCCGCTGGTGGAGGCGTGGGCCGGCATGAAGCCGGACACGTACCGCGCCGGCGAGTGGGGGCCCCGCTCCGCCGACGAGATGCTCAGCCGCGAAGGCCGCGCCTGGCGACGGGCCTGACCACAACCAGGAGACAACCAATGATCGGTTTGTGGGACACCACGGGCAACGCCGTGGTCAAGGCACTCTCCGCGGAACGCCGCAGCGCGGGCGGGTTGGCCAGCGGTCTGGCGTTGACGCTGGTCGCCGTCGTCGACGAGGCGCAGGTCCGCGATGCCGAGGCCGCCGCCACCATCGCGGCGTCCGCGCATCCGTGCCGGCTACTTATCGTGGTCCGCCAGGAGGTCACCCACCAGGTGTCCCGGCTGGACGCCGAGATCGTGGTGGGCGGCCGGCTCGGCCCCTGCGAGGCGGTGGTGATGCGGATGCGCGGCCGGCTGGCGCTGCACGCCGAGTCGGTGGTGATGCCACTGCTGGCCCCGGACGTACCGGTGGTGACCTGGTGGCACGTCGCTCCGCCGAGCCGCATCGCGTACGACCCGCTGGGCGTGGTGGCGGAGCGCCGGATCACCGACACGAGACAGGCGCCCGACCGGATCGCCGCTCTCCGGCGGCGCGCCGAGGACTATTCACCCGGTGACACCGACCTGGCCTGGACTCGGGCGACCCCGTGGCGTACCCACATCGCCGGGGCGTTCGACACGATCGACACCCCGGTGCAGTCGATCACCATCACCGGACCGGAGTTCAGCACCACGGCGGCGCTGCTCGGCGGCTGGCTGACCGCACGGCTCGGCATACCGGTGCAGCACAAGTACGCCAAGGGTGACCTGCTCCAGTCGGTCTCGATCGATCTGGTCGACGGTCGGCGTATCGAACTCACCCGGCAGGGCGACAACGGCACCGGCATCCTGCGCCGGACCGGGCTGCCGGACCGGACCCTGCCGCTGATCCGGCGGCCACTGGGCGAGGAGCTTGCCGAGGAGCTGCGCAGGCTGGACGCCGATCAGACCTACGCCGCGTCCCTCTCCGGCGCCACCGGCGTACCGGGTCTCGACGATCGGCCGGCGACCAGGGTGCACATTTGGAAGGACCCGGCGCTGGCCGAGCAGCCGGAGAAGGCCGCATGACCCGGCCAGCGGTCATCGTCCACACGGACCCGGACGTTCTGGCGCACGCGGTGGCAGCACGCCTGGCCGTCCGCCTGCTGGACGCCCAGGCGGCGCACGGCCATGCGTCGGTCGTGCTGACCGGGGGCCGGATCGCCGCTCGGATCTTCTCCGCGCTGCGGGACAGCCCGGTCCGGGACTCGGTGAACTGGTCCCGGGTGGACGTCTGGTGGGGCGACGAGCGGTTCCTGCCGGCCGGCGACCCGGAGCGCAACGACACCCAGGCCCGCGCGGCGCTGCTGGACGCGCTGCCGCTCGACCCGGCGAGGGTGCATCCGATGCCGGCCCCGGACGGCCCGGACGGCGATGATCCGGAGGCCGCGGCAAGGCGCTACGCCGCGGAGTTGGCCGCGTCGGCCGGCCCGGGTGGCGTCACCCTCCCGCGCTTCGATGTGCTGATGCTCGGCGTCGGCGAGGACGGCCACGTGGCATCGGTGTTTCCGGGGCACCCCGTCGACGAGACCGGCCCGGTATCCGCGGTGCGGGACAGTCCGAAACCGCCACCGACCCGCACCACGCTCACGCTTGCGGCGATCAACACCGCTGACGAGGTGTGGTTGTTGGCATCCGGCGCCGCGAAATCGGACGCTGTGACAAGGGCACTCGGTGCGGCAGAGCCGGTACCGCTTCCGGCCGCCACCGTCCACGGTGTGGGGCGCACCTTGTGGCTGCTCGACCAGTCGGCCGCCGGCGAGGCGGTCCAGTAGGTTCGCACCCTTGGCTCCACGGGCACCGGCCTAACCGCCGGAGCCGGTTCGCACCAAGGTCCACGTTTCACAATCTGAAATGTGATCCCGGTGACCAGGCAAGACGCGTCCGTCCTCGCTGGGCGCGGCGCCGCGTAGCGGCAACAACGCATCCACGGCTGCGTTGCGGAGCTCAGTGAAGGTGATACCACCGGCCAAGGGGGCCGCCGTGCCGCTCGCGTACCGTGACGCTGTCCCGACACTGCGGCAAAAATCTGCGGTGGCAGACTCCGGACAGTGAACGCTTCGTCGGTAACACGGCAGGCGGGGTCGCCAGCAACGACAGCACCTACATGACGGGCGAGGACTACGGCGGTGGCGTGTATGTCGGACCGAACAACTCGAGCGACGGCGCCACCATAAACGGCTACGTGACGCCCACCATGAATACCCACGTCTGCTACAGCGGTGGCTTTTCCGGTGCGATATGCGGCAACTACATTACTGCGGTGGGGGGCTACGAGGATGGCATCGGACCGGGCTTCTGGACCGAGCAGGTGCATCGCACCGCCCCGGCTGGAGAGGGTGACAGCGGCGGGCCTGTGTTGGCGGGCAGCATCGGCAGTGGGTTGAACGGCATCGGTGTCATTACACTGGGCGACCCTGACACATTCACGACGTGCCAGGCCATCGGCGACCGGCTCTGCTCGTGGAGGGTGTTCAACGTCAACCTGCAGAGTGTCCTGTCGTCCAATGGACTGGACTTGATCACAGTGCCGTAGCTCGTCCGGGCACGGCGGGCAAATTGGCAGCCGGATGGGCCCATCGTCAGGCGCTGCGCCCATCCGACAGGCGCGGTGGGAGGACCGGCGATGTGGGGCTATCTGGTGGCGGCGGCAGCCTACCTGCTGGCCGCCGTGTTGATTGGCAGGTTCGCGCCGTTGCGGCGGCGGTGGCCCCTGGCCGCCGGCGTAGCCGCGATCGGAGTCGTGGTGCTGACGCCGGGGCGTTGTGTGTCGCTGCCGATGGTGATGTGCCGGCGCGGGGACTGTGAACTCACCGGAACGCGCTGCCGCACGCTGGTCGGTCTCGCCACCCCGGGAGACGACGGCTCGACGTTCGTCATCGGCCTACTGTTGGCCGGCCTGGTGGTCGCCACCGCGTGCGCGGCGGCCGCGCTTGCGCACTCCCGGCGCAGTCGGCAGTCAGTGCCGTAGTCGCCGGCCGCGATGCGGGTGGAGCCCGCTACTCGCCGCGGCGCTGGCGCAGGCGGGCGAGCGCTTCGGCCAGAATGGCGGCGCCATCCGCTTCTGACCGGCGCTCCTTCACGTAGGCGAGATGCGTCTTGTACGGCTCCGACCTGGGCGGAGCCGGTGGATTCTCGGAGTCCTGCCCGGCCGGAAGGCCGCACCGCGGGCACTCCCATACCGTCGGAGGCGCTACCTCAGCGGCGAAGGACGGCTCCGTCTGGTGGCCGTTGGCACACCAGTAGCTGACCGGGCGACGGGGTGCCTCGTCCCCCCGCTCGGCCCACCGCATCGGGCCTGATCCCACGCGTGATCCACGAATGGCGTTGCCAGTTGCCACAGCTGCTTGCTCCTGTTCCGTCGGTACGCGACGTGGTGCGGAGTGCAGGAGAGTGGGCGGGAGCCCTGCGCGCGGCCCGGGCCGGGCCGCGGGGAGAAGTGTAAAAGGTGCCGCGGCGGTTACGCAGCAGCGTTTTGGACAACCTTCAGCCACAATCCCAGGCCGACGATGCTGGCAAACCAGACAATGCCCACCAGAACGGTGTAGCGGTCAAGGTTGCGCTCGGCGACCGACGAGCCGGCAAGGCTCGACGACACACCGCCACCGAACATGCTCGACAGGCCGCCGCCCTTGCCGCGGTGCAGCAGGATCAGCATGGTCAACAGCACACTCGTAATGACGAGCAGGACGATCAGGGAGATGGCGAACGCCCTCATGACGCGTCTGGTCCTCTCAGCGGGTGCAGGCCGCCACCGATTTCTGGCGGGCCGACGGCGTTGTCCAGAATAGCGGGCCAACGATATCGCTTCTGCCCCACCCCGCGGCTACGTCCGCGCTGCTGTCCCACCACCCGGGCGCGGGACGCCGTCGTCCCCCAGTCGATCTGTCAGGAAAAGGCTTCCCATGGCCCGTGGCACGAATCGGGGATGAACGGCCGGGCTGCCGCCCCTAACGTTCGGACATCAGCAAGGCAACCACTTCTGAGTCATGGGGGATCTGATGTTTCGGAGCACGACCAAGTACGTGTGCGTTCTCGCCGCTGTAACGTTCGCCGTCACAGCGGGCTGCGGCACCACCGCCGGTACGGCCAAGGGTGCCACGCCCGCAGGGAACGCGGGCGTGTCCACAGCGGGTGCGCAGGCTGGGTTGGTACCGGTGAACCGGCCCATCCAGCAGCCTGGGCCGCAGACCAGCACGCCGCATAAGCAGGACCCACCGACGGTGCAGCGGTGCACCACGGCACAGCTGCAGGTCGATCTGGACCAGTTCGTGTGGCCGGGCCAGGCCGGGTCGTCGCAGGCCGCCGAACTCGGCCTGACCAACAAGAGCAGTGAGCCCTGCGCCGTGTCCGGGTACCCCGGCCTGCGGCTCGTCGGCGCGCAGGATCGACCGATGCCCACCGACGTCACCCGCACCGACGGGGAACTGAAGGAGGTCACCCTGCAGCCCGGCGAAACCGCGTGGTCCTCCCTGGCCTGGAGGTTCACGCCGAACTGGGACGAGGAGGCTTCGCCGATGTGTGGCGGCAGAATGTTCGGACTGCTGGTCACCCCGCCCGACGAGACGACGGAGATCCGGGAGTACGCCATGTTGGGGCATGTCTGCGATCACGGGTCGCTCTACGTCAAGCCACTGCAGGCGCAGCGCCCGAGCCTGACGCCGCCTGCCTGAGGTCAGGACGCAACGGAGGGCAGCTGCCCCGGCGAGAGCCGGGGCAGCCGCCCTCCGTTGCCGCTGTCGGGGTCATGGTCAGGATTTGCCGAGACGGCAGATCCGCACGAACTCCTCGGCGTCGATACTGGCGCCGCCGACGAGTGCACCGTCGATGTCGGTCTGATCCATGATGCCCGCCACGTTGGAGCCCTTGACGGAGCCGCCGTAGAGCAGGCGGATCCGGTCGGCCACGCCACCGGAGTGCGTCTCGGCGAGGCGGTTGCGGATCGCGCCGATGACCTCCTGCGCGTCCTCCGGCGTGGCGGTCTTGCCGGTGCCGATCGCCCACACCGGCTCGTACGCCACCACGACCTTGTCCACCTGGTCGGGGGTCAGGCCGGCCAGCGCCGCGTCGAGCTGGCCCAGGGTATACGCCACGTGCTCGCCCGCCTCGCGGACGTCCAGGCCTTCGCCGACGCACAGGATCGGGGTGATCCCGTTGCCGAGCGCGGCCTTCACCTTCGCTGCCACCAGAGCGTCGTCCTCGCCGTGGTACGCCCGTCGCTCGGAGTGCCCGACCGTGACATACGCACAGCCCAGCTTCGCCAGCATCGCGCCGGAGATGTCCCCGGTGTACGCGCCGGACTTGTGCGGCGACAGATCCTGCGCGCCGTAGGAGAGCATCAGCTTGTCGCCGTCCACAAGCGTCTGCACGCTGCGGATGTCGACGAACGGCGGCAGCACCACGACCTCCACGTCGGTGAGCTGCTGCTCGGTGAGGCTGAACGCCAGCTTCTGCACCAGGGCGATGGCCTCGAGGTGGTTGAGGTTCATCTTCCAGTTGCCGGCCATCAACGGCCGACGACCGGTGCGCGGTTCCTGCTGCTTGTCCTTCTTCGCCATCAGGCCTCCAGCGCCGCGACGCCGGGCAGCGTCTTACCTTCGAGGAATTCCAGCGACGCGCCGCCGCCGGTGGAGATGTGGGTGAAGCCGTCCTCGGCGATGCCCAACTGGCGCACCGCCGCGGCCGAGTCGCCGCCGCCGACCACGGTGAGGCCGTCCACCTTGGTGATCGCCTCGGCCACCCCCCGGGTACCGGCGGCGAACGGCTCGAGCTCGAACACGCCCATCGGCCCGTTCCACACCACGGTGCCGGCGCCGGAGAGCGCGTCGGCGAACGCGGCCACGGAGGCCGGGCCGATGTCCAGGCCCTTCCAGCCGTCCGGAATCGCGTCGGCCGCCACCGTCTGCGTCGCGGCGTCCGCCGAAAAGGCGTCGGCCACCACGATGTCGGTGGGCAGCACGATCCGACCCTCGGACCGCGCCAGCAGATCGCGGCACGTGTCGACCATGTCCGCTTCCAGGAGCGAGTCGCCGACGCCATGACCCTGTGCGGCCAGGAAGGTGAAGCACATCCCGCCACCGACGAGCAGCCGGTCGACCTTGGGCAGCAGCGCCTCGATCACCGCGAGCTTGTCCGAGACCTTGGATCCGCCGAGCACCACCACGTACGGGCGGGCCACGTCGGCGCTGGTGACCCGGCGCAGCACCTCGACCTCGCGGAGCACCAGCCGACCCGCGTACCGCGGCAGGATCAGCGCGACGTCGTACACGCTGGCGTGCTTGCGATGCATCGAGCCGAAGGCGTCGTCGACGTACGCGTCGCCGAAGTCGGCCAGCTGCCGGGCGAACGTGCCACGCTCGTTGTCGTCCTTGCTGGTCTCGCCGGCGTTGAAGCGCAGGTTTTCCAGGAGCGCGATCTCGCCGTCGGCCAGGCCATTGACGACGGCTCGGGCCGCCTCGCCGACGGTGTCGGCGGCCGCGTGCACCGGCGAACCGAGCAGTTCGGAGAGGCGGGCGGCGACCGGCCCGAGACTGTATCCCGGATCCGGTGCGCCCTTGGGCCGGCCCAGGTGGGAGCAGACGGTGACGCGTGCGCCCTCGTCGCGGAGCGCGGTGAGGGTGGGGAGCACGGCGCGGATGCGGCCGTCGTCGGTGATCGTCTCGCCGTCCAGGGGCACGTTAAGGTCGGCGCGCACGAGGACGCGCCGACCACGCACACCCTCGACGAGCAGGTCGTCGAGGGATTTCACGACGGGGCGCCGACCAGCTTGACCAGGTCGACGAGCCGGTTGGAGTAGCCCCACTCGTTGTCGTACCAGCCGACGATCTTGACGAGGTTGCCGGTGACCTTGGTCAGGCCGGCGTCGAAGATGCAGGACGCGGGGTCGGTGACGATGTCCGACGACACGATCGGGTCCTCGGTGTAGCTGAGGATCCCGGCCAGCTCGCCCTCGGCAGCCGCCTTCATCGCCGCGTTCACCGCGTCGACGGTGGTCTCCTCGCGGACCGTCACCGTGAGGTCGGTGGCGGAGCCGGTCGGGATCGGCACGCGCAGCGCGTACCCGTCCAGCTTGCCCTTGAGCTGCGGCAGCACCAGGCCGATCGCCTTGGCGGCACCGGTCGAGGTCGGCACGACGTTGAGCGCCGCGGCGCGGGCCCGGCGCAGGTCCTTGTGCGGGCCGTCCTGAAGGTTCTGGTCCTGGGTGTACGCGTGGATCGTGGTCATCAGGCCGCGCTCGATGCCGAACGAGTCGTCCAGGACCTTCGCCATCGGGCCGAGGCAGTTCGTGGTGCACGAGGCGTTGGAGATGATGTGGTGGTTCGCGTGGTCGTACGCGCTGTCGTTCACGCCGAGGACCAGCGTGACGTCCTCGCCCTTCGCCGGCGCGGAGATGATGACCTTCCTCGCCCCACCGTCGAGGTGTGCCCGCGCCTTGGCGGCGTCGGTGAAGAGCCCGGTGGACTCGATCACCACGTCCGCCCCGAGGTCACCCCAGGGGAGCTTGGCCGGGTCACGCTCGGCCAGGGCCTTGAAGGTCTTGCCGGCGACGGTGATCTCGTCGGCGGTCGCCTTGATCTCGTACGGCAGGCGGCCCAGGATGCTGTCGTACTTCAGCAGGTGGGCCAGCGTGGTGTTGTCGGTGAGGTCGTTGACGCCGACCACTTCGATGTCCGCGCCCTGCGCCACCGCCGCGCGGAAGAAGTTGCGGCCGATGCGGCCGAACCCGTTGATACCAACCCGGATGGTCATCCCGACACATCTCCTCGACTTTGTCGCTCCGGCGCCCCTTCGCCGGACGCCCCGGTGGGGTGCTTGGCCGCCCTGCCGCGAGGCTGCGCGTACGGCCCGCGCTGTCGCGCGGTGCCGCACCGCCCGCGGCGGCGAGGCTCGGCCCCGGAGGGCCGACACTCGGCTGGGCGACCCGAGTCGGCCTCATCGCCGAACACCTCGACCCTATCGCCACCACCGCCCGGCGCCACTCCCGGGGTGCCGCCCGCCCGGTGGAGGTCAGCTGGCGAGCATTTCGGCGGTGACCGCCGAGTCGGTGTCCGGGATGCCCAGGTCACGGGCGCGCTTGTCGGCCAGCGCCAGCAGGCGGCGGATCCGGCCGGCGATCGCGTCCTTGGTCAGCGGCGGGTCGGCGAGCGCGCCCAACTCCTCCAACGACGCCTGGCGGTGTTCCAGCCGCAGCGTGCCGGCGCTGGTCAGGTGGTGCGGGGCATGTTCGCCGAGGATCTCCAGCGCACGCGCCACCCGCGCGGCGGCGGCCACGGCCGCCCGGGCCGAGCGGCGCAGGTTGGCGTCGTCGAAGTTGGCGAGGCGGTTGGCTGTCGCGCGGACCTCGCGGCGGACCCGGCGCTCCTCCCAGGCCAGCACGCTGGAGTGCGCGCCGATGCGGGTGAGCAGCGCGCCGATCGCGTCGCCGTCCTTGACCACCACCCGGTCCACGCCGCGGACCTCCCGGGCCTTCGCGGTGATGCCGATCCGACGCGCCGCGCCCACCAGCGCGAGCGCCGACTCGGGACCGGGGCACGTCACTTCCAACGCACAGGACCGGCCGGGCTCGGTGAGCGAGCCGTGTGCCAGGAACGCACCGCGCCAGGCGGCCACCGCACAGCACATGTTGGCCGACACCACGTGCGGGGGCAGGCCGCGCACCGGGCGGCCGCGGACGTCGAGCAGGCCGGTCTGGCGGGCCAGCGCCTCCCCGTCCTTGACCACCCGCACGATGAAGTGGCTCCCCTTGCGCAGACCACCGGAGGCGAGCACATGAATCTCGCTCTGATAGCCGTACACGTCGGAGACCTCGCGGCGCAGTCGCCGCGCCGTCGCACCGGTGTCCATCTCGGCTTCGACCACGACACGGCCGGAGACAATGTGCAGGCCGCCCGCGAACCGCAGCAGCGCCGCCATCTCCGCCCGCCGGCAGCAGGGCTTCACCACATCGACGCGGCTCAGCTCGTCCTTGACCGCAGCGGTCATCGCCATCCTGATCGTCACCTCGCGGGGCTGGTACATCTTGGTGGTGGGTGGGTCGCGGGTCTCTACGCAGTGTCCAGCATGGGCTCCAACGCGGACGCCAGGGCTGCCGGGTCGTGTCTGGCCGCACCGTCGGGCACGGCAACCGGCGCGAGCACCAGTCGTGCACCCAGCGATTCCGCCGCACGGTGGACCGGCTCCGGGTCACCTACGGCTTTCCCGTCGGCTACGACTACATCGACTCGCAGGCCCGGCAGGTAACGGCGCAGTGCTTCGAGGTGATCCGGCATGGAGAGCCCGGAGGTTTCCCGGTCCACGGCCAAGTTTAGGGTGACCAGCCGCTTCGCGGGGCTCGCCAGGATGGCAGCCGCCTGATCGGGTACGAGGAGATGCGGAATCACACTGGTGTACCAGGAACCGGGACCGAAGATCAGCCAGTCCGCGGTCCGGATGGCGTCCAGCGCCTCGGCGCACGCCGGCGGTGCACCCGGTTGCAGCCGTACCGTCTCGACCGTCCCACGCGCCACCGCGACGGCATGCTGGCCGCGCACCAGTCGGGAGCGGCCCGCCGCGGCGCCCGGCCCACGGACGTCCGCCTCCAGTTCCAGGGGCCGACGAGACATCGGCAACACCCGCCCGGAGCAGCGCAGCAACGCAGCGGCCCGGTCGAGGGCGACGACCGGGTCACCGGTGAGTTCCATCAGGCCGAGCAGCATGAGGTTGCCCACTGTGTGACCGGCGAGCGAATCGACTCCGCCGAATCGGTGCTGGGCCAGCTCAGCGGTCTGCCCGGCGACGTGGTCCCGCGGATCCACGAGCGCGGTCAGCGCCTTGCGCAGGTCCCCAGGGGGCAGGCCACCGCGGTCGGCCCGAAGCCGGCCGCTGGAACCCCCGTCATCGCACACCGTCACGACGGCGGTGATGTCGAGGGGCAGCCCACGATCCCGGACCAGGCACAGGGCTCCGAGCGAAGCGGCCAACCCGTGCCCCCCGCCGAAGGCGACCACCCGCACCGGGCGCCTCTCGCCGCGCAAGGTCACTCCCGGCCGAGGTCGCGGTGTTGAGCCGAGGCGGCGAGCCGCATCTCCCGCAGCCGGCGGGCGAGCTCCTCGGAGATGGCGACACTACGGTGCTTGCCGCCGGTACATCCCACCGCCACGGTCAGGTAGCGCTTGCCCTCCCGTTCGAACCCGGGCGCCGTCGCATTGATGAGCCGGCCGTAGGTCTCCACGAAGGTCACCGCACCGCGCTGACCGAGCACGTAGCGACTCACCTCCGTCTCCTTGCCGTTGTGCTCGCGCAGTTCGGGCACCCAGTACGGGTTGGGCAGGAAGCGTGCGTCCAGCACGAAGTCGGCGTCCGGCGGCAGCCCGTACTTGAAGCCGAACGACAGGACGGTCACCCGCAGTTGACCGGTGTCCTCGCCGACGAAGAGTTCCTCGACCCGCCCGCGCAGCTGGTTGACGTTGAGGTGGCTGGTGTCGATGAGGACGTCGGCCTGCTCGCGGACCTCCCGCAGCAGTTCCCGCTCCGCGGTGATGCCGTCGGAGAGGCGTCCGGTGCCCTGCAGCGGATGGGGGCGGCGGACGCCCTCGAACCGGCGGATCAGCACGTCCTCGTCCGCATCGACGAAAATCACCCGCGGCTGGAAGCCCCGGTCGCGCAGCGCCTTCACCGTGCCGGTGAGATCCGGCGAGAACGCGTGGCTGCGCACATCGAGCACCATGGCGGTGCGCCGCGCGGAGCCACCGGTGGCGTGCGCCAGCTCCGCCATGTCGAGCATCAGGGCCGGTGGCAGGTTGTCGACGACGTAGTACCCCACGTTTTCCAGGGCCCGGGCCACCGTGCTGCGGCCGCCGCCGGAAACCCCGGTCACGATGACCAGGTCGGTGGCTTCGCGCCCCGGCGGCGGTGCGGACTCCGACTTCTGCATGTCCCGCACGTCGCGCGGCTCGCGCCCATGGATGTCGCGCATCGGCTCGCTCGGCGTCGACCCCTGCGTCACTGTGTCTCCCCCGGGTGCTCGGCACAATGCTCCGCCACCCTGTCGATCCTAGGTCGCCGCGGGCGGCGAGCCGGCCAGGGCGGCCAGAATGGCTTCCGCGGTACGCCGGCCGACCCCCGGCACCTCGGTGATCTCCGCCACGGTGGCCTTCTCCAGCCGCTTGAGCGACCCGAAGTGGCGCAGCAACGCCTTGCGGCGCACGTCACCGAGGCCGGGCACGTCGTCCAGCACGGAAACCGTCATCCGCTTGGACCGGCGCTGCCGGTGGTAGGTGATCGCGAACCGGTGGGCCTCGTCGCGCAGCCGCTGAAGCAGGTACAGGCCCTCCGACGTGCGGGGCAGGATCACCGGGAACTCGTCACGGGGCAACCAGACCTCCTCCAGCCGCTTGGCCAGACCGCACACCGTGACGTCGTCGATGCCCAGGTCGGCCAGCACGGCGGCGGCCGCGTTGCACTGCGGGGCACCGCCGTCCACCACCACAAGCTGCGGCGGGTAGGCGAACTTCCGCGGCCGCCCCGTGGCCGGGTCGATCCCCGGACGCTGCGGGTCGTCCCCCTCGACCTCCGCGCGGGCCGCGACGTACCGGGCGAACCGGCGCCGCAGCACCTCGGAGAGCGCCGACACGTCGTCGGTGGCGCCCTGCACCGCGAAGCGCCGGTACTCCGCCTTGCGGGGCAGGCCGTCCTCGAAGACCACCATGCTCGCCACCACATCGGTGCCCTGGATCTGCGACACGTCGTAGCACTCGATGCGCAGCGGCGCCGACGGCATCCCGAGTGCCTCGCTGATCTCCTCCAGTGCTCGGCTCCGGGTGCTCAGGTCACCGGCGCGGCGCAGCTTGTGCTGGTTGAGGGCCTGCTCCGCGTTGCGCCGCACGGTCTCCGCGAGGGACTTCTTGTCGCCGCGCTGGGGCACCCGGATCGCCACCCGGCTGCCGCGCGCCTCGGAGAGCCACTCGGTGAGGGCGTCGACATCGGCGGGCAGCTCAGGCACGAGCAGCTCCCGGGGGATCTCGCCGCTGGCGCCGGCGCCCGCTGCCTCGCCGTACACCTGGGTGCAGAAGTGGTGGACCAGATCGCCGGCGGTCAGCTCCTCGGTCTTCTCCACGATCCATCCGCGCTGACCGCGCACCCGCCCACCGCGAACGTGGAACACCTGGACCGCCGCCTCGAGCGGGTCGTCGGCGAAGGCGACCACGTCGGCGTCGGTGCCGTCGGCCAGCACCACGGCCTGCTTCTCCATCGCCCGGCGCAGGGCGCCGAGATCGTCGCGCAGCCGCGCCGCCCGCTCGAACTCCAGGTTGTCCGAGGCGGCCTGCATCTCCTTCTCCAGGTCCCGGACCATGGTGTCGGTCCGCCCGGCCATGAAGTCGCAGAAGTTGTCCACGATCGTGCGGTGCTCCGCCGCGCTGACCTGGCCCACGCACGGCGCCGAGCACTTGCCGATGTATCCGAGCAGGCACGGCCGGCCGACCTGGTTGGCGCGCTTGAACACCCCTGCCGAGCAGGTCCGGGACGGGAAGACCCGGAGCAGGAGATCCAGCACCTCCCGGATCGCCCAGGCATGCGCGTACGGGCCGAAGTAGCGCACCCCCCTGCGCTTCGCGCCGCGCATCACCTGCAGCCGCGGGTACTCCTCGTCGAGCGTGACCGCCAGGTAGGGGTAGCTCTTGTCGTCGCGGTAGCGGACGTTGAAGCGCGGATCGTATTCCTTGATCCAGTTGAACTCGAGCTGCAGCGCCTCCACCTCGGTGGTCACCGTGATCCAGTCGACACTGGTCGCCGTGGTCACCATCTGCTGGGTGCGGCTGTGCAGGGTCCAGGGATCGGCGAAGTAGGAGTTGAGGCGTTGCCGAAGGCTCTTGGCCTTGCCCACGTAGATGACCCGCCCGGTCGCGTCCCGGAAGCGGTAGACCCCCGGGGAGTCGGGGATCGTGCCCGGTGCGGGGCGGTACGTCGATGGCTGCCTACGAGCGATTGGCACGCATCGAGCCTATCCGGGGGGTGCGTCGAAATCGGTGCACCGGCACACCGGCGGACAGACCGGACGCCCCACGCGTCGTCGAGTGGGGCGTCCGGTTCTGCCGTTTGGTTCAGCTGAGGGTGAGCGAGTCTCCGTTGACCGTCACGGTCGCCGGCGTCAGCCCCTTCGCCGACGGGCCGGACATCACCGAGCCGTCAGTCGCGCTGAACTTGCTGTTGTGGCAGACACAGACGA
Organism: Micromonosporaceae bacterium; assembly: GCA_035296325.1. Classification (GTDB taxonomy): domain Bacteria; phylum Actinomycetota; class Actinomycetes; order Mycobacteriales; family Micromonosporaceae; genus DATHBD01. The sequence continues at coordinate 220,118 of DATHBD010000058.1, read as the reverse complement.
TGGCGCCCTCGGCTACCTGGCTGACCGGGCAGCCCTTGTGCGGGCAGGCCACGTCGAACGCCTTGAACGTGCCGGCCACCGGCTGGGTGATGACCACCTTCTGGGCGGTAAAGATCTTGCCACCGTTGACCGGGATGTCGGCGGTCTTGATCGCTCCGGCCGCGCCGCCGGCTGCCGCACTCGTCGGGGCAGCGGCTGCTGGCGTCGACGGGGCCGGATTGGCGCCCGCGTTGGCGTCGCTGGTGGTGTCCGCGTCGGAACCGCCACATGCGGCGAGTGCCGCAGCCGCTCCCATGCCAGCGGCGCCAGCCAGTACTGCTCGCCGGGTCGTCTCGCTCATCCGCTGTTTCTCCCTATCGCCGGTTGCTGCGTCGTCAGTAGACACGGCAAAGTCAACGTTCCGGTTCAATTCACTGGAAATAAATTCGCGCCGTTCGTACGAGAAATCTGACGCAATGGCGCGAGTCTCCCGCTTGTGCGGCTTATGTCCGGAGAATTGGCCCTTCACGACTAGACAATGACAGCGGCAACTTCCGGCGAGATGAAAGGTTGCTTGGAACTTCCTGCGAGCCGCTCGCTGAGACGGGCACCCGCCTTCACCCCGTCGGCGGCGTCAGGCGGAGGTGGCAGCCCGACGTCGGGTGCTCTTCTTCACGGGGGTGGCGGCCTTCACGGGGGCGGCGGCCTTCACGGGGGTGGCGGCCTTTACGGGCGCGGCGGCCTTCACGGGGGCGGCGACCTTCGCGGCCGACTTCGTTGCACCGTTCGCCTTGGCTGCCCGAGTACGGGCCCGGGTCGCGGCCGGCGACGTGTCCTCAGCGGGCGCGCTGATCCCGAGGATCGGGCGCAGGAAGGCGCCGGTGTGGCTCTCCGGGATCCGGGCCACCTCCTCCGGCGTGCCCGCGCACACCACGAGCCCGCCCTTGTGGCCACCCTCCGGCCCCATGTCGATGATCCAGTCCGCGGTCTTGATCACGTCGAGGTTGTGCTCGATGACGATCACGGTGTTGCCCTTGTCCACCAGGCTCTGCAGCACCAGCAGCAACTTGCGGATGTCCTCGAAGTGCAGCCCGGTGGTCGGCTCGTCCAGCACGTACACGGTCCGGCCGGTGGATCGTTTCTGCAGCTCGGAGGCGAGCTTGACGCGCTGCGCCTCCCCGCCGGACAGGGTCGGGGCGGGCTGGCCGAGTCGCACGTAGCCCAGACCCACGTCGACGAGCGTCTTGAGGTGGCGGTGGATGGCCGGGATCGCCTCGAAGAAGCCGGCGGCCTCTTCGATCGGCATGTCCAGCACCTCGGCGATGGTCCGCCCCTTGAAGTGCACCTCGAGGGTCTCCCGGTTGTAGCGGGCGCCCTTGCAGACCTCGCACGGGACGTACACGTCGGGCAGGAAGTTCATCTCGATCTTGATGGTGCCGTCGCCCGCGCAGGGCTCGCAGCGGCCGCCCTTGACGTTGAACGAGAACCGGCCCGGCCCGTAGCCGCGGACCTTGGCCTCGGTGGTCTCCGCGAAGAGCCGCCGGACATGGTCGAACACCCCGGTGTACGTCGCCGCGTTGGACCGCGGGGTCCGCCCGATCGGCGACTGGTCGACGCCCACCACCTTGTCCACGTGCTCCAGCCCGGCGACCCGCGTGTGCCGGCCCGGCACCATCCTCGCCCCGTTGATCTGGTTGGCGAGCACCGCGTACAGGATGTCGTTGACCAGCGTCGACTTCCCGGAGCCGGAGAGCCCGGTGACGGCGACGAACTGGCCCAGCGGGAAGCCCACGGTCAGGTTGCGCAGGTTGTGCTCGCGCGCCGCGTGCACGACCAGTTCGTAGCCCTTGACCGGCGAGCGGCGCCGAGCCGGCACGGGGATGCCGCGCCGGCCGGACAGGTACGCCCCGGTGATCGACTCGTCGTTGTCCAGCAGCCCGTCGACGGACCCACTGTGGACGATCTTGCCGCCGTGCTCCCCCGCACCGGGCCCGATGTCGACGATCCAGTCGGCGGTGCGGATGGTGTCCTCGTCGTGCTCCACCACGATCAGCGTGTTGCCGAGATTCTTCAGCCGGACCAGCGTCTCGATCAGCCGGTGATTGTCCCGCTGGTGCAGGCCGATGCTCGGCTCGTCCAGCACGTAGAGGACGCCGACCAGCCCGGACCCGATCTGGGTCGCCAGCCGGATCCGCTGCGCCTCCCCGCCGGAGAGTGTCCCGGCGCCCCGATCCAGCGAGAGGTAGTCGAGCCCGACATCGACCAGGAAGCGCAGCCGCGCGTTGATCTCCTTCAGCACCCGCTCGGCGATCAGAAGCTGCCGGTCCGTGAGGGTCATCGCGGCGAGCATCTCCGCACACTCGCCGACGGACAGCCCGCAGAGGTCGGCGATGCTGCGGCCGGCGATCGTCACGGCGAGCACCTCGGGCTTGAGCCGGGCACCGCCGCACGCGCCACAGGGCACGTCGCGCATGTACCCCTCGTACTTGTCCCGGGACCAGTCGCTCTCCGTGTCGGAGTGCCGCCGCTCGATCCACTGCACCACGCCCTCGAACCCGGTGAAGTACGACCGCTCCCGGCCGTACTTGTTCCGGTAGCGGACGTGCACCTGGTCCTCGGCGCCGTACAGGATCGCCTTCTGGGCCCGGCTGGACAGCGCCCGCCACGGGGTGTCCAGGCTGAAGCCCTGTTCGCTGCCGAGCGCCTCCAGCAGCCGGTTGAAGTACTCCAGGGTGTGCCCGCCGGACCAGGGTTGGATCGCGCCCGCCCGCAGGGTGCGCTCCGGGTCCGGGATGATCAGCTCCGGGTCCACCTCTTTCTTGGTGCCCAGGCCGGTGCACTCGGGACACGCGCCGTAGGGCGAGTTGAACGAGAACGACCGCGGCTCCAGATCCTCCACCCCCAGCGGGTGGTCGTTGGGGCAGGCCAGGTGCTCGGAGAAGCGGCGCTCGCGCTGCGGATCGTCGGCGTCGAGGTCGACGAAGTCCAGCACCACCACCCCGGCCGCCAGCTTGAGCGCGGTCTCCACCGAGTCGGTGAGCCGCTGCTTGGAGCTCTGCTTGGCGCTGAGCCGATCGACCACCACCTCGATCGTGTGCTTCTCCTGCTTCTTCAGCTTCGTCGGCTTCTCGCCGGAGTAGTCGGTGAGTGGGTGCACCACGCCGTTGACCCTGGCCCGGGCGAAACCCTTCGCCTGCAGCTCGGCGAAGAGATCGACATACTCCCCCTTGCGACCCCGGACGACCGGCGCGAGCACCTGGAACCGGGTGCCCTCCGGCATCGCGAGCACGCGGTCGACGATCTGCTGCGGCGTCTGCTTGGCGATGTGCTCGCCGCAGACCGGGCAGTGCGGGTCACCGATCCGGGCGAACAGCAGACGGAGGTAGTCGTAGACCTCGGTGATGGTGCCGACCGTGGAGCGCGGGTTGCGCGAGGTGGACTTCTGATCGATCGAGACAGCCGGGCTCAGGCCCTCGATGAAGTCGACGTCGGGCTTGTCCATCTGGCCGAGGAACTGCCGGGCGTAGGACGACAGCGACTCGACATACCGCCGCTGGCCCTCTGCGAAGATCGTGTCGAAGGCGAGGCTGGACTTGCCCGAGCCGGAGAGCCCGGTGAAGACGATCATCGCGTCGCGGGGCAGGTCGAGACTGACGTCGCGAAGGTTGTGCTCGCGCGCCCCGCGGATGATGAGTCGGTCGGCCACGGCCCGCCCTCTCAGGGGTTATGTCCGGATTCGACACCTGGGCGGTGCCAGCCGTCAACTCTAGCCGCGCGGTCTGACAACTTTCCGGCCACGTGGGCGCCGCCGCTCCCGGACCGGGCGTTTCCACCGGTACATCGGGTCTGGCAGGCGGCGCACATCACCCGGTTGAGCGACCCCCGTCGGCGCGGACCCGCCAGCGGGGCGATCGGTTCCGTCGGCGATCCCGCGGTCCACCCGTCCGCCGCCGAGCAGTCCCACCGCCCGCACCCCGGGGGTGTCGAGCACGACGCCGCCACCCGGCAGCGGGACCAGCGCCCAACCGGTTGGGGCGGGTCGAAGCTCGTGGGCCCCGAGGACCGACCCGCCGGCCAGCGCATCGACCAGACTCGACCTACCGGCGCCGGAGGGGCCGAGCAGCGCCACCGTCCGACCTCCTGCCAGCAGCCGGCGCAGCGGAGCGAGACCGGCACCGGTACGCACACACACCGGATGCACGCCCACGCCCGGCGCCGCCGTGGCCACCCGGAGCGCGACGGCTGCCGGGTCCGCCGCCAGATCGGCCTTGGTCAGTACGATCAGCGGCCACGCCCCGGTCTCCCCCGCCACCGCGAGCAGCCACTCGATCCGGCCCAGGTCCGGCGTCGGATCCATCGGCTCGACCACGGCCACCGCATCGATGTTGCCGGCGAGCACCCGGTCCACCGCGTCCCCCGCAGCGTCGATGCCGGCCGCCCGCTGTACGAGCGCGGTCCGCCTGGGCAGCACCGCCTCGACGGTACGACGCCGATCCGGCCACAGCCGGATGACCAGCCAGTCACCGGCGCAGGGAAGCGCCACCGGGTCCGCCGCCCCGGCCGCGAGCAGTGCCCCGGACAGACTCGCCCGCACCGCGCCGCCGGCGGTCAGCACGGTGCACACGCCGCGGTCGACCTGAGTCGCCCGACCCGGCGACCGGTCCGACCGGGCGTGCCGGGCGTACGACCGCCGTAGGTGGTCATCCCAGCCCAGCGCCGCGAGATCTGTGGTCATGACTTCCTCGATGTGTCGCGTTGCGGAACGGACGCGGCGTCCCACAGCACGGTATGCAGCGCGCCACGCCGAGGGAAAGCGAATATCGCTCGGTGCGTTGCGGATATCGTCCTGGTTGTGTACGCACCGTCGTCAGCGCTCGCCCCCGCCATCGGTTGCCGACTGCTCCGGGCGCAGGCCCAGTGGCACGTGTTCCCCGGCAAGCCGGACTCGCTCATCCGGTTCTGGCTGACCTTCGAGCGCGCCGGCACCTTCGGGTTCCACGTCGGCGAGAACACTGCCGCACTGGCGGTCCTGGCAGAACAGGCCGACGTCGATGCCGACATGGCGCAGTACGGCCGGCTGATGGTCCGCGAGGCGGGGCCGGGCGACCCGCCGGCACGCGCGATCGGTCAGGTCCTTCTCGGCGTGGACGACCTGCACGGTCCCGCCCCGGCGCGGACGCCGACCGCCGCGCGGCTGCGCTTCGAGTCGGTCGACATCTGCGCCGCCGACTATGACGACGACCTGTGCTGGGCGCTCGGCGAGCTCCCGGTAGGGTCGGCGACGTGACCACCGATCCGCTCGTTCTGCTGCCGGAGGTCGACCGGGCCACCGCCCGCCTGCTCGGGACCGCGGGTTCGCTTGACGACGCCGGTGTCGCCGCCCCGTCGCTGGTCCCCTCGTGGACCCGCGGCCACGTGCTGGCACACCTCGCCCGTCAGGCCGACAGCGTGGCCAACGTCCTGGCCGGAGCCCGCAGTGGTGTCGCGACTGCGCCGTACGCCAGCGAAGAGGCCCGCGCGGCCGGCATCGAGGCCGACGCGGACCGGCCGATCGCCGACCATCTGGAAGATCTGCGCGTCTCGGCCGAGCGGCTCGCCGCCGCGTGCGCCGCGATGCCGCCCGAGGCGTGGACCGCCACGGTTCCCGGCCGCGGCGGCACCCGGTTGCGCGCAGCCGGCACCGTGTGGAGCCGACTGCGCGAGATCGAGGTGCACCACGTCGATCTCGCCGCCGGCTACACCCCGGCGGACTGGCCGGAGGCCTTCACGGCACGTCTGCTGCTCGAGGTGCAGGCCGACTTTGCGGCAGGGCCCGCGATCCGCCTCGAAGCGACCGATCTGGGTCGCATGATCGTGCTCGGCCCGCCGGCCGAGGCGGCGCCCACGGTGAGCGGCGCGGGGTCGACCCTCGCCGCCTGGCTGGTCGGCCGCGCCGACGGCGCCGGCCTCGCCGTGTCGCCGCCCGGTCCGCTGCCGCACCTCCCGCCCTGGAAATAGGCCCACCACCCTGGAAACAGGTCCACCCTGGTAACCGGCCCGACACCATGCCTGGAAGGAACCACACATGACCTACACCGGGGCGGTCTCGCCCGGCGGCCCGCCCGATGTGCGCGAGCTGCCGGCGCTCACCATCACCAAGCTCTCCGTCGGGCCGATGGACAACAACGCCTACCTGCTGCGGTGCACCGACACCGCCGAGCAGATCCTGATCGACGCCGCCAACGAACCCGACCGGCTGCTCGAGCTGGTCGGCGCCGGTGGGCTGTCCACGGTGGTCACCACGCACCGACACGATGATCACTGGATGGGCCTCGATGCGGTGGTACGGGCGACCGGGGCGCGCTCGCTGGCGCACGAGGACGACGCAGCCGGCATTCCCGTGGTGACGGCGACGATGCGCCACGGCGACACGGTCGGCGTCGGCTCCTGCACCCTCGAGGTCATCCACCTGGTCGGTCACACGCCGGGTTCGGTGGCGCTGCTGTACCGGGACCCGGCAGGGCACCCGCACCTCTTCACCGGCGACTCCCTGTTTCCCGGCGGCCCCGGCCGCACCACGTCGCCGACGGACTTCACCAGCCTCATGGACGACCTGGAAGCGAAGATCTTCGAGCCGCTGCCGGACGACACCTGGTTCTACCCCGGGCACGGCAACGACAGCACGCTGGGCGAGCAGCGCGCCGACCTCGCCGACTGGCGCGCCCGCGGCTGGTGACCGACCCCCACCGGCAGCACGGCATCGCAGCGGAACGCGGCGGGGGCGTGCACCGGCGCGAAGGGCCGCCACCGTAACCTGTGCGCGTGGAACTGGTGCATTCGGGCAAGGTTCGCGACGTCTACGCCGACGGCGGGGATCTGATCCTCGTCGCCTCGGATCGGATCTCCGTGTACGACGTGGTGCTCCCCACGCCGATCCCGGACAAGGGCCGACTGCTCACCCAACTCTCGTTGTGGTGGTTCGAGCAACTGGCCGACGTGGTCCCGAACCATGTCATCTCATCCGTCGACGTCCCCCCGGAGTTCGCCGGCCGGGCCATCCGGTGCCGCCGCCTGGACATGGTGCCGGTGGAGTGCATCGCCCGCGGGTACCTGGCCGGCTCGGGCCTCACCGACTACACCGATCACGGCGCCATCTCCGGCGTCGCGCTGCCGGCGGGCCTCGTCGACGGCTCACAGCTGCCCGAGCCGATCTTCACGCCGAGCACCAAGGCGCCGCTCGGCGAGCACGACCGGTCCCTGACGTTCGAAGATGTCGTCACCCAGGTCGGCGCGATCACCGCGGGCGAGCTGCGCCGACTCACCCTTGAGGTGTACCAGCGCGGCGCCACCATCGCGGCGAAGCGGGACCTCATCATCGCGGACACCAAGCTGGAGTTCGGGCGCACGCCCGACGGCGCGCTGATCCTGGCTGACGAGGTCCTGACCCCGGACTCCTCACGGTTCTGGCCGGCGGAGGGCTGGGCGCCCGGTCGAGCGCAGCACTCCTTCGACAAGCAGTACGCCCGGGACTGGGCGACGGGAACCGGTTGGGACAAGCAGGCCCCCGGTCCCGACGTGCCCGACGACGTGGTCGAGGTGACCCGGTCGCGGTACATCGAGGTGTACGAACGGATCACCGGCGAGACCTGGTAGCCGACGATGTCGCGCGGAGATGCGCGCGTTCGCCCTGCCGGCCGAAGAGGCTGAGGATCTCCACGGGCCGCGAGTCGGCGCTGGCGAACCAGTGCGGCACCCGGGTGTCGAATTCGGCGGCTTCACCCGGTGTGAGCACCAGGTCCTGATCGCCGAGGACCAGCCGGAGCCGCCCGTTGAGGACGTAGATCCACTCGTAGCCCTCGTGGGTTTTCGGCTCGACGACGACGGGTGGGCGGGCGCCGGGGAGCACCAGCTTGTAGGCCTGCACGCCGCCGGCACGGCGGCTCAACGGCACCATGGTGATGCCGTTGTGGGTGATCGGGCGCAGGTGCACGCGGGGGTCGCCGGTGGGCGGCGCGCCGACGAGCTCGTCGATCTGGACGTCGTACGCGCGGGCCAACGGCAGGAGCAGCTCAAGGGTGGGGCGGCGCTGCCCGGACTCCAGCCGGGACAGGGTGGAGACCGAGATGCCGGTGGCCGCGGACAGGTCGGCCAGCGTGGTCTCCCGCTGCTGCCGCAGCGTCCGCAGCCGGGGACCGACGGCGGCGAGCACGGTGTCCAGCTCCTCATCCACCGGGCCAGTTTGCCATACCGGCAACAATGTTTGCGATTCCTTCGGTCGCGGCGGCATGGTGGTCGTGGAGGTGGTCGTGATGACCGGAGAGCAGTCGACCAGGGTGTGCGATGTGGCGGTGATCGGTGGCGGCGCCGCCGGCCTGACCGCGGCGGTGGTACTGGGGCGGGCCCGGCGTTCGGTGACCGTGATTGACGCGGGGTCGCCCCGCAACGCGCCGGCCGCCGGCGTACACGGTTTCCTGTCCCGGGACGGCATCCGTCCGGCCGAGCTGATCACGGCCGGACGCAGGGAGGTCGAACACTACGGTGGCGTGGTGCTGGGCGGCGAGGCACGGACCGCGCACCGCGTCGCGGGCGGCTTCCGGGTGACCCTGGACGACGGCACCGTGGTCACCGCTCGGCGGTTGCTGGTGACCACCGGGCTGGTCGACGAACTGCCCGACGTCGCCGGAGTACGGGAGCGTTGGGGCCGCGACGTGGTGCACTGCCCGTACTGCCACGGGTGGGAGGTCCGGGACCAGCCGATCGGCGTGCTGGGGAGCGGCCCGATGGCCGTGCACATGACGTTGCTCTTCCGGCAGTGGACAGCCGACCTCGTGCTCTTCACCCACACCGCACCACCGTTGACTGACGAGCAGGCGGAGCAACTCGCCGCCCGCGGCGTCCGGGTGGTGCCGGGCGTCGTGGACTCCCTCGACGTCATCGACGACCGGATCGCCGGGGTACGCCTGGCCGACGGGACGGTCATCCCCCGGCAGGCGGTGGCGGTCACGCCCAGGTTCGTTGCCTCCGCGCAGGTGCTCGCCACGCTGGGGCTCGCGCCGAGCAACCATCCGCTCGGCGTCGGTGAGTTCGTCGCCGCCGACCCCACCGGCCTCACCACGGTGCCCGGCGTGTGGGTCGCCGGCAACGTCACCGACCTCACCGCCGGCGTGGTCGCCTCGGCCGCCGGCGGCATGTCTGCCGCCGCGGCCATCAACGCCGACCTGGTCGGCGAGGACACCCGGGCCGCCGTGGCCGCACACCGGGAACTGTGCCCGGCAGCGTCGGGGAGCGGATCATGAGCCACGAGCACCATCAGGACCAGAGCGTGCTGTTCACCCGGGAGTACTGGGACGAGCGCTACGGCTCGGCAGATCAGATCTGGAGCGGCAACGCCAACCCGCACCTGGTGGCCACCGCGGCGGACCTCGTCCCCGGAGCCGCGGTGGACGTCGGCAGCGGAGAGGGGGCCGACGCGTTGTGGCTCGCATCCCGAGGATGGCGGGTGACCGCCGTCGACGTGTCCGGCGTGGCGCTGAGCCGGGCCGCCCGACGAGCCACCGAGGCGGGCGCGGAGATCGCGGGCCGGATCACGTGGCAGCAGGCCGACGTGCTGTCCTGGGACCCCGCACCTGAGCGGTTCGACCTGGTGTCGGCCCAGTTCATGCACCTGCCCCGGCCGGCGCTCGAGGCGTTGCACCGTCGCCTGGCCGCGGCCGTCACTCCGGGCGGAACACTGCTGATCGTCGGCCATGACCTGTCGGACCTGGAAACCACGATGGGTCGGCCGCACTTCCCCGAGCTGATGTTCACGGCCGAGCAGATCGCGGCCACGCTGGACCCGCGGCAGTGGCATATCGTGGCGGCCTCACCACAACGTCAGGCCACCGATCCGGACGGACGATCCATTACCATCCGGGATGCCGTCCTGCGTGCCGTCCGGCAGCGGTGACCAAGCGAGGAGGCTCGATGTCGATGCGGCCGTCGGCTGCCGAACTTGCCGCGGCACACGGGCGCACCATCGCCGACGTCCTGACGCCTGATCTGCGGGTGCTGTTCTGCGGGATCAACCCGGGGCTGTGGTCCGCGGCGACCGGGCTGCACTTCGCCCGGCCGGGCAACCGGTTCTGGCCGGCGTTGCACCGGGGCGGGTTCACCCCACGCCTGCTGCGCCCGCAGGAGCAGGCCGACCTGCTGCGGTACGGCCTGGGCATCACCAACCTCGCCGCCCGCGCCACCGCCCGCGCCGACGAGCTCACCGCCGCTGAACTCGTCGAGGGCGGGGTGATCCTGCGCCGCAAGCTCGCGCAGTGCCGGCCGGGGTACCTGGCGGTGCTCGGCATCGGGGCCTACCGCACGGCATTTCAGGACCGCACCGCCCGGATCGGGGCGCAGGACCACAGCATCGAAGGCGTTCCCGTCTGGGTGCTCCCCAATCCCAGCGGCCTCAACGCGCACTTCAATCTTGACGAGTTGGCCGCCCAGTTCGCCGCGTTGCGGGAGGCCGCCCGATAGCGCCCGCGCTACCCGCACGTGCCCTGCGCTGTGCACATCCGCTGGGCCGCGCGCCCGCCGAGCTGCTTTCCGTACTCGGCGGTCTCGGGCGCGAATGCCAGCTCGCTCATCAGGTCACCGTGGACCACGAACACCCACAGACCGCGGCCGTGCTCCGAGGTGCTTTCCACAAGCATCGAGCGCTGGCCGGCGAACCCCTCGGCGAGGATCTTCACCGTCATCTCGGTGCTGCTCATGGTGTCTTTGTGGCGGGCACAGGCGACGGCGCCGGCGCGGTAGTAGTTGAACGCGGCCGCCGCGGTGCCACGCCGGTACAGGCCCACGTCGTGGATCACGTGATCGGAGGGGCCGGTGGTGGACCGACTGATGTTACGGGTCCGACGGTGGATCGGATCCTGGTGACCGTTCGGCCTGGCCGGGCAGGACCCGATGATCGCGGCGAAGCCCCAGTCGCCACTTTCCGGATTGTCGTTGGTGGCCCACTCCCCCGGTCCGACGTCGGCCGGCCGCAGCATCGCTTCGATCGGCACGTTCGTCAGCGCGGGTCTGCTCGGCGTTGCCGACGGTGGCGGTTTGGTGGTGGCTGTGGTGGTGACGGAATTGGGACTCGCCGAGGTGGGCGCCGCGCTCGGTGCCGTAGTGGGCGGCACGGACGGTGACGGCGCAGCGGTCGCGGACGTCGCGGGATCCGGCAGGAGCAGCGACCGGTTCCGGTCGTTGACCGCAACCGCCCCGGCTCCCACCGCACCGACCGCCACGATGGCCGCTGCCAGACCTGCGACCTGGGCGCGGAGCTGTGCCCGGTGTGCGGAACGGCGCACGTCCGCACCGGATGGCCAGTTCGCGTCGGCGGTGTCGTCGAACAATGAGCCGAAGGTCGATTCAGGCATGGCGCAACTCCTCGCTGAACTCCGTGCTGAGCAGGTCGGCCAGCATCTTCCGGGCCCGCACCAGGCGCGCCTTGACCGTGTTCACCGGCGTGCCGGTCTGGTGTGCAACCTCGGCGACCGGCAGGTCGAGGAGGTGGTGCAGCGTGGTGACCAGCCGCAGGTCCGGCGGCAACTTCCGTAGGGCGGCGACCACCGCCACGGTGTTTTCGCTCGGCGGCTCCGCCCAGGACGACGGTCCATGCCGACGGTGCGACGTGAGCCGGTTGCGCGTCTGGCGCCACCGGCTGAGGCTCAGCCGGTACCCGACCTTGCGCACCCAGGCCTCGGGATCGTCATAGGCGCAGAGCGTGGACCATCGTTGCCAGGCGCGTTGGTACGCCTCCTGCGCGATATCCTGCGCGTCGGCCCGGTCGCCGCAGATCGCGTACAGGAATGCGACCACCCGGTGTCGCGTGCTCTGGTAGAACTCGTCGAAGCCTCGTTCGTCCACGGCGGTAACACTCCCGGGCAGTGGGCACGGTTGTCGGCATCCCGGTCTCTGCGATGTCGTTCACGCGACATTCTGCGCCGGGCCGGACCGCAAGCTACGCCGGTACGGCCAGCTCGTCCATCGCGCGGTAGATGCGCTTGTCCGAGATCGGGTACGCGGTGCCCAGCGCCTGCGCGAACGCATTGACCCGGAGCTCTTCGATCATCCACCGGATCTCGCGAACGGCATCCAGAGCCGGCCCGGACGCGGCGGCGGCGAGCTCCGCGTACTCCTGCTCGATCTCACTGATCTTGAGCATCTGCACACGGTCGCGGCCGGGATTCTCCGGCAGCTTGTCCAACCTTCGCTCGATCGCGCGCAGGTACCGCGGAACCTCCGCCAGGTGGCGCGCGCCGGTCGCCGCCACGAAACCGGGATAGACCAGCCGGGACAGCTGGCCGCGGATGTCGGTCAACGCCGGGACCAACGCCAGTGTGCTGGTCGCCTTCAGTCGCTGCTCGACGGCGTACGCGGCGGCGAGGATGTGCCGAACCTGCTCCACGATGCCGTACACCGTGTCGGGCAGGTCGGCCCGGACCCGCTCCCGCAACGCGGCGAAGCCGGCCTCGTCCCACGCGGGTCCGCCGTACTCAGCCATCAGCGCGTCCACGCCACACGCGACACAGTCGTCGAGCAACTCGGCGGCGTTGCGGTAGGGATTGCGGCTCAGGGCGAGCTTGACCTGGTTGCTCAGCCGCGCGTTCACCGCCTTGACCGGCGAGGCGATGGTGAGCTGCAGCAGCCGGCGGGTGCCCGCCGCCATGGCGGCCTGCTGCTCCGCCGCGGTGGGGAGGACGCCGATCGACACGCTGTCGCCGGCGTCGACCAGGGCCGGGTACCCGACGACCGGATAGCCACCCACCGTGCGCTCGACCGTCCGGGGCAGCGTGCCGAGGTCCCACGACCGCAGGCCCTGCCGGGTCAGCCCGTCGGCGACCGTTTGCAACGTGGCCTTGACCTCGCCGATCAGCTGCCGGCGCAGCGCCGCGAGATCCTTGCCCTCGGCCAGCGTGCGGCCCTGCCCGTCAACCACCCGGAACGTCATCCGCAGGTGGTCCGGCACCCGGTCGAGCTGCCACGCTTCCCGGGGCACCACCACCCCGGTCATGCTGCGTAGCTCCCGCTCCAGCATGTCGAGCAGGCGCCCGTCGCCGGGGCCGACCCGGGCCAGCACGTCGGCGGCGAAGTCCGGCGCCGGCACGAAGTTCACCCGCAGCGCCTTGGGCAGCGACCTGATCAGGGCGGTGACCAGGTCGTGCCGCATGCCGGGCACCTGCCAGGTGAAATTCTCGGCCTCCAGCAGACTGAGCACTGGCAGCGGGACGGTCACCGTCACGCCGTCGCCGGGACCGCCGGGTTCGAACCGGTAGCTCAGGTCCAGCCGCAGGTCGCCCTGCTGCCAGGTGCCCGGATAGTCGAGTTCGCTGACCCCGCTCGCGTTGGCGTTGATCAGCATGGACCGGTGGAATGTGAGGAGGTCCGGCCGGGTGCGCCGGGCTTCCTTCCACCACGTGTCGAAGTGCCGGGCCGAGACCACCTCCGCGCCGATCCGCCGGTCGTAGAAGGCGAACAGCGCCTCTTCGTCGACGAGAATGTCGCGCCGCCGGACCCGGTGCTCGAGTTCCTCCACGTCCTCCAGCAGTGCGCGGTTCGCGGCGAAGAACTTGTGCTGGGTCTCCCAGTCCCCCTCGACAAGCGCGTGCCGGATGAACAGCTCCCGAGCCACCGGCGGATCGATCCGGCCGTAGTTCACCTTTCGGTTCGTGACCAGCGGGAGGCCGTACAGGGTGACCCGCTCGGTGGCCATCGCGGCGCCCTGCCGCTTGGACCAGTGCGGCTCGCTGTACTCGCGCTTGACGAGGTGCCCGGCGAGCGCCTCCACCCACTCGGGCTCCACCTTCGCGACGATCCGTCCCCACAGTCGCGACGTCTCGACCAGCTCCGCCGCCACCACCCAGCGGGGCGACTTCTTGAACAGTGCCGAGCCGGGCACGATGGCGAACCGGGCACCGCGCGCCCCGAGGTACTCCTGCTTCGGCCCGTCCTTCAGGCCGACGTGCGAGAGCAGCCCGGCGAGCAGGGCTGCGTGGGTCCGCTGCGGGTCCGCCGGGGTGTCGTTCACCGACATGCCGAGCTGGCGTACCACCTGTCGCAGCTGGCCGTACAGGTCCTGCCACTCGCGGGCCCGCAGGTAGTTGAGGAAGTCGGTGCGGCACAGCCGGCGGAACTGGCTCGACGACAGCTCCTTCTGCTGCTCCTGCAGGAACCGCCACAGGTTGAGGTAGGCGGTGAAGTCGGAGTCGGGGTCGACGAAGCGGGCGTGCCGCTCGGCGGCCGCCTGCTGCTTGTCGGCCGGACGCTCCCGGGGGTCCTGGATGGACAGTGCGGCGGCGAGGACGAGCACCTCGTCGACGCAGCCCTGCTCCTCGGCGGCCAGCACCATCCGGCCAAGGCGTGGGTCCACCGGGAGTTGCGCCAGGCGGCGCCCGAGCGCGGTGAGCCGATGACCGCCGTCGCCGCCGGTCCCGTTGCGGCCGGCGGGTTCGCGGCCGGCCGGTTCGAGTGCGCCCAGCTCGTGCAGCAGCTGGATACCGTCGTTGATGTTGCGCCGCTCCGGCGGGTCCAGAAACGGGAAGGCCGCCAGGTCTCCCAGGCCGAGTGAGGTCATCTGCAGGATCACCGACGCCAGGTTGGTGCGCAGGATCTCCGGATCGGTGAACGCCGGTCGGGCCGCGAAGTCGCTCTCCGCGTACAGCCGGATGCAGATGCCGTCGGAGAGCCGGCCGCAGCGGCCCGCGCGCTGGCGTGCGGAGGCCTGCGAGACGGGCTCGATCGGCAGTCGCTGCACCTTCGTGCGGTTGCTGTACCTGGAGATGCGGGCGTTGCCGGGATCGATGACATACCGGATGCCGGGCACCGTCAACGACGTCTCGGCGACGTTCGTGGCGAGCACGATCCGTCGCCCGGGGTGGTCTTCGAAGACCCGGTGCTGCTCCGCGAGGGACAGCCTGGCGTAGAGCGGAAGGATCTCGGTGTTCGGCAGGCCCAGCTTGGCGAGCGCGTCCGCGGTGTCGCGGATCTCGCGCTCGCCGCTGAGGAACACCAGAACGTCGCCGGGGCGCTCGGCGCGCAGTTCCTCGACCGCGTCGCAGATGGCCTCGATCTGGTCCCGGACCCGCTCCGTCTCGCCTCCTGCCCCGTCGTCCGCCTCGTCGTCCGCGTCGTCGGCGGACTCGATCTCGACCAGCGGCCGGTAGCGGATCTCCACCGGGTAGGTACGGCCGGAGACCTCGATGATCGGCACGTCCGGGCCGAAGTGCTCGGCGAAGCGCTGCGGGTCGATGGTGGCCGACGTGATGATCACCTTGAGGTCGGGTCGGCGCGGCAGCAGTTGGCGGAGGTACCCGAGGATGAAGTCGATGTTCAGGCTGCGCTCGTGTGCCTCGTCGATGATCAGCGTGTCGTACCGGTACAGCGATCGGTCGTGGGTGATCTCGGTGAGCAGGATGCCGTCGGTCATCACCTTCACGAGCGTGTCTTCGCCGGCGCGCTCGGTGAACCGCACCTGGTACCCCACCGCGCTGCCCAGCGGCGTCCCCAACTCCTCGGCCACCCGCTGCGCGACCGTCCGCGCCGCGATCCGGCGCGGCTGGGTGTGCCCGACCAGGCCACGTACGCCCCGGCCCAGTTCCAGGCACATCTTCGGAAGCTGGGTCGTCTTTCCGGAGCCCGTTTCACCCGCCACGACGACCACCTGGTGGTCCCGGATCGCGGCCATGATCACATCGCGCCGTTCAGCGATCGGCAGGTCGTCGGGGTAGGTGATGGTCGGCACGGCAGCGCGGCGACGCTCGACCCGGGCGGCCGCCGCGTCGATCTCGGCCGCGATCTGCGCTGTGGCCGCCTGCGCCGCTCCCGGCTTGCGGATCTTGGGTATGCCGTCCAGCCGGCGCTGCAGGCGCCGTTGATCGCGAAGCGTCAACTCGGGAAGGC
Source organism: Micromonosporaceae bacterium (assembly GCA_035296325.1). Classification (GTDB taxonomy): domain Bacteria; phylum Actinomycetota; class Actinomycetes; order Mycobacteriales; family Micromonosporaceae; genus DATHBD01. Next base: position 204,239 of record DATHBD010000058.1, on the reverse strand, counting down.
GGCTCTGCAGGTCGGCGACCTCGGTGCGGACCGGCGGCGTAGACATACCGCTTCCAGACTAACCGCTGCCGCCGGCGGTTTCCCGCCGCCGGGGACCCGGCGAACCCGGCCCCCGGCGCCGCGATCAGTCCTTCGTGACCAGGGTCGTCACGAGCTTGTCGGCGATCGTCTGCTTCTTGGCGTCCCAGAGCGGGAACAGGTAGCCGATGCCGCAGATGATGCCGTCGATGGTGTGCGCCAGTTCCCGCACGAAGGCCATCAGTGGCCCGATCGGCTGCCCGGTCGCCTCGCCGACGAGCTTGATGCCCAACGTCTTCTTGCCCCAGCTCCTGCCGGTCTTGCCCTGCAGGTACCACCGGTTGTACGCGCCGACGAGAGCCGCGACCAGATACAGCCCCCAGAAGATCGGCCCGCCGCCGGTCATGTCGCCGGTCGTGGCGTCCACGGTGGGCCGGTCGAGGATCCATGCGAGCGCCAAGAACGGCAAGACCACGAGCGCGTCAATGAGGGACGCCGCCACGCGGGTACCCCAGCCTGCCAAATTCACCGAGTAACTCCTTGGATGAGATGGCTCAGCTACCGCCGAGCCGGATCAACTGGAACACCCAGCTCGCGAACGCGAGCAGGCACATGACCCATCCGGTCAGCCGGCGGGCCGACGCCGACCAGGGCGTCGGCGGGCCCAGCACGCCCACGGCCCGGAGCGCCACCAGCGGCACAGCTGCGACCGCGAGCGCGGCCAGCCCGAGTACGGCCGGATTGGCCAGGCACGCCGTGACGACATCGCCTCGGACCAGGGCGACGGACGCGGTGGTCAGCCCGCAGCCGGGGCACGGCACCCCGGTCAGCATGCGCAGCGGGCACGGCACGGCGACACCGGTCCGGGCGGACACGCTCGGCCAGACCGACGCCGCGGCGGCCACGCCGACGCCGAACAGCCCGAGGCGCTCCGGCACGGAGAGGGTGCGCCGCGCGGCGATCTGCCTGAGCACTGGATGCCTGCCTGATCATGTGGATGGGTGGCCGATGTTAGGGCACCACGGCGATCCGCGTTGTCCCGTTGCGGACACACCATGCGCGAGGTATGCGTTTGGCCCGGTCGGGGGTGGGGGAAGCTGTCGACCATGACCGACATCGAGCAGGCGGTCCGGCACGCCTGGAGCGTCTCCGCCACGCAGCACCGCATCCCGATCACCGATCCCGCCACCGGAGCGGAACTGTTCGCCGCGCCGGTGGCGAGTGACGCCGAGGTGGCATCGGCCGTGAAGGCCGCCCGGGCAGCGGCGCCGGACTGGGCACGGACACCGCCGGCCGAGCGCGCCGCCGCCGTGTCCCGGGCCGCCACGGCGGTCGCGGAGCGCGCTGATGACCTGGCTCGGCTCACCACGCTCGAAATGGGCAAGCCGCTGGGCGACGCGCGCGGCGGCGTGGAGGCCGGCGTGGGCGCGCTGCGCCAGTACGCCGAGTTGGGGCCGCTGCACCGCGGACGTTCGCTGCAGGGCGGCCCGGATGCGACCGACCTGATGGTGCACCAGCCGCGCGGCGTGGTCGCCGCCATCACGCCGTGGAACGACCCGGTGGCCGTCTCCTGTGGACTGCTCGGGGCGGCGTTGGTGACCGGCAACACGGTCGTGTACAAGCCGAGCGAGCGTACTCCGGGCACCGGGTGGCTGCTCGCCCAGATCATCCAGGAGCACCTGCCGCCCGACGTCCTCACCCTGCTGCTCGGCGACGGCGCGACCGGCGCGGCACTGGTCGGGGAACCGGTCGACGTGGTGGCGCACGTCGGGTCCAGCGTGACCGGTCGGGCGATCGCCGCGGCGGCACTGGACACCGCGTCCGGCTCAGCGGGCGCGGGGGCCCCGGGGGTCGGCGCCAAGGTGCTGCTGGAGAACGGCGGGAACGACGCGCTGATCGTCGACGCCGGTGTCGACCCGCGCTGGGCGGCCGCGCAGGCGGCGCTCGGAGCGTTCGCCAACGCCGGTCAGGTGTGTGTCTCGGTGGAACGGATCTACGTGCACGAGGCGGTGGCGGAGGCCTTCGTCGAGGCACTGGTGGCCCGCGCCGCGGCGCTGCGGGTGGGGTCCGGCCTGGCCGCGGACACCGAACTCGGGCCGCTCGTCGACACCCGGCTGCGGGATTCGGTGCACGCCCAGGTCAGCGCCGCGGCCGCGGCGGGTGCGACGGTGCGCTGCGGCGGAGATGTCCCGGACGCGCCGGGCAGTTTCTACCCGGCCACCGTGCTGACCGGGTGCACGGACGAGATGGCGGTCATGCGCGAGGAGACGTTCGGACCGGTCGCGCCGGTGGCGGTGGTCAGCTCGTTCGACGAGGCGTTGGCGCGTGCGTCGCGATCGGCCTACGGGCTGGCGGCGACCGTGCTCACCGCGGATATGGGGCACGCCCAGCGCGCCTGGCGGGACCTGCCGGTCGGCACCGTCAAGATCAACGGAGTGTTCGGCGGCGCCCCGGGCGGGGCGGCCCAACCCCGGGCCGGCAGCGGCCAGGGCTTCGGCTACGGTCCCGAACTCCTCGACGAGCTCACGTACACGAAGGTTGTCCACCTGGCCCCGCCCGGCCCCTGACCCCGGCGATCTTGCAGTCGTGCCTCGGGCGAATCACCCGGAAAGCCGTGGAACGGCGGGCACGACTGCAAGATCGGGGGGGGGGGGCGGGGGGCGGAGGGCTAGGCGTCGGCGCCGTCGCGGAGGCGGTGCGGGTCAACCTCGCGCTCCGGGAAACGCCGCAGGTACTCGGCTTCCAGCACGTACATCCGGCGATTGTGGTTGTCCAGAGCGGAACCGGAACCGTGCCGCAGCGTCTGATGCCGGGTGTCGTGCAGGCTGGCCAACTCGCGCAGCAGATCGTCGTCGCTGAGCGATGAGGGCTCCACGCCCTGCCCACCGTCGGATACCGGATCCATCGTGCCTCCCTTGTGATACACCAAGCGCTGGTACTTGCGTCAACCGTCGACACTTACCCAACGCGGAACTGATTCACTCGACCTGGCCCAGAGACTCCGGGATCGAGGCGGTTAGCGAACGCCGGCGCGGGGAAAGAAACCTGTGCGGGTGAGAGGAGCAACCATGACCAACACGATGCACGACCGGCCTCCGGAAGGCCTGTCCGACCGTTCCACCGCCGATCTTGTCAAGCTTGCGGCGGAGCAGATCTCGACGCTCGTGCGCGACGAACTCAAGCTGGCGCAGGCCGAGCTGACCGAGAAGGGCAAGCACGCCGGCAAGGGCATCGGCATGTTCGGCGCGGGCGGGGTCCTGGCCCTGTACGGCGTCGCCGGCCTCCTCACCACGATCGTGCTCGCCCTCGCCCTGGTCATGCCGGCCTGGTTGGCCAGCCTTATCGTGACCGTGGTGGTCCTGATCGTCGCCGGCGTCCTGGCCCTGGTCGGACGCAAGCAGGTCAGCCAGGCCACGCCGGCCATGCCCACCGACGCGGTACGCAACGTCAAGGCCGACGTGGAGACCGTCAAGGGTGCGGTACAGAACAGCAGGGGGCAGCGGTGACGGCGACCAACCGGCAGAACGGAAAGTCCACCCCTCCGGACGTCCCTGCCCTGCGAAACGAGATCGCCGAAACCCGGCAGCAGCTCGGCGAGACCGTCGAGGCACTCGCCGCCAAGGCTGACGTCAAGGCACGTGCGCAGGAATCCGTCCAGCAGGCGAAGATCCGGGCCCGGGAGGAGGCGTCGTACGCGGTCGTCGCCGCCCGGGAGAGCGCCCAGCAGGTCGCGAATTCCGCCGCCCAGTTCGGGCGCGAACTCAAGGCCGATCCGGCCACGAAGTTGAAGCTCACGTCGGAACGGGTCCGGCGCTCGGTGACCGACAACCCGGCGCCGTGGGCCGTCGTGGCCGGCACGCTGGCACTCATGTTGCTGATCGCACAACGGAGGTGGCGACGTTGAACAAGCTGCTCTACAAGCCGATCAGCATCGGCGTGAGCGTGGTCGGCGGCCTGGTCGCCACCGCCATCTTCAAGCAGGCCTGGAAACGCCTGGCCGGCGAGGACGACGCCCCCACGCCCACCTCGCAGGAGTACGGCTGGGGCGAGGTACTCGCCGCCGCCGCGCTGCAGGGAGCGATCTTCGCCGTGGTGCGGGCCACCATCGACCGCGGCGGCGCCGAGGGGGTACGGCGGCTGACCGGCTCGTGGCCGGGCGACGACTGATCGCGGCGCGCACCGACGATGCGCGGCCACAGTGGGGTCCGGTCCGCCGGGCCCCACTGGCGCGTGTCGGCGGGGTCAACTGACCAGCCCGGTGGCGAACGCCTCCTCCATGCGGTCGGTGTAGAGCCGGTGCCGCCCCCGACCGCCCCGCTTCGCCTGGTACATCGCCACGTCGGCCCGGCGCATCAACTCGGCCGGGTCGAGTTCGCCGGATTCGCAGATCGCGATGCCGACACTGGCGCACATTGGCAACCGGCGCCCGGCGATCACCATCGGCTGGGCGAGCACCGCCACGATGCGGTCCGCGACGAGGATGGCTTCTTGCGCTCCGTCCACCCCGGTGAGCATCACCGCGAACTCGTCCCCGCCGAGCCTCGCCGCCACGTCGACGGTCCGCAACTGCCCCCTGAGCCGGTCCGCCGTCACCATCAGCAGTTCGTCGCCCACCGCGTGGCCCAGCGTGTCGTTGACCACCTTGAAACGGTCCAGGTCGACAAAGAGCAGAGCGGTGCTGGTCAGTTCCCGCCGCGCGTCGGCCAGCCCGCTCGCGAGGCGGTCCAGGAACAGCGCCCGGCTGGCCAGGCCGGTGAGCGAGTCGTGGAAAGCCTGGTGCATCCGGTCGACCGTGTGCGCGTCGGTCAGGGCCAGGCTGACGTGCTCAGCCAGCGCCCGCAGCATCTGCTGCTCCGCCTCGCCGAACCGCCGCTGCGCGGCGAACGAGCCGACCACCAGGCAGCCACTCACCACGCCGCTCTCGTGCACCGGCGCAGCCATCGACCCGCGCAGCGGTTGGGCGGCAAGCTGGTCCAGCACCGAACTCGCGACGGCACCCTGCTGCACTACCAGCCGGTCCTGCAGCATCGCCGCTCCGGCCAGGCCGGCGTCGATGAGCAGGACGGCGGGCAGCCGCTTGGCAGCGTCCGGGTCGAGTCCGGCCGACGCGGCGAGCTTGGCGCGGTCCTCGGCGGCACCGTCGCGCAGCCACAGGCCGATGACGTCGTCGCCCAACAGACCGCTGGTGGCATTGATGATCCGGTCCAGAATCTGGTCCAGCGGCACCCGCCGCGAGATCGCCCGCTGGATCTCGAACAGGTGCTCCAGCAGGCGTTGCCGCTGCTGCAGCGAGACCAGCAGCTCCGCGTTCTCAGCCGCCTGGCGGTCGCTGCGCTCCCGCATCGCGTGCTCGGTCTCCAGCGTGCGCAGCATCCGGAGGGTGAGCTCCAGCAGCCGCGCCATGCCCCGGACCAGGTTGATCTCCTCGACCGAGAATCCAGCCGGGTCGGCGCGGGCGAGGAGGAGATGGCCCGGATGCGGACCGCCCCACCCGGCCCCAACGGTGGCGCAGTGGCCGACCCCCGGCACGACCAGGTGGTCGGATCGGCGCTCCGCGGCGGCGATCAGATCCTCGTCCGGGGCCGCGGACGCCGGGTAGCCGATCGAGGCGGCCACCTGGCCACCGACGATCACGGCGGCGACTTCGGCCTCGAGCGCCTGTGCCGCCCGCTCGACGGCCCCGCGGATGGCCGACTCCTGGTCCGGGAACGACGACACCACAGCGAGCAACTCCACGAGCTGCTGCACCTGCAGTACGCCGGCCGCGTCGACCATGTCAGGCGAAAGCCAGGACCACAAGCGTCTGGTTGTGGAAACCGTCGATCCCCCGGACCCTCGCGATCTCGCCGTAGGTGTAGAACCCCGCGAACGGAACCCCGTTGGCCCGCTTCCCGATACGCTCCCCCTCGCGCTGGATCCCCTCCTCGCCGAGGACCGCCCGCAGCGCGGCGCAGCTGAACGTGAGCATCCCGATCGGCTGCCGACCGCCCAGCCCGTCGATGGCGTTGTCGCATGCGGCATCCGCGGCCTGCAGGATCGAGTCCTCGTCTCCGGTCATGGCCCAGGCGAGGCCGCCGTGGTCGATGGCGTTGCCGCCGCCGATGGACCGGCCCTCGAGGTCCACCGCGGTGCTCAGGTTTCTCGCCTCGATGCCACTGCGCCGCTGGACACCGAGTGGGCGGGGCAGCGCGAACTCGACAAATGTCTCAGGATCGGTGTACGCAGCCGCGGGCGCATCGAGTCGACCAAGGTAGACGTCGAGGGCCGGCTTGTCGTCGAGCGTGTACACCCGCCCGTTGCCGCTGCTCGTCACGATCATCGGCTGCCCGAGCTTCTCCCAACCGTGCTCCACCGCGACCGCGAGCGGCGCGTCCGACGCGATCGTCACGGCGACCACGGCGTCGGTGAGCACGCGCCCCTCGCCGAGCAGGAATGTGCCGCTCATCTGCCATCCGTCCGCCGCCGCGCCGCCGAACAGCGGCACCGCCGCACCGACCACGCCGTAGCATCCGCGCACGATGCTCTCCTGGTCGCGCACCAGCCCGTCGGTGAGGAGCACCAGCACCTTGTACGCCCGCTCCTCCACCTGGTCCACGCACTGGGCCACCTCGGCGCCGGCTTCCCGCTGACGGCCGGCGACGTGCTCGGCTACACCGGTCGAAATGGCGAAACCCGCCCCGCCGAGCGCGGTCACGGTGACGCTGCCGTCGACCGGGCCGCCCTCACCGATCTCGCCGTGCGTGGTACATCCGATGACCGGCACGCCCGGTGCGATCTCGGCGATCGCGTCCCGGACCACGGCGAGGTCGTGCGTGATCGCCGCGAAGACCATGAGCAGCTTCGGATCATCACCCGTGAGGGCGGCGCCCGTAGCGGCGAGTGCGGCGGTCCGCGAGTCGTTGTCGACACTGCGGCCGACCCCTACCCAGCGCGGACGTTCCAATTCCGATGTACCCACGTGTGCCCCCCCAGGGAAAGTAGACCGTCCCTGCTATCGGCGGACCGGCGCCACGGTTGAGTGGTATGCCGCGGGCAACCCGGTTTCCCGGCGTCCATCTCGGGTATCCCGGTCAACCGTGACTTCAGAACCGATTGCAGACCTGCGGGCACTGCTTGACGAGGCGTACTCGGGGCAGGAACGCCTCACCCGCGACGAGATCGCCCGGCGCGCGATCGCCGCGGACCTGCCGGCCGACGAGATGGCCCGGATCGACGCGTTGCCGGAGGGCGAGTACGCCGAGGACGAGGCGCTCGAGGCGCTCCGGCAGCTGCCTCCGGGGTAGCTGTCCTGGACCCGGGGGCCAGACCCCCGGGCCTCACCAACGCCCATGGCCGCGCCCACGGCCACGCCCAGACATAACCCCGCAGCATCCGGATCCGGACACTTTGCCCTTTTGGGCATGAGTTACGCTCATGTGTCGACCGGACTCCGGGGGGCACTTGGTGGTCAACAGGCGAACAGCGCAAACCGCCGACGGCACCGTTGCACAGGCTGCCGCTTGGGCGGTGACGGTGGCGGACCTGGCCGCGCTGCTCCGGGCGCTGCGCCGCAGGCAGGCCCGGCTATGCGGCGACACTCCGGTCACCTACCGGGAGCTGGCCACCCGCACCGGCTGGTCGCACGGGGCTATCGGCGCATACTTCGTCGGCACGACGCTCCCACCCACGGACCGGTTCGATGTGCTGATCCGGCTGCTCGGCGCAAGCCCGGGCAACTCCCGGCCGACGTTTCCGCCTTCACCGGTCGCGCCGCGGAACTCGTCGAGCTCGACCGGTTGGCCGCCCACGCCGCCCACGCTCCCCCCGCCTACGAGAACGCCGCCGCCTACGCCGCCGATAAGGACGCCGCCGCGGACGGCGACGCCGACAACGCCGCCGCCGCCGACAACGCTGACGAGGCGGGCAACGACCTGCCTCCGGTCGTGATCTCGATCTCCGGTACCGCCGGGGCGGGCAAGACCGCGCTGGCAGTGCACTGGGGTCACCGGATGCGGAGCCGTTTCCCGGATGGCACGCTCTACGTAGACCTGCACGGGCACGGGCCAAAGCCACCGAGAGGGCCAGCGGCCGCCCTGACCGAGCTCCTGGCCGCGCTCGGCGTCGCCGGCCCGGAGCCCTCGGTGGACGTCGATGCCCTCGCCGCGCGCTACCGCACCGAGCTCGCCGGGCGACGGATACTCGTCGTGCTCGACAACGCCGCCACGGTCGATCAGGTTCGACCGCTCCTGCCCGGCGCCCGTTCCTGCCTCGTCGTGGTAACGAGCCGGGACCCACTGGCCGGACTTGTTGCCCGGCATGGGGCGTACCGCCTCCACCTGGATCTGCTGCGCCCCGCCGACGCCCGCGCGCTGCTGCGCCGCCTGGTCGGCCCCCGGGCGACGGCCGAGCCCGACGCCACCGCCGCGCTGGCCGAGCAGTGCGCCCGGTTGCCATTGGCGCTGCGGGTTGTCGCCGAGTTGGGCACGGGCCGGCCCGGCGCACCCTTGGCCGAGCTGGTCGACGAGCTGCGGGACGAGCAGCACCGTCTCGACCTGCTGGATGCGGGTGGCGACGCGGGTACGGCGGTACGCACGGTGTTCTCGTGGTCGTACCGGTCGCTGCCACCGGACGCCGCTCGGGCCTTTCGCCTCACCGGCCTGGCCCCCGGCCCGGACCTGTACCCCGACGTCGCCGCCGCACTCTTCGGCGTTCCGACCGCCGAGGCGCAGCGGCTGCTCACCACGCTGGAGCGGGCCCAGCTCGTGCAGCGTGGCCGCAGCGGCCGGTACCGCTCACACGACCTGCTCCGCGCGTACGCGTTGCACCTCGCCGGCACGGTCGACCCCGAAGCCGAGCGTCGGGAGGCTGTCACCCGGCTGCTCGACTGCTACCTGGGCAGCGCCAGCGCGGCCACGGACTCACTGTTCCCTGGTACGCCGGACGCACCACCCCCGCTCAGCCGACCGCACCAGGGGGTTGCCAACCCGACAGCGGCGCAGGCGTGGCTTGATACCCACCGCGCGCACCTCGTTGCCGCCACTGCACACGCCGCAACCTCTGGCTGGCCGGGCCACGCCATCGATCTGTCCACCGCCCTCGCCCGGTACCTCGATGCCGGCGGCTACCGGTCCGACGAGCTCGTCATCCATCGACATGCCGTGGATGCCGCCTGTATCACCGGGGACCGGGTGGCGCTGGCCAGGACGCTGATGGACGTTGGCGCTGCCCACTGCCAGCAAGGGCAGCTCGAGCCGGCCGCCGGATATCTCGACCGCGCGCTCGACGTGGCCCGCCAAGAGGGTCACCGTGGGCTGGAGAGCAGGATTCTGGCGAACCTGGCAATGGTCGCCTCCGAGCGGGGCCACCTGGACCAGGCAATCGACCACCTCAGCCATAGCCTCGACACCGCTCGGAGCATCGGCGACCGGATGGTTGAGGCCCGGGTGCTGGGCACCCTCGGCGCCTTGTACGAGAGTCAGGGGCGACCGGATCATGCCATCGAGTCGCTGGTCACGGCGCTCATCCTCTTCCGGCAGCTCGGCGACGAAGGCGGCGAGGCCAGGGCACACGACGCCCTGGGAACGGTGCACAGTGGGCAGGGTGATCAGCGCCGCGCGGTGGAGGCCCACGAGTGGGCGCTGACGCTGTTACGCAAGCTCAGCGACCGCTCCGGGGAAGCCAGGGCGCTGCTGCACCTCGGTCGCGCCCTGGCACGGCAAGGGCGCGCCCGGCAGGCCGCGGAGCATCACCGGCACGCCCTCGCGCTGTTCCGGGAAATGGGTGAGGCCCTCGGGGAGGCGAGGGCCCAGAACGCCCTCGGCGCTTCCCTCCACGCTGCCGGTGACCCGGTCAGTGCCCGCGGAGCACACCTGGGCGCGCTCGCCCTCGCCACCCGCCTCGGCGGCGGGCCGGAGCGGGCCCGCGCACACGACGGGATCGCGGCAACGCACCTCGCCACCGGCAACGCCGGGGAGGCCGCCCGGCACTGGCAACTGGCGCTCGCGGTCTACGCCGAGATCGGGCTACCGGAGGCGGAGGCGGTGCTCGACCGGCTCATCAGGCTGCGGGCCCGGACCGATCAGGTCGGTCCGGGCCGGTCGGTTCATCGCTGACCACGCATGCAGGTGTCGGAGACCGGCACACCGGCCACCCGGCCCCGGATCAGCCGTGGGAGTGACTGACGTTCAGCATCGTCGACCCCATGTTGCCTCCAGACCAGACGGTCCACGAATCCTGCAGCCTCTCGGATCCCACGTAGTACGTCCTGCGAACGTCCCGTTCCTTGTCGGTGGTGGCGCAGCTGGCACCCTCGTACAGGCGGGTTCGCGTGTTGACCGTCACCCACGGTTGGTTTGGTTGGTGCACGATGGTCACATCGAGCACCACTCGCACCTCGTCGGAGCACCCCTCGAATCGCAGGCTCGCGGTCGGCGTGGCTTCGCTGACGCTCGCCCCACCTGAGAACTCGACGTAGTTGTGATCGTCGCCGTCGGGCCAGTCCGCGTCGGTGATGTTCATGTGTCCCCAAACCCCGATCGAGTGGTACGACGGGTGAGCGGAAGCGGATCCGGCCGGCAGCACCACCAGCGCCACTGCGCCAACCGTCGCGAGTACCGCCGCCATAAGACGTTTCATGTGTCCTCCAGATAGGTGAGTCCTGCGCACACATCCTGTTTGGAGAGCCGGCGCGTCGCCGGCCATGTCGGTGGCCAGCGGACCGGATCGGACAATGAGGGTCCGCGCAGGTAGAAGGGGCAGACTTCGCTGTACCTTCGGGTGGGCAGTCGGGCGCGCGCAGGCCGAACGGGCAGGCGGACGGTCGGTGCGCAGGACGGTGAGGCGATCGGGCGGTCCCGGGGCGGACTGAGCACGAAGATTCACCTCGCGGTTGATGGTCGCGGCCAGCCGTTGTCGATCCTGCTCACCCCGGGCCAGGCCGGTGACAATCCGCAGCTGCCGGCGTTGTCGGATCAGATCCGCATCGCCGCCGTTGGGCGCCGTGGCCGCCCGCGCAGCAAACCGGACATGGTGCTGGCGGCCGTCATATGGCTCACCTGATCGACAGGACAGGCCCTAGGCGAGCAGGGCGGCAGCCCGGTCCCGGACCCCGGCGTAGGCGACCCGGACGGCTTCGGTGGGTGCGGCCTGAACCGGCACGGCGGCAACCGGCCAGGCCGGCGGCTCCGCCGTGCCGCCGAGGACCCATGCCGCCTGGCGGGCGGCGCCCCGGGCCACGTACTCGGCCGGATCCGGCACCGTCATCGGCACACCGAAGAGGGCCGGGGCGATCTGGCGTACCGCTGCCGACGCCGCCGCGCCGCCGACCAGCAGCACCCGCTCCACCGGGACCCGCTGGGCCCGGATCGCGTCGAGGCCGTCGGCCAGGCCGCAGAGCATCCCCTCGACGGCGGCCCGCGCCAGGTTCGCCGGATTCGCGTTGGCCCGGGTCAGGCCGGCCACCAGGCCACGGGCCCGGGGCAGGTTGGGAGTGCGTTCCCCGTCCAGGTACGGCAGCAGGGTGAGGCCGCCGGCGCCGGGGGGCGCCGACAACGCCAGTTCGTCCAGGCGGGACAGCGGTACGCCGAGCAGATCGGCGGCCGCGGAGAGCACCCGGGCCGCGTTGAGCGTGCAGACCAGCGGCAGGTGCCGTCCCGTCGCGTCGGCGAAGCCGGCCACCGCGCCGGCCGGGTCGGTCACCGGCGTTTCCGCCACCCCGAACACGGTGCCGGAGGTGCCCAACGACACGACCACGTCACCGGCCCGCAGCCCCAGCCCGAGGGCGGCCGCCATGTTGTCGCCGGTACCGGGGGCGAGCAGCGCCCCGTCGGCGGTCTCCCCCACGATCTCCGCCGGCCCGGCCACCCGGGGCACCGCCAGCTCCCGGCCGAACGCGAGCCGCAACAGGTCCATCCGGTACTGACCGGTGGCCGCGGAGAAGTACCCGGTGCCGGAGGCGTCCCCCCGGTCGGTGGTCGGCGGGCCCGCCGCCGACCCGGCCCGCAGGCCCGCGGTCAGCCAGTCGTGCGGGAGGACGACCGAGGCGACCCGCGCCGCCTCGGCCGGCTGGTGCTCGGCCAGCCAGCGCAGCTTGGTGATGGTGAAGCTGGCGACCGGGACAGAGCCCACCGCCTGCGCCCAGGCCGCGGGCCCGCCGAGCTCGGCGACCAGGTCATCTGCGGCGCCGGCGGAGCGCGTGTCGTTCCACAGCAGGGCGGGGCGCACCACCGCGCCGTCGGCGTCGAGGCACACCATGCCGTGCTGCTGGCCCCCGACGCCGATCGCGGCCACCCCGTCCAGCAAACCGCCCTCCGTCGCGGTCCGCAGCGCCTGCGCCCAGACCGCCGGGTCCACCTCGGTCGCGTCGGGATGCGTGGCGCGGCCCTCGCGGACCACCGCGCCGGTCTCCGCGTCACAGACGAGCACCTTCATCGACTGGGTGGAGCAGTCGACGCCGGCAACCAGCCGCGCCGCCATCAGCGCACCCCGAGCAGGTGCTCCATCGCGAGCTGGTCGAGCCGTTCGAACGCCATCCCGCGCGCCGCGGTCGCCGGCAGGTCGAACTCCTCGGCCCGCAGTTGGTCCAGCGTCTCCCCGGTCGCCATCGTCGGCACGGCCAGCTCGGCCACCCGCGCGTCGACCAGCGCCTGCTGCACCTGCGGGTCGGCGCGGAAGGCGGCGGCCCGCTCCCGCAGGATCAGGTAGTTGCGCATGCAGCCCCGGGCGCTCTCCCACACGCCGTCGATGTCCTCGGTGCGCGGCGGCTTGTAGTCGAAGTGCCGGGGGCCGGTGTAGCCACCGGTCTCCAGCACGTCGACCGCCCAGAAGGCGCCGCGCAGGTTGCCGGCGCCGAACCGGAGATCCTGGTCGAAGCGCGGCCCGTGCTGGCCGTTGAGGTCGACGTGGAACAGCTTGCCGTGCCAGAGCGCCTGGGCGAGCCCGTGCGCGAAGTTCAGGCCGGCCATCTCCTCGTGGCCCACCTCCGGGTTCAGCCCCACCCGGTCCGGGTCGTCGAGCGAGGTGATGAACGCGAGCGCGTGGCCGATGGTGGGGAGCAGGATGTCGCCGCGGGGTTCGTTGGGCTTGGGCTCGATCGCGAAGCGGATGTCGTACCCCTGCTCGCGGACGTACGCGCAGAGGATGTTCATCGCTTCCCGGTACCGGTCCAGCGCCGCCGCGATGTCCTTGCCGCCACCGGACTCGGAGCCCTCGCGTCCGCCCCACAGGACATAGGTCGGCGCGCCCATCTCGGCGGCGAGGTCGAGGTTGCGCAGCACCTTGCGGAGCGCGAACCGGCGCACCGACCTGTCGTTCGCGGTGAATCCGCCGTCCTTGAAGATCGGGTGCCCGAACAGATCGGTGGTCATCATCGACACCACCATCCCGGTCGCTTCCAGCGCCTCGCGGAACCGCGTGATCTGCTTGTCCCGGGTGGCCGGGTCGGCGCCGAACGGGACCAGGTCATCGTCGTGGAAGCTCACCCCGTAGGCGCCGAGCTCACCCAGCCGGTGGACCGTCTCTACCGGATCCAGCGGCGGCCGCGAGGCACTGCCGAAGATGTCCTGCGCCCTCCAGCCCACGGTCCACAGGCCGAAGGAGAAGCGGTCGGCGGGCGTCGGAGCGTAGTCGTTCATGAAGGGTCTCCTCGGACGGCGGCTCACAGCGCGGGCGCAGCCCACGCTACGCCGAAGGCACCGGTTGGTTCAAGGACCGAACTAATTAGCCGGACCCCTCGACCGGGACCGTGCCGGTCAGGGGTCCGTGGACCGGCGACCGAAGCCCGGCACAATGACCGGCATGAGGTCTGCCGTCCTGGGACGGGAGCGGGTGCTCCTGGAGCTCGATGCGCTGCTCGCCGGGGCAACTGCGGGCTCAGGCTCGGTCGTCCTGCTCACCGGTGAGGCCGGCATCGGCAAATCGACGGTCGCCGACGCGCTGGTCGACCGGGCGCGTGCCCAGGGCGTACCGGTGCTGGTCGGGCGCGCGGTCGCCGACGACGGCGCACCGGCGTACTGGCCGTGGCGACGGGCCCTCGCAGCCCCGGACGTCGGACTGTCCGACCACCTGCTCGATGCGGACACCGACCGGGAGCCGGCGGTGGCCGAGGCGACCGCCGCGGTCCGGTTCCGGGTCGCCGACCGCATCGTCCGGGCGCTCACCGCCGCGGCCGCGCCGACCGGGCTGGTCCTGCTGATCGAGGACGTCCACTGGGCCGACGAAGCCTCCCTGGCACTGCTCCGGCACGTGTGCCGCGAGGTCGCGGACGCGCCCATCCTGGTCCTCGCCACGGTGCGGACGCCCGCCCCCTCCGTGCCGCCGGTGGACCTCGGCGACCTGCCCGACGCGCACGTGATCCGGCTCGCGCCGTTCCCTCCCGCCGATGTCGCGGCCGCCCTGGCGGCCATCGCCGAAGGACCCGTGCACCGCTCGTGGCCGGCGTACGTGCACCGGCTCAGCGGCGGCAACCCGCTCTTCGTCCGCGAACTGGCCCGGCTGCTCGCCGCGGAAGGGCGGCTGGCCACGCCAGCGGTGGACGTGCCGGTGCCGGCTGAGTTGCGGCGGGTGGCGCTGCGGCGGATGGCGCGCCTCGGCGCGGCCGGCCAGGCGCTGCTCGGCGTGGCGAGCGTGATCGGTGACGAGATCGATGTGGCGCTGTTGACCTCCGCCGTGGATGAGGATCGACGGGTGGCGGTGCCGGCCCTGGTGGCCGAGGCGGTCTCGGCCGGCGTGCTCGTGGAGGATCCGGATTCCCCCCGGCTGCTGCGCTTCTCGCACGAGTTGGTCCGGCGGGCCCGCTACGACGAGATGCCGCGGACCGAACGCGTGGGTTGGCACGGGCGCATCGCGGATCTCCTGGAGTCGACGGGCTCCGCGCCGGGGGCGGGTGGCTTGGCCCACCACCTGGTCCGCGCGGCGGTCGACGAGGCTGGGCGGAGTCGGGCTGCCCGGGCATGCCTGGCGGCAGCCGACGCGGCGGCGATGGCGTTCGCGTTTTCCGATGCCATGCGGTGGTACGACCAGGCGACATCGCTGCTCGACGGGCTACCCGATGCCGTTGTGGATCAGGCCGGGGCGTTGCTCGCCGCGGCGGACGCCGGGTACCGCGCCGGCCAGTTCGAGCACGCGATCGAGCGCTGCACCCGCGTGATGGGCGTCGCCGAGCGGCTGCGCCTTGCCGACCTCGCGGTCGCGGCCGCCGTCGTGGTCCGCGGCCTCGGCGGGGTGGTCGGCGAGCCCATCGTCGCGCTCTGTACCCGGGCCAGGGCACTACTCGGCGACGAGGACAGCGCGCGGCACGCGCTGGTACTGGCGCAGCACGCGTACGCGCTCGCCGCGATCGACCGGGACGGCGAGGCGGCGGAGCTGAGCCGTCGAGCCATGCCGATGGCCGAGCGCAGCGGCGACCCCGACGCCCTCGCGCTCGCCCTGCACGCGTGGTACGACGTGCACCCCGGCCCGGACGGGGTGGCGCAACGGCTGGCCGCGGGAGCCCGGCTGCGTACGATCGCTGCCGGCTCGGGTCGGGTGGACGCCGCCCTCTGGAGCTACGTGTGGCGGGTCGAGGCGACGCTGGAGCTCGGCGCGGTCGATGCCCTGGACACCGAGATCGTCGAGTTGGCCGCGCTGGTGGAGCGGCTCGGCTGGCCGCTGGCCCGTTGGCACCTGCTGCGCGCGCGTACCGCCCGCTCGATGATCGCCGCCCGGTACCCCGAGGCGGAGCGCTACGCCCGGATGGCGCGCGAGACCGCCGCGGCGACGCAGGACTTCGTCGCGCAGGGCTTGTTCCACTCGGTCATGGCGGAGCTGATGGTCCGCGTCGGCATCATGCCGGCGGAGTACGAAGCGATGATGGCCATCCGGCGGTACGCCATGGTCCTGCCGGTCGGCGTGGTGCAGGTCGGCCTGCTGCACCTGGCGGCCGGTGACACCGTCCAGGCCACCGCGGCACTGGATCAACTCAGGCCGGCACTCATCGACCATCCCGTCAATTCCCGCTGGTTGGCGACGTTCACGATGAGCGGCGAGCTCGCGGCGCGCCTCGGCGACGCCGAGACGGCGGCGGCCTGCTACGCGCACCTGGCGCCGTACGAGGGGATGTACGCCAACTCCGCGACCGGCTGCCACGGAAGCGTGGCCCGGGCCCTGGGCCTCACCGCCGGCGCCGCCGGTGACCACGACGCGGCCGTCGGTCATCTGGTCGCGGCGGTGCGGCAGGAGCGGCGGATCGGCTCGTTGGGCGACGCCGCGATCGCGCAGGTCGACCTGGCGCGGGCGCTGATCGCGCGCGGCCGCCCGGGAGATGGAAACGAGGCGGTGCGGCTCGCGGAGGCGGCACAGCGGGCCGCCGACCAGTTCGGCATGCCACCGGTACGGGAGCGCGCCGATGCCCTGCTCCGGCAGCTGGCCGGTAGGCGCGCCGACGATCCACTGACCGCACGGGAACGGGAGATCGCCGCGCTGGTCGCGGAAGGACGGTCCAACCGGGCCATCGCCGACCAGCTCTTCCTGTCCGAGCGCACCGTGGAAACGCACATCCGCAACGTGCTCACCAAGCTGGGTCTGGCCAACCGCACCCAGGTCGCCGGCTGGTTCCTGCACACCCCGCGCCGGTGATCCGCGCGGGCACGTAGGCGTCGAAGCCGGAACCTACGTACCGATCTGCGTGGCACCGCCGATGCCGTGGCGGCCGCCCAACGGCGATCGTGACAGGCATGTACGACACCTTCGAACACCGCAGCGCCGACGAGCTGGCCACCGAGCCCGGACTGGTCCGCAGCCTCGTGCTGTGGCGCGAACGGGACACCGCCAGTTGCGCGGTGACCCTGGCCGTGGACCTGTCCGCCCTGGACGCGGCCGGCGCCGCCGTCAACGCCACCGAGCTGCTGCCGGGCGAGGACCCGGCGTTGTTGACCGGCCCCGACCGGGTCGACATCCACCACACCGTCACACGGACCGGTCCGGCCGTGCAGACCCTCGTTCCCGAAGGAGCCGACCAATGAGCACCGACACCGGCACCGCGGTCGCCGCGGGCGTCTACGAGATCAACGCCGCCGATAGCCACGTACGCTTCCGGACCTCCCACTCCTTCGGGGTGGGACCGGTCGCGGGCACCTTCGCCATGCGGGACGGCACCATCACGGTTGCGGCGGACCCGCGCGCCAGTACCGTCACGGCCCGGGTGGACGCGGCCAGCTTCACCACGGACAAGCCCAAGCGCGACGCCGACGTCCGGTCGAAGCGGTTTCTGAACGCCGACGAGCACCCGGAGCTGGTCTTCACCTCCGACCGGCTGGTTCGCGACGGCGACCGGTGGCTGCTGCACGGGAGGCTGACCGTCCGCGGCCGGACCGCGCCGATCGTCCTCGAACTCGACTCCGGCACCAGTGACGTCGCCGGCTGCCGGTTCCGCGCCCACGCCCGCGTCGACCGGTACGCGTTCCGCGTGGGCCTGCGCGGCATCGCCGCCCGATACACCGACGTGGAGTTCGACATCGTCGGCTCCCGGGTGGGCTGAACCTGGTTCAGCCCGAGCGGAACACGACGCGGTAGTACGTCTCGGAATGCTGCAATGCCAGCAGCACCGCACCACGCACCTCCGCGGCGGCGCCGAGCTCCGACACCCGGAGCTCGACGCCGCGCAGCGCGGGGGCGAGCGCGTGCTCGGCAACGGACTGCCGCAGCGGCACCAGCAGCAGATCGCCGATTTCGGCCAGGCCGCCGCCGATCACCACCACCGCCGGGTTGTACGCGTTGATCAGCCACGACGCCGCCAGGCCGAGGTTGCGCCCCACCTGCTCGATCGCCGCGCGGGCCACCCGGTCGCCGGCGGCGGCAGCCGCCGACACCTCGCGGGAGTCGAAGTCCACCGACCGCGACAACGCGCTGGACTCGCCCGCGTCGAGCGCCCGGCGGACCGCGCGGACGATCGCCGGGCCCGAGGCGACGGTCTCCAGGCAACCGACCTTGCCGCAGTTGCACGGTTCGTCAGCGCCCGGCACGGCACAGTGCCCGATCTCCCCCGCCATGCCCCCGACGCCGTGGAACACCCGGCCCTCGGAAAGCACACCCGCGGACAGCCCTGTGCCGGCGTACAGCAGCGCGAGGTTGCCGACCTGCCGGCCGGCGCCCTCGAGGTTCTCCGCAACGGCGGCGGCCTGCCCGGCGTTGTGGACATACACCGGAGCGCCGAGGTGCGCCGCGAGCAGCGCACCCACCGGCACGTCGCGCCAGCCCAGGTTCGGCGCGAGCAGGCACACGCCGGTGTGGAAATCGGTGAGGCCGGGGAGGACCGCCCCGACCGCGCTGAGTCGGGCGCCGGCAACGTCGGCGAGCAGGTCACGGACTCTGGCCGCGATGTCGCCGAGCGCGTCCGCTGCCGGGCCGTCGGGCGTCGGGGCCTCATCGCGGACCAGCTCGGCTCCGGTCGCGTCGGCCAGCAGCACGCTGGTGCGCCGGGCACCGATGTGCAGCCCGACGACGAGCTGCGAAGCGGCATTGAACTGCAGCAGGATCGGCGGGCGGCCGCCGCCCGAGGCGGTGGCACCCGGCCCGAGCTCGCTGACCAGGGATTCGCCGATCAGTTCGTCCACGATGGCCGAGACGGTCGGCTTGGCGAGCCCGGTCGACCGGGCGACGCTCGCCCGGGAGACGGGACCACCCTGCTTGATCATGGCAAGCACCAGGGAGCGGTTCACCTCCCGCATCACGTTGTGATCAGCGCCCTGGCGCGGCCCGTCGGTTGTCATAGCTGCCATAGGTTACCGGGCGGCGCCGCGGGGCCGGGCACACGGCCGTGGCGGGACACCCGGCGGCGGATAGGGTCGAGCAGTGGCATCCCATATGACTCCGGACGAGTTCCGACGCCATGGACACGCGGTCGTCGACTGGGTGGCCGACTACTGGGCCGGACTGCCGTCGCGGCCGGTCGCGCCGGCGGTGACGCCGGGTGCCGTCGCGGCACAGTTGCCGGCCACGGCGCCGGAGGAGGGCGGGGACCTCGCTGCCGTACTCGCCGATCTCGACCGGATCGTGACCCCGGCCCTCACCCACTGGCAGCATCCCGGCTTCTTCGGGTACTTCCCCGCAAACACCTCCGGCCCGTCAGTCCTCGGTGACCTCGTCGCCGCCGGCCTGGGCACGCAGGGCATGCTCTGGTCGACCGGCCCGGCGTGCACCGAGGTGGAGACGGTGATGCTGGAGTGGCTCGCCGACCTGCTGGATCTGCCGGCGTCGTTGCGCAACGCGTCAGGGGGCGGCGGGGTGATCCAGGACTCCGCGTCGTCGGCCACCCTGGTCGCCACGCTCGGCGCCCTGCACCGGGCCAGCGGCGGCCGGTGGCGCACCGACGGGGTGGACGGCAGGTACGCGGTGTACACCTCCGACCAGGGGCACTCGTCAATCGAGAAGGCGGCCCGGATCGCCGGGTTGGGCAGTACGTCCGTGCGGCTCGTGGATGTCAACCCCGGCACGCTGGCGATGCGCCCTGAGGCGCTCCGGGAGCGGCTCGCCGCCGACCGGGCCGCCGGCGTCGTACCGGCCCTCGTCGTGGCCACCGTCGGTACCACCTCGACCACGGCCGTCGACCCGTTGGCGGAGATCGGCCCGATCGCACGCGAGTTCGGTGCGTGGCTGCACGTCGACGCGGCGTACGCCGGCGCGGCCGCGGTCTGCCCGGAGCTGCGATGGATCCACGACGGTCTGCACCATGCCGACTCGTACTGCTTCGATCCGCACAAGTGGCTGCTGACCGGCTTCGACTGCGACGCGTTCTGGGTGGCCGACCGGGCGGGCCTCATCGAGGCGCTGACAGTGCTGCCGGAGTACCTGCGCAACGCCGCGAGCGAGTCCGGAGCGGTGATCGACTACCGGGACTGGCAGGTGCCGCTCGGCCGGCGGTTCCGGGCCCTGAAGTTGTGGTTCGTGCTGCGCTGGTACGGGGCGGCAGGGCTGCGCGAACACATCCGCACCGGGGTGGCGCTCGGCCAGCGTTTCGCGGAGTGGGTCGGCGCCGACGACCGGTTCGAGATCATGGCACCGCACCCGCTGTCCCTGGTCTGCTTCCGGCTGCGCGGTACCGGGCTCGGGGATGACGCCGACGGTGACGCCGCCAACGAGGCGCTGCTTGCCGCCGTGAACGCCACCGGTGAAGTGCTGCTGACCCACACCCGCGTGCGCGGCCGGTACACCCTGCGCCTGGCCGTCGGCGCCCCGAGCACCCGCGAAGAGCACGTGGCGGCGGCGTGGAAGATCATCGAGTCCAACGCGTCCAGGGTGGGCCACGACGGTTCCGGCGGTCCCGCGCCGGCGGAGGAGTGAGATGCACATTTCGGCGCGCGGGGACTACGCGGTCCGGGCCTCGCTCGGTCTCGCGGCGGCGTACCCGGCCACCATCTCCACCGCGGCGCTGGCCGAGGAGCAGCACATGCCCCGCAAGTTCCTGGAGGCGATCCTGGCCGACCTGCGACGCTCCGGGCTGGTACGCGGCCAGCGGGGCGTCGACGGTGGATACACGCTGACCCGCCCACCCACCGACATCACGGTCGGCGATGTGCTGCGAGCCGTGGACGGGCCGCTCGCCGAGGTGCGGGGGCTGCGGCCGGAGGACGCGATGTACGAGGGCACCGCAGCCCACCTGCAGCAGCTCTGGGTGGCGCTGCGGGCGTCGGTGCGCCAGGTGCTCGACGAGGTGAGCCTGGCCGACGTGGTCCGCGGTCGGTTGCCAGCCCACGTGCGCCGGCTGACCGCTGCGCCGGACGCCTGGCAACCGCGCTGACTGCCAGATATGCCGGATTCCGCGACGGCGTCAGGCGGCGTGGACCAATATCGGGAGCATGGAGCAGAAGCGTCGCACGACCGCGCGCCCGCTCCGGGCACTGCGCAAGGCCCGCCGCTCCGGCCATCTGGTCCGGATCTCCCGCGACTGGCCCGACGCCGATCGGATTGACGGCTTCGTCCTGGCCGTAAGCCGCACCTGGACGCTGGTGGCGCTGCTCGGGCCGACGGTCATGCTGGACGGTTTCGCGGCCGTCCGCACCGGCGACGTGGTTCGGGTGCGACGACGGGCCGGCCGGGAGGACTTCCCGGTCTCCGTCCTGGCCGTGCGCGGGCAGTGGCCGCCCCGGCCCCCGTTCGACGTCGTCCTCGCATCGGCGAGCACGATCATCGCCGGCGCGGCGGATCTGTTCCCGCTGGTCCGGATCCACACCGAGACGGTGGACCTGCCGGCGTCCGTCATCGGGCGGTCGGTCCGCTGCACCCGGAGGAAGGTGCGGCTGCGCGAGATCACCCGGCGGGGTCGCTGGCGTCGCCGCACCACCACCCTGCCGATGGCTGCGGTGACCCGGATCGAGTTCGGCCGCCGCGTCGACCAGGCGCTGATCGAGTACGCCGGACTACCGGATTAGCGGTTCGCGTCGGCCACTCCCCAGCGCTCCCGCACGGCCCGGTCGGCGCGGCCGAAGGCAATGTCAACCGCGATACCGATGATGAAGATGACCACCATGAGGGCGAGCAGCCCGGCGGCGTCATTGAGTTCCCGTGCGAAGTTCAACTGGGCTCCCAGCGACGGCCGCTCCGCGATGATCACCAGCAGCTCACCGGCCATCAGGCTCCGCCAGGCGAAGGCCCATCCCTGCTTCAGCCCGGCGACGATCGAGGGTAGCGAGGCGGGCGCGATCACATGCCGGTACAGCGCTATGCCGGTCGCCCCCATGTTGCGCCCGGCCCGCAGCAGCAACGACGGCACGTAGTCCACGCCGGCGATGACGCCGTTGGCGATCGACGGCGCCGCGCCCAGGATCACCACGAACTGGATCGCGTTCTCGGTGAGCTGGAACAGCAGGATCGCCAGCGGGAACCACGCGATCGACGGCATGGTCTGCAGCGCCGTGATCATGGAGCCGATCGCCGCCCGCAGCACCCGGATCCGCGCCACCGCGACGCCGAGCGTCAGCCCGACAGCCGTCGCCAGCGCGAAGCCGACAACACCCCGCCGCAGCGTCGTGCCCAGCCCTTGCCAGAACTCCGCGGTGCCGACCATGCGGACCAGTTCGTCGAACACCACAAGCGGCGGCGGCAGTACATACGGCTCCTTCCACCCGGACAGCACCACCGCCTGCCAGAGGGCCACGAAGATACCCAGTGCCAGCAGCTTCGGCCAGGTGGCCGCCCACAGCCGGGCGCCGCGGAAGCGCTTGCCCTGGCGATCCGCCAGCTCCAGCGCGTCGAGCCCGGAGAAGGTGTCCGTGGTGTCCCGATTCGGTGCGTCAACTGCCATGCCGGCGCACCTCAGAACGCAGCCGGTCGGTGACCTCGGCCGCGATGGCGGCGATCTCCGGCGAGTCGATCCGCCGAGGTCGCGGCACATCCACCGGTCGCTCCCAGGCCACCCGGCCCGGCCGACTGGAGAGCAGCACGATCCGGTCGCCGAGCCGCGCCGCCTCACGCACGTTGTGGGTCACGAACACCACGGTGAGCTTGCGCTCCTGCCAGATCCGCTCGATCTCGTCGTGCAACAGGTCCCGGGTCATCGCGTCGAGCGCCCCGAACGGCTCGTCCATCAACAGCAGCGATGAGTCCAACGCCAGGGTGCGGGCGAGGGCGACCCGCTGGCGCATGCCGCCGGAAAGTTCGTGTGGACGCTTGGCACCGAACTCCTCCAGGTGCACCGTGCGGAGCAGTTCGTCGACCTTGCCCTGCCGGTCGCTCCGGCGGACACCCCGGAGCTTGAGCGCCAGGCCGACGTTGCCGCTGACGGTCAGCCACGGAAAGAGCGCCGGCTCCTGGAACATCAGCGCCGGGGTACCGCCACCGGGCACCGTGATGTCGCCGGACGTGACTTTGTCCAGGCCGGCCACCAGCGACAGCAGCGTGCTCTTGCCGCAGCCGGATGCGCCGACCAGACAGACGAACTCGCCCCGGGACACGTCAAGGGAGACGTTGTCCAAGGCGTGTACGGCACCGGGTCCGCGGCCGTACACCTTGGAGACTGCCGACAGGCGAAGCGCCGAGCGGTCGGTGGACCGCTCGGCACCGGCTGTCGAGGTCAGAACCGCTGTCACGGTCGTACCCCTCTCATGGGTGAAACTCCGGTCATGCCTTGATCTCGGGCTTGCCCTTGTCCTTGAGCACCTCGTTGAGCAACGACAGGTCGTACAGGCCGTTGAGGTCGACGGGCTTGAGTAGACCGATCTCCTCGGCATGCTTGGCCCCGTCGCGCAGCGTCGCGGGCAGCGGGTCGTCGAGGAACGTCAGGGACTTCCACGCCTCAGCGGTCAGCGCGAGATCGAGCGGCTTGCCGGTGAGCTTCGCGAGTCCGTCGGAAAGCGACTTCTGCGCCTCGGTGGGGTTCGCGTTGATCCACTCATTGGCCGCGACGCTGCCCGCCACCAGCTGCTTGACGACCTCGCGGTTCTTGCTCAGGAACTCCGTGCTGACCAGCAGGTTGGTGATGACGAACTTGCGGTCGGGCCAGAGGTCGCGCTCGTCCAGCAGCACCTTGCCGCCCGCCTTCACCAGGCGGGATGCAAACGGCTCTGGCACCCACGCCCCGTCGATCGCCCCGGAGGCGAACGCGTCGACCGCCGAGGCGTTCTCCTGCGGCAGGATGGCGACGTCGCCGCCGCCCTCCTTGGTGGTGCTCAGACCCTGCTTCTTTAGCCAGTACCGGGCGGCGACGTCCTGGGTGTTGCCGAGCTGCGGGGTGGCGATCTTCTTGCCCTTGAGGTCTGCAGGTGAGGTGATCGTCGGCTTCACCACCAGCGCCACGCCGCCGGAGGCGGCGCCCGCGATCACCTTGACCGCCTTGCCCTTGGACTGACTGAACGCGTTCACGGTCGGGTTGGGCCCGATGTAGGTGGCGTCGATCGCGCCGGAGAACAGCGCCTCGACCGCCTGGGGACCGGCACTGAACGTCTTGACCTCGAGGGTGACGTTCTTACCCAGCTTCTCCTTGGCGATGAAGCCCTTCTCGACCCCGACGATGGGGGTGGCGTGGGTGAGGTTGGGGAAGTGACCCAGCCGCAGCGTCACGGGCGCGGCGTCGCCGGCTGCGTCGCCGCTGCCAGCCTTGGCGCCGTCGCCGCCACAGGCACCGAGACCGGCCAAGGCCACGGCAGCAACCGCCGCCATCACCACCCGTCCCGTACCCCGACGGACCGCTGTGCTCATCTGAATTCCCCTCAGCGCGATTATTCCTAGCAAGTTAGTAGCCATTGTGCCTCGGGATGGGTGCACGTCAACCCGGGTTTCGCCTTTTGGGACTCGTCAGGCCGGGCGGGTGGGGCAAGCCCGGCGGGCGGCTGGGCGCGCGGGTCAGGCCCAGGCGCGCGGGTCGGCGCTGAGGTCGCGGACCCGGTCCGGCATTTTGCCGGTTGCCACGTCGTCGATGGTCACCAGCTCGAGGATCTCCCGCTCGCTGGCCCGCAGCGCGATCCAGATCTCCTGCAGGCTCGCCGCCGCGCCGTGGTAGCCCAACTCCTCGGGGCGGTGCCCGCGCACGTTCGCCAGCGGACCGTCGATGACCCGGATGATGTCGGCCAGGGAGATCTCGTCGGCGGGTCGGGCAAGCCGGTACCCGCCTTCCGGGCCACGCTGGGCGGTCACGATGCCACCCCGGCGCAACTGGAGGAGGATGCTCTCCAGAAACTTTGGCGGGATCTCCTGCACCGCCGCCAGCCGGTCGGCGGTCACCAGTCGGGCCGACCGGACCGGCTCATCACCGGCGGCTGGGACGGCGGCGTCGGGCGCGGCACCGGTCGCGGCTGCCAGCTCAGCCATGGCGCGCAGCGCGTAGTCCACCCTGGCCGACAGTCGCATGCTCCGAGTGTGCCACGCCTGCTGTGTCGCCGATCACGCAGCGTGCCGCGTCAGGAGCCGCCGACGCGCCGCAGCAGGCCCTCCTGGACAACGGTCGCCACATGGTGCCCGTCGAGGGTGAACATCCGGCCGGTGGCCAGCCCACGGCCGCCCGATGCCGACGGACTCCAGCAGTCGTACAGGAACCACTCGTCGGCCCGCATCGGGCGGTGGAACCACACCGCATGGTCGAGGCTGGCACCGACGAACCCACCGGGACCCCACACCTCGCCATGCACGGCGAGCACCGAGTCGAGCAGGGTCAGGTCGGACGCGAACGCCAGCGCGCAGGCGTGCAGCAGCGGCTCGTCCGGCAGCTTGCCGTCGAAGCGCATCCAGACCCGTTGCGAATTCTCGGCCGGCCGCCCGCCGGCGCGCACCCATCCCGGCTCGCCGACATAGCGCACGTCGAGCGGGCGCGGGATCAGCGCCCAGATGCCCAGTCGCTCCGGGTACCGCTCCAGCCGGTCCTCCATCGTCGGCACCTCGTCCGGCGGCGGCACATGCAGCGGCGCCGGAGCGTGGTGGTCCAGACCCTCCTCCGGGCGCTGGAACGACGCGGAGAGAAAGAAGATCGGCTTGCCGTGCTGGTATGCCACCGAGCGGCGCACCGAGAAGGAGCGCCCGTCCCGGATCCGCTCGACGGCGTACTCGATGGGTTCGGATGGATCGCCGGGGCGCACGAAGTACCCGTGCAGCGAGTGCACCTGGCGCGCCGGATCCACCGTGCGGGCCGCCGCGACCAGAGCCTGGCCGGCCACCTGACCGCCGAAGACGCGCTGCGGCCCGCCGGGCGGGCTGGTGCCGAGGAACCGGTCGGAGTCCAGCGGCTGCAGGTCCAGCAGGGCGACCAGGGCGTCCACCGCCGCCTGACCGACCAGCGGCCCTGCTGCCGACCCGGCCTCAGCCACGCCGACCCGGACTCACGTGAGTTCCGCCAGCGACCCGAGCTGATGGATCCGCAGCGTGTTGGTGGAACCCGGCGTACTCGGCGGGCTGCCGGCGACGATCACGACGTAGTCGCCCTTGCGCATCGCGTCCAGATCGGTGAGCGCCGCATCCACCTGCTGGAACATCTCATCGGTGTGCTCCACGAACGGCACCAGGAAGGTCTGCACCCCCCACGACAGGGCGAGCTGGGAGCGCACCGACGGCTCCGGAGTGAAGGCGAGCAGCGGCATCTCGCAGTGCAGTCGGGCCAGCCGCCGCACCGTGTCGCCGGTCTGCGAGAAGGCGACCATCGCCTTGGCACCGATCGCCCGGGCGATGTTGTTGGCGGCCGAGGTGATGGCGCCGCCGCGGGTCCGGGGGTCGTGCTGCAGCCGCGGCACGCCGAGCGAACCGCCCTCGGTGGTGGTGATGATCTTCGCCATGGTCGTGACGGCCAGCACCGGATATCGCCCGACACTGGTTTCGCCCGAGAGCATCAGGGCGTCCGCGCCGTCCAGCACCGCGTTGGCCACGTCGGAGGCCTCGGCCCGGGTCGGGCGCGAGTTCTCGATCATGGAGTCGAGCATCTGGGTCGCCACGATCACCGGCTTCGCCTGCTCCCGGCACATCTGCACGGCGCGCTTCTGGACCAGCGGCACCTGGTCGAGCGGCAGCTCGACGCCGAGGTCACCGCGGGCGACCAT
This sequence comes from Micromonosporaceae bacterium, assembly GCA_035296325.1. Taxonomy (GTDB): domain Bacteria; phylum Actinomycetota; class Actinomycetes; order Mycobacteriales; family Micromonosporaceae; genus DATHBD01. The sequence continues at coordinate 177,756 of DATHBD010000058.1, read as the reverse complement.
GATGCCGTCGAAGGCCATGACGATGGCGTCCAGCGCCGCCACCGCCTCCGGCTTCTCCACCTTCGCGATGACCGGCCGACGCTCGTGGACCTCGTCCATGATCTCGTGGACCAGCTTGATGTCATCCGGGGAGCGCACGAAGGAGAGCGCCACCAGGTCGACCCCGAGGCGCAGCGCGAACCGGAGGTCGTCGGCGTCCTTCTCGGACAACGCCGGCACGCTCACCGCCACGTTGGGCAGCGAGACGCCCTTGTTGTTGGAGACCATGCCGCCCTCGACGACCAGGCACCGGATGTCCGGCCCGGTCACCGACGTCACCTCGACGGCCACCTTGCCGTCGTCGATGAGCAGCCGGTCGCCGGAGCGCACCTCGGCCGGGAGCCTCTTGTACGTGCACGACACCCGATCGGCGGTGCCGATCACATCGTCGCTGGTGATGACGACGGACTCGCCGGTCCGCCACTCGACGGGCCCGTCGGCGAACCGGCCGAGCCGAATCTTGGGGCCCTGGAGATCGGCGAGGATGCCGACCGCCCGACCGGTCGCCTCAGCGGCGGCCCGGACCAGGTGGAACATGCTCTCGTGATCGGCGTACGAGCCGTGGCTGAAGTTCAGCCGGGCCACGTCCATACCGGCATCCACCAGAGCACGGATGCGCTCCGGGGACGCCACAGCAGGACCGAGGGTGCAGACAATCTTTGCGCGACGTGTCACACGTTCGAGGCTAGTCCCTGCACGCTCCGTACCGAAGGGCGGCCTGCCAACCCCGCCACCAACCGGCGTACGCCGCCGCCCGGAGACCGGTGATCATCCGCCCCCCATCCCCCGAACCAGTGCAGCGGCGACCGCGGCGAGCACCCGGATCGGTCCCATGCCCGCCACAGACGCGACCCGTTGGCAACCGGGCCGCACGGGTCAGCGCGTGACCAGTGCGGCCGTCGCGGGCGTCACCGGAGCCGGCAGGTCGCCGGCGCCACCGAGGTACCGGTGGATGGCGGCCGCCGCCGCCCGGCCCTCGGCGATGGCCCACACGATGAGTGAGGCGCCCCGGTGCATGTCGCCGGCGACGAAGACCCCCGGCGCGTCGGTCTGCCAGTCGGACCCGCAGGCCACCGTGTTACGCGCGGTCGGGTCCAGCCCGAGCTGAGCCACCAGCGGCAGCGCGTCCGTGCCGTCGAAGCCGATCGCCAGCAGGACCAGGTCGGCGGGCAGATCCCGCTCGCTGCCGGGCACCACCGACACCTGCCGGCGACCGTCCACCTTGGTCACCGAGACCTCGGCGATGCGGGCCGCCCGCACCTGACCTGAGCCGTCATCCACGAACTCCTGCACCGCCACGGCGAACTCGCGGGCGCCGCCCTCTTCGTGCGCCGGGTAGTTGCGCAGGATCCAGGGCCAGGTCGGCCACGGGTCACGGGCCGGGTCGCGCGACTCCGGCGGCAACGGGTACAGGTCGAGCTGGGTGACGCTCGCCGCGCCCTGCCGGTGCGCCACGCCCAGGCAGTCCGCCGCGGTGTCGCCGCCGCCGATGATGACCACGTGCTTGCCGGCGGCATCGATCGGCGTGCTGTCGGCCCGGCCGGACACCACCCGGTTCGAGCCGACCAGGTGCTCCATCGCCAGATGGATGCCGGCCAACGACCGGCCCGGTGTCTCCGGCATGTCCCGGCCGGTCAACGCACCGCAGGCCAGCAGCAGCGCGTCGTGCCGCTCCCGCAGCTCGTCAACGGTGACCGTCACACCGACGTCGACGCCGGTGGAGAACCGCACCCCCTCGCCCGCCAGCTGGGCGAGGCGGCGGTCGATGTGCTCCTTCTCGAACTTGAAGTCCGGGATGCCGTAGCGCATCAACCCACCCAGCGCGTCGTCGCGCTCGTACACCGTCACGGCGTGACCGGCGCGGGCCAGCTGCTGCGCGGCGGCCAGGCCGGCCGGCCCGGAGCCCACCACCCCGACGCTGCGCCCGGACGGTGCCGGACTCGGCGCGGGCACCACGGTGCCGCGGGCGAACGCCCGGTTGGCGATCTCCACCTCGACCTGCTTGATGGTGACCGGCGGCTGGTTGATGCCGAGCACGCACGCGGCCTCGCACGGCGCCGGGCACAGCCGCCCGGTGACCTCCGGGAAGTTGTTCGTGGCGTGCAGCGACTCAATGGCGAAGTCCCAGTTGCCGGTACGGACCAGGTCGTTCCAGTCCGGGATCCGGTTGCCCAGGGGGCAACCCGCCGTGCCGCTGTGGCAGAACGGAATGCCGCAGTCCATGCACCGGGCCGCCTGTTCCCGGATCAGCTCGTCGCTGGCCGGCGGGTACACCTCGCGCCAGTCCTGCAGCCGCACCGGCACCGGCCGGCGGGCCGGCAGCTTCCGGTCGTAGCGCAGAAAGCCGTTCGGATCAGGCACGTGCAACCTCCGTTGAGACCGATGCGACCGGCGCCGCGGGGGCGGCCGGCGAGATGGATACCGGTGCGAAGAGTTCGGCCATCACGGCCTCGTCCACGTCCCGGCCGGCGGCCTCGGCGGCGCGCATGGCCCGCATGGCGCGCTCGTAGTCGCGTGGGATGACCGCGGTGAACTCCCCGAGGGCCTCGGACCACCGGGCCAGCAACGCCGCCGCGACCGGTGAGGACGTCTCCGCCAGGTGCCGCTCGACCAGGCCGCACAGCATGTCGGCGTCCTCGCTGGCCACGTCGCGCAGGTCCACGAGTTCCCGGTTGACCAGCCGCGGGTCGAGTCGCCACACGAACGCCATGCCGCCGGACATGCCCGCGGCGAAGTTGCGCCCGGTCGGCCCGAGTACGACGACGGCCCCCCCGGTCATGTACTCGCACGCGTGGTCACCCACGCCCTCCACCACCGCGAGGGCGCCGGAGTTGCGGACGCCGAAGCGTTCACCGACCCGACCGCGCAGGTACACCTCGCCGGCGGTGGCGCCGTAGAGAATCGTGTTGCCGCCGATGATCTGGTCCTCGGCGCCGCCGAACACCGACCGGCCCGCCTCGGTGGCGAATGGCGCCTCCGCATCGGGGCGCACCACGATGCGCCCCCCGGACAGACCCTTGCCGATGTAGTCGTTGGCGTCGCCGTGCAGCCGCATCGTCACACCGTGCGGGAGGAACGCGCCGAACGACTGGCCGGCGGTGCCGCGCAGGGTGATCTGGATGGTGTCGTCGGCGAGGCCGTTGCCGCCCAACCGACGGACCACCTCGCCACCGAGCATGGCGCCCACACTGCGGTGCTCGTTGCGCACCGGGAATTCGACGGACACCCGTTCGCCGCGGGCCAGCGCCGGCTCCACGGCCGCGATCAGGGTGTTGTCGAGCGCCCGCTCCAGCCGGTGGTCCTGCTTCGTGGTCTGGCGCCGGGCCTGGTTGTCACCCAGCGCCGGCACGTGCAGCAGCGGCGAGAGGTCCAGTCCACCGGCCTTCCAGTGGTCCACCGCGGGCAGCACGTCGAGCAGGTCGGTCCGCCCGATCGCCTCGTCCAGCGTGCGGAACCCGAGATCGGCCAGGTACTGGCGGACCTCCTCGGCGAGGAACAGGAAGAAGTTCTCCACGAACTCCGGCTTACCGGTGTACCGCTTGCGCAGCACCGGGTTCTGGGTCGCGATGCCGACCGGGCAGGTGTCGAGATGACACACCCGCATCATGATGCAGCCCTCGACGATGAGCGGCGCGGTGGCGAAGCCGAACTCCTCGGCGCCGAGCAGCGCCCCGATGATCACATCGCGACCGGTCTTCATCTGCCCGTCGACCTGCACGGTCACCCGGTCGCGCAGCCCGGAGAGGAGCAGCGTCTGCTGCGCCTCGGCAAGGCCGAGTTCCCACGGCGTACCGGCGTGCTTGAGGGAGTTCAACGGCGACGCCCCGGTGCCGCCGTCGTGTCCGGCGATGAGGATGACGTCGGCCTTGGTCTTGGCCACGCCGGCCGCCACCGTGCCGACCCCGATCTCGGAGACCAGCTTCACGTGCACCCGGGCACCCGGATTTACGTTCTTCAGGTCGTACACCAGTTGGGCGAGGTCCTCGATGGAGTAGATGTCGTGGTGCGGCGGTGGCGAGATCAGCCCGACGCCCGGAGTGGCGTGCCGGGTCTTGGCGATCCACGGCCACACCTTGTTGCCCGGAAGCTGACCGCCTTCACCGGGCTTCGCGCCCTGCGCCATCTTGATCTGGATGTCGTCGGCGTGCACCAGGTACTCGGTGGTCACGCCGAACCGACCGCTGGCGACCTGCTTCACGGCGGAACGCCGGGCCGGGTCGTAGAGCCGTTCGATGTCCTCGCCGCCCTCGCCGGTGTTGGACTTGCCGCCCAGGCGGTTCATCGCGATGGCGAGGTCGGTGTGCGACTCCGCCGAGATGGAGCCGTAGCTCATCGCACCGGTGGCGAAGCGCTTCACGATCTCGGTCACCGGCTCCACCTCGTCCAGCGGCACGGCCGGGCGTACGCCGGTACGCAGCGCGAAGAGCCCGCGCAGCGAACCCGACTTCGCCGCCAGCCCGTCCACGGTGGAGGTGTACTGCTGGAAGACGTCGTACTGCTTGGACCGGGTGGCGTGCTGGAGGAGGAACACCGTCTCCGGATTGAACAGGTGCAGCTCACCCTCGCGGCGCCACTGGTACTCGCCGCCCACCTCGAGCCGGCGGTGCGCCCGCTCGGCCGGGTTGGCCGGGTAGGCCTTGGTGTGCCGGGCGGCCACCTCGGCGTGGATCTCGGCGAGGCCGATCCCGCCGATCCGGCTGGACGTGCCGGTGAAGTAGCGCTCCACCAGTCGCGGGTCGAGGCCGACCGCCTCGAACACCTGCGCACCCGTGTACGACGACACGGTGGAGATGCCCATCTTCGACATGATCTTCAGGACGCCCTTGCCGAGCGCCTTGACGTAGTTGCGGATCGCCTTGTCGGCCGGGATGCCCTGCAACGCGCCCGTGGCGATCAGGTCCTCGACGCTCTCGAACGCCAGGTACGGGTTGACCGCGGAGGCACCGTAGCCCAGCAGCACAGCCACGTGGTGCACCTCGCGGCAGTCGCCGGACTCCACGATCAGCGAAACCTGGGTGCGGGTCTGCTCCCGGACCAGGTGCTGGTGCACCGCGGCGGTGAGCAGCAGCGACGGGATCGGAGCCAGGTCGGCGTTGGAGTCGCGGTCGGACAGCACCAGGATCCGAACGCCGTCCTCGATCGCCTCGGAGACGCCGCGCAGGATCTCGATCAACCGGCCCTTGAGCCCGCCCGCGCCGTCGCGCAGCCGGTAGAGCCCGGAGACCCGGACCGCCCGGAAGCCCGGCAGGTCCCCGTCGTCGTCCACCTCGAGGATCTTGGCGAGGTCGTCGTTGTCGATCACCGGGTACGGCAGCGCGATCTGGCGGCAGCTCGCCGGCCCAGGGTCGAGCAGGTTGCCCTCCGGCCCGATCGTGGTCGCCACGCTGGTCACGAGCTCTTCCCGGATGGCGTCCAGGGGCGGGTTGGTGACCTGCGCGAAGAGCTGGGTGAAGTAGTCGTAGAGCAGCCGCGGGCGGGTGGACAGCGGCGCGATCGGGGTGTCGGTGCCCATCGAGCCGAGCGGCTCCGCGCCGGTACGGGCCATCGGACCGAGCAGGATCTTGAGTTCCTCCTCGGTGTACCCGAAGGTCTGCTGCCGGCGCTGCACCGAGTCGTGCGTGTAGACCACATGCTCCCGGGCGGGCAACGACTCCAACTGCATCAGCCCGGCGTGCAGCCAGTCGCCGTAGGGCTCCTGCGCCGCCAGTTCCGCCTTGATCTCGTCGTCCTCCACGATGCGACCAGCCGCGGTGTCCACCAGGAACATCCGCCCCGGGCGCAGCCGGCCCTTGGCGACGACGGTGCCGGGATCGAGATCGAGCACGCCCGCTTCGCTGGCGAGCACGACCAGCCCGTCCTCAGTGCGCCACCAGCGGCCCGGACGCAGGCCGTTGCGGTCCAGCACCGCGCCGACCACGGTGCCGTCGGTGAAGGCCACGCTGGCCGGGCCGTCCCACGGCTCCATCAGGCAGGCGTGGAACTGGTAGAACGCCCGCCGGGCCGGGTCCATCAGCGCGTCGTTCTCCCACGCCTCCGGGATCATCATCAGCACCGCGTGCGGCAGGCTGCGCCCGGCCAGGTGCAGCAGCTCCAGCACCTCGTCGAAGCTGGCCGAGTCGGAGGCGTCGGGGGTGCAGACCGGGAAGAGCCGCCGGACGTTGCCCGGGATGGCCTTCGTGGCCAGCAGCGCCTCGCGGGCGGCCATCCAGTTGAGGTTGCCGCGGATCGTGTTGATCTCGCCGTTGTGGGCGATGATCCGGTACGGGTGGGCGAGCGGCCACGAGGGGAAGGTGTTCGTGGAGAACCGGGAGTGCACCAGTGCGATCGCCGACTCAACCCGGGGGTCGGAGAGATCCGGGTAGAAGCTCACCAGCTGGTCCGGCGTGAGCATCCCCTTGTAGGTGATGGTGCGCGCGGACAGCGACGGCAGGTACAGGCTGACGGCCCGCTCCCGGGTCTCCCGCTCGGCCTGCTTGCGCACGCAGTACGCCACCCGGTCGAGCTCGATGCCGGTGAGCGCCTCGCCGGCCGGCCCGGCGTCGCCGGCGCGCAGCCGCTCGGCGGCCAGGAAGACCTGCCGGATCCGGGGCATCGCGGCCAGCGCGGCGGCGCCCAGGTCGGCCGGCTGGGTGGGCACCTCGCGCCAGCCGAGCACGCTGGCGCCCTCGACCAGGGCGTACTTCTCCAGGATGTGGCACGCCTGGGCCGCGGCATCCGGCTCGGTGGGCAGGAACACCAGCCCGGTCGCGTACGCGCCGGCCGGGGGCAGATCGATGCCCGCGTCGGCGGCGACCGCCCGGCAGAAGGTGTCCGGAACGCCGATCATGATGCCGGCGCCGTCGCCGGTGTTGGGCTCGGCTCCCCGGGCGCCACGGTGGTCCATCCGGCATAGCGCGGAGAGTCCGTTCCGCACGACGTCGTGCGAGCGTCGCCCGTGGATGTCGGCGACGAAGGCGACCCCGCAGGCATCGTGCTCGTACGCCGGGTCGTACAGACCTTGGCGTGGCGGGTACGACGTGGCGGGTGCGGCGACCATCAGGCCTCCTGACGTCATCGGGATGTAGAGAGTGGGACAACGTCGGCCCAGGCAGGTCCAGCGAAGTCTACGCGAAATGGCGCCGCTACCCGCAGCTCGGCTTGATCACAACGCAAAACGCATCCTGCAATTACTCAGCGCAATAGTCGGACGCCATTCTCTCCGCGTCAACTCACAGCACCAGCAAACCACTCGTCTCGCTGGCCGCCGCGATGACCGCCAGCGCGCCGTCCGGAGTGAGCGGCGGCGGCATCGGCGCGTCCTGCCGGTACCGGCCCAGTACCGCGCCGGCGTGCCCGAACCTGACCGCGCCCAGCGGGTACGACTCGGCGCAGCCGGAGTCCACAAGTCCGCGCCGGCCGGCGAAGGATGCCACCGAACCCCAGTGCGCCAACTCCGCCATCGTGGACAGCGCCGCCCCCGGCGGCTCGGGCAGCACCTCCACCGAGTTGAACTCGTCGCTGCCGGCGAGCCACCACTCGGCGGCGGCGACCGCGGACCGCAGCGGGTGCTCGCACCAGTACGGCACCAGCCCGGCGCGCAGTACGGCCAACGGCGACAGGAGGCGACCGCACTCCACGACGAGCCGGTTCCCGGTACGGCCGGCGTGGCGCAGCCGAAGCCGGTACATGTCGGCGACCGTCGCGCTGAGCACCTCGGGCCGCCGGTAGAGCACCTGCCGCAGGCGCCGGCCGCGGTCCCTGGCCCACCAGCGCAGGTCGTCCACGAACGGGACTTCCACCCCCCGTTCGGTGTCCCCGTCACAGAACGGTCGCAGGTCATCGTCGAAGACCCCTCGACCGCCCACCGCCCGTACCGCGTTTCCCACGCCATCGCCCGGCCGGTAGAACTGCAGCGGGTCGAGCCCGTTCGCTCGGCTGCCGAGTTGGAAGCTGAACCGCTCACCGCGGCGTACCACCGGCCAACGGCCCACATCGCGCACCAGAACGACCGAGCCGCCCGGGGCGAGGTTGCGGTCCAGGTAACGGCCGTACGCTGTGGGCAGCTGCTGCCAGCGCACCGTGAGCGCGAGGCCGGCCAGCCGGTTCCGGTGCGGGACCGGGTCGTGGACCTGCCGGACCATCACGTCGTCGTTGGCGCGCAGCACACCCGCCGCCGCAGCCAGGCCGGCGGTCAGGGCGGCAAGCGGATGATCCGGATCGTCCTGCGAAAATTCCACGCCGATGTCGAATGACGCGGGCAGCCACGGCGCACCCATTGCGGCGGCGAGGTGCAGTGCGGCACCGTGCGGCGAGCCGATGACGACGGTGTCGCACGGCTGCGCCGGCAACTGGTCGGTGAACCAGGCCGCCACCGTGCCCGCGTCAAGATTCTCGAGCCGCGCCGCAGGCAGGGTGGGCCCCGGTACGCCGGCCGCATCGACGGGGTCACCGGCACGGTCCGCCCCCAGGTGCCCGACGTCGTGCCCCAAGCCGGACACGCCCAGCCGGAACAGCACCGTGCCGAGGGCGTCGCGGCGCACGCTGTCGGCCGCGGCGAGCGCTGCGCCCGGCGCCGCGCGCCGTCGGCTGGGGTCCACCGCTATCGCCCTTCCACCGGCTCGTCCGGGTGCGCCGGGACAGCGCCCACGTCCGCGCCACCAGCGTCGGCGTCGCCGGCCGGAACGATTGAGGCGGAGGTGGCGCGCAGCGGCAGGGTGACCGTCTCACCGCGTCCCCAGGTGCGGACCAGCGCGGAGAGGTTCCGTCCCGCGACCTCACGGGTGAAATCGGAGAGCGGGGACTTGAAGACCGTGTAGTCGTCGTAGTGGATCGGCAGTGCGGTGCCCGGTCGCACCCGCTCCAGCAGGTGCGCACCCTGGGCGCCGTCCATCGTCATCAGGGTACCCAGGACCCGCGTGCCCCCGAGGTGGATCAGCATCGCGTCGATCTCGCCGAAGCGCTCGACGATCTGGCGCAGTCGGGGGCGGTTCAGGGTGTCTCCGGTGATGTACAGCCGGAACCGGCGCTGCCCCGCCTCCTCCAGGTCGATGATGCTGCCCATGGTGTGCGGCATCAGGCGGTGCACCAGGGCCGGTCCGTGCTGGGCCGGGACCGAGGTCACCCGCAGCACCTGGGCACCCCGGCGCATGGTCGTCTCGGCCCAGTACGGCAGGCCGGTCGCGCCGCCGAAGCCCCAGCGGTGCAGGCGTCGCTCCGCGTGCGGCGTCGTGATCACGGACAGGGAGCGTGGCAGCCGGTCCCGGCAGACCTGGTCGAAATGGTCGCCGTGGAGATGGGAGAGCACCACCGCGTCCAGCGGCGGAAGGTGGTCGATCTCCATGGCCGGGTCGAGGAGACGGCGGGTGTGAAGCCCGTACCCGAGGTAGGCGCGCTCACCGGCGTGCAGGAAGTTGGGGTCGGTCAGCAGCGTGAAGCTGCCCAGCCGCAGCAGCGTCGTGGCGTTGCCGATGAAGGTCATCGAGACCTCCGACGCCGTGTGGCGTCCCGTCGCGGCAAAGTGTGCCGCTCGTTGCTGGGTCACCGGTGCCTCCTCGGTCATGCCTGCCCGGGTCGCACCCGGCTGCCGACGCGGCCTACCCAGCCAGGGCAGGCCTTACACCCGCCGGGCGCCCCTGGCCCAACGGCCCCGCCGCCGGCGGCCCCGGCGCTCCGGGCAGCGTTGACGCGCCGCTGGTGACCGGCGCCGACAGGATCGGCGTCGATGCATGCGCGGATTGCCCATAGCCGCACTCCCGCGCCTTGACGCGATAGCTGTTACCGGTAACATTTGGCACGTTCGGGATTGATACCGTTAAATAGCGCGCCGTATTCGACGGCTCGCTCAACGGTATCGACAAAGCGTCAATACTTCCCATACCGCCCACTGGGATCGCCCGGACACGCTCATGCCCCGCTGCCAACGGAAGGAGGACGTGCGCATGCACGTCGTCAGAAAACTGAGTACCCGCGCCACCGCCCTGGTGGCGACCTTGGCAGCGGCGGGCATCGGCGCCGCCATCGCCCTCGTCGCCGCTCCGTCCGCGTTCGCCGCAACCACGTACCACGTGGCCACGAACGGCAACGACGCCAACGCGGGTACCTCGCGCGGCGCCGCCTTCCGCACCATCCAGCACTGTGCGACGGTGGCCGTCGCCGGGGACGTCTGCGAGATCGCCGCGGGCACCTACCGCGAGACCGTCACGCCGCCCCGCTCCGGCTCCGCGGGTGCTCCGATCACGTTCCGCTCCGCGCCCGGAGCAAGGGTCACCATCGACGGCACCGACGCGGTCACCGGCTGGGTCCAGGACAGCGGCAACGTGTACCGGGCGCCGGTCACGCTCGCCGGCACCGCCGCGCGGCCGTACAGCGCGACGAAGTACCCGTCCAACACCGACCTGTGGGCCAACCAGGTCTTCATCGGCAGCAGCATGGTGCCGGAGGCGGCCTTCCCCGCGCCCAGTTCGGACCCGTGGAACCAGGCCTTCATCACCAGCGGGTGGACCTCGACGCGCAACGCCACCGGCGACTGCGAGGCCCCGCCGTGCAACGAGACGATCACCGGCACGCTGACCTACAACAGCTTCCCGAACTTCGGTGACCTGACCGGCGCCGTGGCGTACTTCGCCGGCGGCTGGGTCGCCCTGTCCGCGACGGTCACCGGCGGCAACGTCAGCGCGAGCAACAAGCGGATCAACATCAGCTTCCCGAAGAGCGACGACCACGTCTACCCGGGTGGCGGCAACATCAAGCAGTTCCGGCTGGTCGGCAAGAAGGCCTTCCTCACCGCCAACAACCAGTGGTACTACGACCCGGCCGCGCGCCAGCTCTTCGTCCGGGCCCCCAACGGCGGCGTGCCGAGCAACGTCGTCGCCAAGAAGCGGAACTACGCGTTCGACCTGCGCGGTCGGAGCAACATCAACGTGACCGACATCGGCATGTTCGCCGCGACGATCACGACCGACGGCAGCAGCAGCAACAACGTCCTGGACGGCATCAACGGGCAGTACCTCTCGCACTGGCAGACCGCACAGTACGACTCGACCCTGCCCTACGCCGGCATCTACGACGCCAACCACCGATTCGACAGCGGCGTGCTGCTGCACGGCTCCAATAACACCATCCGCAACAGCACCCTGACCCTCTCCGCCGGCAACGGCGTGAACCTGCAGGGCTCCGGGCACCTGGTGCAGAACAACTGGATCCACAACGTCAGCTACGGCGGGACCTACACCGCGGGCGTGACGCTGGAGGTCGGCACGAACAACAGCCGCATCCTCAACAACACGATCAACGACACCGGGCGCGACGCGATCAACATGAACACCAACGCGTACCCGAACCCCGGCTACCGGAACAACCGCATCGCCTACAACAACATCCACCGCTACGCCAAGATCGCGTATGACCTGGGCGGCATCTACGCCTGCTGCGACACCTCGCTGGCCGGCACCCGGATCGACCACAACACGATCCACGACCCGGTGCACACCGGCAACGGCATGCACTTCGACAACGGCACCGTCGACGTGAGCGTGGACCACAACGTCATCTGGGGCCTGAAGAGCACCGGCAACATCAACCACGGCGGCAACGGCGTCAACTTCGGCGGCCACAGCAACCGGCCCCCGGCCGGGTCGAACCTGCCGTACCTTCGCGGCAGCTTCACCAACAACACCATCGTCTCCGGCCAGGGCTACACGATCTTCAACTACTTCGCGAACGCCGGGCACGTGGCGAACCTGACCGTCCGGAACAACATCCTCGACGGCGCGCGCCCCGCCGGTCAGGACTTCGGGTACATCGCCGGCGGCAACCCGAACGACAGCAACAACCTGGTCACCTCGCGGAGCCTCAACAACTCCGGCACCGACCCGCTCTACACCAACCCGAGCGGCGGGGACTACACGGTGCGCGCCGGCTCGCCGGCGATCAACCGCGGCGTGGCCGTCTCCGGCATCACCGACGGGTACGCCGGGTCGGCACCCGACATCGGCGCGTACGAGTCGGGCACCACGAGGTGGCGGGCCGGGCACGACTTCACGACCGTGGTCAGGCCCACCGACAGCGTCACTCCGAGCACGCCGGTGAACCCGACTCCGACCGCATCGGGCTCGACGCCGCCCACCGGCACGACGTACAAACTGGTGAACCGCGGCACCGGCAAGCTCATCGGCATCGCGGGCGGCTCCACCGCCGCGGAGGCCACGGTCGTGCAGCAGACCGACAACGGCAGCGCGAGCCAGCAGTGGCAGCTCGTCGACGCGGGCGGCGGATACTCCACGCTGGTCAACCGGGGCAGCACCATGGTGCTCGACATCATCGGCGAGTCCCTGCTCGATGGCGCAGCCGCGATCCAGTGGCGCAACACCAACGGCGCCAACCAGCAGTGGCAGGTCACGGTGAACCCCGAGGGGTACGCCAAGCTCGTGAACCGCAACAGCGGCAAGGTGCTCGACCTCTTCCAGGGCCTGCCGGCGGACGGCACCGCGGTGATTCAGTGGACCGACAACGGCCGCGCCAACCAGCAGTGGCGACTGGTCCCGGTCTAGCCCCGGACCTGCGGGGCCCTCGTAGTGCCGGACCAGTCCGGTACTACGGGGGCCCGGCTCCGAGCGGTGATGTCAGGCCGCCATCGCGCTGACCGACGGCGCCTGCACCACCCGGTTACGGCCATCGGCCTTGGCGGAATAGAGCGCTGCGTCGGCGGCTCGGAGCAGGGCCGACCCGTCGAGGTCGGGTCCGAGCGAGGTGGCGACGCCGATACTGGCCGTCACCGCCACCGCGGTGTCGGCCGTCACCAGCGCCGCCCGGATGCCCTCCGCGATGTCGGCGGCGTCCGCCGCGCCGCAGCCGCCAAGAATGACCGCGAACTCCTCACCGCCGTAGCGGGCCGGCAGGTCATGCTCACCGCAGTTGTCCCGGACCACTGCCGCCGCCTCGCGGAGCACCTCGTCACCCGCCTGATGACCGTGCCGGTCGTTGAGCTGCTTGAAGTGGTCCAGGTCGATCATCAGCATGGACACGGGTTCGCCGGTGAAGCGTGATCGCTCGATCTCCCTGGCGAGAGTGGTGTCGAAGAGCCGGCGGTTGGCCAGGCCGGTGAGGCCGTCGGTGTGCGCGGCAGAGTTGATCCGCTCGCTGAGCACCGCCCGACCCAGCGCCATCGCCACGTGCGCGACCGCCTGCTCTGCGGTGTCCCTGATCCGGCGGTCCACTCGCCGGGACCAGGTGCGTCGACACTCCATGACCAGAACCCCGCTGATCTGGTCCAGCGCGAACGGCACCACGAGGATGTCCCGGGCGGCCGGGAACAGCTGCGCCAACCACGGGTCCCACTGAAGGCTCAACTGCGACTGCAGGCGGGGCTCGACGGTGGACATCGCCTGGGTGAGCACGGAGTGCTCGGCCAGATCGGCCGGTGCGCCGGGGTGGCTGACCGCGTCGTCCCGGTCGACCAGCACCGCCGTGGTCGGGTCGGTGGTGCCGGTCGACTCCTCTCGGTTGGTCAGCACGAGGCTGCGGATGGCGAGCAGGTCCAGGGTGGCGAACCGGGCGAGCATCGTGCGGATCTCATCCACCGAGCGTTCGCTGGTCAGGTCGTAGCCCAATCGGCGCAGCAGGTCGCTGTCCAGGCGCCGCCGGCGCAACTCACGCTCGTTGACAGCGGCGAAGCTTGCGGCGAGCAGCACGGTCGCCAGGAGAAGGGCCTGGTACAGCGCCAGGTGGAACACCGGAACGGAGGCGACCGGCCCCCACATCCCCGCCGCGGTGGCCTCCAACGAGACAAGCGCGAGCAGTCCCTGCCAGATTGCCAGCTTGACGCCGGTGCGGAAGGAGGCGAGCAGGGTCACCGCGACGCCGTGCAGCCAGACCAGGTACCAACCCGGACCGTCGAGCCCGCCCAACGCCCGCCAGAGCGCGCAGAGCAGAAGTCCGTCGACCAGCAGGCACAGGTTGAAGAAGATCATCGCTGGGGTGCGACCGAGACGGGGCAGCACCACCGACGGCGTGGTCACCAGCAACCAGACCGCGGCGAAACCGAACATGCTCGCCACGGTGTGCGCGGCGCTGCCGGCCAGGAGCGCAGCCGCCGGAACCGCCGCCACGAGAACGGCCCGGCACAACAGCATCCACCTGATCCTGGTGCCCAGCGCGACGAGATCGCCGATTGCCGTGGTGGATCGAACGGTCATGTCGCCTCGCCTCCCGGGTCGGTGGGTGCGTCGTGGCGGCCCGGGGTGGGACCGGCGGCGGGCGGAGGTGGGTAGAACTCCAGGTGTTCGGCATGGACGGGCGCGAGGCGCAACTTGGGGTCGCCTCGGTCGATCCGGTTCTGCACGGTCAGAAAGGTGAGCAGCACCCCGATCACGCCGACCGGCAGCGCACCGTGCTGCGCGGTGCGGGTGGCCAACTCGACGACGCGTTCGGCCACCTCCGTGATGACCTTGGTAACGGTGGCGGCCCAGGCGCGCAGCCCCGTTCCGCCAGCCGCCGGCGGTGGTGCCGGCACCACGGGCGACCCCGACGGGGTCGGCGACGCCGACGTGGCGTCCGGCTGGGCGGACGGCCGCTCGGGTCCCTGCGTACTTCCGGACGGCGCTGGCGGCGCTGCGGGCGGGTCGTCGGATGCGCCCGTCGAACCGGCCGGTGACGGGCTCGTCGTGGGTGCGGCCGTCCTCGGCGCCCGCGGCGGGACCGGCGTGGACGACCCGACCGGCGGGACCGGCGTGGACGACCCAACCGGCGGGACCGGCGTGAGCGACCCAGCCGGCGGGACCGGCGGGACCGGCGTGGGCGATGCCGGCGCAGGGGGCGTCGTCGGCGACACCGGAGGGGCCGTCGTGGGCGACGCGGGCACAGGCTCGGTCGTGGGGGAAACAACCGGCGGATTGGAGGTGGACCCCGGGACGGGATCGGGCACGAGCACCCATTGGAAGGTTCCGGCGGCCAGCCTGCCCTGTGCCGCCGACCGGTCCTGCACGGCCACCGACAGCCGGAACGTGCGCTGCTCCTCGCCGGCCGGTGTCCAGCCCGTCGAGATCAGGTCCGGCCCGGGACCGGCCGGGTCGGCGGTGTCCAGCATCGCCAACGTACCGTCGAACACGACCTGCGTGGCGGCGAAGCCGGCGCAGTCGCCGAACGCTCCACCGGTGCCCTGCTCCACCGTCACCTGCAGGTACGGGGCAAGGTCACCGCTGACGCCGGTGGCCCGGAAGTAGACGGTTCCGGTGGCGGCGGGGCCGGTACGGGTCACCGTCAGGCACCGCTGAACCGTCCTGCCGGGCCGCATCGACCGGTCGCTGTCGGGTATCCGTGCGTCGTCCTTGTCGAAGAGGGCGGCGTCGCCGTCGTCGTCGGTCAGCTCGATCACTGCCAGCACCCGACCGGCCGGGACCGGCGCAGAACCGTCCGGGGCGGACGCGAAGATCACGATCAGCGCCAGCGCGGCCAGCGTCACAGCCACGGGCAGACCGGCGCTCCGGAGGCGTCGGCCCGGTGCCGTAACCTCCACCTGACCACCTCTCCGCTGAGTCATGTCGGTGATACATCGGCATTGGCGCACCGCACTTGAGGCGCTCGGCAGGCCGCTCGTGTTGCCGGCGGACAAGCAGTAAGATCGCCGGCCGGCGTGCCGATGCGTGAGACATGAGGCGTGGGCGCACCGGGGCGGCACCTGGATCCGCAGACCGGCTCACCGCGGCGTCAGTGGGTGGATCCGCCGGACCGCGGCGGTGGTGGTCCCGGCGCGTGGTCCGGGCGGCGGTCGTGGTCGTGCTCGTGGCGCTGCCTGGTGCGCTGTCGCCGGTCGCGGCCGCGTTCACCGCCCGTACGGCGAACTCCGGCAACTCCCTCGGGGCGGCGGCATCCTTCCCCACGTACCCCACCGCCGTGACGGACGACAACCCATGGGCGTACCACCGCAGTGACGAGTTGACGTCGAGCGCGCCCACCAGCGCCGTCGTCGACACGTCCGGAAACAACCGGGCCGGCACCTACAGCGGGATGACCGGCGGAGCCGCCACGTCGACGCAGTGGAACTTCGACGATGGCAGCGGCCCCACCGCCGCCGACAGCTCCGGTTTCGGCAACGTCGGGACGCTCGCCGCCAACGTGGGGTGGCTCGCGAACGGACGCAGCGGGTCCGCGGTGAGTTTTCCGGGTGGGGACCCGGCAACGTCGAACTACGTGCAGGGAACCGACTCCGGGGTCGCGACGAACCAGAGCTTCACGGTGATGGCGTGGGCGTACCCGACGGCGCTGGGACAGAACCGGTCGGTGCTGAGCCTGGGCACCAGCGTCGGTAACGCCATGAGCCTGCAGTACTCGGCAGGCGCCGGCCGCTGGGAGTTCGTCATGACCCCGACCGAGTTGACCAGACGCAACGGCACGGTCGACTTCGCCTACGGCGGTGCCGCGGTGGACACCGACACGTGGGTACACCTGGCCGGTGTCTACGACGCGACCGCCGGTCAGCTCCAGCTCTACGTCAACGGGGCCGCGCAGACCGGCGACTCGAAGGCGGCCGCCTGGAACTGCGTCTGCCAGTTGCAGGCCGGCAGGTCCCGCTGGGACGGCACCTGGTACGACGCCTTTGCCGGCTACGTGGACCAGGTCCGCACCTACCGGTCAGCGTTGAGCGCCGCGGACGTGGCAGCCGAGTACGGTGACTCGGCGCACGTGTCGTACGACTTCGAGGAGGCCAATGGCACCAGCGCCATCGACACCTCCGGTTACCACAACACCGGCACGCTGGGTTCCGCGGTGACCCGGACCAGTTCCGGGCATACCGGTAAGGCGCTGGCCTTCAGCGCTGATCCGAACGCCCACGTGTCCAGCGCCACGGCGGCGGTCGACGCCACCAACGCCTTCTCGGTGTCGGCCTGGGTCAACCTGAGCACGGGCGGCGGCGCCAACCGAACCGTCCTCAGTCAGCAGGGCGTCAGCGCCAGCACCTTCGAGCTGAAGTACGACCAGAGCGGGCGCTGGGCATTCTCGCTGGCCCAGAATTCCACCGGAACCACGGACCAGATCATCTCGGCAGCTCCGGCCGACCTCGGGCAGTGGGTACACCTGGTCGCGGTCTACACGGCCGCCGGCGGTAACGCGTCGACCCTGCGGATGAGGCTGTACGTCAACAACGGCACTGCCGTCACCGGTACCCACAGCGTGAAATACGGCAGCACGGAACCGCTGCAGGTCGGTCGGGCAATGTCGTCGAGCGTGTGGGGTGCCCCCTTCGACGGGGTGATCGACGAGGTCCGCGTCTACCGCCGGGTGTTGACCGCCGCGGAGATCACCACGCTGTACACCAGCGCCACACCGGCCGTCAGCGCACCCATGACCGCCGGTGTGCCGGGCGCGCTGCAGGGCGCCCAACAGGGCCAGCAGGCCAGTACGGCCGTGCGGTTCAACGGCAGCGGTAGCGCCTACAACAACGCCCAGGTGGCGGCGCCCGGCCCGAACGCGTTCACCATCAGCTGCTGGTTCAAGACCACCGGCGGCGGATCCATCATCGGGTACTCGCTGAGCCAGACGGGCATGTCCGCCGAACTCACCGACCGGGTCATCTTCGTCGACAGCACCGGCAGGTTGGCGTTCGTCGTCTGGGACACCAGCGCTCACCACGTCACATCGAGCGACGCGTACAACGACGGCGCGTGGCACCATGTCGCGGCGACCCTTGGCGCGCTCGGCGCCAAACTCTATGTGGACGGCAACCGCGTCGCGGTCGACGCCACCGTCACCTACGGCCGGAACTCGTCCGGGTACTGGCGATGGGGCGGCACCAACCTCGTCGGCTTCGCCAACCGACCCACCGGCGACTACTTCACCGGGACACTCGACGAGATCGCGATCTACCCCGCGCAGCTCACCGACCAGCAGATCGCCTGGCAGTACCACGCGAACCACTGAACGAACAGCCCGGCAGCGACCCCCACCACCAGCACGCCCGACCGTGGCCCGGCTGACGCTGTGGTCAGCTCTGCGCCTCCCAGGTGAACGTGACGTTCGCCGCCTTGCCGATCGCCGCGTTGTCGGGCTGCAGGAAGTACCGGAACTGGTAGGTCTTCGTCGCGCCGGTGGTCACGTTGTTCCACGCGGACACCCCGGTGGTGTGGTTGGTGGACGAGCCGGCGAAGGCGTGCAGGGTCCCGGCGTAGTCGGACAGCCCCGTCGCGTTGTAGTCGTTGGCCGACTCCGTGAAATCGCTGCAGTCGGCTTCGCTGCCGGTGCCTTCGTTGATCTGCAGGCCCAGGTAACTCCCGAGGCCGGTTCCGGTGAGGTCCCCGCTGGCGATGTAGAGGCGCACCCGGGCGGGCAGGGATCCGCCGTATGTGATCTTGACACACGCGTTCCCGGTGCTGCCGGGCTTGGCGTCGCTGACCGTGAACAACGCGGTCGCCGGGCTGTTGGGGCCGAACGTGACCGTGCCGGTGGACCAGGAGTTCGAGCCGCTGGCCGCGTACGCGGTGAACGCCGCGTGCACTGTGCCCGAGCCCAGGGCGATGGCCAGTGCCGCGCAGGCCGCCAGCCCGCCGTTCACGCTCGACCGTCGGCCACGCAGCAGCTTCGGCGCCACGCCCGTCGCGGCGAGCCGGGCGAGGCGGGAGGGTGCGGCGTGTCGTGGCCGGTGCCCGGCCCCCGGCCACGACACGCGCGCCGGCCCGGACGTTGCTGCCGCCGGGGCCCGATCCGGTGGCGGTGCGGTGCTCATCCGGTCGCCGCGGCGGGCATGCCGGCGGCGGTGCCCGACTCCGTTGGCCGGCCGGGCCCGGTGAGGCCACGGCCAGCGACGGTCGCCCCCATCAGCACCAGGCAGACCGTAGCGACCAGGTCATACCGACCGTGGCGTTGCCACAGCGCGGGAAGGCCCAGGTACGGGATCCGGATCCGGGGCAGTCCGCGCACCATCGAGGCCGGTACCGGCGTCGAGTCGTCGACGTCGTTGGCGTCGCCCCGGGTTCGCAGCGACCCATCCGGGTCACGGCCGATCACCCGGTGCATCAGCAGGGTGCCCGGCCGGGCCGGGTTGGCGATCAGCACGATCTGGCCGACAGCGACCTCGGCAGCGGTGACCGGTTGGCTGACGACGACGTCACCGGGTGCGATGCGGGGCAGCATGGATCCGGACACCACCACCTCGCTCGACCAACCGGCGAGCACCGGGGCCACCGAGATGAGCAGCAGCGTCGAGGCGATGCCCAGCGCCGTCCGGGCGACCACGAACTGCCCCAGCCTGATGGCCGCCACCACTGACCGACCGGCGCCGGTACGGTCGCGCGCGTCAGCTGGGGTCATGTCCTCGGCCATTTCCTGGAGGTCTGATGTCCTCCAATTCGGCAGGGCACCCGCGAGGCTGAATCAAATGGACCGCGCCGCCGCCAGTTCTCAGGTTCGGGTCGACCCGGCCGATCTGGTGGGCAAGAGTTCGCCACCCCTCTGGTTGGAGCTACCCCATGCGTCGATTCGGCTCGGGCATCCGTCGTGCGGCCGCGTTGGCCGTCGTGCCCCTGACCCTGCTCGGCAGCGGCGCGCTTGTCTGGCAGGCCTCGCATGCGGCGTTCTCGGCCAACACCGTCTCTGGTTCGAACTCCTGGGCCACCGGCACGGTCGCCGTCACCAACGACCAGGCGGGCGTGGCCGTGTTCAACGGTCTGACCGGTCTCAAGCCGGACTCCAGCGCCACCTCGCTGACGCTGCCCGGCACCGGGGCCTACTCGGCCAGCACCCCGGCGTCCGGTGGCTCGGCCTGCATCAAGGTGACCTACACCGGCTCGCTGGCAGCCAACATCCGCCTGTACGGCGAGGTCACCAACGCCGGGCTCGCACAGCACCTGCTGTTCAGCGTCGACACCGGCACCGACACCGCCCCCGGTGCGGACCTCAGTTGCGCCACCTACACCAACGCCGCGAACGTCTCCGGCCCAAGCCCGAACAGCAGCGTGTATCTCAGTGCGTTCCCCGCCACCTGGCTGGCGGCGAACCCGACGGCCTGGACCGGCGTCGCCCAGAACGCCACCAGGTGGTACCGCATCTCGTGGGCGCTGCCGGCCGACACGGCGTTGACCGGAACGTCGTCGGTCAACGCTCAGGTCGTCTTCACCTGGGAGGCGCAGAACACCTGAGCCCTGGTCGCCCGGACACAGCCATCACTTCACTGATCACCCCGGCGGCACCACGGCACCCGGCGGTACGACGGCAGTCGGCGCGCGGCGTGGGGTGCGCGCCAAGGCCACGCCGGACAGTTCCGCGAAGGCGTGCGCCCGGGCGTACTCCGCCGGGGTGAACGCCGGCTCGTCGCGGTGCACCATGAGCGTTCCCCCGGCAGGGTCGGCGAGCACCATGTCGGTGGCCGTGTACCCCTCCCGGCCGCGGCACGAGTCAGCCCGCCAGGTGATGTCGCAACCGCCGAGCAGGGCGGCCAGCGCCTCTTCGAGGACGTCGGGATCGGCAGCGACGCGTGCGGCCAGCGCCAGGACGCGGGTGGGCTCATCCACCAGCCCGCGGACCTCGGCACGGCACACCCAGGCGTCGCGGCCCCGGCCGCGGGCGACCGCTTGAAGCAGATCGGATTCGCCGACCGAGTCGGGGGCGTCGACGAGGAAGTCGTCGACGGCGCCGGCTTCGGTCACATGCACCTGCACGGAGAGGATGTTGATCGACTGGAGGGCCAGGCTGGCCGCCAGGACGGCCAGGAAGCCCGGTCGATCCTCCACAGTCGCTCGAATTCGCCACAGCGCCATCGGACGTCTCCTCTCGACTGGGCGGCGGTTACGCCGCAGTGCTCGTACTCATCGGTCTGGCGGGGGCGGGCGCCCCGCCCGCGCCCGCCCCACCCGGCTCCGCCAAGCCGGATCCCGCCAGCCGATCCCCCAACACCGCTGCGACCGCACCCACCAACTGCGCGAGCCGATCCACCTCCGACCGGTGGAACGGCGGCGCTCCGGAGTCCCCGCCCGGGCCTCCGCGCGCCACGACCAGTACCAGCCCGCCACGCTGGAACGGTGCAACCGCAAGGTGGGTGCCGTCGGCCGCGGTGGTTGCCCGCGGCCTCAGTGGTGCGATTTCCATCAGGGGAGGTACCACTGGCGCCCGCCAGCTCACGCAGACCAGAGCGGCTTCGCCGCCGCCGACGGGGGTGCCGCCGGCCCAGTCCGCGCCAACCGCGAGCGCCGCGGCCCAGTCCGCGCCGAACGGCGCGGGTACCGCGTCGACAAGCGTCGACAGTCCGATCGCCGGGCTGGCCGCCACCTGCCCGACGAGTGCGACCTCACGGCCGCCCGGTTCGGGTAGCTCGGTGCCCCGCCAGACACCATCGACCCGAACTCCCGGCACGGCGGACAGCCCCACGAGCACCCGCTCGACGGGGGCCGACGCCGGCCAGACCACGGTGAAGTCATCGACCGCACGGCCGCCGATGCGTTCCAGCACCACCACCGAGACGATGTCGGCGCCAGCCACACCAAGGGTGCGCGCGACCTGCCCGAGCGATCCGGGCCGGTCTGGTAGCGCGACCCGCAGCCGCAACAGCATGTGAACTCCCTCCGGTGGGTACAGCCTGCCGGTGGGGCGTTTCCGCGGCATTTCGCGGCCGTATCACTGTCGGAACAAGGCGCCGGCCAGCGCCGTCGGGAAGCGGACGTACGGCCGCTAAGCGGACGCCCGGCGCACCAGGTGGGTGTCCAGCACCACAGAACGCCTGGGTTCCCCGGAAATGCACGCCAGCAGCAGGCGGGCCATCTCCCGGCCCATCTCCTCGACGGACTGGTGCACCGTGGTCAGGGGCGGCTCGGTCTGGCGGGCGATCGCCGAGTCGTCGAACCCGACCACCGCCACGTCCTGCGGCACCCGTCGGCCCAGCGTCTGCAGGCACCGGATGGCCCCGTAGGCCATCAGGTCGGACGCGGCGAAGACCGCGTCGAGGTCCGGCCGGCCGGCCAGCAGCTTCCGCATGGCGGCCGCTCCGCCGGCGACGGTGAAGTCGCCGTACGCGATGAGCTTCGGATCGACCGGAACGCCGGAGCCCTCGATGGCGTCGAGGTAGCCGGCCAGGCGGGCGACGCCGACGCCCATGTCCTGAGGGCCGGCGATCACCCCGACCGCCCGGCGCCCCCGGGCCAGCAGGTACTCGACCGCGGCGCGGGCACCGCCGGAGTTGTCCACGTCGACGTAGCAGATCCGGGGCTCGCCGTCGGACAGGTCCGGCCGCAGCATCCGCCCTGGCCGACCACCGAGCACCGTGGGCACGCCCCGCTCCGCCAGCACCAGGGGCAGCGGGTCCGAGTCGTGCAGGGACAGCAGCAGCACACCGTCCACGTGCTGGCGGGTGAGGTGCCGTTCGACGATCTGCCGGTCGGCCGGAGACTGCGCCATCGCGAGCCACATCTGCATCGGTGTGCCGGCGAGGACCGAGCTGACACCGCGCACGATGCCGGCGAAGAACGGCTCGCCGAACAGCCGCTCCTGCGACTCCGAGACCACCAGGGCCACCGAGTCGGCCCGCTGGGTGACCAGCGTGCGGGCGGCCCGGTTCGGCACGTACCCCAGATCGGAGATCGCCTGCTCGACGGCGCGCCGGGTGGCCGGGCTGACCTGTGGTGAACCGTTGAGGACCCGCGACGCGGTACCGCGGCCGACACCGGCGCGGGCCGCTACGTGGTCGAGCGTGGGTTGCCGGGTGGCCCCTCGGCGGTGGCTGGCCATGTACGTCCTCCGGTGGGCCGGTGGAGTGCTTCGATGCCTGCGAGTGTGACCAATGCGCGCCGGAACCGCATCCACAAACACCCGATGACTGTGAAAGTTCCCCCACGGGTGTTGCTCGGGTCGCCACGCGGGCGCGGGCAAGTTGAATCGGTACACCGGATTGTCGGGCGATGACGGCCGACAAAGCGGTCCGCTGGCGGCCGGACGCTCGGGGGAACGACACCGAAAGTTTCCCCGGCGGCGAGGCTCGCAGCGTCCCGACGCGGCGCCGGCGCGCCAGCCCGATCCGCCCGCGCGACGCGCCCGGCTCGCGCGCGGCCACTCGCCGACATGCGCGTGAAGCACCGTATTCGCGCGCCATTCGGTGTCTCAGCCACATACCGGCGGGCCGACGCCGCATGCCGGCTGGCCCCGGATACGGCGGTGCCCGTGGCCTCGAGGCCACGGGCACCGCGAGAAACGTCGGGTTACTCGACGAACGCCTCCACCCGCACCGTGGCACCGGCCTCGGCGAGGGGCACCAGGCTGCCCTCGACCCGGGTGCCGTCCACCATCAGATGGCCCACCCGGCCGGTCGCGCCGACCGGCTTGCGCACCGCGATCTGGTACGTGGCACCCCGGAAGCGGCGGGTGGCGGTGAAGCCGTCCCACTCGGCCGGCAGTACCGGGTCGATCCGCAGTCCGGTGAAGTCCGCCCGGATGCCGAGGATCCACTGCGTGATCGCCACGAAGTTCCAGGCCGCCGTGCCGGTGAGCCAGGAGTTCTTCGCCTCGCCGTGGGTGGGTGCGTCCTTGCCCGCGATCATCTGGGCGTAGACGTACGGCTCGCAGCGGTGCTGCTCGCTGATCGCCTCGCGGGCCGACGGATTGATCCGCTTGTAGTAGTCGAAGGCCTGATCACCGTTGCCGACCATGGTTTCGGCGATCATCAGCCACGGGTTGGTGTGGCAGAAGATTCCGGCGTTCTCCTTGTACCCGGGCGGGTACGAGGAGATCTCGCCCAGTTCGACGTAGTACTTGGAGTACGCCGGTTGCTGCAGCACGATGCCGTGCGGCGTGGCGAGCCGCTCCCGGACGCTCTCCAGCGCCTTGGCCGCCGTGCCGTCCTCCAC
Organism: Micromonosporaceae bacterium; assembly: GCA_035296325.1. Taxonomy (GTDB): domain Bacteria; phylum Actinomycetota; class Actinomycetes; order Mycobacteriales; family Micromonosporaceae; genus DATHBD01. The sequence continues at coordinate 153,922 of DATHBD010000058.1, read as the reverse complement.
GCCGACGCCACCGAGGATGCACATGCCCTGCGGCTCGATGTAGATCTGACCCTCGTCGTTCTCGCTGGAGCCGATGACGTTGCCGTAGAAGTCGTACGCCCGGCGGAACCACGCACCGTCCCACCCGTGCTCGGTGATGGTGCCGGTCATCTTCTCCGCCGCGGCGCGGTAGGCGACCGCCTCGTCGGCGAGCGTCCGCGACTCCGCGATGCCGGCGAGCTCCTTCGCCGCCAGCACGAAGAGCCCGGCGATGAAGACGCTCTCGGCCACCCCGCCGGCCTTGTTCTCGGTGGTCTGGAACGGCTCCCCGGGCGTCTCGGAGAAGCAGTTGAGGTTCAGGCAGTCGTTCCAGTCGGCCCGCCCGATCAGCGGCAGGCCGTGCGGGCCGAGCCGGTCCAGGGTGTACCGCAGCGAGCGCTGGAGGTGCTCGTAGAGCGGAGTCTGGGTGCCCTCGGCGTTGTCGTAGGGCACCGGCTCGTCAAGGATCGACGCGTCACCGGTCTCCTTCAGGTACGCCCCGACGCCCAGGATCAGCCACAGCGGATCATCGTTGAAACCCGATCCGATGTCGTTGTTCCCGCGCTTGGTGAGCGGCTGGTACTGGTGGTAGGCCCCGCCGGTCTCCAGCTGGGTCGCCGCGATGTCCAGGATCCGTTGCCGGGCCCGGTCCGGGATCATGTGCACGAAGCCGAGCAGGTCCTGGTTGGAGTCGCGGAAGCCCATGCCACGGCCGATGCCCGACTCGTAGAACGAGGTCGAGCGGCTCATGTTGAAGGTGACCAGGTTCTGGTAGGCGTTCCACACGTTGACCATGCGGTCGGTGTCCGGATCGGGCGTGTCGACCTGCAGGTTGGCCAGCATCGAGGTCCACGATTCGCGCAGCGCCGCGAAGCCGGACTCCACCACCTCGGGCCGCAGCCACCGCTCGATCACCGGCCGGACCAGCGTTTTGTTGATCGTCTGGGAGTTCGGCGGGTCGAACTTGGCGTCCCGCGGGTTCTCCCAGTACCCGAGCACGAAGATCACTTCCCGGGTCTCCCCCGGCGCCAGCGTCAGCTTGACGTGGTGGCTGCCGTGCGGCGCCCAGCCGTTCGTGATCGAGTTCCCGGACTCGCCGCGCTCCACGACGACCGGCCGATCGACGCCCCGGTACGCCCCGAGGAAGGTCTCCCGTGATGTATCGAACCCGGCCAATGGCTCGGAGCAGGCGAAGTACGCGAAGTGGTCGCGCCGCTCCCGGTACTCCGTCTTGTGGTAGATGACGTCGTCGACGACCTCGACCTGGCCGGTGTTGAAGTTGCGCTGGAAGTTCGTCGCGTCGTCCTGGGCGTCCCACAGGCAGAACTCCACCGAGGAGAACATGGACAGGTCCACGGCGGTGTCCCGGTCGTTGGTGACCCGCAGTCGCCAGACCTCGAGCGTCTCGCCGAGCGGCGCGAAGTACAGCGTCTCGGCCCGGATGCCCTGGTAGCTGGAACTGATCGAGGTGTACGACAGCCCGTGCCGGCACTCGTAGGAGTCCAGCTCGGGCTGGGTCGGCTGCCACGACGGCGACCAGTACGCCCCGGAGGCGTTGTCGCGCAGGTACAGGTAGCGCCCGCCGAGGTCGAACGGGGCGTTGTTGTACCGGTACCGGGTGAGCCGGCGCAGCCGGGAGTCACGGTAGAACGAGTAGCCGCCCGCGGTGTTCGAGATGATGCCGAAGTACGCCTCGGTGCCCAGGTAGTTGATCCAGGGCAGCGGCGTGTCCGGCCGGTCAATCACGTACTCGCGGCGCTCATCGTCGAAGTGCCCGTAGCGCACTGTGCCTCCTAGGCAGATTCTCGGACAACCAGATACGTGTTGAGCAGGATCGACTGGGCGTCGTTGCCCGTGATGCGTGCCAGGAGCAGGCGCGCCATCTCTCGACCCATCGCCTCCACGGACTGGTGGACGGTGGTGAGGGGTGGGTCGGTCTGCTGAGCGATCGCCGAGTCCTCGAACCCGACGACGGCTACGTCCGCCGGCACCCGCCGGCCGGCCTCCCGCAGCGCGCGGATGGCGCCCGCGGCCATCAGGTCGGACGACGCGAACAGTGCGTCGAGGTCGGGCCGGGCGCGCAGGAGTTCCTGCGTGGCGACCGCCCCGCTGGCTTCGCTGAAGTCGCCGAACGCGACCAGGCGCTCATCGGCGGCGATGCCCGCGAGCAGCAGTGCCTCGCGGTACCCGTCGAGGCGGGCGACACCGACGCCCATGTCCTGCGGTCCGGCGATCACCCCGACGGTGCGCCGGCCGAGGCCCAGCAGGTACTCCACGACGCTGCGGGCACCGCCCGCGTTGTCGACATCGACGAAACAGATGCCACCGGCATCACTGCTGACGTTCCCCGGCTCCAGCATGCGTGCCGGGCGGCCGCCGAGCACGGTCGGCAACCCGCGCTCGGAGAGCAGAGCGGGCAGCGGATCCGAGTCGTGCAGGGACAGCAGCATGACGCCGTCCACGTGCTGGGTGGTGAGGTGGTACTCGACCCGTTCCCGATCGGCCGGGGACTGGGCCATGGCGAGCCAAAGCTGCATCCGCGTCTCGGCGAGCACGCTGCTGATGCCGCGCACGATGCCGGCGAAGAAGGGCTCACCGAAGACGCGCTCCTCGGACTCCGACACCACCAGGGCCACCGAGTCGGTGCGGTTGGTGACCAGCGCCCTCGCCGCGCGGTTGGGCACGTACCCGAGTTCGGTGATCGCCCGCTGGACCGCTTCCCGAGCCACCTCGCTCACCTGTGGCGAGCCGTTCACCACCCGGGAGACGGTGCCTCGGCCCACCCCGGCGTGCGCTGCGACCTGGTCCAGCGTCGGGCGACCGGCCGACCTCGTCCGCTGGCTGGTCAATCTCGTCACCCTTCGCTCCGTGTGCTCGCCCCGCCCTTTCACCCTGCCGATAAGCCGTGGCGGCGCGCGACGTCGGCGTACCACCGACCGCTCGCCTTCAGGATGCGCTGCTGCGTCGGATAGTGGACGTATACGAGCCCGAAACGCCGGGTATATCCCCAAGCCCATTCGAAGTTGTCCATCAGCGACCACGCGAAGTACCCCTTCAGGGGTACGCCGGACCGGATGGCGTCGTGGCACGCCCGCAGGTGCGCGTCGAAGTACGCGATCCGGTCGGGATCGTGCACCTCGCCGTCCGGGCCGACCGAGTCGGCGAACGCGGCACCGTTCTCGGTGATGTACAGCGGCAGCGCCGGGTAGTCGGCGTGCACCCGCTGCAGCGTCTCGGTGAGACCGGGCGCGTCGATCTCCCAGTTCATCTCCGTGCGCGGTCGGCCGGTCTCGACGAAGCGCACGTCGGGACTGCCGGGCCAGTTCGACGGCGGCCGCCAGTACGAGGTGGCGGGCTCCGGCGTCGCCTCGTCGACCGGCCCACCGACGGTGTACCGGCTGTAGTAGTTGATCCCCAGCATTGACAGCGGCGCCGCGATCGTGGCGAGGTCGTCGTCCTGGACGAAACCGAAGTCGGTGGCGTCGGCCAGATCGGCGACCACGTCGGACGGGTACCTGCCGAGCAGCACCGGGTCGAGGAACAGCCGGTTGGCGAGCCCGTCGATGCGCCGGGCGGCGTCCGCGTCGGCGGCGGACCCGGTCGCCGGCGACACGGCGTACAGGTTGAGCGTGATGCTGACCTGTGCGTCCGGCGCGGCGGCCCGGATCGCCCGGGCCGCCATCCCGTGCCCGAGAAGCAGGTGGTGCGTCGCGGCGAGGGCGGCCGCCGGCTCGGTCCGTCCCGGTGCGTGCAGCCCGGAGGCGTACCCCTGGAACGCCGAGCACCACGGCTCGTTCAGCGTCGTCCAGTGCTGGACCCGGTCGCGGAGCGCGTCGTGGACCAGCATCGCGTACTCGGCGAACCGGGCGGCGGTGTCCCGCTCCGGCCAGCCGCCGGCGTCCTCCAGCTCGACCGGAAGGTCCCAGTGGTACAGCGTGAGCCACGGCTGGATGCCGTGCCCCAGCAGCTCGTCGACGAGCCGCGAGTAGAAGTCCATCCCCGCCGCGTTGACCGGGCCGCGGCCGCCCGGTTGCACCCGCGGCCACGAGACCGAGAAGCGGTAGGCGTCCAGCCCCATCCCGGCCATCAGTGCCACGTCGTCGCGCCACCGGTGGTAGTGGTCGCAGGCCACGTCGCCGGTGTCGCCCTCGCGGACCCGACCCGGGGTGTGGCTGAAGGTGTCCCAGATGGAGGGGCCGCGACCGTCCTCGGTCGCGGCGCCCTCGATCTGGTATGCCGCCGTGGCGGCGCCCAACAGGAATCCGGGCGGGAAGCTCAGGTCGGCGGGCCCGGCCGGCACGGCCGTCTCCGACCGCGGATCGTTGCCGGTCACGCCTTGACTGCGCCTTCCATGATGCCGCCGATGATCTGGCGGCCGAAGACGATGAATACGAACAGCAGCGGAATGGTGGCCAGCGCGGTGCCCGCGAAGATCTGGGAGTAGTCCGCGTAGTAGGCGGTGTTGAGCGTCCGCAGCGAGATCTGGACGGTCGGGTTCTCTTGGTCCTGCATCACCACGAAGGGCCAGAAGAACTCGTTCCAGGACTGCATGAACGTCAGCAGACCGAGCACGGCCGCCGCCGGGCGCAACGCCGGTAACACCACGTTCCAGTAGATCCGCCAGGTCGAGCAGCCGTCCACCCGGGCCGCCTCGATGAGCTCGTCGGCGACCGCCTGACTGGCGTACTGCCGCATCATGAACACGCCGAACCCGCTGATCAGGAACGGCACGATCACCGACTGGAGTTCATTGTTCCAGCCCAGTTTCACCATCAGGATGTACAGCGGGATCATGCCCAGCTGCACCGGGACCATCATCGTGGCCAGGATCGCGATCAGGAGCATGTTCTTGCCCCGGAACCGCAGTTTCGCGAACGCGAAACCCGCGAGCGAGCCGAAGAAGACCGTCGACACCGTGATCACCGAGGACACGATCAGCGAGTTGATGATGCCCTTGAGGAAGTTGGCGTCCTGGTTGTTCAGCACGCGCGTGATGTTCTCGCCGAGGTTGCCCCCGGGGATCATGACCGGAGGCACGTCACCGATCGCGTCGTTGGTCCGCGAGGCGACAACGAGCATCCAGTACAGCGGAAAGACCGACAGGATGATGGCGAAGATCAGCGCCGCGTACGTCAACGGAGAGGCCTTCCACAGCCGCTCCCCGGCGCCCGAGCCGCTCCGGCGCCCGGTGGCGATGGGCACCACCGGTGCCGATGCCGGTGCCTGCGTCGTCGTCATGGTGCCGCCTTACTTTCCGGCCGAATTGATGCGGCGGGTGATCAGGTAGTTGATGAACGTGATCAGGATGATCAACAGGAACAGCATCCACGCCATCGCCGCGGCGTAACCGAATCGGAACCGGTTGAACATCGCCTGGATGATGTACATCGTCACGGTCTGGAACTGACCCTCCGAGCCGCCGGAGATCGATCCGCTGCCGGCGGAGAAGAGCAGCGGCTCGGTGAAGAGCTGCATGCCACCGATGGTGGAGATGATCACGGTGAAGATGATGGTGGGCCGTAGCAGCGGCACGGTGATCTGCCAGAACTGGCGGCGCCGGGATGCGCCGTCGAGTTCGGCCGACTCGTACAGGTCTTTGGAGATGGACTGCATGGCGGCCAGGTAGATCAGGGCGTTGTACCCGGTCCAGCGCCAGTCCACCATCGCCGAGATCGCGGTCCAGGAGGCCCATCGGCTCGCCTGCCAGTCGATGTTCTCAACGCCGAAGAACTGCAGCCCGTAGTTGATCAGGCCGAAGTCACGGCCGAACAACTGACCGAAGACGATCGCCACCGCCGCCGTGGAGGTGATGATCGGCACCGCGATGGCCATCCGGAAGAATGTCCGGCTGCGGATCCGACGGTTCAGCGTGTTCGCCAGGATCAGCGCCAGCGTGAGCTGCGGCACCGTCGACAACACGAAGATGCCGACCGTGTTGCCGGCCGCGTTCCAGAACTGCGAGTCGTTCCACAGCTCGGCGTAGTTGTCCAGGCCGATGAACGCGTGCTCGGTTGCGCCGGGCGCCCAGTCGTGCAGCGACACCCAGAACGTGTAGACCATCGGGTACAGCCCGAAGATCCCGAAAATCACGAAGAACGGGATGATGTACGCGTAGGGGGAAAGCTTCATGTCCAGGCGGGCCAGCCGGATCTGGCGCATGGTCCGCCGTTTGGAGCTGCGGCGCTGGGGCTGCCTGGCATGGGCCGGTGGCCTGGCTTCGACACGGGTACTCATGAGTGGGCTTCCTTGTCGGCACAGTAGAGAACGCGGTCTGTGCCGTGGGCCTGCGCCACCGGGGGGTCGAACCCGGTTGGTGGCACAGGCCCACGGACCACTCAGGCTTTACTTACCGGCTGAGGTGCCGTTCTTCACGGCGTCCTGCCATGCCGCTTCCGGGGTCTTGGAACCCTGCTCGACGGTGCGCAGGGCGTTCTCGACCTCGTCGCGGACGGCCTGGTTCTTCGCGCCCAGGAACACCGGCTTCAGCGCGGTCGCCCCGGCACCGAAGATCTGCCCGGTCGGCGCGTTGTTGAAGTACGGGTTCTTGAACTCGGTGACCGCGGGGTCCGCCAGCGCCTTGGTGCTCGACGGCAGGTTGCCCAGCTTCTTGAAGGCCTCGACCTGCGCGGCCGTGTTGGTCAGGAACTTCGCCAGCTCGGCGGCTTCCTTGGGGTGCTTGCCCTGCTTCGGCACGGCGAGGAAGGACCCGCCCCAGTTGCCGCCGCCACCCGGAGCCTTGGCGACATCCCACTTGCCGGAGGCCTCGTCACCGGCCTGGCCCTTGATGACACCGGTCATCCAGCCGGGGCAGCCAATCGTGGCGAACTGCGCCTGCTTGAAACCGGTGGTCCACTCGGGCGAGAACGACTTGAGGTTGGCCGAGAGGCCAGCCTTGACGGCGGCGGTGGTGGTGTCCCACGCGGCCTTCACGTCCGGGTTCGAGTCGAGCACCATCTTGTTGGACTCGTCGAAGTAGGTGTGGCCCGTGCCCGCGCCGGCCTTCTGCATCAGGATCGTGTTGTAGAGGTTGGTGGCGGCGTCGACGAACTTGCTGCCCTTGGCCCTCGACGCGTACTGCTTGCCGGTCGCGATGTAGGCGTCCCAGTCCTTCCACAGCGCGCCAACGGCCTCGCGGTCGGTCGGCAGGCCGGCTGCCTGGAAGAGGTCGGTGCGGTAGCAGATCGCCATGCCGCCGACGTCGGTGCCCAGACCGATGATGGTCTTCTTGTCCGCGGAGAGACCCTGGTCCCACTTCCACGGGAGGTAGTCGCCCTTGAGCGACTCGGCACCGTGGTCGGCCAGGTTGACGAAGTTCGCGGGCTGGGCCCTGAGCTGCGTGATCTGGCCCTCCTCGATCGCGACGACGTCGCCGGCGCCCGCGCCCGAGGTCATCCACTGGGTCAGCTTCGTGGAGTAGTCACCACCGCCGAGGCCCTTACCGCGCTCCTTGATGGTGATGTTCGGGTGGTCGGTCTGGTACTGCTTGTACAGCTCCTCGTACCCGAAGCCCTGATCGCCGAAGACATCTACCGTCAACTCGATCTTCTCGTCGCTCTTGGTGCCGCTTCCGGTTTCGCTGCCGCTGTCGTCGCCGCAAGCGGAGACGAGAAGGACGGCGACCGATGCGATCGCAATTGCCGCAGCCCCGCGGCGGCCCGTGGTCAGGCCCATCTGGTGACCCCTCTCAGGTCTATCTTCTGTGTGTTTGGGGTGTCCGCGGTGCCCCGTTATCGCGACCTGTGGGGGCCATGGGCGATGCGGGATGCTGTCCGGGAACCACCGCTCCGAGATGTGTCGTAAGCCACCTCGGGAGCGCTCCCAGCAGAGTGCCCGCGCGGCGCAGCGGTGTCAATAGCACCGTGGGAGCGTTCCCATTTCGTTACGGGCAGGCTGCCGACACGTTGCGTCCCGGCGTCGGAGATCACTCTCAACAGGCCGGGCAAGACCGTAAAGCCGCACGTCAGTCAGGGATTAGAAGCAACCTGGAGGCAGGCCGCCGAGACCGATCCCACTGAAACATGCAGGTACGTCGACGCGATTCTGATCGTGCCGGAGCACGGCGGCGCGGCGGCGGGTCGGCGCCCGGCCGGACAGCGCGGCGGGCCAGATTCCGGGCTGGGATATCGTGCACCCCGTGGCTGGAAACACCGATCATGGGGCACGCCGGTGAACGATCCGCAGCCTCCCGTCATCCGGGCCGTGTGGCCCGACCCCGGCTCCGACCCGGTCACCGAAGCCGGCCTGATCGAGCGCTACGCCGTCGCCGACCGGTCCCGGCCGTGGCTGCGATTGAACTTCGTCACCAGCGTCGACGGCGCGGTCACCCTGGACGGGTACTCGGAAGGCCTCTCCGGCGTCGCCGACAAGCAGGTGTTCGGGATGCTCCGGATGGTCTGCGACGCCCTCCTGGTCGGGGCGGGCACGCTGCGCAACGAGGGGTACGGGGCGATCCGGCTCACCGCCGAGCGGCAGGCCTGGAGGGCGGCGCACGGGCTCGCGGAGCACCCCACGCTGGTCGTCGTGTCGAGTCGGCTCGACCTTGACCCGGCCAGCCCGATGTTCACCGAGGCGCCGGTCCGACCGGTCGTGCTGACCCACGGCGCGGCGCCGCCGGACCGGGCGGCCGCCCTGCGTCCCGTCGCCGACGTGCTTGTCCACGGCGACGTCGAGGTGGACCTGCGCGCCGGCCTGGCCGCGCTGCACGCTCGCGGCCTGCGCCAGATCCTCAGCGAGGGCGGTCCGCACGTGCTCGGCACGCTGACCGCCCAGGACCTGGTGGACGAGGTCTGCCTCACCATCTCGCCCCTGCTCGTCGGCCCGGGGCCCGGCCGGATCACCGCGGGCCTGCCCGCGCCGGCTGCACGCCGGCTGGAGTTGACCCAGATCCTCGCCGCCGAGGACGCGCTGCTGCTGCGCTACCTGCGGGTCGGCGCCTGACCCGGCAGAATCGCCCGATTTATCGGGCTCTGTGGCATCGAGTTGGCGCTCGATGGGCGTGGTGCATGCCGGAGCGGCCGGGTGGTAGGGCACGATTCCTGGGCGTACATGTGTTCGCAAGATCGGAGGCCTGGGATGAGCCGGACGGACGCCGACGGCGGCGCACCGGTCGGGCGCGTGCTCGGCACCGCCGACGCCACCCCGCTGAGTTTCTGGGTGGCCGTGTCCCCGGACGCCTACCTCCAGCTCGACGACGTCGTGGTGACGACCCGGGAGCTGCCCAGCCAGCCGCCGGTGACCATCGCCGGCGTGGTGACCGCCGTACGGGCCCGGCACGAGGGCGCCCTCTTCGACTCCGACGTGTTCGCCATCGCCGACGGCACCCTCCCGGCCCAGGTGCAGGAGGCTGCCGAGATCACCACCACCCGGGTCGACCCCGAGGTGTACGTGCCGCCCGCGCCGGGCGCGATCGTGCGGCGGGCCGAGGGTGCCGCCCGCGACGGCGCGCTCTACTTCGACCGGATGCAGCGCCAGGTGCCGATCGGCTTCGGCCGCGACGGGTCCCCGATGGTGCTCAACGCCGATTTCCTGGACGGCAGCCGGGGCGCCCACGTCTCCATCTCGGGGATCTCCGGGGTGGCGACCAAGACCAGCTTCGCCACCTTCCTGCTGTACTCCGTCTTCCGCTCCGGCGTGCTCGGCGGCGCCGGCGAGACGGCCAACACCCGGGCCCTGATCTTCAACGTCAAGGGAGAGGACCTGCTCTTTCTCGACTACCCGAACAACCGCCTCGACGCGGCGACCACGGCCGCCTATGCCCGGCTGGGCCTGATCGCGGGGCCGTTCCCGGACGTCCGGGTCTACGCGCCACCCCGGATCGGCGACTCCTCCGCGACGCCCGACGTGACCAGCCGACTCACCGGCGTGGACCCGTTCTACTGGACGCTCGCCGAGTTCTGCACGGACCGGCTGCTGCCGTACGTCTTCGCCGACGCCGACGACGAGCGGCAGCAGTACACGATGGTGGTCCACTCGGTGACCGCGCACCTGGCCCGCGTCGCGGTCCCGGCCGACAGCGGCGTCGCGATCGACGGCGTCCGGCTCGGCTCCTACGCCGAGCTGGTCGACTACCTGACCGAGCAGCTCGCCGACGACGCGACGCGGCTCACCTGGGCCGGGAGCGCGGTCGGCCTGGGCACCGTCAACGCGTTCGCCCGGCGGCTGATCGCGAGCAAGAAGGATCTCAGCCGGCTGATCCGCGGTGACCTGACCAACCGTCGGCCGCATCAGATCAACACCGCGGAGAGCGCCCAGGTTACGGTGGTGGACCTGCACAACCTGCCGGACCGGGCGCAGCGGTTCGTGGTCGGCGTGACGTTGAAGGCCGAGTTCGAGCGCAAGGAGAAGGCCGGCAGCGCGAAGCCGCTGCTCTTCGTGGTCCTCGACGAGCTGAACAAGTACGCCCCGCGGGAGGGCACGTCGCCGATCAAGGAGATCCTCCTCGACATCGCCGAGCGGGGTCGCTCACTCGGGGTGGTGCTGATCGGCGCGCAGCAGACCGCGAGCGAGGTGGAGCGCCGGATCGTGGCGAACTGCGCGATCCGGGTGGTCGGGCGGCTCGACCCGGCGGAGGCGTCCCGGCCGGAGTACGGCTTCCTGCCGCCCGCCCAGCGGCAGCGCGCGCTGCTCGCCAAGCCGGGCACCATGTTCGTCTCCCAGCCGGAGATCCCGGTGCCACTGTGCATCGAGTTCCCGTTCCCGGCCTGGGCCACCCGACCGTCCGAGGCCGGCACCGCGCCGGCGTCCTCGGTGCGCTCGCTGACCCAGCGGGTCGACCCGTTCGCGGTGGTGGGTGCCGGCGCCCGCGCCGGGCTGGCCGACGACGACATCCCGTTCTGAAGGGAGGGACTCCACCGTGCGGATCCTGCACACCTCCGACTGGCACGTCGGCAAGGTCCTGAAAGGACAGTCCCGGGTGGACGACCAGCTCGCCGCGCTGGCCGCCGTGGTCGACGTGGCCAAGGCCGAGCAGCCCGACCTGGTGATCGTCGCGGGCGACCTGTACGACTCCAGCAGCCCCACGGCCGACGCCACCCGGATCGTCACCCGGGCGCTGTCGGCGCTGCGGGCGACCGGGGCCGACGTGGTGGCGATCGCCGGCAACCACGACAACGGTGCGGCGCTGGACGCGCTCCGGGTGTGGGCCGACGCGGCCGGCATCACCCTGCGCGGCAGCCTGCGCTCCGCGGCCGACCTGGTGATCCGGGGCCGCACGGCGGGTGGCGAGGAGTGGCGGCTGGCCGCTCTGCCGTTCGTCTCCCAGCGCTACGCCATCCGCGCGACCGAGATGTTCGAGCTCACCTCGGCCGAGGCGACGCAGACCTACGCCGACCACATCGGCCGCCTGCTCGGGGCGCTGACCGGGGACTTCGCCGACGACACGGTGAACCTGATCACCGCGCACCTCACCGTGATCGGCGGCCGGACCGGCGGCGGCGAGCGGGACGCGCACACGATCATGGGCTATGCCGTCCCGTCGGCGGTCTTCCCGACCACGGCGCATTACGTGGCGCTGGGCCATCTGCACCGCCCGCAGCAGGTGCACGGCCCGTGCCCGATCCGGTACAGCGGCAGTCCGCTCGCGGTCGACTTCGGCGAGGAGGAGAACATCGCGTCGGTCTGCCTCGTGGAGGTCACCGCCGACACGGCGGCGAAGATCCGGGAGGTGCCGATCACGGCCGGTACGCCCCTGCGGACCGTGCGCGGCACCGTCGCGGAACTGGCCACGATGGACCCCGGTGACGCCTGGCTGCGGGTGTACGTCGCGGAACCGCCCCGGGCCGGCCTGCGCGAGGAGGTGCAGGGGCTGCTCCCCCGGGCGCTGGAGGTGCGCATCGACCCGCGGTTGCTGCCCGATCCGGCGCTGTCCGAGCGCAGTGCCATCGGCCACACCGGCCGCTCCCCCGGCGACCTCTTCGCCGACTACCTGACCCAACGGGGCCACGCCGACCCGGCCACCGTCGAACTCTTCCACCGCCTGCACGACGAGGTGAGCACCGGGTGAGCGCGAGGAGTGAGCGACGGGAGCGCAGCGAGCGCCGCGAGCCCCGCAGTCGCGAACGAAAGGCGGCATCGTGAGGCCGCTGCGGCTGGACCTCGCCGGATTCACGGTGTTCCGGGACGAGACCACGATCGACTTCACCGACGCGGACTTCTTCGCCTTCGTCGGGCCGACCGGCTCCGGCAAGTCCACGATCCTGGATGCGATCTGCTTCGCGCTGTACGGCACGGTTCCGCGCTGGGGTGACCGGCGGGCCATCGCCAACGCGCTCGCCCCGTCCGCCGCCGAGGCGCGGGTCCGGCTGGTCTTCGAGTCTGCCGGCGCGCGGTACGTGGTGACCCGGGTGGTGCGCCGCGACGGCAAGGGCTCGGTCTCGACCAGGCACGCCGGCCTGGAGGCGCTGCCGCACGGCTTCGACCTCACCCGGCTGGACAGCGGCCTGGCCGAAGAGGACCTCGGCGAGGTGCTCGCCGGCACGCCGGCCGAGGTGGAGGCGGCCGTCCTGGACGTGGTTGGCCTGCCGTACGAGCAGTTCACCAAGTGCGTCATCCTGCCGCAGGGGGAGTTCGCCGCGTTCCTGCACGCCAAGCCGGCCGAGCGGCAGCGGATCCTGGTGAACCTGCTCGGGCTGGACGTCTACGGCCGCGTGCGGGAGCGGGCCGGAGCCGTGGCCACCGCCGCCGACGCCCAACTGGCCACCGTGGACCGGCTGCTGGCCGAGCTGGCCGACGCCGATGACGCCGCCGTGGCCGATGCGGAGCAGCGGGTCGCGGCGCTGCGTGAGCTCTGCGCCGACGTGGACCGCCTCCTGCCCGAGCTGGCCGACGCACAGCGGGCCAACGCGGACGCGCGCGCCGCGCTCAACACATTGGACGCCGCCATCACCCGGCTGGCCCTGGTGCGGGTGCCAACCGATGTCGCCACCACAGCGCAGGCGGCGGAGACGGCACGGGCCGCGCTCGCCGTCGCCGACGGACAGGTGCAGGCCGCCGAGGCTGCCGAGGAACGGGTACGCGCCGAGCTCGCCGCCGCCGGGGACGGCGCGGACCTGCGCCGCCTGCTCGACTGCTACGCCGACCGGGAACGTCTCCTCACCGAGGCGGAGGCGCTGAGCCACACCGCTGCCGCGGCCGAGCGTGAGCACGACCAGGCGGTTGCCGCGTTGACCGAGGCGCAGGCCGCGGCGCAGGCGGCCCGGCACGGTCTGGACGCCGCGCGCGACGCGTACGCCGCGGCGGTGGCGAGCGACCGGGCGGCGGCGCTGCGGCCACACCTTCGGCCCGGCGAACCGTGCCCGGTGTGCGAGCAGGTCGTGGACGCGCCGCCCACGGCACCACACGAGCCGGCGGTGGCGGCGGCCGAGGCTGCCGGCAAGGCCGCCCGGCTCGCCGCCGAGCGCGCCGAGCAGACCCTGACCGGACGCGACCGCGCGGTCCGGGAGCTGGACCGGGCACTCGCCGGTGCCCGGGCCCGGGCCGGACAGTTCACCGTGCGCCTGGACGAGCTGACCCAGCGACTCGCCGGCGCGGCACCACCCGACGCGCTGCAGCGCGACCTCGCCGCGATCGCCCGGCTCCAGGCCGCACTGGACGCGGCGGCGGCGGCGGTACGCAGCGCCCGAACGGGCCACCGCAAGGCGTTCACGGTGGCGGACCGGGCAGCGGACCGGGTACGGGCGGCGTGGCGGGACTTCGACGCGGCCCGCGACGCGGTCGCCGCCGACTCCCCGCCGCCAGCCGAGCGCGACGATCTGGCTGCGGCCTGGGGTGCGTTGGCGCAGTGGGCGGCGGAGGAGATCGACGGGCGTCGGGCGAGCCGGGATGTCGCCGCCGACGCCGTCCAGGGCGCCGAGCGCGCCGTCGCGGCGGTCCGCGCCCGCCTGGCCGACCTGTTCGTGGCGGCGGGCGTGCCGGCCGGTACCGGGGGGTCGGCCGCTGCCGAGCCGGCCCGGGTCGCCGCTGTCGTGCTGGAGCGCGCCGAAGCGGCACTGCGCCGGGTCACCGAGCGCCGGGACAGCGCCCAGCGCATGCGGGCCCAGCGCGGCACGCACGAGCGGGAGGGTCAGGTGGCACGGGCACTCGCCGTCCACCTGCGGGCCGACCGGTTCGAGCGCTGGCTGCTCACCGAGGCCCTCGACGCGCTGGTCGACGGGGCGTCGCGGACCCTGCGGGAACTCTCCGGCGGGCAGTACGACCTCGGCCACGACAAGGGCGAATTCTACGTCGTGGACCACCACGACGCCGGACTGCGCCGGGGGGTCCGCACGCTGAGCGGCGGAGAGACGTTCCAGGCGTCGCTGGCCCTGGCGTTGGCCCTGTCCGAACAGCTTGCCGGCCTCTCCTCCGCGGCGGCAAGCCTGGAGTCGATCGTGCTCGACGAGGGCTTCGGCACCCTGGACGCCTCTACATTGGACAGTGTGACCGCCACGCTGGAGAACCTGGCGGCCAAGGGCGACCGCATGGTCGGGGTGGTGACGCACGTCGGCGCGCTGGCGGAGCGCATCCCGGTACGGTTCGAGGTACGCCGCGACGCGCGCACCGCCCGGGTGGAGAGGGTCGGCCTGTGAGACTCGATGTCGACGCCTGGGACCCCGGCTACGGCACCGGCCTGGACACCGGCGGCGCCGCCGACCGGAGCACCGCGCAGCTCGACACCGACGTCGAGACACCGGCCGCGGCGTGGCGCCCGATCGGGCCACCGGCCGGGGTCAGCGGTCCGGCGGTGGTTCTGCTGGTCGACGGCGTCCGCCGCCTCGATGCCCGGGTTTGGATCACCGACGACGACGGCACCACCCACGGGGGTATGGCGGCCTCGTACGCCGCCGGTGTGGTGCGCTGTGACCTGCGCCGCGGACTGGCCGAGGTGGCGGTCTCGCGGACCGAGCGGGGCCTGTTCACCTCCAGCCCGGAGGCCGGGGACGTGACGGCCGGCGTGGTGCGGTACCCGGCCGTGCGGGTCGGCCGGGACGAGCCGATGGACCTGCTGCTGGCCGTGCAGCGGCAGCTGCGCCAGTTGGAGATCACCGTGGCGGGCGAGGCGCGGAGCTGGTCCGCCGACGACGACGACCTGCTGGTCGTGGACGGGCCGCTGCAGGGCCGAGCCCACCTGCCCAGGGCGATGGGGTACGTGAAGAGCCACAAGGTCGAGTACCTGCCGCCGGAGCTGACCGGCGTGGTCAGCGGGCTCCGCCCGGGTGAGCGGTGCCCGGTCTTCGGGTTGGGCACCTCGTGGCACCGCTACGCCTGGTACCTGCGCCTGCCTGGCCCGGCCGGCTCACCGTGGGCCGGTATCGTGCGCGCCGAGTGCTCCGCGGACATCACGGTCGCCGAGGCGGTGGCGCTGGCCGATCGGTCACTGGTGACCCTGCCGCGATTCGCCTCGACGGCGTACAAGGACCCGCGCGCGCCGCAGAACCTGGTGCCGATCGCGGGGTTGGAGCGCCGCCTGCGGGCAACGCTCGGCGACGCCCGGCTGCTGCACCGCTCGCTGAGTCTGGCCGCGCGCCGGACGCGGGCCGGCGAGACGGCACGGTCGGGATGAGCGTGACCATCGTCCGGGCGGTCCGGCGGATGCCGCTGCCGGAGCGGTACGACCTGGCCCGCACGGCAGCGGGTCTGACCGTGATCCAGGCCGACCCGACCCTGCGGATCGGCCCCACCGAGGTCTGGTGGGCGACCCGCACTCCGGATGGTCCCGGCACGCTGCACCTGTGCCGTGACGGCACGGCGCTGGCCGCGACGGCGTACGGCCCCGGCAGCGGCTGGCTGCTGGACCGGGCCGACGCGGTGGCCGGCCTGCGCGACGACCCGACCGGTTTCGGCCCGCTCGCCGCCCAACATCCGCTGGTACGCGAACTGGCACGCCGGCACAGCGGTGTGCGGATGCCGGCCTCCGGGCGGGTGTTCCACAATCTCGTGCCGGCCATTCTGGGACAGAAGGTGACCGGCCTGGAAGCGCATCGCGGGTACACCCGGATGGTGCGCCATTTCGGCGAACCGGCGCCCGGTCCGCACCCCGGTGTGGCGCTGCCGCCGGACGCCGCAGCGGTCGCCGCGACGCCGTACTGGACATTCCATCCGTTCGGCGTCGAACGCCGGCGGGCCGACACCGTGCGCTGCGCGGCCCAGCACGCCGCCAAGCTGGAGTCGGCCCCGGATGCTGCGGAGGCGGGCCGGCGGCTCACCGTCCTGCCGGGCATCGGGCCGTGGACCGCGGCCGAGGTGACGCGCGCTTCCTACGGCGACCCGGATGCGGTCAGCGTCGGCGACTACCACATCCCCAACCGGGTGGCCTGGGCTCTGGCCGGCGAAGCGCGGGGTGATGACGCACGGATGTTGCAGTTGCTGGAGCCCTTCCGCGGGCACCGCGGCCGGGTGTGCCTGCTGCTGGCGGTCGCCGGGATCGGCGCACCCCGCTTCGGCCCGCGCGCGTCGGTTCGATCATTTGCCCGGTTCTAAGTTTCGCCGCGTGTCACGCATCGTGACCTAGGTCTTCAGGCGATGCGTCGGCGGAAACGCCGACAAATCCCCCCGATCACCCCGCGGCGACACAACGGTGCTGGTCAACGGGTTGCGCTTGCCCGACCGGTGCACAAAGGTAGGGCCCGTGGGCAAGCACTCCCCGGCTCCGGCGCTTACCGTGCCATCACGGTCGATGACTATGCGTAGTCGCCAGGCCAGGATGGTGGCGGTGCTCGCCACCTTCTTCATGGTCGGCTCGATGCTGTTGATCGCCGCCGTCATCCACGGGGCGGCGTCCGAACGGACCTCCGAGCCGCGCCGCACCTCGGCGGCGGGTGAGCTGTCCGCGAGTCCGTCCCCCGCCGGCACGCCGGGGTCGGCAGCCACGCCCGACACGTGCGCTCCGGGCGCAGCGTGTGCAACCCCTTCGGCGCAGCCGGCCGTGTCACCGCAGCGGTCAACCCCACGGCCGGCCGTTGACCCACCGACTGACCCGCCGGCTGGCCCATCGACGCCACCGGCGAGTGCTCCTGCGGTGGCGCCGAGCCCCGCGCCTGCCGGTGTGTTCACGGCGACATACCAGACGCTCAGCACCCGGGCGGCGTCGTTCCGCGGCAAGTTGACCGTGGTGAACCGGGGGGCGAGCGCCCAGGACTGGCATGTCGATCTGACCTTTCCGGCCGACGTGACGGTGACCTGGAGCAGCGGCGGCAGCGTCGTCCAGGAGGGGCAGACCGCGCGGTTCACCTGGGACAGCCCGCTCGACCCGGGCGGCACGCTGTCGCTGGAGTTCGAGGCGGACAAGACCGCTCCCGATCTCGCCGGCTTCGTGCCCCGCTCCTGCTCGGTCAACGGCAGTCGCTGTGGTGGTGCGTGACCGCTGATGGCGCCGGCCGATGCCGGCCGGCGCCATCAATGCTGGTATCTGTGCGGGTGCCACCACCCATCCGGCGTCAGCTGGCCGGACCGGCGGTTGCTTGACGCCGGGCGATCCGCGCATCGCGCCCCTGACGCGCCATGCGCGCGCGAAGGAACGATGAAGCGGTCCCAGCGGCGATCATCACGCCGAGCAACACGTTCGTGTACAGGCCTCGCTCGGTGACCACGAGCGCGTACACCGCCGCGATAGTGATCAGCCAGAAAGTGTCAACATTGAACCCTGCGGTACGGCTTCGTGAAGTGTTCTGGTCGGTACCGGTGGTAGCCATTCGTCCCTCCTCAGCCGAAGCACTTGCTCTGGATTTCCCCGATACCGAGGAGTTCGGCGCCCACGGTACCAATCGACGTGATAACAGCATCGCGTTTGCGGCCCGCAGGCGCCTGCCGGTACGCCCGGTAGGCGATCTGCATCGCCTTTTTGATACTGCCGAACCGGCGCACGAGCGTGACGACCTTCGCCGCGATATTGCTGTTGACGGCGACCACAGCCGCCACCGCACCGACACATACCGCCCAGCCCCAGATGCTGTTCGGGTCCGCGACGACCGGATAGGCCGTCCCGGGGCCGTGTTCGATGGTCTGGACGAGATCGTTGCCCTCGACGCTGAAGCCGGTGGCTACCTCGCTGCCGTTGGCGTCCCGCGCCCAGGGGACCTCGAAGCCGCCCAGAATCAGGCCGTCAGCACTGTAGATGCTGACCGCACCGTCCTGCTCGACCTGCATGTGGGCGCCGTCGGGAAGGGTCACCGGAAATGTGTACCGGGTCGCGGCGTCAGCGGCCTGAACCGAGATGAGTGCCTGGAAGCCAGCCTCGGTGTCGTAGCTCGCGACGGTTGCCGACGGCAGGGCGGTCACACCCAGCAGCACGCCGGCGGCCTCCCGTTCCGCAGCGGCGGTCAACTCGGCCGGAGCCGAATTCACGGCCCGCCCGGGGATTTCCACCGAAAGCAGCCCGGCCGTGGCGTCCACCAGCGACACCTCGGTCGCGGTCGGGTCGAACATCACGGCCGGTCCCTGGGTCCCCTCCGCAATGACGACATCGTGGGCCGACCCCCCATTGTCACCGGTTTCGTCGGCGAAGGCCGACACTCCACTGATTGCGAGCAGGACCACCACGGCAGCGGCTACGCCCGCACCGACCGTCGGTCCCCTGAATTGCTTCTTCAACTTTGCCCCCGTGTGACGATGTCAATGATTACGTCGGCGACCATAAGCGGCTGTCCAATAATGAGACAAGCGCACAGAAGGTAATCGCCGGGTATCTGGACGCGGAGTTTCGCCGACGTTTGTCCATTCCATGTGCGGCTTAGGCGACTCGTCCCACCCTCCTGGCGCCGAGCAGTGACGGCATTGCGACAGATCAATGTGAGTATCGCCACGCGTCGATGGCTGCCAGCCTTGGATCGACTGTCCGGTGCCGACTCACCGGCCGCTACGGCGGAGTACGGAGGCGCATGGGCGTTGTCGGGGACCACACCGTCGGTGTCACGCCGTAGGCTTCAAGCACCACGGCGCACCGAGGCGCCCGCCGGACCTGCCGATGCTGGAGGGGTAGTCGTGATCCGTCGTACCGCGGTAGCGCTGCTCGCCGTCGTGGCACTGGCACTGGCGCTCGGCGGCTGCGTCACACCCCGCACCCGGTGGATGACCCCGACGTCCGGTTCCGCGAGCGGCGCCTCCAGCGCGCCATCGGCCTCGACCGAGTTGGCCCGATGGTCGCCCTGTCCAGATCTGGCCAGGTCGGTGCTCCGCACGGCGCCGCCGAACGTGACGTTCGACTGCGCGACGATCAAGGTGCCCCGGGACTGGGCGGCACCGCAGGACGGGCAGACCTACGACATCGCCCTGGTCCGGGCCCGCGCCACCGGTCAGCGCGACCGGGTCGGCTCGCTCGTGGTCAACCCGGGTGGACCCGGTGGCTCCGGGGTGGAGACCGCCGTCGGCCTGGCCACGCAACTGCCGGCCGAGCTGACCCGGCGGTTCGACCTGGTCGGGTTCGATCCGCGCGGGGTCGGCCGATCCTCCCCGGTGGAGTGCTTCAGCGACGCCGACCTCGAGGCGAACTTCGGCGCCGACCCGGATCCGGTGAGCCAGGCCGACTTCGATGCCATCGCGACCCTGGCCCGACGGATGGCGCAGGGCTGCGGCGACAAGTACGGCGACTCGCTGCGACTCTTCTCCACCGAGCAGACCGCCCGCGACATGGACGCGGTCCGGGCCGCGGTCGGGGACGACAAGCTGAGCTACCTCGGGTACTCCTACGGCAGTCTGCTCGGGGCGGTGTACGCCCAACTGTTCCCCGGCAAGGTGCGCGCGCTGGTCCTGGACGGCGCCGTCGACCCGACCCAGCCGTCCACGGTGGCCGCGGAGGGCCAGGCGAAGGGCTTCGAGCGGGCGTTCGACAACTTCGCCGCCTGGTGCCGGGGCAACACCGGCCAGTGCCCGCTGGGCCCGGACGCCCGGGCGGTGGTCAAGTCCGCGCTGGACACCGCCCGTACCAATCCGGTCCGGGGTGCGGGCGGCCGCCGGGCGACCGGAGGGTGGATCTTCACCGCCGTGGTCTTCAGCCTGTACACCGAGAGCCGGTGGCCGGCGCTGGCGAAGGCGCTCGACAACCTGCGCCGCAACAATGCCACAAACATCTTCGCCCTCGCGGACGCATACGCGGAGCGGGACGCCAAGGGCCACTACAGCAACCTTTTCGACGCCAACCTCACGGTCAACTGCACCGATGACGACAAGACACCGACCGTGGAGCAGATCCGCCAGCTGCAGGGCGACTTACGCCAGAAGTACCCGCTGTTCGGCGCCAACCTCGCCCTCAACCTGATCTGCGCCCAGTGGCCCGGCAAGCGCGACCCGTACCCGACCGGCGCGGCCACCGGAGCGCCGCCCATCGTGGTGGTGGGCACCAAGGGAGACCCGGCCACACCGTACGAGCAGACCGCGAAGTTGGCCCAGATGCTGGGCGTGGGCACCGTGCTGACCTGGGAGGGCGAGGGGCACACCGCCTACCCGCAGACCCGCTGTATCAACGATGCGGTGAACCGCTATCTCATCGACCTGACGGTGCCGGCAGCCAATCTCACCTGCCCGGCCCGCTGAGCACCCGGGCAACGGTCACGCGCGGCGGTATGCGGAGGCGCCCCAGGGGAGCCCGGGCGTGTCGCGGAGGTCGGCCGGACGCGGCTACTCCGTTGTCCGGTCGCGGTCGCGGTCCCGGCTCGGTTGGACCCGCTTGGGCTCGCCGGGCATCTTCGGGTACTCCGGTGGGTACGGCAGGTCGCCCTCACCCCGGGCCGCGTCCCGCTCGGCCCACTCGAGCACGGGCGTGAGGTCGACCGGCGCGTCATCGATGCCGGCGTGCGGGTCGCCCACCTTGGCGAACCGGACGGGCAGGGTGCGCAGGTCGAAGTCGTCCGGCTCGACATCGGGCAACTCGTCCCAGGTCACCGGCGTTGACGCGGTGGCGCGGGCGTTGGCGCGCAGTGAGTAGGCGCAGGCGATCGTGCGGTCCCGGGCCATCTGGTTGTAGTCGATGAAGACCCGCGCGCCCCGCTCCTCCTTCCACCAGGCGGCGGTGACCAGGTCGGGTCGGCGGCGCTCCAGCTCACGAGCCAGCGCGATCGCGGCCCGCCTGACCTCCACGAACGACCACTGTGGACGGATTCGGACGTACACGTGGACCCCACGGCCGCCGGAGGTCTTCGGCCAGCCGGCCCAGCCCAGCTCGTCGAGGATTGCGCGCAGCTCGCCGGCCACCTCGGCAGCGTCGCCGAAATCCGTGCCGGGCTGAGGGTCCAGGTCGATCCGCAGTTCGTCCGGCGTGTCCACATCGCCGCGCCGCACCGGCCACGGGTGGAAGACGATGGTGTTCATCTGCGCGGCCCAGACGACGTGCGCCAGGTCCGTCGGGCAGAGTTCAGCGGCGGTACGCCCACTCGGAAACTTGATCTCCGCAGTCTCGATCCACGG
Source organism: Micromonosporaceae bacterium (assembly GCA_035296325.1). Lineage (GTDB taxonomy): Bacteria > Actinomycetota > Actinomycetes > Mycobacteriales > Micromonosporaceae > DATHBD01. The sequence continues at coordinate 132,532 of DATHBD010000058.1, read as the reverse complement.
TGGTACGCCCCTGGTCGGCACGCGCTTCTGGAAGAACATCTCGCCGCCGACGCCGTCCGGGAAGCGCTGCAGCGTGGTGGGCCGCTCACGCAGCGCGCGGAGAATCCCGTCGCCCACCGCCAGGTAGTAGTCCACGACGTCCCGCTTGGTGAAACCGCGCTGCGGAAAGCACACCCGGTCGGGGCTGGACACGCGCACCGGGTGCCCTGCGACGTCAAGTTCGAGCGCGTCTGCCATGAGCCTGACCCTACGCCGGCCGGTGGCCGGCGTAGGGTCAGCCACGATCAGCGAACTGCCTGCCCATCCAGTACGGCCGGGTTCGTCTCGCGCCGACGCTGGGACACCGTGCCCCCAGCGGCGACCCGGCCACCCGGGTCGGTCGGCTGGCTCGGCTGGCTCGGCTGCGCCGGACCCCCCGCGCGCTTGCGGCTGAACAGCAGGATCGACATGCCACCGATCAGCAGCGTGACACCGACGGCCGTCAGGATCTCGGACTCGGTGCCGGTGGCGGCGAGGACGCCGCCGTTGATCGGCCGGCCGACGCCCGGCGCGGGGGCTGCGGCGACGCCGCCCCCACCGGTGGTACCCGGGCCCGGGGCAGCCGCGACGCCGCCGCCCCCGGTGGTACCGCCACCAGGAGCCGCCGCGACACCTCCCCCACTCGTCGAGCCGCCAGCGGGCGCGCCGCCACCGGCCGGCGCACCGCCACCACCGGGCGTACCACCCCCGCCTGGCGCGCCACCGCCGGCCGGCACAACCCCACTGCCCGTGGTGCCACCGCTGGCGGGTGCACCGCCACCGCCCGCAGGTGCCCCACCGCCGGTGGCGCCGCCACCACCGCCCGGTCCATAGCCTCCGCCACCGGTCGAGCCGCCACCGTTGGAACCGCCCCCGTTGGAACCGCCACCAGGACCGTAGCCACCATTGTTGGCGCCGCCGCCGTTGGACCCGCCACCGTTCGACCCGCCGCCGTTCGACCCGCCGCCGTTCGACCCGCCGCCGGGACCGTAGCCACCGGAGGAGCCGGCACCGCCCGGACCGTAGCCACCACCAGCGTTGGCGCCACCTGCCGACTCGCAGGGGCACTCATCCCGGGAGCGGGCGCCGGCCGGGCGGGAACCCGAGCCACGCTGAACCGCACCGGAACCCTTGGCCGGCTTCTCGCCGGTACCGCGGTTCGCGGCCTTTTCGCCGGTACCGCGGTTCGCGGCCTTCTCGCCGGCGCGGTTCCGGGCCTTCTCGCCGGTACCGCGGTTGGTCGCCTTGCCGTCCGAGCCGGAGCGCGCAGCGCCGGATCCGTAGCCGCTGTCCGCGTCACCGCCGGCGTCGGTTCCCTTCCCGGCGGGAGCGCCGGTCGGGCCTGCGTCGGCCTGCTCCCCCGCTGGCGGGTCCGGCTGCGGGGCAGTCGGTCGCTCTGCGGCGTCGATCTTCCCCGGCGCCGCGGAAGTGCAGGCGGCGAGCGGTTGCGAGAGCGCGTGTGCGGTGCAACTGAGCACCTCAGCGGCGGATGCCGCACCACTCAGCGCGACAGCTGGAAGCAGCCCGGCAGCGGTCACTGCGCCTGCCGCGACAACGCCGTAGAACAGCTTCATGTCGTCCCCATTCGGCATAGAACGTCGAACGTCAGCGGCCGATCCGCCGGCGCGAATCCGGACGGGTCGTCCGGAGGATGTCGTTTGTGGAGAATAACGAGCGAACTCCACCAAAGGGCTGGTTCCCGGCAGCGGAACGGTGGAACGGGCCAGGAACACCCGTTCGGGGTAGCGCCGACCGGTGGCGCCGGCCGCCCGGATCCCGGCTGCGCGAGTCGGCATCGCGGCCGTGGCGCACTACCGTTGGGTCATGACGACCGATGTGCCACCCGCCGAGCTCCCCGCCACCGACGCCGAGTGGCGGGTACGGCTCTCCCCCGAGGAATTCCGGGTCCTCCGACGGGCCGGGACCGAGGCCCCGTGGAGCGGCGAGTACGTCTCCACGAAGACCCCCGGCATGTACCACTGCCGCGCCTGCGGCGCCGAACTCTTCCCGAGCGACGCCAAGTTCGACAGCCACTGCGGCTGGCCGAGTTTCGACGACGCGATTCCCGGGGCGGTCAAGGAGATTGAGGACCGGAGCATCGGCATGGCGCGTACCGAGATCCGGTGCGCGCGCTGCGACTCCCACCTCGGGCATGTCTTCCGGGGCGAGCGGATGACCCCGGCCAACACGCGGCACTGCGTGAACAGCGTGTCCATCCGGTTGCGGCCGGCTGTCGGCAGCTGACGCCCGGCCCGACGCCGGCTACCCGTCGTGGGCCCGGCGTCGGAGCGCCGGCAGGTCCAGCACGATCACCTGGAGTCGGCCGGTCCGGATGCAGCCGCTGGTTCTCAGTACTCCCAACGCCTTGCTGACCGCCTCCCGCGACGAACCGGTCCAGCCGGCCAGCTCGTCCTGGGAGAGCGGCATCGCGATCCGCAGCCCTTCCGGCGTTGCCTCGCCGAACCGGCTCGCCAGTTCCACCAGGCGCGCCGCGACCCGCCCGGTGGTGTCGTACGCGCCGAACTCGATCCGCTTGCGGTCGGCGTCGCGCAACTTCTCCGCCAACTGGCCCATCAGCAGGAGCGCGACCCGGCCATGGGCCTGCAGGTAGGTCTGGAAGGCGGGCACCGGGATCACCAGCCCGGTCACCGTCTCCAACGCGGTCACCGTGGCCGAACGCGGCTGCCCGTCAATGGCGGTCAGCTCCCCCAGCAGCGCGCCAGGTCCCCGTACCGCGAGCACGACCTCGGTGCCCGCGGCGCTGGCACCGGTGACCTTCACCCGACCGGACTCCAGCACCAGCACCCAGTCGGACCGGTCCGCCTCCCGGAAGATCACCGCACCCCGGTCCCATTGCCGATGGTGGCCAGACCTGGCCAGGGCGGTGACCTCCTGCGGACTCAGCAGTTCGGCGAACTCAGGCATCCGCGCCGAGCCCGTTGACGACGTATGCCCGGACCGGCTGCTGTCGACCCTTGACCATGAGGTCGCCGAGCGGCGACACGGCGAGGGCCGGACCGACCGCCTGCCGGGTAGCATCGCCGATCACGACCTGTCCGGGTTCGGCAAGGGTCTGCAGCCGCGCCGCGACGTTGACGGCGTCCCCCATGGCGTTGAAGCCGCGCAACGCCTCGCTGCCGATGTTTCCGACCAGCGCCAGCCCGGTGTTGGCGCCGACCCGGAACCGCGGCCAGTCCGGCCGGCCGGCGGCGATGGCGTCCACCGCGGCCTGCATGCCGAGCGCGGCGCGCACCGCCCGCCTCGCGTGGTCGGTCTGCCGCGCGGGCGCGTTGAAGAGCGCGAGCAGGGCATCACCGACGAACTGCACGATCGTGCCGCCGTTGTCGAGGATGCAGGGCACCGACACGCTGTGGTAGCGGTTCAGCATGGTGACGATCTCCGCCGGTGGCACCGCTTCGGAGAACGAGGTGAAGCCCCGTAGGTCAGCGAAGAGCGCGGTGACCTCGACCAGCGAACCACCCAGGGCGGCCTGGTCCGGGTCTGCGAGCAGGGCGGCGGCCACATCCGGCGACAGATACTGCCGGAACAGTGTGGACAGCTCCCGGTAGAGCCGCACGTTCTCCAGCGAGATCGACAGGTGGTTGGCCAGCGTTGCGAGCAACGCCGGGTCACGACCATGCCGTTGTACCGGCACCCGCAACGCCCCGGCGACCCTGCCCTTGACCGTGATCGGGTAGACCAGCGCGCCGGCGTCGAGCTGGGGCGCGATGCCGGACAGCGCGAGCGGGTCGTACCGGCGGCCGTCCACAGTGAGCACACCGCCGGAGACCAGTCCGATGTGGACATCCCCGTAGGCTGGGCGTACCTGCTTGATCACCTCACCCAACAGATCGTCCTCACCGAGGCCGATGCGTGCCCGCTCACCGACCGAGACCAGCGCGGCGAGGCGGCGGGACAGGTCCCGCTCGGCGGCGAGCGCGGCTCCGGCCCGGTCCAGCACCGCGGCCTGCTTCTCGGTCAGCCCGAAGCGCTGGGCGAGCCGGGCCGCGAGCGGCTCGTCGGCGCGCTTGCCCAGCTCCCGCTCGTGCAGCGCGCTGACCAGCTCCTCCAGCGCCTCCTCGTACTCCGCCCGGATCCGGCGGGTGGTGGCCGCCAGCGCGATCGAGTCGAACAGCCCGACCCGCGAGCCTTCCCGCCGGTACTGCAGGTAGGCGCTGTACGCCACGAACCCGAACGCGACGGTGAGCACCAGGTGCCACCCCCACCAGGACATGCGCCACTTGTCCGCGAAGACCACCAGCAGCATCGACTCGGCCAGCAGGGTGAACGCGGTGACCACGCTGATCAGCACGGCGGCGGGCTGCCGACGGTAGATCAGGTAGTAGCGCGCCGCCGCGACCAGGTACAGCGCCACGGCGACGAGCGCGACGTCGACCAGCGGGGCGGTGATTTCCTTCGGCTGCGGTGGCTGGTTCAGCGGCGGCAGGTCCATAAAGGAGACCAGTGCCCACCCGGACGCGACAACGAGCAGCGCCGTTCGCAGCGGCCACCGCCAGCGCAGCACGCGCTCCGCCTGGGTCGCCCGCAACTCCAGCGACGACGCGACGGCGAACAGCGACCCGATGCTGAGACCGACCGTGGTGGCGATCTCGAACCCGGTGCTCGGCTCCGGTAGCAGCACGCCGGGTGTGGCGAGGGCGTGCAGCAGCAGAAACCCCGCGCTCGCCAGGAAGACCAGAGAAACCAGGAACAGTCGGGCGTCGGCCCGCCCGGCTGAGGCTGCGCTCATCAGGGCGCCGAGCGCCACATTCACCACCGCAACCGCCAGGACGAGCCAGAAATGGGCGTCGGCGTGCTGCACGGTGCGGTCCATCTCGGGCCGGCTGGCCAGGAGCCACAGTCCTGAGATGGGCAGCGCCAGGTGGAGGGCCCACACCGCGGCACGCACCAAGCCTCCCCACCTCTGCGTAGAAGTACGCAGACACGGTACGCCAGGTTGCGTTTCATGCAATGAGCTGCGAAATGCGCTGGGAGAACGCCATGGACCAGAAAGAACCGGTGCTGACGCTGCTCAGCTGGCTGGTGCTCGCCGGCGGGTTGATGGTGCTCAAAGCATGGATGACCACGAGAGCCGTGCGTCCGAATGGCCAACAAGATACAGCCGATTGGCGAGGCGTCGCGACGCTTTCCGAAGCCGATGTCCGGCCTGCCGCGGCACCGGGGATGACAGCGACGGCCGTCACCTATGCCGGCACCATCTACGACGCGACGGCCTCGGTGGCGATCTCGGTGGCCGGCGCCGAGGCGGTGGCCTACATCTGCGACGGCGAGCGCGCCGAACTGTGGCTGCGCGGCACCGCGATCGGCGGCCAGCTGACGCTGATCGGACCCGCCGGCACCCTGATCGGCACGGTGGCCGGTGGCATCGCCGCCGGTACGGTGACGGTCGCCGGGCAGCGCTGGTCCTTCGGGGTCAAGGCGAGGCGCTGACCTACGATCGGCCGGTGATCCTCCGCATCGCGCCGTTCACCGACCTGAGCCCGGACATGCTGTACTCCGTGCTCCGACTGCGGTGCGACGTCTTCGTGGTCGAGCAGCACTGCGCGTACCCGGAAGTCGACGGCCGCGACCTGGAGCCGGGCACCCGGCACTTCTGGCTGATCTCCCCCGACCCGCCGGACGATGCCGGCACGGCCACCGATGCCGGCACGGCGGTGGCCGCCTACCTCCGCGTCCTGGCGGAACCGGGCGGTGCTGCGCGGGTCGGGCGGGTGTGCACCGCACCCTCGTTCCGCGGCCGTGGGCTCGCCCGCCGGCTCATGGTCGCCGCGCTGGAGTGGATCGGCCCGCAACGGGTGTGCGTCCTGGACGCCCAGGCGCACCTGGTGGACTTCTACGGTGCCTTCGGCTTCCGAGTCACCGGCGCGACGTACCTTGACGACGGCATCCCGCACGTGCCGATGACCCGCCCGGCGACGCCGTAGGGATCGCACGCCGCGACAGCTGCCCGACTTCCTCAGCCGGCTGCCCCGCGCCGCAGGCTCAGGGCAGTGCGGCTACCAGCTCGGTCACCGACCGCCGCCGGCCGGTGTAGAACGGCACCTCTTCGCGGACGTGCCGGCGCGCGCCGGAGGCCCGCAGGTCCCGCATCAGGTCCACGATGCGGTGCAGCTCGTCGGCCTCGAAGGCGAGCATCCACTCGTAGTCCCCCAGCGCGAAGCTGGCCACCGTGTTGGCCCGCACATCCGGGTAGCCGCGCGCCATCCGACCGTGCTCGGCCAGCAGTTCCCGGCGCTCCGCGTCCGGCAGCAGGTACCACTCGTAGGAGCGGACGAACGGGTACACGCAGACGTAGGCCCGGGCCGGCTCACCGGCGAGGAACGCCGGCACGTGGCTCTTGTTGAACTCAGCCGGCCGATGCAGCGCCATCGAGGACCAGACCGGCGTCAGGTGGTGGCCCAGCTCGGTGCGCCGCAGCGCACCGTACGCCTCCTGCAGGGCATCCGGGGTCGGGGCGTGCCACCAGACCATGAGATCGGCGTCGGCGCGCAGCCCGGACACGTCGTACGTGCCGCGAACCACCACGTCCTTGGCGTCGAGATCGGCGAAGAGCTGGTCGACCTCGGCCGCCACCTCGTTGCGGGGCGCGGGGTCGAGCGGCCCGTCGGCTCGGAACACCGACCACATGGTGTAGCGAACCGTGTCGTTGAGCTCACGCAGCTTGGCCGCATGCGTGGCGGGAGCGTCGGTCATCGTCCTATTGTCCCCCACCGGAGCCCGGGTGAACCCGCAGACCGTCGACGATCGCGTCCGCGGCGGCCAGCCCGGACGCGATACATGCCGGGATGCCGACACCGTCGTACGCGGCGCCGGCGACGGCGAGCGTCGCCGGCAGCGCGGCCCGGAGCCGGGCCACCCGGTCGGCGTGTCCCGGCGGGTACTGCGGCAGTGCCCCGCCCCAGCGGTGGACGCCCACGTCGATCGGTTCCGGCAGCCGGTCCCGGCGGAGCAGCCGGGCCAGCTCATCCTGCGCGAGCCGGGCCAGCTCGGCATCGTCGCGCTGCAGCACCCACTCCTCGCCGGCGCGGCCGAGCGACATCCGTACCAGGGCGACCCCGTCCGGGCGGCGGAGGTGGGCCCACTTGCGGTCGAAGAACGTCGCCGCCTTGACCGCGTACCCCTCGCTCGCCGGGACCAGCAGGCCGGACAGCTCCGGCAGGTCCGCTGCGGGAAGCGCCAACCCGACGAGGGCCACGCTGGCGTAGTCCAGAGCCACCCCGGGTGGCCCGCCGGCGGTCGCGAGCAGCCGTACCGCGGGGGCGGCCGGCACCGCCAACACCACCGCGTCGGCCGTGATCAGCTCCGGATCGCGCGTCGCGCCAAGCACCAGCCGCCAGCCTGCCGGCGTTCGCGCCAACTCGCGTACCGGCAGGCCCAGCCGGACCCCGACGCCGGCTGCCTGCAACGCGTCCAGCACGGCCGCGACCAGGCGGCCCACCCCGCCCGGCACGGTGGAGAACACCGGCAGGCCGGGGTCGAAGCGCCGGCTGGCGATCGCGGTCCGGGCAGCCCCGACCAGGGTGTGCTCAATGGTCGCCGCGCGGGCCAGCGCCGGGATGGACATGCGCAGCGAGATGGCGTCGGCGTGACCGGCGTACACGCCGCCGAGCAGCGGATCCACCAACCGGTCCACCACCTCGTCGCCCAACCGGCGACGCACCAGGTCACCGACCGCGACGTCCTGCTCCGGCGCCAGCAGCGGGCCACCGCCGTCGCGGTCCCGCTCCGCCGCCGGCCGGGCCACCCCGTCCAGTGTGGACAGATCAGCCGGCACGCCCATCAGCGTGCCGCCGGGCAGCGGGGTGAGCGTGCCACCCACCGCGAGTGCCGCGCGCAGCGTCGCCGGGCCGACCAGCCGATCCCCCAGGCCGACCGCGCGGGCGAGCCGCACCGCGCCGCTCGGGCCACCGCCGGGATCGCCGGTCAGGAACATCTCCGCACCGGTCTCGAACGCCCCGCCGGCCAGTTCCCCGGTGCGCAGCTTCCCGCCGGCCGCCGCCGCGCCGTCGACCAGCACCACCTCCGCCCCGGGCACCAGGGACACCAGCCGGTGGGCCGCGGCGAGACCGGTGATCCCGGCACCGATGACCGCGACCCGCATCAGCGCGCTGACGCCTCGTGGACCAGCGCGACAACCCGGGTCAGCACGTCCGGATCGGTCTCCGGCGGCACCCCGTGGCCGAGGTTGAACACGTGCCCCGGCGCCTTCGCGCCCTGGGTGAGAATGCGCCGCACCTCGGCCTCGACCACCGGCCAGGGCGCGCCGAGCAGGTACGGATCGAGGTTGCCCTGCACCGCCCGCCCGTGCACCCGACCGGCCGCGACGTCCAGCGGCGTACGCCAGTCGACGCCCACCACGTCGGCCCCGGCTTCGGCCATCGCGCCCAGCAGCTCACCGGTCCCCACGCCGAAGTGCACCCGCGGCACCCCCGCGACGGCGAGCCCGTGCAGCACCGTTGCGGAGTGCGGCAGCACGAATCGGCGGTAGTCGGCCTCGGAGAGCGCGCCGGCCCAGGAATCGAAGAGCTGCACAGCCTGCGCCCCGGCCGCCACCTGCACCCGCAGGAACGTCAGGGTGATCTCGGCCAGCCTCGCGCACAGCGCGTGCCACAGCTGCGGCTCGCCGTACATCAGCGCCTTGGTGTTCGCGTAGGTGCGTGACGGGCCGCCCTCGACGAGGTAGCTGGCGAGCGTGAACGGGGCCCCGGCGAACCCGATCAGCGGGGTCGCGCCCAGCTCGGCGCGGACCAGCCGAACGGCTTCCGCCACGAATTCCACAGCGCCCGGATCCAGCGGACGGATCGCCTCGACGGCTGCGCGGTCGCGCACCGGCGCGGCGATGACCGGCCCGGTGCCCGCCACGATTTCAAGATCGACACCGGCGGCCGCCACCGGCACCACGATGTCGCTGAAGAGGATGGCGGCGTCCACCCCGTGCCGGCGCACCGGCTGCATCGTGATCTCGCACACCAGCTCCGGGCGGCGGCAGGCCTCCAGCATGGGGATGCCCTCACGCACCTTGCGGTACTCCGGCAGGGACCGCCCGGCCTGCCGCATGAACCACACCGGCGTATACGGGGTGGGCTCGCCGCGGTAGGCGCGCAGCAGCGCGGCAGACTCGCTCATCGGTCTCATCGTGTCACGTCCCCGGCCGACGGACCGGCACGGGGCCGCCACTCGGCGTGGAACCCGGCGCGGCGGCTGCCGCAACCGACCGCCCGGCCCTAGGCTGCCGGCATGGCAGCCCCGACCGCGACGCCGCAGGCTTTCCGTCGGGCCCTGGCGGATCTGCGGGCGGTCACGGTGCGGCCGGAAATCGCCCTCGAGGAGGTCGGAGCGCCGCAGCGCCTCGCCCCGTTCGCCTACGCGCTGAGCGGGACGGTCGTGCGGGACGGCGAGGAGGTGGCCACCGGCCGCCTGATCCTGCTGCACGATCCGGCGGGGCACGAGGCCTGGGACGGCACCATGCGGCTGGTCACCTACGTGACGGCCGAGCTGGAGCCGGAGCTGGCCACCGATCCACTGCTCCCGGCGGTCGGCTGGAGTTGGCTGGTGGACGCGCTGGAGGGCGAAGACGCCAGGTACACCGCGGCGGGCGGCACGGTCACCCAGACGCTGTCCACCCGCTTCGGTGAGCTCGCCGGCCCGCCCACCGCGGCCGACCTCGAGATCCGGGCCTCGTGGACCCCCCGCGACACGGACCTCGGGCCGCACCTGCGGGGCTGGTGCAGCCTCCTCGCGGCAACGGCCGGGCTGCCTCCGGAGGGCGTCACCGCGCTCCCCGACCGCCGCACCGCCCGCGGCTGAGTCCCCCGTCCGCGCCCGCCCTCGCCCGCCGGCCCGCCCCGCGACACGCCGGCGCGACACGCCGTAACGCCCCGCGACATGTGTCCGGGGCACGTAATAGCCACGTCATTACGTGCTTTTCCCGCATGTCGACGAGGACAAGCGAGTACTCGGCCAGCATGGTGGACCGCGCCAGGTCGGCGCGGCCGCGCGGCAGGGCACCGCGGGCGACGTGCCGCAACTGACGCGGGTCGGCTCCGGTCCGCAGGGCGGTCTCGGCAGGCAGCGCTCGAGCCGCGTGGCGTACCGCTCCGGTTCGCGCCCGTCCCTTTCGATGGCGTCCGCACCGGCCCACCACCGCAGGCCGGCCGCTTCCCGGCACGCCTCGCGATGCTGGCCCCGCAACTTTCAGGACCGGCCGCCCGCGTCGGGGTACGGAACACCGGCACGTCGCCGGGTGCAGGAGTGCCCACCCCAGCCGCGCCGCGCCGGTGAGCGGAGGGCGATGCTCCCCCATGATCGGCTGCCGCACCAGGTTCCGCGTCCGGCGCGGCCCGTCCCGACCAGCGCGGCACCCGACTTGTCCTACCCCGTACCCGCGGTTCACGATCTCTTCATGGGATGGACTCACCGGTACGGCTGCTGCAAGGCGTGCCACCCGCGCCGTACGGTGATGGCGTGACCGACGAGACCCAACTGGACCGTCGGGACGCGCCGGAGCCGACCGCCTCCGGCGTCGACCCGGCAGCCACCGATGCTGCACCCGCCGAGCCGACCGCGCCCAAGCGCCAGGCCGTCCTGCTGACCGCACCCCGCGAGGGGACGCCGGAGCCGGTGACCGACATGCAGGGGCTCGCCGACCTCGCCAAACGATTCGCCGCGGGCCACGGCCCGGTGGCCATCGACGCCGAGCGCGCATCCGGGTACCGGTACACCCACCGCGCGTACCTCGTGCAGTTGCGCCGCGCGGGCGTGGGGACCGCATTGATTGATCCACTGCCGCTCGGGCAGCTCGACATCCTCTGTGACGCGATTATCGACGCGGAGTGGATCCTGCACGCGGCCAGCCAGGACCTGCCCTGCCTGGCCGAGATCGGGCTGCGGCCGCGCCGGCTGTTCGACACCGAACTGGCCGCACGGCTGGCCGGCTTCGAGCGGGTCGGGCTCGCCGCACTGACCGAGATGCTGCTCGGGTACGCCCTGGAGAAGCACCATTCCGCGGCAGACTGGTCCACCCGACCGCTGCCGGCGTCGTGGCTCGCCTACGCCGCTCTGGATGTCGAGCTCCTGCTCGAGCTGCGCGACATGGTGGCCGCCGAGCTGGACCGCCAGGGCAAGACGGAATGGGCGCAGCAGGAGTTCGCGGCGCTGGTGGCCGGCGTCGGCGAGCCGCCGAAGGTCCGCGCGGATCCGTGGCGGCGCACGTCAGGCATCCATCGCATACGGGGTGCGCGGGCCCTGGCCCGGGTACGTGCGCTCTGGTACGCCCGGGACGAGCTCGCCGCGCGACGCGACGCCAGTCCGGGCCGGGTGCTACCGGACAGCGCGATCATCGCGGCGGCGGAGGGCGACCCGCGCGACGAACGCAGCCTGGTCCTGTTGCCGGGCTTCGGCGGCCGGTCGGTACGCCGACTCGCCAATGTCTGGCTCGACGCACTGACCGCCGCCCGCGGGCTGAACGAACCGGACCTACCGGCAACCCCGACGGCGGACGGGCCGCCTCCGCCGCACCGCTGGGCCGAGCGTGACCCGGTGGCGGCGGCCCGACTCGTGCGCTGCCGCGAGGTTGTGACCAGTGTCGGAGCGACGTACCGGGTGCCGGCGGAGAACCTGCTGTCGCCGGATTCCGTGCGCCGCCTGGCGTGGACTCCACCGGAATCGCTGACGCCGGGCACCGTGGGTGAGATCCTTCGGGGGCTGGGTGCGCGGCAATGGCAGATTGATCTCACCGCGGAACGACTGGCCGTCGCCCTGGCGGTGCCGCCGTTGACACCGGCCGCCCAGGCCGCCGCTGAGCCGCTACTGGCGGAGGTCGCCGAGCCGGACGCCGCGGAGGCCGCGGAACCGCGTCCGGAAATGTAGCCCGCAGTGGCGAGCACCACACGTACGGCAGGACAATCGGACCTACCGGCGAGTAACATCGCGGACAGGCCCGCACACTTCCGCTAGGAGGCCTTCCGTGCCCCGTACCGTCCGCGAAGTCGTCTTCGTCGATGGCGTACGCACCCCGTTCGGCAAGGCCGGCGGGGCGTACGCCAACACCAGAGCTGACGACCTCGTCATCCGCTGCATCCGTGAGCTGTTGCGACGCAATCCGCAGCTGCCGCCGGAGCGGGTCGACGAGGTCGCCATCGCCGCCACCACCCAGATCGGCGATCAGGGCCTGACCATCGGCCGGACCGCCGCCCTCCTCTCCGGGCTGCCCAAGTCGGTGCCCGGCTACGCCATCGACCGGATGTGCGCCGGAGCCATGACCGCGGTCACGTCCGTCGCCGGCGGCATCGCGATGGGCGCCTACGACGTGGCCATCGCCGGCGGCGTCGAGCACATGGGCCGCCACCCGATGGGTGAGGGTGTCGACCCCAACCCGCGCATTCTTGCCGAGAAGCTGGTCGACCCGTCCGCGCTGGTGATGGGCGCCACCGCGGAAAACCTGCACGACCGTGCGCCCGGCATCACGCGGGAACGCGCCGACGCCTACGCCCTGGCTTCGCAGCGCAGGACCGCGCAGGCGTACGCCGACGGGAAGTTGCAGCCCGACCTGGTCAGCATGGCCGCGCGGGATCCGGAGACCGGCTGGGGTCTGGTCACAGTGGACGAGGCGCCCCGGCCCGACACCAGCGTCGAGAAGCTCGGCACGCTCAAGACCCCGTTCCGCCCGCACGGCCGGATCACCGCCGGCAACGCCGCCGGCCTCAACGACGGCGCGACGGCGGCGATCCTCGCCGCTGAGGATGTCGCCCGGGAGTTGAACCTGCCGGTCGGCATGCGGATGGTCAGCTACGGCTTCGTCGGCGTGGAGCCCGAGGTGATGGGCTTCGGCCCGATCCCCTCCACCGAGAAGGCGCTGCGGCTGGCCGGGCTCAGCATCGACGACATCGGCCTGTTCGAGCTGAACGAGGCGTTCGCGGTGCAGGTCCTGGCGTTCCTCGACCACTTCGGCATCACCGATGACGACCCCCGGGTCAACCCGTGGGGTGGCGCGATCGCGGTCGGCCACCCGCTGGCCAGTTCCGGAGTCCGGCTGATGACCCAGCTCTCGCGGCAGTTCGCCGAGCACCCGGAGGTCCGCTACGGCGTCACCGCCATGTGCATCGGTATCGGCATGGGCGGCACCGTGATCTGGGAGAACCCGAATTGGAAGGTGGCACCGTGAGCGCGAGGAGTGAGCGAAGCGAGCCCCGCAGTCGCGAACGAAAGGTGGAACCGTGCCGGCGCTGACCAACCCCAACGAGGTCGTGACGAAGTCGCTGCTCCGGTTCGTGACCCTGCCCGGGCTGGACCGCCCGGCAGCACTGATCACTCTGGACAACGGCTTCGACCACACCAAGCCCAACACTCTCGGCCCAGCCGGGCTGGCCAGCCTGGACGCGGCTCTGGACGAGGCGCACGCCGCCCGGCCGAGCCTCGTGGCCGTGACCGGTAAGCCCTACATCTTCTGCGTAGGTGCCGACATCACCGCGATCCCGCTGGTCACCTCCCGCGAGCAGGCGCTCGAGGTCGGCCGGATGGGGCACCGGGTGTTCCGGCGTCTGATCGACAGCGACGTGCCGACGTTCGCCTTCATCAACGGTGCGGCCCTCGGCGGTGGGCTCGAACTCGCGCTCTCCTGCCGGTACCGCACGGTCTCCTCCGGCGCGGCGGCACTGGCCCTGCCCGAGGTGTCGCTCGGGCTGATCCCCGGCTGGGGCGGCAGTCATCTGCTGCCCAACCTGATCGGCATCGCGCCGGCCACGCAGGTGATCATCCAGAACCCGCTGACCCGCAAGACGCTCAAGCCCGCCCAGGCGCACGAGATGGGCATCGCGGACGTGCTCTTCGAGCCGGCCGACTTCCTGGAGCGCTCGCTGGAGTGGGCGGCCGCGGTCACCCGCGGCGACACCACGCCGACCCGCCCCGAGGTCGACCGGGAGATGTGGGACGGCGTGCTGTTCTTCGCCCGCAAGCTGCTCGACGAGAAACTGCACGGGGCGGTGGCCTCGGCGTACCGGGCGTTGGACCTGCTGGCGCTCGCCGGCACCGGGTCGCTGGACGAGGGCATGGCCGCCGAGGACGAGGCCCTCGCCGACCTGGTGATGGGCGAGGAGCTGCGCGCCAGCCTGTACGCCTTCGACCTGGCCCAGCGGCGGGCCAAACGCCCGGCCGGGGCGCCGAGCTCCTCGCTGGCGCGCCCGGTCACCAAGGTGGGTGTGGTCGGCGCCGGCCTGATGGCCAGCCAGTTGGCGCTGCTCTTCGCTCGCCGGCTCCAGGTCCCGGTGGTGCTCACCGATCTGGATCAGGCTCGGATCGACAAGGGACTCGGCTACATCCGGACCGAGATCGACAAGATGGTCAGCAAGGGTCGGGTCGACGAAGGCACGGCGGCGAAGCTGCGCGGCCTGGTCTCCGGCTCGGTCGACAAGGCCGTGTTCGCCGATGCCGATCTGGTCCTGGAAGCGGTCTTCGAGGATCTCGGTGTGAAGAAGCAGGTGTGGGCGGAGGTCGAGGCGATCGTCCGGGACGACTGCGTCCTGGCGACCAACACCTCGTCGCTGTCGGTGACCGAGATGGGGGCCGACCTGGCGCATCCCGAGCGACTGGTCGGGCTGCACTTCTTCAACCCGGTGGCGGTGCTGCCGCTGCTGGAGGTGGTACGCGCGGAGCGGACCGACGAGGCGACCCTGGCCACCGCGTTCGCGGTGGGCAAGCAGTTGAGAAAGTCGTGCGTACTGGTGAAGGACGCGCCCGCGTTCGTGGTGAACCGGCTGCTCACCCGGTACCAGGGTGAGATTTTCGCGGCCGTCGACGACGGTACGCCGTTGGACGTGGCCGATACCGCACTCGACCCGCTCGGCCTGCCGATGCGCCCGTTCGCGCTCCTGCAGTTGGTGGGCCCCGCGGTCGCGCTGCATGTCGCGGAGACGCTGCGCGAGGCGTTCCCGGACCGGTTCGCGGTGAGCCCCAATCTGGCACGCGTCGTCGAGGCGGGCGTGACCACGCTGGCCGACTCGGACGGTACGCCGACGCCGGAGGTGCTGGCGCTGTTCAAGGTGGGCGGTAAAGCGCTCACCCGGCAGGAGGTACTGCAGAGGGCGCTGGACGCGCTGGCCCTGGAGATCCGGCTGATGCTGGACGAGGGCGTCGTGGCCGAGCCGCAGGACATCGACCTGTGTCTGATCCTCGGTGCCGGGTGGCCGTTCCACCTGGGCGGGCTCACGCCGTACCTGGACCGGACCGGCACCTCGGAACGGGTGACCGGCCGGCGCTTCCTGCCCCGTGGGGTGGCCAGCCTCCCGCCCGCCTAGTTCTGGGCCGTCGGCCTTCGAGGTACACGCCGTTGGCCTGCCCGATGGGCCGGCCAACGGCGTGAACCCGGTGCTTTCCCGCGCCGGCGAGGTGTGGCTCACTCGCCCATGTCGGCACCCGAGCGGCGCCCCCACCACGGTGGAGGCGCCGCTGGTGCCGGTCACGCGTAGTAGTGGATCGTCCCGCGCAACGCGGGCGTGCCCTGCTCACAGTGCTGCACGAACGTGGCGGAGAGGGCGGTCACCTCGCCCGCCTCATTGACCACCAGCTCCTTGATCACAAAGCTGCCGGCCGTCTGGTTGCATCCGCGCCCGTCGCCACTCACGTCCAGCTCTGGGTGCTGGCCATCGGCGAAGCGTTGCGCTCCGCTGTAGGTCCCAGGCGCCAACGTCTCACCCTCCTTCGGCGCGATGTCGACGCGCCAGTAGTCCCGCAGACCGGACACGGTGAACACGAGGCGGGATGCGGTCCCCCGGACGGAGAACACCGAGTTGCTGTTGGCGTACGACTTGGTGATCCCGCCGCCGACGTAATCGCCCGGGTCACTGACGAACCGGTAGGACAGTGGGTACGCCCGGTAGCGCAGCCGACCGCTCAGCAGGGGTCCGGTCGCACCCTCGCAGCGCTGCGAGTAGCGGACATCGAGCACCGTCACGACGCCCGTGGCGTCGGTTTCGATCTGATCGACGGTGAACTGGCCGAACACCTCGTTACAGCCACTGCCGTTCCCGGACACGTCCAAGCCGGGCGCACGGCCGGTGCGGAACGCCGCCCGCTCGGCATTGCGGAAGACGCCGGGGCGCAACGACTCGCCCTGCGGCGCGGCGAGGCTGACATCCCAACCCTCGGTGTCGGTGGTGATCTGGACGTTGAGGTACGCCGCGGTGCCCTTGACCTTGATCTCCGCTTCAGGCGCGGTGAGGGTGGTCGCAGCGGCGCCGTTGTGCGAGTAGCTGAATGAACTGACGGCCACCGGCGCGGCGGCCGCCGGCGACGGGGACACGCCAACCACCAATGCCGTGGCGGCCGTGCTGGCGACAACGATGGCTGGGAGCCGGCTGAACAATCCCGTCCCCTTCGTGGATGATCGTGACATCACACCTCCGTGTGGTAAGTCCTGGCGCACGCCACGTGACGAACGCCGGGCCAACGTACCGAAGTCGATCCATAGATGCTGCCCCTCGGCGCTGGCCGTCATGATCCGAATGATCCCGGCAGACCCTCGCGTCGGACCTACCCAGCGGCACAAACTCCGACCTCCTCCTCGAACATGTGTACTAGGTTATGAGCCGGGTACGACAGAAGTCGGCGTGACGGACGAGAGTGGTGGCGGAACCGCCGGACATCGGCCCGTGCCGGATCCGCCGGCCCTGCCGCCTGAATCGTGCGGCACACCGCTGACCTGAGGCACGGCCGATCGGCGATCGAGCCGGGAGTCAACGGTGTGGCGAATCACCCTAATAGCCCCATAACCGCTACGCTCGGCCTGTCAGCGGGTCCCCCCGGGCTGCTGCGCCGACCGCCTCCATCCATGGAGGCGGCATCGCGCACGCGAGGGGGTACGCGAGCATGCGAGCTGGCTGGGTTGCAGGCCTGATCGTCTCGACGGCATCCGGTGGTCTGATCGCGGTGGCGTCGCCAGCCACCGCCGCGCAGACGGCGACGGTGGTGTCGCCGAAGATTGCGTTGAATGTCCGCCAAGGGCCCGCGGTGTGGCACGCCAGGGTCGGCGCGCTGCCCAACGGCGCCAGCGTGACGCTGCTCTGCCAGGTCACCGGCCAGCATGTCGACATCGGCACCGTCCGGCGCACGGACATCTGGAACCGTCTCCCCGACGGCACCTACATCTCCGACGCCTGGGTGCGCCGTTCCGGGAACGTTCCGCGGTGCCCGGCCGGCCCGTCGCTGGCCGGCCCCGGCCCGGCCGCCCCCGGTCAGGTGACCGCCGCCATGTCGAACGCCACGCTCCCGGCGACCGTCGTGTCCCCGGTCATCGCGTTGAACCTGCGCGCCGGGCCGGCACGCTCGGCCGCCCGGGTCGGCACCGTCGCCGACGCCAGCGAGTTGGCAATCGTGTGCCAGCTCCGGGGTCACCGGATTGCCGGCGCGGTCCGCACCACAGACGTCTGGAACCGCCTTGTGGACGGCACGTTCGTCTCGGACGCGTACGTGCGCCGGGCCGGCACGCCGCCAGGCTGCGTGGCAGCCGGTTCGGCGCCGCCGCCTCCTGCCGCGCTCCCGCCGCCAGGCACCTGGACCCATCCGCTGCCGGGGTTCGCGACGGCACCGGCCAGCTTCCGGCCACCGCACATCGGCGTGGATCTCGTGTCGTACTCCGGCACGCCGATCCGGGCCGCCTCGGCCGGGCAGGTCATCGAGGTGGTGTGCAACATCCAGCCCGGCGCCAGCTGCGACGTGCCCGGCAGCCCCCGGATCCGGGGCTGCGGCTGGTACGTCAAGATCGCGCACGCCGGCGGAGTCACCACGCTCTCCTGCCACATGCTCCGCCAGCCCGTGGTCACCGTCGGACAGCAGGTGAGCGTGGGTCAGGTCATCGGGTACGTGGGTTCCTCGGGCAACTCCTCCTACCCGCACCTGCACTTCGAGGTGCACACCGGTGGCCTGCCGACCGGGCCGGCCAACGCGGTGAACCCGGTGCCGTTCCTGGCGCAGCGCGGCGTGCGCGTCACCAGAACGCGCCCGTAGGTCAGTGCTGTCGTGCTTGAGCCGCGGTGCCGGCGTCGCTCCATGCCGTCGTCAGCTGTCGGATGCGGCCCGGTCCAGATCGCTCCGCGTCAGCAGTGCCAGCAACTCGATGCCGTCGGCCGCCAGAGCTTGCGCACCCCCCTCCGCACGGTCGATGACGCAGAGGGCAGCGGCAATCTCCGCGCCAAGTTCGCGAAGCTGGCGGGTGGACATCGCGACCTGCCCGCCCGAGGTCACGACGTCCTCCACGACGAGCACCCGCCGCCCGGCAACATCGGCGCCTTCCGCCAGGCGAGCGGTCCCGTAGGGCTTCGCCGCCTTGCGGACGAAGGCGCAAGGTAGACCGGTATGCCTGCCGAGCGCCGTCACCACGGCGATGCCGCCCATCTCCAACCCGGCCAGGACCTCGGTCCCCGCGGGCACCAACGCCGCCATCCGCTCAGCGAGCGCGTCAAGAAGTCGGGGGTCGGCCTCAAACTGATACTTGTCGAAGTACTCCTGCGCCACCCGTCCGGACCGCAGGACGAAATGGCCTGTCAAGTGGGACGTAGCGTGGACTTCGCGAGCCAGGTCAGCAAGATTCACGAGCACTGATGCTGACAGACGCCGCCGGGCCCCGCGCCGCGGGACACCCCACGCTATGCCACCTCAGGTTCCCGAGTTGACCGGTTCCTGAGGACCCCGCCGCCACGGGCGACTGTCGTAGCGACCACAAGCATCAGCATCTCGACGCGTCGGACCAACCCAACCGAACAAATCCCGACCTCCCCGTCTGGACCCACCTCTGGATTTTACCGAGGGCATGCGACATAATTCGCGACCTCGCGCCGGCGCACCGCCAAAGCCGGCGCAGCCCCCACCCCCACCCCCACCCCCACCCCCACCCCCTCGCGCGATCTTGCAGTCGTGCATCGAGCAAACCGCCACGAAATGCCCAAAACGTGAGGCACGACTGCAAGATCGCGGGGGTGAGCAGGACGCCCAGCTCGGCTCGGGCCTTGTCGCGGGGGTCGTCCCGGCGCGGCGGGTGCGGCAACGGCCGAGCGGCGTCGGCGGAAGGGCTACGCGGGGGTGAGGTTCTGCGTGGCCGGGGGCCGCACCTGGGCGGTACCCGTCGGCAGGGGGGTGGTGGCCGCCGCGGGCAGGGTGACGGTGACCTCGAGTCCGCCACCGGCGCGGGCCACCGCCGACACCGTGCCGCCGTGCGCCTCGCACACCGCCCGGACGATCGAGAGCCCCAGCCCGGAGCCACGCGCGCCGGTCCGCTCGCGACCGCCGCGCCGGAACGGCTCGAACAGCGTCGGCACGTCGGCCGCCTCGACCTCGAACCCGGTGTTCGCGACCACCAGCCGGGTCGACCGGTCGTCGGAGCCGGTCCGCACCTGGACCCAGCCGCCGAGGTGGTTGTAGCGGACCGCGTTCTCGATCAGGTTGCCGGCCAGGCGGTCGAGCAGGCGGGGATCACCGACCACCGGCGCCGGTCGCAGGTCGCTCTGCACGTCCAGGTTGAGCCGCCTGGCCTCGGCCCCCATCGCCGACAGTGCCGCGGCCACACCGGCGGTGAGATCCGCGGGGACCTTGCGGACCAGCCGCCGGCCGGCCTGCGCCTCGGTACGGGCCAGCAGGAGCAACGCGTCGACCAGCGCGTTCGCCCGCATGGAAGCGTCGGAGACCACTGTGCACATTCGCCGGAACTCGGCCACGTCGGCGTCCGGATCGCTCATGGTCACATCAACCTCGGTCCGCATCACGGCCAACGGCGTGCGCAGCTCGTGCGACGCGTTGGCGACGAAGCGCTTCTGGCTGTCGAACGCAGCGGCGATCCGGTCCAGCATGGCGTCGAACGTGCCGGCCAGCTCAGCGACCTCGTCGTCCGGCCCGTCGTAGTTGATCCGTTCGTCGAGCGTTTCCCCGGAGAGCCGCCGCGCCATCGCGGTCACCCGGTGCAGCGGACGCAGCGCACGGCCAGTGACCAGGTACGCGATGACCACACCGATCGCACCGACGCCAAGCAGCCCGAGGCCGCCGCGCATCGCGAGCGAGCGGCGTGCATCGGACTCCACGCCGGCCTGCCAAACACCGGCCTCGACCTCCCGACCGTCGGCCAGTTGCACCACGGTTCCGTGCCTCAGCTCGTTCTGCGGGTGCACCGCGTCACCGATCAGGATCCACGCGAGGATCAGCAGCACACCGCCGACGGCGAGCAGCAGGACGCCGCTGAGCAGGGTGAGGCGCAGCCGCAGGGTCGGCCGGGACCAGCGCGGCGGCCGGGCGCCGTAGACGGTCATGAGGACAGCTCCCGGAACCGGTAGCCGACGCCGACCACCGTCTCGATCAGCGGTGGATCGCCAAGTTTCCTGCGTAGCGTCATCATGGTCACCCGAACCGTCGTGGTGAACGGGTCGGCGTTGGCGTCCCACACCCGCTCCAGCAGTTCCTCGCTCGACACGACCGCCCCGCGCGCCTTCAGCAGCTCCTCCAGCAGGCCGAACTCCTTGCGGGTGAGGTCCAGCGGCTCCCCCGCCCGGGTCGCCACCCGGCGCGCCGGGTCGAGCGCGAGGTCGGCCGCCTGCAGCACCGGCGGCGACGCCGGGGTGGCGCGCCGACCCAGTGCCTGCACCCGCGCCACCAACTCGTCGAAGGCGAACGGCTTGGACAGGTAGTCGTCCGCGCCCATCTGCAGACCCTCCACCCGCTCCGCGACGCTGCCGCTGGCGGTGAGCATCAACACCCGGGTGAGCGCCCCGGAAGCCACCAGGTCCGCGCAGATGTCGTCGCCGTGCACGCTTGGCAGATCCCGGTCGAGCACCACCACGTCGTACCGGGTGACCATGGCCATCTCGTGCCCCTCCGCACCGTCGTACGCCACGTCGACGGCCATCCCGTACCGGCGCAATCCACGCGCGATGGCGTCGCACAGGTTGCGTTCGTCTTCGACCACGAGTACCCGCACTGCTGGTCACCCCCTCCGCGAAGCTCCGGCGTCGGCACGTGAGGTCCGCGAGAGCCACGCTAGCGGAGGCTCACCAGTCCGGGCCGGGCGGAAGGCGCCACACAGCCATCTCCAGCCCGGCCTGGCACGCCGCGTGCCGCTCCAGGAGCAGGCACTCCACCTCCGCGTCGACGCCACCGGACCACACGGTGACCGTGCCTATCAGCAACACCCGCCCACTCGCGAGGTCCAGCGCCGCGAGCCGGGCGTGACCCTGCCGATCTGCCTGCCCGACCAGTTGTCGACCGCCGGGCAGCACGTCGCTCGTCGGTTCCCAACCCTGCACCTCGTGCTGGACCCGCCCGGTGGGCATGTCGATGACGGCGAGGGTGGGTCGCACGGTCGCCTGGGCCTCCGACCGCTCCGGGGGGAAGTCGTCCGGCCGCCCCCGCACCACGACGGTGCGGTCCGCGACGACGTTGTAGCCGTGCCACACGTCGACGCCGTCGCCGTGCCACACGTCGGCGCGCCACCGCGTCCGCCCGGTGGCCGGGTCCACCATCTCGGTACCGGCGCCGGCCATGCAGATCCAGCGCCCGCACGCGGTCACGACGTTCGTCGGTGAGGCAGCGCGCTCCCAGCGCAGCCGCCCATCGGCGAGGTCGTAGGCCCGCATCGGGGGCGGCACCTCGTGCTGATCGCCGCCGTTCTGATCGCCGCCGGACGGATCGCCGCCGGACGCGGCGAAGACGAGATCGTGCAACACCATGACCGTGTCCGGGTCGGTCCCCGGCGGCAGCCGGGCGGAGGACCGGAGCGCTCCGGTGGCCGGATCGCGTGCCCGGATCCCGCCATCGCGATCGACCTCGATCAGCGCGGTCAGCTCTCCCCGGTCAGGGCTCGACGCCGTCTGCATCGAGGCGCCCGGGCGGAGCTGCGCTGCCCAGCGAACCTCGCCGGTACGCCGGTCCACACCGAGGAAGGATTCGGCCCCGTCGTTCGTGCCGACCTCCGCTGGGGCGACCCGGCCCTCGGGGGCCAACGAATCTCCCGTCGGGAGACCCTCCAGCAGCACCATGAGGTCGCCGATTCCGCCCAGTGCGCTGCTCTGCCGCCGATGCCAGCGTTCACGCCCGGTTGCCGCGTCGAGGACGTGCAGCTCAGGCGTCCCCTGAGCGGACTGCTGTTCGATCACCAGGCTGTCGGCCATGGCCCAGATGTGGTTTCCCTCCACCGACGTCTGCCACGCCAGGCTGAAGTCGCCCAGCCGGTATGCGCGAACCACGGGATCCGTGCCGACGCTCTGCACGAGCGCCACGAGCAGCCCCGGGGCAGCGACGAGTTGCCGGACGTCGGCCGACAGCCGGAACACCGGATCAAGCGAGCGCGCCGGGGCGGAGCCGCCCATCGTGGCGAGCACCGCCAGCACTCCGGCGACGACCGCCAGCCACCGCGCGCCGGGCAACCGGGCGCCGGGCAACCGCGCGCCGGGCAACCGCGCGCCCGACGTCCGGATCACCGGCCGGCGCCGCGGTGGCTCCCATTCGGCTGAGACATCCAGTTCGATCACCCGCGGCTCGGCCGACGTGCCGGCGGCGCCGCTGCCGGAAGGCCCGGGCGACCGGTCGCCGGCCGGCCTGGGGTCACGCGTCGCCACGCCGCCACACCGCCGTCTCGTGTCCGGTCCAGCAAGCCAGGTGCTCAGCGGCCATCAGGCAGTTGGTGCCGATGCCCTCCGCCCAGGACCATCCGGTGACCGTGCCGACCAGGGACACCCGCCCGCTGGCCACGTCGAGTACGCCCACGCGGCCGCGGCCGCCCTGTTCCACCTGCGCCACCACTTGAGCGCCGGTGGGCAGCACGTCACCCGCGGACATCCAGCCGGCGACCTCGTGCTGGATCCGACCGGTGGCCACGTCCACGACCGCGAGGACCGGGCCGTGGCCGTCCCGCTGCCCCGGCGGCCAAGCCGTCACACTGCTCCGGACCAGCACGGTGCGGCCACCCACCACCGAGAACCACGCCTGCCAGTCGGGCAGCCGCCACCGGGTCGCACCGGTGAGCGGGTCGATCGAGGCCATGCCGCCGGCCCCGGTGTCGCAGAACCAGGGCCCGCAGCCGCGCAGGAAACTGTCCGACCCGCCATCGCGCCGCCACAGCGCCCGACCGTCGGACAGCCCGAAGGCGCTGGACGGCTGGCGGTCGG
Organism: Micromonosporaceae bacterium; assembly: GCA_035296325.1. GTDB lineage: Bacteria > Actinomycetota > Actinomycetes > Mycobacteriales > Micromonosporaceae > DATHBD01. The sequence continues at coordinate 109,358 of DATHBD010000058.1, read as the reverse complement.
GCACGCCGAGCCAACGGGGGCTGAGCACGACGACGTCGCCCACCACGGCAACAGAGCCGAACCGGGCTTGTGGCGCAACGACCGTGGCGGACCGCACGACGCCCGTGCCGGGGTCCCGGATCCGGATCTGGCCGTCCGCGTCGACTTCCACCAGCGCGGTCAGCTCCCGTCCTTCGGCACGGACGATGGGGTGCGCCATGGTGCTACCCCCGATCGGCACCGACCAGTGCACCCGGCCGGTCCGCCGCTGCACCGACAGCATCTGGCCGGCCGCTCCGCCGGGTGACCAGGCCCGCCCACCGAGCAGGTCCCCGGCCCCTTCCGGGGCCTCGTGCAGCACGGCCCGGTCGCCGGCCGCTCCGATGACGACGGCGTTCGGCCACTGCCACAGTTCCCGTCCGGTGCCGGCGTCGAGCGCCTGGGAGCCCCGCTGCGCGGCAGCGTACCTCAGCACCACGACGGTGTCGTCGCCGATAACCTCCAGGTGGTCCCCGGCTACCGGCACCGCCCACGCCACGGTGAAATCCGACAGTCGGTACGCCCGGACCTGCGCCTGGGCGGTGCCGGCCCGCAGCAACGCGACAAGCACGCCTGGTGCACTCACGAGCTGACTGGCCGCGTACGGGAGCCGGAACACCGGAGCCATCGACCGTCCCGCGGCCGCGCTGCTCATCGTGACCAGCACGGCAAGCACCACGAGCACCGCCGCGAACCACCGCCGGTACGGTGCCGACAGGCCACGCTGGTCCTCAGGCGGCTCCCACTCGATCGAGACGTCCAACTCGATCACCGGCGGCGCCGCGGACCACGGGCCGGACGGGGAGGACTCGCGCGGTGAGGCGCCGCCCTCCCGCGGACGCAGCGGGAGCACGGTTCAGCGGCGCGGGGCCGGGCCGGGCACCAGTGATCGGGGCGGTGCGGCCGGGGCCCGCGCGTCCAGGCGGCTCATCCACTCCGTGACGCGGCGCGCCACATCCTGCGGCGTCAGTCCAAGATCAGCAAGGATCTCCGTACGCTTGCCGTGCGGATGCCAGTCCAGCGGCACGCCGATGTCGCGCAGCGGGACATCCACGTCCGCGTCACGCATCGCCTTGGCCAGGGCGTCGCCCACACCACCGGTGCGTACGCCGTCCTCGACGGTCACCACCAGCCGGTACTCGCCGGACAGCCCGACGAGCTCCACCGGCACCGGCCTGACCCAGCGCGGATCCACCACGGTCACCCCGTACCCCTGCTCGGCGAGCCGGGCCGCGACGTCGACCGCCAGGTGCGCGAAGGCACCCACGCCGACCAGCAGCACATCGCGGCGCCCGCCGCGGAAGAGCACATCGATGCCGCCAGCACCCTCGATGCCACCGATCCGGTCGATGGCGGGCAGATCGGCGGGCACCGCCCCGGTCGGGAAGCGCACGATGGTCGGGCCGTCTTCGATGCCCACCGCCTCGCGCAGCTCGGCACGCAGCGTGGCGGCGTCGCGCGGCGCGGCGATGCGCAGGCCGGGCACCGTCCCGAACACGGCCATGTCCCAGATGCCGTAGTGGCTCGGCCCGTCCGGCCCGGTGATCCCGGCGCGGTCCAGCACGAACGTGACCGGCAGCCGGTGCATGGCGACATCGAGCAGCACCTGGTCGAAGGCCCGGTTGAGGAACGTGGCGTAGACGGCCACGACGGGGTGCAGGCCACCCAGGGCCAGGCCAGCCGCCGACGTGGCCGCGTGCTGCTCCGCGATGCCCACGTCGTACACCCGGTCCGGGTACTTGCGGGCGAGCTTCGCGATGCCGGTGGGCTCCGCCATCGACGCGGTGATCCCCACGATGTCGGGCCGCTCGTCGGCGAGCGCCACGAGCTCGTCGGCGAAGACGTTCGTCCACTTGACCGCGGCCGGGGCGAGCAGCTTGCCGGTCTCCACATCGAACGCGCTGCTGGGGCCGTGCAGGCAGTCCGCCTCGTCCTCCATGGCCGGGCGGTAGCCGTACCCCTTGCGGGTCACCGCGTGCACGATCACCGGGCCGCCGAAGCCCCGGGCCCGCCGCAGCGCCGCCTCCATCGCCTCGACATCGTGCCCGTCCACCGGCCCGACGTACTTGATGCCGAGATCCTCGAACATCGCCTGCGGGGCGATCGCGTCCTTCATGCCCTTCTTGACGGCGTGCAGCACCTCGTAGAGCGGGCCGCCGACCAGCGGCGTGCGCCCGAGCGAGTCCTTGACGACGTCGAGCAGCTTCTCGTAGCCGGGGTTGAGCCGCAGCACCGCGAGGTGGTCGGCGAACCCGCCGATCGTCGGCGCGTACGACCGGCCGTTGTCATTCACCACGATGACCAGCGGATTCTTCGCGCCGGCGATGTTGTTGATCGCCTCCCAGCACATGCCGCCGGTCAGCGCCCCGTCGCCGACCACGGCCACCACGTGGCGCGGCTCGCCGCGCAGGGCGTACGCCTTGGCCAGGCCGTCGGCGTAGGACAGCGCGGTGGAGGCGTGCGAGTTCTCGATCAGGTCGTGCTCGCTCTCCGCCTGACTCGGGTAGCCACTGAGGCCGCCACGCTGGCGGAGCAGGTCGAAGGCGTCCTGGCGACCGGTAACGATTTTGTGGACGTATGCCTGGTGCCCGGTATCGAACAGAATCCGGTCCCGCGGTGAATCGAACACCCGGTGCAGCGCGAGGGTGACCTCCACCACGCCCAGGTTGGGACCGAGGTGGCCACCGGTCCGGGAGACCTTCGCCACCAGGAAGTCGCGGATCTCGGCGGCCAGCAACCCCAGCTGCGCCGGCGACAGGTGCTTCAGATCTGCCGGGCTACGCACCGTGTCGATCAGCGAACCGAACGTACCCGGGGCTGCGTCAGCGCTCATAAGCGGCCAGTCTATCCGGGCCGCGCACCCCCGCAGCCCGGCCGAACGACCGGGCCGCGGCCCGCCCACCCCCACACGCCGTCCACGACACGCCGAGGGCCGCGTCGACATGCAGGTGAAGTACCGAATGCGGGCGCCATTAGGTGCACAACTCGCATGGCGTCGAGGCACCCGGCGTGTCGACCTGGCGTGTCGCGGGTGGCGCTTGCTGGCCCTCGCGTACCCATCCCAGAAATCTGGCGTACAGCTCACCGGCCGGGACATGGGGCAGGTCGCCCGCAGCGTCCGTGAGCCGCATCGCCATCAGCAGGTACAGCGACAGCGGCGCGTCCGCATACTCGGTCAGGAGCCGACGGCGCTTCGTCCCGCACGGCCACGGCCCCATGCACCCGGTGCAGGTCCAGGTCGGCGTCATCGGCATGTGCACCCCCGGGGAAGGCGGGTCGTACGGGTACTCCGAGCGGTGCGGAATATCGCGGCTCATCGGGAACCCGGCCGGTACGGGTCGGCAAGGCTCTTACTCGCGGCGATCTGGTGGTCGAGCGTCTCGCGCCAGTCCGGGCAACGCCACAGGAGTACGCCGCAGACACAGCGCTGCCGACGCCACCAGCGGGCCTCACCGGGATAGTGAACCAAAGGCCGCATCGCCCGCCTCTCGGATAGCTCCGTAACGACGCGGCGGCCAGGCCTACGAGGGTTCCTCCAGCCGCCGCGCCCGCTCCGAACCTACGGCCGGGTGGTAGGCGCTCCATTACGAGCGGTAATGGAGGATCAGGCGACGCCAATCCGGCCGGCCAACTCGCGCAGCTGGGTACCGCCCGCGTCGGCGCGAGCCCTACGGAGCATCGCCCCAATGGTGTCCCGGACGACCGGCGACAGCCGCACCCGCTGAGGAGCCACCCTCTCGGCGTGGACAAACTGCACAAGCGCTTCGGCGTCGTGCCGGCGGGCAGCCGCGAGGGCGCACCCATACTCGATGTGGAACTGCACCAGGCGCGATCTTGAGTGAACCTGCCGCGGGTCGATCTGACTGGCCAACGCCACGGCCTTACCGGCGTCGCCGCACTCACGCGCGATCGAGGCGCGCCATTGTTTGATGTTGGTGGGTCCGAAGAACATCTGCGCGAACCCACCGTTGCCGGGCTCGTCTCCGAGCGAGGCTGCGACCTCATCCGCTTCCGCCAGGTGCGCTTCCGCGTCGGCCTGCGAGCCAGCGAGAGCATCTGCCCACGCCGACGTCAGGTGCAGCATGCCGTACACCTGCCGGACCTCAGGTCTGTCCAGATGTCCCTGAAGCGCGTCGGCGGTCACCGCGGCCAACCCACGGCCTACGGCACGGCTCTCCGGAGGGAGCGTGTGGAGTCGGGAGAACTCCGCGAGCCCTGTCCACTCGGGGTCGGCCACGCCGATAGCCGCCGCGTGACAGCGTTCGGCCGCAGCCAGGGAGAGATCCACAAAGCCGAGATACCTGAGGACGAATGCCGTCGTGTAGGTGGCCAGCGTCAACAGCCGCAGCACTTCGTCCCGGTCGGAGGCCTTTGAACTGTTGGCCGCTGCGCCCAGGTCGCGCAGCAAGCCAGGGATGAGCGCGGTCGCGTTGGCGTACTCGCAGGTTCGCCGCCAGTCCATGAGCTGCCGGACGTCGGCGCGCACCGCCTCCATCGGACGGCTCGGCTCCGCGGGCAGATCCACATAGGCCAGAGCGATCAGTGCAGCGCGGATGTCCGGCACAGCCGTCAACGCGCGAGCGTGGTGCGGACTCTCCGGCGGGTACGGCTGACCGGTCAGGTCTGCAACAGACACCCTCAGCGCGTCCGCCAGGCGTACCAGCGTGGAGCGCTTGTCGATGGCACGTAAGCCGGACTCGATCTGGGAGATGTACCCCTGTGTCAGGCCACACAGGCCGGCAAGGACCTGCTGACTCAGCCCGCGCTTCTGGCGCCAGTACCGAACGCGTGCCCCCGCGAAGTCCTCGCCATTCACCGTCATACCCCCGACCCGAGTGGAGAGCGCTGACTTAGACGGTACCGGGCTCCGCCACGGCCAACAGGCCGACCACCTCGACGTGGTGGGTCATCGGGAACGCGTCGAAGGCACGCAACCCGGTCAGCCGCCAGCCCTTCGCGGCGAACGTCGCGACGTCGCGCGCGAAGGCGGCCGGGTCACACGCCACGTACGCCACCGCGCGGGGTCGTCGAGCCGTCACGGCCTGGACCACCTCGCGGCCGGCGCCGGAGCGGGGCGGGTCGAGCACCACCAGGTCCACCGAGCGCCACCGGGGATCGGCCAGCGCCACCCGGACGTCGGCCCGCACCACCCGCACCTGCGGCAGATCGGCGACGTTGCGTCGGGCGGCCGCGACGCCCCGGGGGTCAGATTCCACGAGGGTCACCCGCCCCCGCTCGCCCACCGCCCCGGCGAGCGCGACGGTGAACAGGCCGGCTCCCCCGTAGAGATCCCACGCCCGCTCGCCGTCGCGGGGCCGCAGCATGGTCAACACCGCGTCGGTGAGCGTGTCCGGTGCCGCCGGGTGCACCTGCCAGAACCCGTCGGCGGCGACCGCGAAGCCGCGATCGCCGGCGATCTCGAACGTCGTGCGCGGCCCGGAGATCAGCTCCACGCGGCGGTCGTTACGGGACCGTCGGGAGAAGACGGTCACCTCGGCGTCGGACGACACCACGGCCTCGACCGCGCTGCCGGCCGGCCACCGCTGGTCGGTCAGCGGCAGGGCCTGGATCTCCGGGTGGGCGATGGGGCACCGGTCCACCGGCACGACCTCGGCCGAGCGGTGCCGGTGAAATCCCAGCCTCCCGTCGGCGTCGGCGGAGTACTGCACCCGGGTCCGCCAGCCGAGCGCCGCACCGGGCAACGGCTCCACCCGTACCGCCAGGGCCGCAAGTTCTTCGGCGCTCAGGCCGCCCAGCCGGGCCAGTTGCTCGCGTACGACGGCGCCCTTGAGCTCCCGCTGCGCCTCGGGTGTCGCATGCTGGAAGTCGCAGCCGCCGCAGAGTCCCGGCCGGGCGTAGCGGCACGGCGGCTCCACCCGGTCGGCGGACGGCTCCAGCACCTCGACGGCGTCCGCGCGTAGGAAACCACCCCGCTCCTCGGTGATCACCGCGCGGACCCGCTCGCCGGGCAGGGCGTGCCGGACGAAGACCACCTGGCCGTCCACCCGGGCCACGCAGTGCCCGCCGTGCGCGATCGGCCCGACGATGAGCTCGATCGGCTCAGCGGACCGGGGCGGCGTCGCCGACATGATCGTCCTCGTCAGGTGCCGGGGTGGGCTGTGGGGCGGCTACGGCGCCGGCGATCCGCGGGCCGCGCTGCGGTGAATGGGAGGTGGCGTCGTCGAAGCGGTCGATGTCCCTGGCGTTGATCGAGTTGAGCTGCCAGGGCACGCTGGTGACCATCACGCCGGGCTCGAACAGCAGCCGGGTCTTGAGCCGCAGGGCGCTCTGGTTGTGCAGCAGGTGCTCCCACCACTTGCCCACGACGTACTCCGGGACGAAGACCGTCACCACGTCGCGCGGTGACGCCCGGCGCAGCGAGTTGACGTACTCGATGATGGGTCGGGTGATCTCACGGTACGGCGAGTCGATGACGGTGAGCGCCACCGGGATGCCGCGGCGCTCCCAGTCGGCCTGCAGCGCGCGGGTGTCGCCGTCGTCCACGTTGACGGTCACCCCGGTCAGCGTGTCCGGCCGGGTCGCCTGGGCGTAGGCCAGCGCCCGCATGGTTGGCAGGTGCAGCTTGCTGACCAGCACCACGGCGTGGTTGCGGGCCGGCAGCACCGGGCGGTCATCGGCCGGGACCAGCTCGCGGGCCACGGTGTCGTAGTGCTTGCGGATGCCCAGCATGATCATGTAGATGACCGCCATCGCGACAATGGCGATCCAGGCCCCGAGCAGGAACTTGGTGATCAGCACGACGAAGAGCACCGCGCCGGTCATCGTGGCGCCGAACATGTTGATCAGTCGGGACCGGTGCATCCGGTGCCGGGCGACCGGGTCGCGCTCGGTCGGCAGCAACCGGTTCCAGTGCCGCACCATGCCGATCTGGGAGAGGGTGAACGACACGAAGACGCCGACGATGTAGAGCTGGATGAGCCGGGTCACCTCGGCCTCGAAGCCGATGATCAGGACCACCGCCGCGACCGCGAGCGCGATGATGCCGTTGGAGAAGGCGAGCCGGTCACCACGGGTGTGCAACTGCCGCGGCAGATAGCGGTCCTGCGCCAGGATCGAGCCGAGCACCGGGAAGCCGTTGAAGGCGGTGTTCGCGGCCAGGAACAGGATGAGGGCGGTCACCGCCGCCACGATGTACAGCAGGACCGAGCCGCTGCCGAACACGGTCTCCCCGAGTTGCGTGGTGACGGTCTTCTGCACATAGCCGGCCGGCCCGGTGACCAACTGCGCCACCGGATCCTCCATGTACTTCAGGCCGGTCAGCCGCGCCAACGTGATGATGCCGAAGAGCATGGTCAACGACAGCGTGCCCAGCAGTAGCAGCGTCGTCGCGGCGTTGCGGCTCTTCGGCGGCTTGAACGCCGGTACGCCGTTGGAGATCGCCTCCACACCGGTGAGCGCCGCGCATCCCGACGAGAACGTCCGCAGCAGCAGGAACGCCATTGCGATCCCGCTCAGGTGCTCCTCCTCGGCGCGGATGGTGAGATCGGCACTCGGCGCGCGGAGGTCGTCGCCCAGCACGAAGATGCGGATCAGGCCGGTGGCGAGCATGCCCAGCATCACGATCATGAACCCGTAGGTCGGGATGGCGAAGGCCGTGCCGGACTCCCGGATGCCGCGCAGATTCATCGCGGTCAGCACCGCCACCGCGATCACCGCGATCACGATCTTGTGGGTGGCCACCCAGGGCAGGACGGAGCCCAGGTTGGCCACGCCCGCGGCGGTGGAGACGGCCACCGTGAGGACATAGTCCACCATCAGGGCGCTCGCCACCGCCACGCCGAACTTCGGCCCAAGGTTGACCGAGGCCACCTCGTAGTCGCCACCGCCGGAGGGGTACGCGTGCACATTCTGCCGATAGCTCGCGACGACCGTGAGCATCACCACCGCCACCGCGAGCGCGACCCAGGGCGAGTACGCGAACGCGGTCACCCCGGCCACCGAGAGCGTCAGGAGAATCTCGTCCGGAGCGTAGGCCACCGAGGAGAGCGCGTCCGAGGCGAAGACCGGCAGGGCGATCCGCTTGGGCAGCAGCGTGTGCGCCAGGCGGTCGGAGCGGAACGGCCGACCCACGAGGAGGCGTTTGACAAGTTCGGTGGATCTGGCCACGACTGTCAAGGGTAAGGCGGGCACGCCGGAGCCCGTGCGGCGCGGGTGATCCCATCGCGCGGGCAGGCACCGTGTAGCGTCCGCAGGTGCGGCTGTGCCGGCCACGGCACGCTGGCCGCTGATGCGCCAACCGACTGGTGGAGGCTCCGGAGTGCACGTCGTCATCATGGGCTGCGGGCGGGTCGGCTCGACGCTCGCGCACAGCCTGGAGCGCCTGCACCACTCCGTGTCGGTGATCGACACCAACCCGGACGCGTTCCGCCGGTTGAGCTCGGACTTCGGGGGCGTGACGGTGACCGGCATCGGCTTCGACCGCAGCGTGCTGATCGAGGCGGGGATCGAGCGGGCCGACGCCTTCGCGGCCGTCTCCAACGGGGACAACTCCAACATCATCTCGGCCCGGTTGGCCCGGGAGACGTTCGGGGTCGCCCGGGTCGCCGCCCGGATCTACGACGCCAAACGGGCCGAGGTGTACGAGCGTCTCGGCATCCCCACGGTGGCAACCGTGCGGTGGACCGCCGAGCGGGTCATGCGCCAACTCGTGCCGGAAGCGTCGGTCGAGCTGTGGCGCGACCCCACCAGCACGGTCGCCGTTCTGGAGGCGCAGCTGCACTCCGGCTGGATCGGCCAGCCGGTGCGCTCGTTGGAGGCGGCGACCGGCGCCCGGGTCGCCTACCTCATGCGGTTCGGCAAGGCCCAGCTCCCGACCGCGTCCACGATCGTGCAGGACGGTGACGGGATCTTTCTCCTCGTGACCGACGACATCGCCGCCCGGGTCAGGAAAGTCAGTACGGCATCGCCGGAAGGAGCGCAGCGGGCATGAGGGTGGCCATCGCCGGAGCCGGCAACGTGGGCCGGTCCATCGCCGGAGAGCTGGTGGAGAACGGCCACCAGGTCATGCTGATCGAGCGGACACCCGCCATGCTGCGCCCGGAGCGGGTGCCGTCGGCCGAATGGGTCCTCGCCGACGCCTGCGAGTTGGCCAGCATGCAGGAGGCGGACCTGGCCGGCTGCGATGTCGTGGTGGCGGCGACCGGTGACGACAAGGTCAATCTGGTGGTGTCGCTGCTGGCGAAGACCGAGTTCGCGGTGCCGCGGGTGGTGGCCCGGATCAACCGCGCGGAGAACGAGTGGCTCTTCAACGAGCAGTGGGGCGTCGACGTCGCGGTGAGTACGCCGCGGATGATGACCGCGCTGATCGAGGAGGCGGTCTCGGTCGGCGACCTGGTCCGGCTGATGACGTTCCGACAGGGCGAGGCCAACCTGGTGGAGATCACGCTGCCGCCGACCGCCCCCTACGTCGGGCGACCGATCCGCGATATTCCCCTGCCGCCCGACTCGGCGCTGGTGGCCATCCTGCGTGGCAAGCGGGTGGTGGTGCCGAGCCCGGACGACCCGATCGAGGTCGGCGACGAACTGGTGTTCGTCTGCACCAGCGCGGTCGAGGACGCCGTTCGCGCCGTGATCCTGGGCGCGGACAGCGTGGAGCGGACCCGCGAGCGCGAGCGCGGCCGCCCGTCCACCACATAGGCGGCCTACGGCTGCGCGGTCTGCGGATCAGCGGCCAGTTCCGGGTCACTACGAATGATCTTGCGAGCCTGCCAGATCGTCATGGCCAGGAGCAGCGCGTACGGCGGCCACCCCAGCGCCAGGCGGGTCACCCCCAGCAGGTTGCTGTGGTCGGTGAGGTAGAGCCCGTACTGGAGACCGCCCTTGAGGAAGTTCACCGCCGCCCAGACCACGGTGAGCCAGCTGAACGTGCGCAGCAGCCCGGCATGCTGGTACCACCGGCCGCGGCCACCGTCGAACATCATCGACCAGATCCAACCCACCAGCGGGCGGCGGAACGCGACCGAGATCAGCAGCGCGCAGGCGTAGCCGCCGGTGTAGATGATGCCGGGCAGGTAGAAGTCGCGCGCATCTCCGCTGCGCCAGGCCAGCCAGGCGCCGATACCGATGCCGAACAGCCCGTTCACCGCGTACCGTACCGGCTGCTTGCGGGCCAGCCGGTACACCGCCAACAGCACCGCACCGGTCACCGAGGCGATCAGCGCTGTCTGCAGCGACCACCAGTGGAACGTGGAGCCGAGGAAGTTCAGCACCACGAAGACGGTGACCGGGATGCTGGACTCGATCACCCCGCGCACGCCGCCGAGCTGCTGCGACATCTGCTCGGAGAACGACGGCATCGGCTCGTCGTCGTCCGCCGTGGCGGCCTCCGGCGCGGGCTTGCCCGCCACCGGCGGGTTGGGCTGGGGCGCGGGCGGCGGGGCATCCAGGCCGGCGGCCATCTCGGCAAGCGTGTCATCGACCACGCGGCCGAGGATCGCGTCCGTCTCGTCGCTGTCCGCCTGGTGACGCCCCGACGCGGCGACCGAGTTGTGTGACGGGTTGTGCGGAACGGTCACCGGGGGGCCTCGAGTTCGTAGTACGGGTTGTAGATCACCTTACGGTCTTCCCGTACCGCAATCCGCCCGCGAGCCGTGATCGTGCGGCCGGGCTCGATCCCGGCGATGTGCCGGCGCCCGAGCCAGACCAGGGTCACCAGGTCACTGCCGTCGTACAGCTCGGCCTCCAGCGTGGGGAGGTTGGTCCGCGGCGTGTACACGACGGTGCGCAACCTGCCGGTCAGGCTGACCAGCTGGCCCCTCTGGCAGGTGCGCGCCGGGGTACTTCCGCACTCGGCGGCGTCGCGCTGCAGCTCCGCGGCGTGCAGCTCCTGATCGGTCGCGGTGAACCGATGGAGGAACCGCCGCAATGGCGACTCGCTCTTTTCGATGGCCATGAGCCCGGGGTCCACTCCTCGGCTGGATGAACGGATCGACGCTGCGCTGCCGGTCGGTCGCGCGCCGGCGCTCACCGTCGCTTCGGCCGGGGCGACGGCTTGCCGCGGACAGTGCCGCCCGGCGCGGGATGCACGGTATCGCCACCGGTCAACTCCGACCCGTCGGACGCCGTTGCGACGCCGACCACCGGCGCCGCGGGGGCCGCGCCGTTGGCGCCGTCAGCCGCTGCGGCCTGCTCCGAGGCCGCCTGCGCCTGCTCCGCCACGTCCCGCGGTAGCCGTAGCGGCAACGGGGTGCGCACCGGCATGGCCTCGTGCCCGCGGTGCACGACAAGCCCGCGCAGACAGTTGATCAGTGGCTGCGCGGCGTCCGGATCGGCGACGACCGTTCCCTGGAACACGGCCTGAACCATCCAGCGCGGGCCGTCCACGCCGACGAAGCGCAGGTCGGTCAGGCCGTCGGGGGTGCGCACCCGGGCGCGCAGCTCGGTGCCGTAGACACCGTCGACCTCTTCGGCCGCGGCGCCCTCGGCGAACAGCTGCTGGCGGATCTCGGATCGGAGTTCGTCCCACACGCCGTCGCTGCGCGGCGCCGCGATCACGGCGAGCTGCAGCACGCTCGTCTCGTGCACCAGGACGACCTGCGAGATCGTGCCGTCGTTGGCGGCCTGCATCCGGACCTCGACACCCTCCACGGCCGGAATCCGCAATGCGCCGAGATCCAGGTGCGGGACCTCCGGCGGCTCGTCGCTGGCGTCGTACGGCCCGAAGCCGCGGCCGGCGGCCCCGACCGCCGCCGGCTCCTCCACGTCGACGTCCCGGTCCCGGGGAGCAGCCCTGCCCCTGGCGCCCTGCGGGGCGCCCGCCGCCTCATCGGCCTTGGCGTGCCGCCCGCCGCGACCTCTCGAGAAGATCACTGTGCCTCCCCGTCCGTCGTCCGCGCCGCCGCGGCGAGCTCTGCCTGATCAAGCACATCCTGCTGGACGGCCGCCCGCTGAGGGAATGCCGCGTGCCCACCCGTCGAGCCGTGTCCACCCGATCCCCGCACCGAGTCCGGCAGCTCATCCACGACGGCGAACCTGGCCCGCTCGACGCGCTGCACGATGAGCTGGGCAATCCGGTCACCCCGACTCAACATAGCCGGGATCGTCCGATCGTGGTTCACAAGATTCACCAGAATTTCGCCGCGGTAGCCGGCATCAACGGTACCCGGCGCGTTGAGCACGGTGACCCCCAGCCGAGCGGCCAGGCCGGATCTCGGATGCACCAGCCCGACGTAGCCCTGCGGCAGCGCGATCGCGATACCGGTACGCACCAGGGCGCGCCCGCCGGGCGGCAGCTCGACGTCCTCCGCCGCCACCAGATCAGCGCCCGCGTCGCCCTCGTGCGCGTACGTCGGCAGCGGCAGCCCGGGTTCCAACACCCGTACCGCCACGCCCACCGTGCCGTCCTCCACGTGCCCTCCTCGCGCTTTCCAAACCCGTCGGCACAGCTGACGTGGTGCCCGGCCGCCCGCACCATCCTGCCCCGTCGGCGCACCCGCCACAGCCGTACTCTCGCAGGGTGGCACAGCTCCCTCCGACGCCTGCAGACCCCCCGGCAGCGGCCGGCGTGGACGGCCCGCCCGCCGACGCCGAGGCCCGCGACGGTGGCCGGGCCCAGCCGGTAGGCCCGTACCCGTCAGTGCGCTCCACCGGTGGGTACGCCGAACGCCTGCGCGTGGCGTGGTGGATGTGGCCGGTGGCGCTCGCGGTGGCCGGCGGGGCGGCGGCCGAGGTCCACCTTGGCGCGTCCGGGCTGCGGGCGTGGCTGCCGTACGCGGTGCTGGTGGGGCCCGCGATGGCCGGGCTGTGGTGGCTGGGGCGGATCCGGATCGAAGTTGCCGGCGGCGAACTGCGGGTCGACGACGCCCGACTCCCGGTGCGGTTCATCGCCGAGGTGACCCCGCTCGACAGCACCGCCAAGCGCGACCTGCTCGGGCCCTACGCCGAACCGTACGCGTTCGTGGTGCAGCGGCCGTGGGTCTCGGGCGCCGTTCAGGTCCGCCTCGACGACCCCGCCGATCCCACGCCGTACTGGGTCCTCAGCACCCGGCACCCGGCCGCCCTGGCCGCGGCGCTGCTGGCCGAGCGGGATGGCGCAACGGACCGGCCGGACTAGCCGTCGATCACCTTGGGCCGGTGGATGAGATCCTTGCGGATCTGCTCGCCGAGCGAGAGGGTCGACCGGCGGTTCAGGAAGCCGGCGACCGCGGCCCCGGTCAGGAACGGGCCCATGGTGCTGAGGTTGCGGCCGAACCGGCGCACCAGCCGGTCGCGGAGCTCCTTGCGCGTCGCGGTGCCGAGGGCGGCACTGACCCCCCGGCCGGCGGCGAGTGGGTTGACCCCGCGCTGCTGCGCCCACGCCTGGACCAGGTGCAGTGCCCGTTGGGTGCCGGTGCCGGGCACCGCGCGGCCGTACACCTCGTGCAGCTCACCGATCAGCTTGACCTCGACCGCGACGACAGCCACCGTCTCCGTCGCGAGCAGGACGGGTGCCGACAGCAGGGTGGGCGTCACCACCCACTCCACCGCGGCCACGCCGCCGCCGGCCGCACCAATGCCCGTGGTGACCCGCGCCGCGTTGCGGATCAGCCGCTCGGCCAGGGCGTCGCCCTCCAACCCGTCGTGGTGCTCGCGCAACGTCGCGAGATCCCGTACCGGGATGTAGGGCGCGACGTCGCCAACCGAGTCCGCGATCCAGCTGATCATGGTCTTCGGCCGGAACAGCCCGCGGATTCCGCGGGCGCGGGCCTGCCGGGCGACCATCCGCCCGAGGATCTGCCGGCGGGTGGCCGGCGCCACGTTGTCCTCGGTGAGCGCGGCCACGTCAGCAGCGAACTGGCCGTCGGCCGGGGGAACCCCGGCCGGCGCCGCGGCGCGGTCGTCGTCGGCACCGGGCTGGCTGGGATTCGACATGATCGTCCTTCCGGTCGGGTCAGGCACACTCCCGACAGATCATCTCGCCGTTCCGCTCCGCCGCCAACTGACTGCGGTGGTGCACCAGGAAGCAGCGTCCGCACCGGAACTCGTCGGCCTGCATCGGCAGCACCCGAACGGTCAGCTCCTCGTCACCCAGGTCGGCGCCCGGCAACTCGAAGGTCTCCGCCACTTCGACCTCGTCGACGTCGACGACGGCCGACTGGGCGTCAGCCCGCCGCACCTTCAGTTCATCGAGGCTGTCCTCGCCGAGGTCGACCTCGGCCCGACGCGGGGCGTCGTAGTCGGTGGCCATTGGTGTTCCACACTCCAAACCCGGCGTACACCGGTCCCCCACCCATTCGTGGAAGCACTTGCGCTACCCGGCTGGGCTGCGATCACGCGAACATTGTGCACGCCACGCGATACGACCCGACACCGCACCACCCATCGATGGACCGACATAACGGTACGGTGAAGGATCGGAGGTCAACGGGGCATCCGCCCAGGGAAGCCGGGCAGGCTTTGTGGGCAGGCGATAGCCTCGTCGACGAGAGTGGGATATCCGCTCGGCCGGGCCACCACGGGCCCGGCCGGCGTCGTGACAGACGGGGAGTCGATGGTATGAGCTTCGCGCGGATCCGGGCGCTCGCCATCGTCGGCGTGCTCGTCATCGCCGCCGCCATTGTCGTGACCATCACCCTGGCCAAGGACCGCCAACGCGGGGCGATCGTCGGCGGCGGCACCTGCACCGGGGGGCAGGTGCCGGTGAACCTGACCCTCCTGGCACCCAAGGACGTCAAGATCAACGTTTTCAACGCCACCGACAAGCCGGGTCTGGCAAACGACGTAGCGACAGATTTCAAGAATCGCGACTTCACCGTGGTGAAGGCGGACAACGATCCGCTCGCGAAGCGGGTGGAAAACGTCGCGGTGCTGCGGTACGGGCCGAAGCGGGTCGGCGCGGCATGGGTGCTCCGGGCGTACTTCCTCAACAAGGGTGTGGTCGGCGAGCTCGATGTCAAGCGCACCGACGACGTTGTCGACATCGTGGTGGGCCAGCAGTTCAAGCAGATCGCCACCGTCACCGAGATGCACCAGGCGCTGGCCGCGGCGGGCAAGCCCAATCCGCCGGAGGGCACCTGCGCCGGCGCGCCGGCCTGACCGGGACCGGCCCGGTCACGGGCCGCCGGCCGCGTCCAGCCGTACCAGGTGGTCGTGCAGCGCCGGGTGCAGCGCCGGCGGAGCGGCGAGCACGAGATCGAGCCCGGGCGGCGCCCCGGCCAACCCGGTGACGACCAGACCCGCTTCCGTGGCCACCAGCCCTCCCGCAGCGTGGTCCCAGGGGTTCAGACCCTTCTCGTAGTAGGCGTCCACCATGCCCTCGGCCGCCAGGCACAGGTCGAGCGAGGCGACCCCGAACCGGCGGATGTCGCGCACGTGGGCCAGCAGGCCGGTGAGGACCTCGGCCTGGTGGCGCCGGCGGGCCGGGTCGTAGCCGAAGCCGGTCGCCACGAGCGCCTGACCGAGGCGGGTCTCGGTGGAGCAGGAGAGCCGCCGGCCGGCCCGGAACGCGCCACCACCCCGGGTGGCCGTCCACTCGTCGCCCGTCGCGGCGTTGCGCACCACGCCGGCCACCACGACGCCGCGCACCTCCGCAGCGAGCGAGACGCTGTACTGCGGCAGCCCGTACAGGTAATTCACCGTGCCGTCGATCGGGTCGAGAATCCAGCGCACGGCCTCGGCCGGGTCCGCGTCGTCGGCCTGGGTACCGAGCGCCGCGTCGCCGTACTCCTCCCCGAGCAGCGTGTCACCCGGTCGCACCGCCGCCAGCGCCTCAACCACCTGGCGCTCCACAGCCCGGTCCGCGGCCGTGACCACATCGGTATCCGTGGACTTCGTCGCGAGCCCGCGCACCCCGCCAGCGCGCATCTCCCGGGCCAACCCGGCGGCCGGTGCCACCACCGCCCGGGCCACCTCCAGCAGCTCGGCCGGGCTCACCATGCCTGGTACCGCGGAAGTCCCGGGTGCTTCATACGTGCCTCCTCGTGTCGCCTACCATCCTCGCAAGACCCTCCCGTACCGCCGTGAACCACTCCAGCCCCGCGCGCCGGGCCTGGCAAGACGGAACGCGGGGACGAAGGGCGTTACAATTCACGCCTACCCGCAAGTCGCGGACCACCCCGGTCTCCGCGGTGCACGGGTCCTACACCAACACCGGCCACTCAACGCGGCCGCGCCGTGCGCGAGACCGGCCGGACCGGCCGCGTTCGCTCATCGCCACCGGAAGGTCGTTTGTGACTGCAGCTCGCCAGCCCGGCGCCGACGTACGATTCCTCGCCGACTCGCTGATCACGCGTGCGGCCGCCAGCGGTGGTCAGTTGACCGCCGCGGAGGTGGCCCACGCCGTGGAGTCGGCCGACGTCAACCCCATCCAGGCAAAGAGGCTGCTCCGGAGTCTGTCCGACGCCGGCGTCACGGTCGTGGTGGACGACTCGGGCGCCACCCGGCGCCGGGTGGCCGCCGCCAGGGCCGCCACGCCGGCCTCGAAGGCGACAACCGCGAAGGCGCCGGTAACCACCACCGCAACAAGTAGCGCGCGCCCCGGCAACGCCAACTCGGCGGTGAAGGCCGATCCGACGGAGGCTTCAAGCACCGTGACCAGGACAGCAGCTCGAAAGACGAGCCCCAGCGCACCAGTCATCCCGCCGACCGACAGCAACGGTGCGGCTCCGCCGGCGGACGAGCCCGGCACGGGCCAACGAGCGGCACCTGGCCACCGCGAGCCCACCGCCGCGGCATCAGCCCTTCCCGCGGCAGCACCGCTTCCGGCTGCTGACGGCACCGGCGGGCCGGCCGGCGGCGCGGACACCGCCAGACCCAAACCCACCAAGGCGAGAGCGACGAAGGCGACGGCCACCAAGGCGACGGCGAAGGGTGCCGCCGAGGCACCCGACGGCGCCACCGCCAACGCAGCGCCCTCCGCCGCTACTCCGGGCAAGGCTGCCCCGGCCAAGGGTGCCGCGGCCAAGGCCGCCCCGGCCAAGGGTGCCCCCGCCAAGGCGGCCAAGGCCGCTGGGGCCGCGGGCACCGCTGTGCCCGGCGAGGACCCGGACGAGGCGGAGCTCGTAGTCGAGGACGAGGTCCTTGCCGCCGTGATCGAAGAGGTGGTGGTGGAGGAGCCGGCCGAACTCGTCCAGGCTGCCGGGGCCGAGCCCCAGGACTTCGAGTGGGACGACGAGGAGTCGGAGGCACTCAAGGCGGCCCGCCGAGACGCCGAGCTGACGGCGTCAGCCGACTCGGTACGGGCCTACCTGAAGCAGATCGGCAAGGTTCCCCTCCTCAACGCCGAGCAGGAGGTGGAACTCGCCAAGCGGATCGAGGCCGGGTTGTACGCGGCCGAGCGGCTCCGCGCCGCCGAGGAGGGCGGGGAATCCCCCACCCTGCAGCTCACCCGCGACTTCAGGTGGATCTCCCGCGACGGCGAGCGCGCCAAGAACCACCTCCTCGAGGCGAACCTTCGCCTGGTGGTGAGCCTGGCCAAGCGCTACACCGGCCGCGGCATGGCCTTCCTCGACCTGATCCAGGAAGGCAACCTCGGGCTGATCCGCGCGGTCGAGAAGTTCGACTACACCAAGGGTTACAAGTTCTCCACGTACGCCACCTGGTGGATCCGCCAGGCCATCACCCGCGCCATGGCCGACCAGGCACGCACCATCCGCATCCCGGTCCACATGGTCGAAGTGATCAACAAGCTCGGACGCATCCAGCGCGAGCTGCTCCAGGACCTCGGCCGCGAGCCGACGCCCGAGGAACTCGCGAAAGAGATGGACATCACCCCGGAGAAGGTGCTGGAGATCCAGCAGTACGCCCGGGAGCCGATTTCACTCGATCAGACCATCGGCGACGAGGGCGACAGCCAGCTCGGCGACTTCATCGAGGACTCCGAGGCCGTCGTCGCCGTCGACGCTGTGTCCTTCTCCCTGCTGCAGGACCAGCTCCAGCAGGTCCTGCAGACGCTCTCCGAGCGGGAGGCGGGCGTGGTTCGGCTGCGGTTCGGGCTCACCGACGGGCAGCCGCGGACGCTGGACGAGATCGGCCAGGTCTACGGCGTCACGCGGGAGCGCATCCGCCAGATTGAGTCGAAGACGATGTCCAAGTTGCGGCATCCATCCCGCTCTCAGGTGCTTCGGGATTACCTCGACTGAGCGACATCGAACATTGCAGGTGTGTACCGAGTCGATGTTGGGCAGTAGGCGGAGATGCCGGCGGCCTTGCATAGTTGGAGTACGCAACGCAGGCTAGGAACAGCACACAGTGGTGTCGAGACTGTGACATTGGTCCGGCACCACATCGGGAAGTACCGCTCCGGTGGAGGTGTTGAGTGGTACGTGGCTAGAACAGAGAAAGACGCGTTCGTCGGTGACGATCAGAGGAGGAAGGCGATGACCCCGACCCTCACGCCGCCACCCGAAACGGCGGCGCCCCCCGCTGCCGATGAACGGTGCGACCGCTGCAGCGCGGCAGGCAAGCTAAGAGTGCGACTCGCCGAAGGTGGCGACCTCGTGTTCTGCGGACACCACGCAAACAAGTACGCCGAGCATCTCGTGCAGATCGCAGTGCAGGTCGCCGTGGCTCCCGAGTTCTCATGGCGTGGCACTGAACTGATGGCCAACTAACACATATTGACCAGCGCTGGTGGGGCGCCTCCCGGGTGGGAGGCGTCCCACCGGCGTCTCTGCCGCTCGGATGCGCGGTCGGGGGAAACGCCCATGCGCGGCCCGCGGTCCTCCTGAAGCAGCGGGTCCGTCCGATCCGCAGCCAGGCCGGCCGAACTCCCAAAATCTGAGACGCCCGGCCGAAATCTCACCCGGGACAGCCGGCGGCGTCAGCGCCGTCGGTGTCACCGTCAGTGCGTATAGACCTGCTCGCGCCGGTGCGAGCAGGTCTATACGCCTCGCAGGAGCATCCACGTCCCGGGGTTCGGTGCATAGAAATGCAGCGTGGAAAGCCGGCTGCGGTCGGCTGCACGGCGGCGTGGCCGCAGCGATCAGGCCCAGCGGTAGCATCCACGGGGACACCACGGAATCGGCACCCGTCACAGCGTGGCGATGGTGGCGATCCGCTCCTCGAGTTGCTCGATCGTGGCCTGTGCGCTCGGTGGACCGCCGCACAGCCGCCGCAGCTCAGCATGGATCTTGCCGTGCGGCTGCCCGGTGCGGTGATGGCGCGCCGCGACCAGCGCGTTCAACTGGCGGCGCAGCAGCACCCGCCGCTCCCCCGCGTTCTGCGGCCCGGTCTTCTGAGCCGGTACCACGGGATCGACCACCACGGCGGTGCCGCGCCGGCGGGCGGCCGCCGCGACCTGGTCCGCCTGCCGCTTGTTCAACAGAGCGGACACCTGATCCACGGATAGCAGCCCCGGTAGGCCCAGGTACTCCTCCTCCTCGGCGGTGCCGCTGCGCACCGGCGTGCCGAACGCCACGCCGTCGAAGATCACCTGGTCCAGCTCGGCGGTGGCGGAAAGCGCCTCGAAGCGCTTTTCCAGCTCACCGCTGGCGTCCTCGCTGCGCTGCGCCCGCTCCAGCAGTTCGTCGTCGAAGCCCTCTTTGTCCTTCCTGGCGCCCAGCACGTGGTCCCGCTGTGCCTCCATCTCACTGGCCAGGCCGAGCAGGTGCGGGACGCTGGGCACGAACACGGTGGCGGTCTCCCCCGGGCGCCTGGCGCGCAGGAACCGGCCGATCGCCTGGGCGAAGAAGAGCGGAGTGGATGCGCTGGTGGCGTAGACCCCGACGGCCAGCCGGGGGATGTCGACCCCTTCGGAGACCATCCGGACGGCGACCATCCACCGCTGGTCGGACGCCCCGAACGCCGCGATCTTGGCAGAGGCGCCCGCATCGTCGGAGAGTACGACCGCAGCCTTCTCGCCGGTCACGGCCTCGAGCAACTTCGCGTACGCCCGGGCGGTCTGCTGGTCGGTCGCGATGACGAGTCCGCCGGCGTCGGCCATCCCACCCGCCCGCAGCACCTGGAGCCGGGCGTCGGCGGCGCGGAGCACCTGCGGCATCCAGTCCCCGGTCGGGTCCAGCGCGGTGCGCCATGCCTGGGCGACGATGTCCTGGGTCATCGGCTCGCCCAACCGCACGGCAAGCTCATCGCCGGCCGAGGTGCGCCACCGGGTCTCACCGGAGTAGGCCAGGAAGATCACCGGGCGGACCACACCGTCGCGCAGCGCATCGGCGTACCCGTAGTTCGTGTCGGACCGCGACCGCAGCAGGCCGTCACCGCCGCGCTCATACGCCACGAATGGGATCGGGTTCTCGTCGGACCGGAACGGTGTCCCGGTGAGGGCGAGCCGGCGTACCGCTGGCTCGAACGCCGCCTTGACCCCGTCGCCCCACGACCGCGAGTCGCCGGCGTGGTGGATCTCGTCGAGGATGACCATGGTGCGGCGGGTCATCGTCCGCCGGCGGTGCACCAGCGGGGCCATGCCGACCTGCGCGTACGTCACCACGGCGCCGTGGAAGTCGCTCGAGGAGTGCACGTCGGCGTTGCGGAACCCGGAGTCCAGCTGGATGCCCATCCGCCCGGCGGCGGTCGCCCACTGGTTCTTCAGGTGCTCGGTCGGGCATACCACGGTGACCGCCTCGACCGTCCCGTCGACCAGCAGCTCAGCCGCGATCCGCAGGGCGAAGGTGGTCTTCCCGGCCCCGGGCGTGGCCACCGCGAGGAAATCCTCGCAACGGCGGCGCAGATAGTCCACGAGCGCCCGGCGCTGCCAGGCGCGCAGGCTCGGACCTGCCTCCAACACCGGACGCGGCGGCATGCTTGCCCTCCCCCGGCAACGTGCGGACACACAGCAATCGCCCCCCGGTCAGCACACGAGGAGCGAGGAACCCATCCTAGCGTCGGCGACGCCGGCGGCAGTCACACGGCGCGCCGGCCGGAGCGCGCTCAGGCCTCCAGCGAGTCGTAGATCTCTTTGCACTCGGGGCAGACCGGGAAGCGCTTGGGGTCGCGGGACGGCACCCAGACCTTCCCGCAGAGCGCACGCAGCGGCGTACCCTCGATCATCGCCGTCATCTGTTTGTCTCGATCGACGTAGTGGGCGAACCGCTCGTGATCGCCATCCGCGTAGCGGTAGTCGGTGTCGACCCGCTCTTCGGTGATCGTTTCGCCGGTCTGCTCAGGCACGGTAGTCACGCGATCCAGTGTGCCAGCCGCCGCAGCGGACGGGACACGTAGGGTTGTCCAATGATCGATTATTCGATCCGGTACGGCGACGAGGTCGCGGCGGCACTCGCCGATGGCGTCCCCGTCGTGGCCCTGGAGAGCACCATCATCTCGCACGGCCTGCCCAGGCCGGACAACCTGCGGGTGGCACGCGAGATCGAGGCGACGGTACGTGCGGTCGGGGCGGTGCCGGCCACGGTGGGCATGCTCGGCGGCGACCTGTTCGTCGGGCTCAACGACGGGCAGTTGGACGCTCTCGCCACGGCGCGGGCGGTGGCCAAGCTCTCGGTACGGGACCTGGCACCGGCGGCGGCCGCCCGGGTCAACGGGGCCACCACGGTCGCCGCCACGGCAGCCGTGGCCACCCGCGCCGGCATCGACGTCTTCGCCACCGGCGGCCTGGGCGGGGTCCACCGGGGCGCGGCGACGACCTACGACGAGTCCGCCGACCTCACCGCCCTGGCCCAGACCCCGATCGCGGTGGTGTGCGCGGGCGTCAAGTCGATCCTGGACGTGGGCGCCACGCTGGAGCGCCTGGAAACGCTCGGCGTGACCGTGGTCGGCTACCGGACGCGCCGGTTTCCGGGCTTCTACCTGAGCGACGCCGGCTTCGACCTGGACTGGTCGGTCGACGATCCGGCCGCGGCAGCCGAGATCCTCGCCGCGCGGGCGGCACACCGGCGGCACCGGGGCGCCATCGTGATCGCCAACCCGTTGCCGGTCGACGAACAACTGGACCCGGCGCTGCACGACCGGGTGCTCGCGGAAGGGCTGGCGGCACTCGATCGGGCGGGCGTGACGGGCAAGGCGGTCACGCCGTACCTGTTGGGCCACTTCCACCAGGCCACCGGTGGCCGCAGCCTGGCGGTGAACGCGCGGATCATCCTGCGCAACGCCGAGCTCGCGGCCCAGATCGCGGTGGCCGCCACGACCGCGCCGCCGGCGGGGTAACCCCAGGGTGATCGTGGTGGGGGACATCGTCACCGACGTCGTGGTGCGCCAGCAGGGCCCACTTGCCGCCGGATCGGACACCGCCGCGGACATCCGCATGATGGGTGGCGGCTCGGCCGCGAACACCGCGGCGTGGCTGGCCGCGCAGGGTGCCGACGTGACCTTGTGCGGGGTGGTCGGCGACGACGACGCCGGAGCCGTACGCCTGGCGGAACTGTCCTCGCTGGGGGTGCGCTGTGCCGTACGGCGGGCGCCCGGTGCCGGGACCGGAAGCGTGATCGTGCTCTCCGACGGCGACCAGCGCACGATGCTCTGCGGTCGGGGCGCCAACGCCCTGCTCACTCCGGCCGACGTGGACGCGGCACTTGCCACGCACTCCGGCGCCGGACATCTGCACCTGTCCGGCTATGTGTTCTTCGACGAAACCTGCGCGCCGGCCGGGCGGCACGCCCTCACAGCGGCCCGCGCGCACGGGTTCACGACCAGTGTCGATGCGGCCTCCGCGGCGCCGCTTCGCCGCCTCGGACCGGCCCGGTTCGCCGAGTGGGTCCGCGGTGTGGACCTGCTGCTGGCGAACCTGGACGAGGCCGCGGTGCTGGCCGGCACCGTGGCCACCGACGCGGCGGCACTCGCAGCGGCGCTCGCGCCGTTGGCGCACCGGGTGATCGTGAAGTGCGGTGCGGGCGGCGCCGTGTGGACCGGCCCGGACGGTCCGCATCGGGCTGCCGCGCAGCAGGTGGCCCGGGTCGTCGAC
Organism: Micromonosporaceae bacterium; assembly: GCA_035296325.1. GTDB lineage: Bacteria > Actinomycetota > Actinomycetes > Mycobacteriales > Micromonosporaceae > DATHBD01. The sequence goes on along the minus strand of DATHBD010000058.1, from coordinate 86,533 downwards.
CCGACCGGAGCGGGCGACGCGTTCGCAGCCGGACTGCTCGCCGCGTGGCTCGCCGGCGCCGGCCCGACAGCGGCGCTTGCGGCCGGTACCAGGCTCGGGGCACGCGCGGTCACCCTGCTCGGCGGGCGCCCTCCCGCCGCACCGCCGGCGTGATGGGCCTACCCACGCCCACCCTAGGGGTCGACGTCGATAACTTTCGGTTCCGGCCGTACGCCGTCACCGAGCGCCCTCGGCGGCGGGGCCGGTGGTGCGGCGCGGTGCAGACGGTTCGCGAGCCGGTGCTCCGGCTTCGGCGGCCGGTCGTTGGCCAGCAGCACCGCGAGCCAGGGCAGGACGACCATGCCCACGACGCACAGCGACACCCAGAGACCGGCAAGCGGTACATCCAGCGTGAGCAGCACGCCGCCGAGCACCAGACAGAGCACCCGCAGGCCCATCATCAGCACATACCGGATCTCCCGGCTGCGCAGCTGCTGCTCCTGGCTACGCTCCGCGGTCGTGATCAGGGTGGGCCGCTCGGATCGCTTCACGCCTTCGAGTCTTGCACTCCGATCGGCGCACCGCCCGTGCCGAATCGACGCAGTTTGCCCTACACCTTCTCCGGCCGCACCGGCACCGAAGCATCCGCCGGGTCCAGGCCCCGCTCCCGGGCGATCAGCGCGTCCCGGATGTCGGTGAGCAGGCGGACCTCCTCGCTGGGCGCCTTCGGCTTGGGCTCCTCGCCGCGGGCGCGGCGCTCGGCCAGCTTGTTCATCGGCACCACGAAGAGGAAGTAGACGACCGCCGCGGTGATCAGGAAGCCGATCACCGCCTGGACGAAGGCGCCCCAGTCCATCAGCACACCGTTGCCCAGGTTGGCGGTGCCGGACACAGCCTCGCCTCCGGACAACAGCTTGATCAGCGGCTCCACGAACGACCTGGCGAACTGGGTCACCACGTTGCTGAAGGCGGTGCCGATGACGACCGCGATGGCAAGCTCAACGACGTTGCCGCGCAGGATGAAGTCCTTGAAACCCTTAAGCACGGTTAGCACCCTAGAGGTCAGCCGGCACGGCGCATCAGCTGGGTGTCAGCCCTTCGCTCTGGCCGCCGCCTTCATCTGCTTCTTGTACTCCCGCACCCTGCCGAGGCTCTCGTCGTCCACGATGTCGGCCACCGACCGGTACGTCGCGTCCTGACCGAACTCCCCGGTGGCCTCCCGCCAGCCCTCCGGCCGCACGCCCAACTGCTTGCCGAGCAGCGCCGCGAAGATCTGCGCCTTCTGCACGCCGAAGCCCGGCAGTGCCCCGATCCGCTTGACCAGCTCGGCACCCGTGCGGGCGCCGCGCCAGACCGCCGCGGCGTCACCGCCGTACTCGTCGCGGACCAGGCGGCACATCGCCTGCACCCGCGCCGCCATCGCACCGGGGAACCGGTGCAGCGCCGGCTGCGCGGAGAAGATCTGAACCAGCGCCTCCGGGTCGAGGTCGGCGAGGTGGGCCGCCTCCAACCGGCGTACGCCGAGTCGCTGGGCCAGCCGGTACGGCGCAACGAACGCGCGCTCCAGCGGAATCTGCTGGTCGAGCAGCATCCCGATGAGGAGGGCGAGCGGGTCTGCGGAGAGCATCTCGTCGGCCTCGGCGTCCAGGGCCAGGTGCAGTTTCGCCATGATGGCTCCAGCGTAGTTCCCCCGTCCGGGCAGCCACAGGGCGCGAGCACGCGCCGCCGGCGGCCCGATACGGTTCCCGGATGTCTCCACTGCTCAAACCCGACGGCATCGCGCGACTACGGGAGGCGCTCACCGCCGCCGACTACACCTCCGCCGGCATCGCCGACCGGCTCGGGCCGGCCGCCACCGAGACGCTGCGCCGCAACGACTTCCGGGCGGCGATCCGCCGGACCAGCGGCGGAGACCCCCTCGACACGCTGATCCGGCTCTTCGTCTGCGGCCAGACCGAACCGGTCGGCGCGGTCGAGCGCGCGCTGGCACCGGTCAGCCTGGAGCAGGCGGTCGACGCCGGGCTCATCGAGCTGGGCGCAGGTGGCCTGCGTGCCGGTCTGGAACTGGAGCCGTACGGCGACTGGTGGGTGCTGGCCGACCTCAGCGCCGGCATGCGCCCCGGCCAGCCGCTCTCCGCCGACCACGTCCTCGGCATCGGGGGTGCGTCGACCACGCTGGCCGCCGCCACCGTCCGCGCGCCGGTCGGCACCGCCCTCGACCTGGGCACCGGGTGCGGGGTCCAGGCGCTGCACCTGTCCACCCACGCCGACCGGGTGACCGCCACCGACCTCTCCGAGCGCGCACTGCGCTTCGCCGCCACCACAGCGGCGCTCAACGGCCTGGACTGGGAACTGCTCGCCGGTGACCTCGCCGCGCCGGTGGCCGGGCGGCGGTTCGACCTGGTCGTCAGCAACCCGCCGTTCGTCGCCGGGCCGGGGACCACGACGCACACGTACCGCGACTCCGGCCGCAGCGGCGACGCGGTCTGTGCCGAACTGGTCGCCGCGGCGCCGGGCCTGCTGGCCGAGGGCGGCACCATGCAGTTCCTGGCCAACTGGCTGCACCTCGCCGGGCAGGACTGGCAGGACCGGGTGGCCGGATGGCTGGCCGGGACCGGCCTGGACGCCTGGGTGATCCAACGCGAGGTCAGCGACCCGGTGTCGTACGTCAACCTGTGGCTGGCCGACGCCGCCGCCGACCCGGCCGCGCAGCCGGCACTCGCCGCCGCGTGGCTGGACTGGTTCGACGCGAACCACGTCACCGGCATCGGCCTGGGTCTGGTGACGTTGCGGGCCGCCGGGCACGACGACCCGACGGTACGGCTCGACGACCTCCGCCAGACCCTCGACGAGCCGCTCGGCGCACTGGTACCGGCCTGGTTCGACCGCCAGGACTGGCTACGCGCCCACTCCGCGGCGGAGATTCTCGCCGCTCCCCTGCGCACCGCCGACGGCCTGCAACTTCGCCAGGAGGCCACCCGGGACTCCGCCGGCACCTGGCAGGTGGACCGTCAACTGCTGGCGCTCACCGGTGGAGCGCGCTGGGTCGAGGAGATCGACCCGGTGATCCTCGCGCTGGTCAGCGGCTGCGACGGTGTCGTGCCACTGCGCGATCAACTCGATCTGCTCGCCGCCGCGCACGATGTCGACACCGACACGCTCGCCGAGGTCGCGGTGCCGGTGGTGGCGCACCTGGTGGAGCGCGGCATCCTGCTGCCGGCAGCGCACCCCGCCCCGCAGCCGCCGACCCGGCCCGGCACCTGATGCGGGCGGTGGTGCAGACGGTCAGCCGGGCCACCGTCACCGTCGACGACGAGGTCGTGGCGGCGATCACCGACGGCCTGCTGGTCCTGGTCGGGGTGACCCACGCCGACACGCCCGCGCAGGCCGACCTGCTCGCCCGCAAGGTGTACGAACTGCGCATTCTGGACGATGAACGGTCCGCGGCGGAGGTCGGCGCACCACTGCTTGTGGTCAGCCAGTTCACCCTGTACGCCGACACCCGAAAGGGCCGGCGGCCGTCCTGGAGCGCGGCGGCGCCCGGCCAGACCGCCGAGCCGCTGGTGCACGCCGTGGTGGCAGCGCTCCGCGCCCGCGGCGCATCGGTGTGCACCGGACGGTTCGGCGCGCACATGCTGGTGGAGAGCGTCAATGTCGGCCCGCGCACCATCCTGCTGGAGATCTGAGCGCATCGTCGGATATCTGTCTCGCGATTTCGTGCCACCTCCACAATCGCCTCACCCCCGCTTCACGCCCGATAGGCCAAGCTGACTGTCACAACGCGACGTTGTCAGGGAGGCGAGTGCGAAGTGGCTCAGGCGCTGATCGAACCCACGCTCGACGTGGCGGTTCCGCGGCCCACGGGGGTGGGTGTGTGCACCGACGAGTCCGCAGTGGACGAGCCGGACCTCGAGGAGCAGGGGCTGGACGGGCGGGGCGTCTCATCCGACCTGGTCCGGGCATACCTCAACGGTATCGGCAGGACCAAGCTGCTCAACGCCGAGCAGGAGGTGGACCTGGCCAAGCGCATCGAAGCCGGCCTGTTCGCCGACGAGAAGCTCACCAGCGGCTCCGCGGTCGCGGACGCGCAACTACGCGCCGATCTGCGGACGATCGCGATCGACGGACGCCTCGCCAAGGCGCACCTGCTGGAGGCGAACCTGCGCCTGGTGGTCAGCATCGCGAAGCGCTACACCGGCCGCGGCATGGCCTTCCTCGACCTGATCCAGGAAGGCAACCTCGGGCTGATCCGCGCGGTCGAGAAGTTCGACTACACCAAGGGCTACAAGTTCTCCACGTACGCCACCTGGTGGATCCGCCAGGCCATCACCCGCGCCATGGCCGACCAGGCACGCACCATCCGCATCCCGGTACACATGGTGGAGCAGGTCAACCGGATGGTCCGGGTCCGCCGCGACCTCGCCGTGTCACTGGGGCGCGAGCCTTCGGTGGCGGAGATCGCGGCAGGTCTGGGAGTCCAGGAGTTCCACGTCATCGAGCTGATCTCGTATGACCGGGAGCCGGTGAGCCTCGACCAGACCGTCGGCGAGGACGGGGAAAGCTCGCTCGGGGACTTCGTGGCCCGCACCGACGTCCGCAGTCAACCCGAGGAGAACGTCTCGGACGGCATGCTGCGCCAGGAGGTCGAGGTCGTCCTCGCGACGCTGTCCCAGCGGGAGCAGGCGGTGATCCGGCTTCGCTTCGGCCTTGACGACGGGCGGCAGCGCACGTTGGACGAGGTGGGTAAGGAGTTCGGGCTCTCCCGCGAGCGGATCCGTCAGATCGAGAAGGTCACGCTGACCAAACTGCGGCACCCGGATCGGGCGAAGCGGCTCGAGGAGTACACCTGCTGAGGCTTTACCGGGGTGGGGGGAGGCGGGGGTCGGATGCCGAGGCATCCGGCCCCCGCCACCATCCTCCCCGCGCGGGTCAACCCAGCCGCCGGGGCCCGGTGTCCGGGCGGCGCACCTCCGCGCCGATGTCGACGGTCGCGTGCAGGACCGACACGCCGTCCGCGCGGGCCAGCACCGGGTTGAGCTGGAGGCGGTGCAGCCGGGGATGGTCGTCGGCCATCCGACCCACCCGGATCAGCAGGTCCACGAGCGCGTCGAGGTTCACCGGGGCACTGCCGCGGTAGCCGGAGAGCAGCGGCGCAGCTCGGGGGGCCGCCAGCAGCGCCGCCGCGTCCCGATCCGTGAGCGGCGCCGGTCGCCAGGCCCGGTCGCCCAGCAGTTCACTCGCCACACCGCCCAGCCCGAACCCGATGACCGGGCCGAACGCCGGGTCGTCCATGGCCTCGACGACGCATGCCACGCCGGGCGGAACCATCGGCTGCACCAGCACCTCGACGTCGTCGCCGAAGAGGCCGCACAGCTCCGCGTAGGCCCGGGCGACCTCACCCGGCGAGGCGAGGTCGAGCCGGACCGCGCCCAGGTCGATCCGGTGCCGCCATGCCGCGCCGGCCAGCTTGAGGACGACCGGCAGGCCGACCGACTCCGCGGTGGCCACCACCGCCGCCGCCGGGCCGCTGCACCGCCGGCTCGGCACCAGCGGTACGCCGTAGCAGTCGAGCAGATCCTGCACCGCATCGTCGCCGGCCCGGCCCACCCCGCCGGCGGCCAGCTCCGCCACCACCCGACGGGCCCGACTGGTGTCCACCATGGACAACTCCGGAACGGTACCCGCAGGCTCGCGGCGCCACGCCGCGTACCCGGCGACCCGGCCGAGTGCCCGGACGGCCTCCTCGACGCCCGGGTACGTCGGGATCGGCAGGCGTTGGTGGGTGCCCCGCACCGCCGGGGTCGGGAAGACGGCGGCGACCGGCCGTCGGGCGCCGGCCATCGCCGCGTCCAGTGCTTCGGCGACACCCGCCACGGCATCCCACTCGTCCGCCAGACCGGGCGCGTACGCCGCCACGACGGCGTCCACGCCCGGGTCGGCCAGCGCCGACCGTGCCGCATCGACAAAGGCGGCGGCCCCCGCGGTCGGGCCGACGTCGCGGGGGTAACCCGCAGCGATCTGCAGCCCGGCGGCGGGCGCGGTGCCCGCGGCCAGTACGCCGAGGGCCGCTGCGTTGGTGACCACCGCCAACCGCGACCCGGCCGGCAACGGCTGATCGGCGAGCATCAGCCCGAGGTCGAACATCTCGGTCACGGTGTCCACCCGGATCACCCCGGAACTGGCGAAGAGCGCGGCGACCCCGCTCGGGTCGGGACCGGACGCCACCGCCTCCAGCGCCGGTGGTCGCACCGCACTCGCCACGGCGACGACCGGCTTGTCGCGGGCCAGTTCGCGGGCGATCCGGGCGAACTTGCGGGCGTTGCCGAACGTCTCCAGGTACAACAGCACCGCGCCGGTGCGGGGATCGTCGCGCCAGTACTGCAGCAGGTCGTTGCCGGAGACGTCGGCGCGGTTGCCGGCGGACACGAAACTGGACAGGCCCAGCCCGCGCCGGTCCGCCTCGGCCAGCAGCGCCGTGCCCAGCGCCGCCGACTGGCTGAAGAACCCGACCCGACCCTGCGGTGGCAGCCGGGGCGCCAGCGTGGCGTTGAGTCCGACCGCCGGGTCGGTGTTGGCGATGCCGAGGCAGTTGGGGCCGATCAGCCGCATCCCGTAGCTGTGCACCAGCCGGACCAGTTCGCCCTGGGCCGCGGCGCCGGCCGGCCCGGCCTCGGCGAAGCCGGCGGAGACCACCACGACACCCCGCACCCCGGCGCTCGCGCAGTCGACCACCACGTCCGGGACCGCCTCGGCGGGCACCGCGACGACAGCGAGGTCGACCGGCCCGGGCGCCTGCGCCACCGACCGGTACGCCGGCAGGCCATCCACTGTGGAGGCCGTCGGATGCACCGGGTGGACCGGGCCGGTGAACCCGGCGCGGCAGTGCCGCAGCAGCGTGGCGCCCACCCCGGTGCCGTCGGAGCGAGCGCCGTACACCGCAACCCCGCGCGGGGCCAGCAGGCGGGCCAGCGATGCGGCCTCCGCCCGGTGTTCGCGGGAACGCTGCACCGCCAGCGACTGCGGCGTGGGTGCGATCGGGAACGACAGGTGTACGACCCCGTCGTCGTAGGCCTGCTCCACCGGGTACCCGGCGTCGGCGAAGACCCGCAGCATGGTCGCGTTCACCGGGAGCACCTCGGCGACGAAGCGCTCGATCCCCTCCTGCCGGGCCGCCGCGGCCAGGTGTTCGATCAGCACCGAGCCGAGCCCCCGGCCCTGGTGGGCGTCCTCCACCACGAAGGCCACCTCCGCGTCCGGCGCGTCGGGGCCGAGCCGGTCGTAGCGGCCCACCGCGATGAGCAGCCCGCCGAGTTCCACCACGAAGGCCTCCCGCTCGCGGTGGTTCACGGTGACGAAGTGCTCCAGGTCGCGCGCCGGGATGCGCGGGTACGCCGCGAAGTAGCGCAGGTACCGGGTGCGCTCGGACAGCCGGGAGTGCAGCGCCACGATCGCGTCGGCGTCGGACGGCTCGACCTGGCGCACCCGCGCGGTCGAGCCGTCCGCGAGCAGGATGTCGGCCGAGGGTCGGGTACCCATCGCGGCCTCAGTCCCGCGGGTCGTACGGGTCGAGGCCGAAGTGCGGGAAGGTCAGCCGGCGGGTGGTCTGGATGGCCCGGTCCAGGGCGTCCGCGCCGTCGCCCGGCTGCCACGGCAGGTACCCGGGATCGGCACCGTCGGTCATGGCGAGGGGCGCAGGCTCCCGCGGACGGCGCTGCCGGACCAGTTCCCGCCAGGACTGCGGGGTCGCCGTGACCGGGTCGACCGGCTCTCCGGTGGCGATCGCCAGAAGATGGGTCCACGCCCGGGGCACGCACTCGACCAGGGCGTATCCGCCGCCGCCGGTCGCCACCCAGCGCCCGTCGCAGACCTCGTCGGCGATCGCCCGCAGCGCCAGATAGCTGGCCCGCTGCCCGTCCACGGTGAGCCGCAGGTTGGCCAGCGGGTCGCTGCGGTAGGCATCCGCGCCGCACTGGGTGAACAGGATCTGCGGGCGGAAGGCACGCAGCACACTGGGCACCACCGCGGCGAACGCCCGCAGCCAGCCCGCGTCGTCCACGCCGGGTGGCAGGGCGACGTTCACGGCGCTGCCCTCGGCGGCCGGCCCGCCGGTTTCGCTCGGGTACCCGGTGCCGGGGAAGAGCGTGCGGGGCGACTCGTGGACGCTGACCGTGAGCACGCGGGGATCGTCGTAGAAGATCTCCTGCACCCCGTCGCCGTGGTGCACATCGATATCAACGTAGGCGATGCGCTCCGCGCCGAGGCCGAGCAGGCGGGCGATCGCCACCGCCGGGTCGTTGTACACGCAGAAGCCGGACGCCCGGTCCGGCATGGCGTGGTGCAGGCCGCCGGCGATGTTGACGGCGTTGCCGGCCTCCCCGAGCCATACCGCCTCGGCCGCGCGGAGGGTGGCGCCGGCGATCAGCGCGCTCGCCTCGTGGATGCCCGGAAAAATGGGGTTGTCGCTGGTGCCCAGCCCGTAGCCGGAACGGCGGACGCCGGCCGACGCCTCACGGATGGCGTTGACGTACTCCGCGGTGTGCACCCGCAGCAGTGCCTCGTCGGTCGCGGCCGCCGGGGCCTCGACGGTCACCCCGGGGCGGTCGAGCACCCCGAGCGCCCGCGCCAGGGCGACGGTCAACTCCACCCGGACCGGATCGAGCGGGTGGTCACCGAGGTCGTACGCGAGCAGCGCCTCGTCCCACAGCACCAGCGTGCCGATCATGCCTGGCCTCCCTCGCGCGACGTCGAACCAGTCTGTCCTACCGAGCGGGTACCATCGGCGTCTGGGAGGAGACCCTGTTGAACGACCTCGTCGACACCACCGAGATGTATCTCCGTACCATCCTCGAGCTCGAAGAGGAGGGCGTAACGCCAAAACGTGCCCGCATCGCGGAACGCCTGCACCAGAGCGGCCCGACCGTGAGCCAGACGGTGTCACGGATGGAGCGCGACGGCCTGCTCACCGTCGAGGGTGACCGCCACCTGCTGCTCACCGCCACCGGCCGGACGTACGCGGTGTCGGTGATGCGCAAACACCGGCTGGCCGAGTTGCTGCTGGTCAACGTGATCGGCATGCCGTACGAGGAGGCCCACGACGAGGCCTGCCGCTGGGAGCACGTGATGAGCGAGGCGGTGGAGCAGCGGGTGTACGAGTTGCTCGGCCGCCCGACCCGCTCACCGTACGGCAACCCGATCCCCGGGCTCGAAGAGTTCGACGCGTCCGCGCAGGCCGCACCGATGGACGGCGAGCGCAACCTGGCGTTCCCCGGGTTGACCGGCACCGTCGTGGTGAGCCGGATCTGCGAGAGCGTGCAGACCGACGCGCGGGTGCTGCGCCTGCTGCATTCCGCCGGGGTCGATCCCGGTGTGGTCGTGACCGTCGCGCAGGAGCGGGACGGGGTCATCCTGGACCGGGGTGGCGAGACGGTCCGGCTGCCGCTCGAGGTGGCGTCACGGGTGTTCGTGTCCGCCAGTTCACCGGCCGTGATCGCCTCGGCACTGCACTGACACCGCGCTGCCCGGCGGTGCCGGCGCCCTCACGAGCTGGCGAAGTCGATCTGCTGCGCCAGCGTGACCAGCTTCGGCGTCATCGCTCCGGCATCCGCCGCGCTGGCAGTCGGCGGCAGGCGGTACGCCAGGACGATCAGCCGCCCGTTGCCGGTCAGCCAGCCCACCGTGGAACCCGGGCCGGCGCCGCCCATGGGCGGCGCCGTCAGGCTGTAGGCGGCCAGGCCCAGACTTCCCACCGCAGCGGCGCCGGCCGGGCGCACCGCGACGTCGAAGGCCGCACGATCGGCCACGGTCGCGGTGACCCCGATCATCAGGTCCGGAAAGCTGGCGCCGGCCGCCTGCACCACGCAGGTGTAGGTGTCGTGCTGCCGGCCCGCCGCCGCGACCGCGAACCGGGCCCCCAGGACCTCCGCGATCTGGTCGTAGTCGAGGAGGTGGCAGGCGCCCCCGGCGCTCGATGCTGGCGGAACCTCAGGAACGGACGATGAGATCGGCACCTTCGCGGCGTTCGCCGACCGGGCCTCACATCCGCCGGCCCCGGCCAGCACGGTGGCGCCAAGGAGCACAGCGACCACGGCTGTCCGACCCCGAGCCATTTCGTCCTCCCAGATCGACGCCCACCGTACGGGTCAGCGCCACGGCGCGGAAGGGCGCGGGCAAGACCAGTTTCGAAGCGTCGCGTGCCGGCGCCAACAGCCGGGCCGCGTGCAGGAGCGCGAAGGGGAGTCCGGGCCAGGCCCGGACTCCCCTTCGCCGCCGTTCGGGAACTTTGTCAGCTGCAGCCGCTGGTTGAGCCGCACCCCTCACAGACGTAGCAGCTGCCGGCCGGTCGCATCTTGGTGCCGCAGGTGAAGCAGAGCGGGGCGTCGGCCGCCTTGCCGTGCACCGCCTCGAGCAACTCGGTCGACGAGCCGACCTGCCGCGGCGCCGGCCGCTCATCGGCTGGTGCCGCATCGGCCGCCTTGGCCGCGGGCGGCACCTCGGGCTGGTGCGCCGGCGCCGGCGCCTCGGCCGGTGCCGAGGAACGCATCTCGGTCAGGTCGACCGGTGCCTCCCCCATCTCCTCGCGCACCCGCGCGGCCCGCTCCGCAGCGGTGAAGATGCCGAGCTCCGACCGGGTGTCGTAGGGCAGGAAGTCCAGCGCGAGGCGGCGGAAGATGTAGTCCATCACCGAGGACGCCATCCGGATGTCCGGGTCGTCGGTCATGCCGGCCGGCTCGAAGCGCATATTCGTGAACTTCGAGACATAGGTCTCCAGCGGCACGCCGTACTGCAGCCCGATCGAGATGGCGACGGAGAACGCGTCCATCACACCGGCCAGCGTCGAGCCCTGCTTCGACATCTTCAGGAAGACCTCGCCGAGGCCGTCGTCCGGGTAGCTCGACGCGGTGAGGTAGCCCTCCGCGTTGCCCACCGAGAACGACACCGTCTGACTCGGGCGCTTCTTCGGCAGCCGCTTGCGCACCGGCCGGTACTCGATGATCTTCTCAGGTTCGACGCTCGCCACTGCGACCTCGACGGCGGCCACGTCCACCTTCTTGGCCGCCTTCGCGTTGGACAGCGGCTGGCCAACCTTGCAGTTGTCCCGGTAGATGGCCAGCGCCTTGAGGTTGCGCCGCCAGCCCTCGTAGTAGATCTGCTCCACGTCCTCCACGGTCGCCGACTCGGGCATGTTGACCGTCTTGGAGATGGCGCCGGAGATGAACGGCTGGATCGCCGCCATCATCCGCACGTGCCCCATCGGCGCGATCGCGCGCTCCCCCATGGCGCAGTCGAACACCGAGTAGTGCTCGGTGCGCAGACCGGGAGCGTCGACCACGTGGCCGTGCTCGGCGATGTACTCCACGATCGCCTCGACCTGCTCCTCCTGGTAGCCCATGGTGCGCAGGGCGCGCGGCACGGTCTGGTTGACGATCTGCATCGAGCCGCCGCCGACCAGCTTCTTGAACTTCACCAACGCCAGGTCGGGCTCCACGCCGGTGGTGTCGCAGTCCATCATCAGGCCGATGGTGTTGTGGCTGACGAAGCCGGACGCCACGTAGGTGACGTTCTCCGGCACGGACAGGTCGTACGTCGGCTGCACGCCGCCGTCGTCGTTCGCCGACACGGTCTCGAAGACGTAGCCGAGTACCTGCCGCAGCCGGGCATCGCCGGTCTCGGCGGCCAGACGCTGTGCCACGTTCCGCGGCACCGCCCCGGTCTTGCGGAGCGACTGCAGCACCGCATCACGTAGCTCGTGGCCGGTCGGGCAGAGTTCCCGCCAGAGCTCAGCGGCCAGGTAAACCCGGTCCCGGTTGCCGGTCTGGGTCGGCTCGAGCACCAACCGGCGCGCCTTGCGCTCGCTGAGGAACCCGACGATCTCGTCGAATGCGACGGCGTGCTCCTGGTTACGCAGCCGCACCTGGAAGATCGGCCCGCCGAAGCCGCTGACCGTCTCCCGGCTGGTCGACGCCATACCGAGGACCAGCAACATCGTGCGAATCTCGCCGGCGAAGGACTCGGTCGCGGTGGACAGGCTCGGTACGCCGTCGGCGACCGTGCCGTCCGCCTCGAAGAGGCCGCGGAGGAAGGCCGCGTACGCGTTGACGTCGTTGGTCTCGAGGATGGCCGACGGCACCCGCGGCACCCAGCCCTTGCCGGTGTGGCCGGGATCGGGCAGCGCCTTGGCGAAACCGGCCGCCTGCCACCAGCGCGCCAGCCTGACCGACTGGAACGTCATCTCCTGGTAGCCCTGCTGCGCCGTCACCACCGGCTCGATGCCGAACAGATCCTTCGCCAGCACACCGAGGCGCTGCACCACGTCTAGGTCGGTGTCGGCCACACAGAAGCGCAAGCCCTTGGCGTGCACGCTGCCGTCACCCATGAAGTAGCCGACCAACTCGGCCAGATCGGCGTTCACCGCGTCCGGCACGCGCAGCGCGCGGTCATCGGTGTAGTACGCCTGATCGAGAACCGGAAGCGGCACCGTACGCGGCTCGCCGACCAGCGTGCCGAGCTGCAGAGGCACCACGTCGCCTGGGCGCACGTCGGCCATCCGCCGCCACACCCACTCGCCGCTCGCGGTGTCCACCACCTTGATCCGGTGCGTGAGGGTGCCCTGGATCCGGTACCCGCCGCCGGTCACCACGCGCCGCGTCGGTTCCTCGCCATTGATGAAGAACTTCGTCGCCCGGCGCGGGCCCTCATCCGTGGAGACCGAGAAGTCCGCGTCCTGCCAGCGGTCGCCGTACCGGTCGCCGAGCTCACCGAGGCGGACCAGCCCCCGGTCGGTCGTCACCATCGTGTCGGCGGTCAGGCATCCGGTGGGCGCCAACACACTGGCCTGGGAGTTACGCCAGCCGTTGACCTCACCGACCTCCAGGCAGCGGGCCCACTGGGCGGTTGCCTCGGTCTTGATCGCGACATCGATGCCGCCGCTGGCGGCGATCGCGTCGTTGGCCTCGGCGTGCTTGTGCATCACCCGACGGTGCGGGGCCGCGTTGCGGGCGTAGCCCTCGTACGGGCCGACCGCGCCGGCGAGTTCGGCCGAGCGGCGGTACGCCGTGCCGGTCATCAGACTGCTGATCGATGCGGCCACCGAGCGCCCGGCGTCGGAGTCGTAGGCCAGACCGCTCGCCATCAGCAGGGCGCCCAGGTTGGCGTACCCGATGCCGAGCTGGCGGTACGCCCGGGTGGTCTCACCGATCTTGGCGGTGGGGAAGTCGGCGAAGCAGATCGAGATGTCCATCGCGGTGATGACGAACTCGACCGACTTGACGAACTTCTCGATGGCGAACGAACCGTCCGGCGTGAGGAACTTCATCAGGTTCAGCGACGCCAGGTTGCAGGATGAATTGTCCAGATGCATGTACTCGGAGCAGTTCCGCACGACGACACCGTTGGCGATGTACGAGTGGTTCCGAGGCTCGGAAAGGTTGTAGGTCGTCTCGATGCCGTCGAACTCGCGGCTGACCAGGGTCGCGGTCTGGTCGGTGCGGTAGAAACGGTGGTTGGCCAGCCAACCCGTCAGCCGATCCGCCTTTGCCGGGTGATCGAAACCGATGGCGGCTGCGAACTTCGCGACGTTTTCCCCGCTGATTCGGAGATCGAACAGGTCCGCGCTGCCGTATGTCCGGTCATCGCCATCCACCGTGGTGTACCGGAAGCCATCCTCAGCCGCACCAGCGCGGGTCGCAAAAATGCGGCTTCCCACGCCGAAGCAGGAGAGCATCCGCTGGACATCACGGAGCAGGTCAACCGACGCCGAGCCGAGCCCGACGTACCGGGTGCCGTTGGCCAGCTCAGCGGCGCAGCCGTCCGCGTCGAACAGCCCTCGCAGGAAGGCCGCCTGCGAATCGGTCGGAGCCTGGAGCACCGCCGCCGGAACCCGCTTCTGCGGGGCGCGACCGGTGGTTACTCCAAGGGCGGTCATGAAGTCGACAAGAGCGGCACGGCCAGACCGCAGTTGCACCGTACCGTTGGGCTGCTCGGACGGCTTCGGGACGAACCCCACGATGTCCGCCAGCACCTGCTGATGACGGGCGACGAATGCGTCCCGATCGGCGCCCCCGTACACCAACGTCATCAGCGGCGCATCGCCGCGCCGGCCCGGCGTACCGGTACGCACGCAGCCATCTCCGGTGAGCCAACCGAGCAGATGGGCAAAATCGGCGGTCCACTTCTCCGGCAGCGCCGTCGTCCGCACCCCCTTGGTGGGGACAACCTCCCCGGCCCGGACGAGCGTGTCCGCCGCCAGCCGGAACTCGCCCGTCGCCGCCGAGGCCGGCGTGGGCAGTGTGAGCGGCAGGATGCGGTCGACCTCGGTGATGTCCTTGGCTTCTACATAGCCCCGGTTGGTGGTCCAGATCTTGTGGCCGGATGTGCAGCGCAGCACCATGCCGTTGCTGAACTCAAGACGCAGAATCTCGTTGGTGCCCGTGATCATCACCGCGTCCGGGCGGGTGAGCTGAATCTGCTCGGCCGGTGCGTCCGGGTTTGTCGCGTCATGCGTGTACACGCCGAACCACTCACCGTCACCCGCCCGCGCGACCAGTTCGTCGAATCGTACGAGTCCCTTGTCGGTGTGTACCAGCGTGTCGCCGGCGAAGCACGGGTTACTTGCCGTAATCCGTCCGGTTTCCGGGCAGGTGTGCCAGTCGTTGATCACGTCGTCGTACTGGATGCCCGGGTCGGCGCAGCCCCAGGCGGCCTCACCGATCGTGCGGAACAGCGCCTTGGCGTCGACCGTGCTGATCACGCTGCCGTCCTTGCGGGAGCGCAGCCCGAACCCGGTGCCGGCCTCCACCGCGCGCATGAACTCGTCGGAGACCCGCACGGAGTTGTTGGCGTTCTGGTACTGCACGCTGACGATGTCCGCGCCGCCCAGATCCATGTCGAAGCCGGCGTCGCGCAGCGCGCGGATCTTGTCCTCTTCGCGGGCCTTGGTCTGAATGAACTCCTCGATGTCGGGGTGGTCCACGTCGAGGATGACCATCTTGGCGGCCCGCCGGGTGGCCCCGCCGCTCTTGATGGTGCCGGCGCTGGCGTCCGCGCCGCGCATGAAGCTGACCGGCCCGGAGGCGGTGCCGCCACTGCTGAGCAGCTCCTTGGAGGACCGGATCCGGGAGAGGTTCACGCCGGAGCCGGAGCCACCCTTGAAGATCAGCCCCTCCTCCTTGTACCAGTCCAGGATGGAGTCCATCGAGTCGTCCACGGCGAGGATGAAGCACGCGGAGACCTGCTGCGGCGACGCCGTGCCGACGTTGAACCACACCGGCGAATTGAAGCTGAACACCTGGTGCAGCAGCATCCAGGTCAGTTCGTCGGCGAAGATGCCGGCGTCGGCCTCGGTCGCGAAGTATCCGTTGGCCTCACCCGCGGCCCGGTAGGTCTGCACCACCCGGTCGATCAGCTGGCGCAGGCTCCACTCCCGGCCCGGCGTGTCGACCGCCCCACGGAAGTACTTCGTGGTGACGATGTTCGCCGCGTTCAGGCTCCACGAGTCCGGGAACTCCACACCCCGCTGCTCGAAGTTGATCGAACCGTCCCGCCAGTTCGTCAGCACGATGTCCCGACGTTCCCAGGTGACCTCGTCGTACGGGTGGACGCCCTCGGTGGTCCAGACCCGTTCGATGCGCAGCCCTCCCGGCGTGCGCTGCCCCCCGGACGTCGCGTCGGTCGCTGGCGGCCAGTCCCTCGTGGTCTGGCTGCCTGTCGCTTCCGTCGTTGCGTCCCCCGCCATACTCTGTGGCCCCCTCGAAATCGTTGCCGTCGCCCGGCTTGCGCCGGCGTCGTGCTTCTCAGAAATGTCCGGAGCGGTCGTCGCTCCGGTTTCGGTACCGGCGCTCGTGCGGCCCCCCGCAGCGCTCCCCGGTCGCGGCTGCTGCCTAGCCCGTCGCGACACTGTGCCCCTCCTTGCTGGTCCGGCGCGCCGCCGTGGCGGCCTCCGTCGTTTCCGGTGCTCCGGCCCGCCCGTCGGCTTCCGTGGTCGACGCCGCCGCCCGCAGCGACGCGATTTCGCGTTCGAAGTCCCCCAGCGAGTCGAACGACCGGTAGACGCTGGCGAAGCGCAGGTAGGCGACTTCGTCCAGGTCGCGGAGCGGGCCCAGAATCGCCAGCCCGACATCGTGGCTGGGCACCTCGGCGGCACCCCGCGCCCGGATGGTCTCCTCAACCTTCTGCGCGAGCACCGCGATCGAGTCCTCGTCGACCGGCCGCCCCTGGCAGGCCTTGCGAACCCCTGCGGTGATCTTGGAGCGGCTGAACGGCTCGGTCACGCCGCTGCGCTTCACCACGGCGAGCACGGCCTCCTCGACCGTGGTGAACCGGCGACCGCACTCCGGGCAGGAGCGCCGACGCCGGATCAGCTGACCGTCGTCGGCCTCACGCGAATCCACCACGCGCGAGTCCGCGTGCCGGCAGTACGGGCATCGCATCGCAGGGCTCCCCTTCGGCTACCGGTGGTCGCCACTCCAACGCGCACCGGTACCGCAGGACGATCACCCGGTGGCGATCTTCCTGTGTACAAGGGTGTGCAGAACCTGTGGGTAGTGAAACCCAACCTGTGGATGACTTACACGTCTGTAACTACTACATCTAGGGGTCGACGTTATGCCGCCCGACACCGGGACGCAAGCCAAACCGCCAAAACCCGGCGACGAAATCAGCCGACCCGGGGCAGCACCAGCTGCTGCCGGCGCCGGATGACGTCGCCGTCGAGGTTGTTGAGCCGGCGGATCTCCGCAACCAGCGCCCGGGTATCGCCGCCCGGGGCGTGCCGCCGCGCAATCGCCCACAGCGTGTCCCCCTCGGCCACCACGGTTGCCGGCAACTCCGCACGGGGCGGATCGGCAGCCTGCCCAGGCGGCGCGAACACCGGGATCAGCACCGCCATCGCAATCAGGGCCAGCATCGCCACCATCGCCATCCGCCCCCGCCGGGTCAGTCTGACGGGCCTGCGCCGGGCAATCGTCGACATCGCGTCCCCATCTCTCGCACAAACGTACTATCGAACGTACGTACGATGGTGTACCAAGCCACCGGAGTGATGTCGAGTCGGCGCGCCGGAAAGTGCGACGCGCCGTGTAGTACAGATGTTTGAAACTGTCCGTCCCCGGCGCTACGGTCGAGCCGCAAGCGATCACGCAGCAGATAGGTGTCACTACGCGGATGCCACATTCGCGGGTCCCGACCCGCGTAGGCCGCCGCTTCGGATATCCGACCAGGGAGGATGACGTGTCAGCCGACGACCGCAGCGAGGCGACCTCGACGGAGCCCACCCCCATCAACGGTGGCCGCCGCGCTGGGCGACCTCGCCGGACCGAACCGACGGCTCGGATCGTGTCCGGCGTGGTGAGCTCATTTCCGGATCAGCTCGCCGCTGATCTGACGGTGCGGCAGCGGCGCATCATCGAATTCATTCGGGAAGCCGTGGAGCGCTACGGATATCCACCGAGCGTTCGGGAAATCGGCGAGGCGGTCGGCCTGGTCTCCCCGTCAAGCGTGGCGTACCAGCTCAAGGAACTGGAGCGCAAAGGCTACCTGCGCCGGGACCCGAACCGGCCCCGCGCGGTGGACGTCCGGCAGCCCGGTGAGCTGATCTCCGAGGAGGAGGAGGCAGTTCGGGCGGCGCGGCCCACCCCCGCGTATGTGCCGCTGCTCGGGCAGATCGCCGCCGGTGGCCCGATCCTGGCCGAACAGGCGGTGGAGGACATCTTCCCGCTACCGCGCGAGCTGGTCGGCGAAGGGACCCTCTTCCTGCTCCATGTCAAGGGCGACTCGATGCTCGAGGCCGCGATCTGCGACGGCGACTGGGTGGTGGTGCGTCAGCAGCCCAATGCCAACAATGGCGACATCGTGGCGGCCATGCTGGACGGCGACGCCACCGTGAAGACGTACCGCAACCGCGGCGGCCATGTCTGGTTGATGCCGCAGAACGCCGCGTTCGAGCCGATTCCCGGCGATGACGCGACCATCATGGGCCGCGTCGTGGCGGTGCTACGCCGCCTCTGACCCCCGCCGGTCCCGGTCCTCCCCGGAGCTTCGTGTCGGCCGCGCTCAGCGACGGCGGAATCCCGCCCACGGGCCACCGTCGCCGGGCCCGTCGTCGGCGTTGTCACCGCGGGCGTCGCGCGCCGGGGGCCCTTCCCGCAACGGGTCGCGCGCCGGTGGCGCCTCCCAGAGCGCGTCGCGTGGAGCTGGCGGGTTCACCGGGGAAGGACCGGGCATCCGCCCGTACACCCGGCCGCCGGCGCGATCCTGACCCGGCTGCGCAGGGCCGGCGACACCGGGGGTGGTCGGGCCTGCGGGTGCGATCACCGCCGGTACGGTGGCCGTTGCCTTCGCTTTGCGCGTCGCCGTCGGCGCGGCGCCTGGGGCGTTCGATCCGGCTGGCGCGCCCACCGGGCCCGGCCCACCGTTGGGCGGGGTCCGTGTCACCGAGGCGACGCCGCGCGCGCCGGAGGCCGCTTCCGCCCGACGAGCCGCCCGCGACCGCCGGATCCCGACGACGCCCACCGCGACGAGCAACACCCCGAGCAGCCCGACCGCGATCACCATCCGCATGATCTCCTGCAATGTGATCCGCTGCAGGAAGGACCGGTTGTCAGCCAGTGCCTTGGCCTTCTCGGAGGGCGGCGCGGAAGGCGCCGCAGCGGCCGCCGGGGTGTAGCGCAGCACGGCGGCAGGGCCATCGACGTCGGGCACGGTGAGGAAGAACTTCCCGTCCCGCGTGTACGCCAGCGACTCGCCACCCTGCTCATTGGGGAGCGGCGTGACGCGCGGCCTACCTGTGGTGATGGCCTTGACGACATCGCCGTCCGGCACGTCCCACTCGTAGGCGTCCGAGTAGGTGCGCAGCGCCACCCGCTTGCCGTCCGGCGAGACCGCACCCCCGGTGACCGCCCCTGACCCGGCCGGCCCGAGCGGGTTCGGGGTTCGCGTCTGTTGCGGGGTGAACTCGCCCAGCCGCTTCAGCCCCACGCCGGCGGCGGTGTTCGGGACCGGCGCCTCGGTCGGTGCGTAGAGCCCGGCCGGCGCGCCCATCAGTTCCTTCGTCACGATCAACGGCGTGCCGTCCGCCGTCAGCAGCACAGCCTCCGCGTCGTGCGGGCCGTCCGGGTAGGTGAACCGGTAGATGACCGGCCTCGTCGCCTTGGGTGCCAGCTTCCACAACGCCACCGTCGCGCGACGCGCGCCCGAGCCGCCGGTCAGGGGCGCGTTGTCCCCGATGTCGGCCGACCAGAGCGTGCCGTCCGCCGCGACGGCAAGGTCCTCCGGGTCGAGCGAGTTCGGCTGATACGCGGTGGAGACACCCCGGTACTTGCACGCCGAGTCCACCCGAAAGATCCGCTGGGCCGACTGGTCGCGGTTGCTGTCGTTGACCACCGCGTAGCCGTCCGCCAATGCCACCAGGCCCGAAATCTCCCGAATACGACTGTCGTCGATCGTGCAGACCGTCTGCGGTGGCTCGGCCCGGGGGGCGTCCACACCGGCCGGTGCAGCCGTCGACGGCGACGGCGCGGGTGCAGCGGACGCCGGTGCGGCGGACACCGCGAGCAGGACTGACACCCAGAGGAGCACACCCGCCGACCGCCGCATCGCACAAGTCTGGCAGAGCCGGAACACGTCCGGGTGACCACCCGCCCGGGTACTACGCGGAGCGACCGGCCGAATCCACCGGACTGATAGCAAAGGGGGCCAGCTCGGCTGCGAGCGCCTCTGAAACGCGCGCATGCAACATGGTGCCGGACGGCGTGTGCTCGGTCCCCAGAACCTCGCCGGAGGTGTGCGCCCGGGCCACGAGATCACCGCGGTCGTACGGCACGCAGGCGGACACCTCGACCGCCGGCCACGGCAGCCGCTCCTCGATCGTTGCGCGGAGATCGACCAGGCCGGCGCCGGTCCGCGCCGACACGAAGATCGCACCGGGCCAGATCCGCTTGAGGCGGAGCAGGGTGTCCTCGTCCGCCGCGTCGCTCTTGTTCACGACGAGCAGTTCGGACACCGAGTCCGCACCGACCTCGGCGAGCACCTCCCGCACGGCGCGCACCTGCTCCTCCGGGTCCGGGTGGGCGCCATCCACGACGTGGACCACCAGATCGGCCTCGGCCACCTCCTCCAGCGTCGAGCGGAAGGCCTCGATGAGCTGGTGCGGAAGGTGGCGCACGAAACCCACCGTGTCGGACAGGGTGTACACCCGTCCCTCAGCCGTGAGCGCCCGCCGCGTGGTGGTGTCCAACGTGGCGAACAACGCGTCCTCGACCAGCACCCCGGCGTCGGTGAGCCGGTTCAGCAGGCTGGACTTGCCGGCGTTGGTGTAGCCGGCGATGGCCACGCTCGGCACCTCGTTGCGCCGCCGGTCGGAGCGCTTGGTCTCGCGGATGGTCTGCATCCCGGCGATGTCCCGCTTGAGCCGGGAGATCCGGGTCCGGATGCGCCGCCGGTCGGTCTCCAGCTTGGTTTCACCCGGGCCGCGCAACCCGACGCCGCCGTTGCCACCGGCCGTGCCGCCGGCCTGCCGGCTCAACGCCTCACCCCAGCCGCGCAGGCGCGGCAGCAGGTACTGCAGCTGGGCGAGTTCGACCTGGGCCTTACCCTCCCTGCTCTGGGCGTGCTGGGCGAAGATGTCGAGGATCAGGGCGGTCCGGTCGACGACCTTGACCTTGACCTCCTGCTCGAGGTTGCGCAGCTGCGACGGGGAGAGTTCTCCGTCGCAGATGACGGTATCGGCGCCCTCGGCCTGAACGACGTCGCGCAGTACGGCGACCTTGCCGCGACCGATGTACGTCGCCGGGTCCGGGCGGTTGCGCCGCTGGATTACTCCGTCGAGCACCCGCGAGCCGGCCGTCTCGGCCAACGCCGCAAGCTCGACCAGGGAGTTCTCCGCGTCGGTCGCGGTGCCCTCGGCCCACACCCCGACCAGGACGACCCGCTCCAGGCGAAGCTGGCGGTACTCCACCTCGGTGACGTCGGCGAGTTCGGTGGACAGGCCGGCGACGCGCCGCAGGGCGTGGCGCTCCTCGAGATCGAGCTGACCGTCGGTCTGCCCGAACGGTTCGTCGAACTCCCCTGCGAAATCAGGTCCCACCTGCAACGTCACGCTCCTCGCATACCGGGAAAGCGGCCCGTACCGACGTCCATCGTGACACCTTCCCAGACCGACCGCACCTCCATTGTCGGCCGGCACAGGATCGTGGAAGTTTCACCGCCCGGGGATGAGTCGCCTGCACGTGCGCCTGCCCGGCACCGGTGACTCATTGACAGCGGCCCATGCCGATCCCTAGCGTCGGTACATCTCGAGGAAAGCGCTTTCCAGAGACCCAGACCCCCCGTCGGGGTGGTGCGGCCCGAAACACCGCCACCCTGACGGGCCTCCACCCGCAGGGGCGCGACGCGCCGCCGCCCGCCCCGGTGGCGTCAGACCGCCCCGCCCGGCACGGGCGGAAGCTCGCGGGTCGGCGCGAAAGCATTGGGGTTCAGCTCACCCCGCGCGACAAGCACCGCCGGCCCGGCCAATGAGCAGCTCCCCTGGTGGAACGTGACGCGCAGCCGGCCACCGGGAACGTCGACGATCACCAACCCGTCGTCGCGCCCGGCCTGGCGCAGGGCCACCGCCGCCACGGCACAGGCGCCGGACCCGCAGGACAACGTCTCGCCGGAGCCCCGTTCGGACACCCTCATCCGCCGGTACAGCTCCGCCCCGGCGGGCGGCGCCCCGGCGGCGGAGAACTCCACATTCACGCCGGCCGGGAAGACCACGGGGTCCACCTGCGGCGGGCCGCTCAGGTCGAGGCCGCGCAGGGTGTCGTCGTCGACGTCGCAGACCAGGTGGGGGTTGCCCACATCGACCGCGGTGCCCGGGTACCGGTGTCCGCGCACCATCGCGTCGCTCTCCGCGTACACCTTCGGGAAGCCCATGTCGGCGGAGATGACGTCGCCGAGGAACGCCACGCCGACCACCCCGGCCCGGGTCGCCACCCGCAACCCGTTCCCGTCCGCGGCGATCAGCCCCGACTCGGCGAGGTACCGCGCGTAGACCCGCACGCCGTTGCCGCACATCTCGGCCGTCGAGCCGTCGGCGTTCCAGTAGTCCATGAACCACTCGGCGGAGCCGGCCAGGCCGACGGCATCCGGATGCGCCGCGGACCGCACCACGCGCAGGACGCCGTCGGCACCGATCCCGCGCCGGCGGTCGCACAACGCGGCGACCAGGTCCGCGGTCAGCGGCAGCGCGCCATCGGGGTCCGGCAGGATCACGAAGTCGTTGCCGGTGCCGTGGCCCTTCGCGAACGTCCAGCCCTCCATCCCGCCATCATCGCACCGCGCGCGTGCCGGCCCGCACCAGGACGAGTGCTTGATCCATCACATCGCTCGCCGCCGGATCCAACCATCCGATCCGGGGATCGCGGCGGAACCAGGACCGCTGCCGGCGCACGAACCGGCGGGTGGCCCGGATCGTCTCCAGCCTGGCCTCGTCCTCGGTGCATTCGCCGGCGAGGAAGCGCAGGATCTGCTGGTACCCGAGCGCGCGACTCGCCGTCCGGCCCTCCCGCAGCCCGCGCCCGACAAGGGAGCGGACCTCCTCGACGAAGCCGGCCCGCCACATCACCTCCACCCGCTCCCCGACCCGCGCGTCCAGCGCCGGCGGATCCGCGTCCACCCCGATCTGGACGGCGTCGTACACCGGCCGCGGATCCGGGAGCGCGGCGGCGAACGGCGCGCCGGTGAGCGTCACCACCTCCAACGCCCGCACGATCCGGCGGCCGTTCGTCGGCAGAATCCGCGCCGCGGCGGCCGCGTCGGCGAGCGCGAGCCGGGCGTGCAGCGGTGCCGGGCCGCACGCGGCCAACTCCTGCTCCAGGGCGGCCCGCAGCGCGGGATCGGTCCCCGGGAACTCGAAGTCGTCGAGCACCGCCCGGACGTAGAGCCCCGAGCCACCGACCAGCAGCGGTACCCGGCCCCGGGCCAGGACGTCGTCGACGGCCGCGCGAGCCGCAGCCTGGTACACGGCGACGCTTGCCGGCTCGCTCACCTCCCAGAGGTCGAGCACGTGGTGCGCCACACCGCGGCGCTGCGCGACCGGCAGTTTCGCCGTGCCGATGTCCATCCCGCGGTAAAGCTGCATCGAGTCGGCGTTGACCACCTCACCGCCGAGCGCATCCGCCAGTTCCAGACTGAGCGCGGTCTTCCCGGCCGCGGTCGGGCCCACCACGGCCACCACCGGGCCGGGCATCCCTGCGCTCACGACCACCCCGCGACGAAGTAGCCGACGCCGTACGGCGCCGCGGCGTAGCTCAACTCGGCCCGCCACCGGCGGGACGCACCCGCCCCGCCGAGCACCTGCCACGCCGGCCGCCCGGCCGCCATCAGCTCGTCGGCCAGTACGGGATCCAGCCCGAGCAGCGCGTCCGGATCACCGTCGCGCAGCGCGGCCGCCACCGCGGCGTCGAACGGGCCGGCGCGGTCATCGGCGCTGCCCGGCGCATCCTCACCGCGGCACGCGGACCCGTCGCCCATCACCAGCAGGGCCACCCGCTCCGCCTCGCCGGCCAGCGCGGCACCGAGCGCCGCGCACTCGTCCGGCCCCGCGGAGGCGCCCACCGCCTGGTAGGCGACCGGCACGGCCTTCGCCGCGGCGCAGCGGGAGAGCAGCCACGCGCCGATGAGCAGGCCGAGCGGCAGCGCCCCACCGGGCGATCCAACCGTGCGGTGCAGCCCCCAGGGGGCGAGCGACCCACCGTACGGCGGCGGGCAACGTCCCGTCGCGCCGTCCGCGCCGATCGCGATGATGAGTTCCGGCCGGGCAGCCACCAGGCCGGCCACGGCACCGTCACATCGCGTCCGCAGATCGGCCAACTCGATCGCCGCGCCCGCCGCCACCTCGGGCACGAGCAGCGGAGGTTGCGGGCAGACGGCCGCGGCGACAAGGGGCATCCGACCACCGTATCGCCGTGCCCGTACGGCCGGATCGGCGCTCGTGATGCGGCCGAGAGCGACAAGTAGGTCACGGTTCGGGCGCAGGCGCTCGACGGGCACCGGGGCACACCTGTGAGAATGCCCGGGGAGAGATTGCTGTGCGATGGCGGCGCGACACCCAGTCACCCGGCTGGGGGTGCGCCGGGAGCGAAGGATGGGCAGATGAGCGACCCGACGGCCTTCGGCCGAGTCGACGCGGATGGCACCGTGTACGTCAGGACGGCAGCAGGCGAGAGAGTCGTCGGCTCCTGGCAGGCGGGCACCCCGGAGGAGGGCCTGGCGCATTTCGCGCGCCGGTTCGCCGACCTGGTCACCGAGGTCGACCTGATCGAGGCACGGTTGAACAGCGGCGCCGCCGACGCGTCCCATTCGCTGTCCGGCATCCGCCGGATCCGCGCCGGCCTCGACGAAGCCCCCGTGCTCGGCGACATCGACGGCCTCGCGGCCCGGCTCGACAAGCTGGCCGTCCAGGCTGAGGAGAAGGCCGTCGCCGCCCGGGCCGCCCGGGACGCCGCGCGCGTCGCGGCCGTCGCGCGCAAGACGGCGCTGGCGGAGGAGGCTGAGCAGATCGGTGCCGAGTCCACCGGCTGGAAGACCGCCGGGGACCGGCTCAAGGAGATCCTCGACGAGTGGAAAACCATCCACGGCATCGACAAGAAGACCGACGCCGACCTGTGGAAGCGGTACTCCGCCGCGCGGGACAGCTTCGCCCGCCGCCGGGGCGCCCACTTCGCCACCCTCGACGCCGGTCGCAAAGAGGCGCAGACCCGCAAGGAGGAGCTCGTCAAGGAGGCCGAGGCCATCTCCGGCTCCAGCGAGTGGAACGCCACGGCCAACCGCCTCAAGGACCTCATGACCGAGTGGAAGGCGGCACCGCGCGGCGCGAAGGATGTCGAGCAGAAGCTCTGGGACCGGTTCCGCGCCGCACAGGATGCGTTCTTCACCAGGCGCAGCGAGGTGTTCTCCGCACGCGACGCCGAACTGAAGGGCAACCTGGAACGCCGGCAGGAGCTGCTCACCCAGGCCGAGGCGATCGACATCGAGGCGGACCCGCGGGCCGCGCAGGCCGCGTTGCGCGAGATCCAGGGCCTCTGGCACGACCTGGGCAAGGTCCCCCGCGAGTCGTCGACCGCCCTGGACCGTCGGATGCGCGCCGTCGAGGAACGCGTCAAGACGGCGATGGACGCGGCGTGGCGCCGTACCCCACCGGAGTCCAACCCGCTGCTGACCCAGATGCGGGGGCAGGTGGCCGAGGCGGAGCAGCGGTTGGCCCGGGCGCAGGCCGCCGGCGACGCCCGCCGGATCCGCGACGCCGAGCAGGCGTTGGAGTCCAAGCGGCGGTTCCTCGCGCTCGCCGAGAACGCCAGCTGACCAGCACGACTCGATCCCCCGCCCGTCGGTGTGCGCGTGCGTCGGCGTGCGGTGGGTCGGCGTGCGGGTGCGTCGGAGTGCAGTGCGGTGCGTCGGAGTGCAGTGCGGTGCGTCGAAGTGCGGTGCGTCGGCGTGCGGTCGGCGTCGAGGTGCAGCGTTCGTCGGGGCGGGCGGTCCGTCGACATGCAGGTTTCGTCGGCACGCACGGTTCGGCGACATGCAGCGTTCGGCGACATGCAGGAAAAGCACCGAATTCGGCCTCCATTAGGTGCGTAGCACGCATGTGATGGCCCACCCGGCGTGTCTCCCCGCGTGTCGTGTGGTCGACTCGGCGAAGGCAAGCGGGCGCGAGCCAGTCGGGGCGCTGGCCCGGGCGGGGCGCTGGCCCGGCGGGCCGGTCAGGCGCCGCAGGCGCCGGCCACGGCGGGTGCCGGCGTGGGCGGGGCGCCGATCGTGGGCAGGCCGAGCAACACGCCAGATCCGCGGGCGGGCGCCCGACCGGCCTCCCACGCGTCCCCGGCCCGGGTACGGCGGTGGCTGAGCACCGGACCGTCGGCGTTGCAGTGGTGCGGGGCGGCGTACGTGATCGTGGTGTGCACGATGTCGCCAGGGCGGATGCCGGCGTCCGCAGCCGCGGCGAAGTGCACCAGGCGACCGTCCCGGGCCCGGCCGGAGAGCCGTCCGGTGGCCGGGTCCTTGCGGCCCTCCCCCGTCGCGACCAGGACCTCGAGGGTCTGCCCGACCATCCGGCGGTTCTCCGCCCAGGTGATCTCCTCCAGAGCGGTGACCAGCCGGTCGTAGCGCTCCTGCACCACGGCCTTGGGCACCTGGCCGTCCAGGGTGGCGGCCGGCGTGCCGGGGCGCTTGGAGTACTGGAAGGTGAACGCCCCCGCGAACCGCGCGGCCCGCACCACGTCGAGGGTGCGCTCGAAGTCGGCGTCGGTCTCGCCGGGGAACCCGACGATGATGTCGGTGGTGATCGCGGCGTCCGGCATGGCGGCCCGCACGTTGTCAATGATCCCGAGGTAGCGCTCGGCCCGGTAGGACCGGCGCATCGCCTTGAGCACCGCGTCGGATCCGGACTGCAGCGGCATGTGCAGGGAGTGGCACACGTTCGGCGTCTCGGCCATCGCCGCGATCACGTCGTCGGTGAAATCCTTCGGGTGCGGGCTGGTGAACCGGACCCGCTCCAGACCGGCCACGCCGCCGCAGGCGCGAAGCAGCTTGCCGAAGGCGTAGCGGTCGCCGAACTCGACGCCGTAGGAGTTGACGTTCTGCCCCAGCAGGGTCACCTCGAGCACACCCTCGGCCACCAGGGCGGAGACCTCGGCGAGCACGTCACCGGGGCGGCGGTCCTTCTCCCGCCCGCGCAGTGCGGGCACGATGCAGAACGTGCAGGTGTTGTTGCAGCCGACCGAGATCGAAACCCAGCCCGCGTAGGTGGACTCCCGCCGCGTCGGCAGTGTCGACGGGAAGACCTCGAGCGACTCCAGGATCTCCACCTCGGCGGCGGCGTTGTGCCTGGCCCGCTCCAGCAGCGCGGGCAGGGAGCCGATGTTGTGGGTGCCGAAGACGACGTCAACCCATGGTGCGCGCTTCACGATCTCGCCGCGGTCCTTCTGGGCGAGGCAGCCGCCGACGGCGATCTGCATGTCCGGGTGCGCCATCTTGCTGGGACGGAGCTGGCCCAGGTTGCCGTACAGGCGGTTGTCGGCGTTCTCCCGTACCGCGCAGGTGTTGAAGACGACCACGTCAGGATCGGTGCCGTCACCCGCCCGCGCGTACCCGGCGTGCTCGAGCAGGCCGGCGATCCGCTCCGAGTCGTGCACGTTCATCTGGCAGCCGTACGTGCGGACCTGATACGTCCTTACCGCGGTACTCACGGATGTCAGGGTAGCCGGCCGGTGTCGAGGTCCGGCAGGTCGTGTAGGCGCACGTCGTCCGCCGCCGCGAGCGGCCGCAGGGGCGTCACGGTGACGTACCCCTGCTCGAGGAGCCCTTCGTCGCTGCCCGGGTGGAGTTCGGCCCCGCTCTCCGACAGCGACATCCGCACGTAGCCCTCGCCCTGCTCCAGCATGGTCATCTGCACGGCACCGAACTCGGCGAGGGTGGCCCGGCGCACCCCACGGACGTCGGCCATGGGCACGTTCGGGACGTTGACGTTCAGCATCGATCCGGGTGGCAGCGTCCGGACCAGGTCAAGGAGGGTGGTGGCGACCCGCACCGCCGTGTCCCAGCGCGGCGCGGCGTCATCCCGCCATCCGAAGTCCAGCGAGAACGCCATCGCGCGCAGCCCGTCCGAGATCGCCGTCATCGCGGCCCCGGCCGTGCCGGAGTGCAGCAGGGCACGACCCGTGTTCGGGCCATGGTTGATCCCGGAGAGCAGCACCTCCGGCTCCGCTCCGAACGCG
This sequence comes from Micromonosporaceae bacterium, assembly GCA_035296325.1. GTDB lineage: Bacteria > Actinomycetota > Actinomycetes > Mycobacteriales > Micromonosporaceae > DATHBD01. Next base: position 58,808 of record DATHBD010000058.1, on the reverse strand, counting down.
CCTCGACTTCCCAGCAACGCGATGTACGCGGGGGTCGCGGCGACCGCGAAGGTCGGCACACCGTCCAGCCCGTCGAGCACACGCTGCTCCACCAGGATGCGGCCGCCCTCTTCGGCCGCCCGCAGACCGGCGCCGATGCCACTGGACTCGGTCAGCGGAGCGGCGATGACCGGCGCGAACCCGGCGTCTCTCGCGGCCAGGGCCAGCCAGCGCAGACCATCCGCGTCGATCCCGTCGTCGTTGGTGATCAGGGCAACCGGGGCGGGGCGTCGATTCACGGTGCAACCCTCTCACGCCGCGCCGGCGCGGCCAGGACCCCGAACGGCATGCGGACCGCTTACCGTGTACGCCAAGGTGTCGACGAATCCCACGCCGTTACGGGTCCGTGACGCTCGCGCGGGCATTCGGTAACCCCTGCGCCGATACAGTGCAGCGCACCAGCACAACTGCGGATCTAGGGACGAGGGGACCGGGGCATGGCCCAAGCGACCGGCGAGCCACTCATCGTGCTGCGCGGGGTCAACAAGTTCTTCGGTGACCTCCACGTCCTGCGCGACGTCGACCTGTCCGTCGACCGGGGCGAGGTGGTCGTGATCATCGGGCCGTCCGGCTCCGGCAAGTCAACGCTGTGCCGGGCGGTCAACCGGCTCGAGCCGATCAACTCCGGTGAGATCGTCTTCGACGGCCAGCCGCTGCCGGCAGAGGGTCGCGCCCTGGCCAGACTTCGCAGCGAAGTGGGCATGGTGTTCCAGTCGTTCAACCTGTTCGCGCACAAGACGGTGCTGGACAACGTCATGCTGGGCCCGCTGAAGGTCCGCAAGGAAAAGCGCGAGGTGGTCCGCGATCGGGCGACCAAGCTGCTGGAACGGGTGGGGATCGCCGACCAGGCGGACAAGTACCCGGCGCAGCTCTCCGGTGGTCAGCAGCAGCGGGCCGCGATCGCCCGCGCGCTGGCGATGCAGCCCAAGGCGATGCTCTTCGACGAGCCGACCAGCGCGCTGGACCCGGAGATGGTCGGCGAGGTGCTCGACGTGATGACCGGCCTGGCCGGCGACGGCATGACCATGGTCGTGGTGACCCATGAGATGGGGTTCGCCCGGCACGCCGCCAACCGGGTCGTGTTCATGGCGGACGGGCAGCTCGTCGAGCAGGCACCACCGGCGGAGTTCTTCGCCAACCCGAAGAGCGACCGGGCCAGGGACTTTCTGTCGAAAATTTTGACGCACTGAGGAGCAGGTATGCGAGTTCAACGCTTCGTCGCACTCACCGCGGTCGCGATCATGGCGGCCGGAGTCGCCGCGTGCGGCGGTGACACCGAAACCCCGGGCGGCGGCACAGGCAGTGTCGCGGCCAAGCCGTCCTTCGAGGCCGGCACCACGATGGCCAAACTGAACGCGGCACAGAAGATCACCGTAGGGACCAAGATCGACCAGCCTGGCTTCGGACTCAAAGGGCTGGACGGCAAGCCAGCCGGATTCGACGTGGAGATCGCGAAGATCATCGCCGCGGAACTCGGGATCCCGGCCGACAAGATCGAGTGGAAGGAAGCCCCTTCCGCGGTCCGTGAGCAGGTCATCGAGCAGGGCACCGTGGACATCGTGGCGGCGACGTACACGATCAACGACAAGCGCAAGGAGCGGATCGACTTCGCCGGCCCGTACTACGTGGCGGGTCAGCACATCCTGGTCCGCAAGGACGAGTCCGCGATCACCGGGCCGGACTCCTTCAAGGACGGCGCCAAGAAGGTCTGCTCGGTGACCGGTTCGACGCCGGCCAACACCATCAAGAAGTACCTGCAGAACGAGGGCTCCCAGCTGGTGCTTTTCGACGTGTACAGCAAGTGCATCGACGCGCTGAAGCAGAAGCTGGTCGACGCGGTCACCACGGACAACGTGATCCTGCTCGGCTTCATCGCGAACAACGCCGACCAGTTCAAGTTGGCCGGCGAGAAGTTCACCGAGGAGCCATACGGCATCGGCCTGAAGAAGGGCGACACCGCCTTCCGGACGTTCATCAACGACACGCTCGAGAAGGCGGCCGAGGATGGCCGGTACGAGAAGGCGTGGAAGGACACCGCCGGCAAGTTCGACGAGAAGGTCCCCACGGCTCCCCCGGTGAACCGGTACTGATCCCGCGTACCGCTGCAACGTCGCTGAAACCGGAGGTGAGCTGATGGGCGTGCTCGTCGAGCAGTTCGACGTCTTCGCCAGCGGGCTGTGGCTCACCCTCCAACTCTGTGTGCTGGCCGCGATCGGTGCCCTGCTCCTGGGCACCATCGCGGCCGTCATGCGGATCTCACCGACGCCGCCACTGCGCTGGCTGGGCACCGCGTACGTCACGGTGTTCCGCAACGTGCCGCTGACCGTGGTGTTCTTCTTCGCGGCATTCGCGCTGCCCAGCCTGGGTACCAGCGCCTCATTTCTCAACATCCCCGGCCTGAACGTGGTCTTCCAACGACTCGCCACCGACCTGCCCTACTTCCGCTTCGCGGTGATCGCGTTGAGCTTCTACACCGGCGCGTTCGTGTGCGAGGCGATACGGAGCGGGATCAACTCGGTGCACGCGGGCCAGGCCGAGGCCGGCCGGTCGATCGGCCTGACGTTCGGGCAGAACCTGCGCTTCGTGCTGCTGCCGCAGGCGTGGAAGTCCGCGATCGTGCCCCTGGGCAGCGTGATCATCGCCATGATCAAGAACTCCGCGATCGCCGCCTTCTTCGGTGTCGCCGGTGACCTCACCCAACGAGGGACGGAGCTGGTGACCGTCGCGGGAGAAGCCGTCATCCCGGTCTTCATCGGCATCTCCCTGGGGTATCTGATCTTGACGATGCCGCTGGGCCTCCTCCTCGACCGCGTCGAGCAACGCAGAATGGCGGCCGCCCGATGAGTTCGCCGACGGTGCTGTACGACGCACCGGGACCCCGGGCCCGCCGGGTGACGCTGATCGTCAGCGCGGTCGCAGCGGTGGTGGTGCTCGCCGGCGCGTACTTCTTCGTCTACCGCCCGTTGGCCGTGCGGGGACAGTTCGAGGGTGCGCTGTGGGCACCGCTCCTCGACCCGGGCAACCAGTACTTCAGCCAGGTATGGAACCGCATCGGCCAGGGTTTCCGCGCCACCCTGATCGCCGCCGGCATCGCCATCGCGATGTCCCTGGTGATCGGCACGGCACTCGCCGTGCTCCGGGTCCAGCTGAAGGCGCTGCTGAAACGTCGGTTTGTCGGGCTGGCCACGCCGTTGGCACTGCTGCTGCGCGGGCTCGCCGCGCTGTTGAACGGTCTGACCAGGTTCTTCGTGGAGGTCTTCCGCGGGATCCCGGTGGTGATCACGATCTTCTTCGTCTGGGTGGCACTGCCCCAGTTCGGGATCACGGTGCCGGCGCTCTGGCCGCTGGTCATCGGGCTCACCATCTACAACTCGGTGGTCATCGGCGAGATCCTGCGCTCCGGGATGGAGGGCCTGCCGAGCGGGCAGCGCGAGTCGGCCGACGCCATCGGGCTCTCGCCGTTCCAGACGACCCGGATGATCCTGCTGCCCCAGGCGTTCCGGATCATGTTGCCAGCCCTGATCAGCCAGCTTGTGGTGGTATTGAAGGACACCTCGCTCGGCTTCCTCATCACCTACGAAGAGGTGCTGCGCGTCAGCAGCCAGGTGGTGCAGTTCCTGAACAACCCGATCCAGGTGTACGTGGTCGTCGGGACGATCTACATCTTGATCAACTACTCGCTGTCGAAGCTCGCCGAGTACAGCCAGCGCCGGCTGGCCCGGGGCCGCCGCACCGCCGGGATCGTCGCCGGGACGCCGGCCCTCCCGACGGCGGCCGGCACCGGGATCGCCGTCACCGCCACCGTGCCCGGCGGCCACTTCGGCGCCTCGACCGGCGGCGACGGCACCACCTCCTAGCTGCGCCACACTGCCGCCCCGCGGACGATCTCCACGCCGGTTCCCGGCTGCTAGCATCCATCGACGTCTGTCGTCATGGAGGAGTGCCTGATGCCCGGTCGGACCGTACTTCGTTCGCGATGGACCCGCGGTGCCGGGCTCGGTGCGGCGATCCTCCTGGCTGGATCGCTGCTCATCAACGCGATACCGGGCGCGGGCGCGGCGGTGGCGACGACCGCCTGGCAGGCCGGGCGCTTCACCGTCGACAAGGCCAATGTCGTACGCCGGTCGAACATCGTCCTGGGTCAGCCGAACAACGCCCCGGCGCAGTACCTGCCACTCGGCAACGGCACGCTGGGCGCCGCGGTATGGGCGGCCAACGGGTTCACCGCCCAGCTGAACCGCACGGACACCTTCCCGGACCGAAAGTCCCCCGGCCAGGTGTTGATCCCGGGCCTGGCGAAGATGACCGGCGCGGCGGATTTCACCGGCGTGCTGGACCTGTACGACGGCGTGCTCCGCCAGTCGGGCGGCGGCATGACGATGACCGCATTCGTCCGGGCGAATACCAGCGAGCTCGTCGTCGACGTGACCGGCGCCGACCCGGCGACCCCGCAGACCGCGACGGTGCGTCTGTGGGCCGGGCGTACGCCGACGGCCGCCGCGAGCGGTGCGATCGGGACGCTTGCCGAGACGTGGGTGGACAACAAGCCGACGACCGGATCCGGGCAGACGTTCGGCACCCTGGCCGCGATCACCGCCGGTGGCCGCAACGTCATCGCCAGCGTCGTGGACCCGACGTCGGTGCGGGTCAGCTTCCAGCCCAACACCAACGGCTCGTACCGGGTGGTGGTCGGCGCGCCGCGCTGGACCGGTGGCAACGCGCAGGCCACCGCGACCGCGCTGCTCGCCTCGAACGCCAGTCTGGCCGCCGGCACGCTGAGCGCCGCACACCTGGCGTGGTGGCACGCGTTCTGGAACCGGGTGGGGCTGATCACCATGAGCTCGGCCGACGGATCGGCGGACTACCTGGAGAACCTGCGGACGGTGTACCTCTACACCAACGCGGCGGAGAGTCGTGGCCAACTGCCCGGCTCGCACGCCGGGGTGGCCGATCTGTTCAACTTCGGCCAGGACTATCAGCGGTGGTACCCGGCCGGCTACTGGTTCTGGAACCTCCGCATGCACGTGGCCTCGAACATCAGCGCCGGCACGTACGACCTCAACACCCCGGTCTTCGATCTCTACCTCGGTAACCTCGCCAACATCCAGGCCTGGACGAAGGCGCAGATGGGCGGCCGGGAAGGCATCTGCGTGCCGGAGACGATGCGCTTCAACGGCAACGGGTACCAGAACGACACCACCCCGGCCAGCGCGTCCAGCTGCAACCAGAACATCGGCGGGAGTTGGAACGCGCGGACCGTCAGCACCGGCGCGGAGATCAGCGGCTGGATCTGGCAGCAGTACCAGCACACCCAGGACCGCGCGTTCCTCACGAAGTACTACCCGATCCTGCGGGAGTCGGCGAAGTTCCTGCTCGCGTTCACCACGGTCGGCGCGGACGGGTACCGCCACGCCGTCGCCAACGCGCACGAGAACCAGTGGAACGTGCTGGACCCGACGACCAACCTCGCGGCGATGCAGGCACTCTTCCCGGCCACAGCGGCGGCAGCGCAGCTCCTCGGCGTGGACGCGAGCCTGATCACCCAGCTACGGACGGCGCAGACGCAGATCCCGCCGTACCCGAGGACCGACGCGGCGACCCACACCCAGCAACTCACCGCCGCCGACGACGCGTCCGGGCAGACCGTGATCGCCGACTCCTATCAGCAGAGCGCCGCCAAGCGCAACGTCGAGAACATCGGCCTGGAGACGGTGTGGCCGTACGGCGTGATCAGCGACAACTCGGGCGCCCTCACCGCGCTCGCTCAGCGCACCTACGCCAACCGGCAGTACCGCAACACCCCGGACTGGACGTTCGACGCGATCCAGGCGGCCCGGCTGGGCCTGCCTACCGAGGTGAAGAACAACCTGATCAACGTGACGAAGAAGTACCAGACGTTCATCTCCGGCATGGCGTCCTGGCAGGGCGGCGCGAGTCCGCAGCCCTACATCGAGCAGGCCGGTGTCCTGTCCGCGGCGTTGAGCGAAGCACTGGTCCAGGACTACGACGGCCTGCTGCGCATCGCACCGGCCTGGCCGACCGACTGGACCGTCGCCGGCACCGTCGCCGTGGCGCAGAACACCAGGGTTCATGTCCAGGTGCAGGACGGCACGCTGACCACGGTGGCCATCGAGGCGGGCACCAGCCACCCGATGCGCATCCGTAACCCCTGGTCCGGGCAGCAGGTCCGGATCATCGACGGGTCGAGCGGCGCGACGGTGCTCGCGGCGACGACGGCCGCCGAACTCCGCGTGTCGGTGACCGCCGGCCGCACATACCTGGTGGAGCGGGTCAGCGCACCGACCGCGTCGCTGCCGTTCGCGGCCGTCACGGGTACGCCGGCCAGCGTCGCCAGGCACCTCGGCAACGTACAGATCGGGCTGGACCGCCCGGTGCCCACCTCCACCATCACGGCCCGGCACAGCGGCAAGGTGCTCGACCTGGCCGGCGGCTCCACTGCGAACGGCGTCCTCCCGGTCCAGCAGGCGCCGACCGGCGCGCCGACGCAGCGGTGGCGGCTGACGGCCACCGCTGACGGGTATTACCGGATCGTGAACACCGCGAGCGGTCGATGCCTCGACGTGTCCGCCGCGTCCATCGCCGACGGCGCGGCGGTCCTGCAGTGGACCTGCGGCACCGCCGTGAACCAGCAGTGGAGCCGGGTCGACGTCGGTGGGGGCTACTCCCAGCTGCGTGCCCGACACAGCGGGAAGTGCCTCGACGTGACCGGTGGATCGATGCTCGACGCCGCGGTTGCCGTCCAGTTCACCTGCGCCCCGGCGGCGCTGAACCAGCAGTGGCTGATCCGCTGAAGTGCCCTCTGCCGGCGTACGGAGCGTCTTGGCTGAACCTGTAGTGCGACGGATGCGGCTACCGATGGGTGCTCGCGGCCCTCGCGCTCGCCGCGGCGATGAAACGCGCGCCAGGCTGGCAGCGCTGGGCGTGGCCGTTCCGCGGCGTCGGCATCGGCTTCGCCGTTCTGCTGTTCGCCTTCGTCAGCGCCCCGGCCCGGCCTGACCGGGCTGTTCGAGCGCCTGCTCGCCGCCTCCGGCGCCGCCGCGATCGCCGCCCTGGCCCTGGGCATCGCCCACCGATCGAGCTGACCCGAGCATTGACCTGATCAGGTGCACGCTCTTCGGCAGGTCAGGACCTTGGCGAGCGGCAGCTGGCCGCTGTCATCGACGGGCTGCGCTGCCGCGGCCTCGTGGATGCCGCAGGCCGGTTCACCGACGCCGGGCGGGAAACCAGGCAGCGAATCGAGGCCCTCACCGACGAGCTGGCGGCACCGGCGTACGACGTGCAGCGCGCACACTCCTCGCATGGTGGTCGTGTCCGACCACTGTGCACGCCGGGTCGCTGGTGCAGACGTCCAGGTGCGTGACGGTCGGCCAAGCGACGGACTCCGGCCCCCGGAGCAGGGCTCTCGGGGGCCGGAGGTTGCGGTGTGTCGGCGGTTACGGGTTGCTGGTCCGGTAGGCGCGGATGATGGTCTGGTCGACGCTGTTACCGGCGGTGTCGGTGCTCTTCGCCCGGAGGGAGACGAATCCGGCGGTGCCGGGGTGGGTGACGGTTGCGGTCCAGGTGGTGCCGGCGGCGCGTTTCAGGGTGGTGGGTTGCCAGGTACCGCCGTCGTCGTAGGAGACGTCGACGGTGAGGGTCTTGACCGCGTGGGCCTGTGCGCCGGGTTGGCGTTGCACCGTGACCGGGATGGTGAAGGGTTTCCCGGCGGGTGCGGCGTTGTTGGCGTCGAGGGTGGGTGTGTAGCGCACGGCGGACAGCGGCAGTTTCGTCGCCCTGTTGGGGTCGGTGAGCGCCGAGCGGAACGTGAAGACGCTCCTGACGTCGGTGGACAGGCCACCGAATCCGCCGGTGACAGAGCTTTCCAGGCGGTAGTCGGCTGCTTCGGCGGGCACGTCGCTGCGCCAATCGAAGAACTCGCTGCTACTGATGAGTTCACCGTTGCGGTACAGCTTGGTAACGGGAGTGAGGGTGCTGCCGAAGTAGAACAGGCTGGCGTGCCCGTCGGCGTCGGTGAGCAGGGGCATCGCGCCGGAGAGCCGGTCGCCGGTCCGGGATCCCCAGAGGTCCGGGGTGTGGGTGGCGGGGAAGCCGGGGCCGAAGGGTCCGGAGCCGTACCGCTCGGTGTACGTCTTGCCGGCGCGGTAGGTGGTGGCGGGTTGCAACAGGGCGGGGCCTTCGATGAGGACGTAGCCGTCGGCGACCTCGACCGTTCCGACCTGGGTGGCGCTGGCCCACTGCACACCGGGTGAGACGCTGACGCGGTCGACGCGGGTCGTGGACAACGAGATCTGCGGGTTGGGCGCGAACATCTCCGTGCTGCCGCCGATGACCGGGAAGACGGTGCGTTTGGCGCCCATGTCGGGGGCCGGGGCGGTGACGGTGACGTTGATGGTGGCGAAGTCTGACAAGGTGTAGTTCTTGATCAGGCCGGTCGGGACCCGGCCGGGTACGTTCTCTGCGACGTGGTAGGCGTACGGGCTGTTGGGGGCGGGCGGTCCGTCCGCGCCGGGTGGGGCGAAGTAGCCCTGCACGGTGGTGGAGAACTGGCGACCGGGTAGCGAGGATCCGACCTGACCGATGTTCAGGCCGCTGAAGTCGGATTGGAAAGTTCCGCAGTAGGACTGGCGCAGGCTTTGGTACTGCGCGGTGATCGTGGCGTCGAATGCTCGGACGGACGCGTCCGGCACGGTCATGGTGACCGGCTTGGCGGCTCGGGCGTCCATGGTGATCGTGCTGTCGCGGGACAGGTCGAGCAGTGGTTGGGCCAGCAGGGTTGTGTCGTAGGCCTTGCCGGTGGTGTTCGACAGGATGATGCTGCAGGCGCCGTATCGGCCCTTGGGCATCCGAATGTTCACGGTGCCGTCGCTGAGCGTGGGGAAGAACGCTTCGCCGGTGTCGAGGTTCACCAGGCTGGTGTCGGCGATCTCGGCGGGGTTGCCGCCGCGGTCGAGGTACCGCACGGACAGGTCGTAGCTTTCCTTCTCCTTCTCGACGGCCACCGGCGTGATCACGCTGTGGGCGCCGCCCACGGCGATGAGTCGTGCGGTGTGCGCGCCGGCCGCGGCGCCGGCGGTGGCCACGGTGACCTGGGCGGCGGCGCTGCCACCGGCCGGCACGGTGAGCTTCGTCGGAGTAACCGTGTAAAGGCTGTTCGCGGCGGCCTGCACACTGAGGTCGAGGTGCACCGTGGCGGTGCCGGTGTTGCGGTACGTGACAGTCTTGGTGACCGGCTTCGCGTCTGCGTTCGGCCACTCGAGAAGTTCGAACGACACCGACGGCGGATCAGCGAGAACGCTCTGGGTGATGGCTTTGGCGAGGTCGATGCGGCCCGCGCCCTGCTCGAACACACTCAACGTCGGGTTGGGCTTCGCCGAGGCGATCAGCGCCGCCTTGAGCTGGGCGGCCTTCCAGTCCGGGTGCTGCTGCGCGAGCAGCGCTACCGCCCCGGCGACGTGCGGGGTGGCCATCGACGTGCCGTCCATGACGGTGTACACGCCGTCGACCGGTTCGCCGGCGGTGCCGGCGGCCATGGCCGCGACGATTCCCACGCCGGGGGCGGTGACGTCCGGCTTGATGGCCGCGTCGCCGACCCGCGGTCCGCGGCTGGAGAAGTCGGCCAGCGCGTCGGAGGAGTCGACCGCGCCGACGGCCAGCGCCGCGTCGGCGCTGCCGGGCGAGCCCACGGTAGAAGCGCCACCGCGGCCTTCGTTTCCGGACCCGACGACGAACAGCGCCCCGGTCTGTGCGGTGAGCGTGTTGAGCGCCTCCTCCATCGGGTCGACGTCGGGAGTGTCCAGGCCACTGAGGCTCATGTTGATCACGCGGGCCTTCTGCTCGACGGCCGCCCACTGCATCCCTGCCAGGACCCAGGACTCCGGGCAGTCCACGGCGCCGCAGACCTTCCCGGAGACCAGCGTCGCGTCCGGTGCCACGCCGCGGTACCTGCCACCCGACGCGGCACCGGTCCCGGCGATGGTCGAGCTGACGTGCGTGCCGTGACCCACCTCGTCGGTGTCCGACTCGTCGGTGAAGTTCTTGCGCACCGCGCCGATGAGATCTTTGTGCGTGTCATCGACGCCGGTGTCGAGGACCGCCACGGTCACCCCTTTGCCGGAGTAACCGGCCTGCCAGGCGGCCGGCGCGCCGATCTGCGGCACGCTCTTGTCCAGCACGAGCGTGCGCTTGCCGTCCAACCAGATCCGGTCCACGCTGGCGGCCGTGTCGGCCTTCGCGGTGTCGCGGTCGACGGTCAGCGACGTCCACAGCGTGTGAGTGCTGTCCTTGTCGGCGGTGACCGCGGCGCCCGTGATCGCCGGCAGGTCCCGGGTCACCTTCGCCCCGGCCGCGCTGACCGCACTGGCCGCGGCCCGGGCGGGTCCGCCGCGTTCGTACTGCAGGATCAACGGTGTCGTGGAGCGGGCGGCGTCGTGGTACCCGGCCTTGATCAGGCCAGTCACGTCGAACAGCCGCCGGTCGACCTTGCCCGAGCGGATGAGGTTCTGCGCGTCGCTCGGGATCACGTAGAGTCGGCCGCCGCCGCTGAAGACGGCGAATGACACCTTCTCCCGGCCCTTGCCCCGCTGCACCGACGCGGCCGTGGCGTCGGGTGAGCTCACCGTGACCCTGTCGCCGGTAAGCAGGGTGACGGTGTGCGCGCCGCGGTCGGGGCCTGCGGCGGTACCTGGTGCGGCGGGGGGCGGGCCGGGTGGTGCCGCCATACCCGGGGCAGCCGTGGCCGACAGCGGTGCGACCAGAAGTCCCGCCACGATTGCGACGGCGACGGTCCTTGTCCTTCGTTTCATTCGGTTTCGTCTCCTCGGCGCAGGGCGTCCCCGTCGTGGCGCGCGGCCACGACGGGGACGGCCTGCAACGGCATGTCATTCGAACGCGGTCAGATGTCCGGCATGGACGGTGTGGGACCAGGGTTTGCGGCGCTGTGGCCGGTGTCGGCTCAGCCCTCGACGTCGTCGGTGCGGAAGTGCTCGGGGAACGCCTGCCGCTGCACCGGTTCCCCGACGCACGTCTGCTGCGCGTCCATGTAACCAAAGGGCAGATCAAAGGGGCCCGACACGTTCGCGACGCCACGAGGGTGACCGTCCGCCGCCGGGTCCTGGTACTGCTTGATGCCGTTCTCGCGCATGCACTCGGCGAACCTCCGGTTCGCGGCTACCTGCGCCGGCGTCAGTGGTTCCCGCAGCGCCTGCGCCAGGCTCTCGGTCAGCTCGGGCCAAACGCCAATACATGCCTTCGACGCCTTCTGCACCGTGGGATCGAACTTGGCCAGCGTCTTGTCGACGAAGCCCTTCGCGTCAGGATCCGGTAGATCGATGCCCTCCTTGCGCATGCACCGCACCCACGTGCGCTTGTTCTCGACGTACGTGGCCACCTCGGCGCCCCCGCCCCCCGCGCCGGCCGCCGCGGGGGCCACCTGGGCCTGCGCCGATCCGGCGAACCCGCCCGCGGCCAGCGCGGCGACAGCGACCGCACCCAATGCCCACCGGCTCGCCGGCCCCCGACCCTGCAACACAGCGATAACACTCACGTCAATCTCCTTCGGACGTTCTCGCGACCCGACGGATGTCGGCGCCGTCCAACGAAAATGACGATCGCAGCACAATGTCAATAACCTGTCGGGCCGCGAGGGATGTTCGAGAATCTGTTCCGTGCGCCTTCCCGGCATGACCGGCGCAAAATTCGGGCGCGTAAACGGGCGGGTAGGGAAGTGTGGTCGGGCGTCCGAGACGATGACATCCACGGTTGACGCTTTCCTCGACCCTCCGTTAAATCGACACATGCCAAAGTTTGCAATGATGCCGACGCGATGTCGGGGAATTGTCGGCGTGATGTAACGGAAAAGTGAACGAGTCCGACGGTCAGGTGGGTAGGCGGACGGTGAAGGTGGTGCCGGCGCCGGGTTTGCTGGTCACGGCGACGTTCCCGTGATGGGCCTCAGTCAGTTTGCGGACGATGGCCAGGCCGAGGCCGCTACCGCCGGTGCTCCGGTCGCGCGAGCTGTCGGCGCGCCAGAACCGGTCGAAGACCTTCGGCAGGTCGTCCGGTGCGATGCCGATGCCGGTGTCCACGACGTCGACAACGAAGTGCCCCCCGGCCAGGGACGAGCGCACCGTGACGGATCCGCCGCGTGGGGTGTGTCGTACGGCGTTGGAGACGAGGTTGCCGACGAGTTGCCGCAGCCGGACGGGGTCGACGTCGAGCTCCGGGTCGGTGTACGAGTCGAGTCGCAGGGTGACCCCGCCGCGTTCGGCGGCTTCCCGGTGTGCGTCGAGCACCTGGGTCAGCAGGTCGTTGACGTAGACGCGTTCGGGGTGGATCTGTAGGTTCCCGGCGTCCGCAGCGGCGAGGTCACGCAGGTCGTCGATGATGTGTTGCAGCAGCAGGGCTTCTTCGAGCAGGAGGCTCACCAGGTGTGGGTCGGTGGGTTTGATGCCGTCCTGCGCTGCCTCGAGCCAGCTGCGGATGTTCGTCAGCGGGGTCCGCAGTTCATGGGCGACGTCGCTGACCATCGCCTTGCGTTGCTGCTCCAGCTGGGCCCGCTGGGCTTCGAGTAGCTCGCGGCGCGCGGACTCGTTGTTGAGGGCGGTGGCGAGCACGCCGATCTCGTCGCGGGTGGTGACCGGGACCGGTTGGCGGTTCTCGAGCGGTTGGCCGGTGGCGTCGATGAGCTGGCGTAGCGGGCGTACCAGTCGGGTGCCGACGAGCACCGTGACCGCGACGGCGAGGAGTAGTACGAGACCGGTGCCTCCGGCGATGCGCAGGACGTTGCCCTGGGACAGGTTGATGGTGGGTTGCGCCGTGCCGGTGTCCGGGTCGGCGACGAACAGCAGGGCCGGCGGCGCGACGTGGGGCTTGAGCTGGGTACGACGACCGGCCTGCACACACTCCTGCAGGCGTGCGCGCGTGTCGTCCGCGATGACACCCACGACATCCGCTTCGAACGACAGCGACACCCGAAGCTGCGCGGGCGGGTCGAGTGCCATACACCGGGTGGCCAGATCGGTGAGCTGCCCCAGTGCCCGCGCCTCGGAAGCGGTGGGGCGCTCCAGATCGAAGAACGAGGGTAAGCATCCCTTCCCGGCCAGGTCAGCGACGTTCGCGTTCTGTACGACCGGCCGTCCGCTCGGACTCTCCACCACCGTCGCGCTGGGGAAGGCCCGCACCGCACAGTCACGTGCTGTGACTGCATAGGCGTGTAGCTCGCGGCGTTCGGCGTCGCTCAGCCGGTACGGCCCGACCGCGCGTACGTGGATGCCGGCAGCGTCCGCGTCCCTGCTTGCCAACGCGGCGTCGACCCGCAATGCATCGACGGTCGCCGACGGGCGGGCCGAGGCGAGCGACGGCCCGCCCGCGGATTCGGCGATGAGCCGCCGGTCCGGGGTGAGCAGCGTGACTCGGCGCCCTGTCTCGCGGCCCAGCCTGCCGAGGGTGTCTGCGACGCCGTCCCAGCTGTTGTGGGTGGCGGCGTAGTCGAGCAGCGACCGGTACACATCCGCGTCGGCCGACAAGGACTGGCCCTGCTCCTGCCGGATCGCACTGGTGGTGGACCGCACCGTCAGCCACGCCGTCGCGACGATCGCGCAGACGGCCACCAGGACCGACATCGCCAGCAACCGCACCAGGAGGCTCCGACGCAACGGGACCAGCCTGGCACGCTTCACCGGGGCTGCGGTCACGTAGCCGGCTCGGTCAGCTTGTAGCCGACCCCGTAGACGGTGAGCAGCAACACCGGTCGACGGGGATCCGCCTCGATCTTGCGGCGCAGGTTCATCACATGGGTGTCGATGGCCCGTTCCGTGGAATCCCGGTCGATGCCACTGATCCGCTCCAGGAGCTGGGCGCGGGTGAACACCCGCTCCGGCTGCTCGGCCAGCGCTGCCAGGATCGCGAATTCGGTCGGGGTGCAGTCAACGGCACGCCCGTCGACGCTGACCATGTGACCGTTCAGGTCCACCGCTATCGGCCCGACCCGTAGCAGCAGCCCGGTGGGGCGGGCGGCCCGGTCGACGCGCCGGAGCAGCGTCCGCACCCGGGCGGTCAACTCCCGAGGGCTGTACGGCTTCGTCAGGTAGTCGTCGGCGCCCACATCGAGGCCCAGCAGAAGGTCGTCCTCATCGGAACGGGCGGTGAGCATGAGAATCGGCACCGCCGACTCCTGCCGCAACAACCGGCACACGTTCAGCCCGTCCAGCTCGGGCATCATCACATCGAGCACCAGCAGATCCGGTCGGCTCCGGCGCGCCTGCTCCAGCGCGGCACGCCCATCGTGCACCACACTGACTTCATAGCGCTCCGCCACCAGGTAACTACGCACGATCTCGGCCTGCCGCCGATCGTCCTCGGCCACCAGAACATGAGCACGCGTACGGCCACCGTCACCTCGCGTCCGCATCACTTCACGGCTGCCTCGTCGTCGGGCACGGTGTCGTGGTAGGCGCCGGAGGCCGAGGGCCTGCCCCTGCATGACCGACGCGGGCGGGATGCGCCGTCGACCCGCTGCAACCGGAGCTGCCCCATGCCCGTCCAGCTACGCGGATCGGCCAGCGTGTCGCTGACATCCGCGGCGAACCGGGCGACGTCAAGGTTCTCGATGCCGTCCTCCACAGCCACCCGGTACCGCAACAGTTGCCCGCTCGTGCCGGCCACGGCGGTGCGCCCCACCGCGACGACCCAGGTGCCGTCGCCGCGCCGCGGATAGGTGGTCAGCGCCGCTCCAGGGCCCGTGCATGCCAGCGTAGGGCGCGCGGGCGTACTGCGCGGTGGGTTCGGCACCGACGGGCCAGCAGTCGGCACGCAGGGCGCCCTGGCAGAAGCCGTTTGCCCGCCCCACCGATCGAACCCGACGCGCCGGACGCAGCTGGTCAGACACTGCCGGCCCGATGAGCGTCGTCGCGCGTGCCGACACCGGCGCGGCGAGATCACGGCGTCTGCTCGTGACGGCATGACCGTGGACATCCTTCCTCGCGATCGGACGGCAGGACCGCATCCGGCGGCGAGATCAGTTTCGTAGAGCAATGTCCGGGTTATGTCGGCACAACATCACGGTTCGATAACGGTGCCAGGCCGCGCCAGGTCACCACCGATCCCGAACTACGCCGCACAATCCGCAGCAGTCGCTGACCCGCGTCATCATCGATATCCGGCGCCCGGACCCGTTCCGCCACGCCACCCGGCTCCGGCTCCCTCCGGTGAAGGGTCGCCAGGGTTCGCTCGCCCGGCCGGCGCCAGAAGAGCGCCCCGCCTCACCGGCGGCTGCGCTGGGATACTCACTGCTGTGACGATCAAAGCGTTGATCTTTGACTTCGACGGCCTGTTGATGGACACCGAGACCACGCTGTTGGAGAGTTGGCGTTGGGAGTGGCGGCGGCATGGTCTCGAGCTCGATCCGGTCGGCTTCTTCGCCGACCACGGCGGCGACGCCAACGAGCCGCGTTACGCCGCGCTCGCCGCAGCGGTCGGACCGGCCTTCGACCGTAAGTCCAGCCACGCGTTGCGGATGGCGCACCGGGCCGGACTCAATGCGGCGCTGGAGCCGCCGCCGGCCATCGTCGGCTGGCTGGACCGGGCCGCGGAGCTGGGGCTACGGCTGGCGGTGGCGAGCAGTTCTTCGATCACTCACGTGGGCGCGTTGCTGGATCAGGCGGGGCTGAGGGTGCGGTTCGAGGTGGTGGCGACCGGCGATGCGGTGGCCGCGCACAAGCCAGACCCGGCCGTCTATCTGCTGGCACTGGACCGGCTCGGACTCCTGGCGCGGGAGGCGGTCGCGTTCGAGGACACCGCGCACGGCATGACCGCGGCGCACGCGGCCGGCCTGCGCTGTGTGGCGATGCCAAACCCGCATGTCGACGTAGCCGGCTTCGCGGCAGCGGACCTGGTGGTGCGCACCGCCGCCGACCTGCCCCTGGACGCGGTCCTGGCCGCGCTGGACAGCGCTCCGACCCTCCCTGATGAACGTGAGCCCGGCGCGGTCGATGGCAGCAGCCAGCATCTGGCGTGCGGGTGATCGCGCCCGCCCGAGCCAGGGGTCGTCGAATGAAACTTCGCGGTGTACTGCTGGACCTGGATGGAACGTTGGTCGATCACGAGGCTGCGGTGGCGGACGCGCTGCGCGCATGGCTGCCGTCGCTCGGCGTCTCGGCGCACGTCGACGCTCTCGCGGTGTGGTCGACCGCTTCGGAACGGCACCTGGTGGACTGGCGCGAGCGACGTGTCACCTTTCAGGAGCAGCGGCGCCGTCGACTACGGGACTTCCTGCTCGTCGCCGGCGTTCCTTTCATCGACGATGACGAGCACCTCGATCGGATTTTCGACGGGTATCTGCGCTGCTACGAGGCATCGTGGCGGGCATTCGACGATGTCGACGAAGCCCTGACCGCGATCGACCGCGCCGGCCTTCGCACGGCGGTGCTGACCAACGGAACGGTCGAGCAGCAGAACGCCAAGCTTGCCCGGGTCGGGCTCGCTGGACGGGTTGGACCGGTCTACACCGCAGAAGAGTTGGGCGCTGCCAAGCCGGCCGCGGGCGCGTATCTGGCCGCATGCCAGCGATGGGGGCTGTCACCCGCCGCAGTGCTGCACGTCGGTGACCGCTACGACCTCGACGTCGAGGCGGCGCGAGTCGCTGGCCTCCGCGCGGTGCATCTGGACCGTAACAACGAGGGCCACGCTCATGACCGCGGGCAGATCGCGTCCCTGCGCGAACTCGCCGGACTGCTCCCGCGGACCGACCGGCAATACCCCCTGCATGACGCCCACCTCGATGCCGTTGTTGACGTCGATGCGGAAAGATCGCTGTAGCGGCCGAGGCTCCGCCCACGCGACGTGGCAGAAACGCCGGCGTAGGCCTCGCTCGGGACCCAGAGCTGGGCGAAGCCGTGCGCCTGAGCCGTCGCAACGGTTCGGCCCTGGTCGAGTGCAGGAAACGGAAGTGCTGCAGGACGTAGAGTCTGCGACCGCCCAGTGCGATCGCCCAGTCGAGCTCGGCACGTCCGTGGAAATCCGCGTCGGGTTCCACCAAGCAGCTCCATCAGGGACACGTCCCGGCCGGAGCAACGCGCCGTCAGCGGCGGCTGGGCCGCCTACACCGGGCGGTGAACGCCAGTGCGCCAACCGCGGCACGAAGTGCGGTGGACGACCGGCTCCGCATCGGTTGTGTGCCGGGATGAAAGGCTGCGGAAATGGAGTTCCTCTGCTACCACCGCGACCGGTCCGGCTCACTGGCGTTGCGTGACAAGCTGGGAAAAGACCACTGGGCGTATATGGACGGTTTTGAGGCTGAACTCATCGCCCGTGGCCCCACCTTGGCTGCGGACGATGACACTCCCACCGGAAGCCTCCACATCGTGGAGCTTCCCAATGCTGCCGCTGCGCGCGCGTTCGCCGTCGATGAGCCCAACTGTCGCACCGCAGCCGCACCGACATACTCATACCGTTGACGAGCGGATCATCGCCGATCACTCCCTCATCGCCCGGCACGCAGACACGGTACCGGAGCGAACCTGAACCTCCTCTTGAGCACAGGACGCGGGCCGCCCACACGCTTCAGGTGTCCCTGCATGCCCCGGCCTCCGACCATCAGCGTCGCTAAATCGCACGGACGGCGGCAGATCCCTACGCCGTCGGCGGGTCGCCCGGTCAGATGTTCCGAGTGGCTGTTGGTTCGGCGTGGGCGGGAGGTCAGGCCGACACCGGTTCATGATCTGAGGTAGTGCAGGATCGCGAGCACGCGGCGGTTGTAGCCGGTGGCATCGGTCAGGCGCAGTTTGTCGAAGATGGCGTTGCCGTGCTTTTCGACGGCGCTCTGCGACAGGTGGAGCCGGGCGGCGATGGCCGCGTTGGTGCAGCCCTCGGCCATGGCCGCCAGGACCTGGTGTTCCCGGTTGGTGAGTCGGTTGAGCGGGTGGGTGTGGCTGGATTGGGTGATGAGCCTGCGGACGACCTCCGGGTCCAGCACCGTCCCGCCGGCCGCGACGCGGGCGAGCGCGTCGAGGAAGTCGTCGACCTGCACGACGCGGTCTTTGAGCAGGTAGCCGACGCCGTCGGTGCCGGCGGTGAGGAGTTCGGTGGCGTATCGGCGTTCGACGTACTGGGACAGGACCAGGATGCCGACGGCGGGCCAGCGCCGGCGGATGGTCAGCGCGGCGCGGAGCCCTTCGTCGGTGTGGGTGGGCGGCATCCGCACATCGGCGACGGCGAGGTCGGGCTGGTGCTGCTCAACGGCGTCGACGAGCGCGGTTCCGTCTGCCACGGCGGCGAGGACCTCGTGCCCTTCGGCGGTGAGTAGTCGGGCGAGCCCTTCGCGCAAGAGGGTCGAGTCCTCAGCCAGGATCAGGCGCACGGCAGCTCCGCGGTGATGGTGGTGGGGCCGCCCGGCGGGCTGTCGACGTGGAGCCGCCCGTCGAGGGCGGCCAGCCGCTGGGCCAGTCCGAACAGTCCGCCTCCGGCGGGGTCGGCCCCTCCGGTGCCGTCGTCGTGAACCCGCACCACGATCCGGTCCGCCTCCCGGGTGAGTGCGACGGTGACCCGGTCGGCGCCGGCGTGCTTGGCCGCGTTGGTGACCGCCTCGCAGACGACGAAGTACGCCGCCGTCTGGATGGCCACGTCCAGGCCATCCGGTACGCCGCCGAGGTGGACGGGTATGCCGGCTCGGTCAGCCAGAGACTCCAGCGCGGCGGCCAGCCCGCCGCTGTCCAGTGCGGTGGGGTAGATCCGCCAGGTCACGTCGCGCAGCGCGTCGAGGGTCCGCCCAGCTTCCTCGTGCGCCTGCCGGAACAGCGTCTCGGCGTGGTGCGGGTCCGGGCTGCGTCGGCCCTGCCCGATCAGCATCCCAAGGGCGACGAGCCGCTGCTGGACCCCGTCGTGCAGGTCGCGTTCGATGCGTCGGCGTTCCTCGTCGACGGCTCGGACCACGTCGGCGCGGGTGGCGGTCAGCTCGGCGATCCGCTGCTGGAACTGCTCGCGTTCGGTGGGCTCGACCAGCCAGTGGGCAAGCCGATGTTCGAGATTGCTGACGCCAGCGAGGCCGTGGGCGATGAGGAACACCATCACCGCACCGCCGACGGACAGGTACGCCAGGATCGCCGGGGTGGGAGCGAGTCCGTCAGAGCCGTGCCCGGTCGCCCATCCCCACAGCACTGCCACGCCGTTGCCGACGACGTAGAGAAGCAGTGTCAGCACGGCCGCGCCGAGTAGCCCAACGGGAGACCGGATCGCCAGGTACATCAGCGCGCGGCCGCCGTCGGCTCCCGCAGCGGTCGCGTCCTGTCCCGGGGTTGGCCGCCGCGTCATCGCGGCAGCCCGACGCAGCTCCGCCGCCGCCAGCCGGCGGGCGCCCGCGTGGACCCGCCGGCGCAGGCGACGCCGGGCCGACGGCCACGGGTAGGCAAGCATCAGGAGCATGCCGGTGCCGATCAGGTACGGCAGGGTGGCGAACGCGGTCACCGCGCCCAGCACGGCACCCACCAGGCTGTCGCCCGCACGCCGCACGAGGTCGAGACCGTCGCGACTGGCGCGGCTCCCCATGTCAATCACGGTAACCATTGTCGGCGTCGATGCTGCCGATGCGAACACGTCCCCTGGCGGCGGCTGATCCCGTGGGTAGGACCAGGCGGACCAGCCGGACCAGCCGGACGATCGCTACCGCGGCCGCCCCGATGGCCAGCACGGTGAGCCAGACCGCGAAGGACGGCGCTACGAAGTAGAGCTGGGACCAGTTGATGTCCCACCCGATAGCGGTCATCAGCGTCGGGAACGTCGCCGCGGCCGTGCCGGTCACCACATGGGGCAGGAGGCGCAGCGGAGCAGTCCATGTGTGACGCTGCCGCCGGCGGTGGGCCCACCGTTCCGCTCGCCGCACCATCACCGCGTGCGCGCCGAGGGTGGCCAGGGTCAGCGCCACCACCACGGCTTCGCTGATCAGCCGATACCGCTTCGGGCCGGCGGGTTTGCCACCCTCGGCCATGGTGACCAGGCCTTCGGTGATGCCTTGGATGTCGTCGACGTACGCGGGTCGGCTGTTGGACAGCACGGCGATGCCGTAGCCGCTGCCGGGCAGCAGCACCTGCTGGGAGCTGAAGGTCCACCCGGTTCCGCCGTGGTACACCTTGCGCCCGCCAGCCGGCAGGTCTTCGCTGAACCAGCCCAGTCCGTACTCGCCGCCCGGTGCCGACGGGCGGTGCAGCTCCGCCACCCCGGCCGGGGACAGCACCCGCTCGCCGGCAGGCCCTCTCCCGCCGTTGAGCTGGCTGATCAGCCAGCCGGTCAGATCCTCGGCGGTGCCGACGATCCCACCGTCGAACTCGGACAGCTCCGGGCGACTGAATGGCACCCCGTATACGACGGTGTACCCCTCGGCCAGGCCGGGAACCCGGTCGCGGGTGGTCGTCGTGGTCACGGTGTGGTCCATGCCTAACGGCGTGAAGATCCTGTCCCGCAGGTAGGTGTCGAACCGTTCGCCGCTGACCACCTCCACCAGCCGGGCGGCCACGTGGTAATTGGCGTTGTGGTAGTTCCATGCCTTTCCCGGTTCAGCGCCGAGCCTGGCCCGTGCGAGCTGCACCACGGCCTCACGCAGCGACCGGACCACGGGAAGGTTCGCGGTCGGGAACGCGGCCTGGGTGAGGCCCGAGCTGTGATTAAGGAGTTGCCGCACCGTGATGGTGTCCACCCGGGGGTCAGCCATCCGCAACTCCGGCAGGTACTGGCGCACCGGCCGATCCAGCTGTACCCGGCCGGCCTCCGCCAGCTGCATCACGGCCAGCGCGGTGAACGACTTGCTCACCGACGCCAACCGCATCGGCGTACGGGCGTTCATCGGCGTCCCGGTCGAGTCACTCCCGTACCCCTTGACGTGGACCACCTCGGTGCCGTGGGTGATGGCAACGACCAGGCCGGGCATCCCCGCGGTGACCCGGTACCGTTCCACGAACCGGTCCACCGCAGCGGGTTCAAGCCGATCCGCGGGGGCGGCCACCGCCGCCCCGGGGGAGCCGACAACTCCCATGCCGATCAGCACGGCCACCATTGCCGCGGGAACACCCCGGCTGACATGTGTACGAAGCATGGTCCGAACGCTAAAGCCGCGACACCGCGACAACCACGAAGATCACCACCTGATCTGGAGCGGCATACCGCACCCTCAACTGCGGGAATCCACACCTGCCCCGCCCGGCGGCTGTTGACCAAGGCGCCATCCGCTCATCGGCACAAGACCGGACGCCCGGCATCCGGAAGCGCCGGTCACAGCATGCGATCGGCGACCGGAGGGTCCGGTGCGCACGGTCGCCGGCAGAAGCGGATGCCTGCTCAGCCGGGTTCCCTTCTGGCTTCGATCAGGGTTCGGGCGGAGTGGCTCACGAAGCCGCCATGCTCGCGGATGTGCGCGTCGAGTCGTTCCAGGGCTGTCCGGTACCGGTCGATGGCGAAGTCGGGTACCCACCAGACACATTTGCGGAGGATGTAGACGACCGCGCCGATGTCGAAAAATTCCATCCGGCAGCGCGCCGTCCGCAAGTCCACGATCTGTAGGCCGGCAGACCGCGCGGCTGCGGCCTCACGCTCGGGGTCGCGGCTGAGCCGCTCGCGTGTCAGCGGACCACGGAACCACTCGATCAGCTCGAACGCGGACGCCGGTCCGACATGCTGGGCAAGGTATGTGCCCTCCGGAGCCAAGACGCGAGCGATCTCGCGCCAGTCGGGATCTACCGGGTGGCGGCTGCTCACCAGCTCGAAGGCAGCGTCCGGAAACGGCAAGGGCTTTCCTTGCTCGACGGAGACCACGTCCACCCCACGGGGCGACAGCAAACGGTGGGCGCGTTCTGCGTTCGGGCGCCATCCCTCGGTGACGACCATCCTGGCCGGCAGCCGGGGTGCTTCAGCGATGATTTCACCGCCTCCGGTGTCGATGTCCAAGCCCGAGGCGACATGGGCAAGGCGCGAGGCGAGTAGATGCGAGTACCCCCACGGTGGCCGTTCCTCGGTTGCTCGCCCGCGCAGCCAGTGGAAGTTCCATCCGGACACGTCAACTTGGGCCGCCTCATCGACGAGGTCTTCGAACGTACGCACATCAAGATTCTGCCGATGTGGTCAACCAGATAAGGCCCCGGCAGTAGTCAGCGAGGATCCACGGCACGCTGGTCAGGGCGGGTACGCCGGGCGGTGGTGTCGCTCGTTGATGCTCGGCTGACAGCTACGACACGGCCTACCGGGGCTGCGCGGTCACGAGCAGATAGTCCAGGGCGAGCGACACACCGTCTTCGTCGGTGGCGCCGTGTTCGGCCAGGAAAGCGCTGGCGTCGCAGCGCCTCTCACCCGACAACCACTGAAACTACCGACAGAAGCCACCCTCGGGCAGGTACGTCAAGATCACTTGTAACCGGCTGCGGCGGCCACTCCCCTGCCGTGCGTCGCGTTCGGGCCCGTTCCTACTTGCTCAGTATCCGACGGCGAAGTGGCGTTCGTGGCCCGGGTTCTCCAGCTCGTCCACGACCGCGATGGCGAGGTCTTCCACCGAAATCCGAGACGAACCGTCTGCTGCCACAACAAGGGTGGTGGCGCCCCGGCGGTACCCGCCGGTGCGGGCCCCGGGCTCAAGGAGTGCGGGTGGGCTCAGATAGACCCAGTCAGCGGTGTGTGCTCGACAGGCGTCCAACTGCGCGATGCTGGCGGCGGCGATCGTGCGCACGGCCGGGGGCACGTACTGGGCATCGTCGAACACGAGGCCGCCGGACGGGCTTGGCAATGGCGCGGAACCGCCGATCAACAGGGCACGCGTTCCGGTCGCGGCCGCGGCGTCGAGCAGGGCTGTCGTTGTGGCGGGGACGTCACTTTCGGAGCCTGCTGCGGGGCGGGTGGCGCCCACGATCGCGTCGGCGCGAACGAACAGCTGGGTCATGTGATCGACATCCGTGGCGTCGCCGCGGACCGCGATCACCTCCGGCGACAGCGAATCCGGTCGTGCGCCGCGGAAGACAGCGGTGACGCGGTGTCCTCGACCGAGGGCTTCCGCTATGACGCGGGAGCCTGCCATACCGGCGGCTCCGACCACGGTGATCTTCACCGGGAAATCCTTTCCTTGGCGGCGTGCGGGGTCGCTTGGCCGGCGACGATCGCAGCGACAGAGAGGGCAAAGCCGCCGAGCTGGATCGGACCAAGGACCTGGCCGAGCAACGCCGCGCCCAGCACGGCGGCAGTCATCGGTGACAGCAGGGTGAGCACGGCGACGGAGTTGACCGGCAGTGTCGTGATGCCGCGGAACCACAAGGTGTAGGCGAGCAGGCCACCGGGCAGGCCGAGCCAGAGGTAGCCGATCCCGGCACCCACGTCAATGGCGGGTGGCGCGCCCTCGAACAGGAACGTCACCGGTAGCAGGAACAGGCCACCCGCGGCGAGTTGCCAGCCCGCGAACGCCGTCGCGCCGACACCGTCCGGGCGCCCCCAGCGTTTGGTGAGCGTCACGCCAAGCGCCATGGCACCGGCGCCTCCGAGACCCGCCCCGAACCCGGCTACGTCGAATCCCGCGCCGGGCCCGATGACGACCAGCCCAACGCCTACCACACCCGCGGTCCCCCACGCGAAGGCCCAAGCCGACGGACTCTGGTGCAGTACCGTCACGGCCAGCGTGGCCACGACCAGTGGCTGGGCCGCAGCCAGAGTCGCTGCCACCCCGCCAGGCAGCCGTTCGGCGGCGACGAACAGGAGCGGCAGGAACACGCCGACGTTGAGCACGCCAAGCGCTGCCCCCTTGATCCACCACGTTCCGCGCGGCATCGTGCGGCTGAGTGTCAACGCAATCAAGCCGGCGGGCAAGGCCCGCAGAAGCCCACCGAACAGGGGATGGCCCGGAGGGAGGAGTTCGGTGGTCACGACGTACGTCGTCCCCCATACCAGCGGCGCGAACGCCGTCAGAGCGGTATCGACCACGCTGGTCGGGATCGGTGGTCTCGCCAGGCCTGTCACGACGCCCAGCATTGGGCACCTGGGAGCAATCAGTCCAACACATGATTGTCATCCGATCCATCTCCATTCACGATCAATCGATGGAACTCCAGCAGATGCGGTACGTCCTCGCCGTCGCGGAAACGCGCAGCTTCACCAGAGCCGCGGAGCGGTGTCTGGTCGTTCAGTCCGCGCTCAGCCACCAGGTCGCCCGCCTGGAGCGGGAACTCGGCGCCCGGCTCTTCGACCGCACAAGCCGCCGGGTGCGACTGACTCCCGCCGGGGAAGCCTTCCTCCCCGCAGCCCGGCAATGTCTTGACGCGGCGGAACGTGCCGCCGCCGAGGTCGCCTCGGCTGTCGGCGAAATCCGCGGACGACTCACCGTCGGCGTGATTCCAACCGTCGCGGCGGTCGACATCCCGGCGGCCCTGCACGCGTTCCGCCAGCGGTATCCCCATGTCCGCATCGGCCTGCGGGTAGGCGCCAGCGAGCAGCTAATCGAACAGGTCAAAGAGGGCGCCCTTGAGGTCGCCTTTCTCGGTCTGCCCGTGACGGCCAAGCCACAAGGGGTCAGCACCAGGCGGCTGGCCCACGACAGACTGGTCGCCGTGGTCGCACCCAGTCACCCACTCGCCACCGAAACTGAGGTCGACCTCGCCCGACTGGCCGCCCACACGTTTGTAGACCTTCCAGCTGGAACCGCTGGGCGGGCACAATCCGACGAGGCCTTCGCTGCCGCGGGCGTCCACCGCGAGGTTGCCTTCGAAGTCACCACCGTCGACCTCATGATGATCCGGCTCGTCCACCAGAGCCTTGCCATCGCCTTGCTTCCATCTACCTACACACCGCACCTACCGGGCGTGGTGACGATCCCGGTGCGGGACGCTCCCACCCGCATCGAGCATCTCATCTGGAACTGCTCAACCCTCACACCAGCGGCGACGGCATTTCTCGCAGAACTCAACATCGCAGTGAGCGTGACGCCGATCAACCATCAGCCTGAGCGCGGCGGCAACTCAACTGTGACGCGCTAGGACCGCTCTCCGAGGTGTTCGCAAGGCGGCAGATTTCTATAGCACGGCGGCCGACCACCGAGCGTGACGCCGCCTCGACGGCAACGGGCCCGTAGCCGGCTTCCACTTGTAGGGATGCACCGCCCGGTGCCCGGCAGCGGACCGGCGGGGCGGGCATCAACCGTCAGCTCTAGGCTGGGGCGTGCTTGAAGCAGGCAGCCGGCAGCGAAGTCAGCCAGCACCACCCCATGTCGTCTTCGAGGTACTGGCCGACCCCAACCGGGATCCTGCCCGGCCATGGCTGTTGCTCTTGGACGATGAGCAGCCACCGCAACTGGTCGACGCTGACAAGCCGGATTTCATCGTCTGGTCTTCACTTTGGAAGAAACGGCCCGACGCCCGGGTCCGGTTCGACCTGGCATCCGACGGCGCAGCGGGGACCGATCTACGGTGGACCCTGCTCGTCCAGGAGCCGCTGCCAGATCCGTCGCTGCTCGGACACCTGCGCAAGCGGCTCAACGAGCTGATCAACGCAAACCTGCGGTACACGTTCGGGCAGTAGCCGGCTCACACTTCCGGCGTGCCGACGAGTGATTCATCCGTGGTGTATCGGATCGAGCGTCACGCGCCGAGTGTCTTGCGGTTGCGCAACGACGCCGCGCGTTCTCGGCGCCATGAGCGGTTGCCATCTCGTCGTTGTCGAGGCCGCGCGATCTCGCCCCCGGCCATGTTAAAGATGTTTGACTCGACAACCGCCACTGCCGTACGGTTTCCAGGTCAAAGATGTTTGACATTGGAGGAGCCATGGCCACTGCGGAGCCACGCCTCGACGAGGACGAGCCGGTCCGGATGACGGTCAACGAGCGCGCCGTCTGGGCCTCGCTGGTCGTCGTGATCGTGTCCTCGGGCGCCTACTTCGGACTTATGGTGCCCCGGCTACTGTCGCGGCCGGTCGCCGACATTTCATGGGTCCGGCCCATGCTGTGGACGATCGGCCTGGCCGTCGTCGGCACGGTCGTCCTCACTGTTGTGTTCATGGTTGTCGCCGAGGCCAACCGGCACCACGAGGGCTCGCCGGCCAGCCGCGGCGAGGTGACCTCCGACGTCCGCGACCAGGAGATCGGCCGATTCGGTTCGCGGGCCTCGACGGGGGTGATCAGCGTTGGATTCGGCGGCGCCCTCGTCCTGGCAATGCTCGACGTCCACACGTTCTGGATCGGCAACCTGCTCTTCGTGTTCGGCACCGCCAGCGCGGTCGTGGAGGCCACCACGAAGATCCGTCTGTACCGACGAGGGTTCCCATGAGTCCCAAGCCCACCCGCGTGACCAACCGGATCCGGGCCCTGCGCTCGGACGCGGACGGCATGACCCAGGCCGACCTCGCCCGCCGCCTCGGCCTGACCCGCCAGACGGTGATCGCGATCGAGCAGGGGCGGTACTCGCCATCACTGGAGGTGGCGTTCCAGATCGCGCGGATCTTCGACCTTCCCCTCGACGCGGTCTTCCAGTACGAGGCGCCGCACGACTGACGTGCGCCCAGCTACCCATCGCCGCTCAGGAGGCAGTTCCATGACCAACCGGAAACGCACCGCCAGGATCACCGGCCTGGCGTACCGCGGCCTCGCCATCTCCGGCCTACTCGGATTTCTCCTGATCCGCGGGCAGCTCTACGTGCCCGACGACGCGACGCGGACCGCCGCAAACCTGATCGCCCATGAAGGGCTCGCCCGCCTCGGCATCGTCACGGACCTCGCCGTGGTGCTCACCCAGACCGTCACCGCGGTGTGGTTCTGGAAGCTGTTCCGGCCGGTCCACCCGGTCGCCGCCGGCTCGATCGCGGCGTTCGGCCTGGTGAACGCTGTGGTTATCCTCATGGCTACCGCCTTCTCGGCCACGGCACTCGACGTGGCCATCCGCGCCGACGCGACGTCCGCCGGTAACGCGCTGCTTCTCTTCGACCTCAACGCCGCCGCCATCAACTTCGCCGGCCTGTTTTTCGGGCTGTGGCTAATCCCGATGGGCTGGCTCGCCGGCCGCTCCCGCTATATGCCCCGACCGCTCGGCTGGATCCTCATCGGCGGCGGCATCGGATACGTCGTGAGCGTCCTCGTCGCCTCGCTGGCCCCCAACGCCCCCGGTGCCACCTACGCGCTCACCGTGCCCGCCACAATCGGTGAACTCTGGATGGTCGGATACCTGCTCATCAAGGGAGTGGCGGACCGGTCGACCACAGACGACTGGCCGACGCGCACTCCAGAGGTCGTACCGACCTGACCGCCACACCAGCGACCCGAAGCCCGCACTGGTTGGCCCGCAGGGGTCATCGTCTCGGACCAAGATGAGGTCGAGCAATGATAACAGCGCACCAATACGTCGGCCGGGTTGAGGGCGCGCGACGCCGATGCGGAAGGCACCGGGTTGGCGTCGTGTCTTGAGGCTGGAACATGCACGCCGGCCCTGCCATCCTTTGAGACATGCAGAACGTGTATGAGGCCGCTGGCGGCAGCGAAGGCCTGCTCCGCCTCGCCGAGGCGTGGCACGCCCGGGTGATGGCCGACGAGATGGTCAGCCACGCCTTCAGCCACGGATACCATCCCCAGCACAGCGAGCGACTCGCCGCATACTGGGCCGAGGCCCTTGGAGGGCCTACGACCTACTCCGATACCTACGGCGACGAGACGTTCGTCGTGCGGATGCACAGCGGCAACGGCCCACACGAGGAAATGGACCGCCGGGCGATCGCGTGTTTCGACCAGGCGTTGCAGGACGTCGGTTCCACTGGGGACGAGCATCTCCAGGAAGTGCTGCACGACTACTTCGTGTGGGCCACGACGATCGGTATGTCGCGCTACCGCGAGTCAGCTGAGGATGTTCCGGAGGGCCTCAGTATTCCGCGATGGTCTTGGACCGGGTTGCAGCGCTAAGCCTCAACCGGCCGTGCTCGCCAACGAGCCTGCGTACGGAGCATGAAGATGACCGACGATCGCTGCGCGCGTCGGCGGCAGTTGAGGATGTTCGCGCGACTGGTTTCAATGTACTGCGTGGACCGGGTGGAAATTCGTCGCGACGGCGTAACCCTGTCCTGCCTTCATGGCGGGTCGGGTCACCCGGTCGTCCTGCTCCATGGCTTGGCCGGGAGCGCGCACGAGATGGTGCCAACGGCGGAATCTCTGTTGTCCGCTGGTTACCGGGTCATCGTAGTGGATCAGCGTGGTCATGGCTGTTCCACCCGCCGCCCGAATGATCTTTCACGTCGGGCGTACATCCATGACGTAGTCGCTGTCGTTGAGGAGCTTGCCGCTGGCGGACCGGCGTCGCTGGTAGGCCAGTCGATGGGCGGGCACACGGCGATGCTGGTAGCGGCGTGCCGTCCCGTGCTGGTGCGCCGGCTGGTGTTGCTGGAAGCAGGTGTCGGCGGGGGTACAGCGGAGGATTACCCGGCCAAGCTGGGAGAGTGGTTCGCTTCGTGGCCGGTTCCGTTTCCCAACGCGGCAGCCGCCGTCGAGTTTCTCGGCTCGACTCCGATCGCGCGGTCATGGGTTCGTGACCTCGAACAGCGCGCCGATGGGCTGTGGCCTCGGTTTGAGCCCGACGTCATGCAAGACGCAATTGCGGCGGTGGCGCAGCAAGCGCGGTGGGAAGAATGGCGAAGAGTTGAAGCTCCGACCATGCTGATCTCTGGCCAGAGCAGCACGTTGGAGGTAGCCGAGGTCCGGCAGATGCTGGCGTTGCACCCGGATGTCCAGCACGTTGTCATTCCTGATGCCGGCCACGACGTGCATCTGGAGCAGCACAGAGCATGGGTCCACAACCTGAAAGCATTTCTCGATTGCCGGTGACCCGTGACGCGGTGCACTCATTTCGGAACGTCAGGACCTTGGCGAGCGGCGGGACGCCGTGACGCCGGGTGCGAGCGGATGTTGGATGCGTTCCGTGACGCCGTCTGGGCGCTGAGCCGTGGGGGCCCGGGTAGAGGCGCACCTCACATGCCAGGTCATCCGGATGCGCTCGTTCTGTTTGCTCTGGGTCAGGCGCGAGTGGCTGTGTACCAGGTCAACTGGCTCGACGGCCGTCGGGACCGGTCACACAGTCGTACCGCGCGGTCGGCGGCAGAAGCGCACACCTGATCTTGGTGCCACGGGGCAACGGCATCTGTCACCTGACTGAACTGGAGGCTCGATACCGACATGCGATGCAATTGCGCCGACGGTCAAAGCTCGCAGAGTTTGCGGTGGGAACCGATGTCGTTGAGCGTGTGGTGAAGTTCGGCGATACGCCTGTGGACTTCGGCGGTCAGTTCCGCGTGGAGCCGCTTCCAGTCGTCCAACGTCGGATTCGACCCCAGGGTGTCCAGCAAGGTTGCGATCTCGTTGATGCTGAGCCCGATCCGCTGGGCGACCTGGGCAACTTTCACCCGGCAGGCGGCGTGGTCGTCGAACCGGCGCTGGTTGCCGCTGGTGCGGATGGCGGTGATCAGGCCACGTGCCTCGTAGAACCGGACCGCCGAACTGCTCACACCGCTGTCGCGGGCGACGTCGCCAACGGTGAACGTAGCCATGAGCCCGACCCGCCTTCCGCTTGACTTCAACCAATGTTGAAGTCCTAGCGTCACGGACAGGCGTTGTCAACGGTGGTCCGACACCGGCGGGCCAAGGCGAGTCAGGGGAAGACACATGCGTGCGATTCTGGTTTCTGAGTACGGTGATCCGGCGGTACTGGTGCCGGTAGACCTGCCCGATCCGCAAGCAGGGACGGGCGAGGTTCTCATTCAGGCCGAGGCAGTCGACACCATCTATCTTGAAACCCAGATCCGGGGCGGTTGGGGCGAGATGTTCGGAGTGACCCTGCCGTACGTACCCGGCGGCGCAGCGGCGGGAACTATTGTCTCCACCGGTCCAGGCGTCTCCGCGTCCTGGCTCGGCCGACGAGTCGTTGCCGGCCCGGGGACGCGCGGCTCCTACGCCGAGCTGATCCGCACCGGACTCGACCGGCTGATTCCGGTCCCTGATGACCTGGATCTGCGGGCTGCGGCTGCTCTTGGGCATGACGGCGTCACCGCCACAGCCATCATCGATGGGGTAGGTGTCAAGCCCGGCGACCGGGTGCTGATCCTGGGAGCCGCGGGCGGCATGGGAACGCTGTTGGTCCAGCTCGGGCACCGTCTCGGTGCGCATGTTGCTGGCGCTGCTCGTGGCGAGGCGAAACTCGCGCTGGTGCGGCGGCTCGGCGCCGACGTCGCCGTCGACTACACCGGGGGCAGCTGGATCGACGAGGTACGCAACGCGTTTGGCGGACTTCCGGTCGACGTGTTGCTGGACGGCGTGGGCGGCACCCTCGGCACGGAGGCCTTCCGGTTGGTTGCCGACGGCGGACGCGTGTCGTTCCATGGCGCGGCGAGTGGCGATCTCGCCACAACCGACCAACAAAGCGCCCGCGCCCGCGGCATTGTTGTGCGCGGCATCGCGGACCTGCAGTTCGAGGCGCCGGATCTGGTGCGCTTCGCAACCATGGCCCTGGCCGAGGCGGCGGCGGAACGGATACGTCCGGTGATCGCACGGGAGTATCCGCTGTCCTCGGCAGCCGACGCTCATCGTGCGATGGAGGCGCGGTCGATCCCGGGTAAGGCGTTGCTCATTCCCTGACGTGCTAAACGGGGAGCCACCCCTTGCCATCGCCCTGCTTCGGTCTACCTACTCACCGCATCTCACGGGCGTGGCGACGATCCCGGTGCGAGATGCTCCGACCCGCGCCAACCGCAGACAATTCCACAACGACATCCAGGCACCCCCCCTCACCACCAGACCACCAGCACAAACATGCTGTGGATCACCGAGGATTACCTGCATATCAAGCAGTTCAGCATGCCGACCAGCGCGGGGGCCGACCACCGAGCCTGGCGCCGCCCGGTCCTGCACCGCGCACGGACCGCGGCAGATCCGGATGGGTGTGCTGCAGCGGTCCTCGACGTGGCGCGCGCGTGACCTCGTCGCCGGGTTCCCTTCATCTGGTCCGCGTCGTGATCGTTTGGTTCGCGCTTCAGAATCGACTACCGATGACGTTGGAGCGGTGATCTGTCTCCCACCAGCCAGAGATGACCGTACGGATCGAAGTAGCCTCCCTGGCGGTGCGTACCCCACAGCACCGCGTGGTCACGCACCGGATCGTGGTAATCAGCTCCCGCTTCAACGGCGCCACCTACAACGGCGTCAGGGTCATCGACGAATACCTCAATCCGTGCTGTGGTGCTACCGAGTACTGTTGGGCTTTCCCAACCATTGTTCTCGGGCTCCGCGACGAAGAACGGCGCTCCGTGAACCTCCAAGCCGATGACCGAGCCGAGGTTCCACAACTCGGTGGCACCGAGGGCCCGCTGGTACCAAGCGGATGCCCCCGCGGCGTCCGGCACCGCGAGCATGACGGAGATAGCGGTCATGAGTCGGAGGGTAGCCCACCCGCCCGTCGCAAGTGGGGCCGTTCGGCCGGCCCGCGTCCGGGTGACCTCGCCGCGTGTGCCAGGACCCCGACGATGTGGAGCACACCGCCGAAACGGAGGACAGCTTCCGGGATGAACTCGAGCTCGTCGTATCGGCGTAGTGGGCGCCGACCGAGGGGCGAAGGGAACGGCCGTGGCCACAGCTAGATTGGCCACCGGTGAGGTGCTGCGGCATGTCGCCGACGCGACCGGTGTTGGTCCCAACATGTGTCTGCACGAGCCGTTGGCGCACTACAGTCCACGGACCGCACGGCTGCTGGACTGGATCCACGAGGTCGGCGTGACGTCCCCGACGGACCTGCCGAGCGTCGACCTCGTCCACGGTGACTTTCACCCAGACAACGTCCTGGTCGACGAGTCGGGGACGGTCACCGGTCTGGTCGACTGGGACGAGGTCAGCCGCGGCGACGGCCGGTACGACCTGGTAAATCTGCGCTTCGAACTGGGCTGGCGCGATCCGCTGCTCGGGCACTGGCTGGACGGGCAGCTCCGCGAGATCGTCTCAGCGGAGTTGCTGCGGGCGTGTTGGGCACATGTGAGCTTGCGCGTCGTCGACTTCGCCATCCGCCACCGGACCGCTGCCGACGTAGCGGTCTGGCTGGAGGTGGCCGAGCTGCACGCGTTTGCCTGACGTGCGCGGTCACCGGGCTCTGCGGTTGGTGTTGTGCAGCGTTCGGCCTGATGACATGTCACTTCATCGCATCCCGGCGAACGGCCGTAAACCCCAGGTCGCGTGCCAATGCCTCATCGACAGTGCGCTATCAGCGGCAGATCGGGATGGCCGCGATTGACGACTGAGCGGCGAGGTCAGGACAGGTCGGGCGGGGTCGCGGCCATGCTTCGGGCGGTCGTTACTGTGCTCAGCCCTGACTGCGGGGCGGGCGGGAGCCGATGCTGAACCGGGCGCCGAACGGGTCGGTGACCTCGGCGATCCGCCCGTACACGAAGTCAGACGGCGGGGTGGACGTGCCGCCGGCCGCGATCACCCGGGCCACCGTGGCGTCGGTATCCTCGACCGCGAACAGCGTGGTCCATGATGCGGGCACCCCGGCCGGATCGCCAATGATCCCGCCGATCTCGTGGCCGTCGGGCCGGCGCAGGAACGTGAAGTCAAGGCCGGGCAGGTCGGGGTTGGCGTCCAGGCTGAAGTCGAACACCGCCGCGTAGAACGCGCGGGCCGGCTCAGGGGTCGCGGTGACCAGGTCGTTACGCAGCAGCGCGTTCGGCTCGTTGACCACCTGCGCGCCAACGAGTGAACGGCCCTGCCAGAGGCCGAACTGTGCGCCGACCGGATCCTTGGCGATGGCCATCCGGCCCTGGTCCATGATGTCCATCGGGGCCTGGATCAACGTGCCGCCGGCCTCGGCGACGCGGGTGGCGGTGCGGTCACAGTCGTCGGTGGCGAAGTACACGGTCCACCAGAAGTCGGTCGCGTCCGGGTCGGGGTTGGGCGCGATCGCCGCGACCGGCCGGCCAGCCAGCAGGCACGTCGTGTACCGCCCGGTCTGCTCCGGGCCCACGTCGAACTCCCAGCCGAAGACGACGCCGTAGAACTCCATCGCGCGGTCGAGGTCGGTGATGCCAAGGTCGATCCAGGTCGGCGTGCCGGTCGGCTGATTGACGGTGACGTAACTCATTGCCTGCTCCTCCACATCGCGACGGTCGGCCCGACGCTAGCCGCCGGGTACGACAAAGAAATCACTACCGGGAGCACCCACAAGCGGGACGCCCGCCCCTAGCCGCCGACCAAGCTCTGTGACGCCCGGAGTCCGGCACATCAGCGCGGCCGCGCTCCTCGCGGCGTGCGCTTGTCGCACCGCACCTGTGTCGGTGTGGCGTTGGCGACCGGACTAGCCGTGGCCACAGCCCGACTGGCGGCAGGCCGGTACGTCGATGAGCAGATCGGCATGCTGACCGGGGCGGAGCACGAGCCCGACCATGTCATCAGGCGCACCCGGTTATCGGAGCGCGGCGACGACTTCGCCCTTCAATGCGAGAAGTACCTGCGGCAGTTCCCCCATCTCAACGGCTGGCCGGAGGCTCGGTCCATGCGTTGATCACGTCCACACCGGGTTCCCACCTTGACGGCGTCCTCCGTCGCGGACTCCGCTGCGGCCGGCGGCCGGCGTCCGCACTCCGGGCTTACGGCGACAAGCTCAGAGACTTTCCCGAGTACCCGTCGGGGCCTGAAGCTGCGGCGTGAAAGGGCTACTCCTCGGTGGCGTCGAGGAGGTCGAGGACGCACCGCGCCATGGCGGCCCGGTTCGCAAAGAGTGGGTGCAGTTGCGGCCCGGCCTCGGCGGTGCGGTGCTCGTAGGGGATCGACGGGATGGCGTGGAAGATCGTGGTGGCGATGGCGTGCGCCCGTCGCACCTGGTGGATTGAGGTGGTGCACCCTTCGTCACGCAGGCCTTGAACGTAGGCCGGTAGACATGCCTCCTCCAGTTCCGGGAACGCCCGAGCCGGCCGCCGTCCTAGCTGGATCTCGCCCAGCACGAGCTGGCCGAGGTCGAACCCGACGGGCGCGACGCCCCAGAAGCCAAAGTCGATCAGGACGATGTCGTTGTCGAGCTCGGTGAGGAGCAGGTTGTCGGTGCAGGCGTCGCCGTGCGCGGTCGTGGTAGGCAGGGACTCCAGCTCGTCAACCAGCTCGGAAAGGGCGGCTGCCGCGCGGAGGATCCTGCGTCGCAGCGGCGGGTCGAACGTCGCGGCAACGTTCGCCTGCTGCCACAGGGCTTCCGCGGTGAGGTCCGGTATGACGTTGACGGCCAACCAGTGCTCCGCGAACCGCCGGGCAGTCCGGCCGACCGGTGCCTGCGCGGCGAGCGGTGCAACGGACGCGTTGGCTGCGAGTCTCCCCAGCAGGTAGGCCGCGTGCCGGTGGCGTGCGACGTCCCACTGTTCGCGACGAACCGGTACCCGGTCGAGCCAGATGGCCGCTGACTCGTCGTCCAGGTCGGTGACGTCGTAGGCGCGCGGAAGTCGGAGCCCGTGGGGCAGGTGTCGGCCCAGATCGCCCCGGTAGATGTCGGGCTCGGTCCGCCAGGGCATCAGCGGTGCCAGCTGTGAGCGCAGCGGCTCGGGCACTTCGGCGGACAGCGGTGACTTCCTCCAGGCCTGGACAAGTTTGACGAAGAAGGCGTAGGTCCGGGTCTGGCCGGCGTCGTCGGCCGCGGTACCGCTGACCAGGTAGCGACCCGCTGTCGTCAGGGCGGGCCGGTTGTACGGGTGGGTCTGCAGCCGGGCGGTCAGCACGCGCACCTGAGGCCGGCGTAGCTGCGCCGCCACCATTGCCTCGAGCTGGGGCAGCGGCTGCACGCCCAGGCCGAGTTCGGCGAGGCCGGTGAGGGTGGCGGAGTCGAGCTCCCCGTCGACGGTTACCACGCCCTGGATGCCGGCGCCCGCGCAAGGGCCATCGCCGGTGCTTCGCCGCACGGCCTACGTCGCAATGTCGCTGGCGGGGATGACGAGGCCGCGCACGGCGAACTCCGCAACGCGTGGTGGGTGGTGCGGCGCACCGGATGCCGCCTCCGTCCGCCCGGCGAGGATCGGCGCGACGAACTCGCGATCGGCGCGCTCCCAGGCGGCCCGATCGGTCCACACTTCGAGGACCTGGAACCCGCCCTCGGTGGCGCGGCATATATGCACGATGAGTCCGTCGACGTGCCCGCCGGTGCGTCGGAGCAGTTCGGCGTGGGTTTCGTCGTAGACGGCGGCAGGGACCGGCACGTCAACGACGTGCGCGTAGTACGTCATGACCGCTCCTTAGGAGATGAAGCATCGGCGTCCGTGGTGGTCGATGGCCGAGGTGGCCGGGCCAGGCCGGCGTGGCGGCGGTACGTCCCAGCGAGCTTCGCGGCCCCTGGCCCGGTGAGGTCGGCCACGGCGGCCGGCCGGCCCGACACCAGCAGCAGCAGCGCCGCGATCGGCCCCTCTACCCGGACACCACCACCGGCGCGCCACGGCGCATCGGTCGCCACCAGTTCGAAACCACGCAGCCGGCGTTGCGCCTGGAACGGAAACGACTGGCGCCAGATGCGGTCCGCGGCCGCAGCGGCCGGGGCCGTCGGCATCGGGTAGGGCCGTCCGATCGGGCGCGCAATATCCTGCGCGTGACACAGGACGTCGATCATTGGCTCGAATGCAGTGATGAACGGCGCGGTGCGGCGCGAACCGACCATCGCGCGTAACCGTCGCGGGTACTCGCGCACGGGCAGCCGGGCCTGCCGAATCGCGGTGTCGCGGATCATCCGGTTGAAGCCACCACCGGCACGGATCAGCGAAACGGTCGCGGAGAGCGGGCCCGTGTGGGCCAGCGTCAAGTGCGCGGCAACCTCCCGTACGGTCCACTCGCTGCACAGCGACGGCGTGCGCCACTCGGGTTCACTGAGGTCCTCCATCAAATCCGCTAGCCGGCTGCGCTCCTCGTCGATCACGCGCCACACGGCGTCCTCGTCCATGGCACCTCCAAAGTAGTTCGAACATGGTACTATATTGGTTCGGTTATCGAACGATTGTCAAGGAGTTTGAGCATGTCGGGTCAGCCGAAGCGACGAGTCCCCTCGACGGACGCGAGCGCCTCGATCGACAACGGCGCGCTCAACATCGGGCTGTTGTGCTTCATCGTCCAGCGCGCCATGGAGGACCGGGTTCTCGGCGACCTTGCCGCGGCCGGGTTCGACGACATCACCATTGCCCAGGCGCGCGTGCTGGCCCGGGTCGGTTCCAACGGCACCCGGGTCACCGACCTCGCCGAGCAGGCGCGCGTCACCAAGCAGACCGTCACCTTCATGGTCGACCAACTTGAGCGCGCCGGATATGTGCGCCGCGTCGCGGACCCCAGCGATGCACGCGCGCGGCTGGTGATCTTCGCTGACCGGGGACTCGCCGCGCAGGAGGTCGCCCGCCGCACTGAAGTCGTCGTCCAGCAGGAATGGACCCGTCACCTCGGCCGCCGGACCACCGCACGCCTGCACCAGATCCTCACCCAGCTCCGCGAGATCACCGACCCGTATCGATGACCCGCTACGGCATGCGCTCCAATGCGTGCGCGCCGTGGGCAGGCAGTGGGTCACGCGGTGCGGATGTCGGCGGGATCGGGGAACCCGGCGAAGGTCTGCTCATCCGTTGGCGCCATCGAGATAGCTGAGCTGGTCGTCGTCGATGAACAGCAGCAACATCGCATTGTCGGACTCGGCATCCAGTACCACGCGGCTGATGGTCATCTCTGGGCTGACACCGGCCGCGTCGGTCAGTTCGATGGACGGGCACGTACCGCACCCGCAGTGGCGTCCGGCCCGGGTGGTGGCCAGCTGTGCGCGCCAGCGTGCCCGGTCCGCGATCGTGACGCGCTTGTCGGGGTCGAAGCATGTGGCGCGGTCGATCATCAACGCCAAGACGTCCAGCTCCCGATGGGTCAGCTCGCGAGGCGCCGGAGTGATCGGTGAGCTGGTCGCCGGCGTCGTTGGCGGGGTCGATGGCTCATCGGCGTGCTCGCTCACTGGTCCATCATCTCCGCCGCCTCCCTCGACACTTCGAAGGAACAGCGCCTTGCGGCTGCTGGTCGCTGCCTGGGACGTCGCGGCGCCCATCCAGACGACCTACCGGACCCCGATCACGACTGTCCGCACTTCGGCACCACCGTGTACCCGGACCGCGCATCGGACCGCCGTGCCAGCGCACGGGCCGTGACGTTACGACGCCCGATGACCCGCGCGGTCGGCGGCAGCAGCGGAAACCTTTGACACGCGAGTCCGGGAGTCCCGGGTCGACTGGGCCTGCTGTTCGCGTTGGGATGCCTTACGGACTCTCGGTCCTCGTCATCTCTGCATGCCAGGCTGGCACGTGCGCCGTCGCCAGAGCGTTCCAACGTGCAGTGCCGCCACGCAGCGGCCATGCTCGCGTGGCGCCATAGGCGGTTTCGATGGTCGTCAGGTGTTCGGCAAGCCGGCGGTTAACGGCGGTACGCGCAGCCGTAGCTCCTGGTACTCCTGCGGTGACGTGGCCTTCGAGGAGCTCGGCTGTTCTGGCGTATCGGCGCACGGCGGCATCCGTGTCGCGAGCGGCTTGCTCGGTATTCACTGACGAGAGGCAGAGTACCGGCGGTTCCACCTTCTCGGCCAGGGCTGCGACGAGCCGGTCGTGACCGTCGAGCAGGACGTAGCAGTCCAGGCCACTGATCCACCACAGCAGGACAGGCGGGAGGATGCCCTCCCTCGCCTGCTTGCGGAACGCCTTGACTCGTCCGGTGTCAGGGTCGGCGAGCGGACGCAGCGGCAGAATCTGCCAAGCGCCGTTGTCCACGAACCAATCGATGTAGCCGGGACCGTCGGGCAGCAGCAGCTCTTCCCACCGCTCGGCCGGGGTGGAAGCCCGAACCGCGGGTCGTAGATGGGTGGCTTCGACGCTGAGCACCCAGCGGCCGGTATGCAGCGGCCCAGCCGTGGAACTGGTCAGCGCAGCGACGAAGTGGTGTGCCCACCGCGCCCGCCGAACTCCGCGTTGATCCTCGGTTCCGAGCGAAGCCGCATAAGCAGCGCGAATTGGCGGAATGGGCGAACAGAACTGGCCGGTCAACGTGTACTCCACGCCGTAGCGATCACTGTCGACCTCGGCCATCAGTACGACCGTGTCATTCTGGCGTAGCACGAGCGAGCCGCGGCCGGCGACTTCCACCCTCAACGCGGGACAGCCGGGGCGTTGGACGGCGAGGACGAGCGCTTCCCACGGCCGCGCGCCGGAGGCGGGGAAGTTCGACGTCCGAGCCACCACGATCTGTAGAGCCACGTCCCTATACTCCGGCACGCCCGGAGGGACGCTCACCATTTGGGTCGCGGCCAGGACCGGTTGTGTCGGCGCGACCAAGCTTGCGCCTGCGGCGCAGCGCATGATCGCCTGCGCCCTCATCGGCACACGACCGGATCCGCCCGACGCCGCCACCACGCACAGTGCCTTGCCACCGAGCCAGCAGCGCACCCGCTTCGCGGCAGATCCGGATGGGTGTGCTGCAGCGGTCCTCGACGTGGCGCGCGCTTGACCTCGTCGCCGGGTCCGCTGTCACCTGGCTCGGGTGGGTCGTACAAAATCAGGTCATGACGGCGCTTCACGTCTTCGACATGGATGGAACGCTGCTCCGGGGTGCCACCGCGAGCCAACGGATGGCCACGGTGCACGGCAGTGAAGCTGAACTACAGACCCTGAAAAACGGTTCGCCACGGGCGACATTAGTACTCGCCAGTTCGCGGTAGCCATCCACGGCCTGTGGGTGGGGCTGTCCCTAGCGAACGTCGCCGCCGCCTTCACACCGTCAGCCAGCAGGCGTGCCGGTGCGCACGGACGGCGACAGATCAGTGTGCCTCGTCATTCGCCACGTCTTCTCTCCTCAGACCGTTCCCGAGTAGATCCCAGCGGTTACCGGCGATATCGAGGAAGACAGCGACTCGACCGTAGGGCTCGGCACGTGGTGGGCGAACGAAGGTGACGCCGGCCTCGGTCATCCTCAGCGATGCGGACACTTTCAGCAGGCGCGACGACGTCACGGGACGACGCCTGCAGCGAGGATGTGTCCACTCGCCGCGACCAGCGCGGGCTCATCCGAATAGACGCGGGCCAGAGCAAGCGCCCCGGTGAAGACGACATCCGCCAGCGGCCCGCTCGCTGCGGCCTCGGCCGCTATCCACGCAGGCCCCTCAATCCCATGCACGACGACGTCGGTCAGGCCGGCCGTCCGGCATTCGTCGGTGAGTTCCTCCACCCGGTGAAAGTAGGCGTGGGTAAAGCCCATACGCGGGTCGTTTACTCCGTCGGCGAGCAAGGCCTTGGCCTCCTCGATCAGGTTCTCGGTCAGGCGGCCCGTCGCCGCGAAATCCAGGGGTCCAGCGAAACGGGAGATCGCTGCTGCAATGATCCTGCCGCCTGGACGTGTCACTCGCACGGCTTCCCGTAGGGCCTGCAATCGGTCCTCTTGCTTCACCAGGTGGTAGAGCGGTCCCAGTAGCAATGTGACGTCGTAGCTGTCGTCGTCTTCGGGCAGCGCGCGGGCATCCGCAACGACGCCAGCCACCGCCGGGTACCCGGCGGCGGCCTGTGCCACATGGGTGGGCACCAGGTCCACGAGGCGTACCTGATGCCCGGCTAGGACGAGAGCGCGGGCGTATTCGCCGGGTCCACCGCCGACGTCGAGCACTCGAACCGCCGGAGCGGGCAGCAGTTGCCGCAGCAGTTCCATGGTGCGTGTCCGTTCCAAGCGTGCCTGTGGTCTGCCATCAAGTCGGACGTCCTCTCGAAACCGGACCGTGTAGTACTCGATGATGTCCTGCGACAGCCGATCCATGGCCAGATCATCGATGCGGACAGGCTGTGCCGGCCACTGGTTATTGCTCCCGGACCGTGGTCTCGGACGGAGCCGGGACCATCCCCAATTCGGCAGTTCAGCATGGCGACCGGCGCGGGCAGCCAACCACCGGGCGTGACGCCGCCTCGTCCCCCGGCGCGCGCGGGCGGCGGCAGAAGCGGATGTCCGGTGCGATGATGCGCCGTGACTTCCTCGCCGTTAGATCGGGTTCGCTTCAGTGATGTGCGACTTGCCTACGACACTGTTGCGGAGGACTATGCCAACCATTTGCCAGACACCCGTGCGGAGGCTGCGCTTGATCTGGCCATGATCGACGCCTTCGCTGGGGCGGTGACGGCGGGTTCCGACCCGCGCGTCCTCGACGCTGGTTGTGGTACCGGTCGGATGAGCCGTTACCTTGCTGACAGAGGATGCCTGGTACAGGGAGCCGACGCGTCGTTGGGCATGGTCGCGATCGGCCGTCGCAACCACAGTGACCTGCTGTTCACCGTGGCCTCGTTGACTCATCTGCCTTATCCGGACGAGCAGTTCGCTGGCGTGATGCTGTGGTATTCGATCATCCACACGCCACCAGCAGGTCAGCTGGACATCTTCGCCGAGGCCGCTCGAGTGCTGCGTCCAGCAGGGCACCTGCTCGTCGGGTTCCAGGCCGGCGAAGGCACCCGAGACTTATCGGCGGCATACCGTCGATTCGGCCACGAGATCCGCCTAGCTCGCTTTCTCTACACGGCCGATCAGGTTGCCTCCTGGATCGAGGCAGCCGGAATGCGAGAGGTGTGCCGCTTCGTGCGACGCCCTCACGGCACAGAAAAGGATGACCAGGCCGTGCTGCTAGCAACAATCTGATTGAACGTATATCGACACGAGCGTGTGACCGAAGTGGCGCCTACGGCGCTGGAGGAGATGACTGACCGTGGTGGCACCCCGACGGCCGGCGCGACCGCACAGCGGCAGAAGAGTGCACTTTTCCGTGTTGCGGCTGCCTAAGAGTTCCTAATAGAATGATCTAGGTTCTTCCGTCTCTTGTGGAGGATGATCTAGAGTGCTGAGGCGTGAGGCGTGGTGAGCAGCCGCCGTGGATCGTGCCGGACGGGCTGTGGCAGCGCATCGAGCCGTTGCTGCCCAGACCCGTGCGCAATCGGCGCTACCCGGGACGCAAGCGGATCCCGGACCGGCAGGTGCTGTGCGGGATCCTGTTCGTGCTGCACACCGGCATCCAGTGGGAGTTCCTGCCCCAGCAGCTCGGGTTCGGCTCGGGGATGACCTGCTGGCGGCGGCTGGAGGAATGGAACCGGGCCGGGGTCTGGCAACGACTGCACGAACTGCTGCTGGCCGAGTTGCAGGCCGCGGAGAAGCTGGACTGGTCCAGAGCGGTCATCGACTCCTCCCACGTGCGGGCCGCCAGACGTGGCCCAAAAGCGGTCCGAGCCCGGTCGACCGCGCCCGCCCGGGCTCCAAGCACCACGTCCTGACCGAGGGCGCCGGCATCCCGCTATGCGCATCGCTGACCGGCGGCAACCGCAACGACGTCACCGAACTCCTACCGTTGATCGACAAGATCCCACCGGTCCGCGGCCGCCGCGGCCGGCCACGCCGGCGCCCGGACCAGCTGTTCGCTGACCGCGCCTACGACCACGACAAGTACCGCAACGCCGTCCAAGCCAAGGGCATCCAGCCGCGGATCGCCCGCCGTGGCCAGCCGCACGGCTCCGGCCTGGGCGCCTACCGATGGGTGATCGAACGGACGATCGCCTGGTACCACGGCATGAAACGGCTCCGCATCCGCTGGGAACGCCGCGACGACATCCACGAAGCGTTCCTCGCCCTCGCCACCTGCATCATCACGTACCGACACGTCAAACGACTTTGTTAGGACCTCTTAAAGCGCGCGCGAGGATGATCGCCATAACGGGAACGCCTTTTCGGCCGCGATCAGCAGTGGTGTGGCATCTGTTGAGCAACGCGTTTCCTCGACGGCATACTTCGGCCACTCGCAAACAAAGGTGATGGGGCCGGCCGGTGGCAGTGGCC
Source organism: Micromonosporaceae bacterium (assembly GCA_035296325.1). GTDB lineage: Bacteria > Actinomycetota > Actinomycetes > Mycobacteriales > Micromonosporaceae > DATHBD01. The sequence goes on along the minus strand of DATHBD010000058.1, from coordinate 16,909 downwards.
AAACCCAATAGTGGAGGCTCTGTCGGTGCATCGTGCCCTGGCCGCCGTTGGGTAGAAGCACGGGGCCCACGTATTGCGACGCGCCATCAGTCGATGGGAATTGATCTAAGTTGGTAGCAATCCCCCCGTCTGCCAACTGAATCCCAAGTCGCAGAAACTCATCGGCAGGAGCTGTTGCCGCCGAGTAACGGTGTCGCCAGAGCTGGGTAGACGAGGACAACTCACTAAGGTCGTCACCTCTGGATGCCACGATGAGCTCAATGTCGAATCCGGTGGGGTAAACCGCGAAGTTCACCGCCGCAATGGCGACTTCGCTAGTGTGGGCTAGCAGGAGCTGAAGCGGGACGGTACATGGAAGGACATCCTCGGGAGGCCGCCACGGCCCTGATACGCCAAGGCGTGTTACATCGAGGTCGCTCGCGTCGGCTGCTCGGCTATCAAAGAATCCCATAATGGAAGTATACCAACCGGCGACCAGCGGCCGATCCTCACCGTGGACCGGCCGCTGCCGAAATAATCGCTCGTGGCGTGCGAAACCCAGGGCCCATCGGCGGCACCGGTTGGCCGATAATAAAATGGCTGATTCAGTCTTCGTAGTTCTGTATCGACCCACTGCAGGCGACGCCCGAAACATGGAATTCGTAACGACCGTACAGCCCGCCGATCTTCTTGTCGGTGATCGCTCGTCCGAGTTGAGGTAGCGCACCAGCGGCAACCACGCTCTTAGTATCGACGTCGTCCACCCAATAGGCACACGTGCTCAGCCCGGAGTCAACGTTCAGGATGATGAACCAGTCAGGACTCCCGGATGACGGTATCGGTCCCGCATGACACACGCCCCCAAAGAAGGGCGAGCTGCATGAGACCTTGTCCGACACCGCCCAGGCGGGGGTACCGGTTCCAAACAAGAGGGCAACTGTCACCACGACTACGGCAATTGCTCGACGCATGTAACTGTTGTGGCCAGTCGACCCAGTAGCACGACGTCGGATCTCAAGCGTCGGAAACGATCTTGCTTGCATCGGACCTCCCCATGGTCAGCCAAAAATGGCCCGGAGGTCTCCGCATTCTTGCAATGCCGCCCCCGCGCGCCGTCCAGTAAACCAGCGGTCGTCTGGTCGGTCAATACGGTCATTGATCGCCATGGAGAATTTCGCCGTAGGAGCCCTCCGTCTGGCGACAACGATCGACGGTTCGCCGGCTGGTCATGATCAGTTAAGGGCCACCAAGAGTTTGTTGCCGCAGGCCTTTACATTCGGGTTCGTCTTACCTAGCATCGGACGTCGAGACGCAATGACGGCTGCGGATGTATGCGACACGCGCGCCGCCGAAGCGATCAACGGGGGAAGGAGAGCCGTCTCATCGTCGACCGAGACGACCAAAGTCGTCTCGGTCGGTGCTACACGCCGGCGTACCGGGCCGGGCACAAATAGTCACCCGCGCCCGGCTGGGCGCCGATTGACAATACCGCTACGCCCGGCGACGCCGCAGTCGGACACTGCTCTAGCGTCTTGCCCACTCTTCGGTGTGGCCGCCCTGCGGCCTGATTCGAAAGGAAAGCAAGTATGAGAGACTTCACCGCCTGCGCAGCGATCAAGCGCATTCCGCGACACCGGCGTGACGCTCGATGGCGCCGCAAGGTAACAACTATTCACTTGACACTCCTGGCCATCGCGGCGACCTTGGGAGTCGTCGTCGCCTCGCCGGTTCACGCGTCTGGTGCCGTCCAATGCCAGATTTTACTCGGTAAGGCCACGCCCGACAGTAAAGACATCGCGGTGACAGCCGAACAATGTGCGCCCGCGGGCAGCGTTTTGGCCAGGCCAGCGGCCTCCGTACTGATTATGACCTGGTTCGACGGTTACGACTTCAGTGGAAACTCCACCAACGTTTATCAAGATAGCGGATTCTGCACTTATGCTGGAGCGGGTATATCGAACGTTGGAGCCGCGTGGAATGACCGGATCCGGTCATGGCGCATATTCAACGGATGTTGGGATGTGGCGACCTTCTCGGACCACAATTACGGAGGAATCTGCACCGTGTACAGCGGGCAAAACCCCAGCGCCATTTGGATGGATGTAACGATCACTGCGATGTGGATCTCGTCGGCCGGAGGACGGGCAAGATCAACTTGTTAGTTAGGAGTAGCAGTCCGCCCGGATGACCACCAGGGGCTCCTGGCTCGCGCGCCGCCCTAGCAACGTGGTGCCGGCCACCCAGACCAAACCTTGCTCGGGTCAACCACGGCAGGCGACTGTATCGACCATGATGCCGAGGGCCGCGCGACTCGCGTCGCGCGGCCCCCGACATCGCGCACGTGGCTGAAGATGCCTCCCGCACCAAAGCCGGCGGACCGGATCTGTCGCTGTGGCTAATCAGCAGGAAGTGGGCTTGCTCACGACCTAATTTAAGGGTGCCGGGCGGCGGCGGGGAAGTCGAGCTGGTCGGCGATGCGGTACGCGCCTTTGCCGCCACGCGTCGCGATGATCGCCTTGAGGTCGGGGTCGCGGAGCGCGTCGTTGACGTCGGCGAGGCGGTGTTCGTCAGTGCGGGCGAGGTACCCGTGGCGGTCCAGCGCGTGGCGTCCGACCGTGACGTGCAGCCCGATCTTCCAGAAAGCGGCCCGTGCCGTCGATGTCCGCCCGTGTCGGGCGGCGAAACCAGCCGTACATTGTCGCCCGCGCGCAGCCGCGCCGGCCGGCGGGCGTCGTCGTCGGGTGGTTGCATCAACCCATCAGTACCAGGGGGGCTCCCGGATGTCATCGAGTGCGGGCGCCAGCCGTCAGGTGTCCTGCTCGATGCAGATGCCGAGCGCGCCGGCGAGGGCGTAGGACAGCGCGACGAGGTCGGCGTGGTCGACGACAGCACCGGCCCAGCTGGTGATCCCGGCGATGTCGAGCAGGACGCAGCTGCGGAACCGGGTGCCTTCCATGGTGGCCTGATGGAACTGCGCACCGGTGAGGTCACAGCCGACGAATTGCGCGCTGCGTAGGTCGGCGTTGGTGAAGTCGGCTCCCCGAAGGTTGCAGTCGGTGAATCGCACCGCGTCGAAACTCGCCATCCGCCACGCCGAGAGGTCCAGCCGGCATCCTTCGAATGAGACGTCCTGGAGCAGCCCGTCGGCCCAGATTAGACCGGTCATCCGCGAGTCCACGAACCGCACCCGGGTCATGGCTGTGCCGTGGGTGCGGAGGTTCGCCCAGTTGGAGGTCTCGACCAGGCAGTCGGTGATTTTCGCCCGCTCGAGGTGCGAGCCGGACAGGTCCGCGGCGTGGAATCGGCACTGGGAGAACTCCACCGATTCGGCACGCCGGACGGAGAGGTCAAGGTCGAAGAACCCCAGGCCGGTGAATGTTGACTCAGCCTCGAGGTCGTGCTGATCGAGGATGGCCGGCGCCAACGACGTGGGCGGTAGGGGTCTGCGGGGCTCGCTGGACCGGCGGGGCGATGGGGATCGCTTGCTCGTGGCGCGGCTTCGACCTGGCACCCGCTCCACCCTACGGACCCACCGCCGCGATGGCGTCCGACACGGCCGAGGGCCCTCCGGCGACCGGTTACGCCGCGCCCAACCGGAGATCGTCGCGGCGCAGACGGGTCCGGCGATGTGTGGTGCTACGACCGGGCGTCCCACAGGGCCAGTTGCTCGACGCCCGGCAGCTGCTGGTCGGGGTGGGCGGCGCGCAGGCATCGGGCGCAGGTCACCGGCTCGTCTGTTGGGGTGAGCGCACCGAGGAGGTCCCAACCGGCCACGCCGATCCGGCAGGCCGGCGCCGGGACCACGACCTCGGCGATCCACCGCTCCGTGTGGACCTGGTGAACGACCGCCGAACCGCGGACCCGGGCGTGGTGGCCGGCGAAGCGGCGCACCGCCTGAGCCGCGATGTTGGCGAGGGCGTCGAGCACCGTCACCGTCATGCACCGATCGTGCCGCACGGGTACGACAACTTCGCCGTAAGAGGCATCGGCCGGCGTTGGTGTGTCGTAGGCCGCTTCGGGATGACCACAGAGACACCGCTGGTCGATATCTGTGTGATTCGCGGTCTGACTCACACCTCAGCGCCGCTCGCTCGCGCAGCAAATGTGTCGACCGCCGTACACCCCCGTCCACCCCCGTCCACCCCCGTCCACTCCTACGTGGGCCGGGGAGCTGGCACGCTCACTTGAGCGAGTGACGTGACATTGGCCGGGTCATCGTGGGGATGCCTGCGGGAACGCGACGCAGGAGTTCAGGAGACCGGTGTGCGGAGCGGAGGAGCCACATGGGATGGATGGCGAAGATCGTCGACGAACAGGAAGTCGTGGCCTGGTTCGCTGAAGGTCGAACGTACCGGTGGATGAGCGAGGATTACCGGCGCAAGTACAACATCGAAACATCCCCGTCGCTGTGGGGAACGTATCGGCATCTCCGCGGACTTCATCGGCCTACTACTAATGACCACGGGCTGGTCCCGTGGAACGTACGTGAAAGGCACCGGTGGGCATACCCGGTCATCATGTTGCGGGCCGAGGCGCGACGGCGTGGCGGGGTCGATCTGAGTGCTGACGATCTTGCGAAATTGGAAGCCTGGCTCAAGAGGATGAAGGAGGACGACACGGTTTTGCACTACGACCCCGACACGGAAGAGGGGTGGTGTTACGTTCCCCGGCGTGTCGGCATCGACGTCGACCTCATCCGGGTGCCCGACACGACGGACAAGGGCGCTGTGGACTGACCGCCGCTGGAGGGGCAAGCGCCGTCACAGCGTCCTTCGCGGGCGGTGCCCTTCGGTCAGTGGGAGCCGAACTGGTGGAGTGGCAGTATTCCGAAACGGCCGTATTCGCTGGCGGAACAAGGCGGCGGATCCCCGGGCGCAACGGCCGCTTCCTCGGTGCCCGTCCTCCGAACCGGCCGAAGCGCGCCTCCTGGACACGATCAGCGGGCTTTGACTACAGACCGTCACCATTGTGGTGGCGGGCGCGCACGATCGGCGGCAGATGAGGACGCCAGCGGGTAGCCTAAAGGCATGGTCCCCGCTTGTCCGAAGTGCGGGCAGGCCGGCGTGCCGTTGTTGTTTGGACTACCGGACAAGGCAGCGCGCGATGCGGGTGCCGACGGGCAGCTCGCGCTCGGCGGGTGCCGCGTCGGTGCCGATCCGCCGAATCGGCAGTGCCCGCAACAGCACCGCTGGCGCGAGGCAGACGAGCGGTCGTGGGAGCAACAGGTACTCGCTGTATTGACTGCGCATGGCTGCAGCGAGCCCGACAGCTCGTCGTGAGAGGCCGCGCATAACTCGCGGCTTGTGAGTAACGTCGTCGTATGGGAGACGAAATTGTCCTTCGGCTGGACCGGGCGACTGCGGAGGATCTCTACGTTGTGTTGTATGAGGTCGGTGAACACATCGCGGCTGGTGCGCCGATAACGCCACCGACCGCGGAGGAGGTCGACCGGCTGGGAGGCGTGCTGCGAGAACTGGCTCACGCAGTCGGTCGCAGATGCAACCCGTACTGCGATCATCTGGCTGAGCCGTGAGTGCGATGTATGCGGCAGATGTGCGCACCTGGTTGTAACGAAATCCGGATGAACGGCCGAGCGTTCGGTGCCGGCACCCTCCCTCTCTCTGGCTGGCGACTGGTGTGGATGCCATCCTCACAGCGTTGATTGATCGGGCGCCGGCAGTCTCGGCGGTCCTCGCTGCGGATGCCGTTCTGGCCGAGGGCAAGGTCGCCCCAGGAGACGGGTAATGTTCCACGGAGCGGCGTGTTTGTCCGGTCGGTCATCGCAGGGCGTCCTGAACGAGTTGCTCGCTGGCGGATGGAGGACGAACGGTGATAGCCCGGATCTGGCGCGGTGTCGTTGCCGTGGACGCCGCCGCCGAGTACGCGCGGTACGTGGACCAGACCGGTGTCGCGCAGTACCGGCGCACGCCTGGCAACCGAGCCGCCGAGATCCTGACCCGAGACCTGGGGAACGGCACCGCGGAGATTCTCACCCTGAGCATCTGGGACGGCTGGGATGACATCCGTCGCTTCGCCGGCAACGACGTCGACGCCATCGTCCTCTACCCGGAGGACGAGCGGTACCTGATCGGCGACTCGCAACTGAGTCACTACGACGTTGTCAACGCCGGCTGAAAATTGACCCCCTTTCGCCCACCGACCGCCGGGGGCTAGCGCTCAGGCTCTTCGGCATCGCGGCGTTGGGCATCAAGGACCGTGACGCCCACAACCGCCGCACGATGACCGAGACGCTGAACCGGCTCCGCGTCGCCGCAGAGGCACAAACCGGGGCCACCTGACTTTCCTGGTTCGTGTCATGATCGGAATCCCGGGACGCCGAGCCGACGATGCGGAAAGTGACGACCTGGCTGGCGCCCGACACGCGTTATCGGCGGCAGGTCAGTGCACGAATAGCGTGGTTGTTGAATTCTCATGCAATCTGTGGTGGTCGTATTGTCCCTCAGCCTAGGTGGATGGTTCCATGTGCAGTCAGGGACAAATTTCGCTGGTGCAGTAATGTCACCAAATCGCTTGGCTTTTCAAGTTTGCGAAGATCCTCGTCAGTGATCAGAAGTATCCGGATGCCACGCACGAGGGCTGCGGCACCAATCGCATGGCTACGGCTTCGGTGTTCCTGATGTCCCGTAATACCATTCGCTGCGGCGAGTACTCCCAGGGAGCAGCCGCGATCCGCTACAACATTGACGAAGTAGCCGAGCGTTGTACTATCGACCGGATGTGACCAGTTCTTACATTCGACAAGGAAGATATCGGGAAGCATCCTTAAGCCGCCGTCAATCTTCTCGTTGGCGACAGTAATGTCAACCTCTTCCGTGCCGTAGTAGTTGAGTGTGTTGCGCTGGAGGTGACACCCAGGAACGGACTCAAGTAGATAGGTCAACAAGTTCTCATAGCACCGACCGCGTCGCTCTGGGGGGCTATTCAAATCTCCAGCTCGGCGCAGATGTGCGCCGATTCTCGCCTGGAACAGCGGGGTCACCTTTTCCCCACCCCATGCACGATGGCATTGCGTTCATTATTGAGAATCTGCGCTAGGGTCCGATGGCGCAGATCTCTAGCCAGCTCTTCGATGTCGAAGACCATCACCGTAGGCCACGTTCCACCGCTTGGCAGTCGGACTTTGCGCCTGAGATCCCAGCGATAGTAGAGCAGCACCGACCACTGCGCGCCGCGGGTTAAGGCATAGTGCTGCAGTTGATCGAGAATGGCCCTATTCAGAATAGAGTCACGCACGATCTTCAACTCAACAAGTAGTGGACCTGGAATGAACTGTTCCGTCCCAGGGACCCACGCTGCAATGTCGCCGTTTCCATCCGCTCCTGTGGCATCTGCCGCTTCCGCACCGGCTGCCCGGAACAATCGAAGGGCAAGCTCTTCGATGCGTCGGCCGGTCGTCCTCCGTGCCTCGCCGCTGCCCCCAAGTGTGACCGTGTCACGGAGGGCGCGCAGTTCGTCGTGGACGGCACTCAACTCGGCGGAATCTGCGGGCCGGGATGGCTCCACGCCGGTTGAGGGACGTCCGATCGACTGCAGAAAGAGGCCAATATGGCTGGCCAGCACGGTGCCTACAACTGGAACACGGATCGCGGGCAGCGGAGACAAGGATGGGTCGAGGCGACGTGAGGGCTCCACGATGAGCAGGACCGGCATACCGGCTCCGACCGCCTGGCCGATCTCGAGGTAGACCGCCGGTGGTGTCTCCCAGCCATGATCGGCTGGGAAGATCGCACAGAGGAAGTCCACGTCGGGAAGCCAGCCACGGCCGCCCAGCACGGGGCCATCGAAGGCACGAGCTGGCTCCACAGGTTCAACGCCACGCTCGGATAGCGCTGCGCGTACAGCGGACAGGTCGGTCGGACCTTCGGCGATCAGGTAGCAGCGCACGCAGAGACGATACCGACATATCTCCGGTTGACCGTACTGCGCCGGCCACACCGGAGTGCCGCCGCCTGGCGCTCCGGCTCCACCCGGGAGCGCCCCCTCGAAGGCGACCTTCCGCGCTACTTGTGTTGTCGCCAGGCGCGCTTCGGCGCTCGGATCGCGGCAGATGAGCGCACCTGATCTTGGCATCGATGCGGCACGGTGAAATTGGCGCACCGGGTGAGTCATCCACCAGCTTGACGCAAAGCCGTTGCTGACGACTTTGCGGCATGCGCGCCCGGCAGGCAGAATGCGCCCGTGCCGACGTACCCCGCATCCTTGCCCACCGAGGCGGTAGAGCGCCCGACTTCCTCGTGCACGACAGCCACCTGTTTGATGGCGTCGACGAGCGGCAGGTAGCCGCCGCCCTCACGCTCGCCGCCGAAGTGATGACACGAGAGCGAATGCAGTACATCGTCACGATCAACTCCGACGATCTAGAAAAGGCTCAGCGCCGCGGCTTCAACCCCGACCCACATGTGCTGCCACAGCGCCTCACCGATCAGTTCGAGGCAGGCGGACTGTTCGGCTTCCGTTTCAAGTGACGTCCTGCGGCGTCGGCTCGAGGAGAAGCACTCCAACGCGTTCGAGAGCTTCTTTCACGACATCATGTGTGCCCGCTACGCTGACTTCGTCGATGCAGGGCCAACCCAGACGCGCGAGGAGGACCTGGCGCTAATATGCTCAAACTGTCATCGGATGATTCACCGGACGGCGCCATGGCTCGCGGTCGAGAAACTTGCCGACCTCGTTTCTGCCGCCCGACTGACCACGCGAAGTAGGCGCTGTCTACGCGCTTTCCGACCCTGCGCGCGTTTGGTTCGCTGCTATACGCCAACTGTCTTGGCCAGCTACAGAGCAACATGCCCGGATGCCTGCGAAGCCAGGACCAGGAGTGAACGAGGCGGCAACTGAGACGGCGCAGTGGGACGTCGGGTCGCCGTGAGATCCGAAGTGCCAGCAGCGGCTGCTTATATATTCCCTGCCCGCCACCTCATCGGTCATTCCGTGTTCCATAGCTAACTCAACAATGCGAGGAAGATCAGCGCATATCCGGCCAGGGCCACGCCGAGCGCGACCTGCATGATCCGATGCTTCAGCCAGACGACTCGGGCCATGGCCACGAGCTGACGCGACACCTGATGGAATTGTTCCTCGGCGGTCAGCTCGGCGAGCCGCTCAGCCAAGTCGTCCGGTTCCCAGCGCCGTAGGTCCCCGAAGTAGATGGTGCCGCTCGGCCGGCCGGAACTGGTGCTGCGGCCGAGAAGCGGAAAGACCACCATGGCGGCTAGCACCGCACCGATAAAGCACATGGCGATCGCCGTCCAGAGCAGGCCGGTCTGCCATCCGTCAAGCGTCCGGAGGGCACCCTCCCGCTGGGTGCGGGCGGCCACGATGGCGCCCAGCACCGCCGTGTCCAAGGCCAGGAAGATCGAGGCCTTGGTGTCGACCTTGCCGGTCCAGTTCTCCTGTGCGCTGTGGGTGCGCCAGGCGATGTCCAGGTTGCTCCGAACGGTTTCGTTGCCGGCGCGGCGGGCAGGCGGTGCCTTCTCTGCGGTCACTCTTGAAGAGGTATCACGTCGGGTCCACAGTCAAGCGGGCCTCGTCGCCCGGCGATCACTCCATCGTGGTCGGCCATCTGGAGTGCTCTGCCCGCTGCTGGCCGGAACAGCTCATCTGGTCGGCGGAGAAATCAAATTTACGTTGGGTTACCCAACCGCTGGCCGGGAGTAACAATCTGAGCTACGAAGGCCGACAGCTGCGCACATTGCGACTCTGAGACGCTGACCGACTCCGCGCGTGTCCCACTCCGCCAGGTGGTGACCTGGCGTCGGGATTCCGCCTTTTGCGGTGATCTTAAAGGCGATCTTGTAGTTGGCTGATTTGGCGCGGATGAGTCATGCGGGAGGAACTTGTGGTGGTTCGGGGGGCGGCCGGGCGCCGTACGGTGGTGTCCGTTGATGTTCGTGGTTATGGCTCGGCCACCGGGCGCCGGCAGGCTTCGATCCAGCATGACCTGATCGATCTTCTGGATTCGAGTGCGATGGCGGCCGGCCTGCACCGCGAGGCCTGGGACTGCCAGAAGGCCGGGGACGGGGAGTTCGCCGTCCTACCCCCCGGCGAGTCGGAGAGCGCCGTGCTCGACAAGTTCGTCCCGCACCTGGTCGACCTGGTGACCGACTACAACGACGAACGCAAAGTGGACGCGCAACTGCGGCTCCGGCTTGCGTTGCACAACGGGGTCGTGGAGCAGGCGGCGAACGGCTACGCGGGAGCCGCCGCTGTGCTGGTCGGCAGGCTGGTCGACGCCGCGATCGCGAAGGCCGCGCAGGACGCCTCGCCGGCGTCGGGCGTCGTGGTGATCGTTTCCAAGCAGGTCTTCAACGACACGATCGCGCAGGGGCACACCATCCTCCGGCCGCGGCAGCTTCGTCGGGTCCCGGTGCAGGTCAAGGAGTACGTCGACGATGCATGGCTGCACGTCCCCGGCATCGACGTACACCAGCTTCAGCTCCCGACCGGCCATGCGGCCACCCCGCCGAGAGCGGCATCCGGTGGCGCGGCATCCACGGAGGCGGGGAATCGGGCGGCGGCTCCGCTCTACCAGGCGAAAGCGATCAGCGTGTTCCACGCTCCGGTCACCGCGCACGTGATCGGCATCCAAGAGGGTGGCGGCGATGACTGACGAGGAACCGGCGGCCGCAGCCGAAGGCGAGGAGCCGGAGCCTGCCGCCGAAGGCGAAGCGGGGCCGCAAGCCGACGAGGCGGATGGCCCCGACGAGGCGAAGATCTCAACTCAGGCGAAGGACGCGGGCGAGCGAAGAGGTCCGGAGCAGATCGCCGAGGTCCTCAACATCTTCATGAAGCGGGCGCATGTCGGCACGGCGGGCAAGAGTCGGGGCGGCGGGCCCGATCCGCGGGGTGCGCCCACCGGCCGGCTCGAGGACGACGAGGTCCGCGCGGACACCGAGCATTTCTGCCGTCCCGAGAACTACGACGCCGCTCTCACACGCCTGACTTCCGATCACGTCGTCGCCCTCTGCGGTCCGGCTGGGGTCGGCAAGCGCACCAGCGCGATCAACCTGCTGCGCGAGGCCGGGGCCGGTCAACTGGTCGTGATGTCGGCGATCAGCGAGTTCAAGGGCCTGTCTACGCGGACGTACAAGGAGGACTTCGGCTACCTCATCGTCAACCGGATCGAGACCAGTTCGCCCGGCGATGTCGACTTCGCGTGGCGTACGGTGCGCGATCAAGTCTGTGCCGCCGGGGCGTATCTGGTGGTCACCACGGTCGCTGCGCCGGAGCCGAGGGTCGACGCCGTGGCCCAGTCGGCCTGGCAACGGCCGGATCTGGTCGAGGTGGTCCGGGCGTACCTCGCCGATCACGAGCTGTCGGACGAGGTCGTCGACAGGTTCGTGCAGAAGTTCGATGACGAGTGCTCGATGACGGACATCGTCGGCGTTCTCACCCGGATCCGTAACGGCGTGACCGCGGAGTCGGCCATGGAAAGGCTCGCGGAGACCTCTGCCCAGCGGGTCGAGGCTTGGTTCGACGCCCATTGCGCGGATCTCCCGGCCGTGCTCGACGTGGCGGCCCTGGCCTTCCTGGGCGAGGTCAGACACCGAGACTTCGAGGCTCTTCGGACCGTGCTGGATTCCGCGATGCGCCGTCACGGGGTCCTCAAACCGGCGACGCCGCCGGCCAAGCTGAAGAAGTCGAAGAAGGGCGAAGACGAGTTCACCGACCGGCGGCGGCAGCGGACCAGCGACGAGAGCCTCATCACCGAGAAACGGGTGGCCGGCTCCGCCAGCGAGAGGCGAGTGCTGGCCTTTCGTACGGAGACGCATCGTCGGCACGTCCTCGCCGAGCTGTACCGGCGGTTCGAGACGCCGTTCTGGAACGCCGCCGCGGACTGGTTGACCGCCATGGTCGAGAACCAGATCAATCTGGACGTCGCCTGGGGTCTCGCCCTGTTGTCGGGCATCGACTTCGACGAGGTCGAGCATTCCTATCTGGAGCCGTGGTCCAAGGGCAAGATCGGGGCCAACGGGCAGGCCACCGCCGTCTGCATCCTCTGGGAGATGTGCCTGGAGGAAAATACGCTGCCGGCGGCGCTCAAGGTCGCCAAGTTGTGGGCCAACCACGGTGACCCCGAGCAGCGTTGGGCAGCGGCGATGGCGTACAGCGGGTATCTCGGAGCGTGCGACCCGGTGCAGGCCATCACCCAGCTGTGGCAGCTCGCGATCAATGCCTCGGCCGGGTACACCGAGGCGTGCTACGCGATGGCGTCGCTGTTCGACACGCTGATTGATAGGGACGACGCCGGGAAGGTGCTGTCCGCACTGGAGCGGCAGCTGCACCGCAAACAGATCCGTCCGCGTGACAATGTCGCGGTCATCCGGGCACGGCGTGTGCTGAGCGAGTTGCTTGTGCTCCGCGACTCGAAGCATCGGGTGCCGGTTACATTTCGCTTCTTGAAGAAGTACCCGGATCGGCTCGACATCGTCGCCCGTTTGTGGGCCGCAGGGCTCTGCTATCGCCCGCATCGAGCGGTCGTGTTGAACGCGTTGTGGCAAGGACTCAATCGCCTGTCACATGTTTCCGACAAGCCTCTCGAGCTGGCGTCGCAGCTCGGTGAGGCCCTACTGGCAGCGTTGCCGACCGACGAGGTGGCGCCTTTCTACACCGATCTGCGAACCGTGGAGTCACGCAAACGTGAGCGCGCCAAGCCGGAACGGTCGCCGGCGTTGGTCCTGCTCGACGTGCTCTGGAAATACCACAGCAGCCGCAAGGCGAGTTGAGAAAGGCGTCTCACCATGTACGCGTACCCGATAGTCAGCTCCGACCATCTTTCCGCACCGGCCAACCGGGGATTCCTGGGAATGGGCCGCAAGCGCCGGCACCCCGACGAACTGCCTCGGGCGGGCGCCCACGAGGTCTGGGTCTATCGCGTCGACGGCCGGTACATCGTCGACCGGGGCGAGTTGCAACGCGAAGACGACCAAGTCCTGAGGGCCGACCTGGTGAGCCTGGTGAACATGGGCGACGGGGTGCCGATCTCGGTGGACCTGTCCATTCCCTCCGCGGAGGCGAGTGACTTCACCGTGCGGGTCACCTTCGCCTGCACCGTGACCGATCCGGGGCGGGTGGTCCGGGAAAACCTGAACGCGCACTCGACGATCTTGGCGTACCTGCGACGTGACTCGAAGCTGTCGCACCTGGCGCTGGAGTACCGGATGGCCGACGTCAACCGGCTGCGCCGGGACGCCGCGGCGCGGGTCCGCGCGTACGAGGAGGTCCGCCCGCCGGATGTGAGCGGCATGCAGATGCGGCTGGTCGGCGTGGAGGTGCTGACGCCGAAAGATCTGGAGACGTTCGAGGCCAAACGCCGGCAGGTCGACAGCGAGCACCAGCTGGAGGCGCAGAAACGTGGCTATCGCCAGAGCACCGAGATCGACGACGAACTGCATACGCAGAATCTGACCGGCCGGCAACGCGAGGGCCGGCATCAGGCGGATCAGGAGGAGCAGGAGCACTCGCAAGTATCGTCGGTGCGGCAGCAGCGGCACGAGCATCGCTTGCAGGCCGAGCAGTGGGAATTCGCCCGCCGGGAGATCGAGTTCGCCTTCGACGCCTACGGCAAAGATCCTGTGAAGGCGTTGATCTACGCGCAGGCGCGGGGCGAGATCAACGCCAAGGAACTCGCCGAACGGATGGACGCGGACAACAAAGAACAGCAGGCCTATAGGCAAAAACAGTTTGCTCTGGATCGGGACGACGACCGCAAGGCGCTCGAATTCGACCGCGAGGACACCAGAGAAGATCGCCGGGTCGCACGCGAAGAAAAGGCTCGGCAGGCGCGGGAGGCGCGTGAGGATCGGCTGCGTGAGTCGAAGGAGTCGCGTGAGGACCGGCTGCGTGACTCGAGCGAAGAGCGGGAGGACCGCAACAGGCAGCTGGAGTTGAAGCTGGAAGTCCTCCGGGAACTCGCGCGCAAGGGCCACCTCGACATGGTCAACGTGAGCGTCGACCAGTTGGTCGCCGACATTTCCGGTGCGGCGGTGACTACTCCGAAACACGAGCAGCTGGCGGAACGCAACGCCGCAGCACCGATTGAAGGGCCCAAGTCCGATGGGTCCGACGGCACCGGAGATGGCGACGACGACGGAGTCGACCTGGATATGGATGTGCGGGAAGAGGATGACTGAGATCACCGCGGAGCTGTCGAAAGGCAACCCCGTCAACGGTCACAACGGAACCGCCCTGCCCCAGATCCCCTACCAACGTACGGTGGAGGACCGGCCGGCACCGCCGGACGCCGGTATCGCCGTGTTGCCGCGCCGGCTCATCGGCGTCCGCGAGGAGGTGCTCGATTGGGTTCCGGAGGAGCGGCCTCGCTACACCCGCCTCGGGCTCATCCTGATCAATACCGGTTTGATGGCGTCGATCTCGCTGTTCACCGCTCTCCTGCGGGTTGTCCAGGTGCCCTGGCCGGTGGTGATTCCGGTGGCGATCTTCTGGGGATTCCTGGTGCTCGCCATTGACAGCTGGATGGTGTCGAGCACGCACGGGTCACTGGGCGCCGGCCGATGGCTGATGTTCATTCCCCGCCTGATCATGGCAATCCTGCTCGGCAGCGTGATCGCCGAGCCCTTGGTGCTGTGGATCTTCCATCCGGCGATCAACGCCGACGTCGAGCAGCACAGGCAGGAGCAGATCCGCGTCGAGGCCGGCCTGTGGACCAGATGCAACCCGCTGGACGGCGGCAGCACGACCTCGGTGCCGGAATGCGCCAACTACCAGCTCGGCGTCGGCGGCCCCGCGGCAGAGCGGGACAACCTCGCCTCGCTTCAGGCCGAACGGGACAAGCTGAGCTCCGAGGTCACCACGCTCAGCAGCCAGCTCACCGCGAAGCAGGACTTCGCCCAGGACGAATGCGCGGGAGTCAAGCGGGGCGGCACGTCTGGTCAGGCGGGCAAGGGCTTTCGCTGCGACAGCGCTTGGGAGGTAGCCGAAACCTTCGAGGCGGAGATCGATCTGCCGGCCAAGCGCGAACGGGTCAGCAGCCTGAACAATCAGATCAACACCCTCACCGGTACGGTCGCGACCGCGGAGCAGCAACACGGTACGACGGTCGAGCAGCGAATCGACGAGAAGGTTAAAGCCTTCGCTGCGACCTTCGGCCCGATCGACATCATCGACGAGGCGCGCGGACTCGAGCGACTGTCCGACCGCAGCGGGTTCGTCGCCGCGGCGGAATGGCTGGTCCGTATCCTCCTGATCCTGGTGGACAGCCTCCCGGTCCTGGCCAAGATGCTGAGCGGCACCACCGCGTACGACGTGCTGGTGAACCGGCAGTTGCACTCCGGACAGCGGTTCCACTCGTGGAGCCTGGATGAGGTCGAACATCGTTACGAGGCGGCGATGAAGGACGGGATCCGGACCGTCGATGAGCGCAGTCGGGTCGCCCAGGAGAGACACGACGAGGATCTGGAGGACGAAATCGACCGCCGGGCCAAGCGCTATGCGGCCGAGATGGCCTAGAGCCAACCGTTCCAGTAGCCGCCGGGAAGACCGCGGGCCGCATCGAGGGCGTCCGGGTCCAGGATGGCAACGGATCGGTATCCGGTGTCGATCACCCCTTGGCGGCGCAGCGCTCGCAGCGCTCGCTGCACGCTGTCGACCGAGGCGCCGACGAGGTCGGCCAGTTCGGCTTGGCCGAACCACGACGGCAGTTGCATGCCGCCGGCAGGCCGACGCTCACCGCAGATCTCGACAAGCTCCGTGATCACCCGCGCGAGGCGGGACACGACCGGCAGCGTTGCATGCTCCACCCGCCGCCGGTTGGCATTGGACAGTTGCTCGACCATCAGCCCGCTGACCAGTTCGGCGGCATGCGGATGGCGGCCGAGAAACCCGCGCAAGGTGTCCGGCAGCAGAAATTGGGCCACGATCGGGGTGCACGCGGTGACGGTCGCCGAGCGCTCGCGCCCGCTGGTCGCGGCGAAGTCGCCGACAAGATCGCCCTGAGCCCGGACGGTCAGTAGCACGGTGTGGTGCTCGGAGGATGCCGTGATCTTGACGTAGCCACGAAGCAGAAGCAGGGTCTCGCGGGCGAGCGCGCCCTGGCGCATGAGCACGGCTCCGGTCGGATACTCGCGCGTCGCCCCGAGGCCAAGCAGCTCCGTGCGCTCGGTAGTCGAAAGCTGGCCCAGCAGGGTCCGCGGCCGCCACTCACTCGTCATCGCCCACCCCCAGTCTCAGAGTCCGCGTTGACGGAGCCGGACTGTAACGTCCGTTCGGCTGTCTACCGATCGGAAGGCTCCGCCGGCGGGCAGGTCCGCTCACTCGTCGTCTGCATAGGCGAACAGGGGACTGACGTGAACGACCAGCGGCGAGAACCCGGAGGTACGACCATGACGCGACGGCACTGCGCCGACGCTAGTCTAGAACACCGGTCCCCGCCACGTCTTGACACAGAGGGTGCCATGAAAGTGTGTCAGTGGATTTCCGCCGAGATGCTCGGGGCCTACGGACACCGAGCCGCACCCAGCCGATGGTCCAAACGCCGACACCATAGGCAACGCCGCGAGCCGGAAAGTCCTGTATGGAACCGGCCGCCGAGCGGAAGAGTTCGCGTCTTCGCTGGCTAGCTCGAGTGGTGGCGCGTGACGATGAACAGGCAGACGACAGGCTCCGACTAGCGAGGCACGGAGGTCCACCGTCGCAACAGTTTTGCGCCGTGACGGCGCGGGCCGCCTGCGCCAAGTCGGCGGCATTGTGCCCGTGTGTTTCCAAGGAGGGGTCACCGACGACGATGCTTGGGCGGCGGCGCGGCGGCTGGCCGTAGCTAGTGTCGCGCGTCTGAAGTTGGTTGACGGGTGGCGTGGGGAAGGATCTGGTCGGCGGTTTTGGTCCAGATGAACGGGTGGCAGCGTTCGTTCCAGCCGTCGATGAATCGTCGGATGGCGGCGACGAGGTCTTTGAC
>DATHBD010000057.1:0-14099 GCA_035296325.1 Micromonosporaceae bacterium | reverse complement strand
CGGGCAGTATCAGGACGCCACGGTGGGTGGGGATTACTTCATGCGGGCCCGGATGTATGACGCCGGGACCGGCACGTTCAACAGCATGGATCCGGTGGCGACCGGTGTGGGGCAGCCGGCGGTGTCGCCGTACGCCTACGTGTCCGGCAGGGTGTTGCGGTCGATCGACCCGACGGGTGAGTCGCTGGGGAGCTGGATCGAGGACCGGGCGTCGATGCTTGGCGACACGGTGTCCGACATGAGTTCCGAAGCGTTTCAGTGGGGCAAGGAAACTGTGACCGGGGCGGGGGAGACTTGGGAGTTGCTCGATGACGCCTCGCCAACGAGTGTGGGCACGCCGAAGGCAACGCGGGAGGCGGTTGACAAAAAGCTGAAGGAGCAGTTCAACCCCAAGAACATGTGGGAGGGCTTCAAAGCGGGCTACGAGGAGGACAAGGGCAACCCGACCCGCCAGATC
Organism: Micromonosporaceae bacterium; assembly: GCA_035296325.1. Classification (GTDB taxonomy): domain Bacteria; phylum Actinomycetota; class Actinomycetes; order Mycobacteriales; family Micromonosporaceae; genus DATHBD01. The sequence continues at coordinate 13,642 of DATHBD010000057.1, read as the reverse complement.
ACCCGGGGCTTCCTCGACGGTGCCAGCGTCCTCCTCGGCGGGGCAGGCGCGGCAAAGGCCGGCGCGACCGGCGCGAGGGCCGGCGGCGTCGGGGCGAAGGCCGGCACGGCGGGGTGTCGGAACAGTTTTGTTCCGGGCACCGCGGTGCTGATGGCGGATGGCAGTTCCAAGGCCATCGAGGCTGTCCAGATCGGGGACCTGGTCCAGGCCGCCCAACCGGAGACCGGCGAGACGGGCGCGCGGCCCGTCTCCGCGCTGATCACCGGTGATGGCGCCAAACGCCTTGTTGATATCACCATCGACACCGACGGGGCGGCCGGCGAGCAGACCGGCAAGCTGACCGCCACCGACGAGCACCCGGTCTGGGTCGCCAACACCCGCACCTGGACCAACGCCGCAAACCTCAAGGCCGGCGACCAGGTCCTGACCAACGACGGGACCGCGAGCACGGTGCTGACGGTCAGCACCCGCACCAAGGAACAGCAGGTCCACAACCTCACCGTCGCCGGCCTCCACACCTATTATGTGATCGCCGGCAACACCCCCGGTCCTCGTGCACAACTGCCATGGCAGTGCGAATAGTCATTTGGCGGATCTACCGGTGCACCCCGATATCAATAAGTTCAACGCCCGAGCGGGCGAGATGGTGAACAACAGATTCGAAACGCACCCACTCAATCCCCATCAGTTGAATGGGGGTGAGGTTGCTGGTCATGGTGGTGTCAGGAATCTCTCCAACGATGATCTTGTCCGGCCGGGTGGCCCTCAAGGAAATGACCCGATTAGGGGCGAGCGCGATTGGGGCCCAGGAGACTGCGGATGTTATCCTGCGTCTCGTCTGCACATTACCGGCGGCCACCACCGCACGGCTGAGATCGCGAGAAGGGTGAGGGCGGGAGACATGTCACCGGACACCTTGATTGAATTTGTGATATCGCCGCCGTGATGACTCCGCTGAAGTTATCGATCAGCGGTGAGCAGCGGTTTGTGGCTGTTGTCATAGCTGGTGATTCCGCTGAGGCAACTCGATTTTGGGTATGTGTAGCGCCAGACGCATTGGTGGCCGCAAGCAGCTGGGCCGGATGCTGGAGCAGCGGCAGTGAAAAGGTGGCATCTGCATCTTCCCTTAGGCTGCTTCTCGAAGACCTTCGCTTGCAGGTAGAGAGAGTGGGCCGTATGGGACCGTTTGGTGCCTACCTAGACGACCATCTGTTCTTTGAGGGGTGGGATGCTTGGGGAAGCGGGATTCCGGCACCGATCGCCGACCTAGTTCCTGCTGATGTGATAACGCGTGCAGACACATGTGGATCTGGCGGAGAGCTCGTGGATAGGCTCTTTGGCTGTGAACAACGAGCCACCGAATCTCATTAATATTTAGCCGGATTCGTGCGGCCGGGTAGGCGTTCTGGAAGGGCGCTGCCCGGCCTGCTCGCTCCACGCAGCGACTACGCTCGACAGTCTGGGAGGGCACAGGGATATCGGACGGAAGTGGAAAGTGCGGCGGATAAGGTGACCGCAGCGGAAGCTGGCAAGGAGCAAGGGACGTATCACTGGGATGATATGGCAGGTGAGGACGGGAGTGTGGTGGTACATGCAGCGGACAACCCACACGAGGCGAGGACTCACCGCCAGAAATGTACCTTCGAGGATTCATCTTGGGGCGGAAATTTAGGCCGCTTCTCTGGCAGATGACCCTTGCGCCCGCAGCCGAAGATCAGCTAGTGGTGACCAAGGAGCTCATTTCGGCGGTCCCGAGTGTCTATCTTCACGGATGCGATGACTGCGAATCCTGGTTGGGGATTGATGACCAGCTCGGACGTCGATCAATGGTACAAGCTACGGCGGGAGGGCTGCACCCCATTGGTGGAGCCCTCCCGCAGTTGATCCACCGTACCGCCGCTGACCCGCGTGATGCGGAGCGAGGGAAGCGGCGGACAACGGGCAACCCGACCCGCCAGATCACCTGGGACTTCCTCGATGGTGCAGCGTCTTCCTCGAACGTTCACGCGACGACATCGCATACCGATGGATCAAGTAGGGGTGACCCGACGGATCTGTTCGAGGACGAGGACGATTACACCGGCCGTCCACTGGAGGCTGCGATGGTTCGCCGGGCTGAGGAGCTCCTGGGCGTGGCGCTACCTCCGGCGTACCTTGATCTGCTCTATCGCCGGAACGGCGGCGTGCCGAAGCGTCGTTGCTTCCCGACCGCGTTCAGGACTTCCTGGGCTCCTGACCACATGCAGATCAGTGCGTTTCGGGGGTCGGTGGGGGATGGGGAATTGACGCAACGCCCGGTCATGACGCGGTGATGCGGGACTATTTGAATCAGGTCCGCAAGGCGAGCGTTCTGTCGCGTACGTCGATGAGGACCTGCGACTCGCCGACTCCTTCGAAGAGTTCCCGACCCGACTCATACCGTGCGCCACCTTTACTGAGCCGGGCGCCAGGGCGGTTCGGCCGGGATAATGCATACCCATGACGAGCCTGGACATCGCCCGCCGCCGGCTGTGCAGCGTCGGCTTGACTGGGCCGGTGGCTGTGGACCTCGCCGAGGTCGTCGGGCGGCTGGGTGCGGTGCAGGCTCAGGACTACGGGCCGACGAAGTGGTCGCTCGGGCAGCGCTGCGTCGGGTTGGACGATGTCGGCATCGACGTGGCGTTCGACGCCGGCGCGATCCTCCGTACCCATGTGCTTCGGTCCACCTGGCACTTCGTCCGCCCGGTGGACATCCGGTGGATGCAGGAACTCACCGCGCCCCGTGTTCACGCGTTCAACGCCTACTACTACCGCCAACTCGGCCTGGACGACGCGCTGCTGCGTCGCTGTGGGGACCTGATCAGCGCCGCCCTGGTCGGCGGCGGCGCGCTGACCCGCAAGGAGATCGCCACCATGCTCGAGCGCGCGGGCATCCCGGCGACGGGGATGCGGCTCGGGTACATCCTCATGCACGCGGAGCTGTCGGCGCTGATCTGCAGCGGTCCGCGCAGCGGGAAGCAGCACACCTATGCGTTGCTCGACGAGCGGGCGGCCGGTGTGGCCGCGCCGGAGCGGGACGAGGCTCTGGCCGAGCTCACGGTGCGGTACTTCACCAGCCACGGCCCGGCGACGGTCCGGGACTTCGCGTGGTGGTCGAGCCTGACGATCGCCGAGATCCGGCGTGGGCTCGACCTCGTGCGGGGCCGGCTCGAGTCGGATACCGTCGACGACATCACGTACTGGTACGCCGCGTCACCGGCCGTGCCGTCGCAGCAGCCGCCGCCCAGCCCGACGGTGTTGCTGCTGTGGGGGTACGACGAGTACATCGTGGGCTACAGCGAGAGCAAGTACGCGCTGGACCTGTCCGGCGTGGCCCGGCTCGGGACACCGGATCGGCCGGCGTTCAACGGTGTGGTGGTCCTGGACAGTCAGGTGGCCGGGTGCTGGCGGCGGACGGTGTCGAAGCACTCGGTCGTCATCGAGGCGACGTTGTACGTCGAATTCGACGACGCGCAGCGGGAGGCGTTGCACGCCGCGGCGTCCCGGCACGGGGCGTTCCTCGGTCTGCCCTCATCGGTTGTCACGACATCGGGCTAGACCCGTCCCGGCGCACCGCACGTCAGCGTGCCTGATCCGGCGTCCACCCCGTGGCGGCGGCCCAGTCCTCGGCGGCGACGATGATCAGGTCCACCACCGGGTCCTTCACGTCGGTGTACTCGTCGCGGTCGCTGACCGCCTCGGCGAGCATCCGCTTGAACCTCCCGTACGCCGCGACCGCGAGCGGTTTGGTGCGCAGCCAGTCGCGGAACAGCAGCGCCACCCGCTCGTTCGGCGAACCGGCGAGGCGGCAGTGCAGAATGATCCGTTCCCTGTCCGGCTCCGCCGCGTTGTTCCATACCCGCTTCGACCACCGTTTCGGGTCGTCGTCGAGGCCGGCGGGCACGTGGTCGTGCAGCCACGGTCGGCGCGTCAGCCCGAACGTAGCCAGGGGACCGTCGAACGCCTCCGCAGCCTCGTCGAGGTCGCGCACGCTCACCTGTAGGTCGAAGACCGGCTTGGCCGCCATGCCGGGGATCGCAGTACTGCCGATGTGCTCGACCCGCAGGGCGAGCGGGCCGAGCCTTGTGGACAGGTCGAGGGCGAGTTGCGCGCCCCGCTCCGGCCAGTGCATCTGGTACGGCGACACGACAACGGCGGGTGACGTCATCCGGGCCACATTACGGCGTAGGTGGAGTCACTAGTGCCAGGTCATCTCCGCCCCGCACGCGGCTGGGGGCCCGGAGCGGGCTACCCCGCCGTGACACGGACGACGTCACCCGGGGCCGCCGACAGCGCCGCGACGGCCCGCCCGCCGTTGACCGCGATCGCCATGTGCCCCGCCGAGTCGGCGTAGACCAGCATCGACCCCGGATGGGCGGCGCCGAAGGTCTCCACCCGTACGGCCGGCGTGCCGGCGACGTCCGGAGTCTCGCCGAGCCGGTCCAACAGGCTGGCCGGCGCGGCGAGCTGCAGATTGCCGTACCGGTCGATCTGGACGACCTCCGCGTCGATCCAGCCGTCGCCGAGCACGAGGATCGGCTCCGGCAGGCGTACCAGTGACGCCACGTCGACGGCCGGGCCGGCCTCGGCCAGCTCACCGCCGTGGGCGAGCCGGGCCGCCACCGGGGCGAAGATGTCCCGGCCGTGGAACGTCGCGGAGACGACCGGCGCGTGCCAGGCCGGGTTGGTCAGCTCGACCGCGCGGACGATGCCGCCCAGCGCGTCGGCGGCGGCGGGCAGTAGTCCGTTGTCCGGGCCGACCAGGACGCCGTGCACCGCCTCGATCGCCACCCCCCGCCGCGGCGTGCCGACGCCTGGATCCACGACGGCGATGTGGATGGCCGGCGGCAGGTGCGGGGCGGTCTGCGCGAGCACAGCGGAGCCCCGGGTGACCTCCCCCGGAGGGACCTCGTGGGTCACGTCGATGACGCGCACCTCGGGTGCCAGGCGGCCGAGCACGCCGTGGCAGACCGCGGCGAAGCCGTCGGCGAGGCCGTAGTCGGTGGTCAGGGAGATCCAGTCGAAGCGCGTCACGATGTGTCAGGCTAGCGTGTTCCGACCTCGTGCGGCGGTTGCCGGACCGACATGCCAGGGTGGTGGCATGCGGCTGGATATCTTCACCGAACCCCAACTCGGCGCGACCTACGACGACCAGGTGCGCATGGCCCGACACGCGGAGGAACTCGGCTTCGACGGGTTCTTCCGCTCCGACCACTACGTGACGATGGGCTCGGCGGACGGCATGCCCGGGCCGACCGACTCCTGGCTCACCCTGGCCGCGCTGGCCCGGGAGACGTCCCGGATCCGGCTCGGCACACTGGTGTCGTCCGCGACGTTCCGCCTGCCGGGCATCCTCGCGATGTCGGTGGCCCAGGTCGACCAGATGAGCGGCGGGCGCGTCGAGCTCGGGCTCGGTGCCGGGTGGTACGAGATCGAGCACACCGCCTACGGCATCCCGTTTCCGGCCGTGGGGGAGCGCTTCGACCGGCTGACCGAGCAGTTGGAGATCATCACCGGTCTGTGGAGTACACCGGACGGGGAGACCTTCAGTTTCTCGGGCAAGCACTACGACCTGGCCGACTCGCCGGCGCTGCCCAAGCCGGTGCAGCGGCCCGGCCCGCCGATCATCGTGGGCGGGCGGGGCAAGCGGCGGACGCCCGAGTTGGCGGCGCGGTTCGCCGACGAGTACAACGTGGGCTTCTCCTCGATCGAGGAGACCGCCGCGAGCTACGCCAACGGTGATCGCGCCTGCGAGGCGGTCGGGCGGTCCCGCCCACTGGCCCGGTCCATCGCGCACCCGACCTTCTGTGGGCGTACCGACGCCGAGGTCCGGGAGCGCGTCGAGCGCGCCGGTGGGTCCATGGACCACCTGCGGGAGCGCGGGCTGGTGGGCACGCCGGCGGAGGTCGTCGACCGGCTCGGCGCGTACGCCGACCTCGGTGCCACCCGCGCCTACCTGCAGATCGTGGACATGACCGACCTTGATCACGTCGAACTCATCGCCACCGAGGTGCTGCCCCGGGTCGCCTGACGATCTTGGCCGGGCTCCCCGTGACTGATGCGTTGTTGACAATGATTGTCATAACCATACACAGTTGGGGGCATGGGACATTCACTTCGGACGCTGGGCGTCACGGTTCTCCTCGCCTCGGTGCTGGGCTCGGCAACGGCGTGCGGATCGAGCAGCTCGGCCGGATCGGCGGACGGCGGAGACAAGCCGATCGAGGTGATCGCCGGGTTCTATCCGCTGCGGTTCATCGCCGAGCGGGTGGGTGGCGACCAGGTCCAGGTGACGAACCTGACCGACCCGGGCGCTGAGCCACACGACCTGGAACTGTCGCCGCGACAGGTCGCCGACATCGGCAAGGCCGGGCTGCTGATCTATCTCGCCGGTCTGCAGCCCGAGCTTGACGCTGCGGTGAAGTCCGAGGCGGGTGACCGGGCCTTCGACGTGGCCACGGTGGAGGCGCTGCGTCCGGCGCCACCCGGCGCCGAGGAGGAGGAAGAGCACGCCGGCGAGGAGCACGCCAACGAGGGCATGGATCCGCACGTCTGGCTGGACCCCACCCGGTTCGCCGCGATCGTGGACGCCCTGGCCGGGCGGCTGGCCGCGATCGACGCGGAGCACGCCGCCGACTTCCGTAGCCGGGCCGCCACGCTGCGCGGCGACCTGGAGGCGCTGGACCGCGAGTACACCACCGGGTTGGCGAACTGTCAGCGCCGCGACATCGTCACCAGTCACGCCGCCTTCGGCTACCTGGCCCAGCGCTACCGCCTCGAGCAGATCCCGATCACCGGCATCAACGCCGAGGGCGAGGCCGGCCCGCAGCAGGTCACCGCTGTCGCCGAACTCGCCAGGCAGCGCGGCGCCACCACCATCTTCTTCGAGACGCTGGTGAGCCCCAAGCTGGCCGAGACGATCGCGAATGAGGTGGGTGCCAAGACCGACGTGCTCGATCCCATCGAAGGGCTCAAGGACGGCAGCGCCGAGGACTACCTGTCGATCATGCGGGCCAATCTCGGCCGGCTTCGCGCGGCGCTCGGTTGCGTCTGAGGCCCAGCTCCTGGTCGAGCACCCAGCCTTCCCTGGGGCCACCTTGTCGTTGTCCACAGCGACAAGGTGGCCCTTGACCGCTTCCGCCGAGCAATGCACGCTTGGGGTGGCTCAGCTCAGTCTCGTGTCGACACAGCGCCCATCCGGCCCGCCCATGGCCTGGCGAGCGATGGGATGGCACCGACACTCAGATGTGGGGTCCAGATGTCGTCAACCTCCGAGGCGGCGGACGGTCAGTTGCCTGCGACCGAGTCCCGGCTGGTGGAGCGCGGCCTGCTGGTCCCGTTCGTGCTCCTGCTCTGCTGTTTCGCGGCGTGGGGCGCGGCGGCCAATCTCACCGACGTTCTCGTCGGGGTCTTCCGCAGCATCTTCGACATGTCGAACTTCCAGTCTTCGCTGGTTCAGTTCGCCTACTACGGGGCCTATTTCCTGCTCGCCATCCCGGCCGCGTTCATCAACCGGCGGTTCGGCTACAAGGCAGGGGTGCTCGTCGGGCTGGGCCTGGCCGCTGTCGGTGGAGTGTTGTTCATCCCCGCCAGCCAGTTCCTCCAGTACGGCTTCTTCCTCCTTGCGCTCTTCGTGCTGGCCGCGGGATTGTCGATCCTGGAGACGTCAGCCAACCCGTTCGTCATCGCCATGGGATCAGAGAAGACGGCGACCCGGCGACTCAACCTCGCCCAGGCCTTCAACCCCGTCGGCGCCAACGTCGGCGTCCTCCTCGGGGCGGTGCTGATCCTTCCGGCGCTGACGCCGGAGGCGGCGAAGACGATCATGGCTCCGGAGCAACTGGTGCAGAGCCAGGAGGCGGACCTGGCGCTCGTGCTCAAGCCGTACGTTGGCATCGCCGCGGTGCTGGTGCTGATCTGGCTGCTCATCGCATTCCGCAAGATGAGTGTCCCGACCGAGCGGGCCGAGGTTCCCGTGGCGAGCGGCGGTGCGTTCGGGCGGCTGTGGGCCAACCGCCACTACCGCTACGGCGTCGCGGCTCAATTTTTCAATGTGGCCGCGCAGACCTGCACGTGGACCTTCACCATCCAGTACGCCCAGGACGTCGTCGGGGTCTCCCCGGAGAACTCAGGCTGGTATCTGCAAGCCAGCCTGGTCCTGTTCCTCATCGCCCGCTTCGCCATGGTCTACCTGCTCGGAATCATGCAACCGGCCCGGCTATTGTTGATCATGGCCGTGGTTGGTGTCGCGCTCTGCCTGGTCGCGATGTTCTCGCTCAACATGGTCGGCCTGCTTGCGGTCGTCGGGATCTCAGCGTCCCTGTCGCTGATGTTCCCCACGATCTACGGGGTGGCCCTGCAGGGCCTTGGTGAGGACGCGAAGTTCGGTGCCGCCGGGCTCGTCATGGCGATCCTCGGCGGCGCGCTGGCCCCGATGCTGCACGGAGTCGTGATGGACGTGGCCGGGCCCGCGATGGGTTACGTGGTGCCCGGGGTCTGCCTGGTCCTGGTGGCCGCCTATGCCCTGTTCGACATGCGCAGCCATCGACCGGCTGTCGGGGAACCGATCACGAACGTCGTCTAGTGAACCGTAGGGCGGATGGCACCATGGCGAAGCCTCGACGTAGCGGTACGGGCAGCATCCGACGGCTCATCGCGCTGGGTGGCGCCCTGGCGCTCAGCCTGGGCCTCGCCGGCTGCGGCGACGACCGCGAGCGGGTCACCATCGGTCTGATCACCAAGCAGGAGGCGAACCCGTTCTGGGTGACGATGCGCGAGATCGCTGAAGACACCGCCGGGAAGGAAAACGTCGAGCTGCTGACCGCGACCGGCGAGAGCGACGTCGACAACGAGAGCCAGGTTCAGGCGATCGAGGACATGATCGCGAAAGGGGCGAAGGGCATCCTCATCTCGCCCGCCGACTCCAGGGCCGTCGTGCCCGCCATTGAGCGGGCGCGGGAAGCGGGCGTGGCCGTGATCGCCGTGGACACCCCCACCGACCCCCGGTCCGCGGTCGACGCGCTTTTCGCCACCGACAACAAGCGCGCCGGGGAACTGATCGGGCAGTACGCCAAGGCGAAGGTTGCCCAGAAGGGACTGGCCGCGAAGATAGCGATGCTCGACCTCGCCCCGGGAATCGCCTCCGGTGAGCTGCGTCGGGAAGGCTTCCTCGCCGGCTTCGGCCTGAACGAGGACGGCCCCGAGATCGTCGGATCGGTCGACACCGAGGGCAACCGCGAGAAGGGACGGGCGGGCATGTCGCAGCTGCTCACCGAGGCTGCGGACATCAACGTTGTCTACGCCGTCAACGAGCCCGCGGCGCTCGGCGCGATCGCGGCGCTCAAGGACGCCGGCCGCAACATGGCGGACGTCGTGGTCGTGTCGGTCGACGGTGGCTGCGAAGCGATCAAAAACGGGGTTCGGCCCGGGGACATCGATGCCACGGCGCAGCAGTACCCGGAGAACATGGCGCGAGAGGGCGTACGGGCGCTCGCCGCCGCAGCCCGGGGCGGCGAGAAGCCCAGCGGCTACCTGGACACGGGCGTGACGCTGATCACCGGCGACCCAGCGGTCGGCGTGCCGGCAAGGGACGTCGCCTTCGGCGTCCGGAACTGCTGGGGCGACTGAACCCGGCCACCGGATCGACCGCGGTGTGGTCCGCCGGGTGTGCGAGCATCAGCAGTACCGCACCAGTGGAGGAACCATGGGCCGATCGGCATCGACCGCGGAGACTTCGGCACTGCTGTCGGTCCTGAAAAGTCAGCGGGACCACGTGCTCGGGATTCTGGACGGGCTACCCGACGAGGCCCTGCGTCGACCGGCGCTGCCCTCGGGCTGGACCTGTCTCGGGATGGTGCGCCACCTGGCGCTGGACGTGGAACGGTTCTGGTTCCGGGCCGTCGCCGCCGGCGAAGCGGTGGACCTGGAATCCGGCGATGCCGCCTGGCAGGTCGGGCCGGACACGCCGGCCGAGGCCGTGTTCGACCTGTACCGCCAGGAGGCGGCGCTCGCCGACGCCGTCATCGCGGGCACGCCACTGGACTCAGCGGCGGCGTGGTGGCCGGACGAGATCTTTCCCGGCCTGCCGCCCCGGGACCTGCGGAGCACCGTCCTGCACGTCATCACCGAGACGGCCTGCCACGCCGGGCACCTCGACGCGGCACGTGAGCTGATCGACGGCCGGGCCTGGCTGGTGCTGACCTGATCGGGCGCTAATCCTCGTACTGCTCGACCGGGGCATCGATCCGCTGCGCGTCGACGACCTCGATGTACGGGATCCGCTCGCCATTCAGGCTGTCCACCGCGAGTTCCGCGTCGTACTTTCCGACGAGCCGTAGCCACACGTCGGCGGCGAGCCCGTCCGGCACCGCACCGTTGAGGCCGATCTTGATGGGGCGGGCGTCCGCGGCACAGCAGCTCAGCACCATCCGGCTCAGATACCAGCCGCCGTCCGGGCCGGGCATGACGAAGCCGGTGAGTTCCACCCGACGGTCTCCGATGGACCGGCCCTGGTCGAAGACCGCCCGCGAGGCGTAGTCCAGGACGGTCAGCCGCACCGGGTCGCCGGCAGGCAGCGGCGCGAAGTCCGAGGTGGCGGAGAGCGCCGTTCCGGACCGGTTGGCGGCGTACGAGCCGAGGGCGGGCGGCCCGACTAGGAGCAGCCCGAGCACCGGGAGCAGCAGCAGCCAGGCCACCCGCGGCTCGCCGTGGTGCCCGTGCCCATCGCCGCCCTGCCCATCGCCGCCGTGCCCATCGCCGCCGTGCCCATCGTCGCCGTGCCCATCGCCGCCGTGCCCGTCACCGTCGGAGCGCGGCGCGGCCGGCGTGGGGCGGAGCTCGTACCACAGCGTCATCACCGCGACCGCGACCAGCGTCGCACCAGCCAGCAGCAGAAACGGTCGCAGCCCTTCCTTGACGTAGCGCAGGTACTGGTCGGTGAGGCTGATCCGCAGCACCGCCCCGCCGAGCAGTACCAGGATCACCGCGGATGCCTGCCGGTTCACAGCAGCACCGCCCCGACGGCGAGCGAGACGACCACGGCCACCACGAACGTCGCCGGAGCAAACCGGAACGCGAACTGGCGACCGAAGATGCCGGCCTGCATGGCGAAGAGCTTCAGGTCGATCATGGGGCCGACCACGAGGAACGCGAGCCGGGCCGTCAACGAGAATTCCCGCAGCGACGCCGCGACGAACGCGTCGGCCTCGGAGCAGATCGACAGCAGCACCGCCAGCCCGGCGAGGAGCAGCACCGACAGCAGCTCCTGGTCAGCCACCGCCTGCAGCCAGGCCCGGGGGACAGCGACCTGCAGCGCGGCCGCCGCCATCGCGCCGATCACCAGATATCCGCCGGCGTGCAGCACGTCGTGCCGCACCGACGCCCAGAACGCCTGCCACCGGGCACCGGGGCCGACGTCGGCGCGCTTCGGCAACCGGATCCATTCGGTGCGCCCCAGCCGCAGCCACAGCCAACCCATCACGATCGCGGTGATCAGGCTCGCGACGAGGCGGGCCAGCACCATCTCGGGCTTGCCGGCAAAGGCGACCGCCGTGGAGATCAGTACCACCGGGTTGATCGCGGGTGACGCGAGCAGGAACGCGAGCGCGGCCGCCGGCGTGACGCCGCGGCGCATCAGTGCACTCGCGACCGGGACCGAGGCGCACTCGCAGCCGGGCAGGATCACCCCGGCGGCGCCGGCCACCGGCACGGCGAGCGCGGCCCGTTCCGGCAGCGCCTTGGCAAAGAACGAGGCCGGCACGAAGACCGCGATGATCGCCGACAGTGCCACCCCGAACACCAGGAACGGCGTGGCCTGTGTCATCACCGAGACGAACACCGTCATCCAGGTCTGCAGCCACGGCCCGGAGAGCGCCTCGGCGATCGGCACCCGGAAGATCACCAACAACACCAGAAGGCCGGCGAGCAGTTCCACCGAGGTGACCCGCCCGCCGAGCAGCGCCCGGCGTCGCGGTGGCTGGCCCCCCGGCGGCGCGGCCGGGTCGCCCAGCTGCGGGCCGCCCGGCAGTTCGCGCTCGGTAGTCGTCACGGTCGGTTCATCCCTGCGGCTTCTCGTCGGCGGTGTCAACCGAGGGTAGCCGGTCCGACTGGTACCGTCAGCGCCCGAATCGCCATGCCCGCATCCCATTCGTCGTAGGGAAGTCCTTGGTGGAGGCACCAGCCAGCAGTCCCGGCCCGACACCGGATCGCCGTCCCGGACCAGCGCGGCAACGGGTCGGCGCGCTGGTACTGGCCGTGATCGCCGCCGGTGCCCTGCTCGCCCTGCCCTCGGTGCGGCTACCGCGGCTGTCCAACCTCACCGCGACCACCGCCGACGCGACGGAGCCGCCGGCGCCTCACCTCACCGAGCGGTGGCCCGACGCCACGATCGTGACCACGCCGGCCCGCCTCGCGGACCAGGCGATCTACACGCCATGGTTCTTCCTGGACGCAGGCACCTCGCTCGGCACGGCCAGCACGCTCGACGGGGGGCACCTGCGACTGCTGCTCCGTGGCCCCGGTGAGCCGCGCGAGATCCGCAGGATGGCGACGAGCGAGCACCCTCAGTTCGTCGGGTTCACCGCGGTGGGCGACACGGTGTTCTGGTTCCAGTTCACCGCCACCGACGCCGGCGTCGCGCGCACCGAGATCTGGCGGCTGGACTGGCGGACCGGCCGCCCCCCGGTGCCGGTCACCGCGGACACCGGCGCGGCGGTGTTCTTCAACTCGCAGTACGACCTCGTCGTCGGCGACGGTCGGCTGCACTGGATCGCGATGGCGGCCGGCGAAACCGCGGTGACCGAGGTGCGGTCGGTGGCGCTGGATGGCGGCCCGGTGAGCGCGCGTCGGGTGCCGGGGACGTTCGCGTTGTCGGCCTGGCCGTGGCTGGTGAGTGCGTCCGGGTCGGCCGACGCGGCCCAACCCATGGAGCTGGTCAACCTCCTCGACGACCGCCGGGTGCGGGTTCCCTCCGTCGCGACCGAGCTGGTCGGGTGCAGCCCGGCGTGGTGCAGGGCGCTGGTACTCGGCCCGGACGGCGGCGCCGCCCGCATCGAGGTGATGCGTCCGGACGGTGCCGAGCGGCGCCGCATCGCCGGCGGTTCGGTCAGCGCCGCCCTCAGCGACGTCGCCCTGCTGGACCGGTTCGAGGTGCTCACCCGGGGCCGGGAACGCCAGGGCGGCGCCGCCCAGCTCGCGGTGTACGACCTGGGCGACGCCGCCACGACGGTGGTGGCCGACGGGATCGGAACGGTCTCCGCCCGTCAGGGTGTGCTGTGGTGGTCCACCGGGGAGGCCCAGCCGGAGCAGTGGTTCGCACTCGACCTCCGCGCCCTGCGGTAGCAGCCGGCGTCCGTTACTGGACCTTGATGCGTACCGCGTCGAAGGCCGGGGTCTGCTTGGCCTGTTCCATCATGGGGATGCGGTGGGAGCCGTCGCCGGCCCAGGAGGCGCATTGGGCGATGCCTTTCTGCGGCATGCCGGTGACCTGGATTTTGAGGGTGTCGGAGTTCTTTCCGCCTTTGCCGTCTTCGGTGGCGACGAAGAAGGCGGGTGCCGGTGCGGGGTCGGGTGCGTTGTCCTCGGAGGAGAGCATCCGGCAGGCGGTGTGGAAGTGCCCGCGGACCAG
>DATHBD010000056.1:0-9744 GCA_035296325.1 Micromonosporaceae bacterium | reverse complement strand
CTGGGTGTACAGGCCGTATCCGCTGCAGGTGCCGTTCGCGGTGCCGCCGATCGAGGCGAGTGTTCCGGTGGCGCGGTGCAGTTGGTAGCCGTCGTCGGCCAGGCCGACGCCGGAGGTTCCCTTGTTCAGCAGCAGGTTGATCGTGGTGGACCCGGAGTAGAGCGGGCCGGTGCCGATCAGGCCGGTCGCGGTGACCGACCCGCCCTGCGGCGGGGTGGGGTCGATCGCTGGTGGTACCGGGCTCTGGCCGGTGGGGAAGAGCGGGTCGTCGGGCGAACTGCTGACCAGGGTGGCCTCGACATGGGTGCAGGCCGACAGCGGGCAGCTGCGGTGGGACCAGGTCACGCCCACGACCACGCCGAAGAACGGAACCTTGCCGTTGCTCGCGGCGGTGCCGGTGAGGAGCGGCTTGACACAGTCCCCGCCGGTGTCCTTGGGCTGCCAGCACGTGCCGATGTACCAGTGCAGCGTGTAACCGGCGAGCTCGGCGGCCTCCGAGGCGGGCAGCGCGACGGCCTCGCCGACCTGCGGGGTCGGGTCCCACGCCTTCGCCATCTGTGCCAGGTACGGGCTGACGCCGGCGACCGGGCTGGCCCACTGCGCGAGCGTGGACGCCTCGTCGCGCCCGGCCGTGATGGCGGCGCCCTTGAGTGCACGCACCCGCTCCATCGCGGACCCGCCGATCTGTGCGGCGGCCTGCTTCGCGCCCTGCCCACTGTTCAGCGTGAGGGAGTTGATGAAGAACGTTGTGAACGCCGCCATGAGGATACTGATCAGGCCGATCGACACGACGATCTCGAGCAGGCTGAAGCCATCGTCGGCGCCGTGCTCGGACGGAGCGCGCCCATGCGTCGGGTGCGGTCGTTGGACCGCGCCGTGGCTGTAGCTGAGCATGCCGTCCTCCGAGCCTGGGGTTGAACCTGGTCTAGCGTTCGCCAATGTCCTTCAGGGGGATGGCCCCGAGGATGTTCGCTGGTGCGTTCCACTTCTGCAGCTCTAATCCATCGCACGCCGCGACGATCACCTTGCTGGTCTGGTATCCGAGGTCCACGCCCGCTTCGTTCTTGCGGAAGTCACCGAGTGCGTTGTCCTTGGCGGCAAGGCACATGCCGAACGGTGCTCCGCCGCTCGGCGGATAGCCGGAGAGAATGCGCCAGCTCGTGTCGTAATCCCTGAACTTCTTGTAGACGGTCCAGGTGGCCCGCGCGCCCGCGGTACCGCACGGCTCAGCGTCGACATACATTTCCACGCTGAAGTCCGGCGGCGCCACCAGGCAGTAGGTGCCTGCCGCACCCTGGTTGGTTCCGGCGGGAACTTCGGTGGTGATCCGCCCGGTCCCATGGCCCGCCTTTCCGATCGGCGGTAGCTTCCAGCGTTCGTTCCACTCCACGTCGGCCGGGTTCAGCGCTTGTTTGCAGGGGTATGCGGTGAGGTAGTCGGACTCCCGGTCGGTGGTTGGCACATCGAGGCACCGACTGAACTGTTTGCGGTTCACCAGCTGATCGGTCCCCGGCTGCCCGGCCGCGCCGGCCCCGACCGACGAGTCCGGATTGAAGGAGGACTGCCAGTCCCGCTTTCGGCAGTACGTCCTGCTGGGTCCAACGAGAAGCGGGCTGGTCTCGCCCCAGCTCGCGGCGTAGATGCACGCCGCCTCGGGAACGCCACCGTTCATCATGGTTCCGTTGAAGTTCGCGTCGCCGTCGGCGCTCCACCGTTGGCTGGTTGGCACCGGCGTGGCGCAGCGCTGCAGCGTCAGGACGCTCTGTGCGCCGGGTCGCGGTCCAGCGGAGTCCATGCAGAGTGGGCCTGCGCTCGACGAGGCGGTATCCGCCAACATGAGAGTCAGGTCCTTGGTGTATGCCCACCTCCGCTGTGGCACCTCCGGATGGCACTCCTCGGTCGTCACGGTGGTGTTCGGCTCCCACGGCTCGGGTCCGGCGTCCCAGCACAGGTCCGGGTCCCTGTCCGAGCCTCCGGAGTTGCGGGGCTGCGTGAGGATAAGCCCGCCGAGGATCGGTTCGTTCGTGGTGCGCAGCCGGTAGGTCGCCCGCAGACACCGCATCAGCGCGGGGCAGGTGTTGACATCGAAGGACAGGGCTCCGTTGTCCGTGCCCTGGGACCGCAGCAGTGCGAACCGGCTGTCGGGGGCGGGGCAGCTCAGGCGGTTCGTGCTGATCCACGTCGTGTTGTATGCACCCGTGCCGGCGACATACTGCCCGGGCTGCGGCTCGGCGGCGAAGTAGTCGATGGTCACCGAGTAGCGCTGCGCGCCGTCCACGGTCCCGGTCAACGTCCCGCAGGGGAGCTTGGACGTCCGGCCATTCAGATTGTTGTCGGCGTCCGTGGTGTCGTCGTGGGCCGCCAGGATCTGCGCCACCGCGGTGTCCAGGCCCGCCTGGGCCGCGTGCAGACTGTGGCTGCGCCCGGTCGCCGAACCCGTCACCTGGAACTGGACGATGACCATCGGCATCAGCAGTGCGCTCAGCGCAGCGCCCACCATGGTCAGCAACATCGCGTAGGGGAGTGAGCCGGTGTCATCGGCCCATCGGCCGGGGTCTCCGGTCCGCGGAGTACGCGCCGGTCGCTTCCAGCCGCCCGGATGCTTCATCGGGTGCGCCCGTTGATGCACACCGTGGCGCTTACGGTGTTCGGCGACGTGTTGAGCGCGCTGAAGGCGATGTCCACCTGCTTGGTGGCGATGAGACGACCGGCGCCGAAACTGACCGCCATCCGCAACCGTAGGCGTTGGGCATTGCCGTCGGCACCAGACGATGAAGCGCTCGGGGACGCCGCACCTGGCACCACGACAACGAACGGATCCACCGTGTCGCGGCCGGCGACGAGCAGGCTCACGTTGGAGGCGAGCGGCGCCCACGCGGTCGCGGCCGTCGGGCCCGAGGACTGCTTCCATCTGCGCTGCTGCAACTGCCACCCCGGCTGGCCGGCGACCCGGGTCAGCCTGAGTCCGTTGCAGACCGCTGTTCCGGTGTTGGTGACCAGGTACTCGACGTGCCAGTCCGGGCCGACCCGCGCCGGCACGCTGATGCCCGAGGAGTATCGGATCTCCTTGTCGAGGCGGTTGAAGGCGACATGGAGGTTGGACTGCGCTGCCGACGTCACCTCGGTGCTGTTCGCCGACCGGTACAGCCCCAGCATGGCCCCCGTGAACATGATCATAAAGACGCTCATGAGCGACATGGCCACGACGAGTTCCACCAGGGTGATGCCGGCGTCGCTGGGCGCGGAGTCGTCGCCGTGCCGCGGACGACGAAAAGCGTTGGCGGTCCTCACGGCGCGTCCGGGTTGAACACGGGTTCGTCGACGGCGGAGCTGATCAGGGTAGCGGTGACGAACGTGCAGTCGCCGGGGCAGTTGCGCTCCGGCCAGGTGACCGCCACGACCACCTTGAGGAACGGCACGCCGTCCCGGATGGCACAGTCGCCGCCGCCGACCACCTGCCAGCACCTGCCGACGAACCAGTGCTGCTGGTAGTCGACGCCGTTGACCCGTGACGTGAGGGCGCTGGTCGTCAGCGTGGCGGCCGGCAACGGCGGGGTGCGGTCGTCGTAGGCGGGCGCCATGTTGCCGAGGTGCGACCCGATAGCGGCCGTCGTGGTTCTCCATTGGCTGTCGACGGCACCCGGCCCGCGGCCGCTGATCAGCGTGTCGCGCTTGAGCGACCGGACCTTCTCCATCGCGTCGTCGGCGACCCGGATGGCGGTCTGCCGGGATCCCTGCGCATCCGTGGTCACCACGGTGCTGACGAAGAACGTGGTGAGCGCCGTCATCAGGATGCCGATGAGAGCGATGGACACGATGACTTCGACCAGGGTGAAGCCGGCGGCCCGGTCGGACCGGCGAACGTCAGCCCGGATCACCCTTCGCTTTCCTGACACGCTCATCGCCCTGCCTACCTCTCGCCGACGTTCTTCAGCGGCTGCGCGTCCTGCACGTTGGGCGGCGCGTTCCACTTCTGCAGCGTTGAGTCGGAGCAGGTCTGCAGGACGATCTTGCTGACCACGTATGCCTGCGGGTCGGCGGCGACGGCCTCCGCGGTTTGCGGGGCGAGGCAGTAGCTCTGGCCGACCGTACTGTCCCTGATTCGATAGCTCGTCACGTAGTCGCCCGTGTTCGCGGTGACGTTCCAGGTCGTGCCGGCTGGTGCGGCCACGCCGACCGGGCAGGATACGACGGTGACCCAGGCGGGCGGCGCGACAATCGACCCCGGTGACTTCAGGCAGTACCGCTCGTTGTCGGTGGTGACAGTGGTGATGAGTCCGTCGGCGCCGGCCGGGCCGGCGACTGTCTGGGGTGGCAGCACCCACTTCTGGTTCCAGTCCACCGGCATGGTCTGCTTGCACGGCCAGGCGATGAGGTAGCTCGCGGTGGTTCTCGCCCCGGTCACGTCAAGGCACCGGCCGAACTGCTGGAAGTTGACGACCTGCGCGGTGGTCGGGTAGTCGGCCGCCCCAGCGCCAACGGACGCCTCGGGAGTGAAGCGAGAGTCGTTGGTGTCCGACGTGGCGTTACACCTGGTCGTGTCGTGGACCACCAGGCTGCCCGCCACGTCCGGGCTCGACAGTCGAAAGCACGTGCCGTCCAGGCCGAGAAACGCGACCTTGCTGCTGAAGGCCCACTGCTGAAGCTTTCGGCTGTCCAAGCTGTCACTCGGTGCCAGGCACTGGTGGAAGTGCACGGAGGAAAGGGGAGCGCGGCCGTCCAGGCACATGCCCCTGGGTAGGGCGTCACTCTTGGAGGCGACCAGGGTGAGCGTCAGGTTCTTGTTGTAGGCGAACAGTTGGGCAGGGTTTCCCGGCGCGCAGAGCTCCACCTTCAGGTCACGGCCCCCCATCATTTCCGCCGTCCAGGGGCCCGCCCCGGCGTCCAGGCAGAGGTCCTTCTTGCCCGGGAGCGGGACGACGCGGATCAGGCCACCCGGGATGTTCTCGTTGGTGGACCGGAAGGTGTAGGTCGCGCGCAGGCACCGCACGTTGGGCTGACACGCGTCGCCGGTGAGGGACACCGCGGGATCGGTGGTGCCCTGCGCGCGGATCAGCGCGTATGCGGGAACTGGCGTCGGCGCACTGGCAGGGGTGCAGGGAAGTTCGTTGGCACTGATCCAGCTTTCGGCGTACGTGCCCCCGGCGGTGAGGTAGTCGCCCGGGGTCGGGTTGAAGGAGAAGTAGTTGACCTTCACCCGGTACCGGGCACTTCCGGCCGTGCCGGCGACCCCGTCGAGTGCGGTACACGGCAGATCAGCGGCGACGCCACCCAGATTCCCGTTGAGGTCGGTGATGCCGTTGTTCGCCGCCCGCAGTTGCCCGAGTGCGACATCCAGACCGGCCTGTGCTGCCTGGAGCGCACCGATCCGTCGCACCTCCACCCGGGTGGAGGTCAACTGGTTGAGCACCATCGGCACCAGCATGGCGCTCAGCGACAGGCCGACGAGGGTCAGGAGCAACGCGAACGGGATCGACCCGGTGTCCCTGGCACGGCCGCGCGGCATGGGTGCGTTCGTCACGGTGTCACAGTCCCTCGCTGGTGCAGGCGGCGGTGCTCGTGGCGGTGGGCGCGGTGTTCATCGCGGTGAACGTGATGTCCATCATCCTGGAGGTCGAGTTCCCGCCGGTCCCTGAGCCGATCACCAGTTGGAGTCGGAGGCGCTGCAGTACCGTGACCGCTCCCGTGGGCGCTCCCGTGGGTGCCGCGGAGGGGAGCACGACGGGCGTCGTGGCGGGGAGCATGATGAAGGGTGCCGTCAGACTGGTCAACGGGACTCTCGCGGTGACGTTCGACAACAGCCGCGTCCAGGTGCGGTCGGACGTCGCTCCCACGCCCTGGATCCAGGACATGGAACGGAGCTCCTGGATGGTGCCGCTGTTGACCAGCCGCAGCCGGGTGCACGTGACCGTGCCGTTGTTGGCGGTCACGTAGTCCACATAGGGCCGGACCGGATCGGTCGGAGCGACGCCGGAGGCGTAGCGGAGTTCCCGCTCGAGCCGCAGGAAGATGACGTTCGCCTGCGACTGGGCTGCGGCGGCGGCCTCGGTGGTGCTCGCGGTGCGGAACATCTGGACCACAGCGGTGGTGAACGTCCCCGCCACGACCGCCATGATCGCCATCGAGGTCACCAGCTCGACCAGCGTGACACCGGTGTCCAGCGTCGCGCGCACCCGGCTCGCCCGCTGGCGGAGGGCGCGCCGACGGACGGTGGCGCCTGTGGTCACTGGCTTCCCAGTCGGTCGACGGATCATCGCGAGATGTCCTGCTTGGTTTTGTCGAGGGCGGTCACGTCATGCTCCTGGTGTCGTGCGGGAGTGATGGTCTCGGCGCTAGTTGCCGCGACCCTTGTTGTAGTGGTTGGTCACGGTGGCCAGCGGCATCACCGTGTTGTAGAGGGCAACCTCATCGAGGGTGCCGTTGAAGTAGTCCAAGGCGGCCTTGGATCCGATGTACATCGCCTGGCCGCTGTCGGTGGGCGGGGTGTGGGCGCCGGCGGTGCCGGCGACGCTGACGCCGTCGACGTACAGGGCGACAGAGATGGAAGGCACATTCGTGTACGTGAACACATAGTGGTGGAATGCCGTGGTGTCGGTCAGGATCGCGTTGGACTTGAAGATCAGTTGGCCGCTGCCGGTGTAGAGGCCCAGCTTGTTGTCGGCGTCGAACCGCCACCAGAGTCCGTTGGGGCCCTTGTACATGATGGTCTGCGTGGTGCCGAGGGTGCCGCGCTTGACCCACGCTTCCACGGAGAACGTGCTGTTCACGGTCAGCGCGGCATTGGCGGGGATGAAGCCGTGCCCCGCTGAGCCGTTGAGCGCCACAGCGGTGTTGCGGGAGCCGACGAGCGCGCCCGGTACACCCAACGTCACGCCGGTAGCGCGGTACACGCCGTGTGAGATGTTGCGGGCGTCCGTCAGCGGCCCGCTGGCGACCCGGAAGTTGTCCAGCTGCACACCGGTGGTTTGGACGTCGAAGGCCGTGGTGCTGGCGAAGCGGACACCCGCCCTCCCGGCTGCGGTAAGGCTGGGATCGTTGTCGGTGGCCGAGGTGCGTACCACGCCGTCGACCAGCAGCCGGATGGTCGAGCCGGACATGTCGAGCCCGAGTCGGTAGGCCCGGCCGATCGTCAGCGTCTCAGCCGATGCGGTGCCCAGGGCGGTCGACGTGCCGTTGACGACCTTGCCCAGCTCCCACCGCGGGGTGCCGGTGGAGTTGTATCTGGCCGTGTAGAACGTGCCGTCGCCGGTGCCGGCAGAGTCGAGCCGGCCGACGACGCCGGCGATGTGTGTAGTGGTGGCGGACTTGGCGATGACGTCGGCCTCGACGAGGTAGTTCGCGGTGGTCGGGGCAGGGTTGGTGTAGTAGACGGTCCCGCCGATGTTGTTGTGGTAGAGGTTTCCGGTGCTGTTGATGCTCGCACCGATGTGGTCCGCGACGCGCAGCGTCCACGACCCGCCGCTGTCGCTCTTGTGTGCCCCCAGCGAGGTGCTCTGGAAGTCGGTGAAGGTGTCGTTGAAGACGAGCGTCTCGCCGAGGCGCCAGTAGCCGGCCAATCCGGCGGTGGCCTTGACCGTCGCGTCATACTGGCTGGTCTCCGGCGGCCTGGTGTCGACTCTGATCTCACCGCTGAGGTAGGTGGTCTGCCCACCGAAGTTGTCGGCGACGACGTACTGGTACCGGTAGCACGCCGACGTGTTCGGGATCGTGTCGCTCTTCGTGGCCGCGTCGGCGGGCCCGTCGAGCAGCAGGTACGGAGTCCAGCCCGAGCAGGTGCCGGCCGAGTCCAGGGTGCCGTTCGCACGGTAGAGCAGCGCGCCGGTCGGGGCGACGCCGTCGGCGTCGGTCCCCTTGTTGAGCGCGATGGTCAGTGCGGTGGGGGTGGCGAAGCGCTCAGGGGTGAGGCCGGTCACGTCGACCGATCCGCCGACCGGACCCTGCTGCAGGAAGCTGTAGTGCTCCAGCACCGTCGTGGGCGTCATGGCGTCGTTGTAGATCGCCAGCTCGTCGAGCGCTCCGTTGAAGTAGCCGTCGTTCAGGTTCTTCGAGTTGGGAGTCCAGCGGCCGACCGTTATGCCAGAGGCGGAGTTCAAGGTGTTCAAGGCGATGGGCGAGCTGCCGCCCGTGCCGGCGACCCCGTCGACGTACATCGCGAGCGCACTGCCGTTGTAGGTGATGGCGAAGTGGTGCCAGCGGTTGTCGTTGACGTTACTCGGGAAGGTGAACGTCCGGTTCGCAACGGCGCGGCCTCCGCCGAACGTGAGCTGCGTGCCCCCGGGCTCGATCCACGCGGAGAACAGCACGTTCGTGGCGAACTGGCCGTAGCTAAACAGCACCTGCCGGTCCTGGTGGAGCGCGACGCCCGGCGTCCTGAACCACGTCTCCACGGTGCGTGGCGCGGCGCCCTTCGGAATGTTCGTCTCCGTCGGAATCAGCAGGGAGTCATTGGCGCCGTCGAACTGCGCGGCGGTGTTGTCGGTCAACGCCCCGGCGGCGCCCAACTGCGGGCCCCGGTGGTAGTCACCGGGGTTGAGCCCCTTCTCGTCGCGCGCCTGGTGGGACACCTCCAACTCGTCGAGGAGCATCCCGGTGGTGTCCGAGGCGGCGTTCGTCGCGTTGCTGAAATGCACGCCGGCCCGCCCGGCCGCGGTGATGCCGGTGTCGACGACGGAGCCCCCCGTCTTCCCGTCGACGACCAGTCGGATCGTCGAGCCGGTCATGTCCAGGCCGAAGCGATAGGTGAAGCCGAAGTCAAGATTCTGGTCGTACGGGGTGCCGATGTCGGTCAGGACGCCACCGACGCTCTTCCGGAGCCGGAAGGACGTGCCGTCGTAGCCGGCGGTGTAGTAGTTGCCGCTGGCCGGGTCGAGCCGCCCGACGACGCCGGCGAAGTTCCCGGCGATCGCCGTCTGGTAGTTCAGGTCGGCCTCGACGAGGTAGTCCGCCGACGTCGGAACGCCGGACGTGTAGTACGTGACGTTGCCCAGGCCGTTGCGCCGCACCTTGCCGGACGGGGTGATCACGGCGGTGATCGCGTCGCCGGTCCTGCGTGCCCACGTCGTCCGGGTCTGCGAGGTGTGGCTGGCCAGGACCGTGCCGGCCGGGTCGGTGAAGTTGTCGGAGGACGAGATCGCGGGTTCGCCGAGACGCCAGTGGCCCACCAGGCTCGTGGTCGCGTTCACGGCGGTGGCGTAGTCGACCTTCGCGACGCTGTTGCTGCTCCAGACCGCGGTGTTGCCGACGTTGTCGGCTATCGCGTACTGGTACCAGTAGCACGTGCCGTTGGTGACGGTGGTGTCGGTGTAGGGGCTGGTGACGTTGGAGATGGTGAGGACCGTGATGGTTCCGGTGCAGAGGCCGTTGACCAGAGGCTGTGCGCTGCGACTCAGCCGCCTCGACGTGAGGTTGAGTCCGGAGCCGCTGTCGGTGCCGTTGGTGAAGGTGACGGTGATCGACCTGCTGGCGGTGGAGCCGTTGAGGTGGCTCACACTGCCGCCGGTGGGTGCGGTCGGGTCGGGGACTGTGGAGAAGCTGGCGGGGGCGGAGACCCGTCCGGCGTTGTCGGTGGCGGTGACGTTCTGCGCGGCGGGGGTGGGGACCGCGGGGTTGACGGTCCAGGTGTAGGTGTTGGTGTTGGTGGTGCTCGGGACGCTCCAGCCGGTGCCGAAGTTGGGGTACTGGTAGGAGGCGATCCCGGACTGGGTGTCGGTGGAGGTCGCGGTGACGGTGAACGAGCCGCCCGCC
>DATHBD010000055.1:0-14713 GCA_035296325.1 Micromonosporaceae bacterium | reverse complement strand
ACCTCCCACGACCGCGGTGTCGCCGCGGTCCAATCCGTGCGTCCACGGCCGGGCTGGAGCCACACGGTCCCAGCCCGGCCGCCGCCGCACCGGCGGGGAGGGGAGGGCCCACCGTGGCCACGCAGACCGAGGAGGAACGCGACGCGTTCCTCACCAAAATCAAAGCCGACTTCGACGAACGGCTTGCCGGGTTCGCCGCCGACCCGCAGCAGTGGGTGACGTTCATCGATCAGGTCGCCGCGTTCGGCGCCCGGTACAGCCTCGGAAACCAGCTGCTGCTGATGATGCAGGCCGAGGAGCGCGGCATCGTGCCACAGTTCTTCCTGCCCTACGGCAGCAGGGACGGCAGCACCGGATGGTTGAAGCACCACCGCCAGGTCCGCAAAGGCGAAGCGTCGTTCAAGGTGTGGGCGCCGATCAGGCGCCGCCCGACCGAGGAACAGGCACGGGAGTGGGAAGCGGCCGGCCGCACCGTGCGCCGCGAACCGGGCGGACGCCCGGCGGTGCAGGTCATGGGGTTCCGGCTGGCGAGCACGTTCGAGCTTGACCAAACCGATGGTGAACCATTCCAAGTGCCGACCGTGCAACGCCTGCGCCGGCAACGCCTCAGCGGCGCCGGCACCCCGCAGCTGCTCACCAGCGACGACCCGACCGGCGCCTTCGCCGACGTGGTCAGACTCATCACCGACGCCGGGTACCGCTTCGCACTTGCCGCACCGCGATCCGGGTACCTGGGCACCGCCAACGGCGTCACCGTCGGCGGTGACGTGCGGGTGGTACAGGTCCGCGACGACGTGAGCCCCGCTCAAAAACTGAAGACGACCCTGCACGAGTTGGCGCACATCCGCTGCGAGCATCTCACCGGCGCCCGTGTCGGCGAGGACCTGCACCGTGGGCGGCAGGAGACCGAGGCAGAAAGCGTCGCGCACATCGTGTGCAAGGCCCTCGGGATCGACACCGCCACCTACAGCGACGCCTATGTGATGGATTGGTCCGACGGGGACATGGACCTCGTCAAGCAATGCGCCCAGACAGTGCTACGGGTCGCCAAGCAGATCCTGGCCGATCTCAACCCGACTTCGGTGGACCCCGACGCCGACGACCCAGCCGAGCCGACCGTAGAACCCATCGCCCGGGTGGCCATCGCCACGTGTTGACCGCCGCAACCGGCAGCCGCACACCACCGCTGTCCCGGTCCACATATGATTCGGTCCCCATTGCCGGCGCACGCCGGGCTCTGCCAGCACTGCCGGCATCGTTGACGTTCGCACCCCAGCGGTGTCGCCGGCTGGCTCTTCAACAGTCTGCTGCCCACCACCGCGGGGCGGGTGACGGCGGGCGAGGTGCGGCGGCTGGGCGGCGGGTGGGTGGCACCGCCCGGTGATCCGGCATGCCATCGGATCACCCCGCCCGTCCCGCCGTCGGCGACCCAGGAAGCGGCTACCCACGGACCTGGACCGCCGCCCCGCCGAGGTCAGGAGCGCCGCGGCAGACGACGCCGCCGGCACGAACACGCGACTGGTAACGCCACGCCGCCGCGTGCCCGGCGGGCTCACGCCTGTCCACTCGTCCCAGCCGGCAGCGACGCGACAACGATCGCGCTGAGGGGAGTCCTGCGCCGGTCGGTCACCGGTGGCCAGGGCCACCGCCCGAACCGCGCGATCCATGACGGGTGGTGACGCCGCCCCGGCCCATGCAGCCGGGAGCCGGGGCACGCCCGAGCGCACTTCGCCGCCCATGCCGGACGGGCGCAGCACCGCATCGCGGCGTAGGCGGCTCGCCCGCCGGTGAGGTAGGGCACTGCATTGGTCCCGGGTTGCCCGGGGCCGGGTGTGCGGGCTAGGCGCTCGGGTGGTGGCGATGCCCTGCCGGTGGCAGCGCTCGCGCTGTCGGACACCAGGTGAGCCCCACGGCGGCCGGGGGCGTCAAGGGCGCGAACCATCTTGACACCCGTGGCGCTTCGCGCCGTCAAGATCGTTCGCGCTGGTTCCTTGACGCCCCCCAACCCCCGCGGGCTCTACCGGTCCTACCAGCGCGGCACTGGCCCCGGAGGCCCTCGAAGCCTCCAACCGGGGCCAGGCAGCGCACCCACCGACCGGTCAGGAGGACCGTCATGCAGTTCACGTTCACCTTCGAAGGCAACCTCGGCTCCGCTCCCGAACTGCGCTTCACCCCATCCGGCGTCGCCGTGGCGAAGATGTCCGTCGGGCACAACACCCGCCGCCGCAACCAGTCGGGCGAGTGGGTCAACGGATCCACCGTCTGGATCGACGTCACCTGCTGGCGGGACCTGGCCGAGCGGGTCGCCAACCTCAGCAAGGGCGACACCGTCATCATCGACGCCCGCGACGACCTGTCCGCCTGGGCCTACCTCGCCCAGGCCACGAACAAGCCCGCCGCCCGGCTCCAGGTCACCGCGAACAACGTCGCGGTGAGCATGCGCTTCGCCGAGGCGACCGCCAACCGCACCGCCCGCCCGGCCGGACCGGACGACATGGACGACCCGTGGGCCGGCACCGAGGTCCCGGACAGCCCGGCCGAGATCGCGCCGCAGATGCAGAACGCCTGAGCACCCAGCACGGGGGCCGGCCCACAGCCGGGCCGGCCCCGGCAGTCCCCGAACCGCTTCTCCGCACCCGCACACACCCCCTTGGAGGGACCACATGTTCACCTGCGTCATCGAAGGCAGCCTCACCAGCACACCGACGCGCGGGCACACCCGCGACGGCGCGATCTGGGTCCAGTTCCCGATCGTGGTCCGAGACCGCTACCGCGACCACACCGGCAACTGGGTCCAGACCAAGGCGATGTTCTTCGACATCGTGTGCTGGCGTGACCTCGCCGAGCGGGTACAGGATCTGCACCGCGGCGACATGGTCGTCATCGAGGGCGGGCAGTTGCTGCCGTACCTCAACGACTCCGACCTGCCCGGGTTGAAGGTCCACGCCCGCAACGTCGCACTGTCGATGCGCCACACCGCCGCGCACTCAGGTCCCCGGGTCCGGCAGCGCAACGGCGACACCGTGGTCACCGCCGACGGCGAGCGCATCGCCTCCGAGGCGTACCCGGACCGCGTGGCCGACCTGGAACTCGTGCACCACCGCTGAGCACCCGCACCACCCGCGAGCCCGCCGACCGATCCGGTCGGCGGGCTCGCTGCGTGTTCGCCCACCACCACCGACGCCCGCGCACCACCGACCGTCGCGCACCACCCAAGCGAAGGAGACCGCGCCCATGACGAACAGCACGCCCATCTCAGCCGGCGACCCGGGCGACGAACGCCGCACCACGTCGCGCCGCCCACCGCGCCACGCATCGGAGTGGACCGGTTGGCGACCGCCACGACCGCGCTGGGAACTCTCGTGACGCCGTTGTTGGCCGCGGCGCTCGGCTACGCCCGCGCCGGCATTCCGGTGCTGCCCATCCACACGCCCACCCCCGGTGGCGGATGTTCCTGCCCGGACGCAACCTGCACCAGTCCCGGCAAGCACCCGCGGGTGCGCCGTGGGGTGCACGCCGCCACCACCGACCTGAGCGTCCTGGCCCGGTGGTGGGCGCGGTGGCCGACCGCGAACGTCGGCCTGCGCACCGGGCTGCGCTTCGATGTCTGCGACGTTGACGCCGCCGACGCCCGTCGCGCTCTGACCGCGATCCTCGGACCGGGGTGCGCGCGGGGGCCGCTCGCCGCGACGGGGCGTGGTTGGCACCTGTGGTTCACACCCACCGGCGCGGCCAGCCGCGCCACGATCATCGACGGGGTCGACTGGCGGGGCCGTGACGCCACCGTCGTGGCCCCACCGTCGCTGCACGTCAGCGGGGTGCGGTACCGGTGGCTGCGCGATCACCACCACCTGCTACCCGGATGCCCGCCCCGGCTCCTGGCCCTGGTCCAGCCTCCGCGCAGCGTCACGCCGTACGCAACTGGTGCGGTCACGCACGCCGGGCCGTACGCCTCGGCGGCCCTGGCCGCCGAGACGCAACGAGTCCGCGCCGCACGCCCACCCACCGCGGGCAGTCCCGGCAACCGCAACGACACCCTGAACCGGGCGGCGTTCAACCTCGGCCAGCTCGTCGGCGCCGGCCTGCTCCACGAGGCGACCGCGTGGGGCCAGCTCACCAACGCGGCTCTGGACGCCGGGCTGGCACCGGCGGAGATCAGACGCACCATCGCCTCCGGCCTGACAGCCGGACAACGCCACCCCCGCGCCCGCCCGCCGCGGTGACGCGGCGGCCCCTACCCGAGTCAGCGGACGTGAAGCGGCCCGGACCTTCCGACTGTGGAAGGTCCGGGCCGCGCTGGTGCTGAACGGCGTGGGCAATCACGTCGCCCACGCATCACCCGACCGATCCGGTGCTCGCGCCCACTTCGGCGCCCCCGCCGACCCCACGTCCTGCGACACCGACCCCGGCTGCGCCGCGTACGCCGCCGGGTCGGCCGTCTCCGCGCAGACGGGCGTGGGGTAGACCGGCTCGGCGTACGACGACCCGACCTCCGGCACGGAGGTCGGGTCCAAGTCCGGGTAGAACGGCTCCACCGCCGGCTCGTCGCCGTACAGCACCGGATCGGGATCCGGCTCGTGCTGGGCAGCGCCGCCTGCCGGCGTGCCCTCCGCCGACGTCGGTGTGTCCTCGCCCGGTGCGGCACCGATTGCGGTGAGGAGGTCCCGTACGCCGGTCAGCGTGAGCCCGGTCAGCTCGGACACCGCCGTGCGGGTCTCGCCGAGCTCCAGCATCGCCCGCAGCGCCACCGCGGCGGCGACCCGTTCCTGCCCGACCGCCGCCGCAGCCGCGGCGGTCAGCTCAGCGACCTTGGCCGCCGTCGCCGCCTCGATGACGTCGACGACCGCGACGTGCTCGAAGAACTCGGCCAATGCCGCTTCGACCTGACGCTCCCGCCGTAGACGCTTCGCGTCGCGTTCCTGTTTCGCCTGTTGTGCTTTGCGTATCGCCGCGTATCGCAGCCCCTTGGTGCGTCTCATACCAGCGACGGTAAACAGCACACCGCGAATTCCGCGAAGAATGCAACCAACCCCAGGCAACCCCAACCAACACCACACAACACCAACCGCGAAACCGCCCCAGTCACCCCAAACAGCCGCCCTGACCAGCCCGAACACCACGAGCACGATCAACTACAACAATGCCCAGACACCTCTTGCACTACCAGTGAATGTGGTTCATGGTGGTGGTCCACCCGCATCGCAGGAGGTGGCGACAATGACCACCATCAACCCGACGAGGGACCCATCCGCCGCCGCGAGAATGGCAGTCCGGTCGTTGTCGCCACGCGCCGAATGACGTTGATTCGCGATGGTCATGACCGTGCACAAACTGTCCGCCGGGGACGGCTACACCTACCTCACCCGGCACATCGCCGGCGGCGACGTCGACCGCGACCGGACCCAGGACGCGGCCGGGTACTACACCGCCGAGGGCAACCCACCCGGGGTCTGGCTCGGCCGCGGCGCACCGCTGCTCGGCCTGGACGGGCAGCGGGTCACCGAGGAGCAGATGCGGACGCTGTTCGGGCACGGCATGCACCCCAACGCCGCCGCGATCATCGCGGCGTACCAGGCCGCGCATATCCGGGCCGGGATGTCGGACAAGCAGCTCGCCCGCATCGCCGTCGAGGCGCGTAGGACGGCGAGCCTGGGCCGGGCGTTCCCGACCTACGCCGCCCTGGACCCGTTCGACGAGCGTGTCGGCGAACGCCTCGCCACCATCACTAAGGAGACCGGCCGCCCGCCCACGCAGGCGGAGGTCAAGAAGGTCCGCCGGGAGGAGGCGTCCCGTGGACGCGGCGGGGTGGCCGGCTACGACCTGGTGTTCGCACCGGTAAAGTCCGCAGCCCTGCTCTGGGCGCTCGACCCCCGCGACCATGTGCGCCAAGCCGTCTGGGACGCCCACCAGGACGCCAAGGCCAGCGCCCTGGCCATGTTGGAGCAGCACGCGGCGTTCACCCGCGTAGGTGCTGGTGGCCTCGCCCAGGTCGACACGTTGGGCCTGGTGGCGGTGGCGTTCGACCACTACGACTCCCGCGACGGCGACCCGAACCTGCACACCCACGTCGCCATCGCCAACAAAGTCTGCGGCACGGACGGGGTGTGGCGCTCCCTCGACGGGCGGGCGGTGTACCGGATCGCGGTCGCCGCGTCCGAGCACTACAACACCGCCTTCCAAACCGCCCTGACAGCCCGGCTCGGCGTGGCCTGGACCGCCCGGACGGTGCCGGGCAAGTCCGAACCGATCCACGAGATCGACGGCATCCCTACCGTCCTGATCGGGCACTACTCACGGCGCCGCAACCGGCTCTACGCCCACTACGAGCAGTTGATCGCCGAGTACCGCCGCGAACACGGCCAAGACCCCACCGCGGCGATGTGTCACAAGCTCGCCCGCCAGGCGACCCTGGACACCCGCCAGGGGAAGAAGGCACCGCGGTCGCTGACCGCGATGCGCGCCGCGTGGACCCGCGAGCTCACCGCCGCGTTCGGCCCCGACGCCACCGCAACCGTCATGGCCGCGGTTCCCAGCACCACCACGACCGATCAGGACGCCGCCGTCGTTGTTGTATCGGACACCGATGTGACCGCGATGGCGACCACGGTCCTGGCCGCGGTCGCCGAGCAGCGGGCGACATGGACGCAGTGGAACGTGCACGCCGAAGCCGAACGCCTCGTCCGCGCAGACGGGCATGCCAGCGACCCGCAGGCGCACCGCGACCTCGTCGCCCGGGTCGTAATAGCGGCTCTCGGACCCGGGATGAGCATCGGCGTTGAGGCACCCAGCCTGGTCGACGAACCGGCGGTCCTACGCCGCGGCGATGGGGTGTCGGTGTTCGTGCAGCACCGCGCGGACCGCTACACCAGCCAGCACGTCCTGGACGCCGAGCAACGCCTCGTCGACGCCGCCCGCACCACCACCGCGCACGGCCTGCCCGCCGATTCGGTGACCGCGGTGCTGCGGCAGTTCGACGAGCGTGCGGGCCACGGTCTCGACGCCGGGCAGCGCGACCTGGTGACCGCGTTCGCCACCACCGACGCGATGATTGCGGTTGGGATCGGGGCCGCCGGCACCGGCAAGACCACCGCGATGCGGGCCTACCTGCACACCGCGCACGCCCACGGTCAGCGTGTCATCCCGCTCGCCACCTCCGCCGCCTCAGCCGCGGTCCTGGCCGCGGACCTGGGCGTCGCGGCGGAGAACCTGCACAAGTTCCTGCACGAACACCTGCGCGGCGAACACGTCGAGGCCCTACGGCGCGGGGCTGCCGAGGCCGACGACGACACGGCCGGGGCGGCGCCGATGCCGGCGCCGGTGGCGCAGTTCGCCCTCCGGCGCGGTGATGTGATCCTCGTCGATGAGGCTGGCATGGCCGGTACGTTCAACCTCGACCGGCTGCGCGCCATCGCTGCTCACCACGGCGCGGTGATCCGCCTCCTGGGCGACTACCGCCAACTCGGCGCCGTCGAGTCGGGCGGTGTGCTGCGGCTCATCGCCACCGATGTCGGCGCCACGGAGCTGCAGACGGTGCACCGATTCGCCGACCCCGCCGAGGCCGCCGCCACCGTCAAACTCCGCGTCGGTGACACCAGCGCCCTGGACTTCTACGAGCAGCAGAACCGGATCGCGGGTGGGTCACGGCACGCGATGCTCGACGCCGTCTACACCGGCTGGCACACAGACATCACCGCCGGCAACCTTGCCATCATGTGCGCCGCAACCACCACCGACGTCACCGCCCTGGCCGCCCGCGCCCGCCTCGACCGGGTCGCTCTCGGCCACGTCGAGCAGCCCGGCGTCGGGCTACACGACGGCAACGTCGCCGGGCGTGGGGACTGGATCGTCACCCGCCGCAACAAGCGGCGCCTCATCGCCAACGGCGGCAAGGACTTCGTCCGCAACGGCGACGGCTGGACCGTCAGCGCCCGCCACAAGGATGGTTCCCTGACCGTGCGGCACCTGCGCCACCGCGGCACCGTCCGGCTGCCCGCCGACTATGTCGCCGCGCACGTCGAACTGCTCTACGCCACCACCGTGCACCGCGCTCAGGGCGACACCGTCGACACCACCCACGCCCTCGTCACCGCCGACGTCAGCCGGGAAAACCTGTACGTCGCCGCCACCCGGGCCCGGCACCACACCCGGCTCTACACCGTTACCCACGACCTGCTCGACCTCGACGAGGACCGCCGCCTCGACCGCACCCGCTACGACCCCGACACCCGCGCCGCCCGCGAAGTCCTGGAGACCATCCTCGCCGCCGACACCGCCGAATTCACCGCCACCGAGACCATCCGCGACAGCCAACACCAGGCCGCGTCCCTCGCGACGCTGATGCCGCGGATGATCCACGCCGCGGAGCTGGCCGCAGCGCCGCACTACCAGCACCTCACCGAGCAGATGTTCGGCCCCGCCACGGCCGGGCGGCTGCTGCACGACCCGGCCTGGCCCACCGTCACCCACACCCTCATCAGCGCCGAACAACAGGGCTGGCAGCCCGAACAGCTCCTCGCCGCCGCCGCCCGCTACGGCACGCTCGACGACGCGCGATCCGCCGCGAAACTCCTCGCCTGGCGCCTCTCCGACATCGTGGATCACCGCCCCGTGCCGGCGCTGCTGACCCCACCGGACCAGGCGCACGCCAAGCGGTACGCCGACCTGATCGAGGCCCACACCGCCACCCGCCCCCGCGTCGGCGCGCTGCTGGGCACCCCACCCGCGCTGCGCAACAACACCGAGTCCCGGCCCACCGACGACGGACACGTCGCCGTCGACATCGCCCAGCTCGACCGGTACGCGAACGCCGTCGCGCACGCCACCGGCACCCGCCCGGTTGACGTCGCAGCCCACCACGCCTGGCCGCGCCTGGCCGCCACGATCACCGCCTGGCACCGCGCCAACCACGACCCCGCCGCGCTGCTCACCCACGCCAACACCGCGGGCGTCGACCTCGACCGGTTCGCCGACGCCGCCCGCGACCACGCCACCACCCACGGCATCCCAGCCGCCTCCGTACCCGTCCCGGCAGCGCTGCGCCATCACCAGGCCGTCACCGACACCCTCGGCCCCGAACTGGCCGACACCGTCCGCGCGCAGCCCGGGTGGAACGCCCTGCACGCCGCCATCGCCCGCGCCCACCACGCCGGGCACGACACCCGCCACGTCCTGGACACCGTGGCCCGAGCACGCCGGCTAGACGGCGCCCACACCGCCGCGCAGGTCCTCGCCTGGCGCCTCAACCGGTACCTGTTTACCCAATCGGCCCCCGCCAACCCCGGACGCGACACCGGCATGTGGGCCACCATCGGCTGGACCCTCGCCGCCCACCACCACGCCGGCGGCAACCCCGAAGCGCTGCTCACCACCGCCCCCGCCAACGCGACCGTCCACGACCTCGCGGCGCACATCACCGAACAGGCCCAGCTCGCCGCCCAAGTCCGCCGCGACACGCGAGGCGTGCCACCATGGACTCCGCCCGTGCGCGACGAAGACACCGCGGGTACGAAGCCGTATCGGCAGTACCTCGCCGACAGCGAAACCGAGATCCGCAACCGCACCGCACACCTCGCCGTCGACGCCGCTGCACACCAGCCCCCCTGGACCACCGCGTTCGGCGAGCCACCCGACGACGCCGACCGGCGGGCGCAGTGGCTGCACAACCTCGGCATCGTCGCCGCGTACCGCGACCAACACCACATCACCGACGACGACCCCCGCCACCCCCTCGGCCCATACATCGAACCCGGCCACGCCGGGCACCGCGCCTACTGCCACGCCGCCCACGCCATCGTCAACGCCCACCACACAACCACCGCAAGCGCTCCACCGCCCGGCGCCGACGCCCTGCACCGCGTCGCCGTCGACACCTACCTCGCCCTGCCCCACCGCGAACGGCAACGAATCGCAGCGACCATCGTCGGCAGACTCGGCGCGCTCTGGCACGGCGACATCACCGACCCCGACGACGCCATCATCCAGCACACCTACGCCAGCCATCTGCACCGCGCGCTGCGCGAGCACCGCCACCTCGCCGAGCCCACCTCCGCAACACCACCGCACGAACCATCGACGCCCCCGCCCGGCCCCCGACGACCAGACCCAGCCCACCGCAAACGTCCCACCCAGCGACGCACGACCGACACGCCACGCACCCCAGGCACTCGACGACGCGACCCACAACCTCGCCAACAACCGGTCCCGCGGCAGCCGCCTCGTGTAATTTCACCGCCCGATCATCCGAACCAGGCCCGCCCTCGCGGGCCTCGCCTCTGAACGACAGGGATGGTCGTGGTCAGCAGCGCCATGATGGAAGCCGCTCTCCGTGTAGAGTCGCCATCGGCAGGACGGGCAGCACCTCGGGCACCCAGGGCCACCGCCGTGAGGGCTCGTCCAGCGGAGGACCGGACAGTTGAACCGTGTCCGCGCCCGACAACGTAGTCGGCAGCTGTTGGTAGACTCGCTCGAACGCGGCGCGTTCGGCGGGGTGAGTAGGCGCAGGAGCCGGGCGGCGGCAGCGCCGGCGCTCATCTAGCAGGCCGTACGTGTCGTTCTCGACTACCAGTACCACGCGGTCCTTGAAGGGATCTGTTCAGCGAGAAGTACGGCGCTATGTTGTCGGCGCTGCGCAGAGCCATCGCGGCAGCACCCACGTCTTTCACCTGGACGTGTCATTCGGCGAGACGCTACGCAGACACACGACGCGACCGCAGGCCGCCCGACTTCGCCCCAGCGGACATGCGTTCTTGGTACCACCCAAGGGACGTGCCGGTTTCGACGACGAACACGTCATACCCGAAACTCCCCCGATCGAGAGCACCATCCTCCGCATCGCTAAGACAGCAGAACTGCCGCTCACGGGATGTGACGACGACTTCCAGCCACGACCCCCGGGTCCACGTTGACCCACCCGCCCGACCTCCACCGCTGAAGGGGTGCCGGTACTGCCGTGCGGTAGCACCGGCTGGGTTATTGCCAGGTGACGGCGATGCGGGTGCGCGGCATGTCGAAGGCGAAATCCCCGGCGAGGTGGGGGTGGCTGCCGGCGGGTTGGACCGCGAAGCTGGCCATCTGGGCGCGGTGGCGACGTGGTCGCGAGCCGGTCCCGTCACGTTCTTGGCCGATGACGGTCACCTCGTACCGCGGCCGATCAGGTGTGCTGGTCGCAGCGGCCCGGGCCGAGGCGTGGCGGCGGATGTCCTGCGGCGACGGCACCCCCGGTTCCCGCGTCTATGACTGGGTCAGCACCCCATCCGTGCCGAGTTCGGACGCGACCGGCGTGGCTGGGTCCTGGCCGCCGCAACATCAGCATCAGCGAACTGGCCTACTACGTGTGTTTAAGTGCCCGCGCGGCACCCGGCTGCGCACCCTCGTGGCCACGGCAGGCGCGAGGCGGGCGGTCGAGGAGTCGTTTCAGATCGCGAACAACGAGGCCGGCCGGGTCCAGTACCCGTGACCGGGCGGGGCGTCGTCCGGGAGTTGCCGGTACGGCTACCCGGCTTCTAGTGAGGGGTACCGGCGAGAGTGTCGTTGCGGTTGAATGGTGCGTTCAGGTCGCCGATCGGGGGGTTGTCCGTGACATCGCCGTTTCACCTGCCCGATCCGTTCGTCGGCCGCGAGCAGCTACTCGACAAGCTCGACGAGATCCGGGACGCCAAGATCCGCGAGGGCACCCAGTGCCGGATTCTTGTCCACGGCAGCGCAGGTATCGGAAGCACCGGACTGGCGGCAGCGATCGCTGACCGCTGGCAGGATACCTTCCCGGACGGACCGATCTACCTCCCGGTGGGCGATGGTGACGGAGCCGGGTTGCTGCGTAAAGCGCTCATCCACATCGGATACCCCGCCCATGAGCTGCCCAGCAGCGAGAAAGATCTACAGGCGCTCTATGAGTCCCGCGCTCACGGCAAACGACTTCTCATCGTCTTCGACGGTGTAACTCAGGCGGACCAGATCGCGCATCTGGTGCCGAACTCGAGGGAGGCCGTGTTGATCGCGACCACCCGGCGGGAACTTCAGGCACTGGTCGTCCATGGCTGGAAGCCGTTACGCGTGCGGAAGCTGGACGATGTTTCCTCGCGCGAGTTGCTCCGGCAGATGCTCGCCGCGGATTTCGACACGATCGACGCCTCGACGGTGACCGGTTTGCTGTGTAGTTGTGACGGGCATCCGCTAGCGATCCGTGTGGTTGGTGGGACGCTTGCCGGGCAGCCGGAGGACGCAGGGCGGTTGCTCGCCGACATGGGCAAAGTGGGGATCAGTGCGCTGGAGGTCGACGGCGAGCCGCTGTTACTCACCGTCCTCGACTCGGTTTACGGGGGCTTGGGCGATACGCATCGTCTGGCGTACCTGCGGCTGTCCGCAAACCCAGGGCCACATTTCTCGCTCGACGCGGCCGCCGTCCTTCTCGGCGCGGACATGGATGATGCGCGGCGGATGGTGCGGGCACTGTTGGTCGCGAACCTTCTGGAACGGGTAACAGACGACCGCTTGGGGTTCCACCCGCTGATCCGCGACCACGCCCGGGAGCGGGCCCGGCTCGACTTGCCTGAGGACTTCCGTGAACGCCAGTACCGGATCATCGAGTGGTACCGCGACACCGGCGTGCGATGGGAAAGCCTGCTCACGCGGCGGTGGCGAGAATCTCCGGCGTACCCTGACGACACCTCGATGACCGCCAGGCCCGGACCCGCCCTCCGGCAAGCGGCGATCGACTGGCTTACCGCCGACTGGGTCAACGTCGAACGCTCGGTCAGCGTGGCCGCCGACATCCGCTCGGAGACGATCCACACCGATCCAATCGCGGTCGACCTGGGGTTTGTGCTGTGGGCCCCCCTGCATCTGTTTGGTCATCTCGCAACCACGACGGATGCCATCGGCCTTGCCATCGAGGCGGCTCGCCGGCTGGACGCCTCTGCCGCTGTGATGCAGCTGACGTCTCAGCTTGGGACTGCGTCTCTTGCCGTCGGTGACTTGGACGCCGCGGAACGGTACTTCACCACGTCGCTTGAACTGGCCGAACGAATTGGCCATGGCCTAGGCAAGCAGAGCGCGCTGGAGTGGCTCGGCAAGGTTGCCGCGGCCCGAGCCGCCGTCGCCGGGAACCTGCAGGACGCGCAACGGTTGTCCGATATTGCCTTCGAGCGGTACGACGAGTCCGAAGCGGTCGCCCGCACCCCCGGCATGGTGAGTAACGAGCAGCTGCCGCGAGTCCTCAACCTGCTGTCGTTGCAGCGAGCTCGCCTGCTCAACGTGCGCGGGAGGTTCGACGCCGCCGTGGCGCTGCTGCCCGGCGTCGCCCCGTATTTCGAGCGTATCGGCGAGGGCGACAACCAGGCAAAGGTGCTCTACACCTACGGCCAGGCGCTGCTCGGCCTCGGCGACCGCGCAGCGGCGCGCCACCAGCTGAAACCAGCGCTCACGCTGTTCGAGGCCGACGGCTCGCTGCGCAGGCAGGCCGAGACACTGGCGATGCTGGCGGAGGCCATCGACGACGATTCGGACGCCGTCACGAGGCACCTGCGTCGTGCTGAGGAGATCTACCGCGAACTCGACGACCCGCGCAGCCGCGACATCAGCGACCGCCTTCGCGCGATTGACCCGGATTCCGTCAACCCTTCCTGACCGGCGGCTAGGTCCGCACGCATCGCCGCGTGTAGGGCGGACAGTCGTTTCCGGAACGCGGTCGTGGCGTCCACCGTCGCGCGGCTCGCGGGCGGGTTCGCAGCCGCGACGCGCACTAGCCGCTCCGCGGCCTCGACGAGCGCCTCCGCTTCTGCGTCGATTCCGTGACCGCGGTTGAACACGGCGATCGTCTCACTGTCGCGCACCTTCTCCAGGGCCGACTCACCGCGCCCACTCGCGATCGCCCGCTCCAGCGCCCTCGCCGTCTGGAACAGCCCGAGGTAGCCACTGCGGCGCTCCGCCCGATCACGTTCCCGGTCAGCGCGCTCGGCCTGTTTCCGATCTCGTTTACTGGTCAGCCAACTAGCCGAGAAAATGCCCGCGATGGAACCTGCGAGCGTGAAGGACAGCGCTAGCCACGACGGAGCCGAGCCACTCATGACGCTGAGTTTATCGGCAGCCGACCACCCCGTACCGAACTCTGAGGCGGCCCTGGTCGTACTTGGCGCGGCCCGCGGCTAGGGTTGCCCAGCATCACCACACCGAAGACACTGAGACAACAAGGAGCCTGCCCGTGTCCGCGACAGCCTGGGTACGGGCACCCATCGGACCCGACGCCGATCGGTGGAACACGCTGCCCACCGAACGTACGGTCCTGGTCATCGTGCACACCGTCACCTCGGTGAACCGCCTCGCCGATATCCTTCCCGTGTTCGAATCCGACCCCAGGGTGCAAATCGTATTCACCGCTATCGGGGCTTCCGCCATCTCTGAAGGCGTGCTGAAGATACTGTCTGACCTCGAAACGACCGTCATTCCCTGGGAACAGGCCCTCCAGACGACCTTTGACCTGGCAATCGCGGTCAACCACAGCGGCGACCTCTGGAAGATCAACGCCCCGCTGGCCGTCCTCTCACACGGAATCGGCTACACGAAATACTCGGCCCGAGGCCGTAACCTCCCGGGTCAACACATCGTTGAGCCGGGAGCCGGGAGCCGGGAGCCGGGAGCCGGGAGCCGGGAGCCGGGAGCCGGGAGCCGGGAGCCGGGAGCCGGGAGCCGGGAGCCGGGAGCCGGGAGCCGGGAGCCG